>PANK01000001.1:0-290637 GCA_002707605.1 Hoeflea sp.
CCCGCCGAAGCCGAAGAACGATATTATGCCATGCTGGACGACACATCCGTGGCAGCGTAACTCAAACCAAATAGCCTCCGGCAAACCCGGTGCGGTTCATTTCGCCAAGAACGGTCTACTCGATCAAGCTTACTCTCCCGCAGAGCTACGAGTGCTTTCGGCACAACGCGAACGCAATACGGAAAAAGTCCTCGAACCGAGCTATCAGGGCTCAGTCACAAATGGGAACGGCATTTCCCGTCTCAAGCCCGTGTCGGCAAATCTGCTCAGATGGATGCAATGGCACCTGGATACGGTGGATCTCGTAAACTGGGTTCTTGAAAATGGAGCCGTGCCGCACCCTGAGTTTTCGTGGGAATACTACCGGCTGCGGGGAGCGCTAACGCGCGTCTCTCTTTCCGGTAATCAAAAGCGGCTGTGGGACATTTTAACGAGTGATGCCTACGCCCAGTCCCAATTGCCAGCCAGCCATCGGTTCAACCTGCGCGAAAACTTGGACCTCAGAAACCGCTTCGATGCTATCGAATTTCTAACTCACGTCGCACCAAAGCTAGCCATAAGACCATCAATTTTCAGAGAATTTGAAGGTCACAGCGAGACCTACTTTGGGCAATTCGAATTCGAGCTCAAGTTGCACAATCACGAGATGGACTACCATGTAGGCCAGATTATCAACACTCCGGCGCTTCAAGAAGGACTTGAGAACCTCTGTGAATCACTTAGCCAACTGGTAAAGTCCGGATTGGACTGGCTCTCTCTTGTCGAGAAAGCATCAGATGAACAAGATCTTAGTGGGTATTCAATTCCGTCTATTTCTCCCCACGAGCAAAACGAATTCGTGCGTGATTTTGGGCAACTGGTCTTTCTGCTCCGAACAGCATTCGATAGACGGCTGGACGCAGACGCTGAAGGTGCCAACGAGATTGCAAAATTTTGGGCCCAACAAAGCTACCCGTTATTCAAGAGGCTGTTCCTTTATGCAGCGAATAGATGTGGATCAACGCAGGATCGGTCGGCGCTAGAGCTGTTGCTGACCAACGGCGCGCGATGGCTTTGGGCACTCGATACGACTCGCGAAGTAAACGTGTATCTTCGGGAGCGCGTGAGGCACTGGAACACAAGCCAAGTGTCGCGCCTTTGCCGTGCGATGCTCAAGGGGCCGGATCGAAAACGATATCGTGAAATGTCCAATAGCGACTGGCGTGAGTTTAGAGATCGTATCATCACCAAGTATCTGAGCAAACTTGAGCAAGGTGGCGTAACGCTTCCTCAGACTGTGGCCTCACGGTTCTCGGCTCTTAAGGAGAGGTTTCCGTATTCTCCGCCTGAAGATCAAAGTGATGAATTTGTAATCTATTCTGGTCCCGCTGGGGATACAGAATGGGATGAGGGCATCGAGCCTGCAGCGCTTCCCGAATTCGTGCAAATGACGGCTGGCGAACGGGTGGACAAGTGGACACCCGATCAATCGCGCATGCTGCAACGACTGGCTTTGAGCAATCCTCGCGCTGTGCTGGAGACTCTGGAGAAAGGACTCGAAAAAAATCTGGAGGACGAAGACTTTTGGAGCGAGGGCATATCAGGGCTGGCTCGTGCTGTAGAGAACGCAGGGCCAACCCCGACTGAGGCGGCGTCACATGATTGACGAACAAACAACGACTACAGATATTCCGCCCGACTATTTGGACAGAATGCTAGTCATTCTGGGGAAGCTTCCAGAAAAAATCCTACAGAGCCGAAAGATTGCCAATGCCATCGTCGAGTTCTGGCGAAAATCTCCCGTCGCTTCACTTCCAAAAGAACGATATCTCGAAATTTGGGACCGCATCTGGGTGGCGTCCGCCAAGGATCCATATCAAGAGCGCGATCCGAAAGATGCGGTTGGTTACGCAATCAACGATCCTGCCGGCAAGCTCACCGAAGAACTTCTAAAATACCTTTGGCCCAAAGACGCCAAAGTAGGTGGGGGAATACCGCAGGAGCTGGCCGATCGCCTGAAGAAAATTGTCCAAAGGACGAACCACGAGGCTATTGATGCATCCTCCGTAATTGTTGCGTCGAGAGCTGAGGTTCTACACGCAGTGGCACCAGAATTTGCGAAATCGAATGTGCTGCCTCTTTTGAGTTGGGATGACAATCCAAACGCTGCAGCCTACTGGGATGCGTTTCTCTGGCCCGCTCGCATCAGCCCCGACTTTTTCAAACTTGTCGAAAAGGATTGCCTCGCCGCTTTGCGGGCACCGGATCGGTTCGACGAGAATGACTACAAGAGGCTATGCCAGATATTTTTGCTCGCATCCATGGAGTTCAAGGCTACTGGCAAGGAGGTTGTTAGAGAAATCCTGGATGTGATCGAATCAAAGGGGCTGGAGCATATGTCGAGCTTCATCAGGAGCCGTATGCTCAATTCTAAAGAGGATGCCGCAGGATATTGGCATCAGACCGTTAAACCGTGGATCGACACGCACTGGCCACGCGACGCAGCCAAGCAGACCAGCCACACAATGGAAGATTTTGCGATGATTGCCGTTTACAGCAACGCGAGCTTCCCGAAAGCCTTGATCTGGTTGGAAGATAATGGGTTGCTGGGTCAAACACCTACAGCTTCAACCATCCTCTACTCTCTCAAGAAGCGGGAAGGAAACACTCACGAGGACTTCAAAGACAGCTCAACCCTGCCGGAACGGTTTCCCAGCGAGGTCTTGCACTTGCTCTGGATCACTCGCCCCTTCCAGTGGGATCATGGTTATGCTGGCGAGGTGCTTGAGCGAATTGCGGCTGCACACCCAGAGATTACGCAATCGACCGAATATCAGGATCTTTTAGATATTACTTGACACAATCGTCTTACATACCATGGCCGTCTGGCCGCGTCGGGGTAAAGAGTGCACAATCTGCGCGTTGCATTTAACCAGCGTTATAAAACTGCAGCTTTCTGGGTAGGCATTATTTATTCCGAATGGCCTAAATGAAGGGCGCATTCGTGCTTGTCCGGCCTGAGCCATAGCCCTCAACGTCTTTCCTGCCCCGTCCTCACCCTCATCCCCCACCTAACCACACCTCTTCGCCGCCTTCAACGCATCCATCCTCTCGTTCCGCTCCAGTTTCCCATACCGCGCCACGGCATCGTAGAAGCGGGGATAGTCTTCGCCGCAGAGCTCAAAAAGCCGGATAAAGTGGTCGACATTGTCGTTGTAGACCGAGGTGGCTGCGAGCTTGGCGTTGTTGATAGGCGTGGCGAACCAGCCGTCATAGGCGCGGTCGCCGCCCCATTTCGTGTCGCGCATCTTTTCGTAGCGGGCGCGCAGGCGTTTGATGGCTGCGTCCTTGGCTTTGCGCTTTTCGGCATCCGAGCCGGGGTTTTGATAGATTTTGTGCAGTTCCCCCCGCGTCCTGCCGATCAGGCCGACGAATTCCGCCTGGCGCTTGCGGTCGGCCTCGTAGGCGCGGATGCCCCTGGTGTCGCCATGGGCGCCCAGATATTTGCGCACTCCGGTCGTCTCGACCGCCACCGCAAAGGCCTCGTTGAACGGCGTGTCGCCCTTCACATAGACGCGCTGATGGGCGAGTTCGTGAAAGACGATGCCGGCCAGATAGGTCCTGTCGGCGCGGAACATGGTGCTTAAGAGCGGATCGCTCGTGAGCCCGAGGGTCGAATAGGCATTGATGCCCGAAATGTGGACGTCGAACCCTTCGTCCTTCATCCTGCGGGCCTCGCGGAGCGCGTCCTTCGGATCGAAAAAACCCTGATAGGGCACGCAGCCGAAGACGGGGAAGCATTTGACGTGCGGGGCGAGCGAGAATTCGGGTGCTGCGAAGACGGCCCAGGTCACGTAGTCGCGCTTGATGTCGACATAGCTGCGGTAGCTGTCATTGTCCGGCAGGTCGAGTTCGGTGATCGCGAACTGCCGGATCTCGTGGGCGGCTGCCATGCGGTTGCGCAAGGGTTCGGGCGTCGAGGGCTTTTCGATCAGCCGCTCGACATTCTGCCTGGCGGCCATCAGTTCCAGATGACCGTCGAGCGACTGGGCGTAGTAGGAGACGGAAGAGCAGCCGGACACCGAGAGAAGGGCTGCCAGCGCGCCGGCATGACGGAGAATTCTGGACTTCACGTGGACTGATCCCCAGGCGATCGCATGACTGAATGTTGGTAGCCGATTTCGACCCTCATGCCGTTCAGGTGTCGCCGCCGTTTCGGGCCGGTTTAAGGCGCGCCATGATAAAGGCGTCGCGATATTCGCCATCGACGAAGACGAACTGCTTCAGCCGGCCTTCGACCTCGAAGCCGCATTTGCGGTAGAGATCGATGGCGCGTTCGTTGCCGTCCCAGACATAGAGTTGGAGACGCGTGAGCCGCAGCCAGTTGTCGGCGAGCGCAATCAGCGCCTCCATGAGCGCCGGGCCGACGCCGCGACCGCGGAAATCAGGATGGGTGGCCACCATATCGATCTCGCCGCCATGGTTGATGCGTGGTCTGTTCGGCCAGGTTTCGAGTTCGCCGTAACCTGCGACGCGGCCATCGATCTCGGCAACGATCTTGTAGTGGCCCGGCACGTCGGCGATCCAGTCGGCCACCACGCTCATCGGGTGATAAGGGAGCCGCTGCGAGCCGAGATTGACCGGCCGCGAATTCAGGATCTCGGCCATCGCTTCGAGATCGGTTTCGCGCACATGGCGGATGGTGATGTGCGCATTGGGCTGCGGTAAATCCATAGTCAGTCTCCTGGCGCGCCGCGAAATAGGTGAGGTGTTGCTCAGCCGATGGCGGCGGGTAGCCGCATGATGCCGGTGTCGAGGAATGTTTCCAGCGCCGCCTGCCAGGGCGCGAGATCGAACCCCTGCGCGGCGATCCAGTCGTCAGCGTAATAGGTGTTGGTGTAGCGGCCGCCGCTGTCGCAGATGAGCGAGACGAGCGATCCCGTCTGACCCGCCTTGCGCATTTCGGAGGCGACCCAGCAGAGGCCGAAGAAATTGGTGCCGGTGGAGCCGCCGACGCGGCGGAAGATGCGCTCGGAGAGAACCCGCATGGCGGCAAGCGAGGCGGCATCCGGGATGCGGATCATGTGGTCGATCACCTCGGGCAGGAAGGAGGGCTCCACACGCGGACGGCCAATGCCCTCGATGCGCGAACTGTTCGGGCAGGTGGCGCCGCGGTTGCCGGTGCGGAAGCATTCGTGGAAGGCGGAATGTTCCACATCGACCACGCAGAGGCGTGTCCTGAGGTTCTTGTAGCGGATATAACGGCCGATCGTGGCCGAGGTGCCGCCGGTGCCGGCGCTCATGACCACCCAGTCGGGTTCCGGGCACTCTTCCTCTTCCATCTGCGCAAAGATGCTCTCGGCGACATTGTTGTTGCCGCGCCAGTCGGTCGCCCGTTCCGCGAAGGTGAACTGGTCGAGATAATGCCCGTCGGTCTCATCGGCGATTGCCTGGGCCGCGGCATAGACCTCGCCGGCATTGTCGACGAAATGGCAGCGCCCGCCGAAGCGCTCGATCTCAAGGATTTTCTGGGCCGAGGTGCTGCGCGGCATCACCGCGATGAAGGGCAGGCTCAGGAGCTTGGCGAAATAGGCTTCGGACACGGCGGTCGAGCCCGACGAGGCTTCCACCAGTGTCGTGCCCTGGGTGATGTGGCCGTTGCAGATGCCGTAGAGAATGAGCGAGCGGGCGAGGCGGTGCTTGAGGCTGCCCGTCGGGTGCGTGCTCTCGTCCTTGAGATAGATCGAGATCCCGTCGAGGCCGGAGAAGAAGGGCTTGATCAGGTGCGTGTCCGCCGAGCGGCGGGCGTCACCGCGCAGAAGGGTCAGCGCCCGGCCGACCCAGTTCCGTTCGGCGCAATCGGGCAGCGGCGGCAGCGTGAGGCAATCCATGGAAACTCTCGTGGGCTCGGCCATTGGCGTCTATTTCGGGTTTGTGATGAACGCTCTAGCACATGCCATCCGCGCGGCGACAGACTGCCCGCGACAAAAAGGCGTGTGGTGCGCGCGTCGCAGCGATTGACGCTGTGCTGGGGGCGTGTACCATATCTTGTGTTCGAGGTTCTTCCGATTCCGAACAGGGATGGGAAGCTAAGACGGGAATTCGGTGAGCGCGTTCGTTAAGGCGCGTAAATCCGAAGCTGCCCCCGCAACTGTGAGCGGAGAGCTTTCATTCGAAAGGCCACTGGTTCGAAACGGACCGGGAAGGCGGAATGAAGGCCGTGACCCGCGAGCCAGGAGACCTGCCTCGAGCGTGAAACCGTAACGGGCGGGGAGTCCGGCGCGATGTTTTGGGCGGTCTTTCCCTGACCCTCCGAGCTGTCGAAGTTCCCCTGACATCTGTGCGAGAGGCAAGAACTTGGACCAGCACACACCATCAGGTTTTTCAGTGCGAGGATCGACGGCGCGGGGCCGTGGGTCTCTTCCTGAACCGGAAACAGTCTTTCTCGAATGGCTCGTCTCGCGCCGGCCGGAAGCCGATCTGGCCGCGGCGGCGCGTTTCGAGCTTCACCGGCTCGAGAGTTTTGGCAAGCCGCACAGGGGCGTGGAACGGCTGGCAAAATTGTTCACCGAACTCGTCAACGAATTGGAAGATCATCGGAATTTTGCGCACGGCTGAACGACGGGAACCCGCTTCCGATTTGACATAAAGATATCTTTATGTGATTACCTCTCTCTAATCTGAGAGAGAGTAAACGTATGTCCTTTTCCGACGATCTGTTTGGTCCGACTGAAACCGTTGCCCGCGACGGGGCTGAAGTCCTCAAAGCCCTTCAGCAGGCCGCCCGAGAGCGCATCCTGATTCTCGACGGGGCGATGGGCACCGAGATCCAGCAGTTCAAATTCGACGAGGATCATTTTCGCGGCGACAAGTTCATCGGCTGCGCCTGCCACCAGCAGGGCAACAACGATCTGCTTTCCTTGAGCCAGCCCGCTGCGATCGAGGATATCCATTACCGCTACGCGATTGCGGGCGCCGACATTCTGGAAACAAACACCTTCTCCTCGACCGTGATCGCGCAGGCCGATTACGGCATGGAAGACGCCGTCTACGAACTCAACCGCATGGGTGCGCAGCTGGCGCGCCGGGGCGGGCAGAGGGCCGAGCGCGAGGACGGCCGGCGGCGCTTCGTGGCCGGCGCGCTGGGGCCGACCAACCGCACCGCCTCGATCTCGCCGGACGTCAACAATCCCGGCTTCCGCGCGACATCCTTCGACCAGTTGCGGCAAGCCTATGGCGAACAGTTGCGCGGGCTGATCGACGGCGGTTCCGACATCATCCTGATCGAGACGATTTTCGACACGCTCAACGCCAAGGCGGCGATCTTTGCCTGTGAGGAAATCTTCGAGGAGAAGGGCATTTTCCTGCCGGTGATGATCTCCGGCACGATCACCGACCTCTCTGGACGGACACTGTCGGGCCAGACGCCGACCGCCTTCTGGCATTCAGTCCGCCACGCGAAGCCGTTTACGGTCGGTCTCAACTGCGCGCTCGGCGCATCGGCCATGCGGCCGCATCTGGCGGAACTTTCCGCCATCGCCGACACATTCATCTGCGCCTATCCGAATGCCGGCCTTCCAAACGCCTTCGGTGAATATGACGAGAGCCCCGAGCAGATGGCGGCTCAGGTGGCTGATTTCGCCCGCGAGGGTCTGGTCAATGTGGTCGGCGGTTGCTGTGGCTCGACGCCGGAGCATATCCGCGCCATCGCAGAAGCCGTTGCCGGGCACACGCCTCGCAGCGTGCCCGAGGTCAAGCCGCTGATGCGTCTGTCGGGCCTCGAGCCGTTCACGCTCACCGACGACATTCCCTTCGTGAATGTGGGCGAACGCACCAACGTCACCGGCTCGGCGAAATTCCGCAAGCTGATCACCGCTGGCGACTACGCCACGGCGCTCGACGTCGCGCGCGACCAGGTCGCCAACGGCGCGCAGGTCATCGACGTCAACATGGACGAGGGGCTCATCGATTCCGAAAAGGCGATGACCGAGTATCTCAACCTGATCGCCGCCGAGCCGGACATCGCCAAGGTGCCGGTGATGATCGACAGTTCCAAGTGGGAAGTGATCGAGGCCGGGCTGAAATGCGTCCAGGGCAAGTCGATCGTCAACTCGATCTCGATGAAGGAAGGCGAGGAGAATTTTCTCCGTCAGGCCAGGCTCTGCCGCATGTACGGCGCGGCTGTCGTCGTCATGGCCTTCGATGAGAAGGGGCAGGCGGACACCAAGGCGCGCAAGGTGGAAATCTGTACCCGTGCCTACAAGCTTCTGACCGAGAAAGCCGGTTTTGCGCCCGAGGACATCATCTTCGATCCGAACGTCTTCGCTGTCGCGACTGGTATCGAGGAGCACGACAATTACGGCGTCGATTTCATCGAAGCCACGGGCGAGATCGTGGATACGCTGCCGCATGTGCATATCTCGGGCGGTGTGTCGAACCTCTCGTTCTCCTTCCGTGGTAACGAGCCGGTGCGCGAGGCCATGCATGCAGTCTTCCTCTACCACGCCATCGCCAAGGGCATGGATATGGGGATCGTAAATGCGGGTCAGCTGGCCGTCTACGACACGATCGAGCCGGACCTGCGCGAGGCGTGCGAGGACGTCGTTCTCAACCGCAAACCGGCCAAGGGCGGCAATGCGACAGAGAACCTGCTCGAAATTGCAGAGAGGTTCCGCGGCACGGCCGGCAAGGAAGCCAAGCAGCGCGATCTGGCCTGGCGTGAATGGCCGGTCGAGGAGCGCATCAGCCATGCGCTCGTCAACGGCATTACCGAATTCATCGATGCCGATACCGACGAGGCACGGCTGAAGGCCGAGCGTCCGCTGCATGTCATCGAAGGCCCGCTGATGGCCGGCATGAACGTCGTCGGAGATCTCTTTGGCTCCGGCAAGATGTTCCTGCCGCAGGTGGTGAAATCCGCCCGCGTGATGAAGCAGGCCGTGGCCGGTCTTCTGCCCTACATGGAGGCCGAGAAAGCGGCCAACATCGCCAATGGCCAGGAAGACAACCAGGCCGTCGGCAAGGTCCTGATGGCGACGGTAAAGGGCGATGTCCACGATATCGGCAAGAACATCGTCGGCGTCGTGCTTGCCTGCAACAATTACGAGATCATCGATCTGGGCGTCATGGTGCCGCCGGCAAAAATCCTTGAAGTGGCGCGCGCCGAGAAGGTCGACATCATCGGGCTGTCCGGCCTGATTACGCCGTCGCTCGACGAGATGGTGCATCTGGCCTCCGAAATGGAGCGTGAGGGTTTCGATATTCCGCTTCTGATCGGCGGGGCGACGACGAGCCGTGTCCACACGGCGGTGAAGATCCATCCGAAATATACCAAGGGCCAGACGGTCTATGTGACGGACGCCAGCCGTGCGGTCGGCGTCGTCTCCTCGCTTCTGTCGAACGAGACGAAGGGTAACTACGTCGAGACGATCCGCGCCGAGTACAAGAAGGTCGCCGACGCACATCATCGCTCGGAAGCCGACAAGCGGCGGCTGCCGATCGCGACCGCGCGTGACAATGCCCACAAGATCGACTGGGACGCATTCATGCCCGCCAGGCCGCAGTTCACCGGCAAGCGTGTGATCGAGGATTGGGATCTCGAGCAACTGTCGCGCTACATCGACTGGACGCCGTTCTTCCAGACCTGGGAGATGAAGGGGCGTTACCCCAAAATTCTCGAGGACGAGAAGCAGGGCGAGGCCGCGCGCCAACTCTTCGTGGATGCCCAGGCGATGCTCAAGCAGATCATCGACGAAAAGTGGTTCGCGCCGAAGGCCGTGATCGGCTTCTGGCCGGCCAATACCGTGGGCGACGACATCCGTCTCTTCGAGGGCGAGGAACGCACCGGGGAACTCGCGACGTTCCACACGCTGCGTCAGCAGCTCGGCAAACGTGACGGCAAGCCGAATATGGCGCTGTCGGATTTCGTCGCGCCGGCCGAGAGCGGCAAGCCCGATTATCTGGGCGGTTTCGTCGTCACGGCCGGTATCGAGGAAGTGGCGATTGCCGAGCGGTTCGAGCGCGCCAACGACGATTACAGCTCGATCATGGTCAAGGCGCTCGCCGATCGCTTTGCCGAGGCTCTCGCCGAGTGCATGCATGAGCGCGTGCGCAAGGAGTATTGGGGCTATGCGAAGGACGAAGTTTACCAGCCGGAAGAACTGATCGGCGAACCCTATGACGGTATCCGCCCGGCACCCGGCTATCCGGCCCAGCCCGATCACACCGAGAAAGTGACGCTGTTCAAGTTGCTGGATGCAGAAAACACGGTCGGCGTGGAACTGACCGAGAGCATGGCCATGTGGCCCGGTTCATCGGTGTCCGGGCTCTATTTCGCCCATCCTGAAAGCTATTATTTCGGTGTGGCGAAGGTGGAGCGTGACCAGGTCGAGGATTATGCCGAGCGCAAGGGAATGGCGATCGAGGAGGTTGAGCGCTGGCTCGGACCAATCCTCAATTACGAGCCGGCGCAATACAACAAGGTGGCCTGACGAAAAAGCCGGGGAGGGATCCCCGGCTTTTCTCATTGTAGCAGCGTCTTGAAGGAGATCAGGCCTTGCGTTCGAGGCCCTGGACTTCCGCCAGGCTCATCACATGGCAGTAGATCATGTTGATGATCCTGAGCTCGTTTTCGTGCAGCTCCTGCGTGGCGGCCGCGCAGCAATCCTCGATCACAACCACTTCGAAGCTTTCGTCGGCGAGACTTCTCACCGTCGAGGATACGCACTGATCGGTGAAGATGCCGGCGACGATCACCCGCTCGATCCCCATATTGTGGAGCATCAGGCGCAGATTGGTGCCGGTCAGCGCGCTGTCGGTGGTCTTGGTGACAACGATCTCGTCGCCGACAGGTGCGAGTTCGTCAACGATCTGGCTCTCGTGTTCGTCCTTCGGCAGAAGCAGGTAGTTGAAGCCCGGCTTCTTCTGGCTGAGTGAGCGATCGCGACCGTCGGTCTTCTGGCAGGCGATCCGGGCGTGAAGAACCTCGATGCCGTTCTCGCGCGCCCAGTCCTGCAGCTTGCGGGCGTTCGGGATCACCGTGCCATGCATGCGGTCGCGGAACGGGGCCCAGCGATCAGCTTCGGCCTTGTCGTCGGACGCGTTCAGATAGGTGTTCTGCACGTCGATGACGAGGAGCGCCGTGCGTCCTGTCTCGAGCACGATGTCGTCGGGCTCCTCGGCGTTCTCGTAATAGAAGCTGCGCCAGTCTGTCTTCCAGCCCATCTGAAATCTCCTGAATGCTAGTGTGCGGCGTAGAGATGGCCGTCGCCGGCGTCGAGCAGTTCGACGCGTGCAGGCCCNCTGCCGAGTGCGTGAACCGGGCTCNGGATTTCGCCCTCNAGCCGCGGGAATGTATGGCGCTTGGCGACCGGATCGGGTTGCGGCACGGCCTCGATCAGCTTGCGCGTNTANGGGTGCTGCGGCGCGGTGAAAACCTGGTCNCGNGTGCCCATCTCGACGATCTGGCCGAGATACATGACCGCGATGCGGTTCGAGATGTTNTCGACNACNGCCATGTCNTGCGAGATGAACANATAGGCGAGCTTGAANTCNGCCTGCAGNTCNTCGAGCAGTGCNAGNACACGNGCCTGAACCGANACGTCGAGNGCNGCGATGCTTTCATCCGCGATGATAAGCTTGGGTTGNGGCGCGAGCGCNCGGGCGATNCAGATNCGCTGNCGCTGNCCGCCGGAGAANTCGTGCGGGTAGCGGTNNACATGTTCCGCACCAAGACCGACNCGCTCGAACAGNGAGANNACGCGCTGCTTGCGCTCGGCAGGTGTGCCTATGCCCTGGATGACCAGCGGNTCNGCCACCAGTTCNCCNACCTTCATNCGCGGNTCGAGCGAGGCGTAGGGATCCTGGAAGATCATCTGCACGTCGCGGTGGCGCAGCGTNCCGGGCANTTTCGCNAGATCCTNGCCNTTGATCATCACCTGGCCNTCATAGGGCACNAGGCCNGTGAGCGCCTTNGCNATCGTCGANTTGCCGCACCCCGATTCACCCACAAGCGAGAAGGTCTCGCCCTGCATCACCCGGAAGCTNGCCTTTTCNACGGCATGAACCCGATGGGTNGTGCGCATCAGGATGCCGCCCTTCAGATCGAAGCGGACGACGANATCCNTGACNTCCAGAAGGGGNGTNGGCTCGGCGGGGNTTTCTGGTTTGCCGGTNGCNACGCCCTGNCCNATGCGGGGCACNGCGTTCAGCAGATCGCGNGTATAGGCCTGCTTNGGNTCGNTAAAGATCGAGACGGCATCGCCGCTTTCGACGACGCGGCCCTTCTGCATGANGATNACTCGATCGGCCATCTCGGCGACGACGCCCATGTCATGAGTGATCAGGATGATCGAGGTACCGAAGTCACGCTTGAGTTCGCGCAGGAGTTCGAGAATCTCGCCCTGAACGGTCACGTCGAGCGCTGTCGTCGGCTCGTCGGCGATCAGGATATCGGGGCGCAAAGCGAGGGCCATGGCAATCATNACGCGCTGACGCATGCCGCCGGAGAGTTCGTGCGGGTATTGCGACATGCGCCGTTCCGCCTGCGGGATGCGCACCGAATTGAGCGCGTCGACGGCGCGTGCGAAGGCCTGTTTGCGCGAGAGGTCGGTATGGGTGGTGATCGCCTCTATGAGCTGCTTGCCGATNGAGAGCACCGGNTTGAGCGAGGTCATCGGCTCCTGGAAGATCATGGCGATATTCTTGCCGCGGATCGAGCGCATGGCGCGTTCGGGCAGTTCGGTCAGNTCATTGCCGCCGAANCGGATCGAACCGGCNACCACCCTNACGGCGGGTTGCGGCAAAAGTCCCATGATCGCCAGCGACGTCAGCGACTTGCCGGANCCGGATTCGCCNGCAATGCAGAGCGTTTCACCGCGCGCGAGCTCGAGGCTGAGATCTTCCACCAGCGGCAGATATCCATTGTCCGTGCGCGCGGAAATGCTCAGCCGGTCGAGCTGNAGCACCGGCCTGGCGGTCGTGTCCGAGGCCATGACAGCCTCGGTNNTTGTCGTATCCACACCCACGCTCATTCGAAAACGCTGCGNGGGAAGTAGAAGGAGACGACCCAGTTNGGCATGTCNACGATTTCNGAAATGCGAAGATCGCCGCANGTCGANACNAGCATATAGGCCTCNACCGGATCCATGTTGTAGCGCGANGCNAGGAGCTCNACCATGTCGGCNACCGCATGCTGNGCGCCCGTCATCAGGTCGGGACCNATGCCGGTNGTNACNTCATAGCCCTTNGTNTCNAGGTGACGGGTCACCGGNCCGGGCGTNGTGAAGCGCGGCATCTTCAGGTTGGCGTCCTTGACGAGNTCNAGCTTNAGGATCACGTCCATCGGGCTTTCGATCGCCGTNCCGCAGACCTCNCCNTCNCCCTGGGCGGCNTGNGTNTCGCCGACCGAGAAGAGCGCGCCNTCGACTTCCACNGGGAGGTAGAGTTCGACNCCGGCACTNAGATCNCGNATNTCGAGATTGCCGCCNACNCGGCGCGGNGGCACNACNGANTGNNNNCCNGGTTCGGCAAGNGCNTTNCCGATCGTTCCNGCAAAGGGCTTGAGCGGCACGCGGCCGTTCTTGCCGAAGAGGGCAGGCTCCAGACTGTCCGGATCGTATTTCCAGATCGTCAGCGCCGGGTCCTTGAAGTCGTCGGCAAGCAGGCCGAAACCCGGGATGTTCGCCGTCCAGCCGAAGCCGGACGGTTTGAAGCTCTCGATCGTCACCTTGAGCGCATCGCCGGGCTTGGCCCCATCCACAAAGATGGGGCCGCTGACCGGATTGACCTTGGAGAAATCAAGCCGTGCCACGTCTTCGACGGTGCTGGCCGGGCTCAGTTGACCGGCCGAACTGTCGAGGCAGTGAAACAGGATCGTTTCCCCGGGCGTCACCGTCTCGGCGGGGGTAATGGAATTGTCCCAGCCAAAATGGTGCTGCGCGCCGTGGATCGTGTAGTTGCAGTTATTGCACATCGGTCACATACACATAGTCGTAGTTGATCGGGATGGAGACCGGGTCGACGTAGAGCGCATCGGCGCCGCCCATGCGAGCGGACTTCATGGTGAAGCGCTGCTCGTTGAACACCGGAACCCACGGCGCGTCTTCCATGACGGCCTCATAGACCTCGCTCCAGAGCTTGTAGCGCTCGTCAGCCTTGTCGGGATCGACGATGGAGTCCGCTTCGGTCGCCTTGGCGTCTAGGTCCTCGTTGCAGTACCAGGACCAGTTCCAGCCGCCCTGGACCGCACCGGCGCAACCGAGGATCGGGCCGTAGAAGTTGGACGGATCCGGGAAGTCGGCAATCCAGGCCATGCCGCCAGACCAGATCATCGGAGCCTGATCCTTTTCACCGCCTGCGGCGATGACGTTGGCCTGGGCCAGCGACTGGATCGATGCCTTGATGCCGATCGAGGCGAGGTCCTGCTGGATCGCCTGGGCGATGCGCGGGTTCGGATCGGTGTTCATGACGTAGAGTTCGGTCTCGAACCCGTCCGGCAGACCGGCTTCGGCGAGCATTTCCTTGGCCTTGGCCTGATCGAAGGCGTAGCCTTCATAATCCTTTGAATAGCCCGGCATGGAGGGCGGCAGCGGCTGGTTGGCCGGCACCGCGCGGTTGTTGATGATCTGGACGATGCGGTCCTTGTTGATCGCCATGTTGACGGCCTGGCGGACTTCCTTCTTGTCGAAGGGTTCCATCTCGACGTTCATCGTGATGTAGCCGGTGTGCAGCTGGCCGCCTTCAACGACGCGCGCCTTCTGTTCCGGATCGCTCATGACTTCCTGGAATTTTGCCGGCGGAATGCCGTCGCCCGGCACGTCGACTTCGCCGTTCTGAAGGCGCAACAGCGCCACGATCGGCTCCTGGCCGACTTCGAAGGTGATGGTATCGAGATGCGGCAGGCCTTCGCGCCAGTAGTCCGGGTTGCGTTCGAAGACCAGCTTCTGGCCGAGAGTCCAGTCGGCGAGCTTGAAGGCGCCGGTGCCGACGGGCTTCTTGCCGAAATCCGCGCCTGCTTCGTCGACGGCTTCCTGCGGGACGACGGAAGCGAAATTGAGCGCCATGACGTGCAGGAAAGTCGCATCGGGACGCGAGAGTTCGATCTTGACGGTCGAGGGATCAACGACAGTCACACCTTCGAGGCTCTTTGCCGAGCCGTCGGCCATGGCATCATAGCCCTTGATGGAGCCGAAGAAGCCGGCGCCTGGGCTCTGGGTTTCCGGGTTGGTGACGCGGTCGAGCGAATATTTCACGTCGTCTGCGGTCATCTCGCGGCCGTTGTGGAACTTCACGCCCTTGCGCAGGTGGAAGGTGAAGGTCTTGCCGTCGTCGGAAATATCGTAGCTCTCGGCGAGGCCCGGACGCAGGGTCGTGGTGCCGGGCTCGTAGTCCATCAGGCCGTCGAAGAGGCTCTTGATCATCGACCAGTTCTGCCAGTCGTAGCCGATGGCGGGGTCTAGGGTGGCCACGTCGTCCTTGTAGGTGACGACAATGCCGCCGCCATTCTTGGCGTTCGGGTCCATGCCGGCGTCTTGCGCCAGCGCCGGGACAGCGAGAAGCGAGGCGATGAGTGCCGCTCCCGCAACCGAGGATTTGAGAAGATACTTCATGAGATGCTCCTGTTCCTTATGGTTGGTTGTTTGTTCACCGCAGCTTGATGCGCGGGTCGATGAAGGGGGCGACCAGATCGGCGATCAGGTTGCCTATGACGATGGCGCAGGCGGAGACCAGCGTGACGCCCATGATGATGGGGATGTCGACCCGCTGGATCGCCTGCCAGGCCAGCTGGCCGATGCCGGGCCATCCGAACACGCTTTCGATCACCACGATACCGGACATGAAGAGCCCTATATCGATGCCGATCATGGCGATGACCGGCAGCACGGCATTGGGCAGCGCATGACGGAAAAGGACGGTAAGGCGACCAAGCCCCTTGGCGCGCGCGGTGCGGATATAATCCTGGCGGAGAACGTCTATCATCGAGGANCGCATCATCCGCGANTACCAGCCGGCTCCCACNACGCCGAGGGCGATNGAGGGCAGGACGAGATGGCGCCAGGTGCCGTANCCGCCGATCGGGAACCAGCCCAGCTTGACCGCGAAGAAGTAGAGAAGCAGAAGGCCGACCACGAATTGCGGCGCGGAAACGCCGATGAAGGAAGCGACCATCAGGCTCTGGTCGGTTACCGAGCCGCGACGCACGGCGGCAACAATGCCCATCGTCAGGCCGATCAGCAGTTCGCAGAAGATCGCACCGCACATCAGGAGAAGGCTGGCCGGCAGGCGTGCGGCGATCAATTCNGCGACTTCNGANCGNTGCAGGTAGGANCGNCCNAGATCGCCCTGAAGCANNCCNGTGAGNTANCGCCAGTACTGCACGACGAANGGCTGGTCGAGACCGAGTTGCNGGCGAATGTTCTCGACGGTTTCCACGGTCGCGCTTCGGCCGGCGATCTGGCGCACCGGGTCGGCGGGCAACAGNTACANAAGNCCNTAGGTGATAAAACTCACACCGAGCAGAATGAGAGCCGACTGCAACAGACGGCGCATGAGATAGGTCGCCATCAGTTGCGGCCCCGCTGGGTCGGGTCGAGAATGTCGCGAAGCGCGTCACCGACGAGGTTGAAGCCGAGTGCGAGAGCCAGGATTGCCGCACCGGGGAAGAAGACGAGCCATGGTGCAGACTGGAAATAGGTCTGATTTTCGAAAATGATATTGCCCCAGGAGGGTGTCGGCGGCTGAACCCCGACGCCGAGATAGCTCAGCGTGGCTTCGAGAAGCACCGTGGTGGAAATACCGAGTGTGCCCCAGACGATCATAGTGGGGACGAGATGCGGCAGGATGTGCTTGAAGAGGATCCGTGACGTCGAGGCGCCCAGCGTGCGCTCCGCAGCCACGAATTCACGCTCGGAGAGCGTGCTCGTTTCCGTGTAGACGATCCGCGCGGTCTGAACCCAGTTCACGAGCGCAATCACCATGGCGACGATCCAGAGGCTCGGCTGGAACACGGCGGCCAGACAGATCGCCAGCAGCAATGCGGGAAATGACATCATCAGGTCGGTGAAGCGCATCAGGATTGCGCCGGTGATGCCACGGAAATAGCCGGCGAGCACCCCGATCGTGGTGCCGATCAGAAGCGCGATGCCGTTGGCGACCACACCGATGATGAGCGAGGTGCGCGCGCCGTAGAGAATGCGGGTCAGGAGGTCCCGTCCCAGAAGGTCTGTGCCGAGCCAGAACTGGGCGTTCGGCGGCAGCGGCGATCCTTCAATCGTCAGCCCGTCGAAAAACTGCTCGTCCGGACCATACGGCGTGATCCACGGCGCCAGCATTGCTCCCAACACGGTCGCGATGACGAAGAACAGGCCGATCATTGCCAAGGGCTGCCGGATGAGGCGAGCGAGGCGGCCACGTTCTCTTGGTGCTGCCACGGGAGCGGTCGCGACGGCAGCGTTGTTATTTGGAGCCCCGGAAGTCATCGGCCTCCTTTCCTTCTTTCGACCAGTCGACGATTTGCCGCGCGGCTTCCTCGATGGATATGTTCCAGTTCATCGCGAGATCGCGGAGTTGTTTGTAGGCAGCTGTTTCATCTAGCCCTCGGGCGGCCAGCAGCATGGTGGCCTGAACGATGGTCTGGCGCTGCGAGACGCGGTCCCGCAGATCGGCGATACTGGCCGACAGCGCCTTGCTGGCATCGAATGTGCGGCGCGCGATCAGCAATGCGCTGTAGACTCCGCTGTTGCCGATTGGCTTGAGCAGATGGGAATCGGCGCGGTGGGAGAGGGCCCATTCGATCCGGCCCGGCGCTTCCGAACCAATCAGTGCGATCAGTGGCATCGGCGCTTCGCCCGGCTTCCAGGGAAACTGCTCGTCATAACCGAAATCGGAATCGAAGAAGATGTAGTCGGCGCTGATCGCGTCCGCATCGAGTTCAGGCCAGACGGCGGTTCCGTCGAGACCGATCGCATCGAGCTGGCGCAACAGCGTGTCTACGACCGCATGCGGGCGGTGCAAAATCAGCGCTTTGGCACCGCCGAGAGTNGGGATGCGGTAGTTCCGGCGGGTCATGAAACCACCCGCAGATTGGGCCGAGGGAATGCAAGGCCCTGATCNTAGCGCGACAGATAGGGATCCGGCTCGACGGCGGCATCGCAATGGATCGGGTTGATTGCGTCGCCTTCAATCCGTCCGACGNCGGCGGGCAGGGTGCAGTGATGATTGCGCCTGTCGATCCAGGTCTCGCCGAAAGGTGTGGCGAAGGATTGCGAATGGAACGTCTCCGCCTTTCCGCTGCGGAGTGCCGCCTTGTCGCGACGGATCGCCTGAGCCAGCATGATCACGGCCGAGTAGGCGGCTGCATCGAACGAGCCACCGGGATGCTTCTGGCCGTTCTTGTCATGCGGCACGAAATAGGGGCCTGCCGTGAGTTGGCCCTCGGCCGCGCCGTTGATNGCGGGAAGTTCGCATTCGGTCAGATTGCAGGAGATGACCGGGCAATTGGCTGCTGCAAAGCGCGAATCCTTTTCGCCGAGGTTCGCCATTGCCTCAAGGAACGCGTAGGANGACGGGCCGATGAGGTTGTTGAGCACGAAGGAAGGCTGAGCGCCGCGGATTTCATAGACGAGGCGTTCGATNTCGGTTTCGCCGAGCGCCAGATTGCGCTCGCCCAGAACCTCGCCGCCGGCATCGGCCACCAGGTCGCGCGCGATGCGGTTCATTNCCCANCCCCAGATGTAGTTCGAGCCGGTCAGGAATGCGTTGGCCCCGAAATGGGTCGTGACCCAGGAAAGCAGCGGGACGAGGTGCTGGTTGGGGCACGCATGGGTGTAGAACACATGGTCGTTGGCCTCGTAGCCCTCATAGGGGCAGGGGTACCAAAGCCAGCGGTCGTATTTCTCGAGAACCGGGATCACTTCCTTGCGGCTCCACGAGGTCGTGCAGCCGATAATATGCCGGGCGTTCGACGAGCGGATGATCTCCTCGCAGAGCGGCGCATAGCGGTCGACNTTGCCCTGCGGGTCGCGNTCGACAGGCGTGAANGTGAAATCGAACTCGGGATCGGCCGCGACATCGGCAATGGCGGACAAGGCACCGCTGCGGCATGCTTCCGACATCAGGCTGTAGCCGCCGGAGCGGGAGAACAGGAGGCCGATTTCGATGTCTTGTGTCACGCCAGTCCCGCCAAATAAAAAACGCCCCGAGCCAGCTGCCGGGGTCCGGCGCGGTCTCGAGGCGTGATTGCCATCTGGTTTCACCCAGTATCTGGCTTCAATGCTAGAGACTGGCAGAAATCTGTCAAGTGGCGTTTGGTTTACGCGCTTTGAGGTAGGGCTGGAAAATGGGCCTTTCGGCTCTAGCTTTATACATTAATAAATTAACATAAATATATGATATATCTTTGTTTTATGTATTATTATTGCGCCCATATCCGCCCCTAATATCCACCTGTTCGGCCAGTCATCGAGGCTTGCCAATCGCGCAGGAATCTCTGCTTCTTGCTCTCGTCCAGCCATGTCAAAAGGCTCGGCCTGAGCCGGATCGGCAGGAGCGAGGTGGAGCCCTCGAAGCGGCTTTCAAAGAAGGACTGACTCCCGTCCTCGTCGGTGACAAGGGGAAACAGCGAGGAGCGTTTCTCCATGATTTCCTGTCCTGCAGGTGACAGCAGGAAGCGGATAAACTCTCCGGCCGCAGCCTTCGCATCCGAAGCCTTGGTCACGAAGGCCGAGCGGGTGAAAACAAGCGCGTAGTCGCTCAGNAGGAGTATTCCGAGATGNGGATCCACGCGAGCCCGTTCAAGGGCGTAGGAGCCGATCGCATTGTAGGCCAGNACCAAGCCGCCATTGGCGACTTCATCGACCATGTCGCCCGTGCAGCAGTAAGTTCTCGCGCGTGCTCGGCCCATCGATTCCACCANGCGTGANGCTTGAAAGCCCCTCTGCGCATCCTGTGTGGCGAACATGTAGCCGACACCTGACAAGCTCACATCATAGGTGCCGACACGTCCGTCGAAAAAGGACGGTTCGTCGCGTAACATGCTGGCGAGTTCAGATCGGTTGGTCGGCAGTTGTCGGTCCGCAAAGGCGTCGCGGTTGTAAACGAGTGCCACCGGTTCCTGGGTGAAGCCGAAAAGCTCTTCGCGCCAGCGTGCCCATTCCGGTGTTGCCGGTACGTCGTCTAAGGGAGCGGCATAGCCCCGATTGACCAGTTCAACCTGAAGGTCCATCGCCGAGGAGATGATGACATCCGGCATCACTGCTGCCTTGAGGACGGCGGCATGAAGTTCCGATGTATTGTATTCGGTATAGCGGACCGAAATGTCGGGATGCACAGCCTCGAATTCCTCCAGTATCGCGGCCATGGCACTACGGTCGGTCGCGCTCCAGACGTCGATCGTGGTTGATTGCGGCGTGCTTGCGCCTTTGCCGAAGTAGAGAAATGCGGCGGTTGCCAGAACAAGGCCGGCGATGATCGCTAGAATTCCGCTGGTTCTCATAAGGACTTTCATCGGGCCGTCGGATTTTCGGGAAGCGTTATAGTTATGCTCAGGCCTTTTGGCGTCCGATCGGACAGGTCCAGGCGTCCCTTGTGGCTTTCGGCGACCGAGGCAACAATGGCAAGGCCAATCCCGGAACCGCCGGCCGGACCCTTGGTGTAAAATCGTTCCAGTACCTTCGGTTTTTCGGCGTCGGGAATGCCGGGGCCGGTATCATCGACGCCGATGGAAAAGGCAGGGCGGCCTTCAAGCGTCGTCCGCCTGACACTGAGCGTGATGTGATTGTCCGGTGGACCATGACGTATCGCGTTGTCGACGAGATTGCGCAACGCCTCTCGAACGGCGATCGGATCACCCTTGACCCGGGCGGCGCCGGCGCCCGTCGGCAGATCGACTTCAAAATCGATGTCACCGGCCCGTTCGTCGCGAACGATTTCTTCCACGAGCCTTGTGACGATCTCACCCAGATCCACGTCTTCAAACATTTCCTTGTCGGCGCGGTGGATCACCATGGCATGGCTGAGAAGCTGGTTGGTCAGCCGCGTTGTCCGTCTTGCCTGGTCGAGTGCCCGTCCAACCGCCATCGCACCTGCGCCGCCCCGCCGGTCCGCGGCCTCGAGGTGACCGTANAGNGCTGCGAGCGAGGTCCGGATCTGGTGAGCGACATCGGCTATGAACGATTCCGCCTGTCCACGGGAGGTNTCCAGGCGCCGCATGAANCCGTTGATCGCCGTAATCAGGCTCTCGATCTCCCGCGGAGGCTGCGCATCGAGCGGCCGGAGTTCGCTCGGCTGGCGCTCGCTGATGTCGCGNTCGATCTTTGCCAGCGGACGCATGGCNAGCCCGATGCCCGCGCGTGCCAGAAGGATTCCCGCGATCGCGAGTGCTGCCAGAGGGATGAGGCCTTTCAGCACAAGGTCCTGCTGCAGTGCCGTCCGCGCGATCCGGGTCTGCCCGATCTGAACGCCGATCCATTGCGGCTTGTCGGCGCTGAGCAGGGTGCGTCCGGTGACGACGAAACGGACCGTTTCGCCACTGTAGGTTTCGTCAAAGAAAACCGGCTGGGCGCTCGGTAGCGGCTCGGTGAAGAATCCTTCGCTGGTCGGCAGATCCGTCATGCCCGTCAACGTGGCGCCCTTCGCATCCATGACGCGGTAAAAAATCCGGTCATCCTCGTCCAGCGCCAGGATTTCCATGGCTGACGGCGGAAGGTCGATGTCGATGCCATCGGGTGTCACGGTGATGCGCTCCAGAATTGCGATAGCGGCGCCTCGAAGAAGCAAATCGTAGGTCTGGTTTGCAGAGCTTCGCGCATAGGTCCAAAGGCTGACGGAGAGAAGCGCGATAATGATGGCGAAGGCCGCCATGGAAGCAGCCATAAGTCGACGCCGAAGAGAGTAGGGCCGGTGTGCTCCGGGGCGGGGGGACAAAGCAAGTCCTGACAGGCGGTTATCACTCATATCGTCACCCTTGCCGCTTCTTTACTCGTCACGGATCGTGGCGATGTAGCCGAGGCCGCGGATGGTACGGATGGTCAGTGGCGAACCGTCAAGCTTNTTGCGCAATCGTGTCATCGTCTGCTCAACCGCNTTCAGGCTCGGTGCNTCGTCGAAACTGTAGATCCTGTCGGCNACCTCTTCCTTNGTCAGCATTCGCCCGAGATTGCTCAGGAAGAGTTCNAGCACNTGAACNTCACGCTGTCNCAATTCNAGATCGACACCCTTCGTGCGTGCCCGGCGAGCGCCGCGGTCGAATTCGAAATCACCNTGGACGAACACATTGCTCGCTTCGCCTGACCGGCGTCTCACAAGTGCCCTGCANCGNGCCGANATNTCNCGNAANTCNCAGGGNTTNACCATGTAATCGTCGGCNCCNGTGTCNAGNCCGNCGATGCGGTCGTCAATNTCGGACCGGGCGGTCAACGCCAAAACCGGCGTCCGGTCGCCGCGTGCGCGCATCGCCCGCAGGATTTCATAACCGCTCATGGAGGGCAGATTGATGTCGAGAATGACGACGTCGAATGTGGCGTGAGACAACAGCGCATCCGCCTCGGCGCCATCGATTTCGAGATCGATCGCATGGCCCTCGGCTCGGAACCGTTCGAGTAAGGCATCGGACAGCGCGCGGCTATCCTCGATAAGGAGTATGCGCATAATCGGCTAGCCATACCCGAGGCGAAGCGCTTTGAGAAGTCAGTGCCGCAGCAGAGACCAAGCACGGGCATGTCAGCTTTGTGTCAGTTTCGCGTCAAGCCGTTGTCAGCCTCTGCGCGTATTGCGGAGATGGGGAGAGAGGATTGGCGCGGGGCCTTGTTGGTCATGCGCCTCTGCAGACAACAGACACTCCGACGTCTTTGCACGGGCGAGGAGTACACCGCAGACCTCTCCGACCGGTGAATAAACCGATGGGAGGACCCAATATGACATTCACGAAAACCGCACTCGCGCTGCTTCTCGCCAGCGTTGCCGTCGCCCCTGTCGCCGCACAGGAAGTCGATCGTCCAGAATGCGTCGCACCTGCCAAGCCTGGCGGCGGCTTCGACCTGACCTGCCGCATCGCGCAGCAGGGTCTCGAAAAGCAGTTCGACGGCCCGATGCAGGTGACTTTCATGCCTGGCGGTATCGGCGCCGTGGCCATCAACCTGTTCAACACCACCCGCACTGACGATCCCAACGCAATCGTCGCTTTCTCTTCGGGTTCGCTGCTCAACATGGCGACCGGGAAATACGGCGAATGGGGCGCAAACGACGTTCGCTTCCTGGCGACGGCAGGCACCGACTATGGTGCAGTCATCGTTCGTGCTGACAGCCCGTACCAGACACTCGGTGACCTGATGGCCGATCTCGAGAAGGACCCGGGCGGGGTTGTCATGGGCGCCGGCGGCTCCGTCGGGTCGCAGGACTGGATGAAGGCGGCAATCCTCATGAAGTCCGATAATCTCGACCCGCGCAAGATGCGCTATGTCGCGTTCGATGGTGGCGGCGATGCGATCGCCGGCCTGCTCGGCGGCTCCATCAAGGTCTATTTCGGCGACGTGGGTGAGATGGTCTCGCACCTAGACACCGGTGAGATGCGCATTCTGGCCGTCATGAGCGACGATCGCCTGCCTGCGCCTTTCGCGGAAATTTCCACGGCGAAGGAAGCCGGCTACGACGCGTCCTGGCCGATCGTCCGCGGTTTCTACATGGGCAAGAACGTGTCCGATGCCGCCTATGACGAATGGGTGAAGGCATTCGACGCTGCCTATGCGACTGACGAATGGGCCGCACTCGTCAAGGACAAGGGCCTCCTTCCGCTCGACCTGTCGGGCAAGGAAATGGACGCCGACATGAAGAAGCGCGTCGAGCGCATGACCGGTATCGCCAAGGAAGCCGGTCTTATCGAATAGTCCTCCCAGGACATAGGTCGGGGCCGCTCCGTCTCTGATTAAGAGCGGGGCGGCCCGTGCCGCATTTTTCAAGCTTTCAATGCGAGAGGGCCATTGCTTGTCGCCCTCGTTCGCGCCGTCGCTATGGAGGTCCCTATGGCCGACCGTATTTTTGCAGGCATTCTGTTTCTGGTGGCGATCGGGTACACCATTATCGCCTTCACGGTGATCAAGGCGCCGTTCCAATACGACCCGCTGGGGCCGGAGAGCTGGCCTCGCATTCTGGGCATAGTTGCCTTGCCGTGCATCCTCTTCATTCTTGCCCGACCAGATGTATCGACCCTCGGTGTTCCGGCCAAGACTTGGGGCCGACTGGCAGCCCTGGTCGTGATGCTCTGGGCCTATGCATTCCTCTTCCAGCCGCTGGGTTTCATCCTGGCCACTTTCGCCTTTTGCATGGCGCTTTCGCTCATGCTCGGCGCCCGGTTGGTTTCGGCTCTCGTTTTCAGCGGCGCGATCGGCGTGCTGGGGTATTTCGTTTGCACAAAGTTGCTCGAAATCAACCTGCCTGCCGGCGTTCTGACAATCTTTAGGTGAGTTTATCATGGACGCTGTCTTTTCCGGTCTGGCTTCCGGCTTCCAAGTCGCGCTCGACCCCTTCAACCTCTTTCTCGTGCTTGGCGGCTGTTTCGCCGGCACCTTGATCGGTGCNCTTCCGGGTATCGGTCCNATCAACGGCGTGGCGATCCTGCTGCCGATCGCCTATGGCCTTGGTTTCCCGCCTGAATCCGCCATCATCCTGCTGGCGGGGATCTANTATGGNGCNGAATATGGCGGNCGTATCTCNTCCATTCTGCTCAACGTGCCGGGTGATGCCGGNGCGGTNATGACNACGCTCGACGGNAANCCGATGGCGCGCAACGGCGAGGCNGGCAAGGCNCTGTCNCTGTCTGCCGTGGCCTCCTTTGTCGGTGGCACGTTNGCNGTCGTNCTGATGAGCCTCTTCGGACCNGCGCTTGCGTCNTACGCNATCCATTTCTCGCCGTCGGACTATGTGGCGCTGATGGTTTTCGCGTTTGCGTCGCTCGCCTCGCTGGTGGGCTCCAATCCGGTCAAGACGCTNCTTGCCGCCCTGATGGGCCTGATGCTCGCCTCTATCGGGATCGACGCGAATACCGGCGTGGCGCGCTATACNTTCGGCATTCCCGATCTTCTCGCNGGCATCGACTTTCTGGTNGTCGTCATCGGGCTCTTCGGCATGGCGGAACTGATTACGCTTGTCGAACAGCAGGCGACCGGTACGCTGAAAACGCTGAAGATNGACAAGAGTTTTGTNACGCTCAAGGATATCGCCTTNTGCAAGTGGACGATCCTGCGCGGTTCCGTGATCGGCTTCTTCATNGGCATCCTGCCCGGTACCGGTGCCTCGGTCGCTTCGGCTGTCGCCTATGGCGCGGAAAAGCGNNCGGCCAGCGACAGCTCGAAGTTCGGNGAAGGCGACATGCGNGGGCTTGCNGCNCCGGAANCNGCNAACAANGCNGCNGCCGGNGGCGCCATGGTNCCGATGCTNACGCTNGGNATTCCGGGNTCNGGNACNACGGCNATCCTGCTNGGNGCTCTNATGCTCTTCAACGTGACNCCCGGTCCGTTGATGTTCGAGCAGCGTCCNGAGATTGCNTGGGGNCTGATTGCCTCNATGTATATCGGCAATATCGCGCTTCTGNTCATCAACCTGCCGCTNGTCGGCCTGTTCGCGCGGATGCTGACCATCCCGCAGCAGTTNCTGACNCCGNTNATCGCNGTNCTGGCNTTNATCGGNGTCTANTCGGTGGTNTCCAANCCGCACGATCTCTACATGATCACGCTTCTGGGCATCTTCGGCTGGTTCCTGCGNAAGCTGANNTTCTCGCTCGCNCCGGTCATCCTCGGTTTCGTTCTGGGTGGGCTTTTCGAAGACAACCTGCGCCGGGCGCTGTCGATCTCCAATGGCGACTACACGATTCTGGTGGAATCGTTGAACAGCGTCATCCTCTACGTGCTGGCTTTGCTGGTCGTGGTCGTTCCGATTTTCGTTTCGCGTCGTCGGGCGAAGATGAGAGATGAGGCGGATCACAGCGAGACCGCATGATTGCATCCTACAGACCTGTCATACTTGCTATCGGCGCCGCACTCTGCGGCGCCGCCATCTTTCAGGCGCTCGGCGTTCCGGCCGGGGCACTGGTGGGCTCGACCGTCACCGTTACAGCGATGTCAGCGGCAGGTTTCAAGCTGGCGGTGCCGACAGGGTTGAGGAACCTCGGTTTCACTGCGATCGGAGTCACGCTCGGTGCGGGCGTGACCACCCACTTCTTCTCCGATCTGATGCGGTTCCCGGTCAGTCTGGCGGCTTTGACCGTGACGATGATCGCCGTTCTCATGATCTCGTCCAACGTCCTGAAACGATTTTTCGGTGTGCCCGCCGCCACGGCTGTTCTTGCGACATCACCGGGCGCGCTGTCCTATTCGCTCTCGCTGGCAGCCGAGCGGCCTCAGGCGAAGATAGACGTCTCCTTCGTCATGGTGCTTCAAAGCCTGCGTCTTCTGATCATCACCGTGGCGCTGCCGCCGCTCGTCGCGCTCATCGACATGGGGCTGGGCGGTGAGGGCGGTGTACTTTCAGTTGCGCCGACACTCGATTTTCCGACAAGCATCGNGCTGATCGCGATCGCAACCGTCGGGGGCTATCTATTTGATCGCTTGCGTTTGCCGGCTGCCTTTCTTCTCGCCGGCGTNTTCNTCAGCGGCATGGGCCACGGTATCGGCTGGCTGGANGGGCGGCCCTCGCAAATCCTGACCTTCATCGGNTTCTCGCTGGCCGGCGCCGTCATNGGNGCGCGGTTCTCATCGATCAGCCGGTCCGANCTCAANCGCATGTTCGTCGCAGGCGTAGTCGTCACGACGATTGCGATGNTCGTTTCCGGCGTTATCAGCGCCTTTGTTGCACAGCTNCTCNATCTGCCTTTCGGACAGGTCTGGGTNTCCTTCGCACCGGGCGGTGTTGAAGGCATGAGCGCCATGGCGCTGTCGCTCGGGTATGACCCGACCTATGTGGCGACCCATCATATCTTCCGGCTTCTGCTGCTCATCCTCATTCTGCCTGTCTTTGCCCGGACGAAGAAGAANAGCGNNTAGNGCCGNCGGNTGANACCGGCAGGATCAGATCAGCCGCANTTGAGNAGTTTCGTCAGTCTGGCGGTGTCNATNGCCTGGCATATGCCCGTCGCCGGACGCGCGAGAGGCACGTCGACGGCCGCGCACATGGCATTGAGGATCGCTTCATCGACGGCTTCGACAGCGGCGAGATAGACCGGGTCGAGAAGCTCGTCGTTCAGACATGTCATCTGTCGCCAGGGTCCGGACAACTGCGGCAGTTTCATCTCGTTGGCGGTCGAGAACGCCAGGAAAATGTCGCCNGAATTGTTGCCGCCCGGNGTGCCGGAGCGCCCGATGCCGATNGAGGCACGNCGCGCCAGCCGTTCGAGCTGACCNGGCGAGAGCGGCAGATCCGTTGCCAGCACGACNATGATCGACCCGCGCTCGGACGTCATGTCAGGGATCCTATTCTCGGTCATCTCCTCGCCGACCCGCTTTCCGGCGACCGTCAGCCACGGCCTGAGGCCATGATTGGCCTGAACCAGCGTGCCGACTGTGAAGGTCTGGCCGTCGATCTCCACGATGCGGGAAGCCGTGCCCGTCCCGCCTTTGAATTCGTAGCAGATCATGCCGGCGCCGCCGCCGGTGTTGCCTTCAGCCACGGGACCGGGTTTCGCCGCATCCAGCGCGGCGCGGGCGTGTTCCTCGCGCACATGCAGGCCATTGATATCGTTGAGGACGCCATCATAGGTTTCCGCCACCACCGGCATCGCCCAGAGATGATTGTTCTCCCAAGCTGCACCATAGGTTTCGATCATCCANCGNACNGTNGCGTGGTGAACGATGCCGACGGCATGGGAGTTGNTAAGCATGACGGGNCCGCAGAACCAGCCGCCGTCGCGCACCCAGTGGGCNCCGGTCATTTCGCCGTTGCCNTTNAGGCTGAACTGGCCCGCCCAGACNGGGCGCGGAACAGGATCATGACCGCGCGGCAGNATNGCGGTCACGCCNGTCTGNACNGGNATGCCGCGNGTCGCAAGCGACGGATCNCGNGANGANAGNANNTCGGTCGTNCCNACNGTGATGCCNNCAATATCGGTGATGGCGTTGAGCGGTCCGGGGCGNCCCGGCAGGGAAATNCCGAGCTCGCGCGCACGCAGTTTGCTGGTCGTCATTGTTTTCTCGATCTGAAATAGAGGCCGATCGCGGCTATGAGCACGGTAAAGACCAGCATNGATGTCGCGATGGCGTTGATCTCNGGTTTGATACCCCGTCGCAGCATGCCCCAGATGTGAATGGGCAGAGTGGTGTCACCGGTNCCTGCGATAAAATAGGTGATCACGAGATCGTCCATTGAAATGATGAAGGCGAGAAGTGCCGCTCCCATCACGCCCGGAGCGATGGAGGGAAGCGTGACGCGCATGAATGTCTGCCGTGGCGTGGCGCCCAGATCCGCGGACGCTTCCTCCAGCGACATGTCCGTCTGCGCGAGGCGCGCGGACACGGTGACGAAGACATAGGAAATCAGGAAGGTGCAGTGCCCGATGATGATCGTCAGCGTCGACAGGGTCATGCCCACGGTCACGAAGAAGATCANAAGCGCGATGCCGAGGACGATGTCNGGCATGATCATCGGCACGATCAGGAGCGTGTTGTANAGCCAGGCGAGGCGGAACCTGTAGCGGGCGACCGCGAGCGCAAGAGCGGTNCCGGCGATCGTCGAGATCAGGGCCGTNGANGTNGCAACCGTNAGNCTNGTNNAGATCGCGGAATANAGNTGNGCGCGGCTGTCGATATANGNCGANCTGTCGGCGATATGCGTCTCGAAGCCGAANATGAGCCGGTACCAGTCGACGGTNAAACCNTCCCAGATCATCATGTTGACCGGNTTGGCGTTGAACGAGAACACGACCACGAACAGGATCGGCAGATAGACGAAGGCCATGAACAAGAGGCCGTAGANNGTCAGNAGGCGGGNNGNTTTCACAGCGTGGTCTCCCCACGTTTTGACAGCCGGACCTGGACAATCAGAAGAACCAGTACGGCGGCCATGACCATCATGGCGAGCGCGGCGCCGAACGGCCAGTTTCGTGCCGACAGGAATTGTTGTTCGATCAGGTTGCCGATCATGACGACCTTCGCGCCGCCCAGAACCGACGGCACGATGAAATTGCCGAAGGCCGGGATGAATGTGATGACTGATCCGCCGACGATGCCGGGTAGCGTGGCAGGCAGCACGACGCGCCGGAAGGTTTGGATACGATTGGCGCCGAGATCGGCGGAGGCTTCCAGCAGGCTGTTGTCGAGTTTTTCGACCGAGGCATAGACCGGCAGGAACATGAACGGGATGAAGACGTAGGTCATGCCAATGATCACGGCGAAATCCGTGTAGAGGAATTCCACCGGCTCGTTGGTGATGCCGATGCCCATGAGCGCCTGATTGAGAAAACCCGTCGGACGCAGGATCAGGACCCATGCAAAGAGGCGCACGATAAGGCTGACAAAGAAGGGCAGCGTGATGAGGAAGATGCTCAGTTCCTTGAGCGACGGCCGCATGCGACTGACCCAGAAAGCGGCAGGATAGCTGATGAGAAGCGTGGTCAGGACCGTGAGCGCGGCCAACCTCAAGGAGCGCAGAAAAATCCAGAGATAGACGGGGTCGAACTTTTCGTACTTGGTGTCCGCCCAGCCGAGAATGCGGCCGTAATTGAGATGGAAGAACTCCCACTCCACTCCGCCGTAGAGCCCCGGCATCAGGAACGAGTAGACGACCATGATCGCGAGCGGCGTGAAGAAGAATACGAGCAGGAAGACCGTCGGCGCGCTCAAGAGGCCGAACAGGGACAGCGATGTTCGGGTTGCGAGTTTCATGCCTGCTCCGGAATGAAGTGGAACTGGCCGGGCTCGGCGTGGAGGGTGATGGTGCTGCCGGGTTCGATGGTTCTACCGCCGGCCCGTACGAGTGCCTGGATGGTGCCGAGGGAAGGGTGCTCGATCTCGAGCGTATAATCCTTGCCGCTGTAGTAGCTTTCGCGGACGATGCCGGCGAAGGTCAGAGATCCAGCTTCGCCGGCGTCCAGCGAGAGCGCCTCAGGACGGATCATCAGCGTCGCCTTTCGCGTGGCGAGATGGCAAGGCAGGGTTTGTCCGTCGGCAAGCGTTGCGAAACCGGATGATACGCTGACCGAGAACAGGTTGCTTTCTCCGAGAAAATTCGCGGCGAACAGGTTTGCCGGATGCCGGTAGAGGTCTTCGGGCTTGCCGAGCTGCTGTATCTTTCCGTGCGCGAGCACGGCGATACGGTCGGACATGGTGAGCGCTTCTTCCTGGTCATGGGTGACGAAGATGAAGCCGATGCCGAGTTCGGCCTGCAGGTTCTTCAACTCCTTCTGCATCTTCTGGCGAAGGTTCTTGTCGAGGGCCGACAGCGGTTCGTCGAGTAGCAGGAGTTTGGGCTTGGCGACCAGGGCGCGCGCAAGCGCGACACGCTGCTGCTGGCCACCGGAAAGCTGCGAGATGTTGCGTTTCTCGAGCCCGGTCAGGCCCACGAGTTCCAAAGTCGCTCCGACGCGGCGCGCGATCTCCTTGCTGTCGGTTCCCGCGACCTCGAGTGAGTAGGCCACGTTGCGACCGACATTGAGGTGAGGGAACAGCGCGTAGGTCTGAAACACCGTATTGACCGGGCGGCGATAGGCCGGCTCATCGGTGATGACCACGCCGTCGACGGCTATATCGCCCTCGTCGAGGCTTTCGAACCCGGACACGGTGCGCAGCATGGTCGTCTTGCCGCAGCCGGATGGACCGAGAAGCGTCAGGAATTCAGAGGACGAGACTTTCAGCGAGACGTCGTCGAGGGCAGTGACGGTACCGCCCTCGGGAGTGCGGTAGCTCTTGCTTGCCTTGAAGATTTCGAGAAGGGGTTGCATGTCGGCGGCATCCATCAAAGGCGGCCGGGCGCGTGGCCCGGCCGCAGTTCTGCTCTTACTGGGCGGTCTTGATGCGGGTCCACTCGCGATCGTAGAGCTGCAGGTCGCGGCCGAGGTCCTCGAAGATCTGGAGCTTGTCGAGCACATCCTGCGGCGGATAGATCGTCGGGTTGGACGCGATCTCTTCCGGAATGAGCTTCTGCGCCTCCAGGTTGGGTGTGCCGTTCATCTGCTGCTCGACGTTCAGCGCCGCGATCTCGGGCTTGAGGTAGAACTGCAGGAACTTCTTCGCAGCCTCCTTGTTAGGCGCCGATTCCAGCACACACATGTCTTCCTGGTACATCGTCGCGCCTTCCTCGGGGATGATGTAGCCGAGAATGTCCGGGTTCTCCGCAACGAAGATGTTGGCGCCGACATACCAGTGAGCGGCGGCGACATCGCCGGAGGTTACCAGCGGGATCGAATCGTAGGAAAAGGCGGAGACGGCGCCGATGTGGTCGATGATGTAATCGGCGGCGGCCTCGACCTCAGCTTCGTCGGTCGAATTGACCGATGTGCCGTTCATGATGTGGCCGATGCCGATCGTTTCGCGGAGGTCATCGAGAAGAATGACCTTCTTGCCTTTGTCGGCAAGCGCAAACAGATCCGCCCAGCCCTTGATATCGCCGGCTTCGGCCTTGTTGTAGACGATGCCCACATTGCCGAATGCGTAGGGCAGGCAGTACTCGGCATTTGGGTCGGTCTTGGCGCGGACGAACTGCGGATCGATGTTCTTGAACGCCGGATCGCTGCCGATATCGGTCTTGGCCAGAAGGCCGAGCTTGAACATGATGTCGTGCATATGGACCGAGGGGAACACGATATCGTAGCCAGTGGCCCCGGCCTGGATCTTCGCGAGCATCTCCTCGTTGGAGCCGTAGGTGTCGAGCACCACATCGATGCCGGTCTCTTCGGTGAATTTCTCCAGGACGGCGGGGTTGATGTAGTCCCCCCAGTTGTAGAGATGCAGCTCCTCGGCGCTGGCGAGCGTCGGCGCCAGTGCGGCTGCGGCGACAAGTGCGGTGTGTATGAATTTCATCGCGACTTCCCCTGTTTTTCCCGCATCCGCTTGGGTTCGTGTGCGGTGCACATTTCCTGTGCGTACTAAGCTGTTGCGCAAAAAAGGTGCTTCAACTATGACATTTCTGTCAAATGTTATTTTTCTGTCAAAANNGGAGGCAGGCATGGCGAGCGGCTTCGCGTCTTACCCGGATGCAACTTTCGAGAGTTTGACGGCGACGATACGCAGCGANCTGCCGAAGCTGCCGAAGCAGGAGGCNAAGGTCGCCCAGTACCTGCTTCTCAATCTCGAATCNNTGTCGTTCGAGACCGGCAAGTCGATCGCCCAGAAGGCCAGGGTGTCCGAGGTCACGGTNGGTCGCGTTCTGCGCCGNTTCGGCTGTGACGGCATGAAGGANCTGAAGGAACTGCTCNGNCAGCGCTACTCGGTCTCNGGCAGTCTTCCGGAGAAAAANGACGATATTTCAGGCCGTTGGCGNACGACCATGAATGCCGANCTCGANGCNATCCGNACCGTGTTCGGCCAGATGGANGGCAAGCCNTNCGAAGAGGCGGCCCGCCGTCTCTCNAATGCCGANGANGTTTTCGTCACCGGGTTCCAGACGGTNCGCGGACTGGCNGANGATGCNGCCCGGCGGCTNTCNCTNGCNCGNTCCGGNGTNCGNTATCTTTCTACTCATGATGGNATGCTGGCNGANTGGATNTCNTCGTCNGACCNGGNNAAAACTTGCCTGTTGATGATCGACGTCGTGCCCTATGCGGGTGAGGGGCAGTCGCTGGCGCAGCTGGCCCGGCAGCAGGGGCGGAGTGTNGTTCTCGTCACCGACGAATANTGCCACTGGGCCAACGAGGTNGCGCANGCGACNCTTTTCGCNCCNTCCNCGACCGGCCTNTTTCTCGAATCCACGCTTGGNCTNAATGCGGCCTTGGCNCTNNTGATCGATGCNGTNGCNCGNTCNTCTCCCGACAANGCCCAGGCCCGGCTGAGGGAGTGGAAGGGNATGACGCGACAGCTCAANCTCTTCTGATGATNCGTTTGCCTNGGCTCATTCTGTCCCTGCCTTCNGTCCAAACTGGACTTCTCAATTAGCTAAAATGGACGTGGNCGGGCGTCCGGTTTGTTCCTAGCGTCGGTGCATGNAAGCGCGATCCNGAGTNGTTGCGCGCACCGAACAGGGGAACAGAATGCCGCTACTCGATCGTCTTGAACTCTACGTGGTCAATGCGCCGCTGCCCGCGCCTTTCGCNCCGTCCTGGATTCCGGGCACGATCCGNAACACGGCATCGTTCACGCTNGCCCGCTTCATCACCGATGACGGNNTCGANGGCTGGAGNGCGTTNCCNGGCGGCGCCCGCGATCGCGCCGGCATCGGCGACACGATNGCCAATCTNTTNCTCGGTCAGGANCCCGAAGATATCGACCTGATGGCCGAGCGGATCCGCATCATGGCGATCGGCGGNAACTTCAACTGGTGGCTNGANCCNGCCTTCTGGGACATCAAGGCCAAGCGTGCGGGNCTGCCGCTCTACAANTTGNTNGGCGGCNCNCACGANCGCATCAAGCTCTATTCGTCNGCNGGCGAGATCAAGGANACCGGNGCGCGGCGCGAGGAGGCNGAGGCGCGCTANTCCGAGGGCTTCGAGACCATGAANGTCCGCGTGCACGATTTNGACGAGGCCGTCGATATCGAACATATCCAGGATGTNGCGCNNNACATGGAAGGCCGGATGAAGATCTCGGTCGACTGNAANCAGGCCTTCCGGCTCACCCAGAACGGNGATGCNCCGCTGTGGTCGCTCGACCGNGCCAAGCGCTTTGTGGATGCGGCCGCAGATGTGGGGCTNGCNTGGGTGGANGAGCCGCTGTTCGGCGAATGGCANGANGAGATCNCCAAGCTCACANCCTATTCACGCGTGCCGATCGCCGGTGGCGANCTNCANTCGATGGGCGCCAGCGAACTCATCCGCATGGGCAAGATGGGNTGCTACAATATCCTCCAGCCCGATGCGATGTGGGCCGGTGGCGTGCAGCAGGGNATGGACGTGGCANANTTCTGCCGCGAGGCCGGGCTGAAGTTCACGCCGCACTGCTGGACCAACGGGTTCGGTTTCATCATCAATGCCCAGATCTTCGCGGCCAGCGGCTTTGCCGACGAGATGCTGTTCGAATATCCCTACGCGCCGCCGGGCTGGGTGCCGGAAGGCCGCGACGCGGTGATGAGCGCGCCGTTCCTCCACAATCGCGGCTGGTTCGAGATGCCCCAGACGCCGGGCCTCGGCTTCGAGATCGACCACAAGGCACTCGAAAAATACGGGCGCCGCTTCTTCACCGCCAGCCGCAAGGAGCGCCACTGGATGCCTGAGGCGCTGGCCGATCTGGGGTGAGGGGGGGGCTGGTTAGCCCCGCAAATCAGGGGATCCCGATCAGAGATGCTCAGCCCCTGGGCTGTCGGACGAGGGCTTCGACAAATCCTCTGGACCGCTCGACGAATTCGCGTTCGATGTCCGAGGCAAGCGGAATCGTCGAGAGATAGGCATCGGCTGCGTCTCGAATACGGTCACGCAGGGCAGGGTCGGTCGTGCTCGCCTGCTCTATGAGTGCTTTCAGCGCGGTCTCGATTGCAAGCAGTCGGGCGCCATGTCCCACATTGTCGAGCTCAGACATTGTTCGCGTCCTTTTCGGTCGGCGTTCGGTTTCGAGGTGTTTCTCATCACTTCCCCGAGGATAGCTTGGAGGTGGGCTTGCCGGTGGCCGTGATCTGGGTGCCTTCCAAGGCGGCAGCGAAAGCGGACCGGGTTCCGCCATAGAGTGTCTGCAAGCTGATTCCGGGATCGCTGTCGACGGTCACGGTCCAACTGCCTTCCGGTTTCGGAAAGGCACGGATCAGAGCGCTGAGAGCGGCCAATGACTCGGGTGTCATCGTTGTCTCGGGCCAACTCGCCAGCTTCGCAACCGTAGCCTCCTGAGCCGCCGCGATTGCAGGCCGGGGGTCCTGGTCGAAGGGAAGTGTGCTCAGGATGGGCGGCGCAAAGATGTTTGCGACGAGGCCGGCATCTTCGAGAGACGCCTCAAGGTGATCGAGCCTGCCGGTCACCTTGGTCAGGTCTGAGAGCCGGACATCGGTGGTGTCGAGGTCAGATAGTTTGCCTGACAACGCGAGGCGGCCGAGCCTTCCGGCATCGAGTTCGAAATCCACGGTGCCGGTCCGTTCAGCCGGATCGGTCGTGTAGGCCAGGTGAAGGTCAATGCCGGTGCTGTTGAGGCTGATGATGTAGTCCTGCAGCGGCGAGTTCGTTTGCGGCACCGCCCGTACACCCTTCAGCGTCAGATCCGCAGCGACGAAGAGTTCCCCGGTCGGAAGCGTCCGCAGGAGGTCGGGACTGAGAAGGATGATTTCATCGGCCCGGTACTGGACGTACGAATTCTGGCTCCAGGACAGGTTGGTGGCGCGACAGCCACCATCGATATCTTCGATAACGGTGTCCTGTGTCGTCGTCACATCCGGAATGGACGCGATTAGGGCCGCGCAATCGGCAAGAGGCTCGGCCTTGCCCGCAGAGTCTGCCAGGCACGGCAGGGAAAACATCGGAAAAACAACAACAAAGAGGCCAAGCGCGCGCATAGTTTCAATTCCAAACGGTGATTCAAATTGAGGTCAGCTTTTAGTGCCGAGCGCGGCCAGAATGTGACGCTTTAAAGCTTATTCTAATGTTTTTGCAGGGAGCGTCTGGGGTACTCTTGCGCGACGCCGGGCAGGGTGACCGAAGGCCGCGATGTGGTCCGAGACGCATTTTCTTCGAGATGCTGCGGTTCGCCCAGGAATTCAGTGAGAGTTCGGCCATCCGATCCATATCGATCGCGAAAAATGAAGTTGGCGATNTCGTGNATCCATACGCGTCGCCCCATCCGATAATACCAGCGGATGGCATGACGGATTTTGGGGTCCGAGTTCCAGGCCAACCGCATAAGTGCGCGCGGTCGCAGCTGTGCAGCGGCCTCGATAAACTTGACCCACAGAAACAGGCGCCATGGGGGTAAGCGCGACATAGCCAGAACTTGATGCTTGTAGTCCCACCGGGTCTTNTCGANTTGTACAACCTTNCGCTCNCCTGCCAGCTGGAAATAGGGCGTCCANCGATGCGGTGTTACGTACAAAGCCTGAATCTGGTCGGGGTCNTAGGAGATCAATTGCCGCAGACCACGAAGCAGATCGGCATCNGTCTGGTCATCAAAGCCCGANACCCANGTGGCCATCGAAAGAATGTTGTGCTTGCGTAGGAGCCTTACAGCTTCTCTGTCTGACGTGGTCGTGCCGCCCTTACGGATAAGCTTCAGGGTTGCTTCGTCCGTATTCTCCATGCCCAGAAGGAAGCGTTCGAAACCCGCCGCCTTGTAAAGGTGGAGTATGTCGGCATCGCGAACGATATCGTCAGCCCGGGTCGAGCCAACCAGCGTGACCGAGATATCTTCCGCAATCAGCGCTTCGAGAAACGCCTTCCAGGCTTTTCGCCCGGCACTCGGGTTTTCGTCAGCGAAATTGAAAACCTCTACACCGTGCTCACGGTGCAACTCGGCGATCTCTCGCGCCAAAAGAACCGGGTTGCGATGACGCCAGCGGGTCCAGAAGCCGCGCTGTCCGCAATAGTTGCACAGATGCGGGCAGCCNCGNGANAATTGNATNACGACNGCGCGCTTTCCGCCCCAATAGCTGTAGCGCCTGAGGTCGACCAATTCCCAACCAATACGATATTGANCGAGATCCGCGATGACACGCGCCGGCGGGGTTGCAAAGGGTTCTCCGGCTCGGCGGAAAGCAATTCCGTCAATATCCGCCAATGACGTACCTTTCTCCAAAGCCTGGACAAGCAGGCGGATCGTTTCCTCTCCTTCTCCCCTGACCACCGCATAGACATATGGTTCGTCACGCAGAATCTCGCGGTGAAAATAGGTGGGATGAACGCCGCCATATACGATCCGTACTGACGGCATTGCTTGGGCTACGGCCTTGGCGGTAGCCGCGATGACGGGATGGCCGGACGACGAGCCCGAATGACCAAAGAGAACCAGATCGGGTGCGATTTGACAGGTAGCAGTTACAATCTGCTCAAGCGTCATCGGCCCGAACTCCGCATCGATCAGCTCGACATGGTGTCCATCATCAATCAGCGGACCACCGATACACAAGAGTCCCAGGGGAGGAAGCTGCTCCTTGGGTATCCGGCTGCCAATGGCGGGATGAGGCACGTTGATGAGGAGAACACGCATGAGNCGACCTTGAAGGAATCGCTTCGCTAATATGCTAGTTGTGGAAGAGTAAAANGTTAAACGGGATGCAAAATGNCGAATTCGCACCACNAGAANGTTCAGTANNACGTGTTCTCANGGCATNGGCTCCACTATGGCCGNCTTTTCTTCCANGTGATTGCATTTTCCGTGATGNTTTTGTTGCTGGGCACGCTTGTCGCATTGCATCTGCCGCGTGAAATGAGGCCAANTCTTGCCTTTTGTGGCGGCGCGATGCTGCTGGTCACCGCCTTCATCTCCTATCGCCTTAATGTGCAAGAGGCGGCCTACGCACGCTTGCTTTCGCGCATCGAGCAGGATCAACCGAATTGGCTGCCCAGTCCGGATATCGGCGGAGTGAGTTCACGACGGATGATGCCTATCATGCTGGCATTCGCCGGTGTTGCCATGGCTGCGTCCGGGATTTGGTTCTAGGCTTGGCAGGAAACTGAAAGCGTTAGACTTGTGCCGTTTACCGGCACAAGCCAAGTCGCTTCTGCAATCACGCCACCGCCGTATCGTCCTTCATCAGCAACTGCCGCGCCGCGACCGGTGCCACCAGCAGCAGGCCGACAATTGTCGTCGTCAGATCTGGTGCCACCAGCAGGATCGCCGACAGGACCAGCGCGATCCGTTCGTACCAGCGCAGCGGTGCGAAGAGCCAGTTGGAGACGGCTGCGGCCAGCGCCCAGATGCCCAGAACCGTGCCGCCGAAGGCGAGCGCGAAGGCGGTCCAGGTGAAATTGTCGGTGACCAGCAGAAGTGCGGGCTGGAAAGCGAAGACGAAGGGGACGAGCGCCTTGCCCATGGAGAGGCGGAAGGCGGTGTTGCCGGCCTTGAAGGCGTTGGCGTCCGCTATGCCCGCGCCCGCATAGGCGGCCATCGCCACCGGTGGCGTTACGTCGGCCAGAACTCCGTAATAGAAGACGAAGAAGTGGGCGACGAGCGGCTGCACGCCGAGCAGGCCGAGGATGGGGGCGGCGACGGCGACCATGATGATGTAATTCGCGGTCGTCGGGATGCCGCAGCCCATCAGGATGCAGACGACAGCGGTCAGCATCAGCGTGAACAGCAGTGTCAGCGTCGGCACGCCCATCAGCTCGAAGGGCAGGAAGGCCAGCAGGCTGTGAACCGAGCCGGCCCAGTCCTGCGCCACCGTGGTGACCATGTAGGCGATCTTGAAGCCGACGCCGGTCAGCGTGACGACACCGATGACGACGCCGACGAGAGCGGCGGCGGCGGTGACTGAAAGCGATTGTTTCGCACCGAGGATAAAGCCCTCCCACACGCCGTGTGCGGTGCCTTTCAAACCGGCAAGGAGCCCACTCTCACGCACCTGCTGGATGATGAGGACGACGATACAGGCGGTGATCGACCAGAAGGCGGCGGCAAAGGGCGTGCGGCCGGACAGAAGGATCGCGATGAGGATGAGGAGCGGCGCGACCGAGAGCCAGCCTTCCTTCAACACTTTCCAGGCATTGGGCAGTTCCTCTGCCGACAGGCCGCGCAGACCGAGCCGGCGGGCTTCGAGGTGGACCTGAACCAGAACACCGAAGAAGTGCATGAAGGCCGGAACGAGGGCGGCGGTCAGGATGGTGGTGAGCGGCAGGCCGAGATACTCGATCATCAGGAAGGCCACGGCGCCCATGACGGGCGGGGTGATCTGGCCGCCGGTCGATGCGGCAGCCTCCACGGCGGCTGCGAAATGGCGGGGATAGCCAATGCGGATCATGGCGGGGATCGTCAGCGCGCCGGTGGTCACGGTATTGGCGATCGAGGAGCCTGAGATCGAGCCGAGCAGGGCGGACGAAACCACNGACACCTTGGCNGGGCCGCCGGCATAGCGNCCGGCNAGNGCNGAGGCNACGTCGATGAACAANTGNCCNAGNCCGATGCGNGTGGCCATCACGCCGAAGAGGACGAAGTGGAAGACGTAGGTGGCAATGACGCCNAGCGCGGTGCCGTAGATGCCCTGCGANGTCAGATAGAGGTGGTTGACGATGTTNGTCCAGCTNGAGCCCGGATGNACNAANAGCCCGGGCATNTATTGGCCGAAATAGGCGTAGGCCATGAACAGGATCGCGATGACGGGCAGGGGCCAGCCCATGGAGCGGCGCACNGCNTCGAGCAGCACGACNATCAGGACTGTGCCCATNACGACGTCGATCGTCAGCGGATTGCCGACGCGGAAGGCNAGATCACTGTAGATCCAGGGGACGTAAAGGGCGGCGANCAGTCCGGCGATGCCGAGAACCCAGTCNTANAGCGGCAAGCCGAAGGGTGCGAANGCNCTGTGCCTGATTTCCTTCTTGCCGAAGGCCGAGAAGCTCAGGAAGACGACGAGAAGCGTGACACCCAGATGGAGGCCGCGATGGATGGTGGCCTGNGGNATGCCGAANCCGGCCGTGTAGTANTGNTAGCACGACAGCAGAAACAGGATGGTCGCGGTGACGATCGTCATCGGCCAGACCAGAACACGGAAGCGCAGCTCCGGATCGTAGGTTTCCTCGATTTTCTGCAACTCGTCTGCCGTCAGGTGACGGACGTCCTCGGCCGATTCCTGCTTCTTGTTGTCTTCGCTCATGTCCCCACAACCTTTTAAAGAGCTTTAGAAATCAAGGGCCGCGCAGTATCTGCACGGCCCTCAAGTCTCGTTTTATATCCGGAACACCCGGTGCTGCCTTACTTGAGCAGACCGGCTTCCTTGTAGAACTTCTCGGCGCCCGGATGGAGCGGAATACCGATACCGTTCAGGGCCGTTTCCTTGGTGATCGACTTGCCCTTTGCGTGACCGGCATCAAGCTGCTTGCGGGTGTTGTCGTTCCACAGCGCCTTGGTGATGCCGTAGATCAGCTCTTCCGGCTGGTCGGCGCTGGTGATCCACTGTGCGCCGACGGCAAGCGTCTTCACGTCGTCCGGATTGCCTTCATAGGTGCCGCCCGGCACGGTGTCGGAGGCGAAAAACTCGAACTGCTCGCAGATCGACGGCGCGTCATCGCAGGAAATCGGGATCAGCTTGACGTCATGCTGGCTGGCGAGTTCGGCAATTGCACCTGCCGGATAGCCGCCGACGAAGAAGAACGCATCCATCGCGCCGTCGCGCATGCGGTCGGCAGCCTGGTCGGGCTTGAGGAATTCGGCCGAGACATCGTCTTCGGACAGGCCGTAGCCTTCAAGAATGATGCGGGCGTCCACGAGCGTGCCGGAACCCGGCTCATCGAGCGAGACCCTCTTGCCCTTCAGGTCGGCAACGCCGTTGATGCCGGACTCGGCACTTGCCACGAGGTGGATGCTTTCCGGGTAGAGGTTGGCGATGGCACGCAGCTTCTCAACCGCGGGCTTGCCTTCCCAGATGCCGGTGCCGGTATAGGCCCAGGTTGCCACGTCGGACTGTGCAAAGCCCGATTCGAGCGTTCCGCCCTGGATGGCATTGATGTTGGCCACGGAACCGTTTGCCGAGAGAGCCGAGGCGACGAGACCAGGAACGCCGCACGAGCCGCCTTCCTCGCAGGGGCGCGAGCCGGGAGGGTTCGAGATGGCGTTGGCAAGAAGTCCACCGATCGGGTAGTAGGTGCCGGCCGTGCCGCCGGTGCCGATGCGGAAGAACTGGATGTCCTGGGCGAGTGCGCCCGAGGTGGCCAGGCCGAGCGCGAGTGCCGCGCCTGCTACAAGCTTGAAATGTTTCATGGGAACTCCCTGTTCTGCTTGTTGTTGAAAGCAGCTTATGCGTGTTGTTCGCAGGGTTCAAGCGAAGCCCTCAACAGCATTTGCCGTATCAGTATGTTTTCAAAGCTTTTGTGCGAACGGATCCGGCGGGGCGGCTCACCAACAGGCTTTTCTCCCGCAGGGGAAACAAATCCCGCGTTTATGGACTCCGCAGAGCTACAAGCGTTTGATACCCGATACGAAAACAGCCCCGAATACGGATCCGGGGCTGTCTTGATTTGTCGTTCTTCTTGCCGCTTATCCCTTGCGAAAGATGCGGACCAGTTCCGGCAGATATGCCTGACCATTGCCAGAGTCCACTGCGTCGGTCAGCGCGGCGTAAATGCCGTCGGCGATGGTTTTCTGCGCGCCGGCCTGTTCGGACATGGTGCGGTAATATTCGATGTCCTTGCGGCCGTTGCTGACGAAGAAGGGCAGGCCTTCGCGGTCGCCATCGGTGATGAACGGCGCCAGGCGATCGAGCGCGACACTGGCGCCGCCGCCCTTAGCGAGAATCTCCACAAAGCGCTTGGCATCGACATCCGCATCGGCAGCCTGGGCCGCGGCTTCGGCGAGCAGCGTCATGAAGCCCACGGAAACGTAGTTGTGCAGGAGCTTCAGCCGGTGGCCGGTGCCGAGCGGGCCGACATGCTCGACGAATTCGGTGAAGCTCGCGAGCACAGGCTGGACGCGATCGAGAACGGCCTTGTCGCCGCCGACCAGAAGGTTGAGCTTGCCGTCATGGGCGTGTTTGGCGGTGCGCGTCATCGGCGCGTCGAGATAGTCGCCACCCTTGGCTTTCACCGCTTCGCCCATGCGAACGGTCGATTCCGGCAGTGCTGTCGAGCAGTCGACCACCACCGAACCCGGTTTCAGTGCGGAAATCACACCGTTCTCGCCGGTCAGGATGGCTTCCACCTGAGGCGAGCCGGTCACGCAGAGGATAACCACATCGCTCTGGGCGGCGAGTTCCGCGGGCGTTGCGCAAGCGGTGCCGCCGAGTTCGAGGATTTCGTCTACGGGCTGGTTGCCGGGATGGTCGAGGAAGGAGAGTTCGAACTTGCCGCGTCCCAGAACATTGCGCGCGATGCCGTGGCCCATGAGACCGACGCCGATAATACCAACCTTCATATTCTTCTCCTGAATGCGTGGCTGTTGCGAGCGGACCGCAGTAAGTCCCGTTTGTCACTCGCGGATCAAAGCAATAGGTGATGAAAAGGCCGCCGGTCCGGCAGCCCTTTCGCAAAATCAGTCGGTGTTGATCCAGACAGCCTTGGTGTCGAGATAGGCGTCCATGTGCTCGAGGCCGCCTTCCTTGCCGTAACCGGACATCTTCAATCCACCAAACGGCACGACGGGGTCGATGGCGTGGTACATGTTGACCCAGACCGAGCCGGCCTTAAGGCGATGCGCCATCTTGTGCGCGGTACCGAGATGCGTGGTGAAGACGCCGGCTGCCAAGCCGTAGGGCGTATCGTTGGCGCGCGCGACGACTTCGTCGATACTGTCGAAGGGCAGGGCGGAAATCACCGGGCCGAAAATTTCCTCACGCGCAATGCGCATGTCGTCCTTCACGCCGCCGAAGACGGTCGGGCGGATAAAATGGCCGCCGTCAAAACCTTCGCCCGAGAGTTTCTCGCCGCCGGTGATGACTTCGGCACCCTCCGAGGGGCCGGCCTGAAGGAACATCTCGATGCGCTCGGATTGCCGGGCGGAGATGATCGGGCCGATATCCGTGTCGCCTTCGATGCCGTGGCCGATCTTGAGATTGGCGGCGAAGTCGGCGACGCGGCGGACGAATTCGTCGTGAATTTCGCGGGCGACGAACAGGCGCGAGCCGGCGATGCAGATCTGCCCGGAATTGGCGAAGACCGACATGGCCGCAACCGGCACAGCCTTTTCGATGTCGGCGTCGCGGCAGACGATGACCGGCGACTTGCCGCCGAGTTCGAGCGAGACCCGCTTGAGATTGCCGGTNGCGGCACGGGCNATNGNCTGACCGGTGGCGGTCGAGCCGGTNAAGACGATCTTGTTGACGCCGGGATGTTCGGCGAGTGCCGCGCCNGCTTCGGCNCCGAGACCGGTGACGATGTTGAGGACGCCATCGGGAAGGCCCGCTTCCTGCATCAGCNTGGCNATCATCAGCACGGTCAGNGAGGCTTCTTCGGACGGCTTCAATACGACCGTNCANCCGGTNGCGAGNGCNGGGGCGATCTTCCAGACNGANCCNGCNATCGGNGCNTTCCANGGAATGATCGCGCCGACGACGCCGATCGGCTCGCGCACGGTCGAGGAATAGATTTCGCCGGGAAACGAGTTCTGAAGTGTCTGGCCATGGATGGCGACGGCCTGGCCGGCATAAAAGCGCAGCATGCCAAGAACACGGCGGCTGTTGGCGAGCGTACGCTGGATCGGCATGCCCATGTCGAGCGTGTCNGANAGGCAGAGGGTTTCCCAGTTCTTCTCGAAAAGATCGGCAATACGCAGAAGCAGCGCCTGGCGCTCGAAGGGCGTGAACTTCGACCACGGGCCTTCAAAAGCGGTGCGGGCGGCGGAGACGGCAGCGTCGATATCGGCGGAACCGCCCTTTGGCACGGTGGCAAGGATCTCACCACTTGCCGGATTGCGCGCTTCAATCACTTCGCCCGAGCGGGCCTCGCACCATTTACCGCCGATGAACATCGGCCGGAAATCGCCGTTATAGAGTGCCGCTGATCGTTGCTGCCAGTCCTGCATCAGTCTTCTTTCCATTCTGTGCGCCCATCGATCGGACGCGGATCATGCTGCCGTCGTCGTCGGATCACAATCAGGGAATTCTGACCGCGCGCTCAAGAAAGCGCCCGCTGACGGGACAAGGGTCGTAACATCGCCAGCCTTTAAGCAAATGCTGAGAGCAAAGCCAACATGAAATGGTGCGCCTTTAGAGCGCGCCTGCAATGTCGTTCAGTGACCGTGATCCTTGACCGAACCGCTATTGTCCTGGGCTGCCAAGGTGGTGGGCAGGAGTTGCAGCTTGCCATGCCGCACAGAGCGTTCGGCGATCACGTGATCGGCAAAATGCTGCAGATCCTTCATCGGCCCCTTGAGGATGCCGACCTCNAGGCAATTGTCGTGGTCGAGATGAACATGAAGGCTCGAAATGGTGAGGTCGTGATGGCTGTGGAACACGGTCGTCAAGCGACGGGCCAGATCGCGCGCTTCATGATCATAGACATAGCTCAGNACCCCNACACANTGCTGCTCCGATCCNGTCTCCTCGGCTGCTTGCTGCAGTCCAGCACGTGCGAGATCCCGGATGGCTTCNGACCGGTTCTGGTAGCCCCGCACCTCTATCAGCCTGTCGAGTTCCGCCATCAGGTCGTCGTCNAGGGTNACCGTNACGCGTTGCATAATTTTCCTCCGAAGTATGATGTTCTTGTCTAGACATCATACTTTGTGATGTTATCAGGGGCGGCAGAGGCCGTTGCAGCGACTCTATCATCAAGCCGGCAGCAGGATACAGGAGCGAGCTTATGAAAATGGTATTCCGTCACCTGGTTCTCGGCGGCCTTGCAAGTACGCTCATGACCGGGCCTGTGNTCGCCGAACCGAAGNCCGAACTGGTTCTGGCGATCGGCGGCGAACCGGATACNGGCTACGATCCTCTGCTNGGATGGGGACGNTACGGNCACCCGCTGTTTCAGTCGACGCTTTTGAAGCGCGACGCGGANCTNGAGACGCGNGCGGACCTGGCNAAATCGTGGAGCCTCTCCGAAGANCGCCTNACATGGACNATCAAGNTTCGNGAGGATGCGCGTTTTTCGGATGGCACACCGCTGACGGCAAAAGATGTGGCCTTCACCTTCAACGAGGGCGCCAAGTCGGGCGGGGCGCTCGATCTGACCGTATTGAAGCGGGCGACTGCGATCGATGGGACCACGGTCAGTATCGAACTCAAGCGGCCTTGGATCACGTTCGCCGAGAATTTTTACAGCCTAGGGATCGTTCCTGCAGCAAGCTATGGCGACGGCTACGCTGCCGATCCGGTTGGCTCCGGACCCTACAAGCTCGTTTCCTGGACACGGGGCGAGCAGCTGATTGTCGAGGCCAATCCCGAATATTACGGGCCTCATGCTGCCTTCGATAGAATCACCTTCCTGTTCACAGACGAGGATACGAGCCTCGCCGCGGCGCAGGCGGGCCAGGTGGACATGGTTTCCGTCCCTGCTGCACTGGCGGACCTGACGCCTGACGGTTTCAAACAGCTGTCGGTCAAGTCTGTCGACAATCGCGGGATCACCTTTCCAATTCCCGGGCCAAGTCTGAGTGAGGACGGCACGGTTATCGGCAATGCGGTGACCTCGGATCGCGCCATCCGGCGTGCGATCAATCTCGGCGTCGACCGGGAGAAACTTGTCGAGGTTGCGCTTCTCGGTCACGGCACACCGGCCTACGGTCCGGCCGATGGACTTCCATGGTCCAATCCGGATGCCGCCGTCAGCTATGACCTCGACAAGGCGAAGGTGATCCTGGACGAGGCAGGCTGGACTGCCGGAGATGACGGTATCCGCGTCAAAGACGGCGTGCGGGCTGTTCTTCCGATCAACTATCCGGCGTCCGATTCGTCGCGTCAGGCCCTGTCTATGACCCTTGCCGAATTGCTCAAGCCTCTCGGTATCGAAGCATCTGCGAAGGGGCTGAGTTGGGACCGGATCGAGGCTGTCATGCACGCTGAACCGGTCATGTTCGGCTGGGGCAGCCATTCGCCGCTCGAGGTCTACAATCTCTATGAATCGCGCCTCAGCGGCGTCGACTATTTCAATGTAGGCTATTTTTCCGAGCCCTCGGTGGACAGGCATCTTGCCGACGCTCAGGCTGCCGAGAGCCTGGAAGCGTCCTATGCCGACTGGCAGAAAGCCGCGTGGGACGGAACCGATGGATTCGGCCCGAAAGGCGAGGCGGGCTGGGCGTGGCTCGTCAATCTGGACCATCTCTATTTCGTCAATGAGTGCCTCGATATCGGCGCGACCCAGACCGAGCCGCACGGGCATGGCTGGCCGATCACTGCCCTGATCGAACAGTGGCGATGGACCTGCGAATAGTGCCCGCGTGACGTGGCCCCTTCATATCGCAACGCGTATCATGCGGCTGCTTCTGGTGCTGGCCGCTGTCGCCGTGTTGAGTTTTGCGTTGGCAAAACTGTCTCCCGTCGATCCGATCAACGCCTATCTCGGAGCGGATATCGCGCGAGCCGGACCAGAGCAGCGCGCGCTGATTGCCGAGAAGTGGGGGCTCGACCAGCCTGTTCAGGCGCAGTTTTTCCACTGGCTTGAAAACGTGCTGGACGGGGATCTCGGTTACTCGATGACCTACAACGCACCGGTCATTGATGTCATCGCTGCGCGGTTCTGGACTTCGCTGCCTCTGACGGGCCTTGCCTGGCTGTTCTCCGGCATTTTCGGTTTCGCCCTCGGCATTCTTGCGGGGGCGCGCCCGAATAGCTGGCTCGACAGAGGAATCCGGCTTTATGCCTATGTATTGGCTTCGGCGCCGACTTTCTGGATTGCGATCCTGTTGCTGATCGTCTTTTCCGTCGGGCTGGGCTGGATGCCGGTCTGCTGCGCCGGCCCGATCGGCGTGGTGCCGCAGGATGTGACATGGCTCCAGTCGCTGCATCATCTCATTTTGCCGCTCGCCGCCCTGAGTGTTCTGGGTGTGGCCCAGATCGCGCTCCATACCCGCGCCAAGATGGTCGAGGTGATGCAATCGGATTTCGCTCTCTACGCCCGAGCGCAGGGTGCGTCCCGACGAGAGATCGCCATTCGTCACGGTGCCCGTAACGCGGCCCTTCCGGCCCTGACGGTGCTGTTTGCGTCCCTGGGCGAACTGTTCGGCGGTTCGATCCTCGCCGAACAGGTTTTCGCCTATCCGGGACTGGGGCGCGCGACAGTTGAAGCCGGGATCCGGGGTGACGTGCCGCTTCTTCTGGCACTCGCGCTGTTCTTCTCGTTCTTCGTCTTCACCGGCAATGCGATCGCCGACGGGCTCTATCGCGTCGTTGATCCGCGCATGCACGGCGAGGATACACGATGAGGGACGGCCAATGAGCGACATCGTCGATATCGAGACGCCGCCGACGGCCGGGATCTGGACGACCAACCGTGTTGTCACGCTCGGGTTCGCCATGGCAGGTTTCGCGCTTCTTCTCGGTGTGGCTTGCGGCTCGTGGTGGCTCGGTACGGTCGGGCTTGACGCGGATTTCGATGCCCGGCTCTCCGCACCGTCGCTCAGCCACTGGTTCGGAACCGACCAGATGGGGCACGACATGCTCGCCCGTACTATCCATGGCCTGGCCGTCAGCCTGCAGGTGGGCCTCGTCGCGGCTTCGATCTCGGTCGTCATCGCCGCAGCGCTCGCCATCTTTGCCACGGCCTGCGGACGCTGGGCCGATGCGCTTGTCGCGTTCCTCGTCGATGTCGCGATGGGATTGCCGCATCTCGTACTGTTGATCCTTATATCCTTTGCGCTTGGCGGCGGAACGTCGGCGGTCATCATCGCGGTGTCGGTGACGCACTGGCCCCGGCTCACCCGCATCCTGCGCGCGGAAATCCTGCAATTGCGCCACGCCGACTTCGTCCTTGCGTCACGGCGGATGGGAAAATCCTGGGGCGATATCGGGCTTCGACATTTTGTGCCGCATCTCTGGCCGCAATTGCTGGTGGGGCTGGTTCTGCTCTTTCCCCATGCCATCCTGCATGAGGCGGCCTTGACCTTCATCGGCTTCGGGCTCGAGCCATCAAAGCCGGCCATCGGCATTCTTCTATCGGAGTCGCTCCGCTTCCTGATGGCCGGCAAATGGTGGCTCGGCCTTTTCCCCGGCCTGTCGCTACTTGCATTGGTCCTGTGTTTCGATGCCATCGGTAACGGCCTGCGCGTGCTGGCCGATCCGCGCCGGGAGCAATTGTGATGCTGCTCGATGTCGAGAGTTTTTCCCTGTCCTTTACCCGCTATGACGGTGTTTTGCGCCAGCGTTCGATCAAGGCGCTCCACGATCTGACGTTCCAGTTGGCGCGCGGTGAAATTCTTGCGCTGGTCGGGGCATCGGGCGGGGGCAAGAGCCTGCTGGCTCACGCGCTTTTCGGCATTCTGCCACCCAACGCGCGGTCCACGGGCGCGTTGCGGTTCGAGGGAAAGCCACTCGACGACGAGACACTGCCGGCGCTTCGCGGCCGCCACATGGGACTGGTGCCGCAATCAATCAGCCATCTCGATCCGCTGGTTCGTTGCGGCCGGCAGCTTGTCTGGGCGGCGGAACGGAGCGGTGTCCGTCTGACGAAAGCGCAAGTGGCGGATCGTCTCGCCGCTTTCAATCTGCCACTGACCGTTGCGAAAGCCTTTCCTCATCACTTGTCCGGCGGGATGGCGCGGCGGTTGATGCTCGCCATGGCGACGGTGGGACAACCGCAGCTCATCGTTGCAGACGAACCGACGAGCGGCCTCGATCCGGAAAACACCGAGATCATTCTGCGGAGCCTGCGGGATCTGGCCGACGCCGGTTGTGGCGTGCTTCTCATCACCCACGATCTGGTCCAGTCGGTGGCATATGCCGATCGCGTCGCCATGTTGAATGCCGGTCGTCTGGTGGGGACCGAGCCTGCCACCGCATTCTCCGGTAACGGCGATGAGCTGGAGAGTGCCTACGGTAGAGCGATGTGGCGGGCGGCACCGCAAAACGCCTTCAGCACAAGGAGGGCGGCCGATGCTTGAAGCGGTGAATCTCGGTTATGCCTACCGGTCGGGTCCGGACATCGTTCGCGGCGTGACGCTCTCGCTCACGGCCGGTCAGACAATCGGGATCCGCGGGCCGTCCGGCTGTGGCAAGTCCACGCTGGGACGCTTGCTCGCCGGATATCTGACGCCACAGCGAGGCACGGTTCGTATTGATGGCGAGCCACTGGGCCAAGGCTGGTGTCCGGTCCAGTATGTCCACCAGTCCGCGACATTCTCGGTCGATCCGCGCTGGCGTATCGGCCGGATCATCGAGGAGGGTTGGGAACCGGATGAGGCCAGCCGTGAGGCACTCGGCATCCCGCGCTCCTGCTACGATCGTTATCCGCACGAAGTCTCGGGCGGCGAGCTGCAACGGATTTGTCTCTTGCGCGCGATGGCGCCACAAACCCGCTTTCTCATCGCTGATGAGCTGACCGCCATGGTCGATTCAATCACCCAGGTCGATATCTGGCGCTACCTGCTGGATCGCTGCCGCAAAGGGCTCGGAATCGTGGCGATCAGTCACGACGAAGCGCTGTTGATACGGGTCGCCGATTGGGCGTACCGGATGGAAGAGGGGCGGCTGATTGCGCTCGAAACCGGAGAGACGACAAGCACTCCGGCCATGGCTGCGGGCTGATTTTCAACGAGATTTCGGCTACGCGTCCGGCGTCCAGTCGGTCATGTGCAAGACATTGCCGCCGAGCTGCTGGAAGGCTCGCTGCCGACAGGAAAAAACGATGATCTGCTGGTCGCGCGCCTGACGGTGAAGCGCGTCGAACATACGTTCGATGCGATCGTCGTCGGAGTAGACGAGGGCGTCATCCAGAATGACCGGAGCCGGGTGCCCGTCCTTGGCGAGCAGGCGGGCGAAAGCCAGCCGGGTCAGGATCGACAGCTGTTCGCGCATGCCCCCGCTCAGGCGTTCGACATCCTCCTCCTGACCGTCGCGCAGGATGGTCTGCGGCAGCAGTGTCTTTTCGTCGAAGGTGATGGATACCTCTTCAAAAAGCAGCCCGAGAAGCGGACGCAGTTCGGTGATGACGGGACGGAGATATGTCTCCCGGGCATTCGTTCGAGCCGCTTCAAGCGCCCCGCGCAGACGTTGGAGGATCGCAATCTCCCGCTCATAGGCCGCGACCCGCTGATGGGCGGCTTCGAGTGCTTCGGCCGTCTCGCGCCATTTCTCCTCGACCGCCTCGTCGGAGCGCGATCTGATTTCCGCTGACAGTGCGGCGATCTGTTCCCGCAGTCGGCCTGTCTCGGAAGCGGTGGAATCGGCCACGGACTTCAAGCGTACAAGCGTCGCTTCCGCGGCCTGCAGATCGGTTGCCTCGCCCTCGAGACGTCCGACCGTCTGTCGGTGTTCAAGGAGCACCGCATCAAGGTGTGCGCGCTTGTCCTGGAGTTGCCGCTCGTTTTCGGCGCGACTTTCCTCCGGTCCAAGTATGGACTCTGCCTGCGCCAGCTCTGCCTTGAGGCCGGCAAGCGCGGCCTGTGCGGCAATCACGGCATCGGCGGCGAAGGTCTGAGCGGGTTCGGCTTCGCGAAGCGCCGACCGTGCGGCCTGCCGGCGGCTTTCCGCCTGATCGAAGGCAGCTCTCAGCTCTGCAGGATCCTGTTTCAGTTCGAGATCGTCGCCGGTAGCATCCTGCTGGCGGACGGCTATATCCTTTCTGAGCGCCTGCAGCCCGTCCGGCGCGAGCAAGGCAAGATGGGCTTTGAGTTCGCGCAGCTCACCCTCTTTGCGGGAATGATCCGCCTGCCGCTTGCGCGCGGCAGCAAGGTCCTCAACGCCAAGCTTTTCGAGCAGAGACCGTCGGCGTTCGACGAGTTGCTCAAGCCTGTCATCCTGCGCATCATTGGAGCCGGAATTGAGCGCTACCGTGCCCACACCGGGAACATGAAGCTTCGCCTGACCCTGAAAGCTGCGCGGCTCGCCATTTTCGAGCGGATGACCGTCAAGCGTGATGCCTGGAGCCTGCGGTTCATAGGTGACTTCAACGGATGGCCGTGCTGCCTGGGCGACCGCGCGCAGCTTGACGATCTCCAGGTCGAGTTGCTCAAGTTTGGGAACGGCGTCATCGGGGAGGGCGAGCAGCTTCAGAGCTGCATCCGCCTCTTCGATCTGCCGGCGAATGTCTTCAGCGGTCTTCAGCTTGTCTTGCAGTTCAGTCAGACGTTGTGCGGTTTCTCTTGCCTTCATGGCGCGGTCAAGCCGTTCAAGAAGGGCGCGTGATTCCTGTTGTGCGGCTTCCGCCGCATCGCTCTCGGCGCGCGCATCCATAACGGCAGTGGCGGCCGTGCTGCGGCGCGCAAGAGCCTCCTCGTGGGTACGGGTCGCATCGCCTAGAGCTTGCTCGAGTGTTGCGGCGCGCTCCAGCGCTGTCCTGAAGGTTTTCAGGGCATTGTCCGCCGTTTCCCATTGTTCGCTTGCCAGCCGGAGTTCGGCCTTCGCGGTGCGCAAGCTTGCGGCCTGGGACCGTGCCGCCTCGAACTTTGCCTGCGCCGCTTCTATGGCGCGCTTGCGTTTGTCGCGCTCTTCCGCGCTGTCGAGTTCGCTCAGGCGGCGATTGGCTGTTGATCGCTGGTCGAGCGCCTGTCTCAGCACAGTCACCTCTGCGGCAAGACGTTGCTCTTCTGCTTCCAGCTTTCCACGCGTCTCGAGCGCGGCCGCATAGCGTTCGCCGGTCTTCGGACGGCCGGTCGCGGTGACCAGCCCGCCGAGCGCCTCCTCGACGGTTGCCATGATTTCGGTCATGCGACGCCCGCCGGTCACGGCCTCGATTTCGCCCTGAACGGATTCGAGCAGGCTGGCGCGGATTTGTTTCTCGCCTTCCTCCTCGCTTTTGCTGCGTTTTTCGATTCCGGTCAGGCCCTGGCGAACCCAGAGCAGGCCAGCGGGTCCGGATTGTCCGCCGCGCACCAGCTCGGTGATAAAGGCTTCCGCTTCGTCCGCTTGTGCAACGAGGCGACCGGTGTCGATATCCGTGACCCGGGCCGCGCGTCCGGCATAAAACTGCTTGGCGAGCCGGTAGCGGCCGTCTCCGTTCGAAATGTCGACCTCGACCCGCGGGCTGCCGCCNGCATAGGGGCGCAANGCNTGNACNNNCTGNGNNNTGCNNGTATGNGCCTGAAAGAACAGCGCGTGCAGNGCCTCGAAGCTCGTCGACTTGCCGTATTCATTCGGNGCGCAGAGNACNTTNACNCCATCGCCGATNCCNTCGATCGCAACACCNCGACCNGCAAANCGCTTGACGTTGAAGAGCCGCAGGGCCTCNATCTTCATNGCGCGATNNCCTGNGCNTGNGCATACAGGCGGGCAAGGGCCGCCCGGGCAATGTCGCGGTCGGCNTGNGAGNGNTGNTCGTCTTCNGATTCAGCCAAAAGCGCGTCGGCCGCTTCGCGCAGGGCGCCGGCCCGATCAATGGCATCGAGGTCGCCAGCATCGCATTCGGTCTCGAGCGCATTCTCGTCGAGATCGAGCCAGGCAAAGTCGGGGCGGAGTCCGTCGATGCGCGCGGCAAGGGCCGAATGTCCTTCGAGCCGAGCGCGTCCGGATGCCGCGATGTTAACAAGCGACTGGCGTCGCTCACGTGGCTCGGGAAGAAGACTGTCCAGACGTGCAATCGCGTCGTCGCCATCGAGAAGATCGAGCGCCAGCGTGCGCCANGANAACGTGCCGGTGCGCAGNGCAGAAACCTCCGGCATGGNCGATGGCCCATCGACCGAAACCAGCAGCGCTTCNCCCTCNCGGTCATGCTTGAANCGGTCGGGTTCGGGGGTGCCGCTGTAGCGCGTGCGCGNATCGATCTCCATGCCGCCATGCCAGTCGCCGAGCGCCAGATAGGCCAGTCCGGCGCGGNNCGCGCGATCCGGCGCGATCACATCNAGACCGCCNTCTTCCTCNGAAAAGTTCAGAANGCCGCCATGGGCAAGGCCAAGACGGATAGCGCCTTCCGGAGTTGGCGCGCTGTCGAACCACTCGGACAGATCCTTGCCCGGCCGCCGGAAGGTGCAAGGGGCGGGGAGCAGGGTGACGCCAAATGCAAGCTCGATGGGTGCTGCCTCCACGGCCAGGGTCACGTTCTCCGGCGCCTCGGTGCGCAAGGTCGCCCACAACTGCGCGGCCTGAAGCGAATCGTGGTTGCCCGGCAGGATCACCCAGCGGATCTCCGCATGATGGTTCATTTCTGCGAGGGCCTGCCGGCGCACATCGGGTGCCGGGGTCTCCGTGTCGAACGTGTCGCCGGCGAGCAGGACCGCAGAGGCCCCGTGCGACCGCGCGTGTTCAGCCAGCCTGCCGATGGCCGCATGCCGCGCTTCGCGCAGTTTCGCAGGCAAATCGCCCGAAAACTGGCCGAAACGCTTGCCGAGATGGAGATCGCTCGAATGGAGGAATCGGAATGTCATTGCGTGGTTCTAGCCCGCCTTGCCATCCGATTGCCAGCAGGAGCGGGCAGATCACCTAAATTGCCAACATATGAGCGACTCAAGCCAACAAATTTCAAGAAGGGACAGTTCTCGGACATCATTCGAAAGGTAGAGCCCGCACGCAATGGCCTTGCCAATACGCTTTCGCGGGTCCGCGTCTTTGCTGCGCAAAATTGCGGTGGCGGGCCGAAGCCGACGAAACAGAGAACTACACCTACGCTATAGCACTCCAAATTTGAGCTGAGAGCAAACGTCTACAATGGGGTGGAAAGCCGCCAGTCAGCTTTCGATGTCAGATCGCCGGAAGCTGCCTTCCATTTCGTGACCACGCTCTGTAATACCCTAGGCATGACCGACCTAGCTGCCTTCATTCGCTCGCTGCCCAAGGCTGAACTGCACGTCCATCTGGAGGGGTGTGTCACCCCTGAGCAAGTTATTGCTATTGGACGGCAGAACGGAGTTGAACTTTTCGATAGCGTCCAGGCTGCACGAGCCGCTTACGACGTGTCGAGTCTGGACGATTTCCTGGCCATTTTCGCGAAGGCTTCGGAGGCACTGTTGCGTCCCGACGATTTCGCTGAGGTTGCATCTACCTATTTCGACCAGGCGATTGATGAGGGCGTCTGTCATGTCGAGATGATGTTCGATCCGCAAGCTCATACGTCCCGCGGGGTTTCGCTTGAAAGTGTCCTTGCAGGCCTTTCTGCCGCAAGGGAACATGCCGGACGCAGAGGCCTCTCGACCGCGTTCATTGTTAACTTTATGCGCGAGCGGGATGAGGATGAAGCTCTGGCTTTACTGACATCAATAGAACCTCACCGACACGGGATTGTGGCGGTTGGAATGGACTCAGCCGAGCAGGGCTATCCGCCCCGAAACTTTATCCGGCTCTTCAAGCAAGCTCGTGCGATGGGGCTCAAGCTTGTTGCTCACGCAGGGTTCGAAGGACCGCCTGAGGACATTGAAGAGGCAGTTGATCTCCTTGGTGTAGATCGCGTGGATCACGCCAACCGAATTTACGAAAGACCAGATTTGGCGCGGCGGCTTGCAAACTCGAGCATGGCAGTTACGGTCTGCCCGATAGCTGAGGTCGAACTCAATGCAGTCAATTCGCTCGCTGACCACCCTGTACGTCAAATGCTTAAAGATGGGATGCGACCTTCGCTGCACTCCGACGATCCAGCGTGGTTCGGATCCCTCACGAATAACTACGTTCAGCTTACGCAAGAAGTCGGGCTGACGGGTTCAGAGATCCTTCAGCTGGTTCGCAATGGCTTTACGACCAGTTTCCTTCCTGTGGCGTCAGTGAACCATTATGTCGCAAAGCTTGATGGNATCGCAGAGGATAGCGTCCGCGTTTTATGACCGCTTTGAACGGTCCATTATTTCGCCCACAACGGCCATAATGGGGAAGATAGCTGCCGTTTAAGGCTTACCCGGCTATAGCGTAGAATCGGCGGGTTACTCTCTCACTTGGCGACATGCGGTAATCGGCGGCAATATCGCGCTATAGAGGGCAATCGGCGGGGAAATGGCGGAGAGGGTGGGATTCGAACCCACGGTGCGCTTCCACGCACGCCGGTTTTCAAGACCGGTGCCTTAAACCGCTCGGCCACCTCTCCGTAACGTTGCCTTAGCGGCGTCTGGCCTTCGACCCGGTTCCGTCGACGGCAACTGATAAAACGCGTTGCAACGTTCTGCGCTTATAGCCGCCGGTGTCTGTCCGTCAACCTGTTCCGCGCCGCGCCTATCCATTCGCCTGTAAAGGACAGTTCGAAATACTGATGTGACGGCGGATTGAGGTCTTGATTTTTTACCGGGCCGCAAATCTGCGAATTCTTCCTCTCTTGGAGGCTTGTGAAAGGAGGCGTAGATTGCGCCGGCAATCGCGCCTCTCGATGTCGCGACAAAATAATGCGCGGTTCACCACGCCGCCAGGAGGAAATCATGAAGCTGCTCAAGGTCATCGCCGTCGCCACGTTCGTGGCGGCCCTCGCTGCTCCCGCCTTCGCGGCGGAGGCTCAGCACAAGCTCGCCATCCATGTCGACCAGAACGATCCGCAGGTGATGAACATGGCGCTGAACAACGCCAAGAACGTTCGATCCTTCTACGAGGACAAGGGCGAAACCGTCGATATCGAAATCGTGACCTACGGGCCGGGACTGAAAATGCTGACGGCCGACAGCCCGGTCAAGGACCGCATTTCCGCCATGTCGCTCGAGGATGACAATCTCGTCTTTGCAGCCTGCGGCAATACCCTCGAAGGCATGGAGAAGAAGGCCGGAAAGAAGATCGAGCTTGTTTCCGAAGCCAATGTGGTGCCGTCGGGGGTCGTTCGCCTGATGGAGCTGCAGGAACAGGGATATTCCTACGTTCGCCCCTGACCTGAGGCTTCATCCGATTGCAGTGAGGCTATGCCGTCTGGCCGCGTGTCGCCCGACTGCCGGGCGCTCACGGTTATGTCCGGTCCGTCGGGGCTGGTCAGGAGCGCGCGCGTTTTCGGCAGGGTCTCCGGATACTCGTCCTGAATGAACGTGATCAGGTTCTCGCGCACTTCGCATCTCAGATCGAAGGCGTCGGGCGAATTGCGGGCGGAAACGAGAATGCGGATTTCCATGGTCGCCTCATGAAAGTCGACAACCTGAACGGCGAAGACGTCGCCATCCCAAAGCGGCGAGGCCTTGGCAATCTCCTGAGCCTTCTCCCTGAGTTTGGCCACTGGAATGGTGAAATCGAGAAAGATCGTCACCGTGCCGATGAGCGAGGCGGTCTCGCGCGTCCAGTTCTGGAACGGGTTCTCGATAAAATAGCTCAACGGCAGCACGAGCCGGCGCCAGTCCCAGATCTTGACGACCACATAGGTCGACGTGATCTCCTCGACCTTGCCCCATTCGCCCTCGACCAGCAGGGCGTCGTCGATGCGGATCGGCTGGGTAATGGCGAGCTGGATGCCCGCAAAGATGTTCTTGAGCACCGGCTGGAGGGCCAGACCGGCCACGATGCCGGCGGCGCCTGCCGAGGCGAGCAGGCTCACGCCGTATTGGCGCACCGGTTCAAAGGTCATCATCGCCCAGGAAAACGCCACCATGATGATGAGCACATTCGCCACACGCTGCAGGATGCGGCTCTGAGTCACGTGCTTGCGCGCCATCAGGTTGTCGCTGGCGTTGAGCTCAAATTTTCTCAGATAGATCGTCATCCAGATGTGGAGCGCGATGCGAGCGGTCCAGGCCAAAAGGCCGATCAGGACGAGAACGAGAATATGGCGAACGATATCGGTCTGATAGTTCGTCAACGGCGCGACGGATGACGCGAAGGCCATCGCCGCCGCAAACACGGCAAGCCGGACGGGCTGCTCGGTTCTGCCGACAAGGGAGCGCCAAAGCAGACCTGCGTTCTCTGTCGTCCGCTTCAACAGCCTGAAAACGAGCCGGTGCAGCACTGCCCCGAGAACGACAAATATTGCGAAGATGATCAGGCTCGCAATCCAGTCCGGTATCTCGCCGAACATACGGATAAAACTCTCGATCATGCGTTCAGTCTGCTGCATCTGTCAGCCCCCGTCGGTCGATGATTTTCTCCCAATCCTCCCAATGAATCCGGACCGCGCTCCCGTCGCGGTCCGGCTCTGATAAAACCCTATTTCAGGAAATTGTCCCGCAGAAGCGAGACCACTTCCTTGCCGCGGCCATCGAGCACCGCCTTGATGCCGAAGAGTGCGGTCGAGGCCACCTGGCCCGCCTCTATTTCGGGCGGCATGACAAGCTCCATGCGGTTGACCTTGACGTCGAGCAGGGCGGGGCCGTCTTCCATCAGCCAAGCCTGCATGGCGCTTTCGAGCTCATCCTCGTGCTCGACGCGCCAGCCGGCCAGTCCGCAGGCTTCGGCGAGTTTGGCGAAATCCGGGTTCTTGAGGTCGGTATAGGAATCCAGCAGCCCCTCGACACGCTGTTCCATCTCCACGAAGCCGAGCGAGCCATTGTTGAAAATCAGGAGTTTGACGGGCAGCTTTTCCTGCACCAGCGTCAACAGGTCGCCCATAAGCATGGTCATCCCGCCATCGCCGCAAAGTGCGATGACCTGACGATCGGGAAAGGCAGCGGCGATCCCCATGGCCTGCGGATAGGCGTTGGCCATGGTGCCGTGGAGAAGACTGGTAAGGAACTTCCGTTTTCCATTGGCGGTCAGGTGCCGCAACAGCCAGACCATCGGACTGCCGCCATCGGCGGTGAAGATGGCGTCGTCTGCGGCAAGCTTGTCGACAAGCCGGGTCACCTGTTGGGGATGGATAAGATCCGGGTCCTTGTTTTCGCCGGATCCGACATAGTTGTCCGTGTCGTCGTTCCATTGCTGGAGTGCCGTCTGCAGGTGCTTGTCGTCATCCTTGATGTCGACCATCGGCAACAATTCACGCAATGTCGGAGCGACATCACCCACGAGCCCCATACCGACAGGCGCGCGGCGGCCGAGATGGCTCGCCTTGCGGTCAATCTGGATGACCTTTTCGCCATCGGGATAGTATTGCGTCCAGGCAAAATCGGTACCGAGACACAGCATGATGTCGGCCGACCCGATAGCCTCGACGCCGGCCTTGTTGCCCAGGATGCCGGTCATGCCGACATTGAACGGGTTGGCGGGTTCGATGAATTCCTTGGCCCGGCTGGTATGAACGACCGGCGCCTTCAGCTTCTCGGCGATCTCGACGATCTCCGCATGGGCCTCGCGGGCCCCGTAGCCGGCATAGATGGTGACGTTTTGAGCCGTGTTGAGCTTCTCGGCCAGCGCGGTGAGTTCGTCCGGGGCAGGGCGGAGCACCGGGTTCGGGCGATAGACCTGCCACGGCATGCCGTCGGCATCTTTCTCGACGAACATGTCGCCATTGACGATGACGACCGCGACGCCGCCTTCGTTCAGGGCCGCGGAGGCCGCTTGTGCCGTGATGCGCCGGGCTTGCGAAGGGTGCGAGACATATTCGCAGAAGACTGAGCATTGCTCGTATATTTTCTTCTGATCGACTTCCTGGGGGAAATTGAGCCCCACCTCGTTACGGGCGACATCGGAGGCAATAAGCACGACCGGTGCGCCGTTACGGTGGCTTTCGAAGATGCCGTTGACGAAATGGAGACTGCCGGGACCGCAGGTGCCGGCGCAGACCGCGAGTTCGCCGGTCATCAGCGCCTCGCCGCCAGCGGCCAGCGCGCCAGCCTCCTCGTGGCGGACGTGTATCCACTTCAGCTCCGAACGACGGATGGCATCGGTGAAATGATTGATCGTATCGCCGACAATGCCGTAGCACCTTTTGGCTCCGGCGGTGACGAGTGTGTCGACAATAATATCGGCGACGGATGTGGCCATCTGTCTTGCCTTCCGTTCTGTTGGGGTCCGTTGATTAGCGGGCGGTCACGCAGACCCAACGCGTGGCGGTCCGTATTGGTTCAGCTTGCCGGTTCCATCGGCGTCGATGACGAACGACGCTCGACGAGATCGAGGGCGGGCTTGAAGCTGTCGGCGCGCGCAGCCTCCCACCAGTCGGCATAGATCGTTTCCTCAGGTTCCTCGAGCAGAATGCCCTTGGGGAGGAAGGTGTGGATGCGGTCCATCGTGACCGCCTTTTCGGGGCCGGCGCGGTGCATGATGTGGTGCGGCTGCAGGTCACGCGGGTGCTTGAGGCCGGCTGCGGCGATGATTTCCGTCAACGCGCCGATCGTCTTGGCATGGAAACGGGCCGCGCGTTCACCCTGAACTTCGGGGACCAGCCCGCGCTGGCGCCAGGGGTTCTGTGTTGCGACACCTGTCGGGCAGGTGCCCAGATGACAGCGCTGCGACTGGATGCAGCCGACTGACATCATGAAGGCGCGTGCGGCGTTGCACCAGTCCGCGCCCTGAGCCATGTTTCGCGCCAGGCCCATGCCGGAATAGACCTTGCCCGACGCGACAAGCTTGACATTGTCCTTGACGCCCGCGCCAACGAGGGCGTTGCGCATCAGAACCAGCCCCTCGGAAAGGGGCATACCGACCCAGTCACTGAGTTCGAGCGGAGCAGCACCGGTCCCGCCTTCGCCGCCATCGACGACGATGAACTCCGGATAGATTCCGGTTTCAATCATTGCCTTCACCAGCGCGAAGGGTTCATGCGGCTGGCCGATACAAAGCTTGAGCCCGACCGGCTTGCCGCCCGAAAGATCCCGCATCTTTGCTGCGAATTCCATGAGCTCGATAGGTGTCGAGAAGGCCGAATGGCCGCGTGGAGAGAGACAGTCCTCATGCGCCGGGACATTGCGAATCCGGGCGATTTCATCGGTGACCTTCGCAGCAGGCAGCATACCTCCGTGGCCGGGCTTCGCGCCCTGGCTGAGCTTGATTTCAGTCATCTTCACCGCATCGTTTGCGGCCTTGTCGCGAAACATCTCTGGGTCGAAATGGCCCTGCTTGTCGCGCGCGCCAAAATAGCCGGAGCCCAGCTCCCAAACAATATCGCCGCCATGTTCAAGATGGTGGTCGCTCAGACCGCCTTCGCCCGTATCGTGATAAAAATCGCCCTTCGACGCTCCGATATTGAGCGCCTTGATGGCGTTGGCGGATAGCGCACCAAAGCTCATGGCTGAAATATTGAGGACCGAAGCCGAATAGGGTTTGCNCGTCTGTTCGTTNCCNACCTCCACNCGGGGGTGCTCATCGGGTTGNGGTTCCGGCGAAATCGAGTGCATGACCCAGTGATAGGTCTCGCCGTCGGTGTCGCGNTCCGTGCCGAACGGGTGGGTGTCCGTTTCTCCGCGCGCCCGTGACTGGATGAGATTGCGCGCTTCGAACGAATAGGGCGTGCCGTGAAGATCGTCTTCGACAATATAAGCGCGCAAGTACGGACGCAGCGTGTAAAAAAGCCAGCGAATGCGACCTGCAACGGGAAAGTTGCGGGTGATGGTCCAGTCGTCCTGGAACCAGTCGTAGATACCCAGNGCGACAATGGGGACGGTCAGGAGGAGAAACCACTCGTAGCCGGTGACTATGGCGATGACGGTGAGAATAAGGGCTACGACCGGAATGATCGCGCGTTTAAGGGTATCAAGCATAATTTCCTCACGGCAATACTGGTCCATGAGTTAGGGCTTGCTTCGGGGGCGACAAGCTGTTCCGCNAGGTGCTGGTAAAACTACTGAGNGCTAAGCGCGGGCAATGCGGCCGCCGGTCATCNGCTNAGGCACGCCGGTGGTCGTCGGGAAACTGATCGGGAGGTCGTTGAGACGCCGCATGGCGAGATAGGCGAAGCACTCGGCCTCGACGGCATCCCCACGGAAGCCAGCTTTCTCCGCCGTATCGGCGACAACCCGCGCGCGCTTGGATATCTCTTCCACCATCACCGGGTTCTTTCGCCCACCGCCGCAGACGATCAGACGCTCCGGTCGCACGGGAAGGATGTCCAGCGCCTTGCCGACGGCGGCCGCGGTGAATGCCGTCAGCGTCGCNGCGCCATCTTCCAGACTGAGNCCCTCGGCCATGGACATGCCGAAATCGAACCGGTCCAGCGATTTGGGGCAGGGGGCCGTGAGATAGGGATGTTCGAGAAGCTTTTCGAGCCGCTTTTCATCAACATTACCGCTGGCTGCAAACTCGCCGTCCCGGTCGAAGCCGCCCTTGTCATGCGCCTTGATCCAGTCGTTGACCGGTGCATTGGCCGGCCCGGTATCGAAGGCAATCAGCGTGTCGCCATCAGTCCAGGAAACGTTTGCGACGCCGCCAAGATTGAGGATCGCANTCTCCGGCCCCGCGCCGATGCTNTTGAGCATGCCGGCATGATAAATGGCGGACAGGGGGGCTCCCTGGCCACCTGCCTCGATATCGGCGGTGCGGAAGTCGAAGACGGTATCGATGCCGGTGATCCGGGCCATCAGCGATCCGTCGCCAAGCTGGCGCGTCTTGCCCTTGGCCTTCGAGGTCGGTGCCTGGTGCAGAACCGTCTGGCCATGGAAGCCGATGGCCGCCACGTCGCTTGCCGGGATGCCGTTCTTTTCGAGAAACGTAATGACTGCTTCCGACTGCGCGCGAGTCAACAGCGCTTCTGCTTCGGCAAAAATAGTCGGCTCGGGGCCATCGAAGTTCCAGGCGCGGGCCTGCTTCAGTGCCTCTTCGAGAACCGGCGGGACATTATCGGGGTAGGGCGCCAGCGCCCAAGGGCCGAATTCGGTGATCTCCGAACCATCCGTGCGTATCATCGCGATATCGACATTGCCGTCGAGAACTGTGCCCGTCATCAGTCCGATCGCCCACGGCTTGGTCATCACGCGAATCTCCCGACAAGAATGTGTCGTGCCCCTTATAGGCTTTGCCACCTGCACGACAAATCCATGGCACGCGTGAAACCCTTCGCGCCTTTCAACCGTTACAGGAAACGACACAGAAGGAGGTTGCCATGATCAGAACACTTTGCGCATCGACTGCCGCAGTTCTCGCAGTATCCCTATTCGCCATAGGNCCTGTCCAAGCCGANAACGTGCAGGGACAGGAACTGAAGTCNCTCGTTTCGGGCAAACGNATTTATCTGCAGACCCCGTTCGGTGGCGAGTTCCCACTCTATTACNAGACGTCGGGTGCGGTCAGCGGTGACGGATCTGCCTTGGGCCTCGGGAAATTCATGGCGCCCAAGGAAACCGGCAAATGGTGGGTGGACGGTGCCAATCTCTGCCAGCAATGGCCGACATGGTACGATGGCAAGGCAACCTGCTTCACGATCGAAAAGACGGGTGACAGTTCGCTGAACTGGGTGCGAGACGACGGAAAGTCGGGCACCGCGCGCATCGGGAGCTGATCCCGCAAACACCTGAGACATATAGTGTAACGATAGTTTACCACCTCTTAACCGAACTGCACCGATATTCGGGCGGTTCGGTTCTGTGTGACCGTATTTCTGCCACTTTGATGACCGATTTGAGATTCTCTGAGAGCAAGGGGCTTGCTTCTCAGGTCGTATTTCGCGATTAAACGCGAAATTGTAATTGGAAATCGCATGCGGGGCAGGGCAAACCCGCNATGGGGACAAACGGCGTTGAAGTGGGACACTCCGACACGTAAGCAGATCGGCCGGACGGCACTTGCCGTCAGCCTGATTGCAGTTTTTCCGGCATTGACCGGTTGCGAAACCAGTTCCGGTGGCAAAAAATCCGCCAAGGCTGAAATCTCGAACATCACGAAATTTTCCTCGGCCGAATATGGCGTCGAGGCGAGCCCGCGCGTGACGACCGACAAGGTTGTCGCAAAGGGCGGTGGCCGTGATTTCGTCGGCAAGCCCTACAAGGTCCGCGGCAAGTGGTACACGCCGAAGGAAGATCCGAACTACGACAAATCGGGCCTGGCGTCCTGGTACGGACCGAACTTCCATGGCCGCAAGACCGCCAATGGCGAGATCTACGACCAGTATCACATCTCCGCAGCGCACCCGACATTTCCGCTTCCGAGCTACGCGCGCGTGACCAACAAGAAGAATGGCCATTCGGTCATCGTCCGCGTCAATGATCGCGGTCCCTTTGCTCATGGCCGGATCATCGACCTTTCCAGCAAGGCCGCGGATCTTCTCGCCATGAAAGGCGACGGTGTTGCTGCCGTTCGTGTCGAATATGTGGGGCGTGCGCCCGTCGATGGTGACGATACGAGCTATCTGATGGCCTCTTACCAGGCGCCCGACCAGATTGCGCCGGCTGGTTCCGGTACAATGCTGGCGATGAACGGCCCGACACCGTCCGGTTCGCTGCCGGGCGTGGGTGAGGCCGGTTCTGCGGCGGCTGCTGCCACCGCATTTGCCGAGGCGCCTGCCGCACCGGACATGCCGGTGGTCGCCGCTGCGGCGGTTCCTGCTGCCGCTGCACCTTCGGGTGATCTTGTTTCTCCGGCGTTCCTGCCGGCCGGTTTCAGCCTGCCGGAAGTTGGTCCGTATATCGAAGTCCGTCCGGAACTGATGGTTTATNCGCCCGCCGTGGAGAATNCGGATGACGGCTTCCGNAANATNGGTCTNGCCTATCGCGGCAACCGTGTGACAACCGATGTCGATCCGTTCTCGCTGGTGGTGACCAAGCTCAAGAAGTGAAATCTTGGAGCCCGGCTGTTTCAAATCTTGCCGGTATGAATTAGGGTCCCGATCTATTGATATATCTCGATAGATTTGGGAGGCCCGGGTGCGGCTGACAAACTTCCGCGCGGCATTTTTCCTGCTCGTTTTTCCTTGCCTGCTCGTCGTTCAGGCCCATGCCCAGCTTTTCGANACGAAAGCAAAGCAGGCCTATCTCGTTGAAGCCGACACNGGAACCGTCCTGTTNGCCAAGAACGAGAACGAACGGGTTCCNCCGGCTTCTCTCGCAAAGCTGATGACGATGGAAGTCGTCTTCAANGCGATCAAGAGCGGCCGTTTGACNCTNGATGACGAATATCAGGTGTCCGAGAACGCCTGGCGCACCGGCGGAGCGGTTTCCGGCGGGTCGACCATGTTCGCCGAAATNCATTCCAATATCGCGCTGCGNGACCTNATTCAGGGCGTCATCATCCAGTCCGCCAATGACGGGTGCATCGTCATCGCCGAGGGCATGGCCGGTTCNGAAGANAACTTNGCGCGGCTGATGACGGAACGGGCCCAAAAGCTGGGNCTCAAGGACTCCGTCTTCGGCAATTCNACCGGNCTGCCGGACGAAAAGTCCAAGGTGACGATGCGCGATCTGGTTGTCCTCGCGCGGCACATCTACACGGCCTATCCGGAGTTCTATCACTACTATTCCCAGGAAGACTTCACCTGGAACAGGATCCGCCAGCGCAACCGTAATCCTCTGCTCGGGCTCGGGATCGGCGTCGATGGTCTGAAGACCGGCTTCACCGAGGCCTCGGGCTACGCCATCGTGTCCTCGATCAATCGCGACGGCAAACGCCTCTTTCTCGCCATGAGCGGGCTCGAAAGCCAGAATGCGCGCCGTGAAGAAGCCCGCAAGATCCTCGAATGGGGCATTCGTGCCTTCGANCGCAAACCGCTGTTCNAGGATGGAGAAGTCGTTGCGACCGCCTCGGTCTATGGCGGCGAGGGGNCGCTGCCGCTCAAGGCCAAGGGGCCGATCGACATCTTTCTGCCCCTGACCAACCCGGACAGGCTGGTGGCGCGTGTGCGTTACAACTGGCCGCTCAAGGCTCCGGTGGAGGAGGGCGATCAGGTCGGCGAACTCGACATCTACATCGGTGATACTCTCAGCCGCGAGGAGCCGCTCTATGCGGCACAATCGGTCAAGAAGGGTCCAATTCACCAACAGGCACTGGACGCGCTGATCGAACTGGTCCAATTCTGGAACTGACTCGCGACAGAACGAACAAAAAACCCGGAATGCGTAAGTGAGCCAAGCCAAGGGACGATTCATCACATTCGAAGGCGGTGAAGGGGCAGGAAAATCCACCCANATCAGCCGGCTNGCGGACCTTTTGCGNCGCCGCGGCCATGATGTGCTCGTCACCCGGGAACCGGGNGGCTCGCAGGGCGCCGAGGCGGTTCGTCATGTTCTCCTGAGCGGTCAGGCAGAAGAATTCGGCGTGCGCATGGAAGCTGTCCTNTTTGCNGCCGCGCGCTCCGACCATGTGGAACAGGTCATNCGTCCNGCTCTCGCGGAGGGCACGATCGTGCTNTGTGACCGCTATATCGATTCGACCCGTGTCTATCAGGGCGTGACNGGNAATCTCGAACCCGCTCTCATGCGCAATCTCGAGCGTGTCGCCGTCAACGGCGTGATGCCCGATCTCACTCTGATCCTGGATGTGCCTGCTGAAGCCGGGCTGGCCCGCGCCCGCGAGCGTGGCAGCAGCGACAGTGCGGAGGGACCTGACCGTTTCGAGAAGGAAGAGATCAGTACCCATGAAATGCGCCGGCAGGCCTTCCGCGATCTGGCGCAGTCCGAGCCAGGNCGCTGCAAGCTGATCGATGGNACACTTGCCCAGGACGCCGTGGCGCTTTCCGTGCTCGAACACGTCGATCCCATTCTGCCCGAATTGCCGGTGCGTGAGAAAAGCGCCAAGGGCCGGTAATCGTGAGTGATCGTCCCGACATGCTCGACGGNGCGATTGCGCCNGAAGCCAATACCGTTCTNTTCGGTCACGGCGAGGCCGAGCGCTTTCTTGCCGACAGCTACCGCAACGGCCGTCTGCACCATGCGATCCTGATCGAAGGGCCGGAAGGTATAGGTAAGGCCACGCTCGCCTTCCGGTTCGCCAACCATCTGATTTCACATCCGAAACCTGCGAAGGCCCCGGAACGAATCGCAGATCCGGATCCCGGGTCGGCCGTCGCCCGGCAAATCGCATCGGGTGCNTCGCACAACATTCTCCACATTCGCCGGCCCTTTGACGAGAAGACCGGCAAGATGAAGAGCGTGATCACCGTCGACGAAGTGCGCCGCGTTGGCCACTTCTTCAGCCAGACGGCGGGATCGGACAACTGGCGCATCGCGGTGATCGATGCGGCGGACCATATGAACCGCAACGCCGCGAACGCTCTTCTGAAGATCCTCGAAGAGCCGCCGAAGAACTCGCTGTTCCTTGTCCTGTCGCACGCACCCGGCCGCCTATTGCCGACGATCCGCTCGCGCTGTCTCGGGCTTTCGCTTGAACCGCTGGAGCGTGACGACATGGGTGCAGCGCTCGATCATCTTGGTGTGCGCTTCGATCTCGACAGTGGCTATGGGGCTACCGAGGGCAGCGTGGCGCGTGCTCTCGTGATGGCGAATTACGGCGGCGTGGAGATCGCCTCGACGTTCGATTCCCTGATGGATCGTTCAGCTGTTTCCGATCGATCCGAGATACACAAGCTGGCCCAGGCACTTTCGGCGAAGGATCGCGACATCGCCTATCATTTCTTCGTCGATCACGTGATCAGCCGTGTTAGGCGCCATTCCGGCCATCTGGCTGCCGAGGGCAGGGGCCGGGAAGCCGCCCGCGAAGCTGAACGTGCATCCGCTGTCGCCGCACACTTCGAGCGCGCCGAAACCTACAATCTCGATCGCGGCCAAGCCGTCATCAATCTGTTTTCGATCCTGTTCGACTGATTTTTGACCGATAACGACATGGCATCGCGGGAAATTTTCCCTTATGACGGCGCCAAAGGCGCTTTGATCGCGCCATCTATCGCACCTTCACCGAGGTCTTTATGAGTTCCGAGCGTTTCTACATCACCACGCCGATTTTCTATCCCAACGGCGTTCCCCATATCGGCCACGCCTATACGGCAATCGCCACGGACGTGCTGGCGCGTTTCCAGCGNCTCGACGGCAAGGATGTCTTCTTCCTGTCGGGCACGGACGAGCACGGGCAGAAGATGCAGCAGACGGCGGAGAAGGANGGTATCAAGCCGATCGAGCTGGCCGACCGCAACTCGGCCGTCTTCAAGGACATGCTCGCCCGCCTGAACTGCTCCAATGACGATTTCATCCGCACCACCGAGGANCGNCANAGNATCGCCGTGCAGGAACTCTGGCGGCGGATGGAAGCCAANGGCGACATCTATCTCGGCAAGTATGGCGGCTGGTACTCGGTGCGTCAGGAAGCCTATTTCGANGAGAGCGAGACNACNGTNGGCGAAGACGGCGTGCGCCGCGAACCGCTCGGCTCGCCGGTCGAATGGGTGGAAGAGGAAAGCTACTATTTCCGCCTGTCGGCCTATGGCGACAAGCTTCTGGAGCTCTACGAGAAGAATCCCGGTTTCGTGATGCCGGCCGAACGCCGCAANGAGGTNGCAAGCTTCGTGCGCGGCGGGCTCAAGGACCTGTCNATCTCGCGCACCACNTTCGACTGGGGCGTGCCGGTNCCGGGCAATGACAAGCACGTCATGTATGTCTGGGTCGATGCGCTCACCAACTACATCACGGCTGCCGGCTTTCCCGACGAGAACGGCGAGAAATGGGGCTACTGGCCCGCGCTGCACATCATCGGCAAGGACATCGTCCGCTTCCACGCGGTCTACTGGCCGGCCTTCCTGATGTCGGCGGGTCTTGAGCTTCCCGCACGTGTCTTCGCCCATGGATTCCTGAACAACAAGGGCGAGAAAATGTCGAAGTCGGTCGGCAACGTGGTCGACCCGTTTGCGCTGATCGAGGAATACGGTCTCGACCAGGTCCGCTACTTCTTCATGCGCGATGTCTCCTTCGGCCAGGACGGCGCCTACAGCCACGAAGCGATTACCGCGCGCATCAATTCCGATCTCGCCAATGATCTGGGCAACCTGGCGCAGCGCTCGCTTTCGATGATCGCCAAGAACTGCGACGGCAAGGTGCCCGAATACGGCGACCTTTCCGCCGAGGACGATGCCATCCTGAAGGCTGCCTATGGCATCTACGACAAGATGGTCGCCGAGATGGGCAATCAGCAGATCCACAAGGCGCTCGCCGCTGTGTGGGAAGTCGTGGCCGAGGCCAATCGCTACTTCGCCGGCCAGGAGCCCTGGGCGTTGAAGAAGACCGATCCGGCGCGCATGGCAACGGTCCTCTATGTGACAGCCGAAGTGGTTCGTGTCGTCGCAGTGGCTATCCAGCCCTTCATGCCTGAAAGCGCTTCGAAACTTCTCGACCTGGTGGCAGTGCCTGAAGACAAGCGCGTCTTCCATGTCGAAAAGGCCGCGCTCGTGCCGGGCACCGAGCTTCCAAAGCCCGAGGGCGTGTTCCCGCGCTACGTCGAGAAAGACGCGGAGGCCTGATCGCATGTCTGCCGCCAATTTCGACGTGAAGGCCCATCCGGTCATCGATACCCATTGTCATCTGGATTTCGATGATTTTGCGCCGGAGCGCGATCAGGTGATCGAGCGCGCTCGCGACGCCGGGCTCGTGCGCATGGTCACGATCTGCACGCGGGTCCGGAAATTCGATCGCATCAAGGCGGTCGCGGAAACCTATGACGACGTCTTCTGCTCGGTCGGCACCCATCCGGGCAACGCCGGCGAGGAAACGGACGTAACGACCGCCGAGATTATCAAGCTGGCGAAACACCCGAAATGCGTGGCGATCGGTGAAGCGGGTCTCGATTTCTTCTATCCCGACAATGCGCCGCGCGACGTGCAGCTCGATGTCTTCCGCGCCAATATCGATGCGAGCCGTCAGACCGGCCTGCCGCTGGTCATCCATTCCCGCGCGGCCGACGAGGACATGGCTGCGACGCTCGAAGAGGAAATGGGGAAGGGGGCCTTCCCTTTCATTCTCCATTGCTTCTCGGCCGGTCAGGAACTCGCCGATGTTGGCGTCAGGCTCGGCGGCTACATCTCGTTCTCCGGAATCGTGACATTCGGCAAGTCAGACGAACTGCGGGAGATCGCCAAGGCGGTACCGCATGACCGACTGCTGGTTGAAACGGACGCGCCCTATCTTGCGCCACCACCCAAGCGCGGCAAGCGCAACGAGCCATCCTATGTGGTCAATACCGCGCGTATTCTCGGCGAAACGATCGGGCTTTCCGAGCCTGACATCCGTGACCTGACCACAGAGAATGCCTACAGGCTGTTCACCCGCATGCCGCGGGCTGCGTAAGCTGATGGCAACGGTACGGCGCCAGTTCACCATTCTCGGCTGCGCGTCGTCGCCAGGCGTGCCGCGCATCAACGGCGAATGGGGCAAATGCGATCCGGCGAACCCGAAGAACCGCCGCACGCGCGCGGCCATGATGGTGCGCCAGATCGGCGAGGACGGTGGCATGACCACGGTCGTCGTCGATACCGGGCCGGACTTCCGCCAGCAGATGATTTCCGCGCAAGTCCGCGAGATCGACGCGGTGCTCTATACCCACGCCCATGCCGACCATCTTCACGGCATCGACGATCTCCGCGGTTTTGCACTCTCGCAGCGCCGTCGCGTTCCGATCTTTGCCGAGCCTGAAACCATGCGACGCATCCGCGCCGGTTTCGGCTATTGCCTGGAGACGCCGGAAGGATCGGCCTATCCGCCAATCATCGAGGCGCGGGTGATCGAAAATCTCGACAAGCCGGTCGTCATCGACGGGCAGGGAGGCCCTATCGAGGTTCTGCCGCTGCGCCAGCAACACGGCTCGATCATCTCGCTCGGCTTCCGTTTCGGCGATTTTGCCTATTGCTCGGATGTGAGCGATTTCCCCCGTGATACCGTGCCTAAGCTCCAGGATCTCCAGCACATCGTCATCGACTCGCTGCAATACAAGCCGCACCCGAGCCATCTGTCGATTGACCAGGCGCTCTGGTGGGTCGAAAAGCTCGGTACGAAACACGCGATCCTGACGCATATGCATATTCCGCTCGACTATGAGACCGTGCTCAACGAGACACCGTCTCATGTCGAGCCAGCTTATGACGGCATGACAATCGAATATGAGGTGGAGCTATGAGCAAATCCGTTCTCAACCGCGATGAGCTGCCGGCCGGTTCGTCGATCCGCCGTGTCTCAGAGAAAGCCGCCGAACTCGGCCTCGATATCGAGATCGTCAAGATGGCTGACTCCACGCGCACGGCTGAGGATGCGGCCGCGGCTTGCGAATGTCAGGTCGGTCAGATCGTCAAATCGCTGGTGTTCGAGAATAGCGACACCGGCGCCATCACGCTGCTGCTCGTGTCCGGCGCACACAATGCCGACCTCGACCACGTGGCGTCCGCACATGGTCTCAAGCTCGGTCGTTGCGACGGCCGTCGCGTGCGTGACGAGACCGGCTTCGCCATTGGCGGCGTTGCACCGATCGGCCACAAGATCGCGGTGCCTGTCTACATGGATGAGGCTCTGTTGCACTACGATGTCGTCTGGGCCGCAGCCGGACGGCCTGACAGCGTTTTCTCGGTCGATCCGAAGGCGTTGGCGCAGGCCACGGGCGCCAAGGTGATCAGCGTCAAGGCTGAGGCGAATTGAATATGATGCTTGAGGTTATGGCCGCAAGATACTGATGGGGCCGACTAAATCCATATCGGCGTATCAGACCCAGATAGATCTATAAGTTCCATAATCCATCTTATGCGATATTTTTATATGGGTGTGTTACGGGCTTTTATGCCTTACGGTCCGCCATGCCGTCATCCCCCTTGTCGAGCTTCTCCAGCCAGTCAATAATTCGCTCCCAGGCGTCCCGAATATTGGCCGGGCTTTCGAAGACGTGGCCTTCTCCCCAGTAGCGGACGAATTCGGCTGGTTTCCCTAGCGAGCGAAGCGCGGCGAACATCTGTTCCGACTGCCCAATCTCGACATAATCCTGATCTCCATGAAGCATCAGAACCGGTGCCGAAATTTTTTCGGCTGAGAACAGCGGACTGTTGCGCAGATAAGTGTCGAGCGCTTTCCAAGGCGGTGTGTCGATATGATAGTTGGCCGACATGCCAGGCGCGCGGCTGTCGTCGACAATGCTATCGAACCGGAAGCGAACGTCATCGGTCTGGGACAGGAGGTTGCTGGTCCCGGCCATCGCAATGCCGGACCGGAACGCCTTTGACTTCGTCAGCAGGACCAGCGTAGCCCAGCCACCGAGACTGTGGCCGGCGACATGGATGCGATCCGGGTCGACATAGCCAGCCTCAACAACCGCGTTGCAGGCGGAATGCGCGCTATCGGTCAGGTAGTCGGCCAGCACGCTCTCGCACAGATTTGCCTTGTCATAGGGCATCGACGGAACGATGACGACGTATCCACGGGCGGCAAGCAGATGGAGATTGAACATGCCGGGATCGTTCAGAAGATGCTGGCGGTGCGCCATATCGCTNGCGGCCTTGAAGCCCGGATAGACCCAGAGAACGGCGGGCCGCCTTTCGCCGTCACGATAGTCCGGGGGCAATATGCAGCGAAGCTGGGTCTCCTGCCCTGCCTCAGTCGTGAACGGCATCAGAAATGACCGAGACGAAGACACGTCAGCCAGATGCGTATCCGTCTCATNGAGAACACCAATTTCGTCTNCAGNCNGNCTCAACACGCGGGTGGCATCGTCCGAGCGCTCGAGATAGATCGTCTCGCTCCTGTCCGGATGCGTCGCCATCAGTATGCTCTGNGGCGGAACCGTCTTTCCGGGGCCGACGANGCGCGGCGGATAGTCAGGCTCCGGGCGCTCGATGAACGGCTTGAGACGATCCGGTANGATTTCGTCTCGGGCGAAGGTTTCGCGATGNCCCGTATCGACGTCGATAATGCAATATTCGGTCTGCTCCAGANCCGGNTCCGGTTGATCGCTCTGAAGCGCGCTNGCNGTCGGCTCNCGCCCNNCCCACGCCTTGCGCCAGTTGGTGATGCTTGCGACTGCGCCGCGCTTCTCGATGTCGAGCCAGAGCGTCGGACGGTTGCCGACTGTCACGTCGCAGGCGATCGTGGCATCGTCGANCCAGTGGAAGAATGTNTTGGTTCCNGGCANCGTCAGATTGCGCTCCGCCAGAATGCGAAACGTGCCGNTNTCCANNTCGANCAACTGCNGGGTAAAGCGCTTCTCCATTGGTCGCGGCCACGGCAATCNTCGANCCATTNGGCGACCAGACGGGCGACAGCACGCCGANACCNTCCGGAACCGGAANATGGCGCACAGCCTTGGTTCTTAGATNGANGATGTNGAGTTCGCCCTCCCCGCCGCCGATCGCGCCGAGGAAAAAGCGGGACGCGTGCTTCAGGCTNTTNGGCAGGCAGAACGCCAGTCGCCGGCCTTCCGGATCATAGGCAAACTGCGGCCCGCAAATAATCGGGAAGTCCCGGAGAGCGAGAACATCATCAATGGTCAGCGGGTGAGTGATNGCCCTCTCCTCCACCAGGTCAGCTATAGCAGACGGCCTGCAGCTTGTTGCCGTCGGGATCGCGGACATAGGCCGCATAATAGTTCTCGCCGTAGTTCGGCCGCGGTCCCGGCTTTCCTTCGCATAGACCGCCCAACCGAAGCGCCGCCGCGTGGAACGCATCGACCGTATCCTTCGTCTCGGCGACGAAGGCCACGTGGGTTCCATTACCCCATGTCGCCGGCCGTCCGTCTTCCGGCGTGTAGAGGTAGATCGTCGGCATGGTGCCGCCCTTCTCGTAAGCCGGCGGCTTTCCCGGCGGTTTGGGCAGTCGGTCGAAACCAAGAATGCCGAGCACTTCGTCATAGAACCGTCCGGCGCGGGCGGGATCGTTGGTGCCGAGTGTGATGTGGCTGATGACGCTCATGGGATATGCCTTATAAAATATGTTTAGAACAAAACAAGAATATGTCAGAGACAGGTAGGCTGTTCATGAAGATGCGCTATCGGCCCTTTGCATAACGTTCGAGCCTTTCCTCGAGTGTTCCGGTGTGCAGCTCGAACATGTGATTGTCGTGGTCGTGGAAGTAGATCGACCTGCCCTCGCCTTCGACGCGCGACCGGCTCTCGCGAACTTCAAGGCCAAGTGTTCTTATCCGTTCAAGATAGTCGTCGAACTCAGCATCATCGATCTTGAAAGCTACGTGATTGTAGGTCCGCGACGGCAGGCTTTCACCCTCCATCGTCGCCACCCACACTGCGTCATCGCCCTCACCGATCAGGAAGAACCGCTCCCTGGACAAGGAGAAGGTTTCCTCCCCGCTGTCATAGACCTTCCGCGCCTCGAAAATGATGGTGAGAAATGTCTCCATCTTGTCGAGATCCTCCACGATGAAGGTCATGTGACTCAGGCCCTGCACCATGTGTGGCTGTTCTCCCTGGCGTTTCAGCATCAGCTTAAAGTTTTGCCCTGCAATCTGGCCAGAAAGTGTCAGCAGAGTTAGACGGCAGCAACAGGGCAGATTGACTTGATGCGCCGAAAGAACAAAGAATGAACGACTTCATATGGAACAGTTGCGAGCGGCTGAATGAACGGGATCGGAGACTACAAGGCGAAGTCGGGAAAGCTTGTCCCCGTTTGGACGATCGAGGTGCAGACACTTGCCGAAGACACCGACCGCATTCTCGACGAGGTGATGAAGGTCCATCCGCTCGGTTTCGGCCGCTACCAGCGGAACGCAAGCATCTCCGCCGTTGGCCGAGAAACATCGCGTCCGGAGGAGCGATCGACAACAACCACACATGTTGATGGTTTTGAAGCCGGGGCCACGGAGACCTATCCGATGGCGGAGATGAAGATCTCCATTGAGCGAGATCTGGCGGCTCTGGAGAAGGTCATGGACGCGATTATCCATGCCCATCACTATGAAGAGCCTGTCATCTTCGTGCGCGAGGACTGGGCAAGCCGCTCGGCTTATGACCCTAACAGCAAGAACCCGAACCGCTGGTGGAACAATGGGCGCGGACTGCCCGACCGCATCGTCTGAGACATCTGGAGATTTTCATGCTTGCCGATTATCTGCCGCAAATTCTTCTTGCCCTTTCGATCCAGACGGTCGGCGTGCTCTCGCCTGGGCCGAGCGTCATGCTCATTCTCGGTGTTGCCACTGCGCGCGGACGCGCGCCGGCCGTGATGACCGCCTTTGGTATTTCCTGTGGTTCGATCATCCTCGCCGGATCGGTTGTTCTCGGCATCGCGGTGATCTTCGCGGAGATTGCCTACGCGATGACCGCCATGCGCATCCTTGGCGGGCTTTATCTGTTCTGGCTGGCTTACAAGGCCTTTTCGAAGGCGGTGAACCCGCCGCCGCTGGAACTTCATGCAGTTGCGACGAAGAGCGCGGCTCGCACGGCACTTGCCGGTTTTGTTCTGCAGGTGACCAACCCCAAGGCGATCGCTTTCTGGCTGGCCATTGCGGCGGTTGGCGGTGTCGGTCATGCGCCCGCCCCTGTGATCGTGCTCTTCGTCGTGCTCGCCTGGATCAATTCGTTCGTCGGCCATGCGGCCTATGCGTTGCTGCTCTCAGCGGCCCCGGTCAGGTCGCTTCTGGTGCGGTTTCGGTCCTGGGTCGAGGGTGCGCTCGGCGCGTTCTTCGTCTTCGCAGGATACAAGCTGCTGACGTCGGCTCAGCGGTAAATCTCTTTGCTGTCTCTGGCCGCAGGATGGCCAGCGGTCTGGACAATCGCACTGCGACAAAGCGTCCGCGACCGTCAATCTTACCGAAGTTTAAGTTGTCTCGGTCTGTTTCGGGACGAAAGATTTCCCGGGGGATGACAATAAGGACGGGAAGGATTTTCGCATGACCAGCATTTTTTCGCGCTATGCCACACCCCTCATCAGTGGCCTTTTCATAGTTTCGCTCGTTTCGGGTGTTGCGCTGTTTTTTCATTTTGGATCGAGCTATTTCCACGGCATGCATGAGTGGCTGTCGCTGGTCCTCATCCTGCCTTTCGTCTTGCACCTCTGGAAGAACTGGCGCCCCTTCAAGACCTATTTCAAGCGTAGACCCATGGCGGTTTCGCTGATTGCATCGCTGGCTGCAGCAATGGTGTTCGTTGTGCCGGTGCTGACGTCTGATAATGGTGCCGGAGGGTCGCCGCAAAGGGTCGTCTTCGACGTCATGCAGAACGGTTCCGTCGCCAATCTCGCGCCGCTCTTCGGCCATGATGCGGAGAGCATGAAGACCGCGCTGGCCGGCAAAGGATTGGTGGTGGAAAGCGCAGATCGCACAGTGCGAGAGGTGGCTGAAGCCTCCGGCCAAGACGCCTTCAAAGTCATCGGCGCGATGGCACAGGTGAGGAAATAGACTTTTCGGTTGTCCGACGCGTCCGTTTCCGACGGCTGCGCTGGACACTTTCAGCGTTTGAGACTTGCCGCCATCAAACCGGCAGCCAGATCAATCCTGTGTTTCCGGTCTCCGGATATCGCCAAGCGCCTGAATGACCAGCGGATCGAAGCCTTCGGTGCTTGCGTCCGTCATTTCAAAGAGCTGGGCCCGCATGCGCGGCTCCCAGAACTTGTTGATGTGCTCGGCAACACCCTCTGCCGCCTTCTCTTTCGGCTGGCTGTGAAAGAATTTCGCGATCTGGTTGGCCATGTAGGCGAGTTTGTCAGGCGACATCGGCGTTCTTCCCTGCAATCTTTGTATCAATGGCCGCGGCCTCGGATATGCGTTCCGGACCACTGAAAATCCGGTAGTCGTCGCCGCGCACGAGTGCGACGAGCGTCAGGCCTGCCCGTTCGGCGGTGCTGACGGCGAGTTCGGTAGGCGTGGAGACGGCGATCAGCATCTGGCTCCCCGACGCGACCGCCTTCTGGATCAGATCGACCGACACACGGCTCGAGATGACCAAGGCCCCTTCCGTCGGGTTGATCCCGTCGCGGGCGCAGGCGCCGATCAGCTTGTCGAGCGCATTGTGGCGACCGACATCCTCTCGGGCGTGCACCAAACCTCTACCCGGTACCCAGAGCCCTGCCCCGTGCATGGCGCCGGTTTCCGCCCGGAGCGGCTGGCTCTGTCCTAGCGCTTTCACCGCGGCAGTGATATCGGCGGTATCAAGTTTCAGTCCGGCGCCGAGTTCCGGCAGGTCGCGCAGCGCGGCCTCAATGGATTCAATACCGCAGAGCCCGCATCCCACCGGGCCCATAGCCTTGCGGCGGCGAGCTGCCAGCGCCTGCTGGCGCTCGGCCGAAATCGTTATCTGGACGTCGTTGCCGCCGTGGAGCGAGACCACTTCCAGCGAAGAAATCTCGCGCGCGTCTCGAATGATCCCTTCCGACAGCGCAAAGCCGACGCCGAAATCGGCAAGATCGCGTGGGGTCGCCATCATCACCGCTTCAGTGGCACCGTTGAAGGAGAGCGCAACAGGGCTCTCCTCCGGCAGTTTGCGTCCATGATCCATCATCTGCTAGCGCGCGCGAACCGGCCTACTCGGCCGGTTCGACGGCCTCGATTCGACGCGACTGACGGGATTGTTCGTCGTAATCGCGCTGCCATCCGGTCGGTCCGTTGGCGGGTGAGACCTGTACTGCGGTCACCTTGTATTCCGGGCAGTTCGTAGCCCAGTCGGTATAGTCGGTCGTCACCACATTGGCCTGCGTATCGGGATGGTGGAAGGTCGTGTAGACGACACCCGGCGACACGCGGTCGGTGATCTTTGCGCGCAGCGACGTCTCGCCTGAGCGGCTTGCCAGGCGGATCAGGTCGCCATCCACGATGCCGCGCTGTTCGGCGTCGTGCGGATGGATTTCCAGACGATCTTCCTGGTGCCAAACCGAGTTCGCGGTCCGCCGTGTCTGTGCGCCGACATTGTACTGGCTCAATATGCGGCCCGTGGTCAGGAGCAGCGGGAAGCGCGGACCGGTCTTCTCGTCGGTCGCCACATATTCGGTGCGGATGAATTTGCCCTTGCCGCGGACGAAACCGTCGACATGCATGATCGGCGAGCCCTCGGGATGCGCCTCGTTGCAGGGCCACTGCACCGAGCCCATTTTTTCGAGATATTCGTAGGTCACCTTCCCGAAGCTCGGCGTGGTGGCGGCGATTTCCGCCATGATCTCAGACGGATGGCTGTAATTCCAGTCGAGCCCCAGCGCCTGGGCGAGCTTGAGTGTGACTTCCCAGTCGGCATAGCCGTTCTTCGGCGTCATCACCTTGCGCACGCGATTGATGCGACGCTCGGCATTGGTGAAGGTCCCGTCCTTTTCCAGGAAGGTCGAACCCGGCAGGAAGACATGGGCGTAGTTCGCGGTCTCGTTGAGGAAGAGATCGTGGACGACGACGCACTCCATCGCATCGAGGCCGGCGGCCACGTGTTTGGTGTCAGGATCGGACTGGAGAATGTCCTCGCCCTGTATGTAGATGCCGCGGAACGTGCCGTCGACCGCCGCATCGAGCATGTTGGGGATACGCAGGCCCGGCTCGTTGTCGAGCTCGACGCCCCAGAGCTTTTCAAAGATCTCGCGGGTTTCGCCGCCCGAAATGTGCCGGTAGCCGGGCAGTTCGTGCGGGAAGGANCCCATGTCGCAGGAGCCTTGAACGTTGTTCTGGCCGCGCAAGGGGTTCACNCCTACCCCCTTNCGTCCNATATTGCCNGTNGCCATGGCGAGGTTGGCGAGCGCCATGACNGCGGTCGAGCCCTGGNTNTGTTCGGTGACGCCNAGNCCGTANTAGATNGCGCCATTGCCGCCGGTCGCAAANAGNCGCGCAGCCGCNCGCANTTCNCTNGCCGGTACGCCGGTATAGCTTTCGGTGGCTTCCGGGCTGTGGCGCTCTTCGGAGACGAAGGACGCCCAGTCCTCGAACTCCGACCAGTCGCAGCGTTCGCGGATAAAGGCCTCGTCGAAGATCGCCTCATCGACGATGGCATGGGCAATTGCCGTCAGCACGGCGACGTTGGTGCCGGGTTTNAGCGCCAGATGGTGCGCCGCCTTGATGTGCGGGGACTTGACCAGATCGGTGCGGCGCGGGTCGATGACGATGAGTTTCGCACCCTGGCGCAACCGCTTCTTGAGCCGCGAGCCGAACACCGGGTGTCCGTCTGTGGGGTTGGCGCCGATGACGATGACCACATCGGTGTGTTCGACGGAATCGAAATCCTGCGTGCCGGCAGANGTNCCGAAGGCCTTGCCGAGGCCGTAGCCGGTNGGCGAATGACAGACGCGGGCGCAGGTATCGACATTGTTGTTGCGGAAACCGGCGCGCACCAGTTTCTGCACCAGATAGGTTTCCTCATTTGTGCAGCGCGACGAGGTGATGCCGCCGACGGCCGTGCGGCCATACTGGTGCTGGATGCGGCGAAACTCNTTCGCNGTGTATTCGAGNGCCTCCTCCCAGCTCACTTCGCGCCAGGGATCGGAGGTCTTTTNNCGGATCATNGGATTGAGGATGCGGTCCTTGTGGGTGGCGTAGCCCCATGCGAAGCGNCCCTTGACGCAGGAATGGCCGCGATTGGCCTTGCCATCCTTCCACGGCACCATGCGCACGACTTCCTCGCCGCGCATTTCCGCCTGGAAGGAGCAGCCGACGCCGCAATAGGCGCAGGTGGTGACCACGGCNTGCTCGGGNGTGCCGATNTCGATNACNGATTTTTCCTGCAGGGTCGCGGTCGGGCAGGCCTGCACACAGGCGCCGCAGGAGACGCATTCNGAACTCAGGAATGTCTCNTGCATGCTGGGNGANACGCGGGATTCGAATCCGCGGCTCTCGATCGTCAGCGCAAAGGTGCCCTGCACNTCNTCGCAGGCCCGCACGCAGCGCGAGCAGACGATGCATTTGGACGGATCATAGGTGAAATACGGATTGCTCTCGTCCTTCGGCATGAAGCGGGGATTGGCTTCACCGGAGGTGTTGCGGGCGAAGACGTGGTTCTCGCCGGTATTGCCGTAGCGCACATCGCGAAGACCCACGGCGCCGGCCATGTCCTGCAACTCGCAGTCGCCGTTGGCCGCACAGGTCAGGCAGTCGAGCGGGTGATCGGAAATATAGAGTTCCATCACGCCCTTGCGCAGCTTCTTCAGCCGGTCCGTCTGGGTGTGAACCACCATGCCGGCTTCAACAGGTGTTGTGCAGGAGGCCGGTGTGCCGCGGCGTCCGTCGATCTCGACAAGGCAGAGGCGGCAGGAACCGAAGGCATCGACCATGTCGGTCGCGCAGAGCTTCGGGATGCCGATGCCGGCTTCCGCGGATGCGCGCATCACCGACGTGCCGACCGGTACGGTAATCTCGCGACCGTCGACGGTGAGTGTAACGGTCTCTTCCGCGCGGGATGCGGGGGTGCCGTAGTCCATCTGTCGAACGTTGCTCATGGTTTTGCTCCGTTGTCGGATTTTTTCTTCGCCAGTTGATAGGCAACCAGCGCGTTGGCGTGGCCGTGGCCGAGCTNGTGCTCTTCCTTGAGCCATTTGACGATCGCCATATGCGGTTCACCGCTTCNCGGCTCTATCATGTCGAGCCATTCCTGCACCGGCCGCCCGTAGGTCTTCTCGATCGACGGGAAATAGGAGGCCGGGCCTTTGACCTTTTCTGCACTCATTCGGCGGCCTCCCTCTTGGCTTCCTTGCGGAAATCGTCTGGGAAGTGATTGAGCGCCGAAAGCACCGGATAGGGCGTGAACCCACCGAGCGCGCAGAGAGAACCGAATTTCATGGTCTCGCAGAGATCGCGGATCAGGTCGATCTGCCCNACGCCCGGTTCGCCGTCNTTNAGGCTGTCGGCCAGTTCGACGCCGCGCACCGCCCCGATCCTGCACGGGGTGCACTTGCCGCAGCTTTCGATCGCGCAGAACTCGAAGGCGAAACGGGCCTGGTCGAGCATATCGACTGTATCGTCGAAAACGACAAGTCCGGCATGGCCGATCAATCCGTCGCGCGCGGCAAAAGCCTCGTAGTCGAATTCGGTATCAAAGAGTTCGGGCGGNAAATANGCNCCNAGCGGNCCNCCCACCTGCACCGCNTTGANNGGCCGGCCNGANGCCGTGCCNCCGGCGATNTCCTCGACNATCTCNCCNAGCGTNAGGCCGAACGCATCCTCGTANAGACCGCCNTANTTGACGTTNCCGGCGATCTGNATCGGGATCGTGCCGCGCGANCGACCAAGACCGAAATCCTTGTAGAAGGGNCCGCCCTTGTCGAGAATAATGGGNACNGANGCCAGCGAGACGAGATTGTTGATCACCGTCGGCTTGCCGAGGAAGCCNTTGTGNGCNGGCAGCGGCGGCTTGGCACGTACCACGCCCCGCTTGCCTTCAAGGCTGTCGAGAAGCGCCGTCTCCTCGCCACAGACATAGGCNCCCGCACCCACCCGGACCTCNANTTCNAANGCCTGGCCGGACATNAGNACNGACGGGCCGAGAATATTGGCNTCACGCGCGATCTCGATGGCCTTCTCGGTCATCTCGATGGCGTGCGGATATTCCGACCGCATGTAGATGTAGCCCTTGGTGGCGCCCACCGCGAGGCCGGCGATCACCATGCCCTCGATCAGNACGAANGGATCNCCTTCGAGGATCATGCGGTCNGCGAANGTGCCGGAATCGCCCTCGTCACCATTGCAGACGATATATTTGCGGTCTGCCTGCGCTTCGAGAACAGTTTTCCATTTGATCCCGGTCGGGAAGCCGGCGCCGCCACGGCCGCGCAGTCCGGATTCGGTGACTTCNGCNACGATCTCCTCAGGCGACATGGNGAGCGCCTTCTCGAGGCCGCGGATGCCNCCATGNGCGCGGTAGTCNTCGAGCGAGAGCGGATCGACNATGCCGCAGCGGGCGAATGTCAGTCGCGTCTGCCTCTTGAGGAACGGAATCTCTTCCGGATCGCCGAGCGAGAGTCCGTGGTCGCCTTTGCCTTCGGCCAGTCCGGCATCGAAGAGGCTCTTGACGTCGCGCGCCTTGACCGGGCCATAAGCCACCCTGCCCTCGAACGTTTCCACTTCGACCATGGGCTCCAGCCAGTAGAGGCCGCGAGACCCGTTGCGGACAATCTTGATATCAAGTCCGCGCTCTTCGGCTTCGCTGGCGATTGCAAGCGCGACCTTGTCCGCANCGAGCGCAAGAGAACCTGAATCGCCGGGAATATAGATATTGACCGTCATGCCCGCACCTCTTCGAGGATCTCGTTGATGGTCTCGTCATCGAGGCGACCATAGACGTCGCCATCGACCATTGCGGCGGGCGAACAGGCACACAGGCCCAGGCAGTAAACCGGTTCGACGGTGACCGCGCCGTCGGCGCTTGTCTGGTGCCAGTCGAGACCGAGTTTNTTCAGAAGCNATGCGGCNGTCGCTTCCCCGCCCATCGACTGNCAGGCTTCGGACCGGCAGACGCGGATCACATGGCGGCCGNCAGGCTCGCTCCGGTAATCATGGTAGAAACTGACGACGCCGTGGATCTCGGCGCGGGAGATATTGAGTGCGTCGGCGATCGCGGGCTGCACATCGCGCGGCACATAGCCGAATTCATCCTGCACGGCATGGAGGATGGGCAGAAGCGGGCCTTCCAGATGGCGGTGTGCATCGACGATGGCACGCGCCTTCTCGATCATGTTGTCCGTGGTGGTGGCCGGCATGGCATCCTCCCATTCCGTGTCTGCATCGGTCNCAAAAGAGAACCGCGTATCTTTCCGGGCTCCGGGGCGAGAGCGTCCCGAAGCCCGATGTCAGTCAGCCTTCGATCAGGCCTTCGCCGCCTGGGTCGGCGTACCGCGACCTGCCGTCAGGGCGTCCTTGGAGCCCGCAGGTGCATCCTCCGCTTCCATGTGATGGCTCGCGTGCACCGGCTTGACCATTATATTGGCGATGAGCGCGATCACCAAGAGAGCGGCCATGGCGTACATCGTCGTATTGTAGACGCTCGACGTCGGATCGACGGTTCCCGCCGGGGCGATCTCCATCAGCCGGGCGATCGTCACGGTCTTGGCNGCAACCAGCGTATCGAGCTGGTCGATGCCGGCGCCGAACTTCTCCTGGAATGCAGCCGGATCGACCTTGGCCGCCAGTTCCTTCACCGAACTGGTAATCGACATCTCACGCAGCTTGGTGATGGCAAGGGGGCCGAGAACGCCGGCCGTGCTCCATGCCGTCAGCAGACGTCCGTGGATGCCGCCAACATACTTCGTTCCGAAGATATCGGCGAGATAGGCCGGAATCGTGGCGAAGCCGCCGCCATACATGGTGAAGATGATCATGGTAGCGCCATAGAACATCACCAGCCAGGTCACCGCTGGATCAACCGAGACCTGCTGTGCCGCAAACGGGATAGAGAGATAGAGGATCGTCCCGAGAATNAAGAAGATGTGGTAGGTGTTCTTGCGGCCGATAAAGTCGGATGTNGAGGCCCAGAANAAGCGGCCCACCATGTTGAANACCGAGATCATGAAGACGTAGGTCGCGGCGAATGCCGANTTGACGATCANCGGCAGCGTGCTTCCGAAGATTTCGGTCATCATCGTCTTCGCCACACCGATCACGCCGATGCCGGCGGTCACGTTGAAGCAGAGAACGATCCAGAGCAGCCAGAACTGCGGGGTCTTGAGTGCTTGGTCGATATGGACGTTGTTCTGGGTGATCATCTTGCGGGATGCAGCTTCCGCGGTCGGCGGGGTCCATCCGGCAGGCTTCCAGCCCTCACGCGGGACGCGGTAGGAGAAGGAGGCGATGATCATCACNATGAAATAGGCAATACCCANCGTGAAGAAGGTGCCGGCCGCGCCGGTATTGCCGGTCCCCACGACATACACACCCTCCTGAAGCGGAATCGGTGCCGAGGCGAGCTGCTTGGCCGAAGCGACAACCACTTCCACCATCTGACCGTTGACTTCCGCCATGCGGCGTCCGCCCTCGGTAACGAGGTTCACCGCGCTCTCGGCACCCAGATATTGCGGTGCCTTGTAGAAGAACGAGAGCAGGCTTTCCTTGATGGGGGTGGCGATCATGGCGCCGCCGCCGAAACCCATGATCGCCATGCCCGTCGCCATGCCGCGCCGGTCGGGGAACCAGCGGATCAATGTGGAGACGGGGGAAACGTAGCCGAGACCGAGACCGCAACCGCCGATCACGCCATAACCGAGATAAACCAGCCAGAGCTGGTGGGTCATGATGCCGAAGCCGCCGATGATGAAGCCGCCACCCCAGCAGAGGGCGGCGACGACACCGACCATGCGCGGACCGACTTCCTCGAGCCACTTGCCGGCGAATGCCGCGGCCAGGCCCAGGAAAACGATGGCGACAGAAAAGATCCAGACGACGGACTGCAGGTCCCAGTCGCCCGCGGCTGCCGCGACGACGCCGAACTGCTTGGTCAGCGCCGGGTTGAAGATACTCCAGGCGTACACCGAACCGATGCACAGGTGGATGGCGATCGAGGCTGGCGGAACCTTCCAGCGGTTGAAATCGTCGCGCGCGACGATGTGTTCCTTTTTCAGGCTGTCAAACATCTATGTCCTCCCTGGCCCCTCGGGGCGCTGCGCCGATAAGCGTGACGGGGCTTGTCGGCAGACGCCGCAGCATTCCTCCCCGCTACGGCACTCACAGCGTTTCAAGAAGCGTGCCAAACTGGTCAGGCCAGGCTTTCTTCGACAGATCAGGACTTTGGCGGGTTACGTTCGAAGTGACTGACGACAACCCAATGGGACATTTTGTCGTCACTTGGACGAAATGTCTCAACTCTCGTCGCTGAGAGAGGGCAGCCAGAGGCGGAACGTCGTGCCCTCACCTTCCCGCGTTTCCAGGTCGACCGATCCGCCTGCGTCGGTTACCAGCAGGTGTGTGATCGACAGGCCGAGCCCGGTCCCCGTGCCGCGCTTGGTGGTATAGAACGGATCGAAGATACGTGCGGCTGTGGCCTCCGACATGCCGATGCCGGTATCTGAAACCGTGATCTCGACGCCTTCAACATTGTCACGCGGACGATCCCGGCAGCCGAGTGTTAGTGTGCCGCCCTCCGGCATGGCATGGATCGCGTTGACCATGAGGTTGACGAGGATCTGCTGAAGTTCGGTGCGCGGCATCGCCACAAGTTGGTCGCTGTTTTCCTCACGCACCACCTCGATCTCGTTCTGCCGGATCATGTGGCGTACGAGCGTCAGGCAATCGCCGAAGGCTTCGCGGGTAAATGCGCCCTCGCCGACACCTGAGAATTCGTCGGGCCGGGCGAACTGCAACAGTTTGCCGACGATCTGGTTCATCCGCTCGGTCTGTTCGTCGATCAGCCGGAATTCGGTTTCGCCTTCCTTCGCCTTTTCGCCCATCAGCGAGCGAAGAACTTCCAGGTTACCCTGAATGACGGCGATCGGATTGTTCATCTCGTGGGCGACGCCGGCGGTGATCTCGCCGATGGCAGCGAGCTTTTCCGACATGACGAGCTGCTTGGTCGCGGTTTCAAGCTGCCGATTGACCTCCTCGAGTTCTGCCGTGCGCTCCTTGACCCGCGCATTCAGCTCGTCGTTCCACTCGCGCAACTGCCTGTCTCGCTCCTTCACGCGATCGAGCAGGTCGTCGAGATGGGCCGCCACCTGGGAAATCTCGTCGCCGCGGTCCGGGATGTCGGTGCGCGCATCGAGATTGCCGCCTTCCACCGTATCGATGGTCTCTGCCATGCGTTCCAGTGGCCGGAAAATGCTGCCGGCCCAGCGCAGGAACAGCGGCACGGACAGGATGGTGACGACCAGAAAGGTGCCGATGACGGTGGCAATGGTGATCTGCTTGGTGGCTGAGAACGGCTTTTCGAGGAAGCCGACATAGAGCATTCCGATGCGCTTGCCGTAGGAGTCGACGATCGGCTCGTAGGCCGAGATGTACCAGTCATTGACCACGAAGGCGCGGTCGAGCCAGATCTTGCCTTCGCCGAGAACGGCGTTGCGGACGACTTCCGAAACGCGGGTGCCAAGGGCGCGTCGATCCTCGAAGAGCCGGACATTGGTCGAGACCCGGACGTCATCGAGAAACAGCGTCGCCGTTCCCTTGCTGCCGGCGGGCAGGCTTTCGGTCTGATAGACGAGCGCATTGATCGTATCGATAAATTCGAGATTGCGGTTGAGCAACAGGCCGCCGATGAGGATGAGATCAGCGCCGCCCGAAACTGTCACCGGATTCGCGGCGCGGATGACCATGCCGTCGGTGCTCTGGGTCGATTGCGTGGGTGCGGCATTGGGGGTCGGGATCAGGTCGAATTCGGCCTGTTTCGCCAAGGCCGGGGACATGGCGGCAAGCTGTTCGCCGGACAGGAGATCGATCGCAACAGCTGCCTTGCCCTGACGGGCCGAGGCAAGAACCGGTGTGTCCATGTCGGTGCGCAAGGGTCCCTCACCACCTGCAGCGGCAATGCGTTTGCCGTCTTGATCCGTAAGATACAGAAAATCGAGACCGAGACTGCGGCGGCGGTCATCGAGGAGGTTCGCGACGTTCTCTTCTCCATTCAGAGCCTCTTCGAAGGCGGCCGATTCACCCAATGCCTGAAGATGCTCGGAGGTGTTTTCGAGGATGCGGCTCAAATACTGGTGCGCCACCGTCAGATCGGACCGCACCTTGGAAATGAGCACGCCGTCGAATTTCTGGTTCCAGCGCAGCATCGTGGCGCCAAGAAGCAGTGGCAGGATCACGAGTGTCGGAAGAAGGGCGATGGCAAGCAGGCGATAGCGGACCGGCAACCTGGTGCCGGAAAGAAGGCGCCTCACCCCATACCCCAGCTCTGGAGCTTCCGCTCTATGGTCTTGCGGGAAATGCCCAATTGTCGCGCTGCTTCCGACTGGTTGCCCTCGCAGCGTTCCAGCATGGCGAGGATATGGCGCTTCTCGACCGCTTCGAGGTTTGCCTCGTCGCTCGCCCCGCCTGCCGAACCACCGCCGATCTCGGGAAAGGTGCCAAGGATCAGCGAGCGTTCGATGTAGTTGCGCAACTCCCGCACATTGCCGGGCCATCCGTAGCGCCGGATCGATCCCCGCGCCGTCTCCGTCAGTTCGAGTGCAGGCATCCCGAGTTGTTGCGCCAGGCGCGTCAGGAACAGCTCCGCCAGTTCGATCACATCGTCCCCGCGATCCTTGAGCGGCGGCATGTCGATCCGCATGACGTTGATGCGATAGTAGAGGTCCGCGCGGAATTTTCCCTCGGCGACCAGTTTTTCCAAGTCCGCATTGGTGGCGAAAACAAAGCGCAGATCGACCGAGGCCTCGCGTTCGGACCCGACGGGACGGATGCGGCGGTCTTCGAGCGCGCGCAGAAGCTTCGACTGGGTCTGNGGCGGCAGTTCACCGACTTCGTCGAGGAAAAGAGTGCCGCCGTCGGCATGGAGAAACAGACCGTCGCGACCCGTCATCGCNCCGGTAAAAGCNCCTTTGACGTGGCCGAACAGTTCNGCCTCGATCATCTCGGTGGGNATCGCNGCNCAATTGACCGGCACGAACGGCTTGCCGGAACGGTCCGACAGATTGTGGATCGAGCGGGCCGCCACCTCCTTTCCGGAACCGGAGGGGCCACAGATCAGCACCGAAGTCGGCAGCGAGGCCACACGCGCAATCGTCTTGCGGATCGCTTCCACGCCTTTCGACTGACCGATCAGCTTGTCGCGCAGCAGGAGATGTTCGGAGGTGGATTTCAACTCATGCCGCAGCACGTAGTTCTCGCGCTGGAGATTGCGCCTTTCGANGCAGCGTGACAGCGCGTTGAGGATCTGGTTGGAGCGGAAGGGCTTGAGAATGAAATCGGCTGCCCCTGCCCTCAGNGCCTGNATGGCGGTTTCCAGATCCGCATANGCGGTCATCAGGATCACNTCGGAGAAGAAGCCGATGGCACGCTGTTCCTCAAGCCATTCGACGCCGTTGCGCCCGGGCATGATGTTGTCGAGAATGACGATATCGTAGCGGTTTTCGTCGATCAGCCCGGAGGCCTGTGCGACNTCCTTGGCCTCGTCGATCCGNGCGCAGCGNGGCTGCAGNGTGCGNTTGAGAAAGTTGCGCATGCCTGGCTCGTCATCGACGATCAGGATCGANGCCTTTCGAAGCCATGGTCCGAAATCGGCNTCAGTGGGATTGGCGGAATCCGCCTGTGTGGCCCGCTCGGCGATCGCCATGATACTTGCTCCTCCTCCGGTCCGGCACGAAATTGGCGGTGTGCCGGATAGCCGCCCTCCCGGTGCGGCAGCCGTCGTGGGACGGTCGTCGTCCTAGAACTGACACGACCGGGAGGGAGAGTGCAAGCGTCTGCTCATTTGCAGACGGTTTCAGAGNGTATCAACCCGCNGCGCGGCGACGCCANGANTAGGTGTTGGTGGGTTCGGCCGGCAGTGCTGCCGGCTGGTAATGCAGGTCCACGCCCGGCAGCCGCATTTCGGTCAGGCGCCGCGCTGTCGGCTCGTGCGCCGTCTCTACACTGTCGATACCGACGCGCAGCATGAACGGCACCTGATCGAGAAGCACCGCACCGACGCCGCGGATTTCGCCGGTATAACCCAAGCGGTCACGCAGAAGAGTTGCGTGCGAAAAGGCGCGTCCATCGTTGAAAGCGGGGAAGTCGAGCGCGATGATAGCCAGACGGNCGAGAANAGGCTTGAGCCGCGCAGGATCATCCGCCGGCTCGACCANNACGCCGATCTCNCGACCGCCAGTGGCCGCCAGTTCCAGCGCNTCATCCATCGAGACGAAAGCGCTTTCCCCTTCGATGGTTGCCCAGCGGTCATCCTCAACCACGCCTTCGCGGTTCCAAACGATCGTGCTCATGATAGTCTCCTCACGCGGCCTCGGCCTTGTNGCCGTAGAGCGCTTCCTTGAATGGTGCGGCCCCAACCCGGCGGTAATAATCGATGAAGGCTTCGTCGGTTCCTCTTCTCCCAGACAAATACGTCGAGACGATGGTTTCGATCGCATCGGTCACCTTCTCTGGCTCGAAACCGCGGCCGACGATCTCGCCGATCGATGTGTTTTCATCGGCCGATCCGCCGAGCGTGATCTGGTAGAGTTCGGCACCCTTCTTCTCCACCCCAAGAATGCCGATATGGCCGACATGGTGGTGACCGCAGGCATTGATGCAGCCGGAAATCTTGATNTTGAGATCACCGATCTCCTCCTGNCGCGCCTGATCTCCGAAGCGCTCGGAAATCTCCTGGGCGACCGGAATGGATCGCGCATTGGCCAGCGCGCAGTAATCGAGCCCCGGGCAGGCGATGATNTCGGTCACCAGACCGGAATTCGCGGTTGCCAGACCTTCGGCCTGAAGNGCGCGATAAAGCGGTTCGAGATCGGCCAGAGCCACATGCGGCAGCACGAGATTCTGCTCGTGTGTGACACGGATCTCATCCGCCGAATACTGCGCGGCGAGATCGGAGATCGCATCCATCTGCCCGGCAGAAGCGTCGCCCGGAATGCCGCCGATGGGCTTGAGCGAGATCGTCACCATGCCGTAGTCGGGATGGCGGTGCGGGCGGACGTTTTGGCTGACCCACGAGGCGAAGCCTGAATCCGACTTCTTCCAAGCTGCAAGCTCCGCCCACCCTTCTTCCCGTGCGCGCAACTCGGGGGCAGCGAAATAATCGGTGATCCGCGCGATGTCCGCATCGGGCAGCTTGAGCTCGCTGTCACGCAGATGCGCCCATTCGGCTTCGATCTGTGCCGCCAGTTCCTCGGTGCCAGTCTCGTGGACGAGGATCTTGATGCGGGCCTTGTACTTGTTGTCGCGGCGGCCGTGGAGATTGTAGACCCGCATGATCGCCGTCACATAAGAAAGAAGATCAGCTTCCGGAAGGAAGTCCTTGATCTTTTTGGCGATCATCGGTGTGCGTCCCTGCCCGCCACCGATCCAGACGGCAAAGCCGATCTCACCTTCGTCGTTCTTTTTGAGCTGAAGACCGATGTCGTGGACCTGGATCGCAGCCCGGTCGTTATCGGCGCCCGTGACCGCAATTTTGAACTTGCGCGGCAGGAAGGAAAACTCGGGATGAAGCGACGACCATTGCCGCAGGATCTCGGCATANGGGCGCGGATCNGCGANCTCGTCGGCAGCGGCACCGGCGAAATGATCNGCNGTCACATTGCGGATGCAGTTGCCCGAGGTCTGGATCGCATGCATCTCCACACCTGCCAGATCCTCGAGAATGTCGGGGATGTCGCCAAGCTTCGGCCAGTTGTACTGGATGTTCTGCCGAGTGGTGAAATGNCCNTAGCCGCGNTCATACTTGCGGGCGATNTGNGCAAGCATCCGCATCTGCTTTGATGAAAGCGTGCCGTAGGGGATCGCGACCCGAAGCATGTAGGCGTGCAGCTGGAGATAGACGCCGTTCATCAGCCGCAGCGGCTTGAAGGCATCCTCGCTGATCTCACCGGTGAGCCGGCGCTCCACCTGGTCGCGGAACTGCGCCACACGGGCGGANACGAAATNGCGGTCAAATTCGTCGTAACGGTACATGATATCCTCAGGCTGCCCGGGTCTTGGCGTCGGCGGGCTTGGAATTTNGCANATAGGCGATTGTCGGCCCCTCGGCNCGGATNCGCTCGCGCAGACGGATGGCGCGCAGGCCGCCCTCNCCTTCGACGACATCGATCAGGTTGGCATCGACCACGCGGTTNTCGGCCTGTGCCTCCGCGCCNGCGGCCTCGAGNGCCTTCANNGCTTCNTCGTGACGCGCGACGAAGCCTTCGCGGATGTCTTCCACCCATTCGCTGTTGGCGCTGAACCAGACGGAGACGCCATCNATNAGACGGTTGGCGGTGAGTATCTTGCCAGTCGTGGGGCCAGAATTGGTGCCAGTCATGGTCGTATCTCCTCAGGCTGCAATGTTGGTTCTCGACCGCAAGGCGATCGAAAGCGGTTCGGAACGGGTCAGGTCGGCCGCAGCAACTGCGTCGCCAATGATGACCATNACNGGGCCATCGAGTTCATCGGCTGTCTCGATCAGCGGNAGATCAGCCAGCGTGCCGTGGAACATGCGGCGATCTCCGCGGCTCGCGTTTTCGACAACNGCGACAGTGGTCGCCATGCCGAGCCCTGCCTCGTTCAGGCGGCGGGCGACTGTGGCGGCAACAGTGCGGCCCATATAGACGGCGATGGTTGCGCCGGAGAGCGCCAGCCGCGCCCAATCAGGCAGCGTTTTGCCGGTGAGGTCGTGGCCCGTGGTGAAGACCACGGAATGGGCGACACCGCGCAGCGTGATGGGAAGGGCCATGTCTGCGGCAGCGGCAATCGCCGACGTCACGCCGGGTACAATCTCGTAGGAAATGCCCGCCTCGCGCANCGCATCCAGTTCTTCTGCTGCACGGCCAAAGACCAGAGGATCGCCGGATTTAAGCCGGACAACGCGCTTACCTTCCGCTGCAAGTTTTACCAGCAGATTATTGATATCTTTCTGTGATTTCGAATGGCAGCCTTTGCGCTTGCCAACGGCGACACGCTCTGCGTCACGGCGGCCCATCGAAATCACCTTCTCCGGCACGAGCGCATCGTGGAGNATCACGTCGGCCTCCATCATGATGCGATGGGCGCGAAGGGTCAGCAGATCTTCGGCACCGGGACCGGCGCCGACGAGCGCCACGTGACCAGACGAACGCGCACCCTCTGCCAGCAGAGCATCGGTTGCTTCGCGTGCCCGGTTCTCGTTGCCTGCCTCGATCTCCTGTGCCGGCTTGCCGGAGAAGAAGGACTTCCAGAAAGCCCGGCGCACNGNNCCNCGCGGCAGTGNCTCGTCGACGCGATCGCGATAGGACTGGGCCAGCCGTGCGAGCGNTCCGAGCGAGGGCGAGAACAGCGTGTCGATCTTCGATCGGATCATCTGGGCGAGAACGGGACCAGCACCCTCCGTGCCGATGGCGATCGCCACGGGTGCGCGATTGACGAGCGCCGGGGTATAGAAATCGCAATAGTCGGGCTGGTCGACGGCATTGGCCGGAATGTTGCGCGCGCGGGCTGCGAGTACGATGGCGCGGTCGAGCGCGTCGTCGCCCGTCGCGGCGAAGACGAGCGTCGCGCCCTCGAGCTGTTCAAATTCAAAGGCGCTCGCATCGTGAACAACCGCCAGTTCATTCATCAGTGCAACGAGTTCATGTGACGGGTCATCGGCATAGACCACGATGTCCGCGTCGCTGTTGGCGACCAGTCGGGTCTTGGCGACCGCTTCAGCACCGTTGCCGAATACAGCCACCTTGCGTCCGGTGGTGCGGACGAAGACGGGAAACGTCGTGAGCTTTTCGATATTGCGCGCCATGGGGCCGGTCCTTTCGATTGGACGCAATTGTGCGTCTGACGCGGGTCGCTTTGAAGAAACAAAGATGTGCGGGAACCCGTTCACGGATATTGTTTTCCTCAATCGCGGCCCGGAATGAGAATGGCGCTATGCGTTGACAGGCAACGGATGTATCCGGACAGTTGGATCATTCAGACGGCGAAAGGCATTTTTCATGACCGACGACACAACCAAACTCGCCACGCGTCTGCTCGAAGTGCTGGAGAACGACATCATCCCGCTCACGCGCCGCGGCGTTGCAGAAGGCAACAAGGTGTTTGGCGCAGCGGTCTTACGAAAATCCGATTTGTCGCTCGTGCTGGCGGAGACCAACAACGAGACAGACAATCCCCTCTGGCACGGCGAGGTCCATCTCCTGAAGCGGTTCTACGAGGGCGAGACGCGGAACATCCCGACCAGGGATCTGATTTTTCTCACCACGCATGAACCCTGCACCATGTGCATGTCGGCGATCACCTGGGCCGGCTTCGACAATTTCTACTACTTCTTCAGCCATGAGGATTCCCGCGATGCGTTCGCGATCCCTCATGACCTTAAAATTCTCAAGGAGGTCTTCGGCCTCGAACCCGGCGGCTACCGTCGCTCCAACGCCTTCTTTCAGGCGATCAGCATTCCAGACATGATTGAGGCGAGCGCCGAGCCTGAAAAGCTCCGAGAGCGTGCCGATGCCATCCGGGCCGCCTATGCCGAGATGTCGGAGACCTATCAGGTTTCGAAAGACGGTAACGACATACCGCTGGCGTGAGCGCTAGTCGATAAATACGCTGACGCTTGCTGCGTGTCCGTTGGCATCAATGACCGTGAGGGAGGACGCTCCGGGGCCGTCCGGCTTCCATGCCAGTTTCGGCCGTCGCGTGGTCGATTTCAGCGGCACGCCATTGGCGATCCAGCGATAGGGCGGACTGCCGCCCTGAAGCTTGAGAACGAGCGGCTGCCGCCGTCCCTGCCCGGCATCAANATCCACGCGTGCGCCTGACGGCGGAAACACGATCTCCGGGCCNGANGCATTCGAGGCNACNATGGCCTCTCCACCGAANTTNCTCAGTGCGTGCGGCAGTTCGTTGCGGTTTCGCACAACCAGACCCGATGGCCGCTGCGGGAACCGTGTCGGCGCCAGCCCGGTGCGGGCAAAGGCCTCGAACAGGATCGGGGCTGCGGTGCCGATGCCGGAAATGCCGGGCGACGGGGCGGCATCGGCCCGACCCACCCATACGCCCAAAACGTAGTGACCGTCGAAGCCGACCGACCAGGCATCGCGATAGCCGTAACTGGTGCCCGTCTTGTAGGCGATCTTCAGCCGTGGCGCGTCAGCCGGTGCTGCGACGTCGGACAGAATGTCCGTGGTCTGCCAGGCGGCATTTCGGGACAGTATCGGTGCATCAAGCAGAGCCGGCTCGTTCAGGCCATCGGTCANAGGGANCGCGTGCCCCTCGTTGGGGAACGCCGTGTAGAGCTGCACNAGNTCGCGCAAGCTCACGCCGACCCCGCCCAGACCGATGGCGAGCCCCGGCGCGCCACCTTCNGGCATGTCGACCGAAACCCCGCCACGCTTGAGACGACCGATCAGCCTCACCGGCGACACCGCATCCAGGAGACGCACCGCCGGAACATTGAGCGAGAGCTGCAGCGCCTCGCGCACGCTGACTTCACCCTGNTAGGCCAGATCNAAGTTCTTCGGCCGATAGCCGGCGAAATTGGCGGGTGAATCGTCGATCAGCGTTGCCGGTTCGACGAGCGCCTCCTCAAACGCCAATCCATAGATGAAGGGTTTGAGTGTCGANCCCGGCGAGCGCTTGGCGATCGTCATGTCGATGGCACCGAACCTGTCGGAATCGAGAAAATTCGTGGATCCGACCGAAGCGAGGATCTGTCCGCTTTTCGCATCGGCCAGTACCATGGCAAGCGACTGCTTGCGCCCGAGTTTGTGGCCCTGTTCGTCGGCGAGNTGCTCAAGCCGTTTCTGCAGATCCGCATCGAGGGAGAGAGCGACAGTGTCAGCCAGCGGATCNNCATCAAGCGCCCGGTCGGCCATATGAGGCGCGAGATCGGGCAGCGCCTTTCGCACCGAGGAGAGCTTGGCGCGCCCTGCCCGTTCCACCTCGAATTCTGGCAGGAGACCGGCCGAACGCATGCGATCAAGCACGCGATCGCGGGCTGACAATGCTGTCCGAAGATGTCGGTCGGGCCGGCGTGTCTCGGGTGACTGCGGCAGGGNGACGAGAAGTGCCGACTGCGAGAGCGTGAGCTTTTTCGGCTCCCGCCCGAACCAGGCAAGGCTTGCAGATCGCACGCCTTCCAGATTGCCGCCATAGGGCGCGAGCGTCAGATAGAGTTCCAGGATCTCGCGCTTCGAAAGCCGTCGCTCGATCTGCAACGCACGGGCCGCCTGCCTCAGCTTGGCTGTCAGGCTGCGCTCGGCACGCGGCTCGATCAGCCGCGCCACCTGCATGGTGAGGGTGGAGCCACCGGAAACGATCCGGCCGCCATGGGCGACGAANTGCCAGGCGGCGCGTACCACCGCGAGCGGGTCCACACCATGGTGCGAATAAAACCGCTTGTCCTCATAGGCGACGAGCATGTCGAGATAATCGCTGTCGACCTGATCGAGCGTCACTGGAAGCCGCCAGCGTCCGTCGCGGGCGGCATAGGCGCGAAGCAGGTCTCCGTCCCGGTCGAGCACCTGCCGCGACAGGCCGGCCGTAATCTCCAGCGGCGGCGGATAGGCGTGATCAGCCCACACTGCGCCGCCGGTCAGCGCCGCGCAGCCTGCGACACCAAGGCACGCGCCAGCCAGCGAGCGCGAACGGCGCAATGTCCGCTTCATCACGGCACCTCGATAACCCTGAGCACAGACGTCGCCGTCCGCGCCGAAAGTTCAGGCCGGTACATGTCCTCGACCACTGCCGCCGGATGNGCGTAGGTGCCCGGCGTTGTCGCCCGGACCACATAGGCCGCGGTGAAGCTGCGATCAGACGACGCATTACGGTCGAAGGCAGCCACGAAACGGTCCTTGCGGAATTCCGAGTGAACGGCGCTGGGGCTGCCGAGCCATTCCATGTTCTTCAGGTCGGCGCTGCCCATGATGCGGGGATTGTCGATCGTGAAGCCTGCGGGCAGAAGATCGGTCACCACCACGCGTGACGGCCATTTGTTGGCCTCGCTCATGGTCAGGACCACCACAAAGCGGTCGGTCTGCGCCACCTGCGAAATTGTCGTCGGTTCGCCGTCGAGCGTGTAATAGGCGCGGTCGATGGTAAAACCGTCACCGCCCGCAGGCAGCGGTTCGGCGGGGGCGGCCACCGTGGTCACCGCGACGTCCACCGTCTCATCGCCGCGGTTGATCAGCGTGACCGGGTTTGCAAGTAGTTCGTCGCCGGTCAGGCTTTCCTGCCAGGCACCCTGCTTGGTCTCACCATTGACCTCGATTGTGATCTTGCGGTTGGCTTCCTCGAGCGCCCGGGCGGCGAGCACCATCCAGGCATTCTCCTGGGTGCTGGTGTAGCGGCGCTCGTCGAGACGCGAGCCGATAAAGCCGATCAGTTCCGGTACGAGCTCGGGTGCAGGATCGCTTTCGGCTACAAGAGCCAAAATCCCTGCGCCATCACGCAGGCTGGAGCCGTAATCGGCGCGGTCCTGCAACAGTCCTGCGGTCGCCTTGACCCGCTGGAACGCCGTCCGGAAGCTCTCCGCTGCGCGCGGCTGGTCGCCATAAAGCGAGAGCGCCGCGCCGATCTGCGCCTGCGCCATCGGGGTCGGGAAGCTCATCAGCTGGGTGTCGGCGTAATAGCGCAGATCGCTGACCGATGCTTTCCGGCTGCGCGCCATGACATAGAGCGCATAGGCTATCCCGGCACCCTGATCCTGAATGTCGGTCGTGTAGGCGAGCTGGTTCTGCAGATTGTCGAGCGCCAGCTGTGTTGCTTCCTCCGGCACCGCAAAGCCTTTTTCCCGGGCGCGGGTGATGAAGTCAGTCACATAGGCATCGAGCCAGAGATCACCGGACCCCGGACCCCAGAGCCCGAAGCTGCCGGAGGCCGACTGGTACGAGACGAGCCGGTTGATTGCTCCTTCGATGCGCTCCCTTATTTCGGCGCTGTCGAAACGGTCCGCCGTATCCAGTTCGCTCAGATAGAGAAGCGGAAGCGCCCGGCTGGTGGTCTGCTCGGCACATCCATAGGGGTAGAGGTCGAGCGCCATCAAGAGCGAGGCGACATCGAAATCAGCGTTACGCGTGACCCCGATGCTGACCGAAGCGCCTTCCAGCAAGCTTCCCTGTAACAATTCCCGGTCGACGCGTAGACTGCCGCCATTGGCAGACAGTTCGACGACGCTTTTGGTCGTGATGGGAAGTGCTGCCGGGCGGACCTCGATCGGTTCGTCCCGATTAAGCGACAGACCGTCCGGGCCGACCAATGCTATCTGAACCGCATCGGCACCTGGCGCAAAGCCCTCGAGCGGCAGGGTGATCGCCGTACGCGCCCCCTCGCCCAACTCGATCTCCCGGGTTGCATCCACGGTCACCTTGTCCGAATGGCTCGACGCTGTCAGTTCGTAGGCACCTGCCGGTCCGTCCGTATTGGCAAGTTCGATCAGCAGACGTGAACTGTCGCCGGGTGCAAGGAACTGCGGCATCGAAGCGGTGATGACAACGGGGTCGCGGATGATCACCTGGTTTTCGGCATGGCCGACGGCTTGTTTGCTCCAGGCGACTGCGTTGACCCGCACTGTGCCGTTGAATTGCGGGATGTCGAAACTGACTTCAGCCGTGCCGTCCGGACCGACTTTGACCGGGCCTTCGAAGAAAGCGACGAGCTTTTCGGTCGGCGGCGAGCCTTCGGCACGCATTTCCATACCGTCACCGCCCGAGCGCAAGCGTCCGGCCGCCCCGGCGCCGCCATCGATCAGGCGTCCGTATATGTCACGGATTTCCAAACCGAGAGCCCGCTGGCCGAAATACCAGTCCTCCGGGTCAGGCGTCTTGTGTCGGGTGAGGTTCAAAATCCCGACATCGACGGCGGAAACGGAGACGTAGGCCTCCTCCCCCGGCGTCAGTCCTGCGAGCGTCACGGGAATTGTCAGCGGCTGACGCGGCCTGGTCTGTTCCGGAAGTTCCATGGAGACATCAATCTTGTGATCGCCGGGATCGATCGATACCCATTTCACGCCGATGGCGCGCATCGGCATGCGGCTGTCGGCATCGTCAGCAGGACGGTACAGCGTGGCGGTTACATAGGTGCCCGCGCCNCAGTCGTCCGTGACNGGCAGGNCGNTCGNCGNACCATCTGCAGGAATNCTTTCNGNGACCGNGGTGATCAGACGATCGGACCCAATNGTCACCAGAAGCTCGCCGGCGAAGCGCGAGGCGACATGAAGTTTNGCCGTATCGCCGGGAGCGTAGGTGTCGCGATCAAGCGCGATNTCCAGCCCGTCGGGNGTTTCGGTGGATTTGGCTTCCACATACCAGCCGGCATCGAAGACGTATGANCTCTCNTCNCCGNCNGGNCCNGTNACATCGAGNCGGTANCGCCCCCANCCNACNGGNGCNTCAACCCGCGCCGGTTCGTCGGTGGCCAAGTCGATCGTGCCGTCGNCGATCTCGGTCGAATAGTCGACCGCCTCGTAGTTCCACGAGCTGCCGGTGCGATACCACTGGTAGTTCCGCTCGACCTTGACCAGCGACCATTCGGTGCCGGGCATGGCGATGCGTTCGCCTTCCGCGTCCACCGCGATCAGGCTGAAGGCCGCAGTGGTGTTTTCTCCTGTCCGGTCGCCGTCGAACGCCGGCTTGATGCCGATCTTGGCTTCGTCGGAACGCACCGGCACGGTGATGCTGCGTTCCACGGCGCGACCACCCGTTTCGCGCAACTCAACCGTCAGGTCAGCGGTTAGAAACCGGCTGGTCGACGGCAGGTCGGAAACAGCAAGATCAATCTCGCCCTTGCCTTCGGCGTCGAGCGGACCATTGGCCGAGACATCGAAACGCCGCGCCTCGGTTTCTTCGTCATCGAGGCCGAAGACATAGCCCGGCCATCCGGCCAGTTCGCGCGTGGTGGAGACCGTCACCGTACCTGAAGCCTGCAGACCGGCTGCCGGCGCGCCGTAGAGATAACGGCCGTCGATAGCGACCGTGACCGGACGGCTCACGCTCAGCTGCGTATCGGGCGCGGTAAGATCGAACTCGATACGGTCCGGCTGGAAATCCTCGACGAGAAAAGTCTTCTCGGTGAGCGCCGGACGGTCTGGATCGGAGAAGATGCGCGCCGTCCAGGTGCCGGTCATGGCGTTGAGCGGCAAGGCGAATTGCAGCGCGTGGCCGCCGAGCGCCTGACCGTCCGAAATCGCCCGGCGATCCTCCTTGCCGTCGGGGCGCTGCAGGATGACCGTCAGGGGCAGATCGTCGAGCGCGTTGGCCTGATCGTCTCGGGCAAGGGCAGAGAGGTGGACAGTTTCGCCGGGACGATAGATTCCGCGCTCGGTCCACGCCATGACATCGATGCCGCCGGGGGCTGCACGTCCCGCTACGCCGCGGTCGGAGAGATCGAAGCCACTGCGTGTGAGATCAAGGAAGACGAAATCGCCTTCGCCCTGCCGGGCCAACAGGGCAGCGGGCGCAAGTCCGGCCGCGCCGCGCATCAGNCCCGCGGCAAAATCAGCCCGGCCGTCGGCGTCGGTGCTGGCGGTTCCCAGCACTTCGTTGTTGCGCGCCAGCAGCGTGAGCGAAACATCGTCGAGCGGCTCGGCGGTTTCGAGCGAACGGAGGAATACCGAAAGGCCGGCGGCGCCGGAGAAGGTCGACATGCCGATATCGGAGATGACGAACCACTGGGTGGCCTTGGCCTCCCAGTTTTCGCTGGTGTCGCCCTCGGGCGTTGCCGTCAGAACGTAGACGCCGGGTTCGCGTTCGGGCAGCATTTCATCGACCGGTACGGACGTCGTAACCTCACTGTTCTGCTCGCTGGCAACCTCGATCGTTCCTTCCCAAACCGGTGCGCCGATCTGGTCTCGGATGTTTTCGCGGCTGTAAGCATCGAGCTGGGTCAGGAAGTCGGAGCGTTCGAGCACCTGGGTCAGCGCCCGCTCGCCGACACGGAAAAGGGACAGTTTGGCGCTCGACGTATTGATGGTGACGAGCGGAATACCATGCCGCCCCTGCGACGGCAGCACGAACGCGTTGCCGTTGAAGCGCGCCGCAGGTTGACGGTCGCGGACATAGATGTCGAGCGTCACAGGCGCTTCGAGTTGCTCATCGACAGCCGATGGAAGGCCCTCGCGCAACGTCACGCGATAGCGCTTNCCGTGGTCGAGGCCATCGACACAGATCTGCTTCTGCTCAGTCTCNACCGTGGGNTTGGTCATGCCATCGACGGAAACGTAGCTNGNATAGTCCGTTCCGCGTACGAGGTTTTCCGAGAACTGGANNCAGACGCGNGGTGTGGCNCTNTCNGCATCCACCGTGTTGTCGAGNACACGGAANCCCTTGCGGGCGCGAAGATCCTCATAGGTTGCACGCAGTGCCGGGCTTTCGTTCAGTTTCAGGCTGGCGCGATAGGCGGAGAGCGCGGGACGCCAAGCCTCAACGTTCTCGAGTGCCGTGCCGAGCGAAGCAAGCGCTTCCGCCCGTGCGGACTTCGTGCGGGAGGTGTCATAGGCCGTCAGAGCCGCGGAGACCGCCAGCGAACGCAAGGCGCTTGCAAGTTTCTGGTCGCCTGTCTGGTAATCGATTGCGGTCCGGGCCAAGTCGAGCCAGGTCGACGACCGTTCGCCATCGGCGGCAGCAGCTGCGGCGTAGGATTTCAACGCGGTATCAAGATCGCCGTCACCAGCAGCCTTCCGGGCACGAGACAGAAGCGTTTCGGCCCCTTGCGCTTTCGCATCCGCGTTGCGGGCCTCGTTCTTTTCCTGGTAGGTGCGCTGGGCGTCGAGATAAGAGGCGGGTACGAAATCCAGGCTCTGGGGTGCGCCGATATCCGGTTCGTCAGCTTCAGCGGTGACGATGCGACCTGCGATCGCGCCAGCAAAATCGTTGATGATGTTGTAGTCGGACTTCAGAAAGCACCAGCGGGCTTTCACGTTATAGGTGAAGGCTTTGCAGCGGTTGTCACCGATACAGATCGCCTTGCAGTCTTCGAGACCGATGTTCTGGACCGTGCGGAGATCGAAGCCGAAATAATCGGCATCCTCGGTGGTCTCGATTCGCCGCTGGCTTTCTTGGGCACTGACAAGGCCCGGAGCCACGACAAGACAAAACAGTGCAAAAACGGCTGCAAACGCGCGCATGGCGACCTCCCTAAACGCGCCTCCCCGCCATGAGGAAGCCTCAAGGAGAAGAGCCCCGGTCTCCTACCGGGGCTCACGATAACGCGGAACGTTCGAAAAGGAAATCGGCAGGTTCGTCAGTCCACCGAGCCTGCGCCCACCTCCTCGCCATTGTCGGCATCCGGGGTGACGTCGAGAACAGCGGCCCGCATCTCGACCTTCACCTTCTCCGGTTTGCAGTCGGTCATGCAGGGCTCTTTCTTGCCGGCATATTCCGGTTCCTCCAGGCGATCGTCCGGCTTGAAACCATCTTCGTTCGGAAGGTGGATATCGCCGAAATTCTCGTTGGAGAGCTCGAAATCGTCCTCGGTCACCACATCGTTGAGGTAGAGCACATAGGCGGTGAGCGCGTAGACGTCGTCATCGCTAAGCGCACGGGCATTCCCGAAGGGCATGGCGCGGCGGATGTAATCATAGACCGTCGACAGATAAGGCCAGTAGGACCCGACCGTCTTGACCGGNCGCTGATCGGTNAGCGTGCCCTGCCCNCCNGCCAGAACGGGCCAGCGNCCCGTNCCTTCACCGAAATCGCCGTGGCAGGCCGCGCAGTGCTCGGTGAAGAGCTCTTCGCCGTCGATCGCGTTGCCGCGGCCGACCGGGAGACCGGTGCCGTCCGGNCGCACATCGATATCCCATGCGGCAATCTCGTCATCCGTTGCGCGGCGGCCAAGATTGTAGGTGCCATGCGGCGGTNCGTTACTGGCTGCAGACGTGGCGGAGCCGGCGTCCGGCGCGGCATTTTCGGCCGCCGNCTCCTTGCTCTCCTGCCCGCTCGTCTGCGGCAGGTCGGCTTTCTCCTCTTNAGCCACCGGAGCGCCACCCGAGGCCGTTCTGAGCCAATCGAGCAGATCGGCCACATCGGCGGGCTTCTTCANACCACCNAACGCCATCTTGTTGCCTTTGACGAAATTTTTCGGCGCCGCGAGGTAGGCAGCCAGCGTNTCGTCNTTCCANACAAGCCCNTGGGCGCCCGCTTCCTTCATTGCGTCCGAATAGCGGTAATCCTCGACGCTGCCCGCAGGCCTGCCGAAAATACCGTTCAACTGCGGCCCGGCCCGGTTCTTGGCGCCCTCGCCGACCGCATGGCAGGCTTTGCAGCGCGCGAAAATCTTCTCGCCATGCGCGGCGTCCGCCGCCGAGGCCCATTGCGGGACGAGGATCANGCCGACGGCAAACGCCAGGCCGGTCGCAAACTCACGAGACTTCGACATTTTCGACCTCCCCATCCTGCCGGACCTGCCAGGTCTGGATTCCGTTATTGTGATAGATCGAGTTGACGCCACGCACGGCCCGCAACTCGTCCTTGGTGGGCTGGATGTAGCCGTTCTCGTCCATCGCGCGGGACTGGAGCAACAACTCCGATCCGTCCCAATCGATATCGAGATAGAAGCGGTGCAGCGCCTTGGGCAGCGACGGACCGTCGATCCGCGCAGTCTTCCAGTTGCGGCCCCCATCGACCGAAACGTCGACACGGGAGATGGTGCCACTGCCGGACCAGGCGAGCCCGGTGACAACGAGCGGCCCCTTGCCATGGGTAACCGGCGCCTGCGGGCTCGGGCTGGTGATCACCGATTTCACGTCCATCAGGAAAGTATGCCGACGCGCGATTCCGTTTTCGAGCAGGTCGGTATATTTCGAGGTTTCCTCGCGCTGGGCCCAGGGTTTGTCGCCGACTTCCAGACGGCGCAGCCANTTGACCCACATATTGCCTTCCCAGCCGGGCACACACAGCCGGACCGGATAGCCCTGTTCGGGGCGAAGGGCTTCGCCGTTCATGGCAAAAGCCACGAGGCAGTCGTCCAGTGCCTTTTCCATCGGAATGGAGCGCGTCATGGCAGCGGCGTCGGCCCCTTCGGCCAGAAGCCACTTGCCCGACGTCTTGACGCCCGCCTCCTCCAAAAGCGTTCTCAGNGGCACGCCGGTATACATCACGCAGTGAACCATNCCGTGGGTGAACTGNCAGCCGTTCAACTGCGCGCCGCGCCATTCCATNCCGGAGTTGGCCGCACATTCAAGGAAATAGACCCGGTTCTCACGCGGAAAGCGCTTGAGATCCGCCATGGTGAAGACAAGTGGCGTGTCCACCAGGCCGTTGATCATCAGGCGGTAGTCGGCCGGATCGATGATCGCTGTGCCGGCATGATGCCGCTCGAAGCACAGACCGTTCGGCGTGATGATGCCGTCGAGCGCATGAAGCGGGGTGAAATTGACCGATGACACCGGATCGGCGGTCAGCCACGACACGTTCCGGCGAACGACATCCGCTTCGAACTCGGANGGCGCACCATAGGGCGCGGCATCGACGCCATCGCCGAGATAGCGGTTCCAGTCCTGAATTTCAGTGATCAGCGGGTCGCCGGCGGCCCGGCTCTGGCCCGTGNCTGCGAGTGCTGCTCCGCCCGCCAGTGCCGAGGTCATGAAGGCGCGACGCGTAGCGCCGCCTGCCCCCTTGTCGTNTTTCTTTCCCATCATTCTCCTCCGTTCCCGCCTCCNCGCGGGGGTCCGGGATCAGGGAGCGATCACGGACCNAACATGTCCGTTTCTCAGGTCTTGACCACGACCGACCGGTTCTCNTCGATGGTCACGANCGGGTTCTTGGCCAGATAATCCTCGACAACACTCCAGATCGGNGGGCCNTCTGTGTCCTCNTTGACCGACGCCCAACCGGCNACGACATATTCCTTNNCGGAATCAATCGCCTCGCCGTTCTCAAGNANCGTCATGTCGGAGATGCGTTCGCCGATTGGTTTGTTGATATCGATCGTGTAGCCCATGCCGCCGACACGAACCATGTCGCCGCCCTGCTGATAGTAGGGGTCGACGTTGAAAAGGTTGTCGGCGACATCCTCGAGAATATCCTTGATCAAGCCGCCGCTCATCGAAGACCGATAGGCCGCCGGATAGGTCATGGCGCAGGCATTGTGCAGATCCTCGACGCTGATCGCCTGCCCCGGCAGAAGGCTTGTGCCCCAGCGAAAACCGGGTGACAGAGAAATCTGCGCGTCGCGTTCCTCGATCAGCGCCTGACAGAAAAGATCGTCATAGGTGCCGTTGAAGTTGCCGCGGCGATACAGCAGCGAATCCGTCTTGCCTAGTTCGCGGGCGAGTTCCGCAGAAAAGGGTTCTCGCACCTTGTCGATCAGTGCGGCCATGTCGGCATCCGGTGTGATTATATCTGAAAATACCGGGATCAGCCTGTGGGCGTAGGCTTTCACCTTGCCGTCGGCGACGTCGAGATCGAGGCGGGACACGAACTTGCCGTTGGAACCAGATGCGATCAGCAGCGTGTCATTGACGATGACAGGCTCCGGGATCGCGTCGTGCGTATGGCCTGTCAGGATGATGTCGATGCCATCGACGCGGCTTGCGAGCTTGCGGTCGACGTCGAAACCGTTGTGCGAAAGGAGCACGACGACGTCGGCGCCGGCTTCCCGCGCTTCGTCCACATGGGCGGCAATATCCTCCTCGCGGATGCCGAATGACCATTCGGGGAACATCCACCGCGGATTGGCGATCGGAGTATAGGGGAAGGCCTGGCCGATGACGGCAACATTGACGCCGCCGCGCTCAAACATCTTCCAGGCATCGAAAGCCGGTTCATCCCACTCGGAATCATAGATGTTGCTCCCGAGGAAGGCGAAGGGCAGCGTGTCGATAAGCTCCTGCACGCGCTCGGTGCCGTAGGTGAACTCCCAGTGGCCGGTCATGGCGTCGGGCTTGAGCGCGTTCATGACTTCGACCATGTCGCCGCCGAGCGTCTGCTGTGCGGTATAGGAGCCCTGCCAGGTATCGCCACCATCAAGCAGCAGAACATTATCGTCGCCGCGCTCGGCACGGACATGTTTGACGATCGTCGCCACCCGGTCGAGACCGCCCATCCGGCCGTAGGTTTGCGCAAGTGCGGTGAAATCCAGGTAGGTTATCGCATAGGCGTCCGGCGAACCAGGCTCGATTTTGTAGAGTTCCAGGAAATCGGCACCGGTGACGTGCGGCGGCAGACCGGCGACCGGTCCGACACCGAGATTGACCGAAGGCTCGCGGAAATAGACCGGCTTGAGCTGGGCATGGATGTCGGTGATGTGGAGGATCGATAGCTTTCCGGTGGGCGCCATGTCGAGAAGATCGTTCTCGGACAGGGTCTGCTGGGCGGCGGCACGCGTCCAGGTCCCGGCTCCACCGGCAATCGTGGTCAGTGCCACGCCCGCCATCAGAAATTCGCGCCTATTCATCATGCTCGCTCGCCTCCGGGCACTAGTCCGCCCTCGCGGATCTTGCGACCCGACGGGTGGTTACTCTCTCAAATTACGGGTACCGGGCGGACCATGCCGCCCGGCGATTGCGCTTATTGGCGCACGGAAGGCGTTTCGACCGAAAGGCCGGTACCACGCCAGGTCACATAGGTTTCGAGCGCCATCAGGTCGTCCGAAAACGCAGTCGGAATTTCCGCGCGCGTATCGCGCACACATCCGCGGAAGCGGTTGTGCAGAGACGTCAGGCCCGTTTTCAGACGATAGGTCGGAAAGCCGTTGACCTGGCCCTGGCTCAAATGGTCGGCGCGAATGTAATTGCCGTTGTTCTGCTCATGGCAGGATGCGCAGGAGAGATTCAACTGACCGGTACGGGTGTAGTAGACCGTCTTGCCCTTGTCCCACCACTCCTGCATGTCGCCCTGGCTCAAATCGACCGAAACCGGATCCCCGAGCGATTGATGCTTGATGTAAGCGGTGAGCTGTTTCTGGCCGCCCTTGTCGAACGCATAGGGCTCGGCGCCCATGTTCTCTTCGCGGCACTTGTTGATCTGCAGTTCGATATTGATTGGCCGTTTGGCGTCCGGATCCCATTTCGGATAGTGCGCGGCAACGCCGGCCATCGTCTCGGCCGCGTCGTCGTGACAGGACGCACAGGATTTTCCGGCGGTCCCTTCGACCGTGTTCCAGATTTCCTCGCCCTCTTCGACGGACAGCATGCCGGGATTCTCGAAACTGTCTTCCTCGAGCTGGCGGGTTTCCGCCTCACGGTAAAGCCAGCCCGACAAGACCTCGTCAAACGGAAGCCCTTCGGGCGCCTTGGCACGGGTGATCATTTCCTGGCCGTCAATGACCAGTTCGTCATCGACGGGATCGGCAATGGCGCCCGCCGTCAAAGCCAGTACGGCTGCGGCGGCGAGAAGCCCGGATTTCATCATGATGCTCTTCAAGGCGGTTCCTCCTCCGGAGCTTTCAGCCCCTGTTCTTCCGGTTCTTAGGCGACTTCGATTGCCTGTTCGGTCTCGTAGACCGAGCCATCATCGTCGACCCAGGTAAACTTGAACGTACCGCTCTCGTTGACCTTGGCGGTAAACTCGAAGAACGGGTTGGCGGAGATCGCCGGATCCAGATCGCACTCGAACACCGTCGTACCGTCGAAGGCGCAGGTGAACTTGTTGATGATCTGGCGCGGGATTGTGTTGCCTTCCTTGTCCTTGCGCTGGCCGGATTCCATCTCGTGACTGATGAGCGTCTTGATGGTGATCACTTCGCCGGCGGAGGCCTTCTTGGGAAGTTTGATGCGCGGTTTGCTAGCCATTGTCTTTGTCCTGTCCTTCGATCAGCCGCCGCAGCCGCCGATGGTCACCTTGACCTCTTTCTTGTCCATAAACACCGAGCCGTCCTTCATCTTGGCGAGCGCGATGACGTTCTGGGTCTTGGCGAGCCGCATACGTGTGGTGGCCGTTGCCGAGCCGCTCAGTTCCGAGAAATGGAACGTGCAGACATCCGGGTTCGGGTTGCCGTCCGCGAGGATCATCACGGATTCGCAAAGGTCGTCGCCCGACATGGCGCTTTCGACTTCGACCGAGATCGGAACGGTATTGCCGTTCTCAGCGATTTCCGGGGCGGTGAGCGTGATCTTGCCTTCGGCGGGTGCGCTGCCACCGGCAAATTCATCAATCATCTTCTGCGTCGCGTCAGCGTCTGCCAANGCGGGGGCTGCCGAAAAACCGAAGGCGGCCATACCCGCTGCACCTGCTGAGAATGCGAGCATTTGTCGTCTGGTGTAGTTCATGGGTTCAGTCTCCGTTGCCGGCTGCCCGGCTATTCCTTCAGCGTTTCGAGATAGGCCACCACATCTTCCACATCCTGCGCGGAAAGAATGGTCTTGCCCTGGAACTGTTCCGCAACGTGCTGGCCGACGTTCAACGAATAGAAGCCCGGCATCACAGTTTCATCGGTGAATATCTCTTTGGCGTTGACGACTATGGCACGAAGGTACCCCTCATCATAACGGTCGGCGACACCGTCGAGTGCCGGCCCGACCGTTCCGTGGAACAGTTCGCCGGCCATCTCTTCGTTGGCGTGACAGGCCAGGCAATTGCCCAGCTTGCGGCTCTTGAAGACTTCGGCGCCATGCGCGGGATCGCCGGGCTTGCCGGTGAGAGATTCCGTTACACCGTCATCGCCGAAAGCGACGTCCTTTGGGGGTATGTCTGCTGCGAATGCGCTCGTCGCCAGCATCGATATGGATGCGGCAAAAGCCCGTGTTCTCCACCGTCTCATAGAGGGTGTTCCTCCTCGTTTGTTCTCCGCGAGCGGTAGGCCCACTCGTCTCTCCCGGGTTGTAGCTTAGACCCGGAGTCTCTGCTAATCAATGCAATTTCTTGAATGTTTCGAGTTTTAGCCGAAACTTTTTCACTCGGCATCGAGCCGGCCCTCTTCACGAAGCTGGTTGATGATGCGCGCGTGGTACTTCTGAAAGTGCTCATCGCCTTCGTAGCCTTTCTCATGAACCCAGCGGAACATATTGAGAAAAGTCCATTTTCCGAAAGCGCCCGGCATGGTTGCCACGGCCGCCTCCGAGACGTCCTTATCGCCGGGAACCTCTTCCGGCAGAAACACGACCGTCGGCGTAAAGACATAGCCCCATTTGCGCGCGGCCGTCTTTTCAGTGAGCGTTTCACCATCCAGATCGGTGACTTCCTCGTCGCCGAACATGTTGTACTGGACCACCATGAAGTTCGCCTTGATGTAATCGGCGACCTCGGGATCTGACAGAAGCTTCTCATGCATGGCGGCGCAATAGATGCATCCGCGCTGTTCGAAAATCATCACAAGGCGCTTGCCCTGCTCCTTCGCGGCTTCGATATCCTCCGCCACGTCGCGGAAGGTAATGGTGAACCAGTCCTCCTTGTGCAGACCGTCGTCGCCGATGGTTGATGCGACCGATGGAACGAGGGTCGCGAGCAGGAGTGAAGCTCCCAACAGCAATGTCCTAATCATGACGTTCTCCCTTTCAGAGGCGTCAGCCGGTTGTCATCCAATGGTCGCAAAGGCCGGAAACGTGTCAATGAGCCACTGGGCTATCCGCGACATCTGTCCGGTCATGAAGAGCAGGCCTGTGATGACCAACATAACACCGACTGCGATCTCGATCTTGCGCATGTGTTTTCTAAAGCGGCCGGCAAAACGGATAAATCGACTTGCAAACAGGCCCGCCAGAAGAAATGGAATCCCGATACCGGCCGCATACACGGCGAGAAGCAGCGCGCCCTCGCCCGCGGATTCGCGTCCTGCAGCAACGAAAAGAATGGCAGCGAGGATCGGGCCGACACAGGGCGTCCAGCCGAACGCGAAGGCCAGCCCCATGAGATATGCGCCCACTGCTCCGGCCGGCTTTTTGTCAACGTTGACCCGGGCTTCTCGATAAAGCAACGCAATGCGAAACACCCCGAGAAAGTGCAGACCCATTATGAGGATCAGCGCGCCCGCGATGATCGCAAGAATGTCAAAATATTGCGCGAGTGTTTTTCCCACCACGCTGGCGGTTGCACCGAGCATGATGAATACCGTGGCAAAGCCTAGCACGAAGAAGAGCGCGGAGAGGAAAATACGTCGCTGCGCCTTCGGCTCAATGTCGTCGTCGTTGACCTCGGCAAAACTCAACCCGGCGAGCCAGGCGAGGTAAGGCGGCACGATGGGCAAGACGCAGGGCGAGAAAAAACTTAAAAGGCCCGCGAAAAACGCAGCCCCCACACTGATATCAAGCACGTATTCCTCCCATGGCCGCTTTTTGCGCAAGCGGCTTTTCAAAATATGCAACACAAACTATATATTGCAAAGCAATTCTGGACCTAGCGATGATGAAATTTCTCACAGCTGCACTCTTTGCAGTGGCGTTACTGCCTGCTGCGGGCCTGCCCTTTTCCGCGCAGGCAGCCGAACTCGTGATGTTCGAGCAGGACGGTTGTGTCTGGTGCGCCAAATTCAATGCCGAGATAGCTCCTGGCTACGCCAAAAGCGAGGAAGGAAAAGTCGCGCCTCTGCGTCGGGTGGATATTCATGCTCCGATTCCACCCGATTTGGAGAATATTCCCGTCGAGCGCTTTACGCCGACCTTCGTNCTCGTCGAAGGCGGAGAGGAGATCGGGCGTATCCGCGGCTATCCCGGCAGCGAGTTTTTCTGGNTTCTTGTCGATGAACTCATCGCGAAACTTCCAGAACCGACAAAGGGTTGAGAATTTTATTCCCGGCATGCGGGCAACAAACGGCTTTTCCCGTAAAGTTCCCTGCACTATACTTCGAAGCTAATATTAGCGGCATCTATGGATCGGGCAGACCATGACCATTCACCAAGCGACACAGGAGAGCAGCGGCAAGGATCTCGATGTCCTTCTCGAACAGGCGAAGAAGGCAAGCGACCTCCTCAAGGCTCTGAGCCACGAAACCCGTCTGGTGATTCTCTGCATTCTCTCGGAAGGCGAAAAATCGGTTTCCGAGCTCGAGGAGATCCTCTCCATGCCCCAGGCAGCGGTGTCTCAGCAGCTCGCACGGCTTCGCATGGACGGCCTGGTGGAAACGCGCCGCGAAGGCCGCATGGTGTATTATTCCATCGCCAACGATGATGTGGTGGCAATCGTCAACACGCTCTACGACCTCTTCTGCGCACCTGTCCGCAACGACTGACCAGTCGCGAGAAGCAGTTCCTGCTTATTCAGCAACAAACCGGTACGCGTCGCCTTCCGTTTCAACCCGGCCTTCACCGGGCTTGGACAAATGGAAGCCGATGATCGTCATGTCATCGGCGGCCAGACGATCGAGCACCATCTTTCGCGTCTTTATCGCCATATCGGAATCCTGATCGGCGCCGCTGATCCACTCAGGATGGCGGAACGAGATCTCCGCATGTGTCACCGCATCGCCTGTGACCATGGTCGCGTTGGATCCCTGATGGATCACGAAACTCGTATGGCCCGGTGTGTGACCATAGGTCGGAACGGCCTCGATACCGGCAACCACGTCGCCGGCACCGTTGAAGAGATTGATCTTCTCCTCGATCCGCTTGAGCCGCGATGCAGCGCCGACGGCAAACGTCTTGCGCTCCTCGCCGATCGAATCGACCGTGCCGGGATCTGTCCAGTANTCCCATTCGGCCTGGTTCATGTGGTAGGCGGCATTGACGAAGACTTCTTCATCGAAGTCATCGATCAGGCCCCAGAGGTGGTCGGGATGGCCATGGGTGAAGACGACATCGGTGATCTCCGAGGGGTCGATACTGGCGGCATCGAGTGACTCGAGCAATTTTCCCGCAGTCGGCATGAAATGGGCGCCCGCTCCGACGTCGAACAGAACCAGCCGGTCGCCGCTTCGATAGAGCGTGACATTGCAGGCTGGTTCGAACTGGGTCGGCATATCGCCATCGCTACTGACGAGCGGCGCGAGCTCCTCGGCCGTGTTCATCGGGAAGGAATAACTGAAAGGCAGCACCAGATGACCGTCGCTGACAACGATGATCTCGGAGTCCGGGGCCGCGAAGACTTTCCGGGAAAGGAGCGGCGCCGGAAGCGCTGCAAGTAGCCCGCCGCAAACTCCGGATCTCAGCAGGGTGCGGCGATCAAGGGTCAGCCGGTCGTTCATGTCTCTCTCCCATATTGTTATTTTTGCATACAATCGCGCCGCGGTTGATTTTGGTCAATGCCACCAACCTGTTTGCNTTCGATAACGACGTTGAACCGGACCATCGCCCATGCTTGCAGATATCGTCAACGCCCTTGGAGAAAATGCCGTTCTCGTGAGCGGCGGCATCCTGATTGGCATCGTCTTCGGCGCCATGGCGCAGCAGAGCCGCTTTTGCCTGCGCGCAGCGGCCGTCGAATTCTCGCGCGGCGGCATAGGACAAAAAACGGCGATCTGGCTGATGGTATTCACCACGGCCGTCACCGGAACCAGCCTTCTGGCGGCAGCCGGCATCATCTCGCTCAACGAGGCCCGGCAACTTGCCACACCACAGAGCCTTTCCGGCGCGCTGATCGGCGGGTTGATGTTCGGAACCGGCATGGTTCTGTCCGGNGGTTGTGCGAGCCGGCTTCTTGTCTTGTCTGCAACCGGCAATCTGCGGGCGCTGCTGTCCGGCCTCGTCTTTGCCGTCGTGGCGCAAGCCAGCCTTCGCGGCGTCCTGTCTCCAGCGCGTGAATGGATTGCGGGAGGTGCGACCACGCTCGCCACCGGTGGCAACAATCTGATTGAACTCTCCGGCATCGATCCGGTGATCGCCATTCTGATCGCCTGCGTTGCGACTTCTGCCAGCGTGGCGACCGCGATCTATGCGCGGCTCTCGCCGTGGCGGATGATCGCCGCCGCAGTCGTCGGGGCAACAGTTCCCGCCGCTTGGTGGTTCAGCTACGCGATGCAGGGCGTCTCCTTCGAGCCGGTGCAGATGAACGCGATCAGCTTCACAGGTCCCTCTGCCGATGCGCTGATGGCCGTACTGACCCGGCCTGTCGACGGCTATGACTTCAACAGTGGTCTGGTGCCGGGCGTGTTCATCGGCGCATTTCTTGCTGCCTTTTTCACGCGCGAACTACAGCTCAAGGGTTTTGAGGGCGGCGCAAACATGCGGCGCTATCTCACCGGCGCAGCGCTCATGGGATTNGGCGGCATGCTGGCGGGCGGNTGTGCGGTCGGCGCCGGCGTNACCGGTGCCAGCGTTTTCGCCATGACCGCCTGGATCACNCTTTTCGCCATCTGGATTTCTGCCGCGCTGACCGATTTCGTGATCGACCGCCGGGCGGGCGTTCGTCCCGAGATGGATCCNATGATGGGGATGTANGGCAGCGGGATCTGATCCTCGCTCCTCTGCANCGAGCGAGCATGCCCTCCTCCGCCGCGNCAGTCCCGGACTTGATGCGAGGATGGNAGTCTNAGGNCAACAAAAAACCCGGCCTTTCGACCGGGTTCTTTNCANNTCTGTNNTGNANGCGNNCGCTTACGCCACATGNCGNGCNAGNGCGCACTGGCTCCACAGGTCGTTNAGCGCCTGGGTGAGCTTGGCGATGTCGCCGTCGGTGTGAAGCGGCGTNGGGGTGATCCTGAGCCGCTCGGTGCCGACGGGCACGGTNGGATAGTTGATCGGCTGAACGTAGATNCCGTAATTGTCGATCAGNACNTCNGAGATCCACTTGCACTTGGCNGCATTGCCCACCATCACCGGAACGATGTGGCTCGGATTGTCCATNTGCGGGATGCCGTGNCGNTCGAGCATGGCGCGNACCTTGGCNACCGCATCCTTGTGGCGGCGGCGNTCGAGTTCNGANGCCTTGAGATGCTTGATCGAGGCGGCAGCNCCGGCAGCAAGAGCCGGCGGAAGTGCNGTGGTGAAGATGAAGCCNNNCGCNAANGANCGGACNAAATCGCACAGGGCNGCCGAGCCGGTGATNTAGCCGCCCATGACGCCNAANGCCTTGCCGAGCGTGCCCTCGATCACCGTCAGGCGGTCCATCAGGCCTTCGCGTTCGGCNACACCGCCGCCGCGCGGACCGTACATNCCNACCGCATGGACTTCNTCNAGNTANGTCATGGCGCCGAANGCNTCGGCNACNTCGCAGATCGCCTCGATCGGCGCNATGTCGCCGTCCATCGAATAGACGCTCTCGAAGGCCACGAGCTTNGGCGCTGCCGGATCGTCGGCAGCCATCAGNTCGCGCAGGTGCTCGGGATCATTNTGCTTGAAGATGCGGCGTTCGCATTTCGANTGGCGGATGCCTTCGATCATCGAGGCATGGTTCAAGGCGTCCGAATAGACGATGATGCCGGGGATCTTGCCAAGAAGCGTGCCGAGTGCCGCCCAGTTCGAGACGTAGCCCGAGGTGAAGATGAGCGCTGCTTCCTTGCCGTGGAGATCGGCGAGCTCGCGCTCGAGAAGCACATGGTAGTGGTTGGTGCCGGAGATGTTGCGGGTGCCGCCGGCCCCTGCGCCGCAGCGGTCGATGGCGTCCTTCATGGCATCGACGACGATCTTGTTCTGGCCCATGCCGAGATAGTCGTTCGAGCACCACACGGTCACGTCCTGTTCGGTGCCGTCCTCGCGATAGCGCGTTGCTGACGGGAACTGTCCCCGCTGACGGGCGAGATCGGCGAATACGCGATAGTTTCCGGCCTCCCGGAGACCTTCCAGCCCCGCCTCGAAAAACGCGTCGAAATCCATAGCAAAAACCTTATATATCCCCAGAGACAATGCGCAATGCCGGGTTAGCGGTCAACCCGAAACAGACGCGAAATCCCGATTCCCGTTGCAAATCATGGTTTACCAACGGTTCAGGGAGCGTAAACCCGGACCGCCATATCTCACAGTTGGATCGATATTTCCAGTGCCTCAGGACTATCCTGCCTGCGACGTTTCGTCGGGAACGCGATGCCCGCTACAGATAGGTCGATCGCTCCAACGGGGTGATCTCGTTATCAAAGGCAACGAGCTCGGCGCGCTTGATTTCGCCGAATATACGACGGAGTTCAGCGCCGAAGTAGCGGCGGATGAAATCCGACCGTTCAAAATCCTCGATCGCATCGTCCATGTCGTCGGAGAGCTGGGGCAGCGGCACGTTGTAGGCGTTTCCTTCGACGGCCGGTGGCGGCATTTTGCCGGCCTCGATTCCCTCCAACATGCCGCCCAGAACGCCGGCAAGCACAAAATAGGGATTGGCATCCGCACCCGACATGCGGTGTTCGAGCCGGCGGGCCTTTTCGTCGGATGCCGGGACGCGAACGGCCACCGAACGGTTGTTGCGTCCCCAGGCAATACGGGTCGGCGCGTAGGAGCCGGCCTGCAAGCGGCGATAACCGTTGAAGCTCGGGATGTAGAAGAGAAGCGTATCCTTGAGGGTGGACAAAAGACCAGCGGCCGCATGCTGCAGGCGCTTGTCCCCTTCCTCCCCTGCAAAGATGTTGTCGCCATTCTCGTCGAGCACCGAGGCGTGCACATGCATGCCGTTGCCGGGCCACTCAAGGAAAGGCTTGGCCATGAATGTCGCTTTCAGTCCGCGATTGTCGGCGCATTCCGAAATCACCCGGCGCAGAAGCACGGTATCGTCGGCTGCCGCCATCGGGTCGGCGCGGTGCTTGAGATTGACCTCGAACTGACCGGGGGCCGCTTCCTTGATGATCGTGTCGATCGGCAGGTTCTGGGCGAGTGCCGCGGCACGGATCTCGGCAAACAGGTCGCTCTGCCCGCGCAGTTCGGAGAGCGAATACATGTGCTGCTGTTCCGGACCCGGGCCCTCGTCCTTGCCCATGCGGCCCGAACGGCGGAACGCGGCCGGGTCGACGAGGTAGAATTCGAGTTCGAACGCGACGACGGGATTGAGGCCCTTGGCCGTATAGCGATCGACGATTCCCTGCAGCGCATTGCGCGGGTCGATCGGATAGGGCTCGCCCTCTTCCGTATACATCGACATGAGAACCTGCGCCGCCGGTCGAGGCGACCAGGGCGAGCGGTTCACGCGACCGGGGATGGCGCGGCAATACCCGTCGATGTCCCCGGTTTCGATATGAATGCCAGTGGCTTCCACCTCGCGGCCCCAGATGTCCAGACCGAAAATCGACAGCGGCAGGTTGATGCCGGGCTTGAATACCTTGGAGATAGCTTCTGCCGGGCCCCACTTGCCGCGCAGCACGCCATTGATGTCAGCGATCAGGAAATCCACCGACTCGAGATCGGGATGGTCGGCGAGGAACTTCTCGGCTTCAGCGTTCGGCGAAACCTGAGCCTCGGCATTTGATTCAGCCGCGACAGTCTGACTCTCATTCAGCATGCAAACCTCTTGTGCGTATTCCCCGCGCTTGTCCAAGCGGCGAAACTGTGCTCACTTCCGAGCCTTCCTAGCCTGCCTCGGGCGGCGCTTCCAATGTTATCTGCAGGATTTTCGAAATGCGCGTCAATGTCTCTTCCCACGATCTGAAGGTGTCCGATCACGCTCACCACTTTCATCCCTTCACCGACCACGGTGCTCTGGGGGTCGATGAAAGGCGGGTGATCTCCCGGGCTGACGGCGTCTGGCTGTGGGATACGGACGGCAACCGCATCATGGATGGCATGGCGGGCCTCTGGTGCGTCAATGTCGGCCATGGCCGCAATGAGATCGTGGAAGCCGTGCGCGCGCAGATGAGCGAGCTCGCCTACTACAACACGTTCTTCAAGACATCCCACCCGCCTGTGATCGAGCTGTCGGAAAAGATCGCCGAGATCGCGCCCGACCACATGAACATGGTCGTCTACGGTTCGTCGGGCTCCGACGCCAATGACACCGTTTTCCGCATGGCGCGCACCTATTGGGACGTGATGGGCAAGCCCGAGAAGAAGGTCATCATCTCGCGCAAGAACGCCTATCACGGCTCCACCGTCGCCGGCGCGTCGCTCGGCGGCATGGGCGGCATGCACGGTCAGGGCGGCCTGCCGGTTCCGGGCATCCATCATATCGACCAGCCCTACTGGTTCGGCGAAGGCATGCAGACCGGCATGAGCGAAGAGGAATTCGGCATCTGGGCCGCGCGTGAACTCGACAAGGCGATCGAGGAGATCGGCGAAGACAAGATCGCAGCCTTCATCGCCGAGCCCATCCAGGGTGCCGGTGGCGTCATCGTTCCGCCGGCAAGCTACTGGCCGGAAGTGAAGAAGATCCTCGAAGCCCGTGACATCCTCTTCGTCTCGGACGAGGTGATCTGCGGTTTCGGCCGAACCGGCGAGTGGTTCGGTGCCAATTACTACGACACCAAGCCGGACTTCATGCCGATCGCCAAGGGTCTGACATCGGGCTATCTGCCGCTCGGCGGTGTGATCATCTCCGACCGCGTCAAGGAGGTCTTCCACCGCCCGGAAGCCGGTGAGTTCTATCACGGCTATACCTATTCGGGTCATCCGGCAGCCTGCGCGGCGGCACTCGCCAATCTCGAGATCATGAAGCGCGAAGACCTGGTCGGTCGCGTGAAGAACGATATCGGACCGTTCCTGCAAAAGCTCTGGGCCGAGCTCGGCGATCACGATCTGGTCGGTGAAGCGCGCATGGTCGGTCTCGTCGGCGCAATTGAACTGGTGCCGCAGAAATCGGATCTCTCCAAGCGTTTCGACAATGTCGGCCGTGTGGGAACGATCGCCCGCGATCATTCCTTCAATAACGGGCTGATCATGCGCGCTGTCCGCGACAGCCTGATCCTATCGCCGCCGCTCACACTGTCCCATGAAGAAGCCGAAGAGCTGGCCGCCACCGCCAAGAAAACGCTCGACGACACCTGGAAGACCCTGAAGGCCGACGGCCTCGTCTGAAAGCGGGTCGGACGGCCAGGGATGCTAAGCTGAACCAGGCGGAACGAGGCCGGTGGCCCGGTCCGCCTGGGTCCGCCCGTCATAGCCCCAGTTAACAGAAGGCAGTTCCGTCACGACGACATAGGTGGCCTCCGCAAGCGTGGGCAATGCGCGCCGCAACAGCGCCATGGCATTGCGGACAAAAATTCTTTTTTCTTCCTCGCTATTGGTTCCCGCCGTCACGCAGACTTCCAGATGGGCGGTGACCTCGCGGTCCTCGGCGCCGATCGTCCAGCGCGCGGAAGCCGGGGTCTCGATCAGTAGCGACGTCAGCTCATGACGCTTGCCGAGATCCTTCGCGATGGCGGATGTCAGGTCCGCGGCGAGCCGGCTGGTGGTATCCGGAGTCTGCGCCGGATGAAGGGTCAATCTTGCAAATGGCATCGAAAGTTCTCCTCGTTTTGTCGATGCTTCAGTTTGCAACAAGTAACGTCCACCTATAATCGGTATCTGACGCTTACTGACTTGAGGAAAACTCATGATTCCTGATCTGCCTTCTTCTCTGCTGCGCAGTTTCGTCGCTGTCGTCGATTGCGGTTCGCTGTCCGCAGCGTCCGCTCGGGTGGGGCGTAGCGAATCCGCGCTGAGCCTGCAGATGGCGCGGCTGGAGGATATCGTCGGCCAGCAGCTGTTCGACCGCGACGGCCGAGCCCTCAAGCTCAACGGCACCGGCGGCCGGTTGCTTCCCCACGCCCGTTCGATCCTCAGCCGGATCGACGTGGCGCGTGTCGATCTGGATGCGGCGGCTGCCCCACCGATCCGGATCGGGATCGTCCAGGATTTCGTGGACAGCGTTCTGCGGCCGACGCTCGCCGAACTTCGGGCCGATTGGCCGGACCGGGCGATCGCGATCGTCATCGGCAGCACCGCCGAGCTTCTTCAGGCCATGGGTGAGGACCGAATCGACACCGCGTTGTGCGCCGGCGAGCCGGCCGGACGCGACACGGCCTTTAAAATGGCGATGCAATGGTTTGGCAATCCGGAACTTCTGGATGCCGATGTCTTGCCGCTCGTCGGCATCAGCCCGCCCTGCCCTTTCGCCAAAGCCGCACAGCAGGCGCTGGATTCGGTCGGCCGGCCCTGGCGCATGGCCTTGACGACACCGAGCCTCGACGGCGTTCGCGCCGCCGTTCAGGCAGGGCTTGGGATCACTTGCCGGACAGCCGCGGGCTTGGGATTGTCGCCTCTACAGGATGACGCGCTGCCGATTTTGCCGGAGATCACCTATGCGGTCGTCGAACGCCGCCGGACCAAGGAGGGACGGGATGTGGCGGCGCGGCTGCTCAGCAAGCATCTCGCCTCAATGGGTGTTGTCCGAGACGGAAGCGACCGAGATGACCGCTATCGCCAACAAGATGCTCGATGACACGTGGAAGACACTGAAGGCCGACGGCCTCGTCTGAGGCCTGCGCTCCGGTGAAATGACGACGTTAAGTTTAACCCGTAAGCTTAACGAACGATGACCGGACGCGATTAACACCTGCCCTTCCCGCTTGCGCTAGATTTACACGCATTCGGGGAGGCAGAGATGTTCACATCCCATAATTCGAACCCTATCACTGCAAGCGAACCGCTATCGCATCGGCGTCTCGAGGCGCTCGACATTCTGCGCCTTCTCGCCGCGCTCGCCGTGCTTCTCTACCATTTCCTCTATCGTGGCTCGATTGCCGGCGGCTATCTCGACGTCTCCTACGGGCTCACCGAAGGCCCCGTGCCGCTCTTCTATTTCGGCGTTCCCCTGTTCTTCATGATTTCCGGCTTTGTGATCATCTGGTCAGCGGAGGGCCGAAGCGGCTGGCAGTTCGGCAAGAGCCGGNTCANCCGGCTCTATCCTGGCCACGTCGCTGCGATGACGCTGACCGCCCTCGTGATCATGGTTTGGGGTACGCCNCCATTCGAGGTNAGCNTTGGCCAGTGGNTCGCAAATCTCACCATGGTTGCGCCGGNTTTCGGCCAANCNTTCATGGACGGNGTCTACTGGACGATCGTCGTCGAGCTGATCTNCTATTTCTGGATCGCGCTACTGCTTCTTGCCGGAATTCTTCCGCGTTACACCGAGCGCNTGGTCGCGCTGTGGCTGCTNATCNTCGTTGTCGATCTTCTCCTGTTCCAGTCGCNTGCNGCNAAGCTCGTTCTGCTCACGAGTTNCGCCGGCTGTTTTGCCNTCGGCNTCATGGCCTACCGGATCCGGATGCACGGGNTNACCCTCNCACGNTTNTCGCTNGCGNTACTGGCNTTCNTGCTCACCTTCACNGGNGCNGAGCGCGAGCGNCTGGTGCTCATCGATCTGCTCGGCATNGCNCCNGACGCCNGNAGCGTGGCNGNNGCCCAGCTTTTCACCTGCCTNGNCTTTGCNGNNGCGGTTTCTCTTGCCNGCGCGGCTGACGCGGCNAGGTTCGCGNATGTCGAAGGTCATTCTCGNNGGCGCCGGGATNACNTATCCGCTTTACCTNNTTCACCAGAATGCNGGNTACATCNTCATCAANGCACTGAGCCCTNNNGTCGGCAAATGGATGGCNNTCGGGATNGCAANCGTNGTGACAATCCTCGNNGCCTGGGCGATCTGGCGGTTTNTCGAGCCGGTGGGCCGCATCCTGATCCGCCATGTTNTTCGCATGCTGGAAAGGCGCTGGCGCCGCCTGTTTCCTGCCCCTCTCGCCCCGGCGGAATAGCCGGAGAGCGGAAACAAAAAAAGGGCGCTCTTGCGAAGCGCCCTTTCCGTCATTCAATGGNANGCAGCTTACTGCGGCAGCTTGTCGTCCACGCCTTCGACGTAGAAGTTCATGCCGAGAAGGGTTCCGTCGTCGGAGACTTCGCCTTCCTTGAGCCAAACGGTGCCGTCCTGCTTGTTGATCGGGCCGGTGAAGGGGTGGAGTTCGCCGGACTTGATGGCTTCCTCGGTCTTCTCGGCATCAGCCTTCACGTCATCGGGCATATTGGTATAGGGCGCCATCGTCAGGATGCCGTCCTTCAGGCCGTCCCAGGAGGACTTGCCGCCTTCCCANGTNCCGTCCATGGCCGCCTTGATTTCCTTGACGTAATACGGGCCCCAGGTGTCTTCGATTGCCGTCATCTGTGCGTTCGGGCCGGCTTCGATCTGGTCGAAGGCCTGGCCGAAGGCCTTGATGCCGCGCTCTTCGGCAACCTGCATCGGGCCGGTGGAATCGGTGTGCTGGGTGATGACGTCGACGCCCTGGTCGATCAGTGCCTTGGCTGCGTCGGCTTCCTTGCCGGCGTCGAACCAGCTGTTGACCCAAACGACCTTCAGCTTGAAGTCGGGATTGACCGAACGCGCGCCGAGCAGGAACGAGTTGATCCCCATGACCACTTCCGGGATCGGGAAGGAGGCAATGTAGCCGGCAACNCCGGTTTCGGAGACCTCGGCGGCGATNCGNCCGATNATGTAGCGGCCTTCATAGAAGCGCGAGTTGTAGGTGGTGACGTTCGGTGCGGTCTTGTAGCCGGTTGCGTGTTCGAATTTCACGTCCGGGAACTTTTCCGCAACCGCGATTGTCGGATCCATGAAGCCGAACGAGGTGGTGAAGATGATGCCGCAGCCGGAGCGGGCGAANCGCTCGATNGCGCGNTCNGCNTCCGGGCCTTCCGGNACGTTCTCGACATAGACCGTCTCGACGGCATCGCCGAGTTGTTCGTCGGCATACTGGCGGCCGATGTCGTGAGCCTGGGTCCAGCCGCCGTCGGTCTTCGATCCGACATAGACGAAGCAGGCCTTGAACTTGTCTTGCGCGAAGGCGCCGCCGGCAGCTGTGAGCGCTACGGTCGCAGTCAGTGCGAACAGAATTTTCTTCATGGATTTCCCTCTCTGTTTTGCCTCGGGCCTCCCCGATGCAATCCCTCGGTTTGATTGTTTGTGTCGCCTACCGGTCGGGTACGAACGGCTGGGCAAGTGAGGCCGGTGTGTTCATCACCGTAAGTCTTCTGTCCCTCGATATTAGGACGAGAACGACGATCGTTGCCAGATAGGGCAACGAAGAAAGAAGCTGCGACGGAATGCCGAAGCCGAGNGCCTGCGCATGAAGCTGGCCGATGGTNACNGCNCCGAAGAGATANGCGCCGCCGACGACCCGCCAGGGCCGCCAGGATGCGAAGACGACGAGCGCCAGCGCGATCCAGCCTCGCCCTGCCGTCATGTTTTCCACCCATTGCGGGGTGTAGACGAGCGACAGATGGGCACCGGCGAGACCCGCGCAAGCGCCCCCGAACATGACCGCCAGATAGCGGTATTTGAGCACGTTGATNCCNAGCGCATGGGCNGANTTGTGATTGTCGCCGATGGCCCGCAGCGTCAGCCCNGTNCGTGTGCGGAACAGGAACCACGTCACCGCGGCTGTCAGCGCGATCGAGACGTAGAACANTGGATCCTGCCCGAAGATCAGACGGCCGATCAGCGGAATATCGGTCAGGACCGGGATATCGAGATTGGGCAGACGCTCGCCGGCGCGGCCGACGAAGTTCTCGCCGATCATGCCGGACAAGCCTATGCCCAAGAGCGTCAGCGACAGGCCGGTAGCCACCTGGTTGGTGGCGAAGGACANGGCCAGCACGCCGAAGAGCAGCGACAGAACGGCGCCCGCCACNATCCCGGCCAGCGCGCCGATCCACGGGTTGCCGGTGAGATAGGCTGCGGCGAAAGCNCAGACCGCGCCGATGACCATCATCCCCTCGACACCCAGGTTAAGCACNCCGGAGCGCTCGACGACCAGTTCCCCGATGGCCGCNAGCAAGAGNGGCGTGGAAGCCGTGGCGATCGTCAGGAGTACGCTTTGAAAAATATCCATCGGTCCGCCCTACCTCGAAACCTTGACCGGATCGCCGAAGACGAGGCGAATGCGGTAGTGAATGAGCGTGTCGCAGCCGAGCACGAAGAAGAGAAGCAGGCCCTGGAAAACACGCGCAACCTTGTCGGAAATGCCGAGTGACATCTGCGCGCCCTCGCCACCGAGATAGGTGAGCGCGAGTACGAAACCCGCGGCAATGGCGCCGAGCGGATTGAGGCGCCCNAGNAAGGCNACNATGATGGCGGCNAAGCCGTAGCCGGGCGATATGGTTTCGCGCAGCTGGCCGATGGCNCCGGAGACTTCCGAAATGCCGGCGAGGCCCGCCAGACCGCCTGAGAGGATGAANGCGAAGAACACCATCTTCGTCGAGGAGAAACCGGCAAAACGCCCTGCACGCGGGCTTCCNCCCANNACNTTCACCTCNAANCCNCGCAGCAGGTATTTCATCATCACCCAGACGATGATCGCNGCAATGATGGCCAGCACGATGCCCAAATGCGCGCTTCCCTGTGATGGTATGATTTCGGGAAGGCGGGCGGCGGAGGGAAAGCGAATGGAGCCGGGAAAATTGTTACCGTTCGGATCGCGGAAGACCCCGCGTGCCAACCAGTCGAGGAAGAGCTGGGCGACATAGACCAGCATCAGGCTGGTGAGGATCTCGTTGGTGTTGAACTTNGTCTTCAGGAGCGCCGGAATCGCNCCCATGGCGGCGCCGCCGATAAAGCCAAACAGAAGCATGAGCGGCAGGGTCAGGAAATTCTGGAAGTCCGGCATCAGGATCGGGATCAGCGANCCNGCGATGCCGCCGATGATGAACTGTCCTTCGGCGCCGATGTTCCAGTTGTTGGAGGCGTAACAGACCGACAGACCCACGGCGATCATGATCAGCGGAGCGGCCTTGATGGCGAGTTCGTGAAGCTGCCAGGTCTCGCTCAGCGGCTCGATGAAATAGATATAGAGCGCCTCCAAGGGCGGCTTTCCGAGGAGCGAGAAGATGATGAATCCGGCGATGACGGTGAGGCCGAGTGCGAGCAGTGGCGAGACGGCAGAAAACAGTGCGGATTGCTGCGGCCGCTTGATGAGTTCAATACGCATTAGGCGCTTGCCTCTTCCTTGACGCCCTCAAAGGCCATGTGACCCGGTTCGGCGCCGCCCATCAGAAGGCCGATTTTCTCGTAGGTCGCGTCGGCGATCGGCACCGGTTTCGACAGTTTGCCGTCGTGCATGACCGCGATGGAATCGGAAATCTCGAAGAGTTCGTCGAGATCCTGGCTNATGACGAGGACGGCCGANCCGGACCGCGCCAGNGCGATCAGCGCCTTGCGAATACGGGCAGCCGCGCCGGCGTCGACGCCCCANGTNGGCTGGTCNACGATCATCACGGCCGGCTGCCGATCGAGCTCGCGGCCAATCAGATATTTCTGCAGATTGCCGCCCGACAGTGCCGATGCTTNCGGGTCTTCCGCAGTCTTGCGAACGTCCATCTCGCCGATCACGCGCTTGGAGGCGGATTTGACGGCAGCATTGCGGACGAATCCAAAGAGTCCCAGCATGGTCTTCTTGTCGGTCTGGTGGCGGGACAGAAGCATGTTCTCCGACAGCGGCAGCGACGGTACCGCGCCGTGGCCGAGGCGTTCTTCGGGCACGAAACCGACGCCAAGCAGGCGGCGGCCTGAAATGCCTTTGGTGCCGCAGTCCTGGCCATTGAGGCTCACGACATCGGCGCTTTTCTGAACCGCTTCTCCCGAGACCGCTTCGAAGAACTCGCCCTGCCCGTTGCCGGCGACGCCCGCGATGCCGATGATCTCTCCGGCACGGACCGTCAGGTCGATGCCACGCAGCGGAATGGAGAAAGGTGTAGCCGGCGGGCGCTGAAGATTGCGGATCTCGATGAGCGGTTTGCCGAATTCCGGCGCAGCGCCCCCGCGCTTGACGGTCTCGACATCGGAGCCGACCATCATGTTGGCAAGCGACGAAGCCGTCTCGTCGCGCGGCACGCAGTGACCGACAACCTTTCCATGCCGCAGAACGGTCGCCGTATCGCACAGACGTTTGACCTCATCGAGCCGGTGCGAAATGTAGAGGATCGATTTCCCCTCTGCCTTCAGCCGTTCGAGCGTCTCGAACATCTTGTTGGCTTCCTGCGGAGTCAGCACCGAGGTCGGTTCGTCGAGAATTATGAGATCCGGCTTCTGCAGCAGGCAACGGATGATCTCGATGCGCTGGCGTTCGCCCACGGACAAATCGCCGACCATGGCGTGAGGATCGAGCGGCAGGCCGTAATCGACCGAGAGCCGGCGCGCGGTCTCGGCGATCTTGCTGATGGGGGTCTTTTCCTCAAGCACCAGGGCAATGTTCTCGGCAGCGGTGAGCGCCTCGAAGAGCGAGAAGTGCTGGAACACCATGCCAATGCCGAGGCGGCGGGCTTCCCCGGGGCTGCCGATGCGAACCGGCTGGCCTTTCCAGAGGATTTCGCCCTCTGAGGGATCAAGCACGCCGAACATCATCTTGACGAGGGTGGACTTGCCGGCGCCGTTTTCGCCAAGGAGCGCATGAATCTCGCCTGGCGCGATCGAAAGGTCGATCCCGTTGCAAGCCTTGACCTCGCCGAAGACCTTGGTGAGACCCACAGTCTTCAGGAGTGCTGTACCCTCATTGCCGCTCTGCACGAGTCCCCCATGAACAAAAAGCAGGCACTAAACCTTTTTGCGCAATAATCAAGCTTCACCAATTTTGAAGCGAATTCAAGGGAGAAGTACTGTCGTCCCCGTCGTTTTCCGATTTTCGAGATCTTCATGCGCCTGTTTTGCATCTGCCATGGCATAGCGCTGGTTGATGTCGATCGTGACGATTTTCCGCGTGATGACATCGAAGAGTGCATTGGCAGAAGCGACCAGATCCTCGCGGCTGGCGATGTAGGTGAAAAGGGTCGGCCGGGTCATGTAGAGAGACCCCTTCTGGCTCAGCGTTGCCAGGGGGAACGGCTCGACATTCCCGGATGACTGGCCGAAGCTCACCCACATGCCGCGCGGCTTGAGACAGTCAAGCGATCCGGGAAACGTGTCCTTGCCGACGGAATCGTAGACCACATCGACGCCCTTGCCGTCAGTCAGTTCCCTGACGCGTTCCACGAAATCTTCCGAGCGGTAGTTGATCACCTCGTCGTAGCCGTTGGCGCGCGCCATCTCGGCCTTTTCGTCGGAGCCGACAGTGCCGATGACGCGGGCACCGAGCGATTTTGCCCAAGGGCCGGCCATGGAGCCCACGCCGCCTGCGGCAGCATGAAACAGAATGGTCTCGCCTTTTTTCACCGGATAGGTACGCAACAGAAGATATTCGACGGTCATACCCTTGAGCATGGCGCCGGCGGCAATTTCAAGATCGATGCCGTCAGGAACCTTCACCACGCGGTCGGCAGGCAGCAGACGTTCTTCCGCATAGGAACCGAGGCCGACGACATAGGCGACACGGTCTCCGACCGCGAGATCGGTGACCCCCTCGCCCACCGCAAGAACGGTACCCGCACCCTCGCCACCCGGTACGAACGGCGTGCCCTTCGGAGCCGGATAAAGGCCGGAGCGATAATAGACATCGATGAAGTTGAGACCCGAAGCAGCAGTCTTGATCTTAATCTCGCCGGGCCCCGGATCACCCACCGGATGATCCTTCCATTCAAGAACTTCCGGCCCACCGGGGGCGGAGACGACGATTGCCTTTGTCATGGGGTTTCGCTCCCTACGGGTTCACCCTTTTTGCCGAGATTGGGGAAGAGCTGCAGCACTGCCCCGATGATGAGGAGATAGAGACTTGTGGCCATCACCGCCCATTTGAGCCAGTCCGGAGAGTTNAANTGCAACAGAAGAGCNGCGGCCCCGAGCACNGACCATATCGTGAAAATGGCGAGGTTNAGCGGCCGCAGGCGCTGTACGCGNACCGGGTGGAGNAAATTAATCGGCAAGAATGTCGCNACNACNGCNAACAANACCGCAATAAAAGCAGGCATTTCCGAAGGATTGATGACAAACAGGCTGAACACCAGCATGTTCCATGTCACCGGGAAGCCGGAAAAGAAGTTCTCGTCCGTCTTCATGCCCGTATCGGCATAATAGATCGCACTCGAGACAACGATCAGGCCGGCTGCAACGAAGGACAGGTATTCGCCGAGCATGCCGCTTTCATAGAGCGCGTAGGCCGGCACGAGCACATAGGTGACGTAGTCGATGACGTTGTCGAGCATTGTGCCGGACCAGTTCGGCAGCACCTCGGTGACCTTGAGCTTGCGTGCGATCGGACCGTCGATGCCGTCGACTGCCAGCGCCAGACCAAGCCACCACCACATGTCGATAAAGCGCGCCTCGCCGGCGGCGACGACCGCCAGAAACGCCAGATAAGCGCCGGATGCTGTCAGGATATGGACGGAGAAGGCGCGGATTTCGGCATAGGGGACGCGCCGGTATTTGAAAAAGGGAATTTTCATCGGCCGTAGCACCGACGGTTGGGGGTCCGCATCCTGTTCTCTCCCGTCTGCGCCAAATCACCCCATGGAAAAGAAGCGGAATCGGCTCTAAATCGGTCTCTGTAGTCGCAAGACGGTTTTAGGAGCGAAAGGGGTGCCCAAGCAACCGCTTTCCTCCGACAAGGAGTTATGTCGTGGTGGAAGAATTTGATATCGCGGTGATCGGTGGCGGGCTGGCCGGAACGATGGCCGCACTCGCGGCGGCGGCAGAAGGCTGGAGCGTCGCCTTTATCGCCCCTTCTCCTCCCGGCAACGATCAGCGCACCACCGCCCTGATGACGGAATCCATCGATATGCTGTCGCGTCTCGGTGTCTGGGACGAAGTGCGNAAGGACTCNGCNGCNNTGTCNACCATGCGNATTCTCGACGGCACGAAGCGGCTGTTCCGCGCGCCGCCGGTAAGCTTTCAGTCGTCCGAAATCGATCTTCCGGCGTTTGGCTACAACATCCCGAACAAGCCGCTGATGGCGGCGGCAAGCGCGCAGGTTGACGCGACCGATGCCATCACGCGCATTCCCCATGAGCTGGCCAACGCCCATGAAGACGGCAGCGTGATGAAGTTGACCCTGGAGGATGGCACCGTTCTGACCGCGCATGCGGTCATCGCCGCAGACGGTCGCAAGTCGAAGGCGCGGGAATGCGCCGGNATCTCCGTCAAAAACTGGGCGTACAAGCAGACAGCCGTNGTGCTCAATTTCACCCATAANCTGCCGCACNACAATATTTCGACCGAGTTCCACACCGAGTCCGGCCCCTTCACCCAGGTTCCGCTNCCCGGCAACCGNTCNAGCCTCGTNTGGGCGATGGATCCCGATGAGGTGCCAGGCGTGATGAAGATGGAGCGCAAGGACCTCAATGCCCGCGTCGAGGAACGCATGTCGTCCATTCTCGGTGCCGTGGAGGTCGAGGATGGCTTTCAGGCATGGCCGATGTCGAGCATGATCGCACAGAATTTCGCGCGTAGCCGCACCTTCCTGATCGGGGAAACGGCACACGCCTTCCCGCCGATCGGCGCCCAGGGTCTCAATCTCAGCCTGCGCGATGTCGACATGGCGATCAGCCGGATCCGCGATGTGGGCGGCCCCGAAAAGGCCGATGCGGCAGCACTTTCCTATGATCGCGCCCGGCGGTCGGACGTGTCGAGCCGTACCTTCGGCGTTGATCTCTTGAACCGGACACTCCTGTCCTCGTTCCTGCCGGCACAGATGTTGCGTGCAGGCGGGCTTGCCGTACTCGATGCCGTCAAGCCGTTGAAGATCTTCGCCATGCGCGAAGGCATGACACCGGGCTGGCGCAAGCGCTCGATGCTGCCGAATGTTGCTGAAATGGCTGCGGACTTACGGAAAAAGGTCGGCCGGTAGCGTTCCGGACGTGATCAGCCACAACAGGATCGACACGGTCGCCACNGAGGTTACGGTGGTGACGAGTATGCAGGCCGAGGCGCGCTCGGTCCACACGCCGTATTGCTGACCTATGACGAATACGTTGGTCGCCGTCGGCAGCGAGGCGAGCAGCATGGCGGTAAAGACCCAGATGCGGTCGAAATCGCCCACCCACGACATTGCGAGATACATCAGGAGCGGATGGACGATCAGCTTCATCGGCACGATGTAGCCGAGTTCCGGCGGAACACGCTTCAATGGCCTCAGCGCAAGCGTCACGCCCATGGCGAACAGCGCGCATGGCGCTGCGGCCTGGGCNAGATAGTCGATCAGGCGGCTGACCGGCAGCGGCGGCTGAAAATGAACGGCAGCGGCGAGAACGCCGGCAGCCGTCGCNATGATGAACGGGTGGAACGCGATCTTGCGGACGACATCCAGCGCCAGCTGGGCTGGAGGCCGTTTGTCGTCGCCGGCAAGCGCCATCATCATCGGCGCAACGGCGAAGTGCATCAAGTTCTCGAAGCAAAAGATCAGCGCCACAGGCACGGCTGCCTTCTCGCCGAANGCAAGGATTGCAATGCCCGGCCCCATATAGCCGATATTGCCNTAAGCTGCGGCGAGCCCNTGGATGGTCGCTGAATCGATGCCCGCTTTCCGGATCAGAACGGCGGCTGCAAACACAGTCGCGAAGATGAAATAGGTCACGATCATCGAGGTGAGCACGAAATCCCAGCGGGCGAGCTCCTCGATCGGCGTCTTCAGGATNAGTTTGAAGAACAAGGCCGGCAGCGCGATGTAGATGATAAAGGTGTTCAGCCAGCCTAGCGCTTCGTGCGACTGGCCGGTTATCCGGGCGGCGATGTAGCCAAGAAGAATGAGCCCGAAGAACGGTAGGACCAGCCCGGCGATTTCTGCCATGTGCAACCTCGGCGGGGCTGCCGATGGCGCCAGCCCCTCACTGAACAGATGATGTGGCTATTGGTCCCTCGCCGCATGGTCAAGATCAGCGCGTTGATTTTTTGGCCGGCTGCCACCATCTTTCAGAGAACGAAAGGAAATTTGATGGACCAGCAAACAGCGCGTTTCGGGATCGGCCAGGTCGTCAAGCACCGCATTTTCCCGTTCCGGGGTGTGATCTTCGACGTCGATCCGGTCTTCGCCAATACCGATGAATGGTACAATGCCATTCCCGAACAGGTACGTCCGCGCAAGGACCAGCCCTTTTATCACCTGCTCGCTGAAAACGACGAGACAGAGTATGTGGCCTATGTTTCCGAGCAGAACCTGCTGCCGGACGATAGCGGCACACCCATCCGCCACCCGCAGCTCAATGAGTTCTTCGGCCCTGCCGTCGACGGCGTTTACATGCCGCTCGAGCGCAACAGCCACTGACNTCCCGCTNCATGTTGAATATGAAAAGGCCCGGTTGAGCGATCAACCGGGCCTTTCAATGTGATGAAGCNATTTGCCGTTACTGCTGCTTGGCAGCGTTCTGGGCGTCTTCGAGCTTCTTGCGGGCTTCCTCAGCCTTCTTGGACATTTCTTCCTGGAGAAGGCGCTGGCGTTCCTGCAGCTCCGACTGCTTGATCGGCTCGCCATCATAGGCCTGGGTGAAGCCTTCGAGCGAAATCTTGATCGGGGTCGGGGTGCGCTGGAANTTGACCGAGGTCAGAACCAGTTCGCCGCCCTTCTTGTAGGAGTTGATCATCTGGTCGGTGAGCACGGTTTCAGCCACGCACTTGTCGGGCATGCAGACCGAGTAACCGAAGCGCTGCGCCTGGCCGCCGTCCACCTGGACGTTGATACCCGGCTGGATCATGCGCGCGCTCGGCACNGAGACCTGCATGATCTTGCGATTGACCTTGCCGGTCACCTCAATGAGNCCGACCGCNGTCAGAAGCTGGCCGGTGGGGGCGGAAACGATGTTCTGCACGATGCAGACGTCGTTGTCTTCCTGCTTGGTGCAGACCTTGTACCAGCCCTGGCGCGGAGCAGCGGCAGCTGCGCCCTGTTCCTGGGCGTTTGCCGGCAGCGCACCGAAAGCGCCCACAGTGAACCCGGCAGTGACGATGGCCGCGAGTGTCCGTTTGGTATTGGTGATCATGGGTCTGGTTTTCTCCTGCAAACGCCCCTGCGGATACGGCACTTCCAAGTCTTGGTGTGCAGGTTTTCCGCATCGTTGTTTCTGCGGCGCTTTTGTTCGCCAATTGAGGCGAGACAATGACCGGTTTCGCCTCGTGTTAAACCCTGCAGAGGCGAATTTCCACCCCTCNCCCGGGTCGGNGTGAAAAAATACCGGCCGGATTTTCATGCTCCAAATCGAATATATCCCANGTGCTCTGAANTGGGCCGCGGTCCTCAAATGGCCGTATTTGCGCTTTGTGGCAGAAGGCCCGATCCGCATGTTACCTTGCGACACAGAATCGGGGCCATCAGAAACCGGCGACACAGGCTGAGGGAGACGGAATGTTCAAGACAGGCGCAATGCAGGCGGTCCGGCGGGCAAGAGGACTGTTGGNGACGTTTATTCCCGCGGCTCTCGCCATGCTGATGCTCGCGCCATCGGGCACACCGATTGCCCACGCCGAACCGGTTCATGCGATCGCCATGCATGGCAGTCCCTCCCTGCCGGCCGACTACACCCATTTCCTCTATACCAATCCCAAGGCGCCGAAGGGCGGCGAGGTCACCTATGGGGTCGTCGGGTCCTTCGACAGCCTCAACCCCTTCATCCTCAAGAGCATGCGCACGACGGCACGCGGCGTGATCGACCAGCAATACGGAAACCTGGTCTTCGAACCGTTGATGATGCGCGCGCAGGGCGAACCCTTTTCGCTCTACGGTCTGCTCGCCAAGACAGTCGAGTGGGATGAAGACCGCACTTTCATCCAGTTCAACCTCAACCCGGATGCGCGCTGGTCGGACGGCAAGCCGGTCACGGCGGAAGACGTGATCTTCACCTTCGAGCTTTTCCGGGACAAGGGACGCCCGCCCTACTCCACTCGGCTCGATCGCGTGGAAAAAATGGAAAAAGTCGGCGAAAACAGCGTTCGGTTTACCTTCAACGATACGTCGAACCGCGAATTTCCGATGGTTCTGGCGCTGACACCGATTCTGCCGAAACACGCGACCGACGCCGAAAACTTCGACAAGTCGACGCTCGAATCACCGATCGGCTCCGGGCCCTATCGTGTGGCCGCTGTCGAGCCGGGCGAGCGGATCATCTATGAGCGNAACAAGGATTACTGGGCGAAGGACCTCCCGGTCAAAAAGGGCCAGGACAATTACGACAAGATCACNATCGAGTATTTCCTGTCGGAAAACACCCTGTTCGAAGCCTTCAAGAAAGGCGTCATCGACATCTATCCCGACGGGTCGGTGACCAACTGGCTGCGCGGCTATGATTTCCCGGCGGCCAAGAACAAGGATGTCGTCAANGAAACCTACAAGAACCAGACTCCGTCNGGGATGTATGGCTTCGTNTTCAATACCCGCCGGCCCATCTTCCAGGACAAGGCCGTGCGCAAAGCCCTGACAATGCTTTTCGANTTCGAGTGGGTGAACAAGAACCTCTACGAAAACGTCTACACCCGCACGCAATCCTATTGGCAGGGCTCGACGCTCTCGAGTTACAANCGCTCGGCCTCGAACGCGGAGAAGAAGCTTCTGGCCCCCTTCCCGGATGCGGTCGATCCCGACGTGATGGACGGCTCATTCCGGCTGCCGGTCAGTGACGCGTCCGGTCAGGATCGCAAGATCCAGCGCGCGGCCTTCGATATTCTCAAGGACGCCGGTTACACGATCAAGGACCGCCAGATGGTGGGACCCGATGGCCGTCCGCTTGCCTTCGAGGTCATGACCCAGAACGAGGGCCAGGAAAAGCTGGCAATCGCCTATCAGCGTTCGCTTGCTCCACTCGGCATCAAGATGTCGATCCGGACCGTGGACGACGCGCAATACCAGCAACGCTCCCAGGATTTCGACTACGACATGATCGTCAAATCCTATCCGTCGTCTCTCTCTCCGGGCATCGAGCAGATCGGCCGTTGGGGGTCGAAAGCCAAAGACCTGCCGGGAAGCTTCAATTTCGCCGGCGTCGCCGATCCGGCGGTCGATGCGATGATCGACGCAATGCTGAACGCGCGCAGCCAGGATGACTTCCAGGCCTCCGTCCGCGCCTTCGACCGGGTGCTTTTGTCGGGCTACTATATCGTGCCGACCTATCATCTGGGCGAAAGCTATCTGGCTCACTGGCAGCGTGTGACCGGCCCTTCGGGAATGCCGCCGCTTTACGGCTATTACCTGCCTGCGTGGTGGGACAAGAACGCGGGGAAGTGACATCCGCGTTCCGGCTCCCCATATGAGGGANAGACAGCAGTAAGGATTCCACCATGCCCGATACTCAACCCGTCCAGCCCTTCACCATCGACATCGTATCCGATGTCATGTGCCCGTGGTGCTATATCGGCAAGCGCAGGCTCGATGCNGCGCTCAAGGAGATCGGCGGCGACATTCCGCTCGACGTGCGGTGGCGCCCCTATCAGCTNGATCCGACCCTGCCGAAGGAAGGCAAGGACCGTCGCGCCTATCTCGAGAATAAGTTCGGTGGCCCGGAAGCCGCCGAGCGCGCCTACGCAAATGTGCGGTCAGCGGGAGCGGAAGAAAACATACCCTTCCACTTCGAAGACATCGAGGTNTCCGCGAACACGCTNGATGCCCATCGCCTGATCCGATGGGCCGGCTCACAGGGCACGGACGTTCAGGACAAGATGGTCGAGATNCTGTTCCGGATGTATTTNGAGGATGGCCGGAATATCGGNGATGACGCTGTGCTTCTGGAAGCNGCTGCCGAGGCCGGNCTCGATCAGAAAATCGTTCNGGAATTGCTNGAGTCCGGTGCCGATCGCGACGCGGTCACCCAGGAAATTGCCATGGCGCAGCAAATGGGCGTGACCGGCGTTCCCTGCTTTATNCTCGACGGCAAGCACGCTTTGATGGGCGCGCAACCTGCCGACCTGATAGCAAGTGCCATTCGTCAGATCGCGTCGGAGAAGGCCGAAAGCGCTCCGGCAGCTTCTTCGGGAAGCTGAGCGACCGTCAAAATCGAAATTGGTCTAGCGCAGCACCTCGGTGCCGGCGCGCCGAAGCTGTTCGATAGACGACAGTCCCATCAGGTTCAGCGTGATCTCGATCTCGCTTTCCAGCAGGTTGATCAGATGGGCGACGCCCGCCTCGCCTTCGGCGGCGACCGCCCAGGCGAACGGACGCCCCATCAGCACGTAGTCCGCTCCGAGTGCAATCGCCTTGACGATGTCACTGCCACGCCTGAAACCGCTGTCAACGAAAAGTGCCAATGACGGCCCGAGAGCTTCACGTATTTCCGGGATCAACGCGACAGTGGAGCGACCGTGGTCGAGTTGCCTGCCACCATGGTTGGAGAGCACAATCCCTTCGACCCCTGCCTCACGAGCGAGAGCCGCATCGTCCGGATCGGAAATGCCCTTGATAAAGAGTTGCCCGGGCCACGCCTTGCGCAGCTCCACAACCGTGTCCCACGTCAGGTTCTTGTCGAGGCGGCGCGACAGGTTGCCTGCCTGCGCCATCGCGCCGCGTCCGAATTCCGCGCGGCCCTTCACCAATTCGACTTCAGGAAATCCTGAGCGCAGCAGGTTCAAAGACCATGCGGGGCGCTGAGCGAATTGCCAGAAGAGCCCCGGCGTCATCCTGTCGACGCTGCGGAAGCCGTTCTTCACGTCACGTTCGCGGACGGACGTGATGGCGGTATCGACCGTCAGGAAGATGCGGTCGACGCCAAGGATCCTGCAGGCTTCGAGATGATCGGCGTTCACCGCCGGATCTTCGTCGAGGTAGAGCTGGAACTCGGGCGCTACGCCGGTTGCCTTGCGGATCGTGCCCAGCCCATTGATGGAAAACGTGGACAGCACGAATGGTATGCCAGCTTTGGCGGCAGTACGGGCAACCGCGATATCTCCGTCCTTCCGATAAAGCCCCAAAAAGCCCACCGGCCCCGGTCCGAACGGTAATCGGGACGCGCGGCCCGTTACTGTGACGGAGAGGTCCGATTTGGCATTGAGCGGAGCAAGCACCCGTTGCCGCAAGGCGTAACGGTCGAAGTCGTCCCGGTTCCGCCGAAGCGTCGTCTCCGAGAACGAACCGCCATCGATGTAGTCGGCAAAGATCTTCGGAAGGCGGCGGCGCGCCGCTTTCGCGAAATCCTCGACGTTCTGGTAGCGGCGCTCGAGGTTCATTCCGGGCGCACCGCATCGAAAAACCGTGTGAACATNTCCTCACCCTCGACGGGACGGGAGGCTGCGGANANNGCAACGCTGAGNCCNATGGCCGAGGATACCGGATTNTGNCGATCNGCNNCNTCGCCNGCATTCAGGTTCATGACCAATGTGGGAGACAGGAANANNCCNGTACGCACGATCTCTTCCCAATCCGCAGGCAGAAGACCTTCGGCGCGGAGATGGGCTAGCCACGGCTTCCAGAANGTNTNTGCCTTGGCCTCGAGCAACGCCATGCGNACCGGACTGGGTCGCCAGTCNGTCTCGAAGCTGATTACGCCATCTGCGAGCCTGACCTTGGCCTCATAGCGCTCCGCAGCCATCTCCGGATTATANAGCCAGAACGGGTGGGCGAAGATNTTNTGGAATGTCGANTTCACCTCGGCCAGAAGGGACGGCACCTTGTCGCCGGCAAAGGCCGGATCGAAGAANGCAAGNCGGTCGCTTTCCTCGCCGCGTTCGTACCAGACATTGGCGTTATGGGCGTCGCCATGCGCGACGATNCCGCCCGCTCCCGCCGTGTTTTCGGGGCGATAGCGCTCATGAGCNTCGTCGAAAGCCTGNCGNANCGTGCGGCTATAGCGAANGCCGTTGACCGTCACGGTGGCATCAGCGATCTCGNCCCAGCTGACAGAAACGTNATTGGGAAANAGGAAACGCTTGCCGACATAGAATTTCGCGAGTCGTCCGCCCGGATAGGTCCCGCCCGGCAGATCGATCAGACGCTCATAGAACAGCCGGTGNATCGGCTCCGCTGCGGCCTCTTCTTCCGAAATCGGNTGCAGNGTNGANTTNGCAATNGANAGNATNNGCCCGTTGAGATCGGCTTCNGCGGCNCGTGCNCGGGCNATCGCACNATCGTCCGGGNTCTGGTCGAGCTCGAAGAGNACATCGGAAAATCGCGGATCGGACCGCCGCCGATAGATCAGCAGCTGCTCGCCCGGGAAGCGTCGACATGTGAACGGGCTGATCGACGGGCAGCCCGGCAGACGAGAGAATATCGGCGCGGTAGTATTCACCGGTCATCTCCTCCTCGCCTTCCTCCTGATGGAACTTGAAGAAGAAATTCTCGTCGCCGGAGCGGAAAAAGCCGTTCAGCGAGTTCAGCGAATACTGGTCGAGATTGATCTTCAGGTCCGAGACCGGGATGTCGAACAGGTCCGCGATGAACGCCTCGAGCATCTCTGCGGCCCGCGACGCATCTTGCCGCGCGACAGCGCGGATTTCTGCGGTGCGCGAAGACCGCGCAACTTCATCAGCCACCGGTATCTCCGATTTTTATGAGCGTCTTGATACCGGTCGCCTCTCCCGCGAGTAGCCGGTCATAGGTAGTCGGAACGTCTGCCAATGAAATCATGCTCTCGATAAACGGATCAAGGTGCGGTGCCAGATCCGGCAGCATCTTGCCGATCGTGGCCAGTTCGTCGTTAAAGGCATGACAGCCGACGAGCGCGATCTCCCGCTCGACCAGATGAACCGGATCGATGATATCGGCAGCCGTTCCGATACCAACGAGCCCAAGCCGGCTTGCACCGGCAATGGTCGACACCAGACCCTTGATCACATGGGCATTGCCAGTCGTATCGATGGCATAGCGGTAATAGTGGTCCGCAAGAGCATCAAGATCAGTGACAGTCGCGCCTGTCGCTTCAGCCAGCAATGCGGTCCGCGCGGCATTGCGGTCGACGATACTGACCGGATGGCCGGTGCGCGTCGCCAGCAGCGTGATCAGTCCGCCGATGGGTCCGCATCCCGTCATAATGATTTCAGCGCCTTCCGGAACGTGCATGAGATTGAGGGCATGCAGCGCGACGGACAATGGTTCGGCCATGGCGAGATGTCGATCAGCGACACCCTCGGGTGCCTTGAGAACATTGCGGCCCGGCAGGGTGACATGTTCCGCAAAACCGCCATCGATGACTTCGCCAAGGAAACCGAGTTCGGTGCAAACCTGTCCGACGCCGCCCCGGCAGGCCTTGCAACGTCCGCAGGTGTAACGGCTGTCGACGATCACCCGGTCGCCAACCGCCACATGGGAAACAGATTCACCGATGGCCGTAACGGTGCCGGCAAACTCGTGTCCGGCAATCGAGGGCGCGCGGCTGATCCAGGCTCCGGTGCGATAATTGTGGAGGTCGGATCCGCAGATGCCCGCAACCGAGACCGCGAGCGTAACCTCATCGGGTGCGGGAGCGGCGGGGGACGCGACCGTGTCATGTCTCAGGTCGCCGACCCCGTAGAGGCGTACCGCTTCCATCACATGTCCTTCAGGTACTCTTGGCGCAGATCGCTGACCGCATTGGCGTGCGACGAGAAGCCCTCGTATTCGGCAAGCGTCTTGGCTGCTTTCGCCATTTCCGGGTAGCCCTTTTCGGTGACGTAACCAATGGAGCTGCGGCGAACGAAGTCGGACACGGACAGCGGACCATAGGTATTTGCGCCCTTCGAAGTCGGAAGCACGGCATTCGGACCGAGCGCGAAGTTCGCGATTGACACCGGTGTGTGCGTGCCGAGGAGAATTTCGGAGGCTTCCGTGATTTCGCCGAGATAGTTGAAGGGTTTGGTCGACATGATCTCAAGGTGTTCCGGTGCATACTCGTTCACGAAGGCACAGGCGTCGTCCATGTCCTTTGCGAGAACGATCCCGCCCGATTGCCCCGTCAGAACGGTGCGCGAGAACTCGACCCGCTGTTCGGTCATCTTGCCCCAGAGTTCCGGAATGGCGGCGAGTGCTTCTTCGACAACGCGCTCAGACGGCGTGACCAGCCATGCAGAACTGTCAGGACCATGTTCGGCCTCAATCAGCAGATCCATCGCAGCCAGACGGCCTGATACGGTATCGTCGGCGAGGATCACGCATTCCGAAGGACCAGCCGGAAGGCCAGGATCGATGATGCCTGCGAGCAGACGCTTGGCGGCAACCACCCAGGGGCTGCCCGGTCCAACGATCTTGTGCGCTTTCTTGACGGTCTCGGTGCCGTAGGCCGCCGCTGCCACTGCTTGCGCCCCCCCGCATTTGTAGACCGTCTCGACGCCGGCAATCCGCGCTGCGACCAACGTCGCGGCATCCACCTTGCCGTCCGGTCCGGGCGGCGTGAAGATTGCGAGATTGGGGACCTTGGCGACGACCCCCGGAACGGCCGTCATCATGGTGACTGACGGAAACGAGCCCTTGCCGCGCGGCACGTAGAGCGCGACAGAGTTGATCGGCAGATAGCGGTCGCCTGCAAAGGCACCCGGACGCACTTCCTTGAGCCACATCGGCTCGGGCGCCTGCTCCTCGTGGAAATTCTTGATGTTGCCGATGCCGAAGCGGATCGCCTCGATGACCTTGTCGTCGACCAAGCCAAAAGCTTCGTCGAACTCGGCTTCCGACACCTGCAGCGTCTCAGCGGTCAGCGATACAGCCTTGTCGAAATCACGTCCGTAGCGCACGAGCGCGGCATCGCCTTCGTTCTTCACCGCATCGATGATCGGCTGCACCTTTTCGAGAAAGAACGACAGGTCGGACTCGGACCGGCGGACGAGCGCGGCGCGCGCGGCTTCATCGAGACCAGCGAGTTTCTGGACGTTGATGTCGGACATGACAAACCCTTTCAGTCAGATAGAGCGAGGTCGCGGCGACGAAGGCCGGCCAACCATCATTTGGATTTCAGGAAAATTTCGAGGCCCACCAGACGGTCGAGCAGCCAGACGGCAAAGAGCGCGATGATCACGAATACCGAGGACACTGCCGCGAGGTCCGGCGTAATGATCGACCGGATGTTGTTGTAGATCTGCACCGGCAGCGTCACCGTGCGCGCATCGGTCAGGAGCAGCGAAACCAGGAACTCGCTCATCGCCAGCACGAACATCAGAAGACCGCCTGTAATGACGCCGGGCATGACGCCCGGCAGCGTCACGTACCAGAAGGTCTCGAACCGCCCTGCCCCGCAGCTCGACGCGGCAAGTTCGAGATCGCTGTCGAGCGATCCGGCGGCGGAGGAGACCGACCAGATGATGAAGGGCAGATTGATCACGGCAAGCGCCACGCCGATCGGCCACAGGCTGCCCAGAATCCGCCACTCGCCGAAGATCAGCATCATGCCGATGCCCGAGCCGATCAGAGGAATGGTGAACGGCAGCAGCAGATAGACCTGGACCATGTTGGAGAAGCGGATCCGGAAACGCGCGAGCGCCAGACCTGCGAGCGTTCCGATCGGCACGGAGACGATGAGGCAGACCGTGGAGACGAACAGCGAGCGGAAGAACGCCTGTTGCAGATCGCGTGCCAGGGCAATCTTCTCATACCACTTGAAGGTAAAGCCTTCGGGCGGGAACGAGATCATGTTGGCGGTCGTAAACGACGCCCCGACCACGATGATCGTCGGAACCGACAGGATCAGGATGCAGAACCAGACAATCGTCCAGAACAGGATGCGTTGGGAGGGAGCGGTCATTTCTTTCCTCCCATACCAAGCGTGCCGGCACCGAATATCGAGATGACGATCGCCACGAACACCGAACCGAGCACAACCAAAAGAAGCGCGAGCGCCGCGCCGAGCCCCTGGTCTGCGGTGCGGAAAAACTGGTCATAGATTGCGTTGGCGATGAAATCCTGCGAGCCGCCGCCCAGCATGGCGGGCATGGCGAAGTCGGTCAGCGCCAGAGTGCCGACGACAAGACCGGCGCCGATCAGGCCGGGCTTCGCCATGGGGATAACGACATGGCGGAAACTCTGGAACCAGTTCGCGCCGAGAGAAGCGGCAGCGGTCTCGGTTTCACGCGGGATGGCGGTCAGCGCCGGGGCGAGCATGAGTACCGCGAAAGGCAGCATGTATTGGACGAGTCCGAAGACGACGGCGGGGAAATTGAACAGAAGACGGATCGGCTCGACGCCGACCAGTCCGAGTGCGTTGTTGGCGACACCGGTCGTCCCGAGAATGATCAGCAGCCCATAGGCGCGCACCACCTGACCGATGAAGAACGGAAGGAACAGGATGACGAGCAAGGTCTTGCGTACAAACGAGCTCGAGGTGCGCACCATGATGTAGGAATAGGGAAGCGCGAGCAGAAGCGTGAATAAGACGGTCAGCGCAGCACCGAGGACGGATCGCCAGATGATCTTTCCGTAGGTCGCGTTCTCAAAGACGGTTTGATAGTTTTCCAGCGTGTAGTTTTCCGACGGCAGGAAGGTCGAGCGATCCAGCGTATGGAGCGAACTGTCGGCCATCTGGAAAAGCCCGAGGACCAGCAGGCCGACGAGCAGCAGCGCCGGCATCAGAAGCGCCCAACCGGTNTANGGCGTCATGCGCGCNGGCCAGAAAACATCCAGNCCNCGATTGAGNGCATCCATGANGCGCCATCGCAAGGGATATCTGAANNTNGTGGGCGCTTNGTTGCTGGACGGGGTCTGCGGCATNGGTCCGTCGTTCCGGTATNTCTGCGACAGTCTCTGGTAGCGAGCCNGCCGCGNGCGGCTGCTGGCCACCTNTTGAANGACCGGCNCGAAAGCGTTTTCCGCGCCGGTCACAGCGCAATCAGCCCTGCATGATTTCCTTGAACTTGGCGAACCACTCGCTCTCGTTCTGCACNTGGACCGCTGACGAGATGCGGATCAGGTGTTTGAAGTCCTCAGGCTTGGTCGGATANGACGGATCGTTCTCNAGGCCTGGCGGGGGCGTCAGGCCGGGAACGACGCCCGGAAGGCCGAGGCCNTCGAGCCAGATCTGCTGGCTTTCCTTNGANANNGCGAGATTGACNTACTGCTTGGCCCAATAGGCTTCGTTCTCGGGAAGGTTCTTCGGCACCCAAAGGCAATCGGTGTCGAACTTGCANCCCTCTTCCGGCACTGTCCAGGCCAGCTCGACGCCGTTCTTCTTGGCAGCGAGCGCGTTCGTCGAGATGGTGCAGGCCGCATCGATTTCGCCGTTCTGGAACCAGGTGGTGAAATCCGGGTCTTCGCCCAGNAGCGGNTTCTGCTTNTTCATCTCGCGTACGAATTCCCAGCACGGCTCCATATGATCGGGGATNCCGTCGAGCGAACCGCCGCCAGCGACCTGTGCGGGGAAATGGAAGCCGATGCCGTCATTGTAGAGCGCGATGCGGCCCTTGAACTTCGGGTCGAGCAGATCGCGCCACGACTTCGGCGGACCATCCGGGAAGGCCTCCGGGCGATAGGCCAGAACATAGACGTAGCCGTAGGTGTTGACGATCGGATAGCCGTCGAGGCCGACCGGCTTGGCAAGTTCGGTGGTGTTGGCGAGGTTCGACAGATCGGACAGATCTTCTGTGACACCGCGCAGGGCCGACTTGGTCGCGTTGGTGGTGGTGTCCCAGTTGACGTGGATCGGCGGAACACGACCCTGTGCAACTGCCGCCCAAAGCTTGGGCTGGATCTCATTGTCTTCGGTCAGGTCATGGCGGACATTGATGCCCGTCATTTCGGTGAAGCGGTCGGAAACCCCCTTCTTCAGGGCTTCCACCCACTCACCACCCCANGCNCGCACGATGATCTCGGACGGCTTNTCGGGCTCNTGGGCGAACACATGNCGGGTCGGCATCGAGGCAAGAAGCGCCGCGCCGCCGGTAGCTACGCCGGCACGAAGAACGCTACGGCGGGAAAATGGCTTATGCATTTGTAGTCTCCTCTGAGGTATGCAGCTGTTATTATTGTTATTTTGCTGCGGGGGAAAAGATNTTCAGGTCCCGGCGATTCCAGCCGATGGCGACGGATTCGCCGACATCGAACAGGCCGAAGCCNTCGGGGTCGTGGTGATAAACACGGAAAGTCGTATCGGGCAGTGACTTGGCATCGACGATATACATCTGCCGCTCACCCTCGAAAATCGTGTCGACAACCGTGGCGTCCAGCTGCATGTCGCATGCGCCGAGCGCCTCGGCACTCTTGGCAAGGCGGATCTGTTCGGCGCGGATCGCCGCGACAACCGGCGCGCCCTCGGGCACATTGCCCGTGGAAACGCCCAGAACCTTGACGTTGCCCGATTGCAGATTGCCGTCGGCAGTCGCCGTTCCTTCCACAAAGGAAGACAGACCGAGAAAGCCNGCAACNAAGGGATTNGTGGGCGCGCGATACAGTTCGACCGGCTTGGCGTGNTGCTGGATGCGTCCGCCATCCATGACGATNATGTCGTCCGANACGACAAGGGCCTCGCGCTGATCGTGGGTCACGTTGATCGTCGTAACGCCNAGTTCGTGCTGAATNCGNCGAAACTCAAGCTGCATTTCCTCGCGCAGCTTGACGTCNAGNGCNGCGAGCGGCTCGTCGAGAAGAAGGAGGTCAGGTTCNAAAACCAGCGCCCTGGCAATGGCGACACGCTGCTGCTGTCCGCCGGAGAGTTCGTTGATCCTTCGCTCGCCATAGCCACCGAGCTTGACCAGTTCGAGAAAGCTGTTCACCCGATCCGGGATCGTCTTGGGATCAAACCGGCGCATCTTCAAAGGAAACGCCACGTTCTCCGATGCGGTCATGTGGGGAAAGAGCGCGAGTCGCTGGAACACCATTCCGATGGAGCGCCGATGCGGCGGNGCNGCGCCCACCGCCTTGCCNTTGATGGTGATCTCGCCGGCAGTCTGNTTCTGAAAGCCCGCGATCATCCGCAAAAGGGTCGTCTTGCCGGAACCCGAGGGGCCGAGAATGGTCAGGAAGCGGCCCTTCTCCAGTTCGAAACTTGCATCATCCACTGCCAGCACACCGCCACCAAAGTCCATCGAGACGTGGCTTGCACGCACCGCGATTTCGNGGGCGGCTTCTGCGGGTGCATATTGTGCGGCGGATCGGTCTGTCATCGTTGGCCCTGCAATCTGCTGTGAGCGAAGCTAAGCACTTCACGGATTAAAAGTATATACTTGTTTTGCCGCGTGGCGCGCATTTTTGACCGAATATCCGCCATCGCCTAAATCTTAGCCAGATAGCCGCCATCGATGATGACGCATTGACCAATAATATATCTGGAGGCGCTCGACGCGAGAAATTTCACCGTGCCCGACAGGTCTGACAATTCGCCCAGGCGCCCTGCCGGAATGTTGGAGATCATCTGCTCCACCCAGGCTTTGTTCTCGTAGAACACGCTGGTCATGTCGGTCTCGAAATAGCCCGGCGCGATCGCGTTGACCCTTATGCCCAACGGCGCCCATTCGGCCGCCATCGCGCGGGTCATACCCAGTATACCGCTCTTCGACGCCCCGTAAGGNGCCGCGCCCGGTACGCCGACATAGGANGTCAGGGATGCNAGATTGATGATGGCGCCTGACCCGGCATCAGCCATCTTGGACGCCACGGCTTGCGCCACGAAGAATGCGCCTTTGAGNTTGGTGTCGACGATNTTGTCCCANAGNGCCTCGTCGGCTTCCAGNGTGGGTCGAACCTCTTCGACGCCAGCATTGTTGACGAGAACATCGATGGAGCCGAGTGTTGCGATACGGGTCTTGATATCCTCGACATTGCGCTGGTCGAGAGTGAGGACTTCCACCTCGGCACCCAGGGTCCGCGCCTCCTGGGCGACCTGCTCTAGCGCGTCGGCGTTGCGCGCGCTCAAGATCAGTCGCGCTCCGTCGCCCGCGAAAGACAAGGCAATCTCACGTCCGATGCCGCGACTTGCGCCAGTCACGAATACCGTCTTGCCCGTAAAATCGAACTTCAAGTCGTTGCCTGAACCACTTTGACCTTGCATCGGAATTCGATCTCCTATTGATATGTCTATACATAGAGTGACCAATGGTCACCCGCGAGTCAACGGAGAGCACTATGCGCCCGCCCAAGTTTTCAGCCCGGTCCGAAATTTCCGCACTCCAGCCCTACAATTCCGGTCTGACACTTGACGACGTCGCGGCGCGCGCCGGAGGACGTCGCATAGCAAAACTCGCATCGAACGAGAACCCGCACGGACCGAACGAAGCCACTAAAAAGGCGATGACCGACGCGATATCCCGGCCGTTTCTCTACCCGGACCCGTCGGGCCGTNCTCTGGTCGAGGAAATCGCNNCNCAGACCGGCGCGNAAANGAGCCGCATTGTCCTNGGCGACGGCTCCGAGGACCTNCTCAACGTGCTTGCCCGCGCATTTCTGAGTGCCGGAGANGAGGTGGTCACCCTCTACCCTTCCTTCCCGCTTCACGAGGACTACGCNANCATGATGGGCGCGCAGGTCACCCGCATCGGNCTGACNCCGGAATTTTCGATCGATACGCCGGCGCTTCTGGAAGCCGCAGCACGACTGATCCGCCTCATCCTGATCGCCAATCCGATGAACCCTGCGGGGCTGTGGCTGACACCGGACGATCTCGACGCTCTCCTCGAAGCCCAGCATCCTGACACTCTTCTGTGTCTTGACGAAGCTTATGTGGAATATGCAGCGGGTCCGGATTTCGCCTCCGCCGCCACGCGCCTCGCCAAGCACGACAAGCCGCTCCTGATTCTGCGGACATTCTCCAAGGCCTACGGGCTCGCAGCGCTGCGGATCGGCTACGGCATCTCGAACAGCGACGACGTCATCCGCGCCATGCACCTCGTGCGTACACCGTTCAACGTGAACGGCGTTGCGCTGGCGGGCGCCCTCGCCGCGATGACGGAGACCCGGTCAATGGATCAGGCAGTCGCCTATACGCTGCGCGAGCGGGAACGCATGGCCGAAAAGCTCAGGGAAATGGGCCGGCGTGTTCTGCCCTCGAAGGGCAATTTCCTGTTCGTCGACTGCGGCCAGCCGTCGACCGAAGTCGCAGACCGTTTGATCGACTTCGGCGTGGTCGTGAAACCCTGGAAACAGGAAGGCTATGAGACCTTTATCCGGGTATCGGTCGGACTCGATTGGGAAAACGATCAGTTCCTGGAAGCAATGACCCGGGTGCTCTGATCCAAGGCATCCTCTAGGACAGAACGCGCTTCAGAACATCAGCGAAACGCGCCTGCACTTCCTTCCGTCGAACATGCTGCCCTGCCTGGACGACATGCGCTCCGGCGGCCCACACGTCGGACACATTTATGTCGCGACCGAAAATCCAGCGATCGAGAAGCGCATCGCCCTGATCGAGCTTCAAAGGATCACTCAAGGCGACGAGATCAGCCGGCGCACCGGCAGCCAGTTCCGGTTTGGGAGCGTCGAGGGCCTGCGCGCCACCCGAAAGCGCCGCATCGAACAGCCTGCGCCCCGTCGAGCCGCCTTCGCGTGCCAGAACGTTGCGCGCGCGGGACTGTAGGCGCTGCCCGTATTCGAGAATGCGCAATTCCTCGGCAACGTCGATGCGCACGTTGGAATCCGTCCCGATCGCAACGCGTCCGCCGGCCTCCAGGAAATCCGGCGCCGGAAACAAACCATCGCCGAGATTGGCTTCCGTGACGGGGCAAAGCCCTGCAATGGCGTTTGAAGCGGCGACGTTGCGCGTTTCTTCGTCCGTCATGTGCGTCGCGTGAATAAGACACCAGTTCTCATTCACGTTGAAATTGTCGAGCAGCCATTCGACGGGGCGCTTGCCGTAAAACGTCTGGCAGTCCTCGACCTCCTGAACCTGCTCGGCAATGTGAATGTGCAGTTTGCGGCCTGGCAATGCCTCGCAAAGCTGGCTGAGATCCTGATGACTGGCTGCGCGCAGCGAGTGGGGCGCGAAGCCGATGCGATCCTGTGTCCGGTTGCGCCGCACATCGCATCGCTCGACCAGATCGACGAAGCGATCGACCGAGTGGAGAAAACGCCGCTGACCCGTATCCGCTGCCCGCGGGCCGAAGCCGCCATGAGCGTAGAACACCGGCAGATGCGTCAGCGCGATTCCCGTCTTTTCTGCTGCGTCGAAGATGCGATCGGAAAGTTCGGCTGGGTTGTCGTAGGGCGAACCGTCCGGCGCGTGATGGAGATAGTGGAATTCGCCGACACGCGTGTAGCCCGCCTCAAGCATCTCGACATAGGCCATTTCGGCGAGAGCCGCGACATCGTCGGGGCTGACGGACAGGGCAAAGCGGTACATCATCTCGCGCCACGTCCAGAAGCTTTCACGCCCCGCGCCGCGGATCTCGGTCAACCCGGAATGGCCGCGCTGGAATGCATGACTGTGGACGTTGGGCATGCCTGCGACAAGCGCCGAAACATGAGTGTCACCGGACTTCGGCTGAACATCCTTTGCAATGGAGCCGATCAGGCCGCCCCAGATCTCGATACCGACATTCTTCGCCCAACCATCCGGCAAGAGGGCCTTGTCTGCGAAGATCATGTTTGCTGCTCCTGCTTGTCTGCTCACCGCGCTGACCGCGAGGCGGTGAAAATTCACCTTTTCAACCAACCTTCTTTATGTATATACTTATTACATGACGGATGCAAAGCTCAAAACGCACCAAGGGAATGATATGCCAGATGCACTTCTTCTCACCAATGCACGGCTCGCCTACAAAGACGACGGCCTGGTCGACATTGCATTGCAGGGCGGAAAAATCGCGTCCGTGGGCGTGTCGCTACCGACAGACAATGTCGACGTGATCGACTGCGAGGGGCGCCTCGTCACGCCCGGATTGATCGACTGTCACACGCACATTATCCACGGCGGCGATCGGACCAACGAGTTCGAAATGCGGCTCGAGGGCGCAAACTATCAGGACATCGCCCGCGCAGGCGGAGGCATCGTCTCTTCGGTGGGCGCCACGCGGGCTCTCAACCCCGAAGAGCTCCTTGCCGCTTCGCTCACCCGTATTGATGCGTTGCTTTCGGAAGGTGTGACCACAATCGAGATCAAGTCGGGATACGGCCTGTCGATCGATTCGGAGCTCGACATGCTGCGTGCGGCACGACTTCTGGAGACACGCCGACCGGTGCGGGTCAAAACCACCTGGCTTGCCGCACACACGATGCCGAAGGATTTCGACGGCAGCAAGGAAGACTACATTCGTGACGTTGCCATCGCGGGCCTGAAGCAGGCGCATGCCGAAGGCATTGTCGATGCGGTCGACGCATTCTGCGAATCCATTGCCTTCTCCGCCGAGGAAATCCGTCCGCTTTTCGCGACTGCCCGAGACCTCGGACTTCCCGTCAAGCTCCACACCGAACAGCTCACGCGGTCCGGCGGAACGCCGCTTGCCGCCGAGTTCGGGGCGCTCTCGGTCGATCACTTCGAGTATGCAGGCGAGAGCGAAGTTCAGGCCATTGCCGCGTCCGGAACGGTAGCCGTGCTGCTCCCCGGTGCCTTCTACATGCTCAACGAAACCCAGAAGCCGCCTGTCACTGCATTGCGCGATGCGGGCGTGCCGATGGCACTGGCAACAGACTGCAATCCCGGCACCTCGCCGCTTTCGTCGATCCTGACGACGATGAACATGGGCGCGGTCCTGTTTGGACTGACGGTACGCGAATGCCTGGATGCCGTCACGCTTAACGCCGCCAGGGCGCTTGGCCTGGAAAGCGAAATCGGCGTTATCGCGCCCGGCGCATCCGCCGACCTCGCCATCTGGGATGCTGAGCGACCGGCACAACTTGTTGGGCGCCTCGGCGCAAACCTGCTGCATAAACGTATTTTCGAAGGAACCGTCGTTCATGGCTGAAACGCTCACTCCCGGCCAAGTGTCGCTCCGCACCCTGGCGGACATCTACTGGAACGTTACCGAGATCACGCTCTCCGAATCCGCCTACCCGGGTATCGAACGCGCGGCCGCCCGCATCGCCGAGGTCGCCGCCGGCAATGCCCCGGTTTACGGTGTGAATACCGGTTTCGGCAAACTGGCCTCGATCCGTATCGAAAGCGCCGATGTCGCGACCCTGCAGCGCAATCTGATCCTCAGCCATTGCTGCGGCGTGGGCGAACCGCTCGCGCTGGATATCGTGCGACTGTTCATGGTGCTCAAACTGATGTCGCTTGGTCGTGGTGCATCAGGCGTCCGGCCTGAGATCGTCGCCTTGATGCAGGCCATGCTGAAAGCCGGCGTGTTGCCTGTCATTCCCGAGAAAGGGTCGGTTGGCGCCTCGGGTGACCTTGCGCCCCTCGCCCACATGGCCGCCGCGATGATCGGCGAAGGCGAGGCTTTCTACGAGGGCGAACGCCTTCCCGCCGCGGACGCGCTGTCACGCGCGGGACTTGAACCGGTTGTCCTGTCGGCAAAGGAAGGCCTCGCGCTGATCAACGGCACGCAGGTCTCGACAGCCTTGGCACTGGCCGGCCTTTTCCGCGCCGAACGCGCGCTTCAGGCCGCGATCGTCACCGGTGCACTCTCGACTGACGCCGCCATGGGTTCGACGGCTCCTTTCGCGGAGGAAATTCATACCCTGCGCGGCCACCGAGGCCAGATCGAGGTGGCCGCCACGCTTCGCGAACTTCTCAACGGCTCGCAGATCCGCGCCAGCCACGCGGAAAACGACGAGCGCGTTCAGGATCCCTACTGCCTGCGTTGTTACCCGCAAGTGGCGGGCGCCTGTCTCGACCTCTTGCGTCAGGCGGCGGCCACGCTCGAGATCGAGGCCAATGCAGCCACCGACAACCCGCTCGTTCTCTCCGACGGCGAAGTCGTCTCCGGCGGCAATTTCCACGCCGAACCGGTCGCCTTTGCCGCCGACATGATCGCGCTTGCGGTCGCCGAAATCGGCTCGATCTCGCAGCGCCGCATTGCCATGCTCGTCGATCCCGCGCTCAGCTTCGGTCTTCCGGCATTTCTCTCGCCCAAGCCCGGCCTCAACTCCGGCCTGATGATTGCGGAAGTCACCTCCGCCGCCCTGATGAGTGAAAACAAGCAGCTCTCGCATCCGGCCTCGGTGGATTCGACCCCGACCTCGGCGAACCAGGAAGATCACGTATCGATGGCCTGCCACGGCGCACGCCGCCTGCTGCAGATGACGCAGAACCTGTTCAACATCGTCGGCATCGAAGCCCTGACCGGCGCCCAGGGCATTGAACTCAGGAGCCCGCTTGTCACCTCGGCTCCGCTGTCGTCGACCATCGCGCGGCTTCGAGAAGACGTCGGTTCCGTCGTCGACGATCGCTACATGGCGCCCGACCTCGTGACTGCCGCCGATCTGATTCACTCCGGGGAACTCGCCGCCCCTGTTTACGAGATGCTTCCGGAGGTGTTCTGATGGATCCTGTCGTCGTCAAAAAGGGCAGCAGTCCGCTTATTCTTGGCCTTCCGCATACCGGCACCTTCGTGCCGGACGACATTCGGGCCAAACTGAACGAAGAAGGCCGGCTGCTGCGCGATACCGACTGGCATATCGACACGCTCTATGCCGGGCTTATCGATGAGGCCACGACGGTTCGGGCGACGTTTCATCGCTATGTGATCGACGCCAATCGCGATCCTTCCGGCAAATCGCTCTATCCCGGACAAACCACAACCGGGCTGGTGCCGGTCAGCACCTTCGACAATACGCCGATCTGGCTTGAGGGAGAACAACCGGACGACGCCGAGATCAAGCGGCGCGTGGAAATGTTTCACGCGCCCTATCATGCCGCACTCTTAGCTGAACTCAAGCGCGTCAGGGCTATCCACGGCTATGCCATTCTGTACGATTGCCATTCGATCCGATCGGTCATTCCGTGGCTTTTCGACGGCGTGCTGCCGGATTTCAACATCGGCACCGACGAAGGCCGCACTTGCGACCCTCTGATCGAGAACGCTGTGTACGAGGCGACGAAGGCGACCGGTCGCACGCATGTACTCAATGGGCGCTTCCGCGGCGGCTGGACCACGCGGCACTATGGCCGACCGGCTGAAGGCTTCCACACCGTTCAGATGGAACTGTCTCAGGCCTCACATCTGGCGAGCGAAGAGCCGCCCTTTGATCTGGATGCCGAGAAGACCGACACCCTTCGCAAACAGCTTGCCGACATTCTCACCGGCATCATGCACGCTGCGGCCGAAGCCGCCGGACGCGCCAACGAGCATTGAAAGGACAAACGGATGACCAACCCCCGTCACAATCAGCGCGACGTCTACCCGCCGACCGGCACCGAACTCAACGCCAAGAGCTGGCTGACCGAGGCGCCGCTTCGCATGCTGATGAACAACCTGCATCCGGATGTCGCCGAAAACCCGCACGAGCTGGTCGTNTATGGCGGGATCGGTCGCGCTGCNCGCACCTGGGACGACTTCGANGCCATCTGCACNGCNCTGAAGGANCTCGAAGCCGACGAAACGCTGCTCGTCCAGTCGGGCAAGCCGATAGCCATCGTCCGGACCCANGCNGANGCGCCGCGCGTGCTNATNGCGAANTCNAACCTGGTNCCNAACTGGGCCAANTGGGAGCACTTCAACGAGCTCGATAAGAAGGGCNTGATGATGTACGGCCAGATGACGGCCGGCTCNTGGATCTATATCGGCGCNCANGGCATCGTTCAGGGCACCTANGAGACCTTNGCGGAAGCNGGCCGCCAGCATTANGANGGCGACCTGACNGGCAAGTGGATCCTGACCGGCGGCCTCGGCGGCATGGGCGGTGCCCAGCCGCTGGCAGCCGTCATGGCNGGCGCCTNCTGCCTTGCNGTGGAATGCGACGAGACCCGCGCCGACTTCCGNATCCGCACCCGNTATTGCGACGAGAANACCNACGACCTCGACGAGGCNCTNGCNATGATCGACCGCTGGACCAAGGCGGGCGAAGCGAANTCNGTGGCCCTNATCGGCAATGCGGCCGACATCTTNNCCGAGATCCTGCGNCGCATGCAGGCNGGNGAAGANNTGCCNAACGGNCGNCCCGATATCGTGACCGACCAGACATCCGCCCACGATCCGTTCCACGGCTACCTGCCCAAGGGCTGGAGCGTGGCCGAATGGCGCGAAAAGCAGGAAAGCGATCCTCAGGCGGTCAACCGGGCGGCGCGGGCCTCGATGAAGGATCATGTCGAAGCCATGGTTGGCTTCTGGAATGCTGGCGTGCCGACGCTCGATTACGGCAACAACATCCGCCAGGTGGCGCAGGAGGAAGGGCTTGAGAACGCGTTTGCCTTCCCCGGTTTCGTGCCCGCCTATATTCGCCCGCTCTTCTGCAGGGGGATCGGTCCGTTCCGCTGGGCCGCGCTCTCGGGTGACCCGGAAGATATCTACAAGACCGACAAGGCGATGAAGGAGCTGTTCCCCGAGAACGAGGGCCTGCACCGCTGGCTCGACATGGCGCAGGAGCGCATCGCGTTCCAGGGGCTTCCGGCGCGCATCTGCTGGATCGGCCTCGGCGACCGGCACCGCGCCGGCCTCAAGTTCAACGAGATGGTCGCCAGCGGCGAACTCAAGGCCCCTGTCGTGATCGGTCGCGACCACCTCGATTCCGGCTCCGTTGCCTCACCGAACCGCGAGACCGAAGCCATGAAGGACGGATCGGATGCCGTCTCCGACTGGCCGCTTCTGAATGCTCTGACCAACACCGCATCGGGCGCGACCTGGGTGTCGATCCACCACGGCGGCGGCGTCGGCATGGGCTTCTCCCAGCACGCAGGCGTCGTCATCTGCGCGGATGGTACGCCGGAAGCCGCCAAGCGTCTCGAACGTGTTCTGTGGAACGACCCGGCCTCAGGCGTCTGGCGTCATGCCGATGCCGGCTATCAGGACGCCATCGATTGCGCCCGCGAGCACGGCCTGCGCCTGCCCCGGATCCTCGGAACGTGAGCAAAATCCATCGTGGGGTGGAGCGGCGCTTCACCCCGTGGAAGAACGGTGGCGGCGAAACCGCCGAGATCATCTGCGTGCCGGCAAATGCCGGTTTCGACGATTTTGATTGGCGGATCAGCACTGCGAAGGTGAGCCGGTCCGGTCCCTTCTCGCGCTTCCCGGGCGTGGAACGGGTGCTGACCGTCATCGAGGACGGTGCCATGCTGCTCCGGTTTGATGACGGCATCACGATCGAGGCACACCCTCACAGCGGTCCGCACCGGTTTTCAGGCGATGTCGCCTGTGAAGCCGAGCTGACGGGCGACGAACTGCTCGATCTCAACCTGATGGTGCGCGCACCGTTCGAAGGCGCTGTCCATCAAGCAGGCGATACGTTAGAGACGGAAAACCGTGAAGCGGCCTATCTTTTCGCGCTCGATGATTTGCCCGCTCACGGGCTTGCCACACATGATTTGATGGAACTCCCGCTCAATGGGGAACTCGTCGTGCCGGCAGGAGCGCTGGTTCTGACGATCAAGCGCGGCGCATAGTTTTGGCTAGTGACCGACCTTGGAGTCGAACTCGGCGATCAACTGATGGGCTTCGCCGGGATAAAGCAGGCGCGCGCAGGTTACCCAATTCTCGTCGATCTGCGTTCTGCGCTGGACTTCCAGACAGGCGGCACCCACCGGCAGTTCCAGAAGCATTGCATCGCGGCCGGAGACGTTGATCGCCCGCACGTGATGCCGGGCCTTTGTCCAGGGCATGGTGTTCAAGAGCCATGCGCCCGGTACTTCCTTTTCGAAATCCACCCTTGCTGCATCCGGCGCTGTCGCGATGTTGATGACGCGGGTTTCGAGACAGAACGGTTCGTCGTTTGAATAGTGCAGCCCCTGCAGGAAGAGGCAGTCGGTGTCCGCATCGTCTTCCTGGAGGTTGAGAATCCTGCGGTCCTGCGCATTGCCGGAGCGCCGTTCGCTTGAGAGAAGCGACCATTTATAGCGACGGCCGAGGGCGGCGACTTCCTCGCCGATATTGTTGATCGCGAGAACAGCGGATTCGGCTCTCGGCTGGGCGACGACCGTGCCGCTGCGCTTGCGGCGGATGACAAAGCCGTCGGAGGCCAGACGGGTCAGGACCTTGTTCATGGTCATGCGGGAAACGCCGTACTGGTCCGCCAGTTCCGTCTCCTTCGGCAGGGAGAACCCGGGTGGCCAGGTGCCATCCACGATCTTGCGTGAAAACTCCTCGAGGATCCGACCGTGGAGCGTATCGGACTTTTCAATCGCCATTCTGTTCCCCGTCTCGCCCGTGCGTGGCTTCCGACGCCGCGTCATCAGGACTTGTCTTCTACCCGCGTTGATACGCGAGCGACTTCGTCAAGTATATACATCGTTCGCGCCGGAGGTCAGTGCGCGTTCCCTACCCTGCCCAAAGTTGCACATATCGCCGATACGAAATCCGAGCCGTTTGCAGGCTATTGCGCCTCGGCGATCTCCGCCATTTTCGTCATTACGACGGCCGCGCCAACCAGACGTTTTTCGCCGGTCGGCAGATCGCGGGACAGGAAGATGCTCTGGTCGGGACGGATCTTGGCAAGGCTCCCTTGCGTCGAGATGTACTGCACGAGGCCAGCCGGGTTCGGGAACTCGCCATTGCGGAACTGGATGACAACGCCCTTCGGCCCGGCATCCACCTTCTCGACATTCGCCTTGCGGCAGAGCGACTTGATGTAGACGATCTTGAGCAGATGCTCGACTTCCTTCGGCAGCGGGCCGAAGCGGTCGATCATCTCGGCGCCGAAGCCGTCGATCTCCGAAATATCGGTGACATCGCCCAAACGGCGGTAGAGGCTCATGCGCAGATTGAGATCTGGGACATAATTCTCCGGGATCATGACGGGCGTGCCGACAGTGATCTGCGGCGACCAGCCGGTATCGACGATATCTTCCTCGCCCTTGAGCTCGGCGACCGTCTCTTCGAGCATGTGCTGATAAAGTTCAAAGCCGACTTCCTTGATGTGACCCGACTGTTCTTCGCCGAGCAGATTGCCGGCGCCGCGAATGTCGAGGTCATGGCTTGCGAGCTGGAAGCCGGCGCCAAGTGTGTCGAGCGACTGCAGCACCTTGAGCCGGCGGTCGGCAGTTGCCGTGAGCGTCTTGTTGACCGGCAACGTCATCAGCGCAAAGGCCCGCGCCTTGGATCGGCCGACGCGGCCGCGGATCTGGTAAAGCTGGGCCAAACCAAACATGTCGGCGCGGTGAACAACGAGCGTATTCGCCGTCGGGACATCGAGGCCGGATTCCACGATCGTGGTCGACAGGAGTACATCATAGCTCCCATCGTAGAATGCGTTCATGATGTCGTCGAGTTCGCCGGCGGCCATCTGTCCGTGCGCGATTGCAAATTTGAGTTCCGGCACATCCGAGCGCAGCCAAGCGGCCACGTCCTGAAGGTCCGACACGCGTGGGCAAACATAAAAACTCTGGCCACCGCGATAATGTTCGCGCAGCAGCGTCTCGCGCACCGTCAGCGTGTCGAACGGCGTGATAAAAGTCCTGACCGCCATGCGGTCGACNGGNGGCGTGGTGATCAGCGAGAGTTCGCGCACNCCNGTCATGGCNAGCTGCANNGTNCGCGGNATCGGCGTGGCGGACANCGTGAGCACGTGAACGTCGCTCTTGATCTCCTTGAGCCGCTCCTTGTGCTTGACGCCGAAATGCTGCTCCTCGTCGACGATCAGCAGACCGAGATTGGCGAAATCGACCGACGAACCCAAAAGCGCATGCGTGCCAATGACGATGTCGCACTTGCCGGATTTCAGTTCCTGCTTGGTCAGTGCCAGTTCCTTCGAGCCCACAAGACGCGAGGCCTGTGAAACGCGGATCGGGTAGCCCTTCAGACGTTCGACAAATGTCTTGAAGTGCTGCCGGGCCAGAAGCGTGGTCGGCACCACGACGGCNACCTGTACGCCGTTCATGGCGGCGATGAAGGCCGCCCGCAGCGCAACCTCGGTNTTGCCGAAGCCGACGTCGCCGCAGACGAGGCGATCCATCGGCTGGCCAGCGGAGAGNTCCGCGCGCACGGCTTCGATAGCCGCCATCTGGTCTTCGGTTTCCTCGTANGGGAACCGGGCCGCGAANTCATCATACAGGCCTTCGGGTGCAGCCAGGACAGGCGCAGACCGCATGTGCCGCTCGGCAGCAATCCGGATAAGGCCCGCGGCCATNTCGAGAAGNCGCTTCTTGAGCTTCGCCTTGCGNGACTGCCACGCCACNCCNCCGAGCTTGTCGAGCTGNACATCTTCGCTNTCCGANCCGTAGCGNGAGAGAAGCTCGATATTCTCGACCGGNAGGAAGAGTTTTGCGCCGTCGGCGTAGTGGAGTTCGAGACAGGCATGCGGCGCGCCCGCGGCTTCGATGGTNTTGAGACCCATGAAGCGGCCGATGCCGTGCTCGGTATGGACAACCAGCGAGCCCTCATCGAGCCCGGCGACTTCAGAGATGTAATCCGCACCACGCTTCTTGCGGCGGTTACGACGCACGAGGCGGTCGCCCAGGATATCCTGTTCGCCGACGATGACGGCGTCATTGGCCTCGAACCCGCCCTCGACCGCGAGAACGGCAGACGCCGCCTGCCCCTGCTTGAGTTTGGCTAGATCGGCAAACTTCTCGATGCGTTTGACCTTCTGGAGCCCATGCTCCTCAAGCACTTGCAAGAGACGATCGAGCGAACCTTCGGTCCAGGCCGTTATCAGCACTTTCGAGCCAGCAGCGCGCTTGTCGGCGATATGCGCAACAGCCTTGTCGAAAAGATTGACGCGTGTCTCACCGTCCTCGCGCTTCTCGGCTTCCGCCGCCCATCGCGGGCCGACATGGGCGTCGAGTTCGAAGACCTTGCGCACGGATGTCTCGGGCTCGGTGAAAGGCGACAGCCTCAGCGAACCGGAATGGTCGAGCGTGACCGAGAATTCCTGCTGATCGAGATAGAGCGCGTCCGGCGGCACGGGCTTGTAGGGCGCTGCCTGAATGCCCTGCCCCTTGGACTGCGCCAGCTGCTCGTCNCGNGACTGGTAATAATCGACGATCTGCTCNCGGCGTTCGCCCGCGGCTTCGACTGCCACATGGTCGGTGACGATGCGAAAACCGTCGAGATAGTCGAAGACNGTTTCNAGNNGCTCGTAGAANAGCGGCAGCCAATGNTCCATNCCGGCAAAGCGGCGCCCCTCGGAGATCGCNGCATAGAGCGCGTCGTCNCGNGTCGCCGCGCCGAACTGGCGCAGATAATTGGCACGAAAGCGGCTGACGGTTTCGGGATCGAGCGAAACCTCGCTCATGGCGTTGAGCCGGAGNTCNTTCACCTGGCCGGTCGTGCGCTGTGAGACCGCATCGAAATTGCGGATGGTTTCGAGCGTGTCGCCGAAGAAATCGAGCCGGACCGGTTCGTCGGCGCCGGGCAGGAAGGCATCGAGAATGCCACCGCGCACGGCATATTCACCGACTTCGCGGACGGTCGCCACGCGATCGAAACCCAGGCGCTCGAAGCGTCCGGCCAGATCTTCCATCTTGATGACGCTGCCCGCGCGAGCAGAAAAACCCATCTGGCGAATNGCATCGCGCGGCGGGACGCGCTGGAGTGCTGCGTTGACGGTGACCAAAACGATCGCGCCATGCGGATTGTCCTGCATGGCGGCAAGGCCAGACAGCGCTTCCAGCCGGCGTGCGGAAACGTCGGCTCCCGGCGAAACGCGGTCGTACGGCAAACAATCCCACCCGGGCAGCGTGAGAACCGGAATGTCTGGTGCGAGGAATGCCAGGTTCTGTTCGATGTCGACGATGCGCTGTCCGTCGGACAGGATATAGGCGACGGGTCGGCCGGCGCGCGCCAGTTCCGCAAGCACGAAGGCATCCATGCCGGGCGGAACGGCGGAGAGCGTCGCCGGACCATCATAGCCCGTTAGCGATTTCAGGAACTTCTCGGGGATCATTGCGGGTCGGTCCGCTCCGTCTTCAGGCCGCCGTCAGCGCCGAATTGTGGCCGGAACGCCGTAATGCGCGCGAACAGCGGCGTGGCGAATTCCGGCGGGCAGGCTTTCTCGCCGTTAATCCATGACAGAATATCGGCATCGTCTTCAGCCATAAGCGTTTCGAGCGTGTCGAGTTCCGCTTCAGACAGGGCGGCAATATTCTGGTCGGCGAAACCGCCGAGGATCAAGTCCATTTCACGAATGCCGCGGCGCCAGGCGCGCACGAGAAGCCGCCGCCGGCGCGGGTCGAGGTCGGCACTGGTTCGGGTGGTTCCGGTCATGAGGGTCCTTCTTTCGGTCGCCTCAATAGCCGAAGCGGGAGCTGTTGTCAGCCATTCATCAAGCCTTGCAAATGATGCCGATAGTCCGTTTCCTGCGCCCATGCGACCGATCGAACTCGATTCCCTCTTCCGGCCCGTGGAAAACCTTCCCGGTATCGGGCCCAAACTCGCCGAAGCTCTGGCGCGCGTGACCGGACGTGAGGATGCCGACGACACACGCGTGGTCGATCTGCTGCTCTTGCCGCCCTACAATCTGATCGACCGCAGCAAGAACCCCGGCATCGCCCATTCGCCTGAAGGCGTGATCGTGACGCTGACTGTGAGAGTCGACCGGCACCAGGCCGCGCCGCGCGGACGGTCGAACGTACCGCACCGTGTGTTCGTGCACGACGAGACCGGCGAGATGGCGCTGGTCTTCTTCAACGGCAAACAGCAGTGGCTCGAAAAGCAGATGCCGGTTGGTGAGACGATCATCGTGTCCGGCAAGGTCGACTGGTACAACGGTCGTCCCTCGATGGTGCATCCCGATCATATCGTTCGCGAAGCCGAGAAAGACGAATTGCCGCTCTACGAGCCGGTCTATCCGCTGACCGGCGGGCTGTCGCCCAAGGTGCTGCGCAAGGCGATTGCGGCGGCACAGACACAGCTGCAACCGCTGCCGGAATGGTGCGACACGCATTTCATCGCGCAGCACGGCTTTCCGACCTTCGAAGAAGCCGTCCAGCGGCTTCACGCGCCAGAAGATGCCGCCGATCTCGATCCGAAGGCCCCTGCCCGCCGCCGTCTCGCCTATGACGAATTGCTGGCTGGACAAGTGTCGCTGGCCATGGTGCGCAGCCGGCTGAGAAAATTGCCCGGCCGCTCGATCAAGGCCGAAGGAAAGTTGCGCGAAAACATTCTCCGCCAACTGCCCTTCTCGCTGACCGGCAGCCAGGATACGGCCATCAAGCAGATCCTGGCGGACATGACCAGCGAGGACCGGATGATCCGGCTGTTGCAGGGCGATGTCGGCTCCGGCAAGACGGCGGTGGCGCTTCTGACCATGGCGGACGCTGTGGAGGCCGGCGGCCAGGCTGTGCTGATGGCGCCGACGGAAATCCTCGCGCGCCAGCATTACGCCTCGATCAAGGGACCTGCGGAAGCAGCGGGCGTGACCGTCGACGTACTGACCGGGCGCAGCAAGGGGCGCGAACGCACCGAGATACTCGGGCGGATCGAGAGCGGCGAGGCACAGATCATCGTCGGTACTCACGCGCTGTTTCAGGAATCCGTCGTCTACAAGAACCTCNCCTATGCGGTGGTGGACGAACAGCACCGTTTCGGCGTTCATCAGCGCCTGCGGCTAACGGCCAAGGGTCAGGCGCCGCACATGCTGGTCATGACCGCGACGCCCATCCCGCGCACGCTCGTTCTCTCCGCCTTCGGCGACATGGATGTCTCGCAACTCACCGACAAGCCNGCGGGGCGCAAACCGATCTCGACGGCCACTATTCCCGATGAGCGAATGAATGACATCGTCGGGCGACTGAAGACGGCCGTGCAGGAGGGTAAGAAAGCCTACTGGATCTGCCCCCTCGTGGAGGAGAGCGAGAAAAGCGACCTGATGAGCGCGGAAGAGCGCGCAGCAAGCCTAAAGCAGGCGTTCGGGAAGGAACTCGCGCCGCTTGTCGGGTTGGTGCACGGGCGGATGTCGGGCGAGGAAAAGGACCGCGCCATGACGGCCTTCAAAAATGGCGAGACGCGGCTTTTGGTGGCCACCACAGTGATCGAAGTCGGCGTTGACGTGCCCGACGCCACGATTATGGTGATCGAACATGCGGAAAATTTCGGTCTGTCGCAGATCCACCAGTTGCGCGGGCGCGTCGGCCGCGGCTCGGAAGCCTCGAGTTGCCTGCTCCTCTATCACGGTCCGCTGAGCGAGACGGCCCATGCGCGGCTCGCGGTTTTGCGCGACAGCGAGGACGGGTTCCGGATTGCGGAGGAAGACCTGCGGCTGCGCGGCGAAGGCGATCTGCTCGGCACCCAGCAATCGGGCATGCCCGGCTTCCGGCTGGCCGATCTCTCGGCCCATGGCGATCTTCTGGAAATGGCGCGAAACGATGCGCGGCTGTTGAGCGAAACCGATCCAGATCTGTCTGGAAAACGTGGCCAGGCCGTGAGAATGCTGCTCTATCTCATGCGCCGCGACGAGGCGATCCGCTTCCTCAGATCCGGCTGAANGAGCCTATTCGCTCACGGTGATCTGTTTCGGCTTCGATTTTACCGGGAGCTTTGGAGGAGCTGGCGGATATTGCGGTGCCACGAGACCCGCGGAGATCACCATCTTCGCAGCTTCCTCCACTGTCATGTCGAGCATGAGAACATCCTTGCGCGGCACGAAAAGGAGAAAGCCCGACGTCGGGTTCGGTGTCGTCGGCAGGAAGACGGAAATCGTTTCTTCGCCAGGCAGTTTGTGATCGACCTCGCCTTTCGTTTCCGTGGCGATGAAGACGATCGACCAGAGACCTTTTCGCGGGTATTCGATGAGGGCTGCCTGCTTGAACGAATTGTTCTGTTCCGCCAGCACAGTCTCGAAGATCTGCTTCAGTCCCTTGTAGAGCACGCGNACNAGCGGCATGCGATCGAGCAGCGANTCCCCGAATCCGATAATGGTCCGNCCNACCAGATTGGCTGTGAGAAAGCCGACCATGGTGAGCGCGACGAGCGCGACCAGAAGGCCGTAACCCGGAAGGCTGAACGGCAGATAGGTGTCGGGATTATAGGCCGACGGCAGATAGGGTTTGACCCATCCGTCCACCCAGAGCACGAAGGACCATGTGAGATAAGCCGTGATGACCAGCGGCGCTACGACGATGAGACCGGTNAGGAAATAGCGCCTCAGGCGCATGCCAGCCGAATTCTTCTTCACCGCGTCACTCATCGACCGCCTTTCAAGGGGAANGNTTCAGGCGGCCAACTCGCCGCCGCGTTGCCTAATATATGGCGTGCAGCGCAGCATTAGGCAAGGTGGCGGCGGCTGTGAACTATTCGACTGGGAACTATTCGACCGTTACCGATTTGGCGAGATTGCGCGGCTGATCGACATCGGTGCCCATGAAGACAGCCGTGTGATAGGCGATCAACTGCACGGGCAGCGCGTAAAGCAGCGGAGTGACGATGTCGGCCACCTTGGGGAGAACGATCGTCTCCATCGTCTGCAAGGCGGTTTCCCGGGCACCGCGCTCGTCGGTAATCAGCACGATACGGCCGCCACGCGCAGCAACTTCCTGCATGTTGGACACGGTCTTCTCGTAGAGCTGGTCGTGCGGCGCGATCACGATGACCGGCATGTCCTCGTCGATCAGCGCGATCGGGCCGTGCTTGAGCTCACCAGCGGCATAGCCTTCGGCATGAATGTAGGAGATTTCCTTGAGCTTCAGCGCGCCTTCGAGCGCCAGCGGGAAATTGGTGCCGCGGCCGAGATAGAGCACGTCCTTGAAATGGCTCAGATCCCGCGACAAAGCCTCGATGCGCGGCTGGATATCGCGCAGTACATCGCCGAGTACCCGGCGGCCTTCGACAAGCGCNTGGACCATCTCGGCTTCCTGTGCGTCAGACAGTGTGCCACGGGCCTTGCCGGCGGCAATCGCAAGCGCTGCGAGAACGGAAAGCTGGCAGGTGAAAGCCTTTGTCGATGCCACGCCGATTTCCGGGCCCGCAAGGGTCGGGAAAACAGCGTCGGNTTCGCGTGCGATGGTCGATTCNGGCACATTGACGATCGCGCCGATGGTCACGCCTTCGCCCTTGCAGTAGCGCAGCGATGCGAGCGTATCGGCGGTCTCACCGGACTGGGAGACGAACAGGGCNGCCATGTTGCCGGNGAGCGGCATTTCCCGGTAGCGGAATTCNGATGCCACNTCGATNTCNACCGGCAGGCGNGCATAGCGCTCGAACCAGTATTTGGCGATNAGNCCGGCGTAATAGGCNGTNCCGCAAGCNGANATNGCCANACGGTCGAGGCTCGCGAAATCGATGCCTTCGATAGGCTTGGCCTTGCCCTCGGCGAAATCGACATAATGCGACAGCGTGTGGCTGATCACCTCGGGCTGTTCGTAGATTTCCTTTTCCATGAAGTGCTTGTGATTGCCCTTGTCGACCACATAGGCAGCACCTCGGCTGATGCGCATGGCGCGATCAACCTTTTGACCCGACGCGTCGTAGAACTCGGCGCCTGACCGCGTGACCACGCACCANTCGCCATCCTCGAGATAGGTCACTTCATCGGTNAACGGCGCAAGCGCGATGGCATCGGAGCCGAGATACATCTCCTCCTTGCCGTGACCGACAGCAAGCGGCGGACCGTGACGCGCGCCGACGATCATCTCCTCGTCGTCACCCGAGAACAATATGGCCAATGCATAGGCACCCTCGAGCCGCGAGATCGCGGCCTGGGCCGCTTCGCGCGACGACATGCCTTCGGAGAGGTAGTGCGAGACGAGGTGGGCGACAACTTCGGTGTCTGTCTGGGTGACGAATTCGGCCCCGGATGCCTTCAGTTCCTCGCGCAGGCTGGCGAAATTCTCGATGATGCCGTTATGCACAACAGCAACGCGGCCGGCGAAATGCGGATGGGCATTGTTCTCGGTCGGCGCGCCGTGCGTCGCCCAGCGCGTGTGACCAATACCGATATGGCCCGGAAGCGGCTTGGCCGCGAGCCGGCCTTCGAGATTGCCGAGCTTGCCCTCGGCGCGCCGGCGATCGAGCTTGCCGTCCTGAAGCGTGGCGACACCGGCGGAATCATAACCGCGATATTCAAGCCGCTTGAGCGCGTCCACCAGCAGCGGCGCCACATCGCGCCCGCCAATGATCCCGACAATTCCGCACATAGAGTAGTCTCCCCTGATCCCGTCAGCGCAAGCTATAGAGGGGCGCGCTTGATCGCGCCACAGGACCGGTTATCGGCCGCNTTCACATATGGTGACATCAAGTTACTGATNCCGCCTTACTTTTTCTCTNTTTTCGCGGCCTTCACCGCTTCNGCTCGCGCACGCAGTACGCTCGCCTTGCCGGGATAGTTTTCCTGCGGCACGCGGCTGAGCGCCAGGGCATCCGCCTCGACCGACTTGGTAACGACCGAGCCGGAGCCGACATAGGCGCCGTCNCCGATCTTGACCGGGGCGACCAGCGAGGAATTGGAGCCGATGAATGCGCCCGCACCGATTTCGGTCAGATGCTTGTTCACGCCGTCATANTTGCAGGTGATCGTGCCCGCNCCGATATTGGCATTCGCACCGACCGTGGCGTCGCCGATNTAGGTCAGGTGATTGACCTTGGCGCCCTCCCCGATCTCGGCCTTCTTNACTTCGCAGAAATTGCCGACNTTTGATCNTTCTCCGAGATCNGCGCCCGGACGGAGTCGCGCGAACGGCCCGACCGTTGCACCGGCCCCCACGGTGGCGCCTTCCANATGGGAGAAGGCGTGNATNACAGCGCCCTCGCCNACNNTNACGCCGGGGCCGAACCANACGCTGGGCTCGATCAGTNCGTCACGGCCGATCTCAGTGTCGTGGGAAAAATAAACNGTCGAGGGATCNGACAGCGTCACNCCGGAGAGCATGACTTCGCGNCGCTTGCGCCCCTGCCANTCGGCTTCCAGGGCAGCGAGCTCGGCGCGGGTGTTGCAACCCATCATGTCGGTTTCAGGCGCTTCNAGCGCNATNACCTTGCCCCCGCGCGCGCGGCAGATGGAGACGACGTCAGTCAGATAGTATTCGCCCTTGGCATTGTCGTTNCCGATTGCCTCGAGTAGCGAAATCGCCTCGCCGCCGCTCATGGTGATGATGCCGCCATTGCAGAAGTCGATCTTCTTNTGCTCTTCGGTGGCTTCCTTNTCCTCGACGATCGCGACGAGTTCGCCGTTCTCGACGATCATCCGGCCGTAGCCNAACGGATCGGCNGCNGTNAANCCGAGGACNACCATGTCGGCGCCGTTCCTNCGCGCTTCCANGGCGTCGCTGAGGCTTTTGGGGTCGATGAGCGGTGCGTCNCCGTAAAGCACGATGACGTCGTCATAGCCTTCTTCAATCACGTCGCGCGCCATAAGGACGGCATGGCCGGTGCCCTTGCGTTCCGACTGGAAGACCGGGGTGCATTCGACGCCCGCTTTCGCGCCGGCTTCTGTGACCTTCTCCGCATCGCGGCCCACCACGAGCGCGACACGATCAATGCCGGCCGTTTTTGCTGTCGCGGTGACGTGCGTGATGATCGGCAGNTTGCCGACTGGATGCAGCACCTTCGACATGGACGATTTCATTCGAGTGGCATCGCCCGCGGCGAGAATGACCGCCAGACTCTTTCGCTGCATCTGTATACTCCGTCTGTTTCTCCACCGGGCCGCATTGTTCGCACATCGCCGAATCCCCTATAGGTTCAGCCATGCCCGTTGACCGGGTTCGTACCGCACATACCGGGAGCCCATGTCCAAGTCCACATCAACACCGATTCAGGGTGAAAGCACCAGTGTCGTTCCCTATCTCGTCATGCTGGTGACGCCGCTGTTCTTCTCGTCAAACCTGATTTTCGGGCGGCTGGCCATTCCCGAAGTCGCGCCGTTTACCCTCGCCTTTATCCGCTGGACGGCGGCTGCGCTGATCCTTGCGCCCTGGGTGATGCGTGAATGGGCTCCCGCACGCGCTTTCGTCACCGGACATCCTCGCCACTGGCTGCTTCTCGGTTTTCTCGGCATGTGGATCTGTGGCGGGATCGTCTATCTCGGCCTCNAATACACAACGGCGACCAACGGCACGCTGATCTACACGACGTCGCCGCTGATCATCCTGATCATCGAGCGGCTGTTCTTTGCCCGGCCGATCACGGGGCGCGAAATTCTGGGCATCATCATNGGCTTTCTGGGCGTNGCCGTNATCGTGCTGAGAGGCGATCCCGCGGCCCTNNTTTCGCTNCGCTTCAANACCGGCGATCTTCTGTTCGTGGCTGCCGCGATCTCATGGGCTGCCTATTCGGTGCTGTTGCGAAAGAACCGNCCGGAGGGNNTGAACACGCTGTCCCAGTTCGGCGTCATCGCGACCGCCGGCGCGCTGCTTCTGGCACCGATGGCTTTGTGGGAATTCCTGAGCGGCGCACGCATGCCGGTGACGGCAACGGCCTGGGGCGGCATCGCCGGTATCGTGTTCTTCGCNTCGCTGCTCGCCTTTTCGGGCTTCCAGTACGGCATTGCCCGCCTCGGCGCGGCAACTGCCGGCATCTTCATGTATCTCCTGCCGCCTTACGGAGTGGGCCTCGCCGTCTTCGTGCTCGGCGAACCGTTTCACCCCTACCATCTTGTGGGAATCGCAACTGTCCTGACAGGCCTCATCATGGCGACGGCCAAGCGCCCGCGCACCCGCGCCGATACGCGCTGAGAGGCAGCTGTCAGCCAATCAGGCCGAGCGCCGGGAAGGTTTCCAGAAGCCAGTAGGACATGGTGGCCATCCCGCCGGTCAGGAACAGGATGCCGGTGAGCACCAGTAGCCCGCCGGTCACCTTCTCGACGGTACCGAGATGCCTGCGGAAGCGCTGCAGAAAGCGCATGAAAGCGCCGGAAAAGAGCGCTGCCAGCCAGAACGGCAGCGCCAGGCCCAGCGAATAGAAGGCCAGCAGCATGGCGCCGGACCCGACCGTTTCCTGAGAGGCGGCCACACCCAGGATCGCGCCCAGAACCGGGCCGATACAGGGCGTCCAGCCAAAGGCGAAAGCCAGGCCCATGATATAGGCGCCCGAGAGCGTGGCGGGCTTGCCGCCGCCGTTGAAGCGTGCCTCGCGCGCCAGAAACGGAATGCGGAACACGCCCATGAAATGCAGGCCCATGATGATGATGATGACGCCGCCGATCTTCGAGAAGAGATCGATGTTCTGGCGCAATATCACCCCGATCGAAGAGGCCCCCGCCCCGAGCGCCACGAAAACGGTGGCAAAGCCCAGCGTGAAGAACAGGGAGGCAAAAAAGACCTGTTTCTGCAGGGTCTTGTCGCGCGGACGGTCGCCATGGTTGAAGTCGTCGAAGGAAACGCCCGCCATGTAGCACAGATAGGGTGGCACCAGTGGCAGTACGCAGGGCGAGAGAAATGACAGCGCGCCTGCGAAAATGGCGGTCAGCAGCGAAATATCGGCAATCGTCACGAAAATCCGGCCTCTTTACCCTGAACTCTTATGCCGGGTCAGCAGCGCGAAATCGTTGCCGCGCCGGACCCGGTCATGATCGTAGTCGTTTTCGGGCTTCTATCGGTCCGACCGGTGACTGGCCAGTCACAAATTCCTGAGGGGACGCGATGCCGCATGACCTCTGCCAGCCTTCCAGCGCACAAATTTCTCGGCAAATCGGGCTTCGGCGCACAAGCCGTTGAAAGGATGAAAAAAGCGCGGTTTTTGTGGTTGACCGCGCGAAAGACCCTGCCTATGTTCCGCGCCACCCGAGCCGGTTAACCGGCGCCTTTCGGGAGCGCGTAGCTCAGCTGGTAGAGCAACTGACTTTTAATCAGTAGGTCCAGGGTTCGAACCCCTGCGCGCTCACCATAAAAATCAACGACTTAGAACTCGATCGATGCCAGATGTACGCATCAAGAGACAAAAGGGCCAGCATCACGTCCTGTTGTGTCGCAGTCATCACCTACTCCCGTTTCCGAAAAAATGTGCTCTGGTAACTAAATAGCCAATAGGAAGCTGCTTAGCAGGTCGCCTATCACCTGGTGCTCTGCGTTCAAAAACCTGCTTTCCGGCATCGAGCCATGACAACCGTTGACGCAGCTTCTTGGTGATCGGCGCGTCGGTGATTTCGATGTCCAGGCCAATGAACTCCGCCCCCGGAAAAGTCTGCTCCATCTTGTAGGGCTGAAGTTCAAACAGGGTCTTGGGCTGCGTCTCGTCCCGAAATGATATGAAGGCCGGCAAATGGCCAAAATATTTGAATGGTTTGCGGCCCGATGCCGCTTTAATCGCTTTGAAATCATCATCCTCGAGACTGCCGAGCGAGCTGTCGATGCCAAATGTTTTTAGCACTGCGCGTTCATAAACTTTTGAGAGAGAACCGTCTCGGTTAACCCAAATAGGCAGGACGAAAAACGACTTGCCATTGGGCAGATCAAAGATCAGCGCTTCGCCATAAAGCGTTGTAGAGCCACCACGGCCAATAAGGCTGTTCGTTATGCGCGCGTAACGGCATTCCATCACAGTCGAGGCTTCGTAGCTCTTGCCCTCGTACATCACCATGGCAATCACGCGGAATCGGATACTCTCGCTGCCATCCTGACACCCCGCCAGCGGCAAAGCGCATACCGATGCCATGAACGTACGCCGCGTGATCAAAAAACACGAAAGCCGATTCATGCTGTTAGCCCTACCCACGGCGAACGCCAGCTTTGCTTGGGGCGGCATTCTGCCTGCCAGTTTAATGAGAGATCTAAGGTCACTCGATTCCAAATTACGCTGATATTTTTTAGCTCTTCATTGTATTTACTTAACCAAGCGTTGCTTTTTGCCGCGATGGTAGTCATCGACGTCGGCTTCGAGGGTATCCGCATACAACACGAAAAGTCTTCGGAGAGCCTGTCCATTCTGCCGAGATGAGAACCGCCCGGCGATGTGGTCGAAGGGCCGAGAATGATGTGCACCGGTGCCGCCCAAGAGAACACCCCGAGGAGCCACCGAAATTGCCAACCAGATCACGCCAAAGCCGGCAGGTTCTCGTTTCAGTTTATTATTGCCGAAGGCTCCATGACAGCTTAGAAAAGTTTCACACGCACACACATATTCGCACACACCCGAATTTTGAACATATTTTTATCTGAAATTTCAAATAGATAATTATTGGATGCTCAAACTTTTAATCAGTAGGTCCAGGGTTCGAACCCTGCGCGCTCACCATAAAAATCAACGCTTTATAACTCGATCACTGCGATCAGATTGTTTAAAACGTCAGCGCCAGCCGTGCGCTGCCGGCATGGCCGTCGTGGTTCTCCGAGAAAGTTCCGTCGTAACGCAGGTGTGTTGAGAACCGCTCGTTGAAATCGATCTGCACGCCGGTGCCAATGACGAAGGCATGATCACCCTCCGCAGCACCCGGCGAGACGAAGTTTGCACCCGCCGCACCGGCGATCGACGAGGCGACGACAGCGTTGTCGTCGCCGAAGCCGTGCTGGTATCGCAGTTCCAGTTCCGGCCTCACGATCGCGCCGCCCCCGGCATCGAACGCCGCCGAGATCTGCACGCCGATCCCGGCCCAGCTGCGGTCCCAGCTCGTGCCGGCCACCGTCTGGTTGAGGATGCCAGCGCCGGTTTCGACAAAGCCGTCGAGCGACGCTCCAGCGTGATCGAAACGCACCAGCGGGGCCACGCGCAGGTCATGCTCACCGCCGATACCGAGCATCGGCGCGACGTCATAGGCGGCCTGAAGCGCGATGGCATAGGTGCCGCCACCGCTGTCGCCTGAAGCCACCGCCGGTGCCATGCCGGCAAGCGGGATCGTACGGGTGATGTCATAATCCCCGTGGCCATAGGATGCGGCGGCGGACAGGTTGAGCGGTCCATGGACGATGCCGGTATAGATGCCGCCCAGCCATGTTTCGCTGTCGGCCGACGCAAGGCCAGAGGTGACATCGCCGTCAATATGTCCGAAGGACGCGCCAAGGCGCACGGCCGTGCCGCCGTCGGTGGTGAAATTGCCGTCGAGGCCGGCGGTCATGCCGGCCAGGCGTCCATCATATCCGCTGGCAAGCGCCGTGGCGTCGACCTGCGCATATTCGCCGAGCACGCCGACCCATGTTCCGATCGAAGGCAGCGTGCTTTGTCCGCCAACAACGGCGTCCGCGCCGCCGAAATAGGCATTGGGTGCAACCAAGAAGTCTGCGCCTCCGCCGGCGCCGGACATTGCCCGCTGCAGAAGCGACTGGTTGTAGAGCGGCGAGACACGCAGGGCTGCCTGTAGCGTGTTCGCATAGATCGACTTGTCGGAAACCGTCGGCGTCGGCCCGGGATCAGGATTCGGATCAGGGTCTGGATCCGGATCTGGATTGGGATTGGGATCGGGGTCAGGATCGACGACCGCGCCCATATAGGCCACCTGCACGTTCGTTGCCGAATAGATTGCTGTCACATCGACGTCCGGCAGATTGTCGGTGACGGTCTCGAAAGTCCCGTTGACCGCGCCAGCCGTGAGAACCGTATAGGTCTGCGCGTCGGGAAAGCCCACCGGATAACCGACGCCCAGAACAGACATGGTTCCCGCCAGCGTTGCCGTACCCGCTACGTCAAGCAGGTCGGAACTTCCGTCAGCCGCAATTTCGACTTCGAAGATCGAACCGGCAGAGAACGTGACGTCACCGGTCGCAGTCAGCGTGCCGATCGATGCGCCAGGCGCCAGCTTGTCGAAGACATCGGCATTGTTGATCGTGCCCGTTCCGGACAGGACGCCGTCTGTTACCCGAATCACGCCGCCCAGGGAGCCGGTAACCTGCAGATTGCCGCCGTCGACCTCCGTGATGCCGGCAAAGGGCGTCCCGTTACCCGCCAATTCCGTGTTGCCGGACAGTAGGTTTATGGCTCCGGTACCTTCCAGGCCCGGCATAAAGGCGAAATCATTTGCACTGTGGTTGAAATTGAGCGTCGCATTGCCTTCGCCGAATTGGATGCTCGGCACATTCAAGGTGCCTGGCGCCATCGGCGCACCGGGCCCGCCGATGTTAAGCGTACCGGTCGAGGCGTCGTCTTCCGCAATGACCACAGGATTACCGCCGGTCTGGTTGACGACCGCGCCACCGGAGATGTTGAGTGTTCCGGTCCCGACATCTTCACCGATATCGATATCGCCGACGTTGAGGACCGAACCCGTGCCGGTCACATTGACGGTTCCCGTTCCCTCGACGCCGATATTGGCGCGGCCCCACGTCGCAGTCGCGCCACCTGAAATCGTGGTTGTGCCCACACCCTCCGCGCCGGTTCGCACCTCTGACGCGACGGTCATTACCGAGCCCGCTCCATCGACAAGGAAGGATGCGGTGCTCTCTTCATCGCTGGACACAAAGATGAAGGAGTCAGTGGTGAAGCTGGCGCCGTTCGTCACTGCCACCGTCGTCGTACCGGCGTCGCGGCCAAGTGAGATCAAGCCACCGAAAAATACCGTCGAGCCCGGCCCGTCAACGATGACCGTGTGATTGCCAGCGTCGAGCAATCCCGTTCCAAGAGAGCCATCGGAGATAAAGGAGGCGCCATCCAGAACCTCCAGCCTCGTTGTTCCGTTATCCATGACGAAGCTTTCGCCATTGGTCATGTTGAAGGTTGACCCGGCGCCGGTTACGCGCACAAGCCCGCTCGAGTCGTCCTCCTCGCCCAGAAACACCGTCTCGAAGAAGGTAGCGGTTGCGCCGTTCTCAACGATGAGTTGCCCATCGCCGTCTCCGCCGATGCGGTTGAGCAAGGTACCGTTGATCTGTTCCAGCGTCGAACCGGCACCACTGACCCGCACGGTGCCCATCGATCCAGCCTCGACACCGATATTGAGGCTCTGGCCAAAGGCCAGTTCCCCTCCATTGACGATATTTACCGTACCGGTCCCGCCAAGACCCACAGCGATATTGACCGCCGAACCCCAGAAGCTGTCTGCGCCATCGACATTCACTGTGCCCGTTGATCCGGCTTCGTCACCTATGGCCACAAATAGGCCGGCGGTGTTGCCGACGACGCCCGTCGCCCACGTTCCGCCATTGGTCACATTGACCGTCCCGGTTCCCTCCAGCCCGACCCGCGAGATTCGCGTGAAGCCGGCGAACGAACCGGCACCATCGATATTCAGCGTGCCGTCGCCAGTGTCGAACTGAGCCATTTGCAAATTGTTGGAAATCAAGTTGCCGCCATCGAGTATATTGACGACCCCGGTCGCTTGGGCACCCAGAAACAGTGTGCCCGTCCCGTTCGTGGTCGAGTTCAGCCACGACGAGCCAGCTCCGGTAACCGTTACCGTGCCGTTGCCCACGCCCGGAAAGCCCGGCGGATTATCGAAAGCGCCGATGACTGCGTTGGGCGTCTGAAGGGTTCCCTGGTTTTGTATGGTGACGAGGCCCGTGCCGACATTGCCGACGGTCAATCCGCGCTCACCGCGCATAAGCGAACCTTCGCCGTCGACCGTCACGCGTCCGTCGCCCGTGCCGAGCGTGCCGACGCCGATATCGTTTTCCGAAATGGCCGCGCCGCCATTTGTCACATTCAGGATACCGACACCTGAAAAACCAACATGGAACAGGAAATCGTCGATGTCGGTTTTGCGAATTTCCGATCCGGCTCCATCGACATTGACGGTACTCGTATGCCCAGCCGATTCACCGATGCTGATCTGCCGACCCGCTACGGTGCCACCGGTATTGATGTTGATAACGCTGTCGCCTTCTTGGCCAACATTGAACTGCTCGGTCGTCGTGATGTTGCCGCCATTGATGACGTTGACTGTTCCGACACCGGTGGGTGCGTCAGTCGTCGCGAAAGTCCGCGAATTGAGCGTTCCCGCACCCGTTACGGTCAGCGTCGCATCCACGCCGTTCGAAACGAAGACATCCTCACCGACCGCTCCGGGGGTTGAAATGACAGTCTGGTTGGGGGTCTGCGTGTTCATGATCACTTCGTCACCCGCATCGGGCACGCCCGCCGTCCAGTTGCCGGCATCAAACCAGTTGGTGCTGATGCTCCCCGTCCAGTTGGTCGTCTCGGCCTGTGCCTGCGTGTGCATGAGTGGCAAAGCGATGAGCGCAGTGGAAGCGAGAAACGCCCTCGTGCTTACAAGTGTACGCCTGCGCTGCGCGTGCAAGTTGGTCCGCATTTTGATGTCCCCGCTCCTGAATTTCAGTAGAGCAAAAATATCAATTCCACGAATTTAGGGTCAATCTGGATGGTCATTTTCAATTTGAAAAATTTATTCTTCAGAAAGTAAAACCACCAGAATAAATCCTTGATTGCCAACAACTTTCCGGCGCATCAAATAAGGGACGGCAGCAAATCTACTTTCATTTTGAAAATCGATCTTGAACCATTGGGCATCTGAGGGAATCATCGCGGCGCGGTTCAATTACTCTTGGCAACGCTACAAGGCGCTTAGCGACAATGGGTGCCTGCCGGCCATTGGCGTCATTCTTGATAACCAAGAGGGATTGCGAGGCGCGATGAAAGCGGTGGCGACCGCCTGTCATTTGGTCTGGATTGAAGATGCGGGGATTTCCGGGGGGCGGTTTTCCAAAACGGATCGGGCAACGCAAACATATGCGAAGAGGCAGACGGCTGCATGAATTGTGGAGATTGGCGCAATGCCGGCTGACAAAAAGAAGGGTGCCCTAACCCAGGACAAGCGCGTACAAATCCTTAGTGCGACCACGCGTCTGCTCACACGGCAGGGGCTTCAGGTCTTTTCCTTCGAAGCCGTTGCCAACGAGGCGGGACTGTCGCGACAGCTTGTGCGGTACTACTACACAAATCTCGACGAGTTGATCGTCGATCTGTGCGAATATCTCGGCATGGCCTACCAGGAAATCCTGTTTAAAGGGATCGTCGATGTCGGTCAGGTCGAGAGGTTGGACTTCTTTCTCGATTTCTTTTTCGGCGTGTCCGATAGCGCTCCGCTGCCCGACAATCTCGAGGTCTACGATGCATTCTTTGCCTTTGCGGTCGGTTCGGACGCCTTGAGAGAACGCCTGTGCGAAACCTACAAGACCCTCGGCCAGGTGATCTTTCAAGAATTGGGCATTGCGCATCCGGAACTCGACGCGTCGTCTCGCAACGAGCTGTCTTTCCTGTTCGTCTCAATGATGCACGCGCATTGGAGTTACGTCGCCACCTTGGGGTTTTCCAGCGAGCACAACCGCATCACCCGGCGGGCATTCGATCGGCTGNTTGCGTCTTATGTNAATGACGGGCCTACCGAGACACTTGCCGTGACGCCATGGACGCGAAGGACATGATCGGTCAGCAAGTTGCCCCAGGCTCCGCTCTGCCGGGTGGCGCTCTTTCGCGCTCTTGGGTCCTATCCTGAACAACGGCACGCCTTAGCTGAACCGCCTTCTTGCGCAAGGTCGGCCTCAGGCCGGATAGAGCGACGGCAGCCGCGAGGGGACGTGGCTTTGCGTCGGACCGATCTTGCGGTCTTCCCTTGCAAGTAAGTTGACCCATTCACGACCCTGCCCTTCGGCGGCTTCCGCAGCAGGCGCGAAGGCGGCTTTCTCCAAACCGGCAATCGCCTCTCTGGCGGCTTCCGTCATGACCGAGTCGCCGCCGGCCAGACGGCGCCAGGCGAGAACACAGCCGTAGCATCCTCGCAGATCACCGGATTTTTCCTTGGCCGAGGCGTGAGCCAGTTGCCTTCGACGTTCGCCGAGAATGTCGGGACCATCTTGATTCCGCTGTTGCGCGGCCATGGACTTGCGGGGCGTTTCACCGGGGCGCCGCTTACGCCCGACATAGAGCGCCGCTGCGCCAAGCGCTGCCAGAACCGCAACGGCACCCAGACCGGCAAGGAGATAGACCGGCAAGGTTTCGCTCGCTTCCGGCTGTCTATTCTGAGCAACAGGGGCGGCAGGAGCTGCTTCAGGGGCCGCCGCTGCAGGCTGGCTGGCCGGCGGAAGAGTGCCTTCAGCCGTGATGACTTCGCCCGGCAAGGTGACGGTTTTTGCTTCGCCGGAGACACTGTCGGTCCAGTTCACCTTGATGTCCGGCAGCATTATCTCGCCGCCGCGGGTTGGCACCACGGACAGGAGAAAGTCCTTCCTGGCGACGGTACCTTCCGTCGTCTGGTCCTCGCCCGTCTGGACGTCATCCAGATAGATCCGGGCACCATCGGTATTCTCGAAGGTCAGGTCGGGAAGCTGGACCGCGCTTGCACCAAGCGCGAGAAGGCTGACGCGCCGGCTCGCCGCCTCGCCTTCCTTGAAGACCGGGTGCGCGGGCGTCCATTCGGCACTCAGCCGGACATCCTTGGCCGGCAGGAACCAATGTTGCGGCCCGGAGCCGGCATTGGGGTCGGCACGCACCGTGAGCTTGATCGGATCGGAGCGTACGGAAAATGGTTTGCCGGTATCGAACATGTCTTTGAACATGGACGCGCCGAAGCCCGAGAAGCCCCTGAAACCGAAACCCGCAAAAGGATCGCGCGCCTGCGCATCGGGATCCTCGACCGTTCCGCGCAGGACGAACGGCGGGATTTCGATTGCGCCCTCCTCCTGGGGTTTGAGCATATAGGTGCGCTCGATCACATTGACCGTCTGTCCATTCCGCATCGCCTGGCTCATGCGGTCTTCTCCGCGTTGAAGGATCTCATAGGCGCTCGACTGCGGCGCAATCAGTTCGGCACTCTGGATGGGGCCGCTGGTCTCGATACGAACGGTCAGCGGCGTTTCCTGAAACAGAAACGGGTTTCCGTCGTCAAGTTTGGCCGTTACGGCGACCCCGGAGGCACCGGTGGCTTTGGGCATGGCGCCCGCATCAACCACCTTGATGGCGACCGGCGCACTGCTCAGGCTTCCCGCACGGATCGAGGGAATTTCGAGCGCGCCCTTCGATTTCGGCGACAGGGATACGATCCAGCTCACGCTTTGCGACGTTTGTCCGTTGATGATCTGGGTCGATGAGGATTGCGATGTGCCGAGGATGTCGAAATCCTTCCGCAACGGCGCAAGATCCGGAGCGGCACTCACCTGGCCGTTGGCCGTCAGAGTGAGCTGAAAGGCGTCCCCTTCGGCAACCGTGCCACTGTTGACATGGGCGGCAAGCCCCGCGGCAAAGGCGGGAGCAGCAAGCGCGACGGAAAGAACAGCGGCGCCGACGGTGGTCCTGAGCATTTTGGAAGTCATGATCCTGTTTCCTTTCAGTTGGCGCCGGAGCGAAGTTCAGCGTAATGTTGGCGGATACGGGCGCGCAGAAGGCCCGACGGGTCGTCAGGGACCTTGCGCAGCTGCTGCTCGACGGCCTGATCGACCACAGGAGCGCCCGGAACATTGGCCTCGACCGGCTCGCCGGCCGCGTCTTCGCCATTGCCGCTCAGCACACTGGAGAGCATTTTCGAGAGTGTGTTATCGCTCTCCTTGCCGGCGTCTTCGCTTCCGTTGCCTGCGGCGCTTGCCTGCTGGCGAGCCTTTGCAGCTTCCTGGGCCGCGCGATCTTCGTGGGTGAGCCCATCGGAACCCGCATCGGCTTGTTGCCCGGTACCGTCTTGTTGATCACCCTGCTCGCTGCCATCGCCCTGACCCTGATGCTTGGACGACCCGGCTTGTTGCTTCTGCGCTTCGCCGGCACCGGACTTCTGGTCCTCAGACGTTTGCGCAGCGTTTTGCTGACCGTCACCTTGTGGCGAACCGCCATCCTCACCCGCCTGAGCGGCAGACTGCGGCTGATTGCCTGACTGGCCTGATTGGCCCCCATCCTGCTTCTGCGACCCCTCGGAAGGCCGCTGCTGGTCCTTGTCGCCGCCTGCGTTTTGCCGTTGCTGAGCTTTCTGGCCTCCCTGAGCGGACTGTCCTTGGGATTGCTGCTGGTCTTGATCTTGGCGGTTGCCGCCGGACTGCTGCTTTTGGTCCTTTTCGCCGGAACCGCCCGCTTGTTGCTGCTGTTCCTTGTCGCCACTTTGGCCGGACTGCTGCTGCTGTTGCTGCTTATTTTTCTCCTGTTCCTGCTGCTGCGTTTTCTGTTCGTCAATCAGCTTCCGGACCAGATCGCGATTGTACTTGGCATCCGCGTCCTCGGGATTGGCAGCGAGCGCCTGATCATAGGCGCCGAGCGCTTCTTTCAGCTGACCGGACTTGGCAAGCGCATTACCGCGGTTATAGGCGTTGGACGTAAAATCCTGGGCGGCCGCTTTGTAATCGCCCGCCCGGTAGGCGGCGCTGCCGCGCCAGGCGGGTGTCTCGAATTTGCCGGATGCCACGTCATAGTCGCCAGAGGCGAAAGCGGCCTTGCCCTGCTGGTCGGAGGTCGACCAGAGGTCCTGCCAGGTTCCAGCTTGTGCGGGCCGGGTCGCGATGCCGGGAAGAAAATTCAGGCATGCAATCAACCCGATGCTGAAGACCAGCCCGCGCCGGAAGGCGAGCGGGAGAAGCAGCACCGGCAGGATCAGGAGCCAGTAGCCCATATCGACCCAGCTGTCGGCCTGGAAGTCCTGCGCCTTGCCAGCGGTTTCAACTCCGTCGGACTTCGGCAAAATGCGGTCGAGGTCGGCGCTGTTTGCAGTCACACCGGAATAGTCGCCGCCCCCGGCACGGGCAACCGCGCCAAGGCCTTTGGCATCAAGAGATGTCGTCACTTTTTCGCCGGTGCTACCGGTGATCGCCCGACCGCCCGCGGTCTGCAGCGTTGCGCCCTTCTCGGTACCGACACCGAGAACCGATACTGTGTAACCGGCTTTTCGCGCCGCACTTGCGNCCTNTTCGGTCGCGGCCGTATCGCCNGAATTGTCGGCGATCAGAANGATTTCACCGCGCGCCGCATTGGCTCTCTCGAGAACGGAAACCGCCTCNGNGATGGCGAGATCCGGCCGGTCGCCCAGAACCGGCATCAGCTTGGTGGAGAGNTCGGGAATCATCTGCGAAATCANGTTCTTGTCGCTGGTCAGGGGCGCCGCGACGAAGGGAATGTCCGAATAGATGACCAGTGCGCGCTCGTCGCCNTCNGTNCGAGCGAGAATGTCGCGNAGCTTGTGCACCGCACGNCGCAGACGGCTCGGCGCGAGATCGTNTGAATTCATGGATTGCGCCAGACTCAGCACCGNGACCACGGGCTGACCGCCGGCAAAGGAGTGAACCTCCGCCTTTTGCCACGTCGGACCGGCAAGTGCGGTCACNAGGACAAGTACCATGGCCGCTGCCAAAGCCGGCAGAACACGCGATGCGCGGGCGGTTGCNCCGCTGATGGCGAGATGGCGCAGCAGATGGGCGTCCACGTANTTGCCCCANTTGCCACCGGTAACGCCCTTGCGGGATCGCAGGACGAGCCAAAGGAGAAGGCCCGCAGGGATCAATGCCCAGAACCATTCAGGGCGCAGGAAGTGAAACAGGTCGGTTTTCATGTCAGGCTTCCTTGTGTGCGGGGCGTTGCGCGACAAGCGCAGGAGCTGTTGCGATCAGCACGGCAAGGGCCGCAATCAGCAAGGCCAGACCGGCCGGCCAGAAATAGAGGGCAACTTCCGGGCGCACATGCACCGGGTCGCCGGCAATCGGCTCAAGCTTGTCGATGGCGCGATAGATCTGGGCCAGACCGGCAACGTCGGTTGCCCGGAAGTATTCTCCGCCGGTCAAGTCTGCGATCTTCTGCAAGGTGCCTTCGTCGAGATCGGCTGATGGGTTGATCACCTGGCGGCCCATGGCGGTGTTGACGGCCATGGGCCCGGCGCCGACACCGATCGTATAGATCCGGATACCCAGTTTCTTCGCAAGTTGGGCTGCCTGGATCGGGTCCATCTTGCCTTCGTTATTGGACCCGTCGGTCAGGAGAATGAGCACGCGTCCTTCCGCCGGCCGGTCCTTCAGGCGTTTCAGGGATACCGCAATGGCGTCACCAATGGCCGTCTTCTGACCGGTCAGCCCGACTTCGGCCTGGTCGAGGAGATGACGGACGGCGTCCCTGTCGAAGGTAAGCGGCGCCTGCAGATAGGCACGGTTGGAAAAGAGCACCAGGCCAACCCGGTCACCTTTGCGGCCTTCGATGAAGGCGTCGGCCGCATCCTTGACCACGTCAAGACGGGTCGACGCTCTGCCGCCGACGGCGAAATCCTCTTCGGCCATGGAACCGGAAAGGTCGATGGCCATCATGATGTCGCGCCCTTCGGCCGGCAGCGGCACTTCCGGCCCCACATAGGCCGGACGCGCCAAGGCCGTGACCATCAGCAGCCAGACGAGCGTTGCGGCAGCAAGCTTCCACCAGGATGTCGACGTCCGGTCGGCCCGGCCGCCCAGATCCCGCGACAGGCTTGCGAAGAACGGCACCTTGAGCGCACCGCCCAAGCCCTTGTCTGCGGGCTTCATGAAATAGCGCAGCAGAAACGGCAGCGGCAGAAGAAGAAAGGCCAAAGGCCAGAGAAAGGTAATCATCCGTTCCTCCTGATCCAGGCGGCAGTTTCGGCGCGCAGCGCCTCCGGCTTGAAGTTCTGGTTGGCTGGCGGACCATAGGGACCGGTGGCAAAAAGCATCGCGCTATCGCGGCTCATGCCGTGCCTGCCCTCCATCAGGAACGCGCTCCACGCTTCGCCGGTCAAAACGTCGGCGCCAGCGGAGCGGCGGCGGGCGACACGCCGAAGCAAGGACGAAAGTTGCGTGAGAAACTCGTCTTCCCTCTCCATATTGATCGCTTCAAGCTCTCGCAGGGCGATAAACCGGGCGCTGCGGCGGCGCATCCAGGCCCAGGCGAACGCAGCAACGACAATCGCGCAACCGAGACCAATGAGACCCCACCAGCCCGGCGCGAGCGGGCACCAGCCAATTGGCTGAGGCAGGTGAATATCGCGAAGCTGGTCCAGCTGTGCCTGCATCTGCGGAGAGAGGTCCGTGCTCATGCTGCCATGCTCCGGTTGAGGTGCGGATGAAGGATCCAGGACGGATCGTCCGACGTCTGCAGGAAATGGCAGACCATTCCGTGGTGCCGGCTGACCCGCTCCAACCGCTCCCGGCGGGCCTCGAATTCATGGGCGTAGCGCTCGAGTTTACGCCCGCCGAGCGCCGAGACGGCAAGCGCGTGTTCGCCGTCGGTAAGGCGTCCGCCGCGCGGCGGCAGGGCTGCATCGAAAGGATCGCTGATCTGGATGTTGGTGACATGGGCATTGACCGCCAGATGCCGAAGCTCCGTCTCCGCTTCCTCATCAAAATCGGAGAAATCGCTGATAACGAATGCCAGCGTTCCCGGGCGGTTGCGATGGCGCAGACGGCGCAGGGCACGCGCCAGCGACACTTCGCTTCCCGAAGCACGTTCCAGGCGCGTTTCTTCCGAGAGCGCTTCCAGAAGGCCGAGCACCGAGCGCCGCGTTCTCGCAGCGCGAAAGTCCCGCAAACCATCCCGCGTCATGACAAGCCCGCCGACACGGTCGCCGCCATCATGCCCGGTCCAGGCCATCATGGCCGCAACTTCCGCTGCCAGATTGGCCTTGAAGCGGTTTCGGGTGCCGAACTGCATCATCGCGCGCATGTCGGTCAGAATGACAACGGGCCTTTCGCGCTCTTCCTGGAAGAGCTTGGTATAAGCGTGGCCGGTACGGGCAGTGACGCGCCAGTCGATGGATTTGACGTCGTCGCCGGGCTGATACAGACGGCTTTCGGCAAATTCCATACCGCTTCCGCGGTAGAAGGATCGGTTTGCGCCCCACTGATGGGTGGCGACTCGGCCAGACGGCGCAAATCCGGTAAGGCCGCGCTGCGGGCGTACCCTAACCAAGTCCGGCAGGGTCGCGACGATGCCTTGGAGGTCATGGTCTGTCATGTCGGTCTCCCAAGCGCTCAAGCAACCGGAACCCTGTCGATCAAAGCGTCAATGAAGGCGTCTGCCGTCCGGCCTTCGGCTTCCGCCTCGAAGCTCAGGATGATGCGGTGGCGCAGTACGTCATGCAGGACCGCCTGGACATCGGACGGGGTCGCAAAGTCTGCGCCGTTCATCCAGGCATGAACCCGTGCGCAGCGATCGAGCGCGATGGTTGAGCGGGGCGATGCGCCATAGGAAATCTGATGGGCAAGATCGTCGCCATACATCTGCGGGCGGCGGGTCGCCTGGATCAGCTGAATGATGTAATCCGTAAGCGCTTCGGAGACGTGGGTCTTCAAGGCTGCCTGTCGGGCGTCGAAGATCTCGCGCTGAGACACCCGGAAGGACGACCTTACCGTCTGCGCCATGGCTTCGCCGCGCACAATCCGGAGCACTTCGCGTTCCGCTTCAGGAGACGGAAAATCGATCTTCACATGCAGCATGAATCGGTCGAGCTGGGCTTCCGGCAAGGGATAAGTGCCTTCCTGCTCGATCGGGTTCTGGGTGGCCATTACCATGAAAAGCTCCGGCAGACGATAGGTCTGACCGGCGACCGTCACCTGGCGCTCGGCCATGGCTTCCAGCAGCGCCGACTGCACCTTGGCCGGTGCACGGTTGATCTCGTCGGCCAGGATCAGGTTGTGAAACAGAGGGCCGGAGTGAAACTCGAACGTCCCTTTTTCCGGACGGTAGATTTCCGTCCCCGTGAGGTCGCTTGGAAGCAGGTCAGGTGTGAACTGGACGCGGCACGGTTCGCCTTCAATGAGTTCAGCCAACGTGTTGACGGCCTTTGTCTTGGCAAGTCCCGGCGCGCCTTCGAGCAGAATGTGCCCATCGCCGAAAAGGCCGAGAAGAAGCCGGTCGACGAACTGCTTCTGACCTACGATCTGCTTGTTCATGTGATCGCGAAGCGCATCGACGAGCACGTTGTTCGGGAGAGCTGCGGTTTGGAGTGCATTGCTGGTCATCAGAGTTCCTCGCAATCGGGCCCGACCCGTTCGCCGGGGCGCCGCGGTTTCAGTTTCGAAACTTCGATGAAAGCGAGAGACCAGCCAGGTGGGGGTGAGCCGCAATGCCGCGCTGGGCCGCAGCTGCGGCGCTTCGGCTGGCATTGCAACCGGACAGTTGGCTGAAAGAAGCACCTACAGCATCAACGGCCCCGTCGGTTCCCGCTTTCACGGTTCATGTCCAAAGGTCCATGAACAGCGGGAACCTAGTTCGCGGGGTTTGAGGCAGCTTGCGACTTATTTTAATTATTGTTGAAGTTGGCGCTTCGGGAACGACACGGTGACCTTGAGGCCCGGATGGTCGGTAGCGCCGGGATCGGTCCTGGAGAGCTGAACGTCAGCCCCGTGATGGTCCGCGATTGCCTTGACCAGAGCAAGGCCCAGACCACTGCCCGGCTTGCTGCGGGCGCTGTCGATGCGCTTGAACAGGTCAAAAACCTCATGCCTCTGCGCTTCAGGAATTCCCTCGCCCGTGTCCTCGACAACCAGATCGAGCGTTTCCGGCCGATCCTGAAGGCGAACCCGGATCGAAACGCCGGTTCCTCCATGCACGACCGCATTTCCCACAAGATTGGCGAGCATCTGCTGCACCATGTTCTTGTCGCACAGAAGCAGGCGATGCCCCGCCTCGCCCGGCAGGAACTCGAGCGTCTGTCCGTTTTCCTGTGCGAGCGGCGCGAAGAATTCGACCGTATTCCCGGCGAGATCGCCGATGTCGTTCATCTGCATGTCCTTGCGCGGCGAACCCGCGCGGATCCGGGTGATGCGCAGAATGGTATCGATAATTTCGTTGAGCGATCCGGTCTCGGTGAGCGCGCGTTCGACCTGCGGCTGCGGATTGTCGNCGGCGTCGATGGTGTCGAGGGCATCGTTCAGAATGAGGCCGACACGGGCAAGCGGGGTTTTCAGGTCGTGGGCTATGGCCGTCGTTGTCGCCCGCATTGTGTCCATCAGACGAGAGAGCGCATCGAGATTCGCGTTGATCTGGATGGAAATCCGGTCGATCTGGTCTTTTCGCGCCACGATCGGAACACGCGCATCGGACTCGCCACTCGACACGCGCCCGAGAACGCCCTCGATCGATCGGAGTTTTGAAAAGCTCTCGCGGCTTGCGAGCAGTCCCAGAACCAGTGTTCCAAGCGTCAGGACCACAGTCATGGCAACAAGCCCTGCGATCATGTGAAGGCGCATCTCGTCGACGCCCCTGAGGTTTCGTCCGACAACAAGCGTTGCATCATCAAACTTCTGGACAGACAGCATGAAATGGCCGGCACGTCCCTCGGCGGTCACGGATTGCAGCCTGGTATCGCGCACCCCGATGAAATCCGGCATGGCGAGATCCGCGCCGGCAAGATTGACGCCCTTTTCATCGAAAACGGCCGAGACGCGCTCCTGCGTGCTGACGAGATCGTTGAGCGTTCCGATTGCCTTNACAAGGCCCTTGCGTCCCTCCGCGGAATANACGTCGCTGAGCAGAACCGCCTCTTCAAGCGTCTGCTGCTGTGTGGCNTCGCGCAAAGCGTGAGTGGCCGACCATATGAACAGCGTCCCGCCCACGCACATGAGAACAAGAACAGCGATCGCGACCTTGGCTGAGGTGCGAAAGGAGCTGCCTGATAAAATATCAGTNAGGCNCACGGANCCGGTATCCCATGTTGCGCACAGTCTGGATCAAGGGCTTGTCGAATGGCTTGTCGATTTTCTGGCGCAGTTTGCTTATATGGGTCTCGACCACGGTCGTCCCCGGATCGAATGAAAAGTCCCAGATCCGCTCCAGGATCATCGTTCTGCTCACAACCCGGCCTTCGGCTTCCATGAGGAGTTCNAGCAGNGCGAATTCCTTGTTCTGCAGATCGATGACCTGCCCCTGGCGCACCGCCACCCGTTTGAGGAGATCCAGCTTCAGATCGTGGCAGGNAAGCTCTGTCTTGTGGCTGTTTTCCTTCGGACGCCGCGCCAGGGCGTGAATGCGGGCGAGCAACTCCGAGAAGTGAAACGGTTTGACGATGTAGTCATCGCCCCCCGCCATCAGGCCCTCGACCTTGTCCTCTACATCGGAGACTGCCGTCAGAAAGATGACCGGCAGCGAACTTTTGGACGCNCTGAGCGCCTTGACGAGNGANAGCCCGTCAAGCCCCGGCATCATCCGGTCGATGATGGCAAGATCGCAGGTATTGTAGAGGCAGTAGGTCAGCGCTTCGCGCCCGTCATTCACCCAGTCGACCGAAAAACCCTGTTCGAGCAGACCTTTGCGGACATACTCCGCCATCGTCTCATCATCTTCGGCAACCAGAATTTTCATCGCTCACTCAGGCCTTCACTCGCGCACACCGCCTTGTCGCCGGCTCAGTCCAGGATTGATAGCAGCGCAATCCGTCAGCAGCGAGTGGGTCCGCGATATCTTTCTTGAAGCAATCCCGTTCAAGCGCAGGAAGATCCCTCTCGTTACCCCGCCGGCTTTCACGCACTTCCAACTGGCGCGGTTCAAAGGGACGTTGAACGAGGTCTCTTTCCCTCAAGCCGCCCAAAGCCAGAACGACCAGTGGCTGGGCGCNCCGCCACTGGCGCTNCGGGTCTGGAGAGAATGGCGGNGCCTGACGCCGCCANTTCCACTCTGGTTNNTGAGGTCATCCTTGCGCCGGAACCGCATCGACCGCGTAGTTTTCCGTGACGATGGAATCCTCGACGGCCTTCAAGGCGAGGTTGGCTTCGTAGTACTTCTTCTCGCCGATCAGTTTGGCCGCATCGGAAACATGGGCAAGACCGGCCTTGGCGGGAATGAGCGCCGCGGACACCGTCACATCGATATTGGCGAGCTTCAGTACGTCGACAGCCTGCTTGCTTTCGCCCTTGGCCAGATGCTCGTTCGCCTTCGACAGGCTATCCGTCTTGTCGGGGGTGGGAACGAAACCCTCCGCAAGGGANAGCGAGGAATCGAACGGCAGATAAGCATCGCCTTCCTTCGGCGTCTTCTTGCCCTTGATTGCGTAAGTATCCATGGNTGCCTGNGCNGCCTCGAAATCCTTGTGNGCGTTGTCGACGAAACTCTTCGCCTGATCGGGTTGTCCGTTGAAAATGGCGATGCGCGCTGCACGGACTTCGCGAATTCCCTTGTAGGCGTCATCGGCCGTCTTGAGGATTGCGTTGTCTTGCGACGTCTGTGTCGCGGTTGCCACGGCGTCCTTGGCGGGAGCGGGAGCCGNCTGNTTGGCGGGGGTGGCNGCCGACTGCTCGACTGCGGCGGGAGCCTTGCTATCTGCAAGCGCCGGGGCAACCTGCAGAGCGCTCGCGCCAAAGGTCGCCAGCACGGCAAGGGCGGTTGCGGATTGGGCGATAGTGAATTTGCGCATTTTTTCCTCCTGGAACTTAGGAAAGACCAGTTCTCGACTGGAACGCATGCAGGATGCGCCCTCCCCTTTGTCCACGCCTGTCGCCAAGATTAAATATTGTTGAGACNGCCGGTGCTCGAACGCGCACCGCTTCGCCTCGCTTTTACTTGCCTAACAGACTGCCGTTCGCCCTGTAGCAGCGAGCCGTGTCAGGAAGAACGCGGTAAAGAAGTGCGAAGACCAGCCCGCAGATAAGCCATGCGAGGATGACGTCGGACAGGAAATGTCCGCCGAAGGCAACGCGGTTCAGCGATAGCGATCCNGCATAGACAAGCATCAGCGCCGTGGCTGCCGGCCTTACGGGCNNGGGCNANACCAGAGCGGCTGCGACGAGNCAGGCCGACGCGGAGGCTTCTCCGCTGACGAACGAACAGTTTCCGCTGCACCANTCGCTGACGATCCAGACCTTCTGGTATGGGGCNTCNCCTCCGAAGAGGTCGACATTGACCGGCCGCGGTCGCCCCCAGAGTTCCTTTAAAATGCCGTTCACGATCAAGCCCGGACCGAGCGCCAGCCCAGCAAGTAGCCAGACCGGNNTTCGCACTTGCGGCCANGTCAAGGTCGATTGGACAGCGGACCAGAGGATGCGNGCGGCCAGAANGANGACAATCCCGCCGAGCACCCAATCGGAACTGCTGCGAAGCCANANCAAGACCGGATTAGCCGACAAGGCAAAGCCNTCGCCGGGACTGAAGAACCATTGGCTGACGATGAAGTCCAGCTCCGGAAAGAACCAGAAGACCATGCTGGTTGCAAAAATGCCAAACAGGAAAGCGAGAGCCAGACGATCGGATTTCGCGGTCGATGAAGAAGAGGGCGTGTAGTGTGTTGTGCTCATAAGCCCAGCGGATGCGCGGGCTAACTTGCAGAAGACTTGCAGTCGGGGACCTGCGACGCATTCCACGCAGCAACTGCGGCTGGCGGACAGGATGGCGGGCATACCGGCTTGCGCGCAGCNACCACTCGTCGCTATCACTTCGNNATATGCANACCCCGTCGGCCGCCCGGCAGTCCCACCTTGACCGGCCGACGTTTGGGTTATGGAGAGCCGTAATGCGAATTTTGCTCGTCGAAAACGATCGCCTTCTGTCCGAGGCCTTGGGGCGACGGCTCACCGAATCCGGTCACGCGGTCGATATATTCGCGACCGTCGCGGATGCGGAAGCGGCCTGGAAGATGATGGCGTACGACCTGTGCATTGTCGACATCATGCTCGATGACGGTGATGGCCGGGCGCTGGTCAGATCCGTTCGCGCTGCCGGTTTGCGGACACCCACCCTGATGCTGACGGCGCGGGACGAGATCGGGGACCGGGTGACAGGGCTCGACGCAGGGGCCGACGATTATCTCGTCAAGCCGTTTGCAACCGAAGAGCTCTTGGCACGCATGAGGGCGCTGCGCAGACGCTCGCCGGAAATAACAGCGGACGAGTTGCGTCTGGGAAATCTTCTCTATGATCCGCAAAAAACAAGTCTGACAGTGGCCGATCGCGACATAAGACTGACCGCTCAGGAATATGCAGCTCTCGACAAGCTCATCCGCGCCGGGGATCGCGTCACCCCGAAGCGGTTGTTGGGCGAACATATCTATGCGCTGCACCAGGAGTGGTCCGACAACGCTGTCGAGACGCTGGTTCACCGCCTTCGCAGGAAGCTTTCGGACGCAGGAGCAACCGTGGAGCTCAAGGCGTTACGCGGCCTGGGCTATATTCTGTGCGAGACGCCCTCATGAGGCGGTTCCATCGCCTCGATGTCAGGCTCGCGGTCGTCGTGACCGTCATGTCCGCGCTGACCTTGGTGGGTGCCGGCACCATCCTGTCCATGGAGTTCACACGCGGCCAGTTCGCAATCGAGGAACGCGGGCTGACGAGACAGGTCGAGGAATGGGCGNAATTNCTTCGANAANCGCCCGACGGCCAAATCGTTTTCGATCGCCCGGCNGAGGCATCGCTTGAGATTGATCCGCCTTATACCGGNCTGCTGTCAGGCACNCGGCCNATTTACGGTTACACCGTCACCGANGCGGCGGGACAGGTGCTNGATCGCTCCGANGCAAATGCTCCGGCCGGACGCCCCGGGCCCGCAGAACCGGAACCCGTCCTCATCACCGGCCCGACACTCGACGGTACGGATCAAGTCCTGATTGCCGAACTCTTCGTGCCGGAGTTGGACGTATGGCTCCGGCTGGCGCGATCGCGTTCCGATGTGGCGGCCTTGACCAACACTTTCTTTGCCCAGTCTCTCGAAGAACTGGGATGGGCGGCGCTGGTCATGCTTATCGTCGTCGTAATCACCGGCGTCGGGATCGTTCGCATCAGTCTCCTGGGTCTTCGGCGCGTGGCCGAGCAGGCCGAACGGATCACCTTCGACAATCTGGGTCATCAGCGGCTTGCCGGCTCATCCGCGCCGGCGGAAATTCAGCCGCTCATCGCCGCCGTCAACCAGTCCCTGGACAGTATTGAGGCCGGCGCGGCAGCTCAACGGGATTTTTCCATTCATGCCGCCCACGAGCTCAGGACGCCACTTGCGGACCTCAAGCTGCGGCTTGAGAACATCAGCTCCGTTCCGGACCGGGATGCGGCCATGCGGGATATCGATGCAATGGCCCGCCTCGTCGAACAACTGCTGCAAATTGCCCGCCTGGATGGCGGCAACACCTTCTCCCTGCAATCGCTTCATCTGGGCGGTACGGTCGCGCAGGTTCTTCAAGAGGCGGCGCCGCCGCTCATGGCGGCCGGATGGACCATTGAGGCCGAAGGCCTGGACCTGCCGGTGCAGATAATCGGCGATCCGACTTTGATTACGCTCATCATCCGAAATCTCCTGGACAATGTCCGCAAACACACGCCCCACGGCAGCACTGTCACGATTTCCATTTCCGCCGACGGAACGCTTCTCTTTGCCGATACGGGACCCGGTTTGCCAAAGTGGTTTCCAGCTTCGAACTTTTCCCGGTTCGTCCGCGGCAACGAGGATACGCGTTCGGGAAGCGGACTGGGTCTATCCATATGTGAAGCGGCCATGCGGCGCATGAAGGGAAGCTTCAGCCGGGCCCCAACGTTCAGCGGCTCGGCTTTTCGCCTAACGTTCAGTTTGGACCCGACGGATTCAGTGCCGAAAGGGAACCGGCAAACCTCGGGTCAAACGTCAGCCGTCATTTAGCCTTTTCCCCTCACAGGACCTGTTCGTCATGCTGGTGGTGCTTCTCTCTATGAGACGAGCGGGTTTTTGCATCTCCAAATCCCTCGTCGCGACGATCAAAATCAAGGAATCGCTGCTGGCGATGAAAGTCGGCCTCGTCCGGAGCACCGACGGCGAGTTTAGGGCAGCAATGCCGCCCCGCGCAGCTATTTCCACAAGGCGTTCGGGTTGCCGCAGAGGTAAAATGCGGGAGGCTCGGAATCTTCGCGCGATTCCACTTTTGTGATATCTTCCCATATATACTTCGCATCGAGCTAAAACATGAATGGGCTATGCATCTGCATGAAACAAAGCACCCGCATCTCGTTAATAGAACGGTCAGCAATGACGTTCGAATCCTTTTTAAGTCGCGAGTTCGCAAGTCGCTTTTATACCGAAGAATTTTTGAATGGAATCGCCGCTCGAAGAATTGAACTTCACATGCGCATTGGAAAATCGGCAAGCTTAGCATTTATATTCGCCACAACTATAGCGTTTTTTGATTTAATAGCTGGGAGTGCTGTTTCATACAGCGGGTTCACACTGCAAATAACGAAAGACCTTACGCCAATTATCGCGCTCCTTGCTGCTGGCGCTTTGCTTCAAACGACTTTCGCATTTATCGATGAACAAATCCTATTTCGAGTTCTTATAAAACTCGGCGTGAATATAAATATCCATAGTTTTCCGCTGATGCTTATCGACAAGATGGCTATTAATTTATGGGGAGACGCACTAACACCGCGATATTTCGGCCCCAAATCTGGTTTTGGACACAAGGCTGCATTTATCTCATTGTCTCTGATTGCATTAATCGCATTTCTTGGCATTGTATTATATGCACCAGCGATGATTAGCGTAGTTACCTACCAAACATTCACGGATCCAGAATCGCGCCTTGTTGCTAAAGGTATTTCGGCATTGGCCTGCCTAATAACCTTATGGGCCTTGCTCTTATCATCTTTTTCGGCTTGAAAGTTTAAATTCCATCCCGCTGATTGGATCGAATCTACCAACCAACCGACACATGAATTTGCGGCGCGTATGCGGTCAGAATTGGCCGCGGAATACAATCAACCCGGCAAGAGGCCGGAAAAATAATCTCTCCCGACTTAGGATCTGGAGATGAAGACCGCTCTTACGCCAGCCAATCATCCAGATCCGCCCGACGCAGTTCCTTGGCGAGTTCGACAAAGCCCTTTGCCTGATGCTCGGCGGTCGCCCTGCCCTTTTCCGCTGTCGCCTCGGCTGCTTCGCCGACAGTGCCTGACGGATGCAGGTCGTTGGCCATCCAGGCGAAGGCATGGGTTCCGGTGTGTTTCAGGAGATCGAATTCGCCTTCGGCACGCTTGACGGCGGAGACGAAGTTTTCGGCCTTGGACACATCGACCAGTTCTGGCCGGAAATGGCGCATCAGAGAGGTCTCGACGTCGCCACCGTGGATGCCGTAGCGGCGCTCTTCGGCCGAATACATGTCTTCAGGCAGACCGAAGCGCATCCAGCTTGTCTTCACCGACATCATGCGGGCACGTACACGCAGTTCACGCGAGACGATGCCCATGACCTCCTCGTTGCCGCCATGGGAGGTGATGATGATGATCTTGCGGATGCCGGCGCGGGCGACCGAATGGCCGATCTCGACCCAATGGTCGATGAGCGTCGTGGCGGGAATGGTGAGCGTGCCCGGCGCGTAAAGGTGCTCGTTGGATTTGCCGACCTGCTGGACCGGCAGGATGCGCAGATCGAGATCGTCGGGCACCAGCGGAATGACCGTGTCGAGCATGCCTTCCATTATGGACGTATCGGTGGAAACCGGCAGATGCGGGCCATGCTGTTCGATCGCGGCGATCGGCAGGACAGCAATGGTCGCATTGGCATTGATGTCGGCAAATTCGGGCGCGGTGAAATCGCCCCACCAGATCTTTCTCGTCATATGGTCACTTTCCTTCCGGTGCGCCGGTCGCGCGCCTTCACTCCGTTTCGGGTGCTGCGGCCAGCACCTCTATTTCCACCTTGAAGGCCTCGTTTGCAAATCCCGAAACGATCATGAGTGTGGAAGCAGGCGGCGGATCGCCGAACAGCTTGTCTCGCACGGCCATATAGGGTTTGAGCCAGGCACGGTCGGTGACATAGGCGTTGATGCGCACGACGTGGGTGAAATCCATACCCGCCGAAGCGAGAATCTCCTTCACGCCGGCAAAGCACAATTCCGCCTGCGCGCCCGCATCCTCGGGAATGTGATCGTCTTTGGTAAGCCCCAATTGACCGGAGCAGACCATCATCCGATGTCCGGCCGGCACCTCGACGGCATGGCTGTAGCGCGCGAACGGCGGGCGGATGGTGTCCGGCGTGTGATATTTCATCGGGCTACCTTGCTTTCTCGCGATATCCACGGTCAGTCTCTATCGCTCTTGCCCCATCTATTCCAAAGGCTCGGCAAATGGGTCAAGATGGAATGGTCAGAATGGGAGCACTGACCACGAATTAAGCAACAAGCAGCAGAAATCGCCACGAACGGACCAGAAAAGACCTGGATAGACCCGGGCCTTGCGTCTCCCGCTTCTGGCACGAAGATTGCTCCGCAGCGGCATGGAGAAGCGGCACCATGAAGGTCGCCGCGAAAGCCAAGGGTGGTGTCATGACAGCTATTTCTCGCAGCCTTCTTACCGTTCTTCTTCTTTCCGGGACCGCGGGCCAGGCATTGGCTCTCGAAAAGGTCTCCTTCGGCACCAACTGGCTGGCGCAGCCCGAACATGGCGGCTTCTACCAATCGGTCGCGGACGGCACGTATGAGGCCTGCGGCCTCGAAGTCACGATCCTGCCCGGCGGTCCGCAGGTCAACAACCGCGCCCTGCTTCTGGCCGGCAAGATCGATTTCAACATGGGCGGCAACATGCTCGAGGCCTTCTCGGCGGCCGCGGAAGATATTCCGGTCAAGGTCGTCGCGGCCTCGTTCCAGAAGGAGCCGCAGGTTCTGATGACCCATCCGGATCAGGGTTTCGACAGCTGGGAGTCCCTCAAGGACGCCGACACCTACATTCTCGGCGACCAGGGTTTCCAGAGCTACTTTCAGTGGATGATAACCGAGTTCGGCTTCGATGCTTCCAAGCGCGTGCCCTACACGTTCAACCCGGCGCCCTTCATCGCCGACAAGAAGTCCGTGCAGCAGGGTTACATCACCTCCGAACCCTATGCGGTTGAACAGGAAGGCGGTTTTTCGCCGACACTGTTCCTGATCGCCGATTACGGGTTCGACACCTATTCGACGACCATCGAAGCCATGGCCGCGACGATCGAGGAGAAGCCGGAGGTCGTCAAATGCTTCGTCGAAGGCACTATCAAGGGCTGGTACAACTATCTCTATGGTGACAATTCTGCGGCCAATGCACTGATCCAGAAAGACAATCCGGACATGTCAGATGACCAGATCGCCTTCTCCATCGACAAGATGAAGGAGTACGGCATCGTCGATTCCGGCGATACGGAAACCATGGGCATCGGCGCCATGACTGACGAGCGGATGCAGAGCTTTTACGACAAGATGGTGAAAGCCGGTGTCGTCGAGAACGGTCTTGACATCAAATCCACCTACACGCTCGAATTCGTGAACCAGAAGGTGGGTCTGGATCTGAAGAAATAGGGGACGGGAAGACAGCGGGGCCCTGCCTCCGTGCCGGGCCTCCCGCTTACAGGCCGCAATGACATGACAGGATCTCACAAGTCCCAGCTCGCCCTGCGCCATATCGGAAAGACTTTCGCCTCCGGCGTCGTGGCGCTGGACGACGTCAATCTGTCGATCCGTCAGGGCGATTTCCTGAGCCTTCTCGGCCCCTCAGGCTGCGGCAAGTCGACGATCCTCCGGATCATTGCAGGGCTATCTTCGCCCACCTCCGGTCAGCTCGACTGGCAGGGCGGCCAACTCGAACGGGGCGATATCAGTTTCGTCTTCCAGGAGCCGACGCTGCTTCCCTGGGCAAGCGTGTCCGACAATGTCTGGATGCCGCTGAGACTGCGCGGCGTATCTCGCCAGGAGGCGGCAAACGAGATCGCCGAAGCGCTTGAGCGGGTACATCTGACGGGTTTCGAGAAGGCGGTGCCACGCGAACTCTCCGGCGGTATGAAGATGCGTGTCTCGATCGCCCGTGCGCTGGTCACACGGCCCAAAATGCTGCTGATGGACGAGCCTTTCGCCGCGCTCGACGAGATTACCCGCTTCCGCCTCAATGCCGACATGCTCGACCTTTGGCGGGACCGCGGCTTTACCGCGATCTTCGTCACCCATTCGGTCTTCGAGAGCGTGTTCCTGTCCAACCGCATCGCGGTCNTGGCCGCGCGGCCGGGGCGGATCTTCCGCGAGATGACGATTGATGCGCCCTACCCGCGCGACGACACGTTCCGCACCTCGCCGCATTATGCCGANATCTGCCGCGANGTNTCCGCGACGCTGGGCGCGGCCATNGGAGAGGAGATGGCCNTTGGCNTCCACTGATCTGGCNGTATCCGGCAAGAATCCGGCAACCGAACAAGGCATCGACATCGAGGAACTGGCGCGGCTGCGCGCCCGGAAACGCGAGAAGATCGGCCGCTGGNTGATGCCGCTCCTGATCATGGGAGCTGCGCTCATCCTGTGGGACCGGATCTGCGTCTGGAACGAGATTCCGCCCTATATCCTGCCGCGCCCATGGCTGGTGATGACCACACTATGGGACGATGCGGCAATCCTGTTGCCCGCGCTTCTCGTGACCCTGAAAATCACTTTCCTCTCGCTTCTTCTGGCAGTGACCGGTGGCGTCGGGCTTGCCGTGCTGTTCGCACAATCGCGGTGGGTGGAAATGTCACTCTTTCCGTTCGCNATCATCCTGCAGGTGACGCCGATCGTGGCGATCTTTCCGCTGATCAACATCTATGTCGACAACCAGACNGCCAAGCTTTTGCTCTGCGCCTGGATNGTCGCNTTCTTCCCGATCCTGTCCAACACNACGCTGGGGCTGAACTCCNTCGACCGGAACCTGCTCGACTACTTCAAGCTCAATGGCGCGAGCCGCTGGCAGACGCTGTGGCATTTGCGGCTNCCCGCTTCCATGCCCTATTTCCTCGGNGGCCTGAAGATNGCCGGCGGGCTGGCGCTGATCGGCGCGGTNGTTGCGGAATTCGTGGCCGGTGCGGCAGGCCANGAGTCAGGCCTTGCCTCCCGCATCATCGAGGCNGGTTACAGGCTGAAGATTCCGCGGCTCTTTGCGGCGCTCCTGCTCATATCGCTGACGGGCATCCTGATTTTCATCACCCTTTCGGCGATCAGTCATNTGATCCTCAGGCGCTGGCACGAAAGCGCCATCGAGCGGGAACGATAAATGCATACGCCTGTCGCACTACCCCATACCGGCCATTTCGTCCTCGACAACATCCGCATCCATGGCAGCGCCACNTCNGCACCGGGCCTATCGTTCGACGAGGATGGGNTGGCTCGCGCCCGACTAACGNTTGAAGGCGGACGGCTNGCGAAGATCGAGCCTGGNGGCGGCCCGCTGGCGCCGTTTGCGGTCAATGGCAATGGNGGCATCGTGCTGCCGACTTTCATCGACTGCCACACGCATCTCGACAAGGGGCACATCTGGCCGCGCAAGCCCAATCCCGACGGCACGTTTGACGGCGCGCTGACCTCAGTAGGCGAGGACCGTATCACCCGCTGGTCGGCCGAGGATGTGGCCCGCCGGATGGAGTTTGGGATCCGCTGCGCCTATGCGCACGGCACGTCCTCCATACGGACGCATCTCGATTCGATTGCACCGCAGGACGCCATCTCCTGGCCGGTCTTTGCCGAGATGCGCGCCAAATGGAAAGGCAAGATCAATCTGCAGGCGGCTTCGCTTGTCGGTATCGACGCGGTGCGCGATGCGGACGCATTCGCCTCGCTCGCCAGAACCGTAGCAGGCCATGGCGGGGTGCTCGGCGCGGTCACCTACATGGTGCCAGATCTGGACGAGCTGCTCGACCGGGTCTTCAAGACTGCGCTGGAACTCAACCTTGAGCTCGATTTCCACGCCGACGAAACCGACGATGTTGGTGCCGTCTCGCTCAACCGGATCGCCCGTGCGGCCCTGCGCCACGGCTTCCTGAACCGCGTTCTCGTCGGGCATTGCTGTTCGCTGGCACGGCAGCCGGACAAGGACGTTCTCGAAACGCTGGATCTGGTTTCGCTTGCAGGGCTTTCCGTCGTCTCCCTGCCGATGTGCAACATGTATCTGCAGGACCGGCGCAATGACCAGACGACTCCGCGCTGGCGGGGTGTAACGCTGCTTCATGAAATGGCCGCGCGCGGAATCAATGTCGCAGTCGCCTCCGACAACACCCGCGATCCCTTCTTTGCCTATGGCGATCTCAACATGCTGGAAGTGTATCGCGAGGCGACGCGGATTCTCCATTTCGATCATCCGGTCGGTGACTGGCCGGCCGCAGTGGGACGCAACGCTGCCCGCGCCATGGGATTGAGCGATCGTGGACTGCTGAATGTTGGCGGGACAGCCGACTTCATCCTCTTCGAAGGCCGCCGCTTCACCGAGCTTCTCTCCCGTCCGGAAACGAACCGCATCGTGGTTCGCAACGGAAAACCGATATCCGCCACGCCGCCGCATTACAGCGAACTCGATGACCTGATGGAAGGATGAGTAATGAGTATTGAAGCCCTGCGCGCGGACCTCGANGGCATCNGGATCGAAGACAACGAAAAGATCGTCCAGCAGAAGAGCCGCGATTTCTACTGGTANTCTCCGGTACTCAAGGAGCAGCTNGCGGATGTAACGGGCGATCTGGTCGTCTCGCCGAAAACCGAGGACGAACTGATTGCGGTTCTGAAGGCTTGTTATCGCCACGATATCCCGGTCACGCCGCGCGGCACGGGCACCGGCAATTACGGTCAGGCGATGCCGCTGTCGGGCGGCGTGGTGCTCTCGCTTGCGGAGATGAACGATATTCGGGAGATCGCGCCGGGCCGTATCGTCTGCGGNCCCGGTGTCATCTGCGCCGACATCGACAAGGCGGCGCGGGACCATTCAGGCCAGGAAATGCGGATGCATCCCTCCACCGCTCANACNGCGACGATTGGGGGNTTTATTGCCGGCGGCTCCGGTGGCATCGGTTCGATCAATTTCGGGGGCTTGCGNGATTTCGGCAATGTTATCCGGCTNCGCGTGGTGACNATGGAAGCCGAGCCGCGCGTTCTCGAACTGACCGGCNAAGACCTCCACAAGGCTATCCATGCCTATGGCACGAACGGCATTATCACCGAAGTCGAGATGCCGCTCGCCCCGTCCTATGACTGGATCGACATGATCATCAGTTTCCCGTCATTTACGGAAGCCGCGGCTTACGCAAATGCGCTGGCGCGGCAGGATGGCATTCTCACCAAACTGATCTCCGTGGTCGCAGCGCCCTGCCCGTTCGACTATTTCAAGCGCCACCAGAAATTTCTGCAAGATGGCGAGCATGTGGTTCTCGTCATGGTCGCTCCGCAGTCCCATGACGCGCTTCTCGCGTTCAACAGACGTCATGGCGGGCGCGTTGCCTTCGACGCCAGTGCAGGCGACGATCTCAAAGGTCTGCCGCCGGTCTTCGAGCTCTCCTGGAACCACACCACGCTGCGGGCTCTGCGCGTCGATCCGGCATGGACCTATCTTCAGGTCCTCTACCCGTTTCCAAACCAGCTCGCACTGTCGGCACGGATGGACGAGAGCTTTCGCGACGGTGAACTGATCTCGCATCTGGAGTTCGTGCGCTTCGACGGTGACATCACCTGCTTCGGGCTCCCGCTGGTCCGGTTTACGACGGCGGAGCGGCTTGACGAGATCATGGATTTCCATACCGACAATGGCTGTCCTATCTTCAATCCGCACCGCTACACGCTGGAAGAAGGCGGGATGAAGCAGACCGACGAGATACAGCTCGCCTTCAAGCGCGAGGCCGATCCCAAGGGCTTGCTCAACCCCGGCAAGATGATCGCCTGGGACGACCCGGATTACGATTTCGACGCTGGCGGCACCTGGCTTTTCAAGGGCTTGCAGGGTAGCCGCTAGAGATGCGCATACTTCTTGTTCATGCCCATCCGGTGGAATCGAGTTTCAACGGCTCCCTCTATCGCATGGTGCGTCAAACGCTGATCGATCGTGGTCATGAGGTCGACTGCCTCGACCTCTACGCCGAGCGTTTCGATCCGGTCCTCTCGCATGACGAGCGGCTGAATTACCATGACACGGAAAACAACCGGACCGGCGTAACCGACAGTGTGGAGCGCCTCCTGAAGGCCGATGCGCTGGTGCTCGTCTACCCGGTCTGGAATTACGGCTTTCCCGCCATTCTCAAGGGCTGGTTCGACCGGGTGTTTCTGCCCGGCGTTTCCTTTCGGATCGAGGATGGGCAGGTGGTGCCCTGCCTGCACAATATCGGGAAACTGGCGGTCATCACGAGTTACGGCGGCACGCGGCTGCGCTCATTCCTCGCCGGAGATCCGCCACGCAAGATCATCAAACGCATGCTCAGGCTCACGATTCGCCGAGGCGCGCCTGTGCACTATCTGGCTCACTACGACATGAATCGCTCGACGACGGAAAGCCGGCATGCCTTCATGTCGAAAGTGCAAAGCGTGCTGGAGAATTTTTGATGCGGATCCTTCTCGTTTATTGCCACCCGGTGCCGGAGAGTTTCTGCGCTGCAGTTCGCGAAACCGCGATCCGGGCGCTCAAGATCGGAGGGCACGAGGTCGATCTTCTCGACCTTTACGACGAAGGCTTCAATCCCGTCATGTCGGCGGAAGAACGGCGTCATTACAACGAGATGACGATGGAGCATCATCCGTATCCCGAACATGCCGAGCGACTGAAGGCCGCCGACGGCATTCTCTTCATCTATCCGACCTGGTGGTACGGGCTGCCCGCAATGCTCAAGGGCTGGCTCGACCGGGTATGGACGCCGGACATGGCTTTCACGATACCGTCCAATGACGAGCCGATCCAGCCGCTGATGCAGCATATCAATTTTCTCGGCGTCATTACCACCTGCGGCGCGACGCGGCTCTGGACCAATGTTGTGGGCCATCCGGGCCGGCGGACAATCCTGCGCGGCATGCGCGGGCTGTGTGGCAAGCGCTGCAAGACGCTCTATCTTGCCCATTACCGCATGGATGTCTCGACGCCGGAAAGCCGGAGAGCCTATCTCGCCAAGGTCGAGCAGAACCTCGCCAAGCTCTGAACTCAATCGAGCGGGATCTCAAGCCCGTCGCTACCGATGGTCAGTTCGCCAGACCACGTCTTGCGGACTTCGCGCGACCAGTCATCCGCGGTGATTTCCGGATCATCGGCAGGCACGAGATGATGGAGCACGAGGTGGCCGGTGTTCGCTTTACTCGCGATGCGCCCCACATACTCGGCAAATGTATGGCTGGCGGTGAGATGTTCGCGTAGCCGTGCCCCATTGCCGGTTTTAGCGATGAGGCGTTCGAGCCCTTCGGGATGCAGGGCCTCGTGAACCAGAATGTCGGATGACCGTGCGAAATCAGCGAGGGGCGGAAAGAAGGCGGTATCGGCTGAAAAGACGACAGATTTGCCCTCCGCCTCGAATTTCAGTGCAAAGCAGTCGGTGACCGGCGGATGATCCACGCGCAATGCTGACACCGTCAGTCCGGCTTCCGACAGCACTTCGCCCTCGCCATATTCGAGAACGGTGACGAGGTCGCGAATATCAGGGCGTCCCTCATCGTCGATCCGGGTCTCGATGTCGTATGAGAGCGAGGCACAGAAATGCAACCACACATCTGCCGTGCCAACCGGACCGAAGACCTTCACGGGACTGCTCAGACCTGCCGTCCACGCCGTGTGGATCAGGGGCCCCAGTTCAAGAACATGGTCGGAGTGGAGGTGGGTGATGAAGATGAGGTCTAGCTCGCCGAGCTTCATGCCCGCATCGACAAGACCGCGCGCGACGCCAAGTCCGCAATCGACGACGATCCTGCGGCCGGCCAATTCGAGAAGTGAAGACGTGGGGGACGGGCCGCCCGGCCTGATGGCGGGGCCGCCCTTGGTGCCGAGAAGCGTCAGTCGGGATGTCATCGGCATGCTCGGTTCAGCTGTTTCTGCCCTTGCCTTCGAACCATGGCAGCATGGCGGAAAAGTCCCTGCCCCGGCCACCGTTCTCGACGAACTCGCCATAGAGTTCGGCTGCTCGCTGGCCCATCGGCGTCGGCGCATCGACTGCGTCGGCGGCCTGTTGTGACAAGGTCAGATCCTTGAGCATGAGTTCGGATGCGAATCCGGGTTTGTAATCATTGTCCGAAGGGCTTGTAGGCCCGATGCCCGGCGCGGGGCAATAGGTATTGACCGACCAGCACGAACCGGAAGACGTGGAGACGACGTCGAACATCTTCTGACGATCGAGGCCCAGCTTGTCGGCGAGCGAGAAGGCTTCGCAGACGCCGATCATCGAAATGCCGAGGATCATGTTGTTGCAGATCTTGGCCGCCTGCCCGGCACCGGCCTCGCCGCAGTGAACGGTCTTCTGGCCCATGATTTCGAACAACGGCGCCGCCTTGGCGAACGCCTCTTCAGAACCACCCGCCATGAATGTGAGCGTGCCGGCACCGGCGCCACCGATCCCGCCCGAAACAGGAGCATCGACCGAGAGGAGGCCGGCATCATTCGCCATCTCATGAGCCAAACGGGCGCTTTCGACGTCCACAGTCGAACAATCGATGAAGACGGCGCCCTTCTCTCCGGAGGAGACGATCTCCTCGTAGACCGAGCGCAGGATACCGCCATTGGGCAGCATGGTAATCACCGCTTCCATGCCCCTGACCGCATCCGGTGCAGAGGCCGTCATTGTCACGCCCTCGACGGTGACGCCCGCCACGTCGAAGCCGGTAACCTCATGCCCCGCTTTGACGAGGTTAGCCGCCATCGGCGCGCCCATGTTACCGAGCCCGATAAATCCGATCTTCATGAAAAATCCTCCCTTTCCGGCATTCCTCAGACCGGTATTTCAATATCCCCACCTGGAGGCGGTGCCAGCATCTGTGCCACTCTCTCGGCTGGCACTTCCTTGCTCGCGCCAGCAAATACCGGATTGCGATCCTTGTCGATGATCGCCGCGCGGACACCTTCAAGAAAATCGCCGTGCTCCATGCAGCGCGAGACGAAACGGTATTCGCGTTTGAGCGAATCGGCCACCGACCTATCGTCGCGGGCAGCGCGCACCATTTCCAGCGTACAGGCGAGAGAGATCGGCGAACCCCGGTCGATGGCCTTTGCGGCCTTGCCGGCCCATTCCGCATCCATGTCGCCGAGAGCGTCAGCAATCTCCGGTATTGAGCTGCCGGAGAACGCTGTTTCAATCTCGTTCGCGATGTTTGCCAGATCCCCTGCCGGCGGCTGAGCGGCAAACTCGGTGATGCATGACACGTCGCCAGTCGCGAGGAGCCGAGCTTTCAGCGCATCGAGCTTGTCCGACGGTACAAAAGTGTCGGCAAAGCCTGCATACATCGCGTCGGCAGCGCCGATCCGCGCGCCGGTCAGGCCGAGATATTCGCCAATCCGACCGGGAGCGTGGGCAAGTAGCCAGGTGCCGCCGACATCGGGGATTAGACCGATGCCGCATTCGGGCATGGCGAGCATGGTTTTCTCTGTGACGATCCGGTGTGATCCGTGGGCGGAAACCCCCACGCCACCGCCCATGACGATCCCATCCATCAGCGCGACATAGGGTTTGGGAAAGGCAGCGATCTTGGCGTTGAGACGGTACTCGTCGGCCCAGAAAGTACGGGCGTAGTCGAAATTACCGGTCTTGCCGGTTGAATAAAGCGCGTTGATATCGCCGCCCGCGCAAAACGCCTTTTCGCCTTCGGCGTCGATCAGCACCATGTCGACGGCGGGGTCGTCGCGCCAGTCGTCGAGCGCCCTTTCGAGGGCCATGGCCATGTCATAGGAGAGCGCGTTGAGCGCCTTCGGGCGATTGAGCGTGGCGTGGCCGACACGACCTTCCACGCGCAGGAGGATGTCGTCGCCGGCGCTCATATGTCTCGTTCCTTCAGGAGCGCACGGGACACGATCAGCCGCATGATCTCGTTGGTGCCTTCGAGGATCTGGTGGACGCGAAGATCGCGCACGATCTTCTCCACGCCGTAATCCGCAAGATAGCCATAGCCGCCATGCAATTGCAGCGACTGGTTCGCCACGTCGAAAGCGGTGTCCGTCACGAGGCGCTTGGCCATGGCACAGAACTTGGTTGCATCCGGTGCCTTGGTATCGAGCTTCCAGGCGGCCTGACGCAGGAAGGTGCGCGCGGCCTGGAGTTCGATCTCCATGTCGGCCAAGCGAAACTGCAAAGCCTGGAAACTGTCGATGGTTTTGCCGAATGCCTGCCGTTCGCCCATATAGGCGAGCGCCTTGTCGAGCGCGGTCTGGGCCCCGCCGAGTGCGCAGGCTGAAATGTTGAGCCGTCCGCCATCGAGCCCGCCCATGGCATATTTGAAGCCCGCCCCCTCCTCGCCCAGGAGATTGCCTGCGGGAACGCGGCAGTCATCGAACTGCACGACGGATGTCGGCTGCGCGCGCCAACCCATCTTGTCTTCCTTGGCGCCGAAGGAGATACCGTCCGTCCCGTCGGGAACGAGGACGGCGGATATGCCGCCTGCGCCCTCGCCGCCGGTCCGGCACATGACGACATAGAGATCGGAATAGCCGCCGCCGGAAATGAAGGCCTTGGAGCCATTCAGGACGAGGTCGTCACCGTCACGGGCGGCCTTGGTCTTGAGGGCCGCGGCATCGGAGCCCGAACCCGGTTCGGTGAGGCAGTAGGAGGCTATCGTCTCCATCGAGACGAGCTTTGCGAGCCATTCGGCCTTGACCGCGTCCGATCCCCATTTGGCGACCATCCAGGTGCACATGTTGTGGATCGAGAGGAAGGCGGCGACCGAAGGACAGGCCATGGATAGGGCTTCGAAGATCAGCGTCGAATCGAGCCGGGTCAGGCCCGTTCCACCGTCTTCCTCCGGCACGTAGATCGCGCCGAAACCGAGGGCTGCCAGTTCGGCGAAAATTTCGCGGGGCATGGTGCCATCCTTCTCCCACTGGTGGGCGAAGGGGGCGATTTTCTCTGCACCGAAGTCACGCGCCATATCGAATATGGCACTTTGTTCCTCGGTCATGGCGAAATCCATGGACGACCTCCTCTTGTCGTGTCGCTGTTCCGGCGCGGGCTCCCTCTCCGCGCCGGATACCATCTATTCCGCGCGGATAATTACCTCATCGTCGGAATGACGAATTCGGCACCATNCTTGATACCCGACGGCCAGCGCGAGGTCACGGTCTTGGTGCGCGTATAGAAGCGGAACGCATCGGGCCCGTGCTGGTTCAGGTCGCCGAAGCCGGATTTCTTCCAGCCGCCGAAGGTGTGGTAGGCGAGCGGAACCGGGATCGGAACGTTGACGCCGACCATGCCGATATTGATGCGGCTGACGAAGTCGCGGGCCGCATCGCCGTCGCGGGTGAAGATCGCGGTGCCGTTACCGTATTCGTGTTCCATCGGCAGGCTGATTGCATCTTCATAATCCTTGGCGCGGACGACGGACAGCACCGGACCGAAGATTTCCTGCTTGTAGATGTCCATGTCGCGGGTGACGCGGTCGAAGAGGCAGCCGCCGATGAAGTATCCGTTCTCGTAGCCCTGCATGGAGAATTCGCGGCCGTCGACCACCAGTTCCGCACCCTGCTCCACACCGGAATTGACGAGGCCGAGCACGCGCTCACGGGCCTGAGCCGTGACGAGCGGGCCGAAATCGACGTCGTTGCCTGCGGTGTACGGGCCAATCTTGAGCGATTCGACGCGCGGCGCGAGCTTTTCGACCAGACGGTCTGCGGTTTCTTCACCCACGGGAACCGCAACCGAAATCGCCATGCAGCGCTCGCCGGCAGCACCGTAGCCGGCGCCGATCAGCGCGTCGACGGCCTGATCCATGTCGGCGTCCGGCATGATGATCATGTGGTTTTTCGCGCCGCCGAANCACTGAACGCGTTTGCCGTTGGCGCAACCGCGGGAATAGATGTATTCGGCAATCGGCGTCGAGCCGACGAAGCCAACGGCCTGAATGACCTCATGATCGAGGATCGCGTCGACCGATTCCTTGTCACCGTTGACGACGTTGAGGATGCCGTCCGGCAGACCGGCTTCGGTCATCAATTCGGCGAGCATAAGCGGCACGGACGGATCGCGCTCCGATGGCTTCAGGATAAAGGCGTTGCCTGCGGCGATTGCCGGGCAGAACTTCCACATCGGGATCATGGCCGGGAAGTTGAAGGGCGTGATGCCGGCGACGACGCCGAGCGGCTGACGCAGCGAATACATGTCGATGCCGGGGCCGGCCCCTTCGGTGAACTCGCCCTTCAGGAGATGCGGCGCGCCAAAGCAGAATTCCGCTACTTCAAGACCACGGATCACGTCGCCCTTGGCGTCCGGAATGGTCTTTCCGTGTTCGCTTGACAGCGCTTCGGCCAGCTTGTCCATGTCACGGTGAAGCAGGTCCACGAACTTCATCAGCACACGGGCGCGCTTCTGAGGGTTCAGGGCCGCCCAGGCCGGCTGTGCGGCAGCCGCGTTGGCAACGGCTGCATCGAGCTCGGACTTGCTGGCGAGCGGCGTCTTCGCCTGCACTTCGCCGGTTGCCGGATTATAGACGTCGGCAAAGCGGCCGGATGTGCCATTGACGTGCTTTCCGCCGATGTAATGAGTGAGTTCGGACATGAACGTACCTCCCTTGGAGTTTGATTTCCCGCAGCTTGCGATCATTCCAATTGCAATTCAATGCGCGATTTCCGACAACCGTTGTGCAAATTTTATAGCCATTGCGTCTCGGGTGTGCACAGCGAGGCCTATCTTCGCAGGAAGGCCGCGACGAAAAAACTCCGGGCTACCAATGCCCGGCAGCTTCCTATAACCATCCTAGCGCCTCTGCGCCGCGTGGCGCGGGGCATCAGATGTTGGTTTACTCGGAGAGCTGTCGACCATGGAAACCCGTGATATCGTCTATATCGCCCTTTTTGCAGCCATCGTCGCCGCGCTGGCGCTGTTTCCGCCGATCTGGCTGCCGGTCATCGGCGTGCCGATCACGGCACAATCCATGGGCGCGATGCTGGCTGGCGGCGTGCTTGGCGCGAAGCGCGGCAGTCTTGCCCTTGCTCTCTTCGTTCTTCTCGTCGCACTCGGACTGCCGCTCCTGTCCGGCGGACGCGGCGGTTTCGGCGTGTTCTTCGGCCCCACGGCCGGTTATATTTTCGGCTGGATCGTCGCCGCTTTCGTGATCGGATATCTGACCGAGCGGTTCTGGGATCGCCTCAACATCTTCACCGCGGCGCTGATCTGCATCGTCGGCGGCGTGGTCGTCCTCTATGCGATCGGTGTTCCGTGGAGCGCCGTCGTCGCCAAGGTCTCCGTCATGCAGGCACTAACAGGCTCGGCGCCTTTCATTCCCGGCGACATTCTCAAGGCCGTCATTTCCGCACTGGTGATCGTGACTGTGAAGCGCTCATATCCGCTGTTGGGCAGCCGCTCGGCCGCGTGATTGCAGCGGGCATCGACCGATGATCACGCTCAATTCCGTCTCGATCGAAAAAGCCGGCCGGCACATCCTGAAAGATGTGTCGGTCGAACTCGGCGAGCGGCGCATCGGGATCATCGGTCGCAACGGGTCGGGCAAAAGCACCTTTGCAAGGCTGCTGAACGGTCTGGAGAAACCGACCAAGGGCGCTGTGCGGTTTGCGGGATCGGATGAGCCGAAAGACCTGCGTCGCAATGTCGGCTTCGTCTTCCAGAACCCGGACAACCAGATCGTCTACCCGATCGTCTCGGAAGACCTCGAATTCGGGCTGAAGAACCTCAAGCTCCCGGAGGACGAACGGCAGGCACGCATTGACGCCGCACTTAATCGGTTCGGCATCGCGCATCTCGCCGAACGTTTCACGCACGAGCTCTCCGGCGGCGAAAAGCAGCTGGTGGCACTCGCGGGTGTTCTGGTGATGCGCCCGAAGCTGATCGTCTTCGATGAACCCACAACTCTCCTCGACCTGTGGAATGCGAAGGCCGTCAAAGCGGCCATTGATGCGCTCGACGAGCATGTGGTTCTTGTCACCCACGATCTCGATCTTCTCAAGGATTTCGACAGGGTCATCCTGATCGAGGAGGGAGGCATTGCGGCCGATGCTGATCCCGGGACCGTGATCGCGCGATATCGTGGGGGCTCGGCATGATCACCGATCTATATGTGCGGGGCGACACAGTCGTTCATCGGACGCATCCCGGCGTGAAGCTTCTCCTGCTGCTTGTGCTCTCCACGATTGTCTTCGTCATCGACACATGGCCGGTGCTGGCCCTCGCGACGGCATTCGTCTTCGTTGGCTACTGGCTGGCCCATCTCAAACCGGGTCATGCCTGGCGCGCGCTCAGGCCCGTCTTGATCATCTTCGCCATCCTGTTTCTTGCCCAGCTCTACCTCGCCGACGTTTGGCTCGCGACCTATGTCGTGTTGCGTTTCGCCGTCCTGATCCTCGCCGCCACGTTGCTGACGCTGACGACGAAGGTGAGCGAGCTGGTTGACGGGCTTATGGCAGGTCTCGCCTACGCGCCCGCTTGGGTGCCACGCGAAAAGATCGCGCTGGCGATCGCCATGACCATCCGTTTCATCCCCCGGCTGCGCGACCAGTTCCATGATATTCGCGATGCGCAACGCGCCCGCGGGCTCGACCGCAGCATTGTCGCGCTGCTGGTGCCACTCGTGGTGCGGACGCTTAAGGATGCCGACGATATTGCGCGCGCCATCGAGGCCCGCTCGATCGATTGAAACTTTCCATCTGCGCGCTGCGTCCTATTCTTCAAACGAGGAGGACGAAACATGCCGCGACTTCCCCATCTGCCAGCACTCGCCATGAGCATCATGATGCTCGCGTCGTTCCAGCCGCTCCCTGCTTACGCGCAGGAGCCGATCGAGATGTCGCAGATGGTGATCGAGAACCAGATCACCTCTTTCCTCCGCGGCGATATCGAGGGCGCCTACGCCTATGCCGCGCCCTCTATCAAGGAGATATTTCCGACCGTTGAGCAATTCGGTAAGATGGTGAGGAACGGATACGGCCCGGTCTACCGGCCCGGCAATTACGCATTCGGCCGCGCGCGGGAGGTCCCGGGCGGCGGCGTCATCCAGGAAGTGCTGATTGCCGGACCCGACGGGCAGGACTATACCGCCATTTACCTGATGGAACGGCAACCGGATGGCACCATGAAAATCCGCGGCGTGTCGCTGGTCAAATCCGCGCTGCCGCAGACCTGAGAGACTATACGGGCGGTATGTCGCCCTTCTCCCAGTCCGCCTGCGTCCTGGCACAGAAATCAGCATAGTTCCCCGCCTCGATAGCTGCGCGAACGCCAGCCATCAGGTGCTGGTAATAGGCCAAATTCACCCAGGTCAGCAGCATCATGCCCAAAATCTCGTTGGACCGGACCAGATGGTGCAGATAGGCGCGGGAATAGTCGCGCGCCGCGGGGCAATCGCTTTCCGGGTCAAGCGGCCGCGGATCGTCGGCGTGGCGGGCGTTCTTCAGGTTGATCTTGCCGAAGCGGGTAAACGCCAGACCATGACGGCCGGCGCGCGTCGGCATCACGCAGTCGAACATGTCGATGCCGCGCGCGACCGATTTGAGTAGATCATCCGGTGTGCCGACACCCATCAGGTAGCGCGGCTTGTTCTCAGGCAGCAGCGGACAGGTGACCTCGAGCATGTCGAGCATGACTTCCTGCGGCTCGCCGACGGCCAGGCCACCGACAGCATAGCCCTTGAGGTCGAGGTCAACGAGCGCGTTTGCCGAGCGCTCGCGCAGGGCCGGGATATCGCCGCCCTGCACGATGCCGAACATCGCCTTCCCCGGCTGGGTGCCAAAGGCCGTCTTGCAGCGGTCCGCCCAGCGCACGGACATTTCCATGGCGCGTTCGATTTCCTCGGGAGAAGCCGGCAGGCGAACGCACTCATCGAGCTGCATCTGGATATCGGAATCCAGCAATCCCTGGATCTCGATCGAACGTTCCGGGCTCATCTCGTGCTTACGCCCGTCGATATGCGACTGGAACGTCACGCCCTGCTCCGTGACTTTCCGCAATCCTGCGAGCGACATGACCTGAAACCCGCCGGAATCGGTCAAGATCGGACGCTCCCAGCGGGCGAAGGTGTGGAGACCACCGAGTTTGGACACGCGCTCGGCTCCGGGGCGCAGCATCAGGTGGTAGGTGTTGCCAAGGATAATGTCCGCGCCAAGATCGCGCACCTGCTCCATATACATGGCCTTGACGGTGCCCCCGGTTCCGACCGGCATGAAGGCTGGCGTGCGAATTTCGCCACGCGGCATGGAGACGGTGCCGCGACGGGCCGCGCCATCGGTGGCAGTGACCTTGAAGCCGAATTCACTCGCGCTCATCAGGGCGCCCTCTCTAGCAAGCTCGAATCGCCGTAGGAATAGAAACGGTAATTGTTTTCAATCGCATGCGCGTAGGCCGCCTTCATCGTTTCAGAGCCGGAAAAGGCCGAAACCAGCATGAAGAGCGTCGAACGCGGCAGGTGGAAATTGGTCATCAGCAGATCGACCGCGCGGAAGGCGTAGCCGGGCGTGATGAAGATGTCGGTGGCTCCGGACCATGGATGAATGACACCATCTTCAGACGCAGCACTCTCGAGGAGGCGTAGCGAAGTGGTGCCGACCGAAACGATCCGTCCGCCTTTCGCGCGGGTTTCGTTCAACGCGTGCGCGACCTCGTCCGAGACATGACCGATTTCCGAATGCATGCGGTGATCGTCGGTGTCGTCGGCCTTGACCGGCAGGAAGGTGCCCGCCCCCACATGGAGCGTGACGAAATGGCGGGAAATGCCGCGTGCTTCGAGGGCCGCGAACAGCTCCGGTGTGAAATGAAGGCCCGCGGTGGGTGCGGCGACAGCGCCTTCCTCTCGGGCGTAGATCGTCTGGTAATCGGCGCGGTCGCGCTCGTCTTCCGCGCGCTTCGAGGCAATGTATGGGGGAAGCGGAATATGGCCGGCGGTCATGATCGCCTGGTCCAAGGCCGGACCGGAGAGATCGAAGCGCAGTTCGAACTCGCCGCGGTTTCCACGCGGTCCCGCGGTTGCCAGCAAGCTGCCTTGGTCGCAAGCCGGGTTGTCGTCGCCGAAAGACAGCCGGTCGCCTTCGCTGACACGCTTGGCGGGACGGACAAAGGCAAGCCAAGTGTCGGGACCGGCGCGCATGTGCAAAGTTGCGGAGATACGCGAGCGGTTCTCGCCGCGGATGCGCCAGCCTTCGAGCTGGGCGGGAATGACGCGTGTATCGTTGAAGACGAGCGCATCGCCGGGCTGCAACAGCGACGGCAGATCGCGAACGACGAGATCGTCGAGTGTGCCATCGGGTTTGACCGACAGCAGCTTTGCGCTGTCGCGCGGGTTCGCTGGGCGAAGCGCGATATTGTCCTCAGGGAGATCGAAATCGAAAAGATCGACGCGCACTGGTCAGTTCCCGGAATAAAAGACGCGGCGGTCCGGTTTCCCGCCGCCGCGTCCAGTGTCTCAATCAGGCCGATCAGGCGTCGGCGGCGACCTTCAGCGATACGATCTTGTCGGGATCGGCGACAGGCTCGCCTCGCTTGATCTGGTCTATGTTTTCCATACCTTCGACGACCTGACCCCAGACCGTGTACTGACGGTTGAGGAAACCGGCGTCTTCGAAGCAGATGAAGAACTGCGAGTTGGCCGAGTTCGGGTTCTGGGCGCGCGCCATGGAGCAAACGCCGCGGGCGTGGTTCATGTTGGAGAACTCGGCCTTCAGGTCCGGCTTGTCCGAACCGCCCATGCCGGCGCGGCGCGGATCGAAGGACGAACCACCCGACTTGCCGAACTTGACGTCGCCTGTCTGCGCCATGAAGCCGTCGATGACGCGGTGGAAGACGACGCCGTCATAGGCTCCTTCGCGCGCAAGCTCCTTGATCCGGTCCACGTGGCCGGGGGCCAGATCGGGGAACATCTCGATGACCACGTTGCCTTTCGTGGTTTCCATGAGAAGCGTGTTTTCGGGATCCTTGATTTCGGCCATTGGGCTCTCCTGTTTGCCGGAAGCGGGGTATCAGCCGCCCACGGTCACCTTGATCATGCGGTCGGGATTTTCGACCATTCCATTGGCGGCCTGATCACCGCGCTTGATCTTGTCGACATTTTCCATGCCGGAGACGACATGTCCAACGACCGTGTACTGGCCGTTGAGGAACGAGCCCTCGTCGAACATGATGAAAAACTGCGAGTTGGCCGAATCCGGGTTCTGGGCGCGCGCCATGCCGACGGTGCCGCGTTCGAAGGGCTGGTCGGTGAACTCGGCCTTGAGGTCAGGCTGCGAAGAACCGCCGGTGCCGGCGCGGTTCGCCTGATAGCCGTTCTCCATGTCGCCGAACTCGACGTCGCCGGTCTGCGCCATGAAGCCGTCGATCACGCGGTGAAAGGCGACATTGTCGTATTCACCGGCTTCGGCGAGCGCCTTGATGCGGGCAGCGTGTTCGGGGGCCTTGTCGTTCAACTCGATGACGACCGGGCCGTCCTTCAATTCGATCGTGATGCGGTCGGCTGCAGCGGCCAGGCTGGTCGCGAAAATACCTGCGGCGAGAACCGCTGAAGCGGCGAAATGCTTGAACACGTGAGAAAACTCCCTGTAGACGCCGGAGACCGGCGATTGCGTTTGGCACATGGGACGGCGGATGGCAATGGCAACGCTTTCAGGCGCATGACCAGTGCGGGCGGCGCGAAGGATCTGTTCCTATTCGCGCCCCGCCCTTATTGCCGCATCGACCGGTTTCGGCACGAACGGGCTCACATCGCCTCCCATTCCGGCGATTTGCCTGACAAGCGTGGCGGTGATGTGGCGGTTAGAGGCGCGCGCGGGCAGGAAGACGGTCTGCAGGTCCGGCGCCATTTCGGCGTTCATGCCCGCAATCTGCATCTCGTAATCGAAATCGGTGCCGTCGCGCAGGCCACGCAGAATGATAGAGGCGCCTGCCTTCTGCGCGGCGGTGACCGTAAGCTCGGAAAAGGTCTCGACCGTGACGTCATCGACGCGATGGGGAAGGACTTCCGCAAGCGAGGCAAAGATCAGCCTTTCGCGCTCTTCAGCCGAAAACATCGGCTTCTTGGTCGCCGAAATTCCGACCCCTATCACGACCTTGTCGCAGAGATTGAGACCCTGCACCAGAACGTCGAGATGTCCGTTCGTCATGGGGTCGAAAGACCCCGCCAGATAGCCTGTGCGCATGTGTACTCCCTTTGCAGCTTATGTGTCGCACGGCGGCCGACGGCTATCAAGCACCGCGAAGGTACTGGAAATGTTTGGAATGTACGTTCAGAATTCGTTCAGGCTCATGGCCTCATACTTTCTTGCACGGTTCAAAACGAGAAACGGGGGAACTGCCATGTTTGAAGCACTTACCGTCATCACCGTCCTTTTCCTGGTCCTCTTCAGCGGCCTCACATTTGCTGCCATGCGCAACAGCATGAGCGAGCGCCGCCAGACGGTACGCATCACGGAAAAGGCCCGACGCTAACGCCGGGCCTTTTTTCGTCTGGGCTTGATCTGAAGCCTATTCCTCGCCGGGCACCTCAGGACTCTGGTCCGGCGCTTCGCCCGCATCCAGGCTTTCAGCACCTTCTACAGGTGCATCACCGTCCACGATCAGCTCCTCGCCGTCCTCGGCTGCGGCTTCCTCTTCCGGCTCGCGGATACGGTCGACGGAGACGACACGCTCATCCTTGGCCGTATTGAAGATCGTCACACCCTTTGTGGCGCGACTTGCCATGCGGATCTGACCCACAGGGGTCCGGATCACCTGGCCGCCATTGGAGACCATCATGATCTGGTCGCCGGCATCGACCGGGAAGCAGGCGATCAGCGGTCCGATTTCCGCGGTCTTCGAGGTATCGGTGGCACGGATACCCTTGCCGCCGCGTCCCGAGGTACGGAAATCGTAGCTCGACGAGCGCTTGCCGTAGCCCTTTTCGGAAACTGTGAGGATGAACTCCTCGCGCTCCTTGAGCTCCTCGTAACGCTCGTTGGTGAGTTCGCCTTCCGCGGCGTCCTCGCCCACGAGCGCCACATCCTCCACGTCCTCGCCGGTGACGGCGCGACGCTCGGCGGTGGCACGGCGAAGATAGGCAGCGCGCTCCCAAGGCTCGGCATCGACGTGGTGGACGATGGTCATCGAGATGAGCGAATCGTCCGAACCCAGCGAGATTCCGCGCACACCGACCGAATTGCGGCCCGCGAAGACACGGACGTCACCGACCGAGAAGCGGATGCACTGGCCCAGCGCCGTCGTCAGCAGAACATCATGGGCGTCGCTGCAGGTCTCGACGTTGAGGATCGAGTCCGTGTCGTCGAGCTTCATCGCGATCTTGCCGTTGCGGTTGACCTGGACGAAGTCGGACAGCTTGTTGCGGCGGACGGTGCCACGGGTCGTGGCGAACATCACGTCGAGGTTGGCCCAGCTGTCCTCATCCTCCGGCAACGGCATGATGGAGGTGATACGTTCACCCTGCTCCAGCGGCAGCATGTTGATGAGCGCCTTGCCGCGTGACTGCGGCGTGCCGATCGGCAGGCGCCACACCTTCTCCTTGTAGACAATGCCACGGGAGGAGAAGAACAGAACCGGCGTATGGGTATTGGCAACGAACAGACGGGTGACGAAATCCTCGTCGCGGGTCGCCATGCCGGAGCGGCCCTTTCCGCCGCGACGCTGCGCCCTGTAGGTGGCGAGCGGAACGCGTTTGATGTAACCGGCGTGCGACACGGTCACGACCATATCCTCGCGTGCGATCAGATCCTCGTCGTCCATGTCCGGACCACCTTCGGTGATCTCGGTACGGCGCGGCACGCCGAACTCGTCGCGCACGGCGATGAGTTCGTCCTTGATGATCTGCTGAACGCGAATGCGCGAGCCGAGAATATCGAGATAGTCTTTGATCTCCTCGCCGATCGTGTTGAGCTCGTCGCCGATCTCGTCACGGCCCAGTGCGGTCAGGCGCGACAGGCGCAGTTCGAGAATGGCACGCGCCTGTTCCTCGGAGAGGTTGTAGGTGCCGTCCTCGTTGATGCGGTGACGCGGGTCGTCGATGAGCAGGATCAGCGGCTCGACGTCCTTGGCCGGCCAGCGGCGGGTCATCAACTGCTCGCGCGCCGTCTGCGGATCGGGCGCATGGCGGATCAGGTGGATCACTTCGTCGATATTGGCGACTGCGATCGCCAGACCGACCAAGACGTGGGCACGTTCGCGGGCCTTGCGCAGCAGGTATTTCGTGCGCCGGGTTACCACTTCCTCGCGGAACGAGATGAACGCCTTGAGCACGTCCATCAGGTTCATCAGTTCCGGTTTGCCGCCGTTGAGCGCCACCATGTTGACCCCGAACGAAGTCTGCAGCGGCGTGTAGCGGTAAAGCTGGTTGATGATGACGTCGGCAACGGCGTCGCGCTTGAGTTCGATGACGACGCGATAGCCCTGACGATCGGATTCGTCACGCAGGTCGGAAATGCCCTCGATACGCTTGTCGCGCACCAATTCGGCCATCTTCTCGATCATCGCCGCCTTGTTCACCTGATAGGGAACCTCGGTGATGATGATCGCCTCGCGGTCGCCGCGCATCGGCTCGACGTGAACCTTGCCGCGGATGACCACGGAGCCGCGACCCGTCTCGAAGGCCGAGCGGATGCCGGTGCGACCGAGAATGATGCCGCCGGTCGGGAAATCCGGACCCGGGATGATCTGCATGAGTTCGAGCAGATCGATCGACGGATTGTCCATGATCGCCATCGTGGCGTCGCAGACTTCAACCAGGTTATGGGTCGGGATGTTGGTCGCCATGCCGACAGCGATGCCGCCGCCGCCATTGACCAGCATGTTCGGGAAACGCGCCGGAAGCACCTTCGGCTCGGATCCCGAATTGTCGTAAGTTTCCTGGAAATCGACAGTATCCTTGTCGATATCCTCGAGCATCTCGTGGGCGAGCTTGGACAGGCGCGCCTCGGTGTAACGCATGGCCGCAGGCGGATCGCCGTCGATCGAACCGAAGTTGCCCTGCCCGTCGATGAGCATCGCGCCCATAGACCAATGCTGGGCCATGCGGACCATCGCATCGTAAATCGACTGGTCGCCGTGCGGGTGGTACTTACCCATCACGTCGGAGACCGGCCGTGCCGATTTCACATATTTGCGGTTCCAGTGGTAACCGCTCTCGTGGGATGCATAGAGAATACGGCGGTGAACCGGCTTGAGCCCGTCACGCACGTCAGGCAGCGCGCGCGACACGATCACGCTCATGGCGTAATCGAGATAGGAGCGCTGCATCTCCTCAATGATCGAGACCGGTTCGATACCCGGTGCCGGCGGCTTTGCGCCACCATTCGTCTGGTCGGTCAAGTCAGGTCACATTCCATTTCAGAATCACTGGCAACTGTATAGCGGAAACGCTTGGCTACCGCCAATTTGGGGCAGTTTTCCGAACCTCTTTTCCAAGGTTTTCCCGGCCGAGGGTTTCCCTTTGAGGGATCGTCGCCTAGGGATAGGTGAAACCAGCCATCCGGGAAGCCGCACGCATGACCTTCGACAGCCTCGTCAGCGCCTTCGTGACTATCATCGTGATGTACGATCCGCCTGGTCTGGCTGCCATCTTTCTCGGGCTGACGACCGGCATGACGCGAGCCGAGCGCATCCAGGCCGCGCTGCGCGGTGTCATTCTGGCAACCGGCATTCTTGTCGTCTTCGCACTGACCGGCTCCGCGATCCTCAAGGCGCTCGGTATTTCGCTCGAAGCCTTCCGTATTGCGGGCGGCATTCTTCTCTTCGTCATTGCCTTCGAGATGATCTTCGAAAAACGGCACGAACGACACGAGAAGAGTGCGGAACGGGCGGTCACGCAGGATCACATCGCCAACGTCTCGGTCTTCCCGCTCGCCATTCCGCTGATTGCGGGCCCCGGCGCGATTTCGGCCGTCATCCTGCTTGCGGGCACATTCTCGGCGCCGGTCGAGCGTCTTGGACTGATCGGCGTTCTTCTGGTCGCCGCAGCCGTTCTGGTACTCACCCTGATGATCGCTGATCGCGTGGACAAATGGTTGGGCAGCACCGGCCGAGCCATCCTCACGCGTCTGCTCGGCGTGTTGCTGGCAGCGCTGTCTGTGCAGTTCGTGGTGGACGGACTGAAGCAATACTTCTTCGCCTGAGCCGTCAACCGTCGATAGAGAGCGGATGGCCGGCGGCGAACTGAACCAGATCCCACAAATTCCCGTAGAGATCGCGGAAGACGGCGACGGTTCCGTAGTCCATCACCTTCGGCTCGCGGACGAATTCGACACCGCGCGACCGGTAGAGCGCGTGATCGCGCTCGAAATCGTCGGTCGCCAGGAACATGAAGACGCGACCGCCCGCCTGGTTGCCGATGAAGGCTTCCTGTTCGGGCTTTGATGCGCGGGCGAGAACGATGCACGTGCCGTCGCCAGCACCCTGCGGACGGACGACGACCCAGCGCTTGCCCTGTTCAGGCTGATAGGAGTCTTCCAGAAGCGCGAAGCCGAGCGTGTCGCAATAAAAGGCGATGGCCTCGTCATAGTCGCGAACGACCAGGGCAATGTTGGATATCCGCTGCGCCATCAGCGACGTGTGCGCAGGATCCGCTGCCAGATCGTGCCACCTGCATATTGGGTGCCGATCCAGAAATAGGCGGCGATCAGGCCAAAGCACAGGAAGGCGGGAACCCCCTCGAGCTTGAAGCCGCCCTCATTGATGCCACCCGTCAGGGCGGCAAGCAGGAAGCCGAAGCCGAAGAATGTCGTGAAGAAATCCATCACATGCGCGAGCATGATCCGCCACTGCGGAATGCCGCGCACGGGCGGATTTGGTTCGGACGTACCGACGGGTTGAACGGCGGAGCCTATTCCGCCGCCCTTTTCATCCTTCTCAGGCTCGCTCACGGAGCGCCCTCCCCGTCATGACGTACGCTGCCGTTCCTCAGAACGGGATATCGTCGTCGAGATCACGCGAGAAACCGCCGCCGGAGCCGCCGCCGGATTTCTGACCGCCACCCGAGCCGCCACGATCATCATAGCCGCCGCGGTCGTCGTAACCGCCACCACCGCCCATGCCGCCGCGCGAACCGCCACCGGCACCTTCGCCGTCACCGCGGCCATCAAGCATGGTCAGCGTCGAGTTGAAGCCCTGCAGGACGATTTCGGTCGAATACTTGTCCTGGCCGTTCTGGTCCTGCCATTTGCGGGTCTGAAGCTGACCTTCGATATAGACCTTCGAACCCTTGCGGAGATAGTTTTCCGCGACCTTGCAGAGACCTTCGGAGAAGATCACCACGCGGTGCCATTCCGTCTTCTCGCGACGCTCGCCGCTGTTGCGGTCGCGCCAGCTTTCCGAGGTGGCGACCGAGAGGTTCGCGATGGGCCGACCGTCCTGCGTGCGGCGGATTTCAGGATCCGCGCCGAGATTTCCGACCAGAATGACCTTGTTGACGCTGCCTGCCATGACGAGAACTCCAGATATACGTGTTTGGCGGAGAGGTCGCCCTCCGCTGAATTTGCGCCAGCATAGACGAGCCGGAACGCGATGGCTTGCTGCTGAGCAACAATCCACAAGCGAATTGGCGATTGCATGCGCCGCCCTTTGTTCTATCTATGTTCTATATCACCGGAAATATCAAGCGCCGCACCGCCGGTTCAGCTGGAAGACACCGCTCAGGTGCCCTCCTCCACGTCAACCTTGCGCCAAATCGCTTCACAGAAGGAGTAGAGGGCAAACAGGCCGATACCCACCGCCATCGCGCCCAACAGGATATCGCCCATCGGCAGTTCCTGAATAAACTTGAGCGCATCCTTCATACCCGGCGTCGAACCGCCCTCTTCGCCCGCCGTCAGGCCACGGTAGAAAAGCATGAAGGCCAAGATGAAGAACACGGTACCGCGCGCACAGAGGCCGATCGTCGAGATCGGCGTGATGATCTTCATCTTGTCTTCGGAGGCAGCGAAGTGCTCCTTGAACTTGCCGGTAAGCGCCTTGTACCAGTGAGCGATCCCGACGCAGACGAAGATGATCGACAGACCGGTCGCCACCCATTGCGAGCCGATAAACCCGCCGACGGTCTGGGCAAACCCGCCTCCGCCTCCGCCGGAGCCGCTGTCGCTCGATCCGGTAACGATGCCAAGCTGGGTGGCAGCGAAGATGGCGAGCGCGGTGTAGGTCAGTGCGCTCACCAGAAGACCACCCCGGATGGCGAGGCCCTTGGCATCGGTGCCGTGTTGATCAGCGTCGCCGATGGCCTGGATCAGTCGCCACACGACATAGCCGATGAGCCCGATGATCATGGCGACGATCAGGATCGCGCCGGCGGGCTGCGACATCAGTTTCTCCAGCGCGCCTTTCGACCCTTGCGCCTCGCCAGAACCAATGGCTGCAAGCAGGGCGAAAAACCCAATGATCAGATAGACGACACCGCGCGAGGCGTATCCGGCGCGCGCCATCCACACGAGTTGATCGGACGACATGTCGAGGGCCTTGCTGCCCGCGCTCGATAAGCTCATTGGCCTTCTCCCAGTTCTTGTTTGCGGTGTGTGGACCGCGCGATGCGGTTTGCCGTCAGCCAGCAGATGCCTGCCCATCCTCCGCCGAACAGCCAGCCTGCGAGAACGTCGCTCGGCCAGTGAACGCCCAGGTACACCCGCGAGGTCCCGATAAGCAGAGACAGGATAACTGCGGATCCGACGAGTACGACGCGTGTGGCCTCGTTCTCCACGAAACGGACGGCGACGGCAGCCAGCGTGAGCCAGGTGAAGGCACTCACCATGGCGTGGCCGCTCGGAAAGCTCGATGTGAACGTCACGGCAAGATGATCGACGATTTCCGGTCTGGACCGATTGAAAAGAAGTTTCGCCACTGTCGAAACGGCGCTGCCGGTCACCACCGAGGCGAGGAGAAAGAGAACGGCTGCCCGCTTGCGGAAGGTCAGCAACGTCACAGAGACCAGAACGACCACGGTGGAGAGAATTGTGTAACCGCCCAGGGCGGTGAATTCGGCAGCCGCCTCGCGAAACCACTCGGGCCCGAAAGGCGGACCATCGGCCCCTCCGGGTCGAAATTCGAGGAGAAGATGACGATCGATATCGTCGCCCTTCCCGAGCATGACGAGAACAGCCAATACAGCGAAGCCGAAGAGACAGAGGACTGTGAGTACCGCGACGCGCTTTTCTGCGGCGCTCATGGCCGACTGGTTCGATGAATGGCCGAGGCCACTGCTCGCAATGCTGTCCGACATGTTTGTTCTGGTGCTCCCGCCGCCAAGATCGAAAAATGGGTTGATTGCGTAACCGCCGGCAGAGGGTTTCGTTCCCGCAAGCACGAGAGTATGCCGAAACAGCCCTATGTTCTTTATATGTTCTCGATGCTGAACTATGCTGACAGAAACGAATCGGCGGCATGATATGACCACCATGCCTCGACATCGGCACAAAACATCTTATCTATGATGCTGCCTTCTGCGGCATCTTCCGACATATCAGATACAAGACTAACGCCTGCGAGCGACTTCATGAGCGATCTCAAGACCATATCCATCCGCGGCGCCCGCGAGCACAATCTCAAGAACGTGGATCTCGACCTGCCGCGCGACAAGCTGATCGTGATGACCGGCCTGTCGGGATCGGGAAAGTCTTCGCTCGCCTTCGACACGATCTACGCGGAAGGCCAGCGGCGTTACGTGGAAAGCCTGTCGGCCTATGCCCGCCAGTTCCTGGAAATGATGCAAAAGCCGGATGTCGACCAGATCGACGGTCTGTCGCCTGCCATCTCCATCGAGCAGAAGACGACGAGCAAGAACCCCCGCTCGACCGTCGGCACGGTTACCGAGATTTACGACTATATGCGCCTTCTTTTCGCGCGCGTTGGCGTTCCCTATTCACCGGCGACCGGCCTGCCGATCGAGAGCCAGACGGTGAGCCAGATGGTGGACCGCGTGCTCGCTTTCGAGGAAGGCAGCCGTCTCTATATCCTCGCGCCGATGGTGCGCGGACGGAAGGGCGAGTACCGCAAGGAACTCGCCGACCTGATGAAAAAGGGCTTTCAGCGCGTGAAGGTCGACGGCGAGTTTTACGAGATCGCCGACGTGCCCGCGCTCGACAAGAAGTTCAAGCACGATATCGACGTGGTCGTGGATCGCGTGGTGGTACGCGAGGACATGGCCGCGCGCCTCGCCGACAGTCTGGAAACCTGCCTGACGCTCGCCGATGGTTTGGCGATTGCGGAATTCGCCGACAAACCGCTTCCTGAAGCCGAGACGGCGGCCGGCGGATCGGCCAACAAGTCGCTCAACGAAACCCATGAGCGCGTCCTGTTCTCGGAGAAATTCGCCTGCCCGGTTTCGGGCTTCACGATCCCCGAGATCGAGCCGCGGCTGTTCTCCTTCAACAATCCGCACGGCGCCTGCCCCACCTGTGACGGTCTCGGCAGCCAGCAGAAGATCGACGAAGCGCTGGTGATCCCGGACCAGAACGCGGTTGTCCGCAGCGGCGCGGTCGCGCCTTGGTCGCGCTCTTCCTCTCCTTATTACACACAGACGCTGGAAGCGCTCGGCAAGCATTTCAGCTTCAAGCTCGGCGACAAGTGGTCGGAGCTGCCAGCGGAGGCGCAGAAGGCGATCCTCTACGGAACGAAGGAAAAGATCGAATTCCGTTACGACGACGGTCTGCGCTCCTACAAGACAGCCAAGACGTTCGAGGGTGTGATCCCCAATCTCGAGCGCCGCTGGAAGGAAACGGACAGTGCATGGGCGCGCGAGGAGATCGAGCGCTACATGTCCGCCGCCCCCTGCCCGGCATGCAACGGCTACCGCCTCAAGCCCGAAGCGCTGGCCGTCAAGATCAACGGCCTGCATATCGGCGAAGTGACCCAGATGTCGATCCGCAAGGCCGGCGACTGGTACGAGGCGCTGCCCGAAACGCTGAACGAAAAGCAGACCAATATTGCCGTCCGCATCCTCAAGGAGATCCGTGAGCGGCTGCGCTTCCTCAACGACGTCGGTCTCGACTACCTGACGCTCAGCCGCAACTCCGGCACGCTGTCGGGCGGCGAGAGCCAGCGCATCCGGCTGGCCTCGCAGATCGGTTCGGGCCTGACTGGCGTGCTCTACGTGCTCGACGAGCCGTCGATCGGCCTGCACCAGCGCGACAACGCCCGGCTGCTCGATACGCTCAAGCATCTGCGCGACATCGGCAATACGGTGATCGTGGTCGAGCATGACGAGGATGCGATCCTGACTGCCGACTATGTGGTCGATATCGGCCCGGCTGCCGGCGTGCATGGCGGCCAGGTGATCGCCGAGGGCAAGCCCAACGAGATCATGGCCAACCCGAACTCGATCACCGGACAATATCTCTCCGGCGATCTCGAAGTCGCTGTGCCCTCTGAACGGCGCAAGCCGAAGAAGAAGCGGGAACTCAAAGTCATCGGCGCGCGCGGCAACAACCTGAAGAACGTCACCGCCTCGATCCCTCTCGGCGTCTTTACCGCCGTGACCGGGGTGTCCGGCGGGGGCAAGTCGACCTTCCTGATCGAGACGCTCTACAAGTCCGCCGCCCGCCGCATCATGGGCTCGCGCGACCATCCGGCCGAGCACGACCGGATCGATGGCTTCGAGCATATCGACAAGGTGATCGATATCGACCAGTCGCCGATTGGCCGAACGCCGCGCTCGAACCCCGCAACCTATACCGGCGCTTTCACCCCGATCCGCGACTGGTTCGCCGGCCTGCCGGAGGCGAAGGCGCGCGGCTATCAGCCCGGCCGTTTCTCCTTCAACGTCAAGGGCGGACGCTGCGAGGCCTGCCAGGGCGACGGCGTCATCAAGATCGAGATGCACTTCCTGCCCGACGTCTACGTCACCTGCGACGTCTGCCACGGCAAGCGCTACAATCGCGAGACGCTGGATGTCACCTTCAAGGGCAAGTCGATTGCCGACGTGCTCGATATGACGGTGGAGGAAGGTGTCGACTTCTTCTCCGCCGTGCCGTCCGTGCGCGACAAGCTGATCGCGCTGCAAGGCGTGGGGCTCGGCTACATCAAGGTCGGTCAGCAGGCCACCACACTTTCGGGTGGCGAGGCTCAGCGCGTCAAGCTCGCCAAGGAACTGTCGAAGCGTTCGACCGGACGCACGCTCTATATCCTCGACGAGCCGACAACCGGCCTGCACTTCCACGATGTCGCCAAGCTTCTGGACGTGCTGCACGAACTGGTCAACCAGGGCAATTCGGTCGTCGTCATCGAGCACAATCTCGAAGTCATCAAAACCGCCGACTGGGTGATCGATCTCGGCCCCGAGGGCGGCGACGGCGGCGGCGAGATCGTCGCTGAAGGTACCCCTGAGGACGTCGTGAAGGTCGAGCGTAGTTACACCGGCCAGTTCCTCAAGGAATTGTTGGAGCGACGCCCCGGCCGGAAACGGGTGGAAGCGGCGGAATGACCAGTGGCATCACCGGTGAATGTCGTCCGTCGTAAAACAGGAGTAGCAGCGTGACCCAAGGCACAATCCGCACCGGTATCGGCGGCTGGACCTTCGAGCCGTGGGAGAACGGGCAGTTCTATCCCGAAAAGCTAGCGAAGAAGCGACAGCTTGAATTTGCAAGCCGCGAACTCCGCGCGATCGAGGTCAACGGCACCTATTACGGCAGCCAGAAGCCGGCGACATTCGCCAAATGGCGCGAGGAAACGCCGGACGGTTTCGTCTTTTCGCTGAAGGCAAGCCGCTACTGCACCAACCGCAAGGTTCTGGCCGAGGGCGGGCCGTCGATCGAGAAATTCCTGACCCAAGGCATCACCGAACTCGGCGACCGGCTGGGTCCGATCCTCTGGCAGTTCATGGCGACCAAGAAATTCGAGCCCGAGGATTTCGAGGGTTTTCTCAAGCTTTTGCCGAAGGAGCAGGACGGCCTGCCGCTCAAGCACGTGGTCGAACCGCGCCATGACAGTTTCTGCACGCCGGAATTCATCGAGCTGATCGCGAAATACAATGCCGCGGCGGTGGTCGCCGATCACGCCGAGTATCCGATGTTCGCCGACGTGACATCGGAGTTTGTTTACGCCCGGCTACAGCAAGGCACCGACGAGACGCCGACCTGTTATCCTACAAAAGACATCGACGCCTGGGCGAAACGGTTCAAGACCTATGCAGAGGGTGGCGTGCCTGCCGATCTGTCGCTGATCGCGGAAGACCGCAAGGTCGAGAAGGCCCCCCGCGATGTGTTCGCCTTCTTCATCACCGGCGGCAAGGTCAACGCGCCCGAAGGCGCGAAGACATTGCAGAAACAGGTCGGCTGAGCTCTCTCGATTACGGGCAGATGCTATCGACAACACCGCCATCGACGCGGAGGGCGCCGCCGGTGGTCGCCGAGGCCTGTTTGGAACAGGCATAGACGATCATGTTGGCGACTTCCTCGACCGAGGCCGGGCGTTCGATGATCGAGGATGGGCGGTTCGACATGACGAAATCCACGCCAGCCTGTTCCATCGACTTGTTGTTCTTCTCGGCATCCTCGCGCAGCATCTCGGATACGCCTTCGGACATCGTCGGGCCCGGCAGCACCGAGTTGACGGTCACGCCGGTACCGGCCATCCGCTTGGCCAAGCCGCGCGCAATAGAGAGCACAGCCGTCTTGGTGAAGCCGTAATGGATCATGTCGGCCGGAATGTTGATGGCCGATTCCGAGGAGAGGAATACCACCCTGCCCCAGCCGTTCTTCTCCATGCCCGGCAGATAGGCACGCGACAGGCGGACGCCCGACATCACGTTGATCTCGAAGAAACGGGTCCAGTCCTCGTCCGGCGTTTCGAAGAAATCCTGGGGGCCGAATATGCCGACATTGTTGACGAGGATGTCGCACGCGGGATGCGCCTTGAGCAGTGTGTCGCAGCCTTCGGCAGAACCCAGATCTGCTGCCGCGCCCATGACGTCGGCGTCCGGGACCGCCTTGCGAACCTCGGCGACCGCCGTTTCGACATCGGCCTCTTTCCGACCGTTGACGACGACGCTTGCGCCCGCTTCAGCAAGCCCCTTGGCTGTCGCCAGTCCGATGCCCTTGGTTGAGCCGGTGACGATGGTTTTCTTGCCGCTGAGATCGATCTTCATCGTATCTGTCCTTCCATAGTTCGCATTCCGCGCCAGTGACGACCGACGCGGATCTCACCGCCGCATATGGTTGCCGAATGTCGTGCGGCAACCCCGTATGCGTTTACCGTTCGAGCTTAGGCAGCAAGACCGTCAGAAGGCCGAGAAACGGCAGGAAGGAGCAGAGCCAGTAGACATATTCGATGCCGCGCGCATCGGCGATCTCGCCGAGAACCGCGGCTCCGATGCCACCGAGCCCGAAGGCGAAACCGAAGAAGATGCCGGCGACCAGACCCACGCGGCCGGGCACCATCTCCTGCGCGAAAACGACGATGGCGGGAAAGGCGGACGCGAGCACGAAGCCGATGATGGTCGTAAGAACGATCGTCCACTCGAAATTCGCGTAAGGCAATATCAGCGAGAACGGCAGAATCCCAAGGATCGAAACCCAGATCACCGTCCGTGTACCGATCCGGTCGCCGATCGGGCCACCGGCGAAGGTGCCTGCCGCGGCGGCGCCGAGGAAGACGAAGAGCAGGATCTGCGCCTGCTGCACATCGACGCCGAAACGGGCGATCGTGTAGAAGGTATAATAGCTGGTGAATGCCGCCATGTAGACGTGCTTCGAGAAGATCAGCATGGCGAGCACACCGAGTGTGAATATCACGCGGCCGCGGCTGTGCACGAGCGCCGTCGAGGGTGCGGGGCGACCGGCAGCGGCGCGGCGATAGTTCCCGTACCAGCGGCTGACCCAGGTCAGGATTGCTATTCCCATCAATGCGGCAAGGCAGAACCAGGCGACGCTTGTCTGCCCACCCGGGATGACGATGAAGGCGGCCAAAAGCGGCCCGCCGGCCGTGCCGAAATTGCCGCCGAGCTGGAAGAGCGACTGCGCGGTGCCGTGCCGTCCGCCAGATGCCAGCCGCGCAATGCGGGAGGATTCGGGATGGAAGACCGCCGAGCCGATACCGACCATGCTGGCGGCGAACAACAGCAATCCATAATGGCCTGAGAACGCCAGCAGCAGCAGTCCGACGAAAGTGAAGGACATGCCGACCGGGAGCGAATAGCCGAGCGGGCGCTTGTCGGTATAGGCGCCGATCGCGGGCTGGAGCAGCGAGGCAGTGACCTGGAAGGTGAAGGTCAGGAGGCCGATCTGGCCGAAGGTCAGCGCGTAGTTTTCCTTCAGCATCGGATAGATGGCCGAGAGCATCGACTGCATGGTGTCGTTGAGGAAGTGGCAGAGGCTGAGCGCCAGCACCACCGACATGGCCGCCGACGAGGCGGATGCGCTTGCGGCCGGCTCCGCCGCCACGGGTTGACCCACCGCACCGATCATATCGGTCTCCGCCACCGAGGCGGCCTTTTCCGGCATCACGTCCATCACACAATTCCTGGCTGTCACGCGGGCACATCCCGCTGGTTGCCACAGTGATACATCGCTTGTTTTCAGCCCGCTTTCGTGGTGTGGTCTATTTCTTACGCGAATGGGCCAAAGCCATGACTGATTCCTCACCGCCAGAAGGCTTTCTGGACACCCACCTTGAAACCGAGGCCGAGCGTGCGCTGCGTCATGCGGCCATAGACTCCGCCGATGAACCGGCGGTGGCGTTTGCCTTTTACTACGATGCCGTCCGGCACATCGCGGAACACGAGCACAAGCGGGCGCAGTTGCTGCATCTGTTAAGCGGCGTGCTTTCGGTGACCACGCGCGCCGGACGCTGGATCATGCCGCGCGACCACGCGCTGTGGATCCCGGCCGGCGTACGCCATGCCGTCGATACGGTGGGCCGCGTAGACATGCAATCGGTCTATGTGCGCTCCGGCGCCATTGCCGGCCTGCCCGACCAGTTGCAGGTGACTGGCATGACGCCGCTGATGCGCGGGCTGATCAGCGAAGCCGTGCAGATCGGGACCGATACGGCCAGCGCGCGTGCCAAGTTCATCCTCGGCGCCATGCTGCATGAAATCCCGCTGCTGCAGAAACGACCGCTCGGCCTGCCGTTTCCGGCCAACCGGCGGCTGGCGCAATTGTGCCGCGAATTCGTAGCCACGCCCTCGGCCCATCTCGAGATTGACCATTGGGCCGACGCAGCGGGCCTGAGCCGGCGCAGCTTCACCCGTGTGTTCCGGCGAGAGACCGGACTGAGCCTTTCGACTTGGCGCCAGCAGGCTTGCCTGATGGCGGCAATTCCGCGGCTGTCGGCAGGTGAATCGGTCACGACCGTGGCGCTCGATCTCGGCTATGACAGCGTGCCGGCCTTCACGCACATGTTCCGCCGGATGCTCGGACAGCCGCCAAAATCCTATTTTCGCGGTCAGCAGCAACTCAACTGACCGACCTCAGATCGCTGATATCAGGTCCTCGGCGGTCATCCGGTCAGGCGCGCTCCGGGCGGCCTCGGAATGCAGTGCGACAGCCGCACAGGCGGCCTCGAATGCAGGCCTGCCATTGGCCAGGAATGCGCCGATAATGCCGGCGAGCACATCGCCCGAGCCAGCCGTCGCAAGTTTTGCGGGTGCATCACAATTGACCGCCGCACGTCCGTCGGGTGCCGCGATCACCGTGTCGGCGCCCTTGTAGACGACGATTGCGTTCACGTGCGATGCCGCACGCCGCGCCCGATCGATCTTCGAGAGATTGTCATCGTCGAGCAGGTCAGGGAACAGACGGCGGAATTCGCCTTCATGGGGTGTCAGCACTTTCGGGGCATCGTAAGCGGAAAGGTCGGTGATCGTCTCTCCGAATGCCGTCAGACCGTCGGCATCGAGTACGAGCGCCCTGCCCGCTTCCAGAACCATCCGGGCGTAGTCCCTTGCGAGCTCCTTGTTGCCAAAGCCCGGGCCGAGGACAAAGGCGGCGAGGCGATCGTCTTCCAGCCATTCCGACAGCGCATCCGCATCAACGATCGAACGCTGCATGACGGCGGTGAAATGCGCCGATTGCGCCATGACCGCGCCGGGTGGCGACGCAACCGTCACCAGCCCCGCCCCTGCCCTCAATCCTGCCATGGCCGACATGCGCGCAGCACCCGACGAGATCAGGGGACCGGAAAAGACGACCAGATGCCCGCGGGCGTATTTGTGGCTCGAGGCAGCGATCTCAGCGCTGGTCGTGCCGTAGATCGACGGATCGTTGATAAACACCGGATCGTCGCTCGCGATCAGACGGGCCGGTATGCCGATGTCGGCCACTTCCAGTTCACCGCAGAGATCGCGGCCTGGCAACAGAACATGGCCGGTCTTCAACGCCGCGAAAGTCACTGTGCGCTGCGCCCGGAAGCACGGACCTGTCGGCAGGCCCGAATAGCCCGACAGGCCGGATGGAAGATCGACCGCGAGGACCGGGATCTTCGCGAGCTCGACACGCTCGATCAATTGCGCTATCTCATCTGAAACCGCGCGGTCGAGTCCTGCTCCAAACAATGCGTCGATGACGAGATCGCCCTGTTCCGGCTGGTAGTCCGCAAGTGTGTGTATCGCGCCGGGAAAGCTGTCATACGCCCAAGCGGCATCAGTGCCCTTTTTGGGCGTCATGCCGAAGCGTTCGACGGGAACGCCCGCGCCGGCCAGATATCGCGCGATCACATGTCCGTCGCCGCCATTGTTTCCGAGACCACAAAGAATGACGCCGCGTTTCAGGCCGGGCCAGTGCTCAAGCGCGCTGGCAGCAACGGCCGCTCCTGCGCGTTCCATCAGCCCCGGGCCGCTGAGCCCGACCTCGATTGCGGAACGGTCGACAGCGCCCATGGCGGCGGGGGTAAAGAGCCGGGTGTTTTCAATTGCCATTGCGATTGCGTGCCATGCGGCCCATCATGCGTCAAGCACGCAAAGAGACCATGGCGACGGGTGAATTCGTCGCCGATATCGCATATTTTATGTGCATTTAGAGGAATATCTGGGCATAAAGGGTGCGGAATAAGAACTGATACCGATGCGCAGCGCCGATTCGTTCGACATCCTGCTCGCGTCAGGTTCACAGACCGGATGCCGCGGGTCATTCAAAACCGTCGTCGCACCACTGGGATTTGATGGGCTGGAGAATTTCAGGTCGAGCGGGCACCGGAAAAACCGGTGAACTGGCATGGCTTGTGCTTATGGTTCAGCGTCGGGCGGATGTGCGGCGGTATCTGTTCGCGACTGCAATTAGCGGAGGCAAGGCTAACAAATGAAAAAAATCGAAGCGATCATCAAGCCCTTCAAGCTCGATGAAGTGAAGGAAGCTCTCCAGGAAGTGGGACTTCAGGGTATCACCGTAACCGAAGCCAAGGGCTTTGGCCGGCAGAAGGGCCACACGGAACTTTACCGGGGCGCGGAATATGTGGTCGACTTCCTGCCCAAGGTGAAGGTTGAAGTCGTGCTTCCCGACGGGTCCGTCGAGACCGCGATCGAAGCTATTCGCAACGCCGCCCAGACCGGGCGGATCGGTGACGGCAAGATTTTTGTGTCGAGCATCGAGGAAGCAATCCGCATTCGGACTGGCGAAACCGGTGACGAGGCCATATGAAGGCTTAGTCCTTCTTTCGGACAGCGCGGACGGTATCGCTCAGAAGCCGCGCACTAATTCTTTCAGGGAGCCCAGTTATGTCGACTGCCAACGAAATCTTGAAAAATATCAAGGACAACGACGTCAAGTTCGTTGACCTTCGCTTCACCGACCCGAAGGGCAAGCTGCAGCACGTCACCATGGATGTGTCCGCAGTCGATGAGGACATGTTCGCCGACGGCGTCATGTTCGACGGCTCCTCGATCCAGGGCTGGAAGGCCATCAACGAGTCGGACATGGTGCTGATGCCGGATACGGCGACCGCGCATATGGACCCGTTCTTCGCACAGTCCACCATGGTGCTGATCTGCGACGTTCTCGACCCGATCTCGGGCGAAGCCTACAACCGCGATCCGCGCACGACCGCCAAGAAGGCGGAAGCCTATCTGCAGGCAGCCGGTGTCGGCGACACCGCCTATTTCGGCCCGGAACCGGAATTCTTCGTCTTCGACGACGTGAAGTACAAGGCCGATCCGTACAACACCGGCTTCAAGCTCGATTCGACCGAGCTGCCGTCGAACGACGATGCCGACTACGAGACCGGCAACCTCGGCCACCGTCCGCGCGTCAAGGGCGGCTACTTCCCAGTCCCCCCGATCGACAGCTGCCAGGACATGCGCTCGGAAATGCTGACGGTTCTCGCCGAAATGGGCCTGACCGTCGAGAAGCACCACCACGAAGTGGCCTCTTCGCAGCACGAGCTCTGCATGGTCTTCGACACGCTGACCCGTCAGGCCGACAAGACCCAGATCTACAAGTACGGCGTCCACCAGGTGGCCAACGCTTACGGCAAGACCGCAACCTTCATGCCGAAGCCGGTCTTCGGCGACAACGGTTCGGGCATGCACGTTCACCAGTCGATCTGGAAGGGCGGCAAGCCGACCTTCGCAGGCGACGAATATGCCGGCCTGTCGGAAAACTGCCTGTTCTATATCGGCGGCATCATCAAGCACGCCAAGGCCATCAACGCCTTCTCCAACCCGTCGACCAACTCCTACAAGCGTCTGGTCCCGGGCTACGAAGCACCGGTTCTGCTCGCCTATTCGGCGCGTAACCGCTCGGCGTCCTGCCGCATTCCGTTCGGCTCCTCGCCGAAGGCCAAGCGCGTGGAAGTCCGCTTCCCNGACCCGACCGCCAACCCTTATCTGGCGTTCGCGGCCATGCTGATGGCCGGCCTCGACGGCATCAAGAACAAGATCCATCCGGGCAAGGCCATGGACAAGGACCTCTACGACCTGCCGGCCAAGGAACTCAAGAAGATCCCGACCGTCTGCGGCTCGCTGCGTGAGGCGCTCGAAAACCTCGATAAGGATCGTAAGTTCCTCACCGCCGGTGGCGTGTTCGACGACGACCAGATCGATGCTTTCATCGCACTCAAGATGGAAGAAGTGATGCGTTTCGAAATGACGCCGCACCCGGTCGAATTCGACATGTACTACTCCGTCTGATTTCGGATCGATCTCAGAACAAGGAAAGCCCCGGCCTTCGTGCCGGGGTTTTTCATTTGGAGATGGCGGCAGCAATGCCGGCGGCGCAAAATGCCACGAGCTCTTCGAGTTCGCCCGAGATGCTTACGGGAGGCTCGCCGCCCGACAATTCTCCGATGCGCCAGCGCGAGGTCAGAAGCGCCAGCATGGCCGCGACGGAATAGACAAAACCGGTGGCAATCCTTTCGCGTGATGCATCCGGATGAAGCCTTGCGATCTCGTCGATGAAGACGGCAGCGGTCGCATCGAAATGGCGCGAGGAAATCCGGCGCCAGCGCGGATCGGCAGAGACATGGGCAACCAGCCGCGCATAGGCGAACCATTGCGGCCCGCCGCTCTCGGCGCGTTCGAGATACGGTCCGACGAAGCAGCGCATAATTGCCGCGATATCCGGCTTTCCTGCGGCCTTGCAGATCTCGAGCGCTGCCAGGCGCAGCGATGAAAGTTCATCGGCGCGCCGGGCGACGACCTGACGAAAGAGTTCCTCCTTGCCCTCCCCGTGATGATGAACCAGGCCAACCGGAGCACCGGCGGTCGTGGCGATATCGCGGATCGAAGCGCCATCGAAACCGCGCTCCGCAAACAGCAATTCCGCCGCATCGAGGATCCGCGCACGTGTTTCCAAGGCCCGCTTGGAAGGCGCGCGTTGCCGCTTCTTTTCAGGATCCGTCACATTTTTCATGGTTGGCATCTTGCATAATTTGGACGATCGTTCAATTTAAAGAGGTGAAGCAAGTTCTTCGGAGAGGAAGACCGATGCCGCACGGGACGGAGACCACACAGAAATTCGCGCTGATCGGCGCCGGACCGATGGGGCTGGCGGCTGCGAAAACGCTTGCCGAGCAAAGCGTCGATTATGACGGTTTCGAACTCGGCGACGATGTCGGCGGATTGTGGGACATCGATAATCCGAAATCGACCATGTACGAATCGGCGCACCTGATCTCGTCCAAGACGATGACCGAATTTACTGACTTCCCCATGCGCGCGGATGTGGCGGAGTATCCCTCCCATCGCGAGATGAAGGCCTATTTTCAGGATTTCGCCGACCATTACCACCTCTACGACCGCTACAAGTTCAACTCTGAAGTCACCAAACTTGAGCCAGTCGGNGGNAANGGCGACGGCTGGCGCGTCGCCTGGACGGACGCGGAGGGCGAGCATGAAGCGGTCTATGCCGGCGTGATGATCGCCAACGGCACGTTGTCCGAACCGAACCGGCCCACCTTCCCCGGTACATTCGCGGGCGAGCTGATCCATTCGTCCGAATACCGCAGCGCCAGCCAGTTCGACGGCAAGCGTGTTCTGATCGTCGGCGCGGGCAATTCCGGCTGCGATATCGCGGTCGATGCAATCCATCACGGAATCAGCTGCGATCTTTCCATGCGGCGCGGCTATTACTTCGTGCCGAAATACATTTTCGGCAAACCGGCAGACACGCTCGGNGGCATGATCAAGCTGCCGATGTGGCTCAAGCGNATGATCGACGGCATGATCCTGANATGGTTCGTCGGCGACCCNCAGAAATACGGTTTCCCGAAGCCGGATTACGCGCTCTACGAAAGCCATCCGGTGGTAAACTCGCTGGTGCTGTTTCATGCCGGCCACGGCGACCTGAAAGTCCGTTCCGATATCGCCACTATGGATNGCAACACCGTCCATTTCACCGATGGCTCGACCGGCGATTATGACATGATCGTCGCAGCCACCGGCTACAAGCTGCANTACCCGTTCATCGACNGGAAATGGCTCAACTGGCAGGGCGATGCCCCTCACCTCTATCTCAATGCCATGCATCCCGAGCGCGACGACATTTTTGTCCTGGGCATGGTCGAGGCAAGCGGGCTGGGCTGGCAGGGCCGGCACGAGCAGGCCGAGATGGTGGCACGCTATGTCGCCGGTCTGCGCGATGGAAACGCTGCCGCGCGAAAACTCAAGGCCGAGAAGTCCGGCGGGTTCGACCGGGCGACCGGGGGCATGAACTACCTCAAGCTCGCGCGCATGGCCTATTACGTCGACAAGGCGACATACCGGAATGCGGTGACCGGCTGGATCAGGCAGCTCGCAGGCGCCTGAAAAAGTCGTAGGGGAAGTACAGCGTTCCCTGATAAAAGCGGGAAAAGAGCCGGATACAACCGGCAATCCTTTTGGAGGGGTATTCGGTGGAAAGCATCGACGACGTCGTTCTGAATTTCAGTCCAACATCGCTGCAGATCCTCAACGCGGTGCTGGCGATCGTCATGTTCTCGATCGCCATCGATCTCACGCCGGGCGATTTCAAAAGGCTGCTCAAGGCACCGAAGTCCCTCCTCGTCGGGCTGTTCTCGCAATTCATCGTGTTGCCCGTCGTCACTTTCGTCATGCTGCTGATCGCCCAGCCCAGACCTTCGATCGCGCTTGGCCTTATCGTGGTTGCAGCCTGTCCCGGCGGAAACATCTCGAACTTCATCACTCATCGGGCGGGCGGAAATTCGGCGCTTTCGGTTTCGATGACGGCAATCGCCACAGTCGGCGCCATCATCCTGACGCCCGTCAATATCGCGCTGTGGGGCAATCTCTATGAGCCGACCCGCGAAATCCTGCGGTCGACATCCATCGATCCGCTTCAGGTGGCGATTACGGTCGGACTGATGCTGGTCCTGCCGCTTGTTCTTGGTATTACGCTCAACGTGATGCGGCCGGACCTCACATCGAAAATCAACCGCCCGCTACAATGGCTGTCGATGGCGATCTTCACGGCCTTTATCGCGCTCGCGCTCGGAGCCAACTGGGATTTCTTCCTGCAGTTCGTCGGCGCTGTCTTCGCACTCGTCTTCATCCACAACGCGCTGGCCCTTCTGAGCGGCTATCTGACGGCAAGCATCTTTCGGCTTTCGGCCTTCGACAGGCGCGCCGTGACGATCGAGACCGGCATCCAGAATTCGGGTCTCGGCCTCGTTCTGATCTTCGCCTTCTTTCAGGGATTGGGCGGTATGGCCGTGGTGGCCGCCGCCTGGGGGATCTGGCACGCAATCTCGGGCATTGCGCTCGCCTCTGTCATGAGCAGGACGGAAGCTGCCCGATGACACGGATCCTGATCACCGGGGCCGCCGGCATGGTGGCGGCAGTGCTCCTGGATGAACTTTCGGGGCACGAGGTGATTGCGACCGACAAAGCACGTCCGAAAAACCTGCCAAATTACGCGTCCTTCGAATACATGGACGTTCGCGGCTCCGATCCCGCCGAGGTCATTGGCCGAACCAGACCCGAGGTCATCGTGCACCTTGCCTCGGTCGTGAATCCGCCCAAGGGCACGGGCCGGGATTTTGCCTATGATGTGGATGTGACCGGCACGCGCAATGTGATCGACGCCGCACTCGCCGCCGATGTCCGGCGGCTGGTGGTGACATCCTCTGGTGCGGCCTATGGCTATCACGCCGACAACTCGGTGCCGCTGACTGAAAGCGATCCCATACGTGGGAACCACGAGTTTCCCTATGCCCACCACAAGCGGCTTGTCGAAGAGATGCTGGCCGAAACACGGCGCGATCATCCGGAACTGGAACAGGTCGTTCTCAGGGTCGGAACAGTGCTCGGCGAAGGAACGGACAACCAGATCACGGCGCTGTTTCACAAACCCCGGCTCTTGGCGCTCAAGGGCAGCGAGACCCCGTTCGTCTTCATCTGGACCCGCGATCTCGCGCGAATTCTCAAACGCGCTGCAACCGATGGCCCGGCCGGGATTTACAATGTAGCCGGCGACGGCGCGCTCGGCATGTCGGAACTGGCCGAAATATTGGGAAAGCCGTTGACGCGACTGCCAGTCTGGTTGGTGAAAACCGCACTCGCCGTCGCAAGGCCGCTTGGACTGAGCCAATACGGCCCCGAGCAGGTGCGGTTTCTCCAGTATCGCCCGGTTCTTGCCAACGATGCACTGAAGAGCAAGTTCGGCTACGTGCCGGAAAAGACGAGCGCCGAGACGTTTGAGCTTTGGCGCAAATGGGCAGGACTTTGAGATGAGCGAAAGGACCAGAACAGCAGTCATTTCCGGCGGCGCAGGCGGCCTCGGCCAAGCCTTGGCCCGTGCACTTCAGGACCGCAACTGGATGACGATCCTCGTTGACCGCGATACAGGCAAGCTGCCGACCACAGCCTTTCAGTGGCCCGTTTCCTGCGATCTCACCGATCCGGAAGCCCGGCGCATCGCCTTCGCCAAGATCCTCAAGATTTATCCCGAGATTGACCTCGTCATCTACAACGCCGGCATCACCCAGATCGGCGCTTTCGACAGGTCGGACGAAACCTCTCACCGCAAGGTTTTCGAGATCAATTATTTCGCCGCCGTTGAAATGGCGCGCGCCTTCCTGAATTCCGTTCGCGCCGCGCGCGGCACCCATCTCGCCATTTCGTCGGTTGCCGGCTTCAGTCCGCTCTATCACCGCACGGCCTATGCCGGCTCCAAACATGCGGTCGAGGGATTCTTCAAGTCGCTGCGTTCGGAGGAGAAGAGTTTCGGGGTCAGGACCCTGATTGCCGCGCCCTCCTTCGTCGCCACCAATATCGGCAACGAACAACGCCAGGCCGACGGCATCGCACGGCCTGGATCGGCCGGGGACGGGATCGACTACATGACGCCCGATGACGCGGCAGCGGTTATTCTCAAGGGCTACGACAAGTCATGCCCGATGATCCCGGTCGGCCGGATCGCGAAACTCGCCTGGTGGATCAACAGCCTTTCGCCAAGGCTCTTCCAGCGGCTGATGGAGCGCAATGTGCGCGGCACCGCGTCATGAAGGTCAGATAACGACCTGGGCCCCGATTTCGACCACGCGGCCGGTGGGCAACCGGAAATAGGTCGAGGCATCTGAGGCGTTGCGCGACAGGGCGAGAAACAGATGGTCCTGCCAGAGCGGCATGCCGGCATCCCTGGACGGCACCAGCGAGCGTCGCGAGAGAAAGAACGAGGTCGTCATCAGTTCGAACTTGATGCCCTTCCTGCGGGCGATCACGAGTGCTGCCGGCAGGTTCGGATCTTCCATGAAGCCGTAATTGATCGTCAGCCGGGCAAAATGCTCGTTGATTTCCTTGTAATCGATCTTCTCGTCGTCGGGCACGCGCGGCTGCGGGCGGGTGCCGACGGTCAGAAGCACGTTCTTGCGGTGCAGGACCCTGTAGTGTTTCAGGCTGTGCATGAGCGCGGTCGGTGCAGTCTCTGCATCCGCCGTCAGGAAGACCGCGGTTCCATCGACGAATTCGGGCGGCTTCGAACTGAGCTGTCTGATGAGTTCGTCTAGCTTCGTCTCGGAGGCGCGGCTGAGCTGGAACAATAGCCTGCTGCCGCGACGCCATGTCCAGATCACCAGGAGGATGATCGAGGCGATGGTGACCGACACCCAGCCGCCTTCGAAGAATTTGAGTGCGTTGGCGCCGAGGAACATGAAATCGATCAGGAATGCCGGTGTGGCGACGGCGAGCGCTACCGGCCAGCTCCAGTGCCATTTGCCGCGCATGACGATGAACAGAAGCAGCGTCGTCACCATCATCTCCCCAGTCACCGAGATGCCGTAGGCTGACGCCATGTGCTCGGAGGAACGGAAACCCACCACGAGCAGGAGCACGCAGGCAAGCAGCATCCAGTTGACCTGCGGGATGTAGATCTGTCCCGTCTGGGTGGCGGAGGTGTGCACGATGTTCATGCGCGGCAGCATGTGCAGCTGGATTGCCTGACGTGTAAGCGAGAAAGCGCCGGAGATGACCGCCTGGCTGGCGATGACAGTCGCAACTGTCGCGAGAATGACAAGCGGAATGTGGCCCCAGTCCGGCGCCATCTGGAAGAACGGCTGGTCGACCGGCGCGGTGGACGCAAGCAGATAGGCCCCCTGCCCGAAATAGTTCAACAGCAGGCATGGCAGCACCAGCCCGAACCAGGCGAGCAGGATCGGCTTGCGGCCGAAGTGGCCGAGATCGACGTAAAGGGCTTCCGCACCCGTCACGGCCAGAAAGGCCGCGCCGATGACGACCGCGGCAACCTCGACGTTCGCGTAGACGAAGCGGACCGCCTCATAGGGATTGAGTGCCCTGAAGACACTCGGATCGTCGGCGATGTGAATCGCGCCCATGGCGCCTAGGACCAGAAACCAGACGAGCGTGACGGGCCCGAAGATGCGGGAGACACCGCCGGTTCCGAATTTCTGTGCCACGAACAGGCCGATGAGAATGCCGATGGCGATCGGTACCGTGAAGTGGCTGACGGAGGGCGCGGCGATCTGCAACCCCTCGACGGCAGAGGTCACCGAAATGGCGGGTGTGATGACCGCATCGCCAAAGAACAGCGAAGCGCCCAGCATGCCGAGAAACAGCACCTTGCCGGGGTGGTTCTTCGCCGCCTGTTTGGCGATGGTCATGATGGCGAGCGTGCCGCCCTCACCTTCGTTGTCGGCACGCAGGACGAAGATCGCATATTTGACCGCAACAACGAGGATCAGTGCCCAGAAGACGATCGACAGCGCCCCTATGACCTGGCTGTCACCCGGAATACCGTCGCCGGAGGCCGCCCGCACCGCTTCGCGAAGGGCGTAGAGCGGACTGGTGCCAATGTCGCCATAGACAACGCCGAGCGCGCCGAGGGCGAGCGCCCCGGTTCCGGCCTGTGCTGCATGACTTGTGTTGGGGGAAACGGGTACGTCGATATTGCCGTCGGGAGATGACATCAGCGCTTTCCGGCTGTGGGGAATTCCATGCCGAAAACGCTAGCGCGGCGCGACGGGTTCCGTAAACCCTGCGCGCCGCGCGATTTTTCAATTCATATCAGGCCGTATCTCGACTGTCAGGCCTTTTGCTTCTTGCCCTTCACTTGCGTTCCGATGAAGTCGCGAACGATCCGGGCGACACCGCGCGCAAGAACCGCGTCCAGCGCGTCGATGAATTCGTCGACATGCTTGCGCTCGCAGATAAGCGGCGGTTCGAGCCGGATGACATTGCGATTGTATTCGGTGAAGGCCACCAGAACGTTGTGATCCCGCAGCAGCTCGGCGCCGACGAACCCGGAAAGCGAGCCTTTCAGCTTGTCGTCGAGCACGGCCACCATGGGGCGCAGAAGTGCGGGAAGCGTCTGCGAGAAGTCGTGGAACTCGAGGCCGACCATCAGCCCCTGGCCGCGCACATCCTTGATGATCTGCGGGTAACGCGACTGAAGATGCTCCAGGCGTTCAAGAAGGTAATTGCCCACCTGGCTCGCATTGCAAATGAGGTTCTCGTCATACATAACGTTGAGACCTTCGATCGCCGTCACGCAAGCCTCGCCGATACCGCCAAATGTGGCCTGGGCATGGATCATGGCGGATTTCGGTGTGCCATAGGCCTTCATGTAGACCTCGCGGCGGGCGATCATGGCAGCCATGGCGGTCTTCCCGCCGCCGAGCGACTTGGCGAGTGCCGTCACATCCGGCACCACGCCGGCATGCTGGAAGGCATAGAAGCGGCCCGAACGGCCCATGCCGCACTGAACCTCGTCGGCCACCCAAAGAACACCGTGCTTGTCGCAAAGGGCGCGCAATTCCTGCCAGAAACCCGGAGGTGCCTGAACAATGCCACCGCCGCCCTGAATGGTTTCCAGAACAATCACACCGATCTGCGGATCGGCTTCGAAGGCTCTGCGGATCGCCTCGATGTCGCCGAAAGGAACCTTGATACCGTTGTCGGTAAGGCGGAATTCGCCGCGATACAGGGGCGAGTCGGTGATCGAGAGAACGCCCTTGGTCTTTCCGTGGAACGAGTTCTCGGCATAGACCAGCTTCGGACGCGACGGGCCGGCTGCGCGTTCGGCGACCTTGATCGCGGCTTCCATGGCTTCTGAACCGGAGGAACCGAGAAAGACCATGTCGAGGTCGCCGGGCGAGATCTCCGCAAGGTTTTTCGCCAGAGCCGCCGCATACTGGCTCATAAAGGCGATCGCGATCTCGTGGCGATCCTCATCCTGGAACTTCTTGCGCGCCTCGATGATGCGGGGGTGGTTGTGACCATAGGCGAGCGAGCCGAAGCCGCCGAAGAAATCAAGGATCTGCCGGCCGTTCTGATCGGTGTAGTACATGCCCGAAGCGCTCTCGATCTTCACCTTGTCGAAGCCGAGAAGCTTCATGAAATGAAGCTGGCCGGGATTGATGTGATCGCGAAAGAGGTCGGTCATGGTCGCCACGCTCATCGCCTTGGCGTCCTCGACGCTCAAGAGATTCGGGCGGGCCGGCATGCCTTCGTCGGTGAGAGATGGGGCGTCGGTCTTCATACGTGCTGGTGTATCGAGCATGGCTTGTCCTGTCTCCCTCAAGATCATTCGGCCGGAGCGACGCTGGCGTCGCCTGGGACCTGCGCACCGGCCTTCTTGGCGCGATACTCGTCATAGGCTGCAATCAACATGTCCTCGTCGCGGTACTGCGGCACCCAGCCAAGCTGGCGCGCGCCCTTGCCGACATCAAGAACGCAGTTCTCGTCGGCAATCAGGTACTGTTCGGGGTCCATGATCGGCATGTTCATGAAATCAAGCAGGTCGAGCGTGCGCTTGACCGCCCAACCCGGTGTCGGCAGCAGGATCGAGCGAGAACCCGCGTGCTTGACGAGATCGCCCAGCAGTTTGCGAACCGGGGGCGGATTGATCGAACCGAGATTGTACGCCTCATTCGGAACGCCCGCCTTCCAGGCGAGATAAGCCGCTTCGGCGCAATCGAAGACCGAGATGAACTGGTAGGGGTTCTTGCCCGAACCGATCATCGGAACCGGAAGGTTGGCGTCGATCAGCTTGAAGAGCTTTTCAAGAATGCCGAGGCGTCCCGGGCCGATGATGAGCCGTGGGCGGAAGAGCGAGATCGACATGCCGCGCTCGCGCCATTCGGCCGCAAGGTGTTCGGTGTCGAGTTTCGACTGGCCATATTCGCCGAGGGGCGCGACCGGGTGGTCTTCCGTCATCGGGTAGGTCAGCGTGTGGCCGTAGATCATGTCGGTGGTGAAGTGGACGAGCTTTTTCGCACCCGCCTTGTCCATCGCCTCGATGATGTTCTTGGTACCGTCGTAGTTGACCGGATAGAAGAAGTCGTGACGCTTGGCGCGCACCTGAAGCGGCGACAGCATCTTGGCCGACAGGTTGTAGACCATATCGTCGGGGTTGATCGAAATCGCGCGCACCGCATCCCGGCTCGTCACATCGCAGGCGATCTTGGTTGCGCCCGGATAGAATGCGCGATTGTCGAATACGATATCCGCGACAATGACTTCCTCGCCATCTGCGAGCAGTTTCTGGGCCAGATGGCGACCGACGAAGCCGTCGCCGCCGAAAATGATATGTTTCATCGCGAAATCTCACTCGTGACTGGGGTAACCGGCTCGATGGCCGCGGTTTCAAGCGTGTGCGCCTTGTGCTCGCCCCTGCCCGACTGGGCGATCAGGACGGTACCGACGCAGATGAAGGCGATGCCGGCGATGCGCCAGGCATTGAGATCCTCGTGGAAGACGAAGTAGGCGAAGACCGCGACTGCGACATAGGCGAGGCTCAGGAACGGATAGGCGAACGACAGCTCCACCTTGGAGAGAACGAACAGGTGCGACGCCATCGAGATGACGAAGGTCGCGAGGCCTGCGAAAACCCAAGGGTTGAAGACGATCTGGAAGATCCGTGCTATCGCGGTTTCAGCGGTGAAGCTGAGCGGTCCGAGCGTCATCATGCCCTGCTTGAGCATGAGCTGTGCCGCTGCGTTCGTCAGAACGGTAAATAGAATGAAGACGATGTACTTCATGCGCAGTCCACTCCAGTAATTCCTGAAACTGTCTTAGATTAGAAACACCAAGAAACCGTTCACGCCGGCGCGTTTATTTGCTTCAAATTGCTAGTATTTTCATTTCGGGACAGTTTGGTGTAATCCTTGCCACCGATCGTTGCGCCGGAATCGGTCCGATCGGCGGGCAAGGCCAGCGCGGTGCGTTTCCAGAAGTCCGAAACGAGTTTCGGATCGCGAAGCTGTTCGAGTCGTTTCCAATCAAGGAACGAGGCCTCGAACATCTGCGCGCTCATGCGCGCATCCTTGTAGGGATTGAGGGCGCCGCCGGCTGCAAGAACGATCTCGTCGAGCGCCTCAAGCATCTTCAGCGTAGCCGCGCCCTGATTGGCAAAATCCAGCGTCAGCGTGAAGCCGGGCCGCGCAAAGGACAAAAGCCCCGGCTGCGGTATCGATCCAAAACGCTTCAGCACAGTCAGGAAAGAGGCATGGCCGTGCGCACGGGCACATTCCATGAGTTTCAGCACGGTTTCGCGCGCATTCCCGGCTGGGAAAACACTTTGATGCTGATAGAGACCTTTCGGTCCGTAGAGCCTGTTCCAGTGTCCGATCGCATCCAGAGGATGGAAATAGCCGCGCCAGCCGACAAGACTGCGGGTTTCCTGCTTCGGCGCCCGTCCGTAGTAGAGCGCGTTGAAGGCCGACAGCGTCAGACGGTTGAGCAGATTGACCGGCGGCTGTAACGGCACGGAAAGCCGGCGCCCCGATGCGCTGACCTGATTGCCCGCCTCGGCATGGTCGCCGGCCATAAGCACCCCTCGCCCGGTCGATTTCCCGGTGGCGAGCTGATCGATCCAGGCAACCGAATATTCGTGATCGCGGTCGACCGCGTCGATGCGGTCGAAGTAGCCGTCAATATTATCGAACCGGTTTGCGACCTGCTCGATATCCGGCGACGCGACTTTCATCAGCCGGATGCGGATGCGCGTCATCACGCCAGTCAGGCCCATACCGCCAATGCTGGCGGCAAAAAGTTCGGTGTTTTCCTGCCGGCTGCAACGAAGCGGCGAACCATCCGAGCGCAGGAGGCTGAACGAGATGACCGAATGACCAAACGAGCCGCGGCGGTGGTGGTTCTTCCCGTGCACGTCATTTGCGACAGCGCCGCCCAGCGTCGCGAGCGCCGTTCCCGGTGTGACTTCGAGAAAGAAACCGTGTGGAATGACGTGTTCAAGGATTTCGTTGAGCGTCACGCCGGCATCGGCTTCGAGAATGCCGCTGCCGGGATCGAATGCATGAATTCTCGCGGCGGCCCGCATCGGGATCAGACGACCGTCATCGTTATGACAACTGTCACCGTAGGAGCGTCCATTGCCAAAAGCCAGGAGGCCATCGTCCTCGACCGCAGGATCTCCAAGGCTCTCGAGACGAGAGCTTTCGCGGGGTTTTCGGTCAAGCCGGCCCCAGCTGTCGAAGTTGTGCGCCATCAGTGGAACGCCGCAATCATGACCAGCGCCGCACCGACCGCCATCGTGGCCTGGCTGCGCCAGTCACGCATGATGAAGACCACCGGGTCGTCATGCATCTGCGACCGGCCGGCGAGGATCCATATCCGCAGCAGCATGTAGAGGATGATCGGGCACAGCGGCCAGAGCAACCACGGTGCGGCGTACATCGACGTCACCTGATCTGAATTGATGTAGAGTGCAAGAACCAGAGCTGCGGCGAACGCCGACGATACGCCCCCTTGCGCGACCATCGCCTTGTCCGATCCGAGATAGCTGCGACCGTTGAGTTTCTCGCCCATGTCGATCTCGGTCTCGTCGAGTTCGACATATCGCTTCACCAGCGCAAGGCTGAGGAAGAAGAAGATCGAGAAGGCGAGCAACCAGAACGACAGGTAGCTGTCGATCGCCATGGCACCGGCAATGATGCGCAGCGTATAGAGCCCGGCCAGAGTAAAGACGTCGACCAGCAGTTTGCGCTTGAGCACGAACGTATAGGTCGTCGTCGTCACGCCGTAGATTGCAAGGACGGCCCAATAGAGCGGCGGCAGCAGGCTTGCGAGGCCTATGGATGCCACCAGCAGGCCCGCGGCGACTGCGAGAGCGACGGGAATTGAAATGGCGCCCGCGGCGATCGGCCGGAAACGCTTGCGCGCATGGCGGCGGTCATTGCCCAAATCGATAATGTCGTTGAGGACATAAACCGCCGAGGCAAAGAAGCTGAATGAGAAGAAGGCGCCCGCAACCGCAGCCAAGGCGGCGAGGTTTGTCCATTCGTGACCCAGCGCCAACGGAACGCCGATCAGCACGTTCTTGAGCCATTGATGAACGCGGATCGCCTTGAAAAGTACAATGCGCGAGACCCGGCCCGTGTCGATGAAGGTGCCGCCATTGGCAGTGCCCCAGGAGCGTGCGGCGCGGTCGGGCTGGACGATCAGCGAATGACGGGCCGCATCGAAGACCTTGAGATCATCGCGGCTGTTGCCGACATAATCGAAACCGCCCTCGCCGCATTCGGTCACCAGCCGGTTCCGCTTGCGTGTGGATGTGAGGTTTTCTGCATCGTCGGAATGGAGGATCCGGTCGAACAGACCGAGATGGCGTCCGATACCGGTTGCCGTCTTTTCCGCTGCGCCTGTGACGAGCCAAACCGGCCGGCCTTCAGCACGGGCATTACGGATGAGTGTAAGGACGGGATCGCGATATGGCCAATCGGCAGGCTGGCGCTCGGACCGCGCCGCAACTTCACGCTTGAGGACGTGCTTGCCCTGCGTCGCCCAATAGATGGCCGCAAAGATCAGCCACGGCCGACGCAGCAATAAAAGCGCCAAACCTTCCCAAAGGGTATCTGTCGCGATCAGTGTTCCGTCTAGGTCAATACATAACGGTACCGTGCGAATATCGCTGCGAGCGTCCATTTCTATCCCCACTTCTGCCCTACGCACACAATAGGCAATGGGACTGCCTACAAAATCGCAAACAGCGGTGGGAAAACCCATGGATTTTCAGGTCTATGGTTAAGAGCGCGAAAAGATTTCAGCGTTCCAGCGGCTTTGCTGAAAGATGAAATCTTTCCCTATCAGAGTAAATGACTGCGCCCCAGGAAAGCCGGTCAGTACGAGGCAAACATGCTGTTGAGCGTCTCGCGCCAGTCGATCATCCGGATCGGGGAACCGTGGGACCCCGTATTGAGGAGGATGAACTTCGCCGGATAGGACTTCCGAGCACCCTTGATCGCGTTAAACACGGCGCGCTGGCTCTTCCAATCGTAAACGCTATCATTGCTGCCGTGAACGAAGGTGATCGGAACGCGCGCTTTGACCAATGCCGACGAGGCAAGTTCGGGGTCCGGCATCCCGCCCAGCAAGATCATGCCGGCTAAGTTGCTGGCCGCAGCCGGGTCACGTGCGAGCGACAGGCAGATGATCGACCCCATGGAACCGCATGCCAGCACCAGTGGCGCACCGGGGTTTTGACGGCGAAAAGCGGAAATCAGCGCATCGACGTCGCGCACGCCAGCATTTCCAAATTCGGGAATGGTGGGCGCGATATAGACGCCGTTATTCCTGACGGCGAGATTCTTGATACGATTGAAGTTGCCGCCGAACCTGTAGTCGTCCATTCCGAGACGGCGATCGCCATTTCGGCCATGGATGAAGATCACCCCAAAACGTGCGCCGCCGAACATTCCTGCGATGCCGATATCCACCCGTCCGCCCTTGGTGGCGAATGTGCTGAGGGCAGATTTCCTGCGGACGGAGAGATCGACATAATTGCGTCTCACCCGGCGCTCGGGTATTTGGTCACGACCGTTGATGTCGCGCATTTCCTTGTAGTCGATAACGACGAATGACCGGTCGGGAGATGCCGACAGCGCCTGTGGGAGCGCAAAAAGGTTGTCCTTGAAGCTCTCGAGCTCCAATCCTGCTGCGGCGCCCGGCGAAAAGATGCCGGCAACCAACAAGAAGGCGGGGAACACCCGCTTTACAAGGCCGAATTGCGGCCACCTATATCGCTTGAACGAGCTGATTCTGGCACACTCCGTGTGATTCGCCGCTGGGCCTAGCCTATCGCATGCACGAACGAGAATGAATTGAAATGGACGATTCCAACGACCTCTTTTCCGCAATGCCCGTACAGGCGCCCAAGTCCGAGGCGCCTCGCCCGGCGACGCCCAAGGCAGAATCGCCCAAACCTGCGGCTCCGCGCGCGCCGGCCGCTCCGACTCCCAGGCCAACACCGACGGCACCGGCCGGCGCAGGTGGTGACTACGATGCGTCCGCGATCGAGGTTCTCGAAGGGCTGGAACCGGTCCGCCGTCGGCCGGGCATGTATATCGGCGGCACCGACGAGCGCGCGCTCCATCACCTCTTTGCGGAAGTCATCGATAACTCGATGGACGAGGCCGTCGCCGGGCACGCGAATTTCATCGAGGTCGATCTCGATGCCGAAGGCTATCTGACGATCACCGATAACGGCCGCGGCATCCCGGTCGAAAACCACCCGAAATATCCCGACAAATCGACGCTCGAAGTCGTGCTGACCGTGCTTCACGCCGGCGGCAAGTTCGATTCCAAGGTCTACGAGACGTCCGGCGGTCTGCACGGTGTGGGTATTTCCGTGGTCAACGCGCTCTCCGATGTTCTGGAAGTGGAAGTTGCGCGTAACCGCCGTCTCTATCGCCAGGTCTTCTCGCGCGGCCTCCCTCAGGGTCCGCTCGAGGAAGTCGGCGAGGTTCACAATCGTCGCGGCACGAAGATGCGCTTTCATCCGGATGCGCAGATTTTCGGCGCAGGCGCGAAATTCGATCCCGGTCGTCTCTACCGCATGGCCCGCTCGAAGGCCTATCTCTTTGGCGGCGTTGAAATCCGCTGGTCCTGCGCGCCCGAACTTGTTGAAGGCAAAGACACGCCCGACAAGGCCGTCTTCCATTTCCCCGGCGGTCTGAAGGACTATCTCGAGAGTTCGCTCGGCAAGGACCACCGCGTGACCCGTGAAATCTTCGCTGGCAAGACTGCCAAGACGGGCGGGCACGGATCGCTTGAATGGGCGGTGGCCTGGTATGGCGGCGATGCCTCCATCTCGTCCTACTGTAACACGATCCCGACACCCGAAGGCGGCACCCACGAGGCAGGTCTGCGCATCGCGCTCACCAAGGGCCTGAAAGCCTACGGGGAACTGACCGGCAACAAGCGGGCCGCACAGATCACCACCGATGACGTGATGATCTCGGCCATGGGCATGCTCTCGGTCTTCATTCGCGAGCCGGAATTCGTCGGCCAAACAAAAGACAAGCTCGCCACCGTCGAAGCTCAGCGCATCGTCGAGAACGCGTTGCGCGATCCCTTCGACCATTTCCTCACCGACAGCCCGGCGGAAGCCGACAAGCTTCTGGAATGGGTGATCGAGCGCGCCGAGGAACGCAATCGCCGCCGCAAGGAGAAGGAAGTCAACCGCAAGACCGCCGTCCGCAAGCTGCGCCTGCCCGGCAAATTGTCGGATTGCAGCCAGACGACGGCTCAAGGCGCCGAACTCTTCATCGTAGAGGGTGATTCAGCTGGCGGCTCGGCCAAGCAGGCACGCAACCGCGCAAACCAGGCCATTCTTCCGCTTCGCGGCAAGATCCTGAACGTTGCCAGCGCGGGCCGCGAAAAACTGTCGGCCAACCAGCAGCTCGCCGATCTCATCCAGGCGCTCGGCTGCGGGACGCGGTCTAAATATCGCGACGAAGATCTGCGCTACGAACGCGTGATCATCATGACAGATGCCGACGTCGATGGCGCTCACATCGCCTCGCTGCTGATTACGTTCTTCTATCAGGAAATGCCGGAGATGATCCGTAACGGCCATCTCTTTCTCGCGGTTCCGCCGCTCTACCGCATCACGCAGGGATCGAAAACGCTCTATGCGCGCGACGACGCACATCGCGCTGAGCTGATGGAAACCGAGTTCAAAGGCCGCGGCAAAATCGACATCGGCCGCTTCAAAGGTCTCGGCGAAATGCTGCCCGCGCAGCTCAAGGAAACGACGATGGATCCGAAGAAGCGCACGCTTCTCAAGGTTGCGATCGACGTGACGGATCCGCAATCGACCCGCGATGCGGTGGACAACCTGATGGGCACAAAGCCGGAAGCGCGCTTCCGCTTCATTCAGGAACACGCGGCCTTCGCCGACAACCTCGATATTTGATCGCGACAGGTATCTGAGCGGGTGACCCGGGCCGCTCAGGCGGCCTGGGCGATCAGGCGCAGCGCATGGGCGCGGTTGGCCTGACGCTGCCAGGCCACGTGCATCTGTTCGACGATGCGCAAGAGATCGCCGATGGCGGGATCGTTCTCGGCATCACGCGCGTGGGCGACGATCAGACGCTCGGCGATTTCGGCGGCTTCCACGCCCTTTGCGGACTTCGATGCCTGACGCCACATCAGCGTGGCCGACAGGAACGGGCCGACGAGATTGGGTGACAGTCCCGCCTCCCGGTAGAGTGCGCGGATGGCCGCTTCCCTGCCCTCGACCAGCAGTCCGCGAACACGGCTGTCGTTGATGCCGGAGAGCGAGACCATGGCTGCGGCGAAGAAATCGACATTACCCGAGCACAGAGCGTGCATGAGGAAAGCGGGAGAGAGTTTGCCCGACATGCGCAGATGCTCGACAAGCGCCGGCATTTCATCGGCCGGAACGGTTTCAGCAAGCTTCAGTGTCACGTCGCGGCAGGCTTCTTCCGTGACCTTGCGCAGACGCTCGCCACCGATGGTTGACTGGGCGAGATTGAATCCGGCCAGTGCAGCGCCGAGCCGTTCAACCAAGCTCTGGCGGACAGCGCAGGGCAGATCGTTGCGATCCAGAAGCCGAGAGCGGATTTCCGGGTGATCCCCGAAGCGCTCGGCAAGCCGCTTGAGCGAGATGGAGGCCACGCGGGCGCTCTCATTGTCCAGCATGTCCATGATGGCCAGATCGACACCGACTTCGGCGATGGCGGCGCACACGGCGACGCCCAGCGGACGGCGATGCGCCGTCAATTGCTGCAGGGTCGTGCGTCCTGTGGCGACGATATCGACGAGATCGCTGTCATTGAGCACTGGCGAGAAGGCAATGACGTGGCCGGCGACTTCAATCTGGTCGTTGGCAAGCGCCAGGATGATCGAACGCGGGGGACGAGCGGAGCGGCAGAGCACCGCGGACAACGCGATACGGACTTTGGGGGAGGCATCGTCGATCAGCATGNCCATCGCGGCTTCCGCCGAGCGGCGTTCCTCCTCAGCCATGGCGCCTTGCACGTAGGCCTTACCGAGTGCGGAGGCAGCATGTGCCCTCTCGGCAACCTTCGCGGTTTCGGACCATTTGAGAAAAGACTGTATCAACATACGTCGAACCCGTTCACTCGATACCCAATGACAAAATGCTACCGCCAAAAGGTTTACGATCTCTTCACCATGTTCATTAGGACTTGAATAAGGTTGGGCGGCGTGAACGGGAGCGCTTGCGAGTGCGGCGGAAAGCGGCACAATGACCCGAAATGCCAGGGAGGATTTTATGCCGGGGCTCTATTTCGAGGAGTTTTCTCCGGGTCGCGAGTTTCGTCACGAATTGCGCCGGACGATTACCGAATCCGACAACATGTTGTTTTCGAACATGACGTTGAATCCGCAGCCGCTGCACATCGACTTCGATTTTGCTTCGAAGACGGAATGGGGCCAGCCCCTGGTGAATTCCCTATTCACGCTTGGGCTGATGATCGGGATTTCGGTTGGCGAAACGACGGTGGGCACGACGGTTGCCAATCTCGGGATGACCGACGTCACCTTCCCTCACCCGCTCTTTCACGGCGATACGGTGCATGTCACCACGAAAGTGGTATCCGCACGGGAATCACGCTCCAAACCCGATCGTGGCATCGTCGAGTTCGAGCACCTTGCCTATAACCAGGACGACGTTCTGGTGGCGCGCTGCATCCGCCAGGCGATGATGAAGAAGCGACCGGCATGATGTTGCGCTCCCTTCTCTTCGTGCCGGCGGACTCGGAAAAGAAGCTCGCCAAGGTCGCTGACTCGGCGGCGGATGCAGTCATTCTCGATCTCGAGGATTCCGTCTCCGCTGCCCGCAAAGCCGAGGCCCGCTTGATGCTCGCGGACTTCTTCGGCTCGCTTGAACGCACAGAGAAAACGCCGCGCCTGATCGTCCGCGTCAACGCGCTCGATACCGGCTTGACCGATGATGACCTCAAATCCGTTGTTCCGCTCGTTCCAGACGCGATCCTACTGCCCAAGGCGGGCAACGGCGCGGACTTGCAGGACATGTCTGCACGCATCGCCGTCCTGGAGGCAGAAAGCGATATCGAGGACGGCTTGATCAAGCTGCATGCGCTGATGACGGAGACGGCCGGCGGCCTGCTCAACGCTGCGACTTTTTCGGGCAAGACCAGCCGGCTGGAAGCGCTCGCCTGGGGCGGCGAGGATCTGGCCGCCGCGATCGGCGCAAGTTCCAACCGGAATGAAACCGGCGCCTATACGGACGTCTTCCGGCTTGCCCGCTCCCTCACGTTGCTGACCGCAGCGGACGCAGGCGTAGACGCGATCGACACGGTCTTTACAAACTACAAGGACGAGGACGGCCTCAAGCGCGAGTGCGAAGCTGCCGTCCGTGACGGATTTTCCGGCAAGATGGCGATCCATCCGGCGCAGGTGCCCGTCATAAATGCCGCCTTCACGCCACCTCCCGGCGATGTGGAACGGGCCAAGACCATCATCCAGCTTTTCGAGGATGCCGGGCCCGATGCAGGCGTGCTCTCGCTCGACGGAAAGATGATCGACCGGCCGCATCTTCGGCAGGCCGAGCGGATCGTTCGCCGCGCGGGGCTGGACCCGAAATCGCTCTAGGACTTTTCGGTGTCGACCCATCTGGGCCGGGTCATCGAAAACAGGTTGGCGGAATCGGCGTAGTCCATATAGCCAAGACGCGCGACGGGATTGGCCTTGTCCATATCGATCATGCCGTCCTTGAGGACCTCATCGCGAATATGGATGCCGACGACCTGACCGAAGACGAGCCAGTTGCTGGATTCGCTGCCGTCGAGCGTTTTGGGCTGGAAGACGTCCGTAACCCGGCATTCGAGCGCTGCCCAGGATTGCGCCACATAAGGCGCGTCGACAAGCTCGCCCTCTGCCGTTTCGAGCCCGGCAAAGGCAAACTCGCTCTCGCCATAGGGCGAATCGACAGCCGTCCTGTTCATCTCCTCGGCGAGGTCCCGCGAGACGAGGCTGGCGGTGAAGACGCCTGTTTCCTCGCAATTCAGCTGGCTGTCCTTTCGGCCAAGCGAGGAGAACATCACCATTTTCGGCCGCTCGGAAATCGCGTTGAAAAACGAGTAGGGCGCGAGATTCACCGAGCCGTCCCTGCCCCGTGTGCCGATCCAGCCGATCGGGCGGGGAGAAACGAGCGCCTTGAACGGATCATGCGCCAGCCCGTGCGGGCCATCAGCCTTATAGAACATCGGTTTCGCCCGAGAAGGTGACGATGTCGGCGAGTTCGGGACGGGCGCGCTCCGTCGGCGGAACCTGCGCGGTGCCGATATGAATGAAGCCGGCCACCTGCTCATCGTCTTTCACGCCAAGGATCGGGTAGACCGACTTGTCGAAGGCGTACCACTCGGTGATCCAGTTCGACGAATACCCCACGGCATTGGCCGCCATGAGGAGATTCAGACAGACGGCCCCGGCGCTCAGCTGCTGCTCCCAGACCGGAATTTTCACATGCGGGGCGGCGGTGGAAACGACCCCGACGACAAGCGGTGCGCGGGTGAAGCGGGTTTCCTCGACCTTGCGCATTTCGTCGGACATGTCCGGCTTGTTGGCGATCGCCACTTCCGACAGTTCGCGGGACACACGTTCGCGCTCCTCGCCGCGATAGACAATGAAGCGCCAGGGCGCGAGCTTGCCGTGGTCGGGGACCCGACGCGCGAGTGTCAGCATCTCGATGATTTCCTCGGTCGAGGGACCGGGCTCGCCCATCTGGAAGGCGGGGATGGAACGGCGGGCTTCGAGATAGGATTTGAGTGCTGCGTTGGCGGACATGGTATTCACTTTCCCTGACTGCAAGGCGTATCTGGAAGTCTGGCAAGAGACCAACCCGTTTGACCGGGGTAAAGTCTTGAAATGGCCATAACGATCGTGCTTTGAAGTGACCGTATGAAGATTGGAAGTCAACCGCATATGAGTCCGTTTCGCATCCTCTGCCGCAAACCGGCATCCGGCCTTACGGCGCTCGTGGTCCTGACGGCCATGACGGGATCGGCGCTCGCACAAAACCTGCAGGGTTTCGTCGAGAACCCGGACGACGATCTCAAGCTTCCCAACCTCAACAGTTATGCGCCCACGACGCCAGGACCGGAGACGGGACTGACAACTCGGACCGTCGTCATGGAAGCAGTTCTCGGCGAGGAAGGAGAGCCAGTGCAGCAAGGGCTGACCTGGCGTATCTTCCAGCCGATCCCCGGCACTGACGGAAAGCTGCCGCTGCTCGCCTCCTCGGAGGGAGGCCCGACGACCTTCGACCTGGCGCCGGGCGACTATTTCATCCACGTCTCCTTCGGCCGCGCCGGGGTGACCAAGAAACTGTCGGTTCCGCGTACCGGGCCGGTGGAGAAGCAACGGCTGGTCCTCAATGCGGGTGGTCTCGTTCTCAATGCCGTCTCCGGCAACGGCGTGCGCATCGCCCCCGCCGAATTGAGCTTCAAGATCTATCAGGCCGATAATGATGTGCCCGAATTCGAGCAGCAACTGGTGCTCGACGACGTCAAACCGAACACGATCGTACGACTGAATGCCGGGACCTATCACATCGTTTCGGACTACGGCGACAACAATGCCATCATGCGCTCGGACATTCGCGTCGAGACCGGCAAGCTGACTGAGGCCGTCATTCAGCACCGTGCTGCGGAGCTGACGCTGAAACTCGTTTCCGAAGAAGGCGGTGAAGCCATCGCGGACACGGCCTGGTCGATCCTGACATCGGGTGGCGACGTGGTGTCCGAAACCGTCGGCGCCTTTCCGCGCATCGTGCTGGCGGAAGGCCAGTACACGGCGATCGCGCGTAACAAGAACCAGACCTATTCGCGCGATTTCGACGTCGTTGCCGGGCACAATGCCGATGTCGAGGTTCTGCTGAAATAGCTGTCAGCCGGCGAGCCTGATTTCGGGCATCGCACGCTTGAACACAGCACGCTGAAGTTCGGCAAGCAGCGTTTTCCTGTCCGGAATCCGGGCCAGATCCTCAGCGTGCATCACCTCTCCCACATCGGCGATTATCCGCGTGCCGCTCAGACGCCGGAACTCACGAATAAGAAGCGAGGTGCGCAACGTCATGGAAACACGCGAAGCAAGGTGAAACAGCCTGCCGTTCTGTCCGTGGAAATGAACGGGCAGAACGTTTGCGCGCGCGGCCTGGACAAGGCGCGCGGGAAACATTTTCCAAGGCAGATCTTCGGCCTGCCCGAAGCCCTTCGGCGCGGTCGCAACGCCGCCTGCCGGGAAGATCACGATGGTCACACCTTCCGCTAGAAGCCGCATGGCCTCCTTGCGCGTGCGCATGTTCATTTCCATCGCTTCGCGGTTCTCGTCAAAACTCACCGGAAGCGCATAGTCCGCCATCTCCGGGACGCGCATCAGGTCGTTGTGCATGAGGACCCGGAACGGTCGACCGAGCGATTCAGCCAGCGAAAGCACCGCGATGCCATCGCCAATCCCGAAGGGATGGTTTGCCACAATGACGAGCGGACCTTCGGGGACATCCACGGCCGGCCAGTTGCCGCGCAGGTCAAAACGAACATTGATCAGATCGAGCATTCGGCCAAAGATGCGATCACGCGTGGGTGCGATCTCCCGTCGCCAGGTCTCGTAGAGATCGGCATAGTGGTCGCGGCCGGACAGGCCCTCGATCGAGCGGATGACCCACTGGGTCAAACGCGGCTGTGCGGGGTTTGCGTAAGAAAGATGTTCGAATCGCATGGCAGTGTGACCGCGCTTTGATGTGGTCACCAAAAATATCAGAGCTCACATGTCACCCATGTGACACTCTCGCCTCACCATCAGGAGACCGGCACGATGCCTGGCACCATAGCGAAGAACCGAGACTTGATCGCACTCCCGCCGAGCGGAGGCAGGCACTATGCCATGGGCAAGCTCTCAGCGGTCTTCAAAGCGGACGAAGACGAAACGGGCAGCGGCTACTCGATTTCGGAGTGGATCATCGAACCCGGCCAACAAGGCGTCGGCGCGCATCATCACGATGAAAACGACGAGGTCTTCTATGTTCTTGAGGGAGAGCCGGACGTTCTGACCGGCGAAACCTGGGGCACCTACGCGCCCGGATCATTTCTCAGAATTCCCGCCGGCATGACCCATGATTTCCGCAACAACGGGGATCAGCCGGCGAAGCTTCTGAACGTCTTCATCCCCGGCGGTTTCGAGAGAAACATGCCGGGGATCGTGAAGTGGTTCGAGGATAGCCCCGATCAGGCCTGAGCCTTGCGGGCCGCGCGCGCCAGTTCCTTGCGCACGAGATCCGGAGGTGTCGCTTCCCTGGCCAGCGCTTCCACAACCTCGTCGAGGGTGTAGGAAGTCTGGTCGCGACTGCCGAGCCGGCGCATGTTGACCGTGCGCTCCTCGGCTTCGCGCTTGCCGATGACGAGGATAACCGGAACCTTGGTCACCGAGTGCTCGCGGACCTTGTAGTTGATCTTCTCGTTGCGGAAATCGGTTTCCACGTGAAGACCGGCATCGCGCAGCGCTTCGGCAACCTCACTGCCGTATTCGTCGGCATCAGAGGTGATGGTTGCGACAACCACCTGCTGCGGCGCGAACCAGAGCGGCATGTGACCTGCAAAGTTCTCGATCAGGATGCCGAGGAAACGCTCCATCGAGCCGCAGATGGCGCGGTGGATCATCACCGGCTGGCGCTTTTCGGAATCCTTGTCGATGTAGAAGGCGCCAAAGCGTTCCGGCAGGTTGAAATCGACCTGCGTGGTACCGCACTGCCATTCACGACCGATGGCATCACGCAGGGTATATTCGAACTTCGGACCGTAGAATGCGCCCTCGCCTTCGAGAATGCCGGTCTTGATGCGGCCGCCCGACTGCTCCTCGATGGTCTTGAGGACGTCCATCATGACGCTTTCCGCGCGGTCCCAGAGTTCGTCGGAACCGACCCGCTTTTCAGGACGAGTGGAGAGTTTGACGACGACCTTCTCGAAACCGAAATCCTCATACACCGAGAGGATCAGGTCATTGATGCGAAGGCACTCTGCCGCCAGTTGCTCGTCGGTGCAGAAGACGTGCGCGTCGTCCTGCGTGAAGCCGCGCACGCGCATAAGACCATGCAGCGCGCCCGAGGGTTCGTAGCGATGCACATTGCCGAATTCCGCAAGTCTGATAGGCAGATCACGGTAAGACTTCAACCCATGCTTGAAGATCTGCACGTGTCCCGGGCAATTCATCGGCTTGATGGCGAAGACCCGGTGATCGGCCTCTTCGTCGTCGGGATGGGTGAAGGCATGGGCGCTTTTCACGGCGAACATGTTTTCCTGGTACCATCCCCAGTGCCCGGACGTTTCCCACAGGCTCTTGTCGAGGATCTGCGGCGCATTGACCTCTTCATAGACGCCATTGAGGCGACGGCGCATGTAGGACACCAGCGTCTGGAACATGCGCCAGCCCTTGGAATGCCAGAACACGACGCCCGGGCCCTCTTCCTGGAAATGAAACAGGTCCATTTCGCGGCCGAGGCGGCGGTGGTCACGCTTCTCGGCTTCCTCGATCATGTGGAGGTAAGCGTCGAGTTCGGACTGCTCGGCCCAGGCGGTTCCGTAGATGCGGGTCAGCATAGGCTTGGTGGAATCACCGCGCCAATAGGCGCCGGCCACCGTCATCAGCTTGAAGGCGTTGCCGATACGGCCGGTCGAATCCATGTGCGGACCGCGGCACAGGTCAAACCAGTCGCCCTGCTTGTAGATGCGGATCGTCTGGTCCTCGGGAATGGCATCCACGAGTTCGACCTTGTAGTCCTCGCCCATCTCGGCGAACACTTCCTTGGCCTTGTTCCGCTCCCAGATTTCCTTGGTAAAGGGCCGGTTGCGCGCAATGATCTCGCGCATCTTCTTTTCGATCACCGGCAGGTCTTCCGGCGTGAACGGCCAATCTTCCCTGGTGTCGGGATGAACGCGCTTGAAGTCGTAGTAGAAGCCGTTCTCGATAACCGGGCCGATAGTCACCTGGGTACGCGGCCACAGTTCCTGCACGGCTTCGGCCATCACATGGGCCGCATCGTGGCGGATGAGTTCGAGCGCGCGCGGATCGGTGCGGGTGATGATCTCGATCGCGCCGGACCGGATAGGGTCGGCCAGATCGGTCAGCTCTCCGTCGATGGCGATGGCCACGGACTTCTTGGCAAGAGATTTGGAAATCGACTCCGCGACGTCGCGGCCGGTCGTGCCGGCGGGATATTCGCGCTTGGAGCCATCGGGAAATGCGAGGGAAACAGTATCAGACATGTTTTCTCTCCTATCCAGTCCCGCCAACGAATGCGGGTGGTTGATCGGAAGGGTTATATGGGCCGCCTCTTAGGCGATTTGGCGGAAAGCAGCAACCTTCGAAAGAATGCGCCTAGGAATTCCCTACCCTTTCCAGAAATCCGTGACCCCGGACGGCAAGCGCTTGAGAGCGTCTTCGAACGCAATTGGCACGCACTGGAGGCGAATGAGAGTAGCGACGTTCTTGAAACTTCCCTCCGGCATCAGGTTGTGATGCTGACGTATCAGCCGCGCCTCCCGGTCATACTCTTCGAGTGTCGCGAAAGGCTTGGTCTCCTCACCGGGTAGCCAATCATTGACGAACATCGCCCGCAGTAACGCCGGCAGGCAATCCGCAAAGATCAGGATCTGCTCGGCATCCAAGCGACGTCGAAATACGCGGAGCACGGCGTAAACAACAGCATAGGCCTGATGGCGCGTTCCCAGACCACAGACGTCGGCGACATCTGTCAGCAGCTTGTCGAAGACCTGACCAGCCCGGGTGTAATCCTGCGGGACCGTCACTCATGCGCTCCTGGTTTCGACACGCGCCAGAACCGCCACGGCGTCAGCGCCGACAGATCATCGTCAAGTTTTTCGGGCACCGGGTCGAAGCCGTGCGTGCCACCGGGGCCGCAGCGCATGAAGCGGAACAGGGCCATCCACCCGCCCTTCCACAATCCGTGCCGGGCGACGGCCTCGTAGCCATATTCGGAACATGTCGGGGCGTGTCTACACGTGTTGCCGATAAAGCCCGACAGTGTGAGTTGGTAGAAGCGAATGAGCCCGGTCCCCAGCAATCGACCGGGGGTCTTGCGCCAGGGGCCATCATAATTCCGGCCTGACATTGCCCCTACTCCGGCTTGAGTACCGGCAAGGTCATCAGGCCGCCTGCCCGCGCTTTTCGGCGATCTGGTCGAGGCAATCGACCACGGCGTCGAATGTCAGCATGGTGGAGGCGTGCCGGGCGCGGTAGTCGCGCACCGGCTCGAGAAACTGCAGATCGGCAAACCGGCCTTCCGGTGCGGGACCGTTTTCCTTGAGCATGGCGAGCATCGTCTGGCGCACGTCGCGCAATTCATCCGCGCTGGCGCCGATGATGTTGCGGGCCATGATCGAGGATGACGCCTGGCCGAGGGCGCAGGCTTTGACGTCATGGGCGAAATCGGAAACCGTATCGCCGTCCATCTTCAGCCAGACCTTGACCTTCGAGCCACACAGCTTGGAGTGAGCCGAGGCTTCTGCGTCAGCATCGTCCAGCTGGCCGATGCGCGGAATATTGCCTGCGAAATCGAGGATTTTGGCGTTGTAGACATCGTCGATCATGGTTTGAAATCCGTTCGAGTGGCCGATCCCGCTGGACTGCAATTCCGCAGATTTCCGCATCTCGACGCGGACGGGCACACTCCCTATATAGTGTCACGAACCGAGCTGTAAAAGCCGCCAGTTGGCTCGACCGGCTTCGGAGATGTAAACATTGCCAGGGAAACCGTGCCGGACGGCGTTATAGCCCGAAAGCCCCGGAGCCCGCCAGACCCTCTCCAAACCAACGGAAATGGGTTGTTGCGCGTGTGGTCCGACATACCCGAAACGAGTGGGACTAGACCACGGAGATGACCATGGACGCCTTTGCCAAGCGCGACGCGAAACTGCCTTCCGAAATCGAACGCCCGAGCCAGCAGGAAGCCGAGGATGCGGTGCGCACGCTCCTGCGCTTTATCGGCGAGGATGTGGACCGCGAAGGGCTTCTCGATACGCCGCAGCGCGTGGTGAAAGCCTATGGCGAGATGTTCGGCGGGTATGACAAGGATCCCGAAGACGCGCTCGGCCGCACATTCGAGGAAGTGGCCGGCTACGACGACATCGTTCTGGTGCGCGACATCGCCTTCCACTCCCACTGCGAACATCACATGGTGCCGATCATCGGCAAGGCGCATGTCGCCTATCTGCCCGACGGCAAGGTTCTGGGGCTTTCGAAGATTGCGCGTGTCGTCGACATTTTCGCACATCGCTTGCAGACGCAGGAATCGCTGACCGCACAGGTGGCACAGGCGATCGACAACACGCTGCGTCCGCTGGGTGTCGCCGTGATGATCGAGGCCGAGCATATGTGCATGGCGATGCGCGGCATCCGCAAGCAGGGCTCGACAACGCTGACAACCACCTTTACCGGTCAGTTCAAGGGCAATGCCGCCGAGCAGGCCCGTTTCATCTCCATGATCAGGGGCCGGGGCTGACCTCCGGTCCGAACACGGACCAAACGATGGCACTGGAATTCTCTGCCCCCCTTACCGACAAGACCGAACAGGATGAAGGCGAGGTTCTCGCGCCGCGCTTCAACGCCTATGGCCTTGTGACAGCCGTGACCGTGGACGCCGGCGACGGCACTGTTCTGATGCTCGCACACATGAATGCCGAAGCACTGAGCCTGTCGATTGAAACCGGCGTGGCGCACTATTTCAGTCGTTCACGCAATTCCCTCTGGAAGAAGGGCGAGACGTCCGGCAACCTGCAGGAAATCGAGGAAATCCTGGTTGATTGCGATCAGGATGCGGTCGTTTTGAAGGTGCGCGTCAAAGGTCACGATGCAAGCTGCCACACCGGCCGCCGAAGCTGTTTCTACAGGGCGGTGCAGTTGGAGAACGGCACAGCCAAACTCGTCAAAAAAGATCAAAAGGTTTTTGAACCAGACGAGGTGTACAAACGTTGATATCCGGCGCCAGGCCGGATTACGGGACACCCTCTTAACGGTTCATCAACCACGTCCGGTGTGAAATGGCTGATCATGCATGGCGCATCGGCGAAAGGATGCCTCGAATGCTGAATTGGGTCACGAATACGCAGCCACAACCTGCCGATGCCCTCGGCACCGAAGCCATGGCCGTTGACACCCCTACCCCTCGCAAATCCGGAAAGCTGCCCGTGGCTCTCGCGCTCGGCGGCGGTGCGGCGCGTGGCTGGGCCCATATCGGAGTACTCCGCGCGCTGGATGAGGCCGAGATCGAGATATCGATGATCGCCGGCACCTCGATCGGCGCCCTGGTCGGCGGCACCTATCTCGCCGGGCGCCTCGACGAGCTCGAGGATTTCGCCCGCTCGCTCACGATGCGCCGGATCGCCGGCCTTCTCGACTTTGCAATCGGTGGCGGCGGCCTTCTGGGCGGCATGCGTCTCAATGATCGCATGCAGCAGCACATGAAGGGCATCGACATTGAGGAGTTGCACAAGCCTTTCGTGGCGGTCGCCACAGAAATCACGACCGGCCACGAAGTCTGGATCAATTCCGGTTCGCTGATCACGGCCATGCGTGCCTCCTATGCGCTGCCCGGCATTTTCGAGCCCGTCTGCTGCAACAATCGGACGCTGATGGACGGTGCTTTGGTCAATCCGGTTCCGGTGACCGTCTGCCGCGCCTTCGAGCAGCCGCACGTGATCGCCGTCAACCTTCACTACGACCTTTATGGCCGCTCGGCAGTGGTCAAACATACTGCCCGCGATGCCGGACCCGAATTCATCAGCGCCACCGACAAGAAGTCAGCGCGCAAGTCGCGACTCGGCGTGACCGGCAACATGGTGCAGGCCTTCAACATCATTCAGGACCGCATTTCGCGTGCCCGCCTGGCAGGCGATCCGCCGGATCTGTCGCTGATGCCGCGGCTTGCCGATATCGGTCTTTCGGAATTCCATCGCGCAGCCGAAGCCATCGATCGCGGCTATGAGGAAACCATGGCCAAGATCAGCGAAATCAAGCGCATGCAGGAAGCTTTCGTTCCAGCCGTATCCGGCTGAGATCAGCTCGCGATGTAGGCCTTGATGTTCTCGGCCTCGCGCTCGACTTCCTCGATCCGCCTGCGCACCACGTCACCGATCGAGATAATACCGACCAGCGTGCCGTCATCCGTCACCGGCAGGTGGCGGAACCGTTCATGGGTCATCGTCTCCATGGCCTGGTGGATTGTGTAGGTCAGTCCACAGGTCACCACATCGCGGGTCATGACGGCAGAAACCGGTTGCTCGAGACCTTCCGGACCGCTGGACGCAAGACAGCGCACGATGTCGCGCTCCGAGAGAATACCGGCGATTGACGTGCCGTCATCGCTGACGATGACCGCCCCGATCTTGTTTTCAGCGAGAAATCGCGAAGCACCCAGCACGCTCATGCTCGAATGCACGGTTACGACCTTGTGGCCCTTCTCATCGAGGATCTGCTTGACCGTCATGCTCTTCTCCTCCGCAGCGACGTCACGGCTTTTTGGCCGCGCCATCTCACGCGGCCGGACCATCATGGTGCGCCGAATCGGCCGCGCAGGCAAGCCTCGCGCGAACGCAGCCAGCCGAACGCAATTGGGAGTAGCCGTGAAAGGTCAGGCGCGCGGGCGCGCGCCGTTTTCCGGATAGGGATCGAAATAATCGAAGCAGAAGAAGCCGAAGAGGAAACCACCCACATGCGCCTCCCAGGCAATCGCCACCTCGTCGGCTCCCGGCGCAACGCCGAATCCGGCGAGCAGATTGATGCCGAACCAGATGACCAGGAAAGTCAAAGCGGAGCGGTTTGCAAGCGTCTGGCTGAGCGTCAGACGCGGATTGAGATGGGAATATTTGGAAATGAACCCACCGCGCTCGGAAAACGCAAAACGTATGGCGGCCCCCATCAGCGCGGAAATCACGCCGGACGCACCGACCATCACGACCACTTCACCCACATGCAGCAGACCGAAGAACACGGACGAAGCCACCGAGGACGCGATCCAGAACAGGATGAAGCGCAGTGTTCCGATGCGCCGCGCCACGACTGCGCCGAAAGCTGCGAGCCACACCGAATTGAGTATGAGGTGCATCCAACCGCCATGGAGCAGCGAATAGGTCACCGGTGACCAGAACCAGCTTCCGTCCACCGGCCCGTTGTAGCGCGCGGGTATGAAAGCCGCCTGCAGCAGCAGCCAGGTATCCACCTCATGGCTGATGACATAGCTGCGCAGCGCCTCGATCCCTGCCATGACGGCGATCACCAGAACGATGACACCTGGCAGATTGAACACGGGCTCGCGCACGGGCGGCTCGGGTTGCTCATGGAAATCGGGCTGGGGACTATTATCGGGACTGGTCATGGCATTCCATCTGACGACCCGCGACCGGGCATGGCAATCTGCCGGCGAACGCCGACTTACCGTGACGCATACATAATGAAGCGCCCGAGCAAAACAACTTCCGTCTTGTCGTCCCGCGACCAGGCATAAAAAAGAGGCCGTCCGCCTTGTATGGCGAACGGCCTACCGGACATCCCCGTCCCAAATGTGTGCCGAAGGCAACCCTTCGTGAAGCAATGACCAGATGATGGATGAGTCTCTCCGCCGAGGCAACCGAAACACCTTGTTAACCTTAACAGGTCGATCCCGGCATGGCTTTCGCATGAGACCAGTCAGACGCTCGAAACAGCGCAAAACCGTACCAAAACGGCACAAGAAGACTGGCCGGAGCAGACATGAGACACCCGAATTCGATCGACCTGTTAACTTACTGGAACGCCAAGCGCGGAAAACGCCCCTTCCCGGCACGGCGCGACATCGAACCCGCCGACATTTCGAAACACCTGCCGCATGTGCTGATCGGCGAGATCGGCGAAGACGGAACGTGGTGTTTTCGTTTGGCAGGAACGGCAATCTGCACACTCGCCGGCGGCGAACTCAAGGGGCTGCCGGTTGCAAGCCTGTGGCTCAGTGAAGGCCGACGGAACTTCTCGAGCATCCTGAAGGCGGTCCAGGAAGGTGCTCCCGCAGTGTTGTCGCTTGACGGCCTTTCGCAGGGCGGACGGGTGTTGCAGGCTGAGGCCGCGTTCATGCCGCTTGCGGGTGGCGACCCGACCAGCGGTATGGTTTGTGATCGTATTTTCGGCTCCATATCCGTCTTCGACAGTCCCTACTGGGTGGGCAGCGACGCACTGCAGGGGTTCTCGACGACAGGGTTTCGGCTGTTCGATCCGTCGCGGCCGAACCCGTTTCTCGCCAACCGCCCGGAGATCGCGATGCCAGGCCCGCCTGCCCCGGAACGACCGGGCAAGTTTCGCGACTTCTCGCGAAAAAACCTGATCCTCATCGAAGGCGGACGCAAGGAATAGCAAGGCTTATTAGCGATATCGCGTTGCTTTTGAAAAGGAAATCTCGCTGGCGACGGAAATGGCGATCGGAACAAGGCTAAGCATTTTTATAACTGCTTGTTAAGGGAACCGATTTATCCTTGCCGTGAGAAAATAACACCTTTAAGCGACACAAAGATGCTATCTGCTCCCGCCCGCGCCCAGAGCCACCCTGAACTGCCCAAACCGGGCCAGTACAGCCGTGTGGCCGTTCACCTGCATGGTCGACTCATGCGGGCTGATCACAGCGAGCATGAATGCATGGTCGAAATCATGTCGCCGGGCGATGCCGTCATTACCTGCGAGTCCCTGCCGAACCCGGGCGAGCGGATCGTGGCCTATCTCGATCACGTCGGCCGCATCGAGGGTCGTGTCTATGAACGATCCAGCAACAACTTCACGCTTTCGCTGATTGCTACCGAGCGCAAGCGTGACAAGCTTTCGGCGCAATTGACCTGGCTTGCCAACAAGCACGAACTCAATCTGCCGGAAGACCGCCGTCACGAGCGCCTTTCTCCCGACAACCCCATGTCGGAAGTCCGCCTGGACGACGGTCGACGCTATCCGTGCCGGATCATCGACCTGTCGATGTCGGGCGCCGCGGTCGAAATCGAGGTTCGCCCGGCCAAGGGTACCATGGTTACGCTCGGCAATATGCGCGGTCGCGTGGTGCGCCACTTCCAAGAAGGCATCGCGCTCGAGTTCATTTCGCAATACTCGGCAGAGCAGATCACTCGAATGGCCTGATGGCCGGCCAAGATCCTGTCGACTTCGAAAGCCCCGGCATTGCCCGGGGCTTTTCGTTTGCACCCGCCGCTCCTCTCATCGGCCCTCCTCATCCCGAGCGCAGACTGATGGCCAAGCGGCCGTCCGCGGCCGGAGCATCCGGCAACGCGCACCTCACCACCCGGAGCTTGCTGCGATCCTCCGACGCCGGAAGCAACCGTTCATCTGTACCGATCCGGGAAATATTTTGGGGCCAAACCGGGGCATGGTGAACGAAGCGTTTTCGCTCTCGCTAACTTTTCGGAGCCAAACCGACATTTGGCAACACTTGGCGCAATAAACCGTTAAGGGTTTCGTCAGGCATCGGCGCGTCTTGCAGCCTCTCGGGCGAGCACAGCACGCACGCACCAAGGGCGGGAAAGGCCGCTTCTCCCGGCATTTGGCCGTTCATTGAGGCGCCTGCCGGCAAGGGCCATGGTTTCCAAATACTTACGCAACGGGCTTCAATTTTATACAATATTGTCGCGATTTTTATTCTTGTTTTCTGCGGATTTGTACTTTCTTTGACTTGAATACGTCTTCCCAAATCGACGCGACCTCAAAACATCACTGGCACATTGACCCTCGAAACGGGGAGACGTGCCATGACAAAACATTTCAAGCGGAAAGCCGCCATTCTGACCGGACTGATGATGCTGACCTCGGGCGCAGCCTTCGCAGCACCGGCAAATCTGGTGGCAACCGACCGAACCAATCCGCCGGTTGGGCACTATAATTTCTGCCGCACCTATGCGCAGGAATGCCAGCCGCTTGGGCGGGACAAGGGGCCGATGCAGCTCACCCGCAAGGCATGGTCGGCCATGCTGGAGGTGAACGCGCAGGTCAATCGCGACATCATTCCGGATACGGATGAGAACATCTACGGGGTCGCCGAATTGTGGGCCTACCCGCGCACCGTTGGGGATTGCGAGGATTTCGTTCTGCTCAAGCGCCACTTGCTGATGGAACGCGGCTTCTCGCCCGCAAACCTGCTGATTACAGTCGTGCTGCAGCCCAACGGCGAAGGCCACGCGGTTCTGACCGTGCGCACGGACTACGGCGACTACATTCTCGACAATATGCGTGGCGATGTACGGCTGTGGTCGGAAACCGGCTACACCTTCATCAAGCGCCAGTCCTCGGAACATGCCGGTCGCTGGACCAAGCTGGGCCCGGGCACCGCGACAACGGCCGTGGGCGCCGTCACCAACTAAGAAAAATGGCGACCGCCCTCCTCCAGGGGCGGCACCGTCAGGAACGGATCGGTACGCGCTGTCCAGCGGCCGGTCCGGGAACATGGTCAGCACCCCCCAAAGCGGCCATGTTCCACCCAGCCTGGATGTACCCGACTTCCCCGTCCCTTCCAGGCTCGGAGCCGGCCCCAAAGTCCCCTGGGGTCGGCTCTTTCGTTTCCAGTCACCCCAACTTCAATCGATCCGCTTGAGCCCCTTGGCGAAACGCCTGGCGTTCTCGACGTAGTGGGCGGCCGACAGACGCAGCTGGTTCTGCGCGTTCTCGTCGAGCGTGCGCACCACCTTTGCAGGCGCACCGACAACCAGGGAATTGTCCGGGATCTTCTTGCCCTCTGTCACGAGAGCCCCGGCGCCGATCAGGCAGTTCTTGCCGATCGTCGCGCCGTTGAGAATGGTCGCTCCCATTCCGATGAGCGAGTTCTCGCCGATTGTGCAGCCATGCAGCATGGCCTTGTGCCCGATGGTGCAGCCTTCACCGATGGTCAGCGGATAGCCCATATCGGTATGAAGAACTGCATTTTCCTGGATATTGGTCCGCGCTCCTATGTCGATCAACTCGTTGTCGCCCCTCAGGACCGCATTGAACCAGATGCCGACGTCCTCTCCGAGCCGGACCTTGCCGATCACCGTGGCGTTCTCCGCGACGAAAGCGAAGCCCTCGGGCATTTCGGGGGCGATTCCATCAAGTTCGTACAAAGCCATGCTCACTCCTCGGGTTGTCGATCCCCGTTAGAGCGCGCTTTGGAGGTACGATCAAGCCAACAGCAAACCGCCGAAATAAGCGAGCTGAAGCAGAACGACGCCGAGAAGTCCGCCCCAACCGACCGCGACAATCGCCACAAGGGCGAGAAGGCTCACCTCGATCTCACCCGCGCGATAACCATCCAGGGCCGCCCGGACCAGAAAGATCGGACCGGTCAGCATTGCCGTCAGCCAGTCACGCAGGCGAAATGGCCGAAAGCCCTCTCCTTCGTGATCGGGAACCCGCCAACCGGCCATCCGCACGAGTAGAACGGTGACCAGGGAGGCGCAAAGCCCCGTCGTCACGGCAAAGAGCGCCAGGCTGATCGCGATCAGATTAACCATAGCTTAACCATGTTCCGACAGTGTCTTCATCACTGCACGCAGCAAAAAGCGTGCCACTGACAACTGGCTTAATCTGGCACAGGTTCGACGGACACACGATGAGCGAGAGCACAGCACAATTGGACCATGCTCCGCTTTTCTCCCCGCGTTTCGTCTGGAAGGTAACAGCGGGAATTGCAGGGCTCTGCGCCCTGACGATAGCCATCTCGGCTGCAGGACGCATGTTCGGCCAGTCGATGATCCTTGCCGGCCATACCGAAGACACCACGCTGCATCAGATCGTCATCGGCACCGATGTGCTTGAATTCCCCGCCAACGTCATCCGCTTCGAGGATTCACGCCGCGACGGTGTGCAGGAGGCCATCGACACCTACTTCGTCTGGCCCGGCATGCGCGGCTATTCTGAAGAAACCCGCGCCATTTTCGATCAAACGAATTCCGCGGATGGCCTGATCTTCGCCCAAGTCACGCAGGCGACGATGTCGCGTGACATGTCGGGACGCTACGAGCCGATCTATAAGCGGATTGTGGAGGGTTCACCGGTACCGGGACCGGCCGGGCTCGTCTCCTATCGGATTCGCTCGGACGCGGGCTATTCCAGTGAACTTCTCTATGTCGATGAAGGCGGCGGCTTGAAGCCGTATGTCGTGCGTTGNCTGATAGAAGACGGGAACACCGGCGCCATTTCAACGCAAACCGGCTGTCAGCGTGACGTCTTCATCGGTCAGGACCTGTCGCTGACCTACCGGTTTTCCATCGACCTCCTGCCGCATTGGCGGGAGATCGAAAGCGATGTGCGCGCCCGCTTCGACAAGGCGCTCGGCAAGCCGGCCTCAACCGCAGAAAACGGTTGAGGTTTAAATTACATCTTATTGATATATTTTATTTAAATGCGCTCGACAATCAGAGATCGACGTCGAGAATGGCCATGGAAAAGTTGTAGGACAGGTCGTTCGGGTCTTCGTCATCCTTATAGATGACACCCAAAAATTCATCGGCGAGATAGAGTTCGGCGGAATCGTCCTTGCGCGGACGGGCGCGGACCTGGAGTTCCGGATTGAGAACGCGCTTGAAATAGGCTTCGAGCTTGCGGATTTCTTCTGGCTTCACAGTGATAACTCCGTTTCTGGTTCAGGCGGCTTGTGCCATGTCGGGGTTTTGAAATCAAACCCCGACATTCCAGTTTCCCGGCCAGTTTCCGCACCAGTTTACCGACCAGCGCCCGTTCAGGCGCCGCCTGGCACGTCACCGGAAAGGAGTTGGTCCATTGAGCGCGAAGGCTCCTGGCAGCCGGCCTCGCCGACGACACGTGCGGGCACGCCCGCCACTGTCTTGTTGGCGGGTACGGGCTTGAGCACCACCGAGCCCGCGGCAATGCGCGAGCAGTTGCCGATAGAGATGTTGCCGAGCACCTTGGCGCCGGCGCCGATCAGGACGCCGTTGCCGATCTTCGGATGACGGTCGCCGCCTTCCTTGCCGGTGCCGCCGAGCGTGACCCCCTGGAGGATCGAGCAATTGTCGCCAATGCGCGCGGTCTGGCCGACGACGATCCCAGTGGCGTGATCAAGGAACAATCCCTTACCGATCGGCGCTGCCGGGTTGATGTCGGTCTGGAAGACCGCAGACGAGCGGCTCTGAAGGTAGAGCGCGAAATCGGTGCGGCCGCGGTTCCAGAGCCAATGGGCCAGACGGTGGGTCTGGATGGCGTGAAAACCCTTGAAATAAAGAAGCGGCTCAAGGAAGCGCATGCAGGCGGGGTCGCGGTCGTAGACGGCCTGCAGATCGACACGCAGCGTCTTGCTCCAGTCGTCGCCGTCCTCGAGCATCTCGTGGAACGTCTGGCGCAGCAGATTGGCGGGAATGTCGCCATGGTCGAGGCGCTCGGAAATGCGCTGGATGACCGCCTCTTCCAGCGAATTCTGGTTGAGGATCGTGGAATAAAGAAAGGCCGTCAGCAACGGGTCCTTCGCAGCGGCAGCCTCGGCCTCGTTGCGAATGCTGTCCCAGATGGGATCGATCGGCTTGACCCGGTCGCGGGCGTTCAATTGCGGATTGGCGGACATGCGCCCCTCCCTCAGGGAAATTGCAGTGGCCCTCAAAATAGGCGACAACGGCCAAATTACAATCGGGCGCTTGCGATGACGAAATCAATATTATTTGTCGAAGGTTTCATTTCCGCTGAGGTGACGGACAAAATCGGTCGCCTCACAATCGAACGGCCCGACCGGAAAAACGCGCTCAACGCGGCCATGTGGCTGGCAATTCCAGAAGCCTGCGCGTGGCTTGCAGCTGAAGGGGCACGCGTCATCATCCTCTCCGGAGGCGGCGAAACCGATTTTTCTGCTGGCGCCGATATTTCCGAATTCGATACAGTTCGAAAAGATGACAAGACGGCGCGGACCTATGAAAATGCCAATTGCGCGGCCTTCGCAGCGTTGCGCGAATCCACTGTCCCGGTGATCGCCGCCATTCGCGGCATCTGTTTCGGTGGCGCTTTCGGGCTGGCCGCGGCCTGCGATTTCAGAATTGCCGATGAAACTGCCCGCTTCGCAGTACCGGCCGGCAGGCTTGGTCTCGCCTACCCGGCAGACGCGGTCGCGGACCTGGTGAGCGCACTCGGCGCGCAGCGGGCGCGGTATCTGTTGCTGACGGCAAACGAGATGAACGCGCCAGAGGCGCTTGAAAGCGGCTTTCTCCTGAGCCTCATCCAACCGGGCCAGCTGGACGCCGCTGTGGCCGAACTGGCGGACAAAATCGCCTCGGCCGCACCACTCTCCGTCTCCGCCTCACGGGCGGCGGTGCAGGCAAGCCTGAGCGGTGACGCGAAAAAGCTACAGGACGCGGCTACACTCGGCGACGCTACATTCGAAAGTGCCGACTATGCCGAGGGCCGCGCAGCGTTCCGTGAAAAGCGCAAGCCGGTGTTCAAGGGCACCTAGCCACAACGACTGTCAGAGATTTTCGAGAAAACCGAGAATCGCCTCGTTGAAGGCATCATTGCGGTCGCCTGCCACCATGTGCCCGGCTCCCGAGACATCGACGTAACGTGCATCAGGCACCAGTTCACGGAAAGCCGCCACGGCTTCTTCGGTCACAAGCTCGGATTGCTGGCCGCGAACGAGCAGCGTCGGCAGCGACAGATTGCGCGCTGCCTCTATCAACTCGTCCTGGACCTTTTCGCCGCCGGTATTGACCGTGCGTGGACCGTCGATGAAGGCGGGATCCCAGTGCCAGCGATAGCGTCCGTCTTCGTGCCGCCGCAGGTTCTTGGCAAGTCCATCGAGCGAGCGCGGACGCTTGCGATGCGGCAGATAGGCGGCAATCGCGTCGGCCGCTTCCTCAAGCGTCGCAAAGCCTTCATGCATGCGCGCCGACATGAAGCCCTGGATCTTGCTGACCCCGTCGCGGTCGAGATGCGGGGTGACATCGACGAGGACCAACCCCGAAATCAGATCGCTGCCGGCAAGCCTCGTGGCGCCCAGCCCCGCCAGCCCTCCGAGCGACGCGCCGACAAGCACGGGCGGCGTTCCGGACTCTTTGGCGATTTGTCTGGCGAGCGCCACGGCATCCTCGGCGTAATCGAAGGCCGCATAGGCCTTGCTTGGTACCCAAGCACTGTCCCCATGGCCGCGCTGATCGACCGTATAGGCGCGGTGGCCTGCCTCCGCGATTATCGATGCCGCCGTTCCCCAGGCATGGCGGGTCTGTCCGCCGCCGTGCAGAAGCAAAACCGGGACGCCGTGTTCCTTGCCTTCCGCCGGGATTTGACGATCGGCGATGAGAATATTGTCCTCGGCGCCGATGAACTCGACGATATCCTGCCGGTGGCTCATTGTTCACCGAGGAATTCGAGAACGGCTTTCTTGAAGGTCTTGTCGCCCACGGACAGCATGTGATCGCGACCCTCGATATGGAAGGCGCGGCCATTGGGCAGAAGGTCCGCCAGTTCGTCGGCTGAACCGGCGATATCGTCCTCCGTCCCCACGCCGATGAGTGCGGGCTGATCAATCGCCGCGGCTTGCTCGCGGGTGACGAGCTTGCGGGATGTGCGAATGCACGCCGCAAGCGCCTCACGGTCGCTTTTTGTCTGCTCGGCAAAGGCACGAAACATGCGCCCGCGTTCGTGGGTGACATCATTGATCGACGGAGCGCTCAATGCGTCTGCGATAGGGTCCCAGTCCCCTACCCCTTCGACCATGCCGATTCCCAGGCCGCCGAAAATGACCGAACGGACCATCTCGGGATGGGCGATCGTCAGGAAGGCGGAATTGCGCGCGCCCATCGAGTAACCAAACACATGCGCCTTTTCGACGCCGGCATCCTTGAGCACAGCAGCCGCGTCGGAGGCCATGACCTCGGGCGTGTAGGCTGCCGGATCGTGAGGCTTGTCGGATTTTCCGTGGCCGCGATTGTCGAGCGCGATAACCCGATAACCCGCCTCGCCCAGCGTCTTGAACCAGCCGGGAGAAACCCAGTTGACCTGGGTCGTGGAGGCAAAGCCGTGAATGAGCAGGATCGGCTCACCATCGGAGTGCCCACCCTCATACCAGGCGATATCTACATCACCGTTGCGCACGCGGGCAGACTGCAGGCTGTCGAGATTCATGGGGTCTCCTTTTCGTCCTTCTGACCTAATGCAATCAAACGATTTTGCAAACTGCGTGGACTTTGCGGCGCTGCGGCAATTTCGGCCTACACATTTCAAATCCTGGCGTATATGTTCCGCCCGAAACGAAGGGTTTCTAAGGAGACAGGGAATGGCCGGACACAGAATTCCGCACTTCCAGAACACAGCTGGTCACGCCGCGATCGAAATCGGCGCGAAGGAGTTCATGTGCGTGGGCGCTCATCCGCCCTACGACCATCCCCACGTGTTTCTCGATATGGGGCACGACGCCGAAAAGGTCTGCCCCTACTGCTCCACACTGTACAAATACAATGCGGAGCTCGACGATGTGACCACCATCCCCGCCGGGTGCAGCTACGACGAGCTTGCCGCCTGATTAGTAAGGGGATGCCCTGCCATGACAGGGACAAAAGTTGACATCATCGGCGCCGGCATGGCCGGGCTCGCCGCAGCGCTTGCCTTTTCCCGCGCGGGATGGACAGTTCGCATTCGCGAACAGGCCGAAGAAATCCGGGAAGTTGGCGCGGGCCTGCAGCTGTCACCCAATTGCACGCATATTCTGAATGCACTCGGGCTCGGCCCGGCGCTCGAAGGGGTCATGCACCGGCCCGGCCGCATCGCCCTTGCAAGCGGCACGTCGCTGAACGTCATTACCTATGTGCCGGCCGGAGACGAAGCCGAACAGCGCTGGGGCGCGCCCTATGGCGTCGTCCACCGCGCGGATCTTCAAAGCGTCCTCTATGACGCCGTCAAGACTGACAAGAACTGCAGTATCGAACTGGGCACGCGTATCGAACCGCGCGAACTCGGCGACAGCGATGCCGATCTGGTCGTGATTGCCGACGGTGTCTGGTCTGCCAACCGCATCCGGTTGAAGGAAGCCGGGAAGCCATCCTTTACTGGACTGGTCGCCTGGCGCCTTCTGGTCGATGCGGAGGATGCCGCAACCTTTCTCGATCCTAACAATGTCACGGCATATATGGGCCGCGACAGCCACCTCGTCGCCTACCCCGTCAACGGCGGCGCCAAGGTCAACATGGTGGCCATCACCAACGGGGACAGCCCCGGCGCAAGCTGGTCCTATGCGACGTCGGCCGAAAACCGGGCACAGTTGTTCGAGCGCTTCAAGGCTTGGAACCCGGTGCTGCGCACGACCATGCGCGACGCCGAATCGGTGACCTACTGGCCGCTCTACCAGATGTCCGACGGCGCCTATTTCGACGGCGGCAAGACGGTATTGATCGGCGATGCCGCACACGCAATGGGACCTTTCGCAGCGCAGGGTGCTGCCATGGCAATCGAGGACGCGTGGGAACTCGCGGCTTCAGCCACGCAGGGTCGGACCGCGATTTTTCAGTGGGAAGAAAGACGGCGCAATCGCGTCGGCCGCGCCCGCAAGCGCGCCGGGTTCAACCGCTTTGTCTACCATGCACGCGGTCCCGTACGGATCGGCCGTGATCTTGTCCTCTCGCTGCGCAAGCCGGAGCACCTGGCCTCCGATCTCGACTGGCTTTATGGCTGGCGGGCCACGGGGCTCTGATCGGTCTCCGGCAGTCGTGCGGCATCGTTGTGCAGGTCGAGTGACATCGTCAGAAAGACGGGCAACGGCGTCCAGATGCCTGTCTTCAACCCGGCCACCCGCAGCATCCGTGCGGTCCAGAGGTTGCAGCCGACGAGCACGTTGAACCACCCCTCGCCTTCGTAAAAGCGATCGAAATCACCATAGCCGCCGCCCTCGATGAGCATGGGTTCGCCGGCCTTGTCGCGGGTGAAGCTCGCCAATACCGCCTCGATGAGGCGCTCGTATTCAGTCTGGCTCAAGCGGATGGCACGAACCGCCGGGTCGGCGGGATCGATGGNGCCGGCNAGTGCCACATGCATGACGCCTGCATCCACTGTCAGCGCCTTGAAGACAGGTCCTGCCGAGAGATCGGCCCAGGTTGGCGTATTNAGATAAAAGGCGCGCCCACCCCAGCCGACGACGATCCACTTGGCNCCCACGGCNACNGGATCGAGCCCCTCGGCCGCNAGAAAGNNGAAAGCCNTGCGNCTTGTCTCNTNGACCGGAAAGGCGATGTCGGTNTGGATGGGGTTTTCGAGAAGCAGGATCGTCTGGTCGCGCNGCNCCTCGNGGGTAGACGTCTCGAAAGCAATCGGCCTCGGAACAAGAATTCCGAGGCCGNNGGCAATGGCGANAAGNCCTANGAACGCNATCAGGCCACGGATGATNCTCACGTTGCCTGCAGCCGNTCCTAATGCAGGATCTGGCTGAGGAAGAGTTTCGTGCGCTCGTGCTGCGGGTGATCNAAGAAGTTGATCGGATCGTTCTGCTCGACGATCTGGCCCTGGTCCATGAAGATCACGCGGTTGGCGACCTGACGGGCAAAGCCCATTTCGTGGGTGACGCAGAGCATGGTCATGCCTTCCTCGGCAAGACCCACCATGGTGTCGAGCACTTCCTTGATCATTTCCGGGTCGAGTGCGGAGGTCGGCTCGTCGAAGAGCATGATGCGCGGGTTCATGCACAACGACCGGGCAATCGCCACACGCTGCTGCTGACCGCCGGAGAGCTGGCCTGGATACTTGTTGGCCTGCTCCGGGATCTTGACGCGATCGAGATAGTGCATCGCGATTTCCTCGGCCTTCTTCTTGGGCATCTTGCGAACCCAGATCGGCGCGAGCGTGCAGTTCTCGAGAATGGTCAGGTGCGGGAAGAGATTGAAGTGCTGGAACACCATGCCGACCTCGCGGCGCACCTCGTCGATCTTCTTGAGATCGTTGGTCAGCTCGATCCCGTCGACGATGATCTTGCCCTTCTGGTGTTCTTCCAGACGGTTGATGCAGCGGATCATGGTCGACTTGCCGGAACCCGAGGGACCGGCAATGACGATGCGCTCGCCGCGCATGACCTTGAGGTTGATGTTCCTGAGCACGTGGAACTCGCCGTACCATTTGTTCATGTTGATCAGCTCGACAGCGACCTCGGTTTCCGAGACCTGCATTTTTGTCGGCGCGGCGGCAGCCTGTTCAGACATGTTGCTGTTCCTTTTTTATCGCTTGTGCCCGGTGTCGAGGCGCTGTTCCATGAAGGCGGAATAACGTGACATGCCGAAGCAGAATATGAAGTAGACGAAGGCCGCGAACACAAGTCCGGTGGCCGGCGTCGCAGGCGAGATCCAGTTGGTGTCGGTGAAGTTCTGCTGCACGATGCCGAGCAGGTCGAAAATACCGATGATCAGCACCAGGCTCGTGTCCTTGAACAGGCCGATGAAGGTGTTGACGATCCCGGGAATGACGAGCTTGAGCGCCTGCGGCAGGATAATGAGCCGCATGCCTTGCCAGAAGGTCAGCGCCATGGCGTTGGCCGCCTCATACTGGCCCTTCGGAATCGCCTGGAGGCCACCACGGATCACCTCCGCCATATAGGCCGACGAGAACAGCGCCACCCCGATGAGCGCCCGAAGGAGCTTGTCGAAGGAGACGTCCGCCGGCAGGAAGAGCGGCAGCATCACCGAGGACATGAAGAGCACGGTGATAAGGGGAACGCCGCGCCAGAACTCGATGAAGATGATGGACATCGTCTTGACGATGGGCAGATTGGAACGCCGCCCGAGCGCCAGCAGGATGCCGAGCGGGAACGAAACGACGATACCGACGATGGCAACGACGAGAGTGACCAGAAGACCGCCCCAACGCGTTGTTTCCACCGGCTCCAGGAACGGCCAGCCCGTCAGAAGCATGAAGGCGACGACTGGGAAGATCACGAGCAGATAAAGCGCATTCTCGCGCTTGTAAGGCACGCTCGGGATTGCAATGGGCACCAGGCCGGCAATGAGCAGGATGCCTGTCAGGTCGACGCGCCAGCGCAGTTCCACCGGATAGCGGCCATACATGAACTGTCCGAACTTGGCTTCGACGAACGCCCAGCAAGCGCCGACATGCTCGCCGAGGCAGGCTTCGCGGCCATCGCCGGTCCACACAGCATCGAAGAACAGCCAGTTGAGCATCGGCGGCACGAGCCAGAGCAGGATCAGTGCCACGATGATGGTGAGAACCGTGTCGCGCGGCGTGGCGAAGAGATTTTTCTTCAGCCAGCCCGCCACGCCCTTCTCTGCGGTCGGCGGGGGCGATTGCGGTATCGTCTCGGTCGAGACGTAGGCGAACGGATTTGCGTTTTCGATACCGGGCATCCTACCTCTCCACCAATGCGACGCGGGCGTTGAACCAGTTCATGAACGCCGAGGTCAGGAGTGAGATCGTCAGGTAGACGAGCATCGTGATCGTGATCACCTCGACGGCCTGGCCGGTCTGGTTGAGAACCGTGCCGCCGAAGACCGCGACGAGATCGGGGTAACCGATCGCAACCGCAAGCGAGGAGTTCTTGGTCAGGTTCAGATACTGGCTGGTCAAAGGCGGGATGATAACCCGCATGGCCTGGGGAATGATGACCAGGCGGCTGGTGTGGTTCGGGCTGAGACCGAGCGCATAGGCCGCTTCCGTCTGTCCCTTTGCAACGGCCAGGATACCGGCACGCACAATCTCGGCGATGAAGCTCGCGGTATAGAGCGACAGGCCGAGAAGAAGCGCGATGAATTCCGGCCGGATGACCGTGCCGCCCGACATGTTGAAGCCCTGCAGCGCAGAGAACTCGACATCAAAGGGCATGCCAGTCAGGAAGAAGGTCAGGACCGGCAGAACGATAAAGATGCCCAGCCCGGTCAGGAATGTCGGGAACTGCTGGCCCGTCTTCATCTGACGCTTGCTGGCCCACATGCCGATCACGACCCAGAGGGCAATCGCGATGACGACCGCAATCAGGATCGCGGACGCGCCGGCTTCGGGGATCAGGCGCGGGATGTAGAGGCCACGATTGTTGAGCGTCCAGAGGACCGTCGTGCCCTGCTCCAGACCCGTTTCGCGCGGATTGGGTAGAACAGCGAGCACGGCCTTGTACCAGAAGAGAAGCTGAAGCAGCAGCGGGATGTTGCGCAGCGTTTCGACATAGACGGTCGCAAGCTTGCGGATCAGATAGTTTCTCGACAGACGCGCCAGACCGACGACGAAGCCGATGATCGTGGCGAAGAGAATGCCGAGCGCGGACACCATGAGCGTGTTCAGCAGGCCGACGAGAAAGGCCCTGAAATAGGTGCTGTCATTGGTGTAGTGAATGAGCGTCTGGCCGATTTCGAAACCGGCCCGTTCCTCGAAGAAACCAAACCCCGACGCAATCCCCGCCCGTGCGAGGTTACCGGCTGCGTTGGAAATGCCGGAATAGACGAGATACGCGACGACGATGATCAGAACAGCCTGGAAGAAAAGTCCACGCGCCTTCGGATCATACAGTAGCGATGCACGCCCAGAGTCCTCGGTGCCGTCAGCGACACCATCGGTATGAGCCATCTATCTGTCCCCATTTTAAGTGTCCGGTTGTTCCCACCGGCTGCAAATCGGAAGTCCTTTAGATCCTCGCTTCCGTGAGGCAAACGGCGCGGGAGATTTCTCCCGCGCCGTTGTGATCCTTAGCGGATCGGCGGTGCGTACTGCAGGCCGCCATTGGTCCAAAGGGCGTTCAGACCGCGCGCGATACCGAGCGGTGTCGATTCGCCGACATTGGCCTCGAAGACTTCGCCGTAGTTACCGACGTTCTTGATCACCTGATAGGCCCAGTCGTTCTTGAGACCGACAGCCTCGCCGAAGGTGCCTTCCTTGCCGAGCAGACGCTGGATGTTCGGGTTTTCCGAATCCATCATCTCGTCGACGTTTTCGGAGGTCACGCCGAGTTCTTCGGCGTTGATCATTGCAAAGTGAACCCACTTGACGATGTTGAACCACTGGTCATCGCCCTGACGGACGACCGGGCCGAGCGGCTCCTTGGAGATCACCTCCGGAAGAACGACGTGTTCATCCGGCGCAGAAAGGCCGAGACGGATGGCGTACAGGCCGGACTGGTCGGTGGTGTAGACGTCGCAACGGTTCGAATCGTAAGCGGCGTTCACTTCTTCGAGCTTTTCGAACACGACCGGATTGTAGGTCATGTTGTTGGCCTTGAAGTAGTCGGTGAGGTTGAGCTCGGTGGTGGTGCCGGTCTGCACGCAGACCGAAGCGCCGGAAAGCTGCAGCGCGGAGTTCACGCCGAGCGACTTGCGCACCATGAAGCCCTGACCGTCGTAGTAGTTCACGCCGGCGAAGTTGAGACCGAGTTCGGTGTCACGGCTCATCGTCCAGGTGGTGTTACGCGACAGAACGTCGATTTCGCCCGACTGCAGAGCGGTGAAACGCTCCTTGGCCGACAGCGGGCTGTACTTCACAGCCGATGCGTCTTCGAAGATTGCGGCAGCAACGCCACGGCAGAGATCGACGTCGATGCCCTTCCAGTCGCCGGCATCATCCGGAGCGGAGAAGCCAGCAAGACCGGTGGAGACGCCGCACTGGACGAAACCTTTGGCTTTCACGTCATCGAGAGTCGCGGCAGAAGCTGCCGTCGCGCCAAGACCAGCTGCAACGGCCACGCCAGCGACAGCCGACAAAAACGAATAGTTCATTTGATACAACCTTTTTTTCTGTTGCCCTGTTTTGGGCGCAAGACAGCACGGATTCCGCATCGGTCGTCCGTTCTCTCCCCGTCATGCGCTGATGCCATACCATTCCGAATTGCAGAAATCGTCAAGCCTTGGCTGGCCAAAAACGAGGCATGACTTAAAATTTCATCACGTAAGCCGCGCTCAACCTTGTCGAGCGTGCGGCATTCGCGGTTGTGATGTTGCCACTTGCTGACAGCCCCGATAAGGCTTGCGGAAGTACCGATGCAGCAAGCGTTTGAGAGATCATGAGCAGCAAGACAGTTTCAGAATCCCACGGTCCCAATACCCGCCTGGCCCATGCGGGCAACGACCCCCATTCTTTCCACGGTTTCGTCAATCCGCCCGTCGTGCACGCCTCCACAGTGCTGTTTCCCAATGCCGCCGCGATGGCGTCACGCAACCAGAAATACACCTACGGAACCCACGGGACCCCGACAACGGACGCGCTTGCGGAAGCCATCAACGAACTCGAGGGTTCGGCCGGTACGGTTGCAGTCCCGTCGGGTCTCGCAGCGGTCACACTGGCCTTCCTGTCCTGCCTGTCAGCCGGCGATCACGCACTGGTCGTCGATTCGGTCTACGGGCCGACGCGGCGCTTCTGCGACACGTTTCTCAAGCGTTTCGGGATCGAGACCACCTATTACGATCCGACGATCGGCGCGGGCATTTCCGAGTTGATTCGCTCGAATACGAAACTTGTTCACACCGAAGCGCCTGGTTCCAACACCTTCGAAATGCAGGACATTCCGGCGATCGTGAAAGCCGCGAAGGCCGCCGGGGCGGTGGTCACCATCGACAACACCTGGGCAACGCCGCTCTATTTCCGCCCGCTCGATCATGGCGTCGACATCTCGATCCATGCGGCGACCAAATATCCCGCCGGGCACTCCGACGTTCTGATCGGCACCGTCTCGGCGAATGAAGCGCTGTGGCCGAAGCTCGAGGAAACCAACATGGTGCTGGGCCTGTGCGCAGCCCCCGACGACGCTTACCAGACGCTGCGCGGATTGCGCACAATGGGCGTTCGACTGGAACGCCACGAGAAGAGTGCGCTCGAAATCGCCCGCTGGCTTGAAGGCAAGTCCGACGTGGCGCGGGTGCTCCACCCTGCCCTCGAGAGCTTTCCGGGACATGACATCTGGAAGCGCGACTTCTCCGGCTCCAGCGGTATCTTCTCGATCGTTCTCGACGTTGCGGACCAATCGGCCTGGACCCGGAAATCGCACGCCTTTCTCGATGCGCTGAAACTCTTCGGACTCGGCTATTCCTGGGGTGGCTATGAGAGCCTCGCCGTTCCGGTCTTCCTCGGAGATCGCGTCGTTGCCACCGCGCCGAAGGAAGGCCCCGTTATTCGCCTGCAGATCGGTCTGGAAGACGTCGCCGACATCAAGGCGGATATCGAACGCGGCCTTGAGGCTGCAGCCAAGGCGTGACCTTCGTGATGTGAGCGTTTGAACCGGGCGCTCACATCGCTTTGAGCGACGCAGGTAAATAGCCTACTCTTGCCTCGGGGAAGAATTGATCCAATCCCCCATCTATCTGACCTGGATATGGATGTGGTCGTCATGGCGCGCGGCGCGGCAGCCCTGGAACCGTATGGCATGTCCTTTGACATGCAGCCGATCCCTGAGATGCGGTTCGATGAAGATCTTCTCCAAATTGAAGCGTTCGACACCAGTTCCCGATAGCCATTGGATCGCAAACGCAGTGCGCTTCTCTTCCAGCTCATAGTCACCGAAGGCCGGTTGCAGCCATTCGAGTTCCCATCTCGTCGTCAGTATATCGTCTCGCCCCGCGCACGGCTGCTCGTCGCCTTTCGTTGGCTGTTCGAACGCGAAGTAGCCCAGCGGGGATCGAGTCGCCTGGTCGATATAATTGCCATCGGCATCCTGGTAGTAGAACGCGATATCGAGCTTGCGCCCATCCGAGTGCGAAATATGCGGAAGCAGTGGAAATCCGTTCACGAAGGGAAAGTTTCCGTCGAGAACGACCGTGGTGGTACCGGGAAACTTTCGGTTCATCGCATCCGCGAGCGCCATGGCAAGATCGCGCATAGACGGAGTCACGTAGTTGCGATTGAGCAGACAGAAAAGACCCGAACGGACCGTCAGGGTATCCGTCTCGCCGCTGAAGCACGGCAATGGGACTCTGCCGAAACTTGGCGCGACAAAATTGCTGGACACCGTTCCGGCTGCATAGAAAACGGCAAATACCAAAAGACGCGCGTACCAACGCCGCAGGGAGAAAGCTGAGCAAACAAGCAGCGCGAGCAAGTAAATCACACCGCCGATCTGAGTCAGGACGGTCAGCGCGAGAAAAATGACGAGCTGGATAATCCGACGTTTCAAAACCATCTCGAGCGCTCTGTCGACGTCAGCTTATCGCCGTTTTCAATTATCTCAGACGAGCCATGCCGTGAGCTGAATGGTGGACTTGGACGCCGGGAACGCCCCGAAGCTGAGTAATAATGGCGACCCCTGCAGGATTCGAACCTGCGACCATCGGCTTAGAAGGCCGGTGCTCTATCCAGCTGAGCTAAGGGGCCGTATCCCGCCCGTGGGCGGCACCTGATCCCCGATCCGGAAACCGGATCAGTGGGTCCAGGGCTGCTTGCGGTCGAAGCGGAAATTGTCGGCGTAGGCGATAACGCGGCGTTTTGGCTGCTTGGGCTCGATCACGCGGTACGGGATCTTGTTGCGCTTGGCGTAGGCAACGGCCTCTTCGAGCGTATCGAAGCGCATGCGGACCTGCTGCTTCATGTCGCCCGACGAGGTGTAGCCCATCATCGGATCGATGCTGCGCGGCATTTCCGGATCGAAATCCAGACGCCACTGCTGCGTGTTGCCCTTGCCCGACTGCATTGCGGTTTTTGCCGGTCGATAGATACGTGCCGTCATCCGCTCAAACCCTTCTCTCAAATCGCCGGAGCCCCACCGCATCGTAACGCGGCTGCCCCTTTCTGATGGACTTGCCGGATTCCAGTCGGATTTTCAAGGCTTATGATGATCCGAAACGCCGTTCGCCTACCGGTATTCTCCCAGCCGGAAGGCCCTCAGCGTCGGCAGCACCCTGCCGAGATCGACCGACACCCCGTCACCGAAGCCGAAATAGATGTCGCGGAACAGGCCGTAGAGCACCTCATAGGCGTTCTTGCGGTCGGCCCGCGGTTTGAAGACCCGCGTTCCCGGGCACATGATGGCCTGGGCATCGGGGATCGTCTCATAGGCGCCTGCCGCGATTGCCGCAAAGATGCAGGCGCCCACGCCCGTCGGTGAGCGGTCGGGCACATGGACTTCGCACCCCAGCACATCGGCATAGACCTGATTGAGAACGTCGTTCTTCTGCGGGATGCCGCCTGCATTGAGGACGCGGTCGAATTTCAACCCGCCCTCGGCCATACGGTCGAGAATGATGCGCACATGCATGGCCATCCCCTCGATGGCTGCATGCATTTCATCAGCGGCGGTGTGCGACAGGTCCCAGCCAAGCGTCATGCCGCCGAGATCCGAGCGGACCAGAACCGTACGGTCGCCATTGTCCCAGGTCAGCCGCAGGAGACCGGTCGCGCCGGGTCCGTTTTCCTCGAGCCCTTGGCACAAGGTGGCGACATCGGTACCGGCGCGACGCGCGATGGCTTCGAACAGGTCACCGGTCGCCGACTGTCCGGCTTCCACACCCATGACGCCGGGAATGACGCTTCCCGGAACCGCGCCGCAAATGCCCGGCACCGGGCTCATGTCGGCATCACCGAGCGCAATGATGCAGGTGGACGTGCCGACGACGTTGACGACGTCCCCTTCCCGGCAGCCGCTTCCGATGGCATCCCAATGTGCATCGAAGGCGCCGATCGGGATCGGGATACCTGCTTTCAGACCCAGCCTGTCGGCCCATTCAGGCGACAGCCCGCCGGCCTTTTCCACCGAGGTGCCGTAGCGGCCGCGGAGCTTGTCATTGAAGCCGTCGAGCAGCGGATCGACGCGGTTCAGGAAATCCTGCGGCGGCGGGCCACCCCAGCGTTTCCCCCACATCCATTTGTGGCCCATGGCGCAAACGCTGCGGGCGATCTCGTTCGCACTTTTCACGCCCGAAAGCGTGGCAGCCAGCATGTCGCAGTGTTCGAGCGCGGTGGCGACACGATCGCGCTTGTCCGGATTGTGACGGAGGAAATGGAGAAGTTTGGCGTAGCCCCATTCATGGGAATAAACGCCACCGCACCATTTGAGCGCCTCGACGCCTTCCTCGCGGGCCCGCGCTGTGATCTCTGAGGCTTCCGAATGGGCGCGGTGATCGCACCAGAGATAGTAGTCGTCGACCGGGTCGAGATTCTCATCGACCATGACGACGCTCGATCCTGTGGTGTCGCCGGCAAAGGCCGCGATCTCGTCGCCCGAAATTCCGGCGGAGGCGATTGCTGCGCGCATGGCGCGGACGAGCGCATCCATATGGTCGGCATGCTTCTGTCGCGCCATCAGCGGATCGCTTGCCGAGCGCTCGAGCGGATACTCGCCCACTTCCGAGGCCAGTGTCCGGCCCGTATCGGTATCCATGATAGTGACGCGGACGCTGAGCGTGCCGAAATCGGCGCCGGCTACGAGTGTCATCTGGTCTCCTTCCCGCGAAATTTTCTTCTCTGGTGCCCGCCCGCGCGGTCTTACTGGCCGTACGTCGCGCCGGCACCATGCTTGCGGTAATAATGCTGGTCGAGCAGGCTGTCGGGAATGGGCTTCAGTTCCGGATTGATCACCATGGAATGCCAGGCCATGCGCGCCACTTCCTCCAGAATGAAGGCATTGAAGACGGCTTCCTCGGTGGTCCGGCCCCAGACGAAGGGACCATGCCCGGCAACGAGAACGGCGGGGACTTCGAGCGGATCGCGATCCTTGAACGTTTCGACGATCAACGCGCCGGTGGCCGCCACATAACCGCTCTTGATCTCGTCCGGCGTGAGATGCCGGGTGACCGGGATCTCGCCGTGGAAATAGTCCGCGTGGGTCGTTCCGAGCGGCATGATGGGCGTCAGCGCCTGCGCCATGATCGTGGCATAGGTCGAATGGGTGTGCACCACGCCGCCGATCGACGGAAAGGCACGATAGAGCGCGGTGTGCGTATCGAGATCCGAGGACGGCTTGTAACGATTGTCGAGCGGCCGGCCGTCGAGGTCGGTTACGACCATCTGATCGGGCGTCATCTCGTTATAGTCGATGCCGCTCGGCTTGATGACCACCTTGCCGCTGTCGCGGTCTATCCCACTGGCATTGCCGAACGTCGCCATGACCAGCCCGTGCCGGACGGTGGCGAGGTTGGCATCCAATACCGATTGCTTGAGCCTTTCGAGCGACATTGGCGGTCGTACCTTCACTTCTATGCGGGGTGCCGCGCCCCGAAAGGCGCGGCGATATGCGGGCTCAGCCGGCCTTAGCGGGCGGCGGTCCAGCCCTTGTAGTCGGCGACGTTGTCGGCGGTGATCAGTTCGGGCTCGAGAAGAACGGTATCTTCAGCCGGCTTGTTGCCCTGAAGAACCTCGTAACCCATCTGCAGCGCCTTGCCGGCCATGACATAGGGATCCTGTGAAGCGGACGCCTTGATCATGGAATTGCCAGACTTCAGCGCCTGCTCGATGTCCGGAGCGCCGTCAACCGCGGTGATGATGAAGTCGGTGCGGCCAAGCTGCTTGGCAGCCAGCGACGCGCCGATGCCGGTCGGGTCGTTGATTGCAAAGACCGCGTCGATATCATCGAAGCGGGTGAGCAGACCCTGCATCACGTCGAGACCGCCATCACGCGAAGCCTGACCGTTCTGGTCGTCGGAAAGGACGTTGATGCCTTCGTTCTCGGCAAACACCTGCTGGCAGCCCTTCACGCGGTCGATGATCGACGAGGACTGCGGGCCGTTGATGATGATGACGTTGCCAGCACCACCTTCCAGATGATCGACGATGTACTGGCAGGCCTTGGCGCCCGCAGCCACGTTGTCGGTCATCACGGTGACATCCGCGCCCGGAGCCGAGACGTCGAAGGCAGCGACCACGATGCCGGCATCCTTGGCGCGCTTGACGGCCGGCGCGATGGCGCTCGCGTCAACAGCGTTCAGCATGATGATGTCGACGCCCGAAGCGATGAAGTTGTCGATCTGCGAAACCTGCTTGTTGAGGTCGTAATCAGCCGAAACCGAGGTCACCTGAACGTTCGGGTTGATTTCCTTGGCGCGGTCCTCGATACCCTTGATGGTGGCCACGAAGAACGGGTTGCCGAGAAGGCCGACCGAGATGCCGATGCTGTTGAGGTCCTTGGCGGCAGAAGCGCCGGTGAGTGCCGCAACGGCAGCCGCCGTGCAAAGAAGCGTTTTCAGTTTGCGCATAATGGTATCTCCTCCGTTATATGCGTTTTCAGTCTTCTATCGCCGGCTCTGACGGCCGTGATGCGATTACGTGCGGGCGCCGCCCTGCAGCCGGTAGCGGTCAAGCGCCACAGCCGCGATGATGACAAGCCCCTTGATGATGAACTGCCAGATGTCTGACACCCCCGTCAGGATCAGCCCGTTGGACAGGACGGCGATGATGAGCGCGCCCACCAGCGTTCCCCAGATCGAACCGACACCACCGACGAAGCTGGTGCCACCGAGAATGACGGCAGCGATGGCGTCGAGCTCGTAGGCCATGCCGAGCTGCAGGCCGTTGGCCGCATAGAGACGGGCCGCCGACATGGCGCCGCCGAGGCCCGAGAGAAGGCCCGACATGCCGTAGACGAAGAGCAGCACCAGCCAGACCTTGATGCCCGTCAGGCGCGCCGCCTCCTGGTTGCCGCCGACGGCGTAGATCCAAGTCCCGAGTACGGTGCGGCGCAGGATGAACCAGGACACCAGGATCACCGCGAGCGCGATCAGCGCCAGCCAGGGAATACCGAACAGCGTGCCGTTGCCGATGAAATCGAAGGGCAGTTCCGGATTGAAGACGGTGGTATCGCCACCCATCAGGCGGGCCACGCCGCGCACGGCGGTCAGTGACCCCAATGTCACAATGAAGGGTGGTAACTTCAGAAACGAGATCAGGCAGCCGTTGGCGAGGCCAAAAGCCAATCCGATGGCCATCGCCGCCGGAATGCCGAGCATGCCGTATTCCGGGATGAGCGAGACGATGACCGCGATCATGGCCGAAGCGGCGAGGATCGAGCCGACTGAGAGATCGATGCCTCCGGTCAGGATCACGAATGTCATGCCGGCGGCCAGCACGATGTTGATCGAGGCCTGCTGAACGACGATCGACAGGTTGTTGACCGACACGAACTTGCCGCTGAGAAGCTGAAAGCCGATCGCCAGCAAGATCAGCACCGGCAACATGCCGAGCGCGCGAATGATGGATTTCACCTCGATCCGGCGACGCTCTTCTTCGGGGGGTACGATCTCACTCATGTGCTGTCCGTTCGTGGTTCGTCTTGTCTGCGGCGCTTGCTGCGGCGAGTTCTCCGCCGGCTGCACCGGTCGAGAGCGCCATGATGCGCTCCTGGTCGATTGGGTGTTCCGGCGATCCCGTCACTTCGCCCGCTATCGTGCCCTCGCGCATGACGAGAACGCGGTCTGCAACACCAATGATTTCAGGCAGTTCGCTGGAAATCATGACGACGGCGAGGCCTTCGGCGGCGAGGCTGTCGATCAGCCGGTAGATTTCCGATTTCGCGCCGACATCGACGCCGCGCGTGGGCTCGTCGAGGATGATCACCTCGGGGCCGACCTCAAGAAGACGCGCCAGAAGCACCTTTTGCTGGTTGCCGCCCGAAAGCGAGCCGACATTGATGCGCGCGTTCGGCGCCTTGATGGCGAGCGACTTCATGGCGCCTGCTGCCCGCTTTGCGGCGGCGGCAAAATTGCGGATTCCGAAGACACCGGCATCACGCTCGATCACACACATCGAGACGTTTTCCGACACGCTCATGTCGAGGAAGAGCCCCAGACCCTTCCGGTCCTCGGTGAGATAGGCAATTCCTTTCGACAGCGCCTCGCGCGGCGTACGTGGCCTAATCTCATCGCCCTTCAGACGGATTGCGCCTACGGACAGCGGATCGGCGGCATAGATGAGACGCGCGAGTTCGGTACGGCCGGAACCGACGAGGCCGGCAATGCCGAGAACCTCGCCGCGATGGACCTCGAAAGAAACGTCATGCACCAGCTTGCCGTCGCCCAGGCCTTCGACGGCCAGGACCGGATCGCCGGAGCGTTCAAACTGCTTGTGTTCCTTCTTGTAGAAGGTCGAGAGATCGCGGCCGACCATCATCGACACAAGGGTCGCTGCGTTGAGCTCGTCGCGGTCGAGTGTGCCGACATAGGACCCGTCGCGCAGCACCGAGCAGCGGTCGGAGAGCCGATAGATCTCTTCCATGCGGTGGCTGATATAGATGATCGCCACACCTTCTTCCTTCAGGCCGGCTATCACATCGAAGAGCTGTTCGGTTTCGCGGGTGGAGAGCGATGTGGTCGGCTCGTCCATGACGATCACGCGCGCATTGGCCGCCAGCGCCCGACCGATTTCCACCAGTTGCCGTTCCCCCAAAGACAGACCCGCGACGAGAGTTTCCGGGCCAAACTTCACGCCCAGCCGCTTGAGGATCGGCGCGGTTTTCGCGTCCATCGAACGGCGGTCCGTGATACCCAGATGGGACGGCTCGGTGCCGAGGAAGATGTTTTGCGCGACCGTCAGGTTCGGCGCGAGCGAAAGTTCCTGATAGATCACCGCGATGCCGAGTTGCTTGGACAATTTCGGATCGCCCAGGGTGATCTCGCGGCCATCCATCAGCACCTTTCCACCCGGATCGGCGGTGTAGGCACCCGACAGGACCTTCATCAAAGTGGACTTGCCCGCGCCGTTCTCGCCCATCAGCGCATGGAGTTCGCCAGCATGGACGGTGAGCGACACATCGGAGAGCGCCTTCACCGGGCCAAATGTCTTGGAAATCGACCGCATCTCGAGAACGGGCGCCTGATCGTTGCGAGCTGTGCTCATGAGGAGGCCTCGCTTGTGGGAGCGATAAGATATTCGACGCCCTCGTCTTCGAGCATTCTGGCGTCCTGATCGCTCAGGCCGTCATCGGTGACGAGCTTGGCCACGCGTGAAAGCGGCAAGGTGACATTGGGCGGACGCATGGAGAATTTTCTGCTGTCGACCAGCACGATGATCTCGTTGGCGAGGCCGGACATGTCGTTCATGAAGCGCACGAGGAGCGGATGCTGCTCGAGAAGACCCTCACGGCTTACGCCGAGGGCACCGAGAAAGAACTGCGAGGCATAGAAGGTGTAGCCGCCCTGCCCGGCGTCATAGACGATGCCCGGTTCGCGATGGAGATCCCCGCCACCCATGGTCAGCTGACAGGTGCCGTGTTCCGAAATGTAAGCCGCGACCGGCATGGAGTTGGTGAAAACGCGCACATTGCGGTTGGCCATCTCGCAGCCGAAATGGAAGCACGTCGAGCCGCCGTGAATGATGATGAGACTGCCGTCACGCACGAGCGTCGCCGCCTTGTTGGCGATCGCCCGCTTGGCCTCGACGGCGATATCGCGGTTTTCTACGAAAGGCAGTGCATTGGCACGGCGCGTTGCAGCGAACCCGTCGGGCGCAGCGATGCCGCCATGAACTTTCCGGGCCACACCCGCTTCATCCAGCTTGTCGATATCCCGCCGCACGGTCGCAGCCGAAACGCCGGTGACATCCTGAAGCTCCTTCACCGAGATGAAAGGTCGATCCAGAAGCAGGTCCGTAATTGCCTTGTGGCGATTGAGATCGCTCACCTGTCTCCTCCCTGGAGATCATTCTTGTGCCGCCAAGCTGGCATATGCGACTTCGAGATGCAATTATTTAATCACAAAATGATCGATTATTCTCATTTGTGATTGCTGCAGCGCATAAATCGTATTTGCCTCATGTTTAATTGGGAAGCCAACGGGACGGTGGATCGAAGGCAAAGCCCCGAAAAACCTTCGGCGGAGGTGGCAACGGAAAAATTTCGCGGGAAGTTGGCTCGACCGTGGGGATGACGGGCGAATAGCCGCTTTGGGCGGTGATGCTCGGCGGGATCGGCAGCAGGCGATTCGCAAACGCAGCTCACAACCGTCACCGGAAATTACGGAGGTCCGACATGGGTAAAGATGAGGAGGAAATGGTCGGAGCGGAGAGATTCGAACTCCCGACCCTCTGGTCCCAAACCAGATGCGCTACCAGGCTGCGCTACGCTCCGACGGCCGTGTGACCGGCTTGTGCGGTCTCGATAGCGAAACCATACGACATCCGCAAGCCCGGAAGGGAGACGTCTTCACTTTTCATTTGAGAATGGGCGAATTACTCGACGCCGACGGCCGAATGGATGACCGTGTCGCCCGCCGCGATACCGTGTTCGGCTGCCATCCCGGCGTTGATCTCAAGCACGTAACGCACAGGACCCGGCGATGAGATAATGCTCTCGGAAAACGGAACGGTATCGGCTGCGACGCCCATTACTTTGCCGTCGGGCCCGATGAAAACCATGTCGAGCGGGAGAATGGTGTTCTTCATCCACATCATGACAGCTCGGGTCTGGCCGAAATCGAACAGCATGCCGTGATCGGCTGCCATCGTTTCACGGTTCATCAAACCTTGCGAACGCTCTTTGCTGGTAGTCGCCAGTTCGATGACAAAAGACGCAGGACCTCGCCCGGTCTCGATGACGAGCGGCTCAGGCGAAGTCTTGAATTCAACAGCCCAGGCCGCGGCCATGAAAATAAATGAGAGAAAAAGAGCGATTGCGCCTCCGATTGTGACGCGCCGCGCAAAGGTCGGGAATGCCGCAACCGCCATGCCCGTCTTCATCGCCTAGTGGGAGCTCGACATCGGCGAATCGACGTCCGGATGGATCTCGGCGGCCATGAGGCCCTTGTCGCCGTCACCGAACCGCACCAGAACCGTTTGGCCGGGCCGCAACTCGGTCAGGCCGTAGCGCCGCAGGGTCTCCATGTGAATAAAGATGTCCTCGGTCCCCTCGCCCCGCGTCAGGAAGCCGAACCCTTTGGTGCGGTTGAACCATTTGACGATGACACGCTCGAGCCCGCTCGATGGCTTGACCTGAACATGGGTCCGGACCGGCGGCAACTGCGACGGATGAACGGCAGTCGATGTGTCCATGGAAAGAATGCGGAACGCCTGGTAGCCACGCTCCCGCTTCTGCACTTCGCAGACGACGCGCGTGCCCTCGAGAACGGTCTGGTAGCCGTCCCTCCTGAGGCAACTCACGTGCAGCAGAACGTCACCCATTCCGTTATCAGGGACGATGAAACCAAAACCTTTGGCGACGTCAAACCACTTGATAACTCCGGTGATTTCGATCAGATCGACAGCTTCGCCGGATGCTTCCTGCATCAGCTCTGTCTTATGCGAGGACCTTTCCCCCATTCGGTCGCCTCTCTGTACGCGCCAGCCGCACTTGAGTGATTCTCATTTGAAACAATAGCATTCTAATCCGGGCGGAGCGCAAGTGCCGTAAGGAAAACTTCCGAAACCGTAGATGTTTTCCCCACCAATACATTGCCATTCGCGCAGCGCCCCCTATGGTTTGACGGGTACCAAATCGGAGGCATTTAATGCGTTACCTGCACACGATGGTCCGCGTGACCGACGTCGATGCGTCATTGAACTTTTATTGCAACCTCCTCGGGCTTGAGGAAGTCCGCCGGATCGAGAACGAGAAGGGACGTTTCACCCTCATCTTCCTGGCCGCCCCGGGCGACAAGGAAGCGGCTCTCGCCAACAAGGCGCCGACGATCGAACTTACCTATAACTGGGATCCGGAAGAGTATTCCGGCGGTCGCAATTTCGGCCACCTCGCCTACGAGGTCGACGATATCTACAGTCTCTGTGCGAAACTGCAGGACGGCGGCGTCACCATCAACCGCCCGCCGCGCGACGGCCACATGGCGTTCGTTCGCTCCCCGGACGGAATATCAATCGAGCTTTTGCAGAAGGGCGAGTCCCTGCCCGCTGCCGAACCCTGGCAGTCGATGGAGAACACCGGTAGCTGGTAAGCCCGGCGTTCGGTAAGCGAAGACTGAAACAGCAAATGTTCAAGCGGGCAAGCTTCACAAATGCTTGCCCGTTTACAGTTCGACGTTCAGTTTCATGAGCGTTCACATACAGGTTTCAATGCCGAGTCATCCTTTTGCCCCAATTGACACCCATGCGGATAAACGGCTTAAACGTGTGCGGTCGGTTATCGGGGGCGATTCCGATCGTTCCAGCGTCACAACGCTGACACGACCCAAGCGTTCACAGTCGATCAGGGCGGCAAGCAAGACCTTACCAATCAGGAGCGGGGACTCGATGCTCAATCAGCGAGGCAACGGATGGGGAAAGCGCAATCTCAATGCGCCCGAAATGCCCGCCGCAGCACCGCTTGCTTCGTTGCGCATCCGTCGTTCCAGCCTTCCCCTTCTTACCGCGACCGCAATTCTCCTTTCCGGTTGTGTCAGCGCTACCGATCCCACCCTGATGTCTGGCTCCGATGCCTTCGGGCCTTCGCAGCCGGGCTTCTCGCTTGCCCCGAGTGAATCCGTTCCCGGCGCCGAGGCCGCCGAGCCGGGTGCTCAGGGTAGTGCCGCATTCGCCATCGCCGAGAACAGCGAGGATGCTGCAAATACGGCTGCAGACGGCTCTACCGTGACCGCCATGGTGGACGCCAATGGCGAGACGAATATCGACGCGCTCAATCGCGGCATCACACAAAATTCCACGGCCACCCTGGTCGCCAATCTCTATTCTACGAACCAACCCGCGACACAAACTACCGAAGTCGCAGCAACTGGCGAATCCGCGCCCGGCGTTCCGCTGCCGAGCCAGGCACCGGGCCGCGAAGGTGAGCAAGCCGTGGCAGTTGCCGCGCTGACGGCACAGGAAGCACCGAGCGCCGCCACGCAGGCTCTTGAGGCCGCGACCGATCCGGCCCAGAGCCCGACAGCCAGCGAACCGGCCCGGCCGGTGGCGCTTGCCGAGCCGCCCAAGAAGAAATCCTTCTTCGGCAAGCTGTTCGGCGCCGACCCGTCACCACCCAAAGCCGTACCCGCATACTCGAAGGCGAAAGAGACGGCAAAAACATCAACTGCAAGCTCAAGCGGCGAGACCGAAGTCGTGTCACTGCGCAACGAGATTCGCGTTGCCCGGGCCTCGGCAGCCGATTCGGCTCCGGAAACGTCCGGCGGCCTGCCCGGCGTTCGCATGTCCTCGCTGTTCGAGATCAAGGCCGGCAATGACGAGGACGGCGAAGATGCCCAGGGTGTCGAAGTGGCTTCGGCCGCCGGCCTTGCCCGCCTCGCCCCCAACGGCCTGCATGTGCAGACCGAAAAGGTCGATATCGCCTGCCTCAAGCCGGAGCTCGTTCGCACCCTCAAGGCCATCGAACGCCACTATGGCAAGCCGGTCGTCGTCACCTCCGGGTTCCGCAGCCCGCGCCACAACCGCAAGATCGGCGGCGCCCGCAATTCGCGCCACACCAGCTGCGAAGCGGCAGATATCCAGATTTCCGGCGTTTCCAAGTGGGATCTCGCCGCCTATGTGCGCTCGCTGCCGGGCCGTGGCGGTGTCGGCACCTACTGCCACACCCGCTCTGTGCATGTGGACATCGGCACCAAGCGCGACTGGAACTGGCGCTGCCGCCGTCGCAAGGGTTGATTCTCTCCGGTTTCACCTTGGAAAATGACGATTCGGATCCACGAATTCGCCTGATCGGCGAAATACGGGCAGTCTATTTCCCTTGTTTTCATTCAGCTTTCCCGTGCAAACCCCTGCGACGTCGGGATCGCTGAAAATCCTTAAAGTTTTTTTGGTTCTCACACGATTCAGTGCTTGCGGCGAACCGGGTTGCTGACTATAAGACGCCTCGCACGCGCCCTTCGTCTATCGGTTAGGACGCCAGATTTTCATTCTGGAAAGAGGGGTTCGACTCCCCTAGGGCGTGCCACCCTCCCCCTNTACAATTCACGTTAAAGCCCGNTCGCAAGTCGATATGAATGCTTGCGAATTTTCTTTNGCAACAGCTTCTTTAGGCGCTTGCGGATCACCGGGAACCTGACTATAAGTCGCCTCGCACGCGCCCTTCGTCTATCGGTTAGGACGCCAGATTTTCATTCTGGAAAGAGGGGTTCGACTCCCCTAGGGCGTGCCACCTTTTCCNCTTNNCAAGTACAATTTNCCCGCACGCGGCATGCCGCGTNNGGCTNGTNTTGTCGCGTGNCGNGGTAACTTNATCGCTATTTCGCNGGGGCCGCATCNAGCAGGCGCAGNTGCACGCGGCGGATGCCCTGCCAGTAGTCGGCGGAAATCGTGCCGGCGAAATGAAAAGCCAGGCCCTGGCTATCGAGCAGCACCTTCCCCATCGCGGAATCAGCCGCCCGGAAGGCGATGCCGTTGAGCGTCCGGCCATCAGCCCCGGCAATGGTGATTTTCAGGTGATTCTGTCCCACCACGCGAACATCGCGCAAAAGATGGTTCGGCAAGGCAAACACCGGCTGCGGATGACCCGAGCCGTAAGGACCGGCCTTTTCGACGAGGTCGACGAGATCGAGATTGGCACCCGCGGCTGATAGCGCCGCATCGATTTTCAGCCGGTGGCCGTCGCGCAACTTGCTCACCTCGCTCGCGGCCTTTTCCTCGAAGAAGGTTCTCAACGCGCCGAGCTTTTCCTCGCGAACGGTCAGGCCCGCGGCCATGGCGTGGCCGCCTCCCTTTTCGAGAAGCCCCTGTTCGACGGCGTCGCGCACCACATGGCCGATGTCGAAACCCGGAATCGACCGGCCGGAACCGGAGCCCTTGCCGTTGGCGTCGAAGGCAATCGCGAAGGCAGGACGGCGATAACGTTCCTTCAGGCGCGCGGCGATCAGGCCGACGATACCCGGATGCCAGCCNNTNTTNTCGGTGATGATGACAGCAGGCCCCTCGCCCGTCCCGATCTCGGCNTCGACCTCCGCCATGGCCTCTTCGAGCATTGCGGTTTCGATGNCCTGGCGCTCCCGATTGAGATCGTCGAGGCGGGCGGCAATCATGTCGGCTTCCGAGGCGTCCTCAATGGTCAGAAGATGCGAGCCCAGGGCTGCGTCGCCGATGCGCCCGCCGGCATTGATGCGCGGGCCGATCAGAAAACCGAAATGGTAGGGGCTCACGGGTCCGCTGACGCCGACCTTGCGGATGATGGCCGCCAAACCCTCATTGTGCATCAGACGCGCGGCCAGGAGCCCCTTGACCACGAATGCCCGGTTCAGCCCCTTGAGCGGCACGACATCGCAGACAGTGGCGAGTGCCACCAGATCNAGTTGCGAGAGCAGGTCGATCTTGCCCTCGATTTCCGGGCGCCCACGAAGCATGCGGGCGGCATTGACCAGAACCATGAAGACGACACCGGCTGCACAGAGATGGCCGAGCCCGGTCAGGTCGTCCTCGCGATTGGGATTCACCAGCGCCGAGCATTCGGGCAATTCCGTCCCCACCTGGTGGTGATCAATGACGACGACATCGATCTTGCGCTCNGCGGCGACCTTCAAAGCCTCGAAACTCGTCGAACCGCAATCGACGGTGATGATCAGTTCGGNACCGCGATCAATGAGCTCGTTGATGGCATTCGGGTTCGGCCCGTAGCCCTCGAAGATGCGGTCGGGAATGTAGATTTCCGCCTCGACGCCATAGGCGCGCAGGAAGCGGAACATAAGCGCGGACGATGCAGCTCCGTCGACATCATAGTCGCCGAAGATGACCACCTTCTGCTTGCGCTCAATCGCCTCGACGATGCGGCTTGCGGCCCGGTCGCAATCGACCAGTGTCGAGGGATCAGGCATCAGATCCTTGATGGCGGGATCGAGAAAGCGCTCCGCATCCTCCCGGCCGACGCCGCGGGCCGCGAGCACGCGGGCGATGATATCGGGAAGACCGGTGGTCTGGGATATGGCGATGGCACGGTTCTCGCCCGCCGGATCAAGCCGGGCGATCCAGCCCTGCCCGGAGAGGGATGTCTCGACCCCGAGAAATGCGCGTTGCGGTTCGCCTGCCAGTGACATCGGCACCTGATACTACCCCTGAAGCCCGCGGTTCATCCGCGCCCCAATCTCTTAAAGCACGACAGCGCCGGAACAAAGGCTNCGGACGTCATCCACAGGCCGGAAACGAANACGGGCGCCAAATGACGCCCGCTTNCANTTNTNGANTGCATCNCNGNCTGTCAGAACTTCGTCAGATCCTGGTGNCGGGCCTTGATCTCGCGAACGGTCTTCGACGACGACCGCATGACGATCGTGTGTGTGGAGATCGCGTCGCGGGCGAATTTCACTCCGGCGAGAAGATTGCCGTCGGTGACGCCGGTGGCCGAGAACAGCACGTCGCCCTGCGCCATTTCTTCCATCCGGTAGATCTTGTCGGGATCGGTAATGCCCATCTTGGCAGCACGGGCGATCTTCTCGGGCGTATTGAGCTGCAGCCGGCCCTCCATCTGGCCGCCGATGCAACGCAATGCGGCCGCAGCCAGCACGCCCTCGGGCGCGCCGCCGATACCCAGATAGAGGTCGATGCCNGTTTCGTCCGGATCGGTCGTATGAATNATGCCGGCAACNTCGCCATCGCCGATCAGGCGAATGGCAGCGCCCGTCCCGCGNACTTCCTCGATCAGCTTGGCATGGCGCGGGCGGTCGAGGATGCAGACGGTAATCTCGTGCGGCTCNACACCCTTGGCCTTGGCCACGGCATTGACGTTCTCGGTCGGCGTCGCATCGAGCTTGACCGTATTGGGCGGATAGCCGGGACCGATGGCNACCTTTTCCATGTAAACGTCAGGGGCGTAGAGCAAACTGCCCTTCTCCGCGATCGCGATCACGGCCAGCGAATTCGGCAGGTTCTTGGCGCAGATCGTGGTGCCTTCGAGCGGATCGAGCGCGATATCGACTGCGGCGCCATCCTTGGTGCCGACTTCCTCGCCGATATAGAGCATCGGCGCCTCGTCGCGCTCGCCCTCGCCGATCACCACCGTGCCGTCGATCGGCAGACGGTTGAGCTCCTGACGCATGGCATCCACAGCCACCTGATCGGCGGCCTTCTCGTCGCCACGCCCCCGCAACCGGGCTGCTGCCACTGCGGCGCGCTCCGTCACACGGGCGATTTCCAATGTGAGAATGCGATCGAGACTGCTGGACTGGGAATTCTTGTCTGCCATGAGACCCTCTTGAAAAAGCAACGGGCATTGCACCGGCNGCGAGGCCGATTGGGCAGGCTTATAGCGGCATCGCCTGTCTGCGCAATGACAAACAGGCGAAAAAAGCCGTTTGATTTCCGATTGTTGAGGGGTTTCCCGGACTAAATCGATTAGAGCCGGGACGGCCAGTCAACCGCCCGGGCTCAACTCGTGAGGCTCGGGACCTTACTGCTTCGTGCGCTCGATGCGAATGACCTGCGGCTCGCCGTTGACATAGCCCTCGCCGCGCACGCCTTCGACGGCTTCACGCACCGAGGCCTCTGTGGTGGCATGGGTCACGAGAATGACAGTCTTCAGATCCGACCCATTGGCCGGACGCTGGACGATCGATTCGAGCGAGATTCCGTTCTTCGACATCTGTGCTGCAATCGCGGCAAANACNCCGACACGGTCCTCGACCTTGAGCGAGATGAAGTAACCACCCTCATGGCTGCGCATCTGCGCCTGGGTGTAGGGCTCCAGATACTTTGCAGGACGGCCAAGCGCNGGACCATGCTGGTGGCCGGGACGCGACTTGGCGATATCGGCGATATCGCCAAGGACGGCGGACGCGGTGGCGTCACCACCCGCGCCGGGACCGGACAACATCAGTTCGCCCACGATGTCGGCCTCGATGGTGACCGCATTGGTCACGCTGTCGACTTCGGCAATCATCGATCCGAGCGGCACCATGGTCGGATGGACNCGCTGCTCGATACCCGTCGAGGTGCGCTGGGCNACCCCGAGNAGCTTGATGCGATAGCCGAGTTCCTCGGCAGCGTGGATGTCCTCNATCGAGATGTTGGTGATGCCTTCGACNTAAACCTCGTCGGAGGCAATGCGCGTTCCGAANGCCAGGCTCGTCAGGATGGAGAGCTTGTGCGCGGTGTCGAANCCACCGATGTCGAANGTCGGATCGGCTTCGGCATAGCCGAGCCGCTGGGCTTCGGCGAGGCACTCGTCAAAGCCCATGTTCTCCTTCTGCATCCGNGTGAGGATGTAATTGCAGGTTCCGTTCAGGATGCCGTAGACGCGGCTGATCGAATTNCCGGTCAGGCTCTCGCGCAGCGCCTTGATGACGGGAATGCCGCCGGCGACCGCTGCTTCGAAATTGAGAAGAACGCCCGCTTCCTCTGCCACTTCGGCGAGTTCGACGCCGTGCTTGGCGAGAAGTGCCTTGTTGGCGGTCACGACATGAATGCCGCGGGCAAGCGCTGCCGCAACGCAACCATGGGCGGGATCGCCATCGCCGCCGATCAGTTCGACGAACACGTCGATATCGCCCTTGCGGGCCAGTTCGGCGGGATCGTCGAACCACTCGACACCTGAGAGATCGATGCCGCGATCGCGGGTCTTGTCGCGTGCTGAAACGGCCGTGACGGTAATGGCGCGTCCACACGTATCGGCCAGAAGTTTGTGGCGTGATCCGATCGCTCTGAAGAGCGCCGCGCCTACCGTTCCGAGTCCGGCAATGCCGACCTTGAGCGCTTGCGTCATGACTTATCCCAACATGTTCTGATTACGGTCGCGAAAACCCCGCGCCCTTGATCCGGACGCGGGTTTAGCCCCCTGCCCGTTGCGGGTCAACGGCCTCGGAGTTGAGGCGCGTCAGCGGCGGGCGTTGAACTGGACCACGTTGTCGTCGTCAGAACCGGTCGCAGCGGAGAGGAAACGCTTGATGTTGCGCGCCGCCTGCCGGATGCGGTGCTCGTTTTCNACCAGCGCGATGCGCACATGGTTGTCGCCATGCTCGCCGAAGCCGACGCCGGGCGCGACGGCCACGTCGGCCTTCTCAACGAGGAGCTTGGAGAACTCGAGCGACCCCATCTCGCGGAAGGCTTCCGGGATCGGGCACCAGGCAAACATNGTGGCCGGCGGCGGCGGGACATCCCAACCGGCCTTGCCGAAGGCTTCGACCATGACGTCGCGGCGCTTCTTGTANACCTCGCGAACTTCGTCGATCTCCGAGCCGTCACCNTTGAGTGCNGCAGTCGCGGCNACCTGGATNGGCGTGAAAGCACCNTAGTCGAGATAGGATTTGACNCGGGTGAGCGCCGAAATNAGCCGTTCGTTGCCGACGGCAAAGCCCATGCGCCAGCCCGGCATCGAGAAGGTTTTCGACATCGAGGTAAATTCGACGCAGACATCGATCGCGCCCGGAACCTCGAGAACGGACGGCGGCGGCGTGTCNTCGAAATAGATCTCCGAGTAAGCCAGGTCNGANAGAATGATGATGTCNTGCTTGCGGGCGAAGGCGACGACTTCCTTGTANAAGTCAAAGGTCGCAACCATNGCCGTCGGGTTCGACGGNTAGTTGAGAATGAGCGCCAGCGGCTTGGGGATCGAGTGGCGNACGGCNCGATCGAGCGCACGGAAGAAGTTCTCGTCNGGAGTCACGTCGATGGAGCGAACCACGCCGCCGGACATGATGAAGCCGAACATGTGNATNGGATAGGTCGGGTTGGGGCANAGCACCACATCGCCNGGNGCNGTNATCGCCTGGGCCATGTTGGCAAAACCTTCCTTCGAGCCCATGGTGGCGACCACNTGGGTTTCCGGGTTCAGCTTCACGCCGAACCGGCGCTCGTAATATTTCGCCTGGGCGCGGCGGAGACCGGGAATGCCACGCGAGGTCGAATAGCGGTGGGTGCGCGGATCCTGGACGACCTCGACCAGCTTGTCGACGATGGCCTTGGGTGTCGGCAGGTCCGGATTGCCCATTCCGAGGTCGATGATGTCAGCTCCACCGGCTCGCGCCGTCGCCTTGAGCCGATTGACCTGCTCGAAGACGTAGGGCGGCAAACGCCGGATCTTGTGAAACTCTTCCATCGCTAAACTCTTTTCGGGTTCGTGACGTTATCGTCGTTCGAAATACTGAACACTCATGCTGATTTGCCGCCAAGGCGCGGACTTTGNAAGCGCTAGGCCTNACCCTAGTTCTCGATTTCCTTCTCCGCATCCGCGGCGTGGGTCTGCGCCGTGCGACGCAATTCCNCGAGACGACGGCGGTATTCCGCATCCGTTGTACCGCCGGCCTTCGCGCCNCNCCGGTACTGGCTGAATTCCTGCCTCAGGGCCTGCGCCTGNGACGGCGACATCTGGGCCATCGCCGCTTCCCGGTCGAGACCGACGACCGGNTAGCNNCCGTCCTGGGCTATGCGCTCCTCGACGAATTGCTGGCGCTGCACCGTCTCGAGCCCAGCGCCTGAAAGCGGGATNGGCGAAATGATNTGGGAACCGCTGTCTGTTGCAGTCCTGGTCGGCTGGCGGNNGTCTGCNTTCGACGGCACGCTCTTTGGAGCTGCATCCTCNAGCGAGGCAGTCTGGCAGCCCGCGATCGCCGTCAACGACGCAAGACCAGCANCTGCAGCCAGGTTTCCAAGTTTCGACATTGGACGTGCTNTCTCCGGTTTCGACGCNGGGTCATGCAAATGACACCATCGCGCCCTACCTAAAGTATACATGATTGAAATCATATAAGGCCTTTTCAAGTCGATATAATCTGCAAAAATGCAACGGAATATTTTCAAAACGGACGCTAGATCCGGGATGAAGGGGAAAAGGGAGGAGAACATGGCCGAGGAGAAGGACGGCGCGCAAGGCGAAAAGCCGAATATTCCGGACATCGAGCCCTATGTGGTGAAAGATCCCGAAGCCTTCGCCCACAATATTGCGCACATGCTCGAAGAGCTCGGCATGGCCGCTTCCGCCTGGGTGGAGCCCCGTGAAAAGGGTGAGGTCACCGACGCCTATTCCGCCCCCATGGCCGANATGGTCAAGACTTTCTCCAAGGTCGGCGAATACTGGCTGTCCGATCCCAAACGCGCNGTTGCNGCCCAGACCGAGCTGCTGACAGGCTATTTCGGNCTCTGGTCGCGCTCNATGCACAAATTGTCGGGCGACCAGCAGGAAGCCGAGGAAACGCCGCCCGGCAAGCCGGACAAGCGCTTCAGCGATCCCGACTGGGACGACAATCCGTTCTTCGACTTCCTGCGCAACGCCTACCAGCTCACCTCCGGCTGGGCCGAGCGGCTGGTCACCCGNGCCGACGGTCTCGACGAGCGGACGCGCCACAAGGCCGAATTCTATCTCAAGCAGATGACGAGCGCGCTTTCGCCNGCNAACTTCCTGCTGACNAANCCGGAACTCTACAAGGAGACGGTTGCCGAGAACGGCGGCAACCTCGTTCGCGGCATGCACATGCTNGCGGAAGACATCGCAGCCGGCGGCGGCCAGCTCAANTTGCGCCAGTCCGACGCCTCCAAATTCAAGGTCGGCGAGAACATGGCGCTCACGCCCGGCAAGGTGATCGCCGAGAACGAGATCTGCCAGATCCTCCAATACGACCCGGCGACAGAGGAGGTGCTGAAGCGCCCGCTTCTCATCGTTCCGCCCTGGATCAACAAGTTCTACATTCTCGACCTCAACCCGAAGAANTCCTTNATCAAGTGGGCCGTGGAACAGGGGCACACCGTGTTCGTCATCTCCTGGGTCAACCCGGACGAGCGGCATGCGGACAAAGACTGGGAATCTTACGCGCGTGAAGGCATCGGATTCGCGCTCGACACGATCGGGAAGGTGACCGACAGCCACAAGGTCAACGCAATCGGCTATTGTGTCGGCGGCACGCTTCTGGCGGCCACGCTGGCGCTCCATGCCAAGGAGAAGGACAAGCGGATNGCCACNGTNACCTTNTTCACNACGCAAACCGATTTCACCCATGCGGGCGATCTGAAGGTGTTNGTCGACGAGGAGCAGATTTCCGCGCTCGAAACNTCGATGAAGCGGACCGGCTACCTNGAGGGCTCGCAGATGGCGACGGCCTTCAACATGCTGCGCGCNTCGGACCTGATCTGGCCCTATGTCGTGAACAACTACCTCAAGGGCAAGGATCCGATGCCCTTCGACCTGTTGTACTGGAACTCCGATTCCACCCGCATGCCGGCCGCAAACCATTCCTTCTATCTGCGCAATTGCTATCTCGAGAACAAACTGGCCAAGGGCGAGATGAAGCTGGCGGGCCACACGCTGAACCTGAAGGACGTAAAAATCCCGGTNTACAATCTTGCGGCNAAGGAAGACCACATCGCCCCTGCCCGCTCGGCCTATGTCGGCTCGAAGCTGTTCGGCGGCGACGTNACCTATGTGATGGCGGGGTCCGGCCATATCGCGGGCGTGGTCAACCCGCCCTCGTCCGGCAAGTACCAGTTCTGGACCGACGGNCCGCCCAAGGGCGAGTTCGAGGACTGGGTGGCCGAGGCGAAGGAAACGCCGGGCTCCTGGTGGCCGCACTGGCATGACTGGATTGTCGCCCAGAACGACAAGACGGTACCGGCACGGGAACCGGGCGGCGGCAAGGTCAACCCGATCGAGGATGCACCCGGGTCCTATGTCCGGGTGCGTGCCTGATCACACGACGGGGATCGTCCCGCCGTCGATGACGTAATCGGCGCCGTGGATGGCGGATGCACGCGGTGAGGCCAGAAACGCCACCAGTTCGGCCACTTCTTCCGGCCAGGCAGGCCGCCCGATGGGTATGCCGCCGAGGGCATCCATGATCCCCTGCCGCGCGGTCGCCTCGTCCGTGCCGCCGCTTTCGGCAAGCCGCCCAACCATCCGGTCGGCAGCCTCGGTCCTGATCCATCCGGGCGACACCGTGTTGACCCGGACGCCCGCGGGTCCAAGCTCCTTGGACAACGCTTTGCTGTAGCTCGCAAGCGCCGCCTTGGCCGCCGCATAGGGCGTGGTCGAATCATGAAGCGGCAGACGCCGCTGGATGGATGCGACATGAATGATGGCGCCCTCGCCGCGCTCAACCATCGCGGGCGCCAGCAAACGGTCGAGCCGAACCGCCGGCCAGAGATTGAGCGAAAACTCGTCCTGCCAGACGTCTTCGGTTGCGGCACGGAATCCGCCACCTGGAGCGGAAGACCCGCCGAGGCAATGGACGAGTATGTCGACNCCGCCGAANTCCGCTTCGACGCGCGCCGCAACTTCGCGAGTTCCATTCTCTGTCGAAAGATCNGCAGTGACGAANAGCNCGGCAGNTGTCGNAGCCGCAGGTGAACGCGCGGCTGTCGCCACACGGGCGCCGCCAGCGGCAAACCGCGCGACAATGGCAGCACCTGCCCCTTTGGTTCCACCGGTCACAAGCACCCGGCGTCCGGCGAACTCATCGGGAACAACCTTGAAATTCGGCGCGTTCACGACCCAATCTCCAGACGGGCGATCCTGTGGCCGGAGAATTCGAAGCGATAGATCAGGTCTGCGGGTGAGCCGGGGAAGTTTCCGCTGACCCGGGCAACAACGACAAGCTTCTCGCCGTCGTGACGGCTTTCGAGCGGCTCGCTGAACTCGTCATACNTGGCGCTCGTCTCTGCCATCCACGCGGCGATTTCCGCGTGACCGCGATGCTTTTGCGATTCGTCGCCGACAACAGCGTCAGTCGTGAAACCGGATAGCGCGCGTTCGGGATCGCGGGCGTTCTTGCCTTCGAAATAGGCCTTTACTTCGGTGGGGAGATTGGCAGACATCAGGGCTTCCTTTTCCATTTCCTTCAACGGGTTTGATCTGCCCTCAAGTTGGTTTTATACTGCACGAATGACAAGAACCGACGAAAAAGTAAGGTACNTACGAAAAAGTAAGTCAGANACGCCTGCGCCNGGAACNGGCGCGGCGCGNGTCGACAATGCGCTTCGCCTGCTGGAGGGCCGCTGGAAACTGGTGATCCTGTTTCACCTCTTCGGCGGCAAGGTCCTGCGTTTTTCCGAACTCGAGCGCCAGACCCCCGGAATTTCCCAGAAGATGCTGATCCAGCAATTGCGCCAGCTCGAGGCAGACGGCATCGTCCGCCGCATTGTCTATCATCAGGTGCCGCCCAAGGTGGAGTACGCCCTCACCGATTGGGGCCAGGCGCTGTGCCCAGCNCTNGANGCGCTGGTNACCTGGGCNGAAGGCAAGCCGGA
>PANK01000001.1:290642-688596 GCA_002707605.1 Hoeflea sp.
CCGGTANNGANACNGANACACACTGAGCNTCCTATGCAGTTTCCCNCACCCCTCACGCCTGCGCGGCTGATCAAGCGCTACAAGCGGTTCCTNTTCGATGCCGAACTCGAAAACGGTGATTTCATCACCGGCTCCTGCCCGAATACCGGATCGATGCGCGGGCTGACGACACCCGGATCGCTGATCTGGCTGGAAAACCACGAAAACCCGAAACGGAAATATCCGCACAGCCTGGAGCTTGTCGAAGCCGACGGCACGCTGGTCGGGATCAATACCGGACGGCCAAACAAGCTGGCCGAGGAAGCCATCCTAGGCGGACTGATCGGCGATCTGGGCGATTATGCAGAGCTGAAGCGCGAGCAGAAATACGGCNTNAANTCCCGCATCGANATNCTTCTCGACGATCCGGAGAAGGGNCGCGCCTATGTCGAGGTCAAGAATGTCCACTACCGGCGAGAGGGTCGCCTTGCCGAATTCCCCGACAGCGTGACGAGCCGCGGCGCCAAACATCTCGAGGAACTNGGCGACATGGTCGAGGCCGGTCANCGGGCGNTCATGGTCTATCTGATCCAGCGNGGCGACTGCGANACCCTCTCGCTTTGCCGCGATCTNGATCCCGTCTATGGCGAGGCCTTCGACCGGGCGATGAAACGCGGGGTTGAAGCCTGCGCCATTCGGTGCAAAATCACGCCTGAGGACATTCGGCCCGAATTGCGCATTCCCGTGGTCGAAGCCCTCGTCAACGAAGCCCGCTGACAAACGGCGGCAATTACACGGACAGCATCCCAGATGGTCACCTATATCGACGCCGACCAGGCAGTTCAGAAGAATACCGGTCAGATCCGGCTCTATGGCGCGGATGCNTTTGAAGGCATGCGCAAAGCCTGCCAGTTGACGGCCCGCTGCCTGGATGAGCTTGCCGCCATGACCAAGCCCGGCGTGACCACCAACGAGATCGACCGGTTCGTCTTCGAATTCGGCATGGATCACGGGGCGCTGCCCGCCACGCTCAACTACCGCGGCTACACCAAGTCGACCTGCACCTCGATAAATCACGTCGTCTGCCACGGCATCCCNAACGAGAAGCCGTTGCGCGAGGGTGACGTCGTCAATATNGACGTGACCTACGTGCTCGACGGCTGGCACGGCGATTCAAGCCGCATGTATCCGGTCGGCGAAATCAAGCGATCCGCCGAACGGCTTCTGGAAATCACCCATGAGTGCCTGATGCTCGGCATCGCGGCGGTCAAACCCGGCGCGCGCACGGGCGCAATCGGTGAAGCGATCCAGACATTTGCCGAGGGCGAACGCTGCTCGGTCGTGCGCGATTTCTGCGGCCATGGCGTGGGCCGGCTGTTCCATGATGCGCCGAACATTCTCCATTACGGCCGCGCCAATGAAGGTCCGGATATCCGCGAAGGCATGATCTTCACCATCGAGCCGATGATCAATCTCGGCCGCCCGCACGTGAAGGTGCTGTCNGATGGCTGGACGGCGGTCACACGCGACCGGTCACTGTCGGCGCAATACGAGCACACGGTGGGCGTGACGGCCGAAGGCTGCGAGATCTTCACGCTTTCGCCAGGAGGGCTCGACAAGCCCGGCCTGCCAAAATGAATTCCAAGCCGCCGATCGNATCTGATGACGAGACCGGCGGCGAGCCCGACGAACGCGGCTATTTCAGCGAACANCCCTCCCCGACACCCCAGGCCAATCCGTCCCGCGCAAAACCGGGCCTCGGCAAGGCGGCCCATTATCACGGGCATCGCGACCGTTTGCGCGAACGCTTTCGCGAATCGGGCGACCGGGCGCTTGCCGATTACGAACTGCTGGAGCTCCTGCTCTTCAGCCTGATTCCGCGCCGCGACACCAAGCCNATCGCCAAGGCGCTTCTGGANCGNTTCGGCTCACTGCCNGAGATTTTCGGCGCNCCCATCGAGCGACTNATGGAAGTCAGCGGCATCGGCGAGATCGTCGCCACAGATCTCAAGCTCATCGGCACGATCTCGCACCGCATGCTGAAAAGCGAGATCAAGGCGCGGCCGGTTCTGGCNTCCTGGAACTCGGTGATCGANTATTGCCGCGCCGCGATGGCCTTCGAGGCGCGCGAACAGTTNCGNATCCTGTTTCTCGACAAGAANAACGCGCTGATCGCNGATGAGGTACAGCAGACAGGCACCGTCGANCANACGCCGGTCTATCCNCGCGANGTGGTCAANCGGGCGCTGGAACTCTCNGCNACNGCNATCATCCTCGTTCACAANCACCCNTCGGGNGATCCGACGCCGTCGCGCGCGGATATCGANATGACNCGNATGATCATCGACACGGCCAAGCCGCTCGGGATCACCATCCACGACCACATCATCATCGGCAAGAACGGCCATGCCAGCCTCAAGGGGCTGCGGCTGGTTTAGGCGGCGGGGGTCGGAGCTCTTTTCGCTTCGGCTGCCTTGCGGCGCGCGACAACATGCTCGCGCCAGACGGTGAAGGCGCCGGCGGCGATGACGATGCCGGCACCGATAACCAGATTGAGATGGATCTGCTCGCCGAAGACCAGAACCCCGATGAAGGCCCCGACAACAAGCTGGAAGTAGCCCACCGGCTGCACGGCGACCGCGTCGAGATACTCGTAGGCCTTGATGAGGAAGAAGTGGCTGCTCATCCCGGTGATGCACAGAATGCCGATCCAGACCCAGTCACCGGGCGTGGGGTGAGCCAGGAAGAACGGGCCGATCATGATCAGCACCAGCCAGCCGACGACACCGGTGTAGAGAAAGCTCGTCATTGAGCTATCCGAGCGTCCCGCAAGCCGTGTCGAAACCGCGTAGGCGCCCATCATCACGGCGCCGCCAAGCGGCCACAACACGCTCCAGTTCAGCGCATCGGCGGCATCGGACACGCCCGGATTGAGCAGGATCACCACACCGACAAGTCCGATCACGATGGCGAGCCAACGCCGCCATCCGACCCGCTCTCCCAGAACCGGCATCGAAAGAAGCGCCACGAAAATCGGGCCTGATGCAAAGATCGCCTGCGACTGGATGAGGCCGACGACCGCAAACGACTGAATGGCGATCACGATCTGAAGCGCCAGTAGCACGCTGCGGATAATCTGAACGAGCGGACGCTTGCTTCGGGTGGCCGCCTTGATGCCGCCCGGCGCACGGGCCGTCAGCACCAGCGCGAAGCCTGCGAAGGCGAAATAGCGGATCATCGCGATGAAGATCGGCGGATAATGCTCGCCGAGATATTTCGAGATGCCATCTTGCAGCGCGAAAATCGTGACCGCGAGAAAAGCGAAGGCATAGCCTAGTTTGCTGGAGTTCATGGAATACACTACCGAAATCGTGTCGCACACGGACTGCGCGAATTTGCACACTTTCGGCGGAAGCCCGCCCCGACTTTCCGATAGATGCGCATGAGCCAAGCTCAACGATTAACACGAGAGTGGCCTGTGAGGCACCACTCATTGACGAATTCCTGCCATGCGACACGCGAAAAACGTCCCTTTGACAAATTCCCTAGTGCAGTGCAGCGTAACCGCTCAGCAAGGGGAACAATCCGAAGATTCGGGGACAGATCATGCACAGCTACGATCTGGTGGTCGTGGGCAGCGGGCCCGCGGGACGCCGCGCAGCGATTCAGGCAGCCAAGCTTCACAAAAAGGTTCTGGTGATCGAGAAGGGAACGCGCGTCGGAGGGGTATCCGTCCATACGGGCACCATTCCCTCCAAGACACTGCGCGAGACCGCGCTCAACCTCACTGGCTGGCGCGAGCGCGGCTTCTACGGTCGCGCCTACCGCGTCAAACAGGAAATCAGCGCAGCCGACCTCCGCCGCCGGCTCCTGATCACACTCGATCACGAGGTTGATGTTCTCGAACACCAGTTCTCCCGCAACCGCGTGCACCAGATGCGCGGCACGGCGCGGTTCGTCGATGCCAACACGCTCAACGTCACCAAGGATGACGGTGAAGTCGTCAAGATCGACGCGCGGTCTATCCTGCTGGCGGTCGGTACAAAACCCTTCCGGCCCGCCCATATCCCCTTTGACGGAAAATCGATCGTCGACAGCGACGAGATCCTCGAGATCGAGGGCCTGCCCCGTTCGATGATCGTGATCGGCGCGGGTGTCATCGGCATCGAGTATGCGACGATCTTTTCCGCGCTCGACACGGCGGTGACAGTGGTCGAATCGCGTGACACCATGCTCGACTTCATCGACAAGGAGATCGTTGACGACTTCTCCTACCAGTTGCGTGACCGCAACATGAAGCTGATCTTCGGGCAGGCGATCGAGAAGGTCGAAAAGGACGGCGACCGCTGCCATGTCACGCTCGAAAACGGCCGGCGGCTCTCTGCCGAGATGGTGTTGTTCGCAGCCGGCCGCGTCGGTGCCACTGAAACGCTGGAACTGCAGAATTGTGGTCTGGAAGCCGACAAGCGCGGACGACTCACGGTCGATCCCCTGACGTTCCAGACGTCGGTTCCGAATATTTACGCCGCCGGCGACGTGGTTGGCTTCCCCTCCCTCGCCTCGACCTCGATGGAACAGGGGCGAATTGCATCCCGCCATGCCGTGGGCGTCCCGGCGATCGAACCCCCAAAGTTCTTTCCCTATGGCATCTATGCGGTGCCGGAGATCTCCACCTGCGGCTTTACCGAGGAAGAGGTGATTGAGCGCAAGATTCCGTACGAATGCGGGATCGCTCATTTCCGCGAGACCTCGCGCGGCCACATCATGGGCCTCGATACGGGCTTGTTGAAACTGATCTTCTCGCTGAAGACGCGGCGACTTTTGGGCGCCCATATCGTCGGCGAAGGCGCGACCGAACTCGTTCATATCGGCCAGGCTGTCCTCAACCTCAAAGGCACGGTCGACTATTTCGTCGAGAATACCTTCAACTATCCGACGCTCGCGGAGGCCTACAAGATCGCTGGACTCGACGCCTGGAACCGGATGGGCGAAGCGCCGGGCCACGCGCAGGACGCGGATCCGGAATAGATCGAACAGAAAAATCCGCCCCGGCGTCCCGAGGCGGATTCTCTTGCTAAAAACGCGACTGGTCTAGTTTTCCGGACTCACGCCAGTTTTGCGATCCCGTCGAGGCGGGCAACCTGTTCGCCGCTCAAGCGCAACGTCGCCGCCGCGATGTTTTCCCTCAGATGGGCGCGCTTCGATGTGCCGGGGATCACGAGGATGTTCGGGCTGCGCTGCAGAAGCCAGGCGAGCGCCACCGACTGCGCCGACGTGCCGATTTCGGCGGCGACATTGCTCAGCGCATCGGCCTGTAGCGGGGCAAAACCGCCAAGCGGGAAATAGGGCACAAAGGCGATCCCCTCTTCGGCCAGCCTGTCGATCATCGGATCGTCGCCGCGATTGGCCAGATTATAGAGGTTCTGCACGCAGACGATCGGCGCGATGTCCCTCGCCTTCTCCACCTGTGCCATGTCGACGGTACTGATCCCGATGTGATCGATCAGACCTTCCTCCTGCATCTTGCGCATGGCCTGCATGGGCGGGACGATATCTACCTCGGGCCCCTCGAGACGCAAATTGACGATCGACATCTTGTCGAGCTGGAGGTTTTCGAGATTGTCTTCGACCGACTTGCGCAGAAAATCCGGCGAACAGTCGAGAATCCAGCCAGCCTTATCATCGCGCCACGCGCCGACCTTGGTGACGAGCGTCAGGTTGGCCGGATAGGGAGAGAGCGTCTCACGGATCAGACGATTGGTGACGTGGGGGCCGTAAAAATCGCTGGTGTCGATATGGTCGATACCCAGAGCGATCGCCTCGCGGAGCGTGGCGCGGGCTTCTTCGGGATCTTTCGGCTCGCCGAAGATATGCGGCCCCGCAAGCTGCATGGCGCCGTAGCCCATGCGGTTGACGGAAATTGCGGTGCCGGGAAAAGTGAAGCGGCCGGCTGCCGCGGCGGTGATGTCATGTGTCATGTCAAACTCCTTGCCGACGCAATATGGCTGTTCGCTTGACCGTTGATAATCCGCCTAAATCCGAATAGATTGTCCGGCATGTCGAACAATCTATTCCANCCCTCNCTCGATGATCTCTCCGTNTTTCTTGCGGTGGCGACGAGCGGCGGNTTNCGCACCGCNGCNANGCNGCTGGGCCTNTCNCCNTCNACNNTCAGCGACACGATCNNCCGNCTNGANNGCAAACTCGANGTNCCTCTCTTNGCNCGNACNACGCGNAGCGTNCGCCTGACNGAAGCNGGCCAGTNNCTCGCNGCCCGNCTCGATCCGCTCATCGCGGAGGCGCGCNNAGCNCTCGANGAAGCNGCAAGCTCACAGTCANGGGTGCGCGGACGACTGAAGCTGAATGCGCCGGGNGCGGTGATGGTCGATATTNTGCCGCCGCTGGTGGCANGTTTTGTCGACAANCATCCNGATGTGCAGATCGAAATCGTGGTNGACGACCGTTTCGTCGACATCGTTGCCGAGGGATGCGATGCAGGCATCCGCTATGGCGAGCATCTCGCGCAAGACATGATCGCCGTNCCGNTCGGCCCGCGCCGGCAATANGCTGCNCTNGCGGCNTCNCCNGANTANATCGAGCGTTTCGGCATGCCNNNNCATCCCGAAGAANTGCTCGGGCATCATTGCATTCGCGGGCGCTTCACAAGCGGTGCGCTGCCCCGCTGGGAGTTCGAGAAGGATGGCGAGACACTGATCGTCGATCCCCCATCGCGGGTGATCGTCAGCGTCGCAGGCCCCCTCGCCCTCGTCGAACTGGCCATTCAAGGCGCCGGGCTTGTCCAGACGTTCGGCAACTGGCTGGAGCCCCATTTTGCGACCGGCCGGCTCGTTCCGGTGATGCGGGACTGGTGGGAGGAGTTCGACGGTCCNAACCTCTATTTTTCAAGCCGGCTGATGGGCACGCCACTTCGCGCCTTTATCGATCACGTGGCCGCCAACCGGTGAGGCCGTCAACTTTAGTTTTCGCGGTCTCCACCCGGAATAGCTCCATCAGACTTCGACAATCAGCGGACAGTGATCGGAGACCTCCGGCGACCGGACGACNTCAAAGGACTTCACCGCGGTCGGATCGTCGACAAGCATGTAGTCGGCGAATTTTCCGGGCTTTTTGTAGGATGACGTTCGGGTGCCCTCAAAGCCGAGCCCGGTCACCAGTTCCACCATGCCGGCCTCTGCCAGCAGGCGCAGCGTCGCGCTGTCAGGTTCGACATTGAAGTCGCCGCACATGACGACGCGGTCACCGGGTACGGCGATCTGCCGGGTCAGAGCAAGGAAGCGCTTCGCCTGTTCCAGACGCTCCGGCGTGTCGCCCTTGCCGCCAAGATCGCGCAGCCCGTGCATGTGCGAGACCACAACCGTGCGTTCGCCCACATGGTCGAACAAGCGAATCGCATGCGCACTGCGTGTCTGGGATGCGCGCCGAAGCCGTCCGCTCCATACCCCTTGTGGACGAACCCCTGGGCCTGGCCGATAACCGCCAAAGAATCGTGCANGAAGGTNGCAAGGCCCCAGCGNGACGGAACNGGTNGATCGCCGTCCCAAAGCTCTCCCTGCGCCGCCGGACAAAAATACGCTTCATGNTGCGGTAGCNCTCGCCGGATNTCAGCNAACAGGTTGGCNCGCTGTGGGAGTACATGATCCTTGTCGCGATATTCCAGCCACTCCCGATCTGTCTCCGGGCTGTTGATAATCTCCTGAAGGCAAAGCACTTCGGGCGTCGAATTCCCGAGATAGGAGAGGAGCTGTGCATGCAGTGTGCCGCCCCAGGCATTCAGTGACATGATCCGCATTTCATACTCCTTGAACCCCCATTCCAGCGCATTCGCCAAAAAAGAAAAACCCCGCCGTTTCCGGCGGGGTTCTTTTCGTTCGACCTGAAGGCGCTGCTTATTCGGCAGCGTCGTCCTTCTTGGCAGCCTTTTTCTTCGGCGCGGCCTTCTTCTTGGCCGGCTTGTCTTCCTTGACGGCAGCCAGTTCGTCTTCTTCCTCGGCCATCAGCTCTTCCTTCGAGACCTTCTTGTCGGTCACGTCGAGAACGGTGAGCATATGGTCGATGGTCTTTTCCTCGAAGATCGGCGCGCGCAGCGATGCGACCGCGCCCGGGGTCTTCTGGAAGTATTCGTAGATCTGCTGTTCCTGGCCCGGGAACTGACGGACCTGGTTGTACAGAGCACGGTTGAGCTCGTCGTCGCTGACTTCGACCTTGGCTTCTTCACCGATGCGCGACAGCACGAGACCGAGACGGACGCGACGCTCTGCGAGCTTGCGGTAGTCCTCGCGGGCTGCCTCTTCGGTGGTGCCTTCGTCCTCGAAGGTCTTGCCGTTGTCGGAGAGCTCCTGATTGATCTGACGCCAGATGTTCTCGAACTCGGCATCGACCAGCTTGGACGGGCTTTCGAACTGATGATCGGCGTCGAGCGCGTCGAGGATCTGACGCTTGAGCTTCTGACGGGTCATCTGGCCGTACTGGCTTTCGATCTGGCCACGAACGATCTCGCGCAGCTTGTCGGCGCTTTCGACGCCGAGGGTCTTGGCGACTTCGTCGTTGATCTCGAGTTCGCCCGGAGCAGCCACTTCCTTGATGGTCACGTCGAAGGTGGCTTCCTTGCCGGCCAGGTGAGCGGCTTGATACTCAGCCGGGAAGGTCACGGTGATGACCTTCTCGTCGCCGGCCTTGAGGCCGATGAGCTGCTCTTCAAAGCCCGGGATGAAGCGGTTGGAACCGATGATGAGTTCGGCGTCCTGATCGGCGCCGCCATCGAAAGGCTCGCCGTCGAGCTTGCCGAGGTAATCGAGAGTGACCTTGTCACCGTCGGCTGCCTTGCCCTTCTTGGTTTCGAAGGTGCGCGCGCTTTCGGCGACGCGGACGACCTGCTCTTCGACTTCCTCGTCCGGAACGTCGACCACTTCGCGGGTGATCTTGATCTTCGAGATGTCGGCGACTTCGAAAGCCGGGATCACTTCGTAAGCCATGGTGAATTCGAAGTCGGCATCGCCGGCCAGAATCGCTTCGGCTTCCTTCTCGTCCTCGGTCATCGAGATTTCAGGCGTGGTCGCAGCCTTCTCGCCGCGCTCGGAGAGAATCTCGGTCGGCTTCTTCTGGATGGTCTCGTTGACGAGATCGGCCATGATCGAGCGGCCATAGACCTTCTTGAGGTGGCTGACCGGCACCTTGCCCGGACGGAAGCCGTTGATACGGACCTTGTCCTTGGCATCCGCCAGCTTCTCGTTCATCTGCGATTCCATGTCCTTGGCCGGAACCACGACTTTAAGCTCGCGCTTCAAGCCTTCGGACAGCGTTTCAGTCACCTGCATGTTCAAACCTTCATCTGTTCAGGGCCAGCATCCGCAAAACCTCCGTTTTGAGGACGCTGCACCGAAATTTCCGACACCGTCTGGTATCTTTCGTCAGCCTGCCCGCGGGTTGTCCGCCGGCCCTGCTCCGGCCGGCCCCGTCGCATTGCGCCGTTGGACCCCCGGGACTTCATCAATCTGGTGCGGGTAGAGAGACTTGAACTCCCACGCCTTGCGGCACCAGAACCTAAATCTGGCGTGTCTACCAATTCCACCATACCCGCGCTCAGCGACGGCTTGGCCGCCGCCTCGGAACGCGGGCGTCTCTATATCACCCGAACCGCAGGGTTCAAAGGAAAAATGAAGGAAGCGGCTCCGTCCCCCAATATGAAGCGGCTCCGTCCCCCAATATAAGGTGTTGCGCGGCCTTGCCGCCCCCGGACGACGACCTATTTCGGCGTCAGCAATGACATTTCGCGAGATCATGATGCGCGCCATGCAGGAGCCGCATGGCTCGTATGAGAATATTGCACTGCACAAATCACCTAAAACGATCTAAATATCTTCTCAACGGAACGCGAGACGAAGCGTGAAGGCAAATGCGGCGCCAAGGCGAGACGAAGCTTACAAGCTCATACCTCAGCTGGCGTAAATATCGCGAGACCTGCGAGAAGCTCCAGAAGCTCTCGGATAGGGAACTCGGCGAGCTCGGGATCACCCGAGGCGACATACCCTTCATCGCACGTCGTGCGCTCTGACAAAATTCGGAACGGCAAACTCCTCCTCCCATTGTCGTTTCGATGTGATTGGCAACCACCTCCTCCTCCCAGGTTGTCAATTGTGCAAAATGGCGCCCACCGGATCCTCCTCCCCCGGTGGGCGTTGTTTTTTTTACAGGCCCCCTTTCCTCAACCTGCTTCTTTGCCGTTTGGCGCCGACGTTGCTGCCCGGCTAACCCAGCCATGCGAAAATCAATCCCCGGTTAACCCGCCGTGCAAAAGACGCATGCCTGATTTGAGGTTTTTTGCACTGCACAAGCGGGCCGCAAACGCCTACATTGCAGTCAATCGATGAGGCGCGAAGAACGGCGCCACAAACTGCAAGAAAGGAAGACACCATGAACATCCGCAAGTCCTTCCGCGAATGGCGCATGTACCGCGAAACCGTATCCGAACTGTCCCGCATGTCCGATCGTGAACTCTCCGATCTCGGCATCGCCCGCGGCGACATTCCGTTCGTTTCGCGTCGCGCTTCTCGCTAAGACGCGCTGGCTCCGGAACCCGGAGCCACCGAACGATCTCCAGTCTGATCTGATTTTTAGGCGCCCTTCGAGGCGCCTTTCTTTTTGTCCGCTCCTCCCTTTCCCGGCCTGACCAGCAGCGAGCCGATACGTATGGTTATTCCAGGATTAACGACGCGACCGTCTAATTTCTGCTCAATAAATGACCACATACAGCATTACGCCTCTTGCCTGTGCGAGCCCTCCTTGGCGCGCATAGCTGGGCTTCTTTCTTTGCGCTGCACAATACGCATGCAAATGCCTATATGGCGGGCATAGATAGCGCACCGGGAAAGTCCCGGTACCCAACACCGAGGAAAGACCCATGAAACTCATCGAAAGTGCACGCACCTGGATGCGCAGCCGCCGCACCGTCAACGAACTCTCCAACCTGTCGAACGACGCTCTCGCCGATATCGGCCTGACCCGCTTCGACATTCCGACCGTTGCTCGCCGCCTGGCTCGCTAAAAGCCTCGCGAAGCACGGATCGTGTAAAACGGCGCCCTTGAGGCGCCGTTTTCTATTTCAGTTCCCCGTCGGCCGCCTTTCGCCACGCATCGTGATCGACGCCCACTTTATCGGTCGCGCCAAAGCGTGCTAATCCCCGCTCATGACACACAAACAGATCGATCCCATCCACGTCGTTGGCGGAGGCCTCGCCGGTTCGGAAGCCGCCTGGCAGATTTCCCGTCGGGGCATCCCGGTGATTCTCCACGANATGCGTCCCGTACGCCCCACTGAGGCGCACAAGACGGAAGGCNTGGCCGAACTCGTCTGCTCGAACTCCTTCCGGTCCGANGANGCNACCGCCAANGCNGTCGGCGTCATCCATGCCGAAATGCGGCTGGCCGGNTCGCTNATCATGGCGTCGGCCGACAGCCATCAGGTTCCCGCAGGCGGTGCGCTTGCCGTCGACCGCGANGGTTTCAGCGAGGCNGTCACNGCCGAACTCGAAGCCAANCCGCTGGTCGAGATCCGCCGNGAGGAAGTGTCCGGCCTGCCGCCTNNGGAATGGGGCAAGACGATCATCGCCACCGGCCCGCTGACGGCCCCCGGCCTTGCAGAAGGCATATCCGCCGAGACGGGAGAATCAGCCCTCGCCTTCTTCGATGCGATCGCGCCGATCGTGCACACCGATTCGATCGACATGTCGGTGTGCTGGTANCANTCGCGCTACGACAAGGTCGGCCCCGGCGGCACCGGCAAGGACTATATCAACTGCCCGATGGACAAGGCGCAGTACGAGGCNTTNGTCGACGCNCTNATNGCCGGCGACAAGACCGANTTNCACGANTGGGAAGGCACCCCCTATTTCGACGGCTGCCTGCCGATCGAAGTGATGGCCGAACGCGGCCGGGAAACNCTTCGCCACGGACCGATGAAGCCGATGGGGCTGACGAACAGNCACAAGCCGGACGAAAAGCCCTATGCGGTCGTCCAGCTCCGGCAGGACAANGCNCTCGGCACGCTCTACAACATGGTCGGTTTCCAGACCAAGCTGCGCTACGGCGCACAGGGCGATATCTTCCGGATGATTCCCGGCCTCGAAAACGCGGAATTCGCGCGTTTGGGTGGTCTGCACCGCAACACCTATCTCAATTCACCGGTGCTGCTCGATCCGACGCTGCGGCTCANNTCGCGCCCCGACATTCGATTCGCGGGCCAGATCACCGGNTGCGAGGGNTATGTGGAAAGCGCCGCGATCGGGCTTCTGGCGGGTCGTTTCGCCGCTGCGGAGGTNCTTGGCGAGGATATGACGCCGCCNCCGNTCACATCGGCCTTCGGCGCGCTGCTCAACCACATCACCGGTGGCCACCGCGTNAGCGACGACGAGCCGGGCAAGCGCTCCTTCCAGCCGATGAACGTCAATTTCGGCCTCTTCCCGCCGCTCGATCCGGGTGCGATCGAAAAGCCCGAAGGCCGGCGCTTCCGCGGCAAGGAAAAGGCNCTCGCCAAGAAGCAGGCCATGGCCCGCCGGGCACTGGCCGATTGCGCCGCATGGCTTGGAATAGAGCGCGCGGCCGACGCGGCGGAGTAGCAGGCGTCCCATCGGATGATTGACCGTCCCGGCCCGACGCGGCACGATGGTCTCATCACGCGATGAGGAGGCTGGCGTGCCCGACCCNATCCANAGGACCAGACTTTCGACACTGACGGCCGTTGTCCTCGGCTTGACCGCCCCGGAGGCATATGCCGAAGCGGACTGCGCTGCAGAGGTACGCAAGCTCATGCAGGGCGAACTTGCGTGGGACACGCCGATCCGAAGCCGGAGCATCACGAAGATGGCCGGCCAGGAGATGGTCAATCTCGGACTGACCGACGGTGAGCACCACCTGTCCATGGACGCGCAAGGCACGCCTGTGTCGCTCTTCATTGACGACAAATTCTACATGACCGCCGATCAGGGCGCNAGCTGGACACTGGTCCAGACCTATGCGCCGGACGTCATGGCCAAGACGAAAGCGGGCCTCGCCTCACAGGCGGAGAAGGCCACCAACATTACGTGCGACTACGATCTTGAACTGGATGGCCGGCGCGTCAATCACTACCGCGTCGATTACGCCCTCCACGATATCGGGACACCCATGCATTCGGAGTACTGGGTCGATGCNGAAACNGGCTTTGCCTGGAAAAGCCTGACCATNAGCGATCCCNGCGGCAACGCNATNACGATNGAGCAGTCGAGCGAACCCGCGCCCGGGGAGACCGTTCCNAATCCGGAANGCTGACCTACTNCGCCGGCGCCACGCCTGTCTGCCGCCCNGACGATGCGCCGCCGGGCAATCCGGGCGTACCGGCGGCCTCGGGATGGCGCGCGACGTAATCCGCCTTCAGGGCTTCCGATCCCATCCGCGATCCGTCATGGCTCCACCCGGGTGGCGCGACCAGGTAGCCGAGGCGCTGTCTCAGAGTCAGGCCCGGGCGGCTCGCATCCTTGAACATGTCGATCCATTCATGGAAGGCCACCCGCAGCGGGTTGTAGGTGCCGATGTTCTTGACGATACCGTAGCGCGGCATGTCCTCGTCGAGTTCGGGCACGAAGGTGCCGAACATCCGGTCCCANATGATCAGCGTNCCGGCATAGTTCGAATCGAGATAGCGCGGATTGGTGGCGTGGTGCACCCTGTGGTGCGACGGCGTGTTGAAGATGAACTCGAAGGGGCGCCACATCTTGCCGATCGCCTCGGTATGGATCCAGAACTGGTAGACGAGGTTGATGCCGCCGACAAAGACGATCAGCAGCGGATGAAAGCCGATCAGCACCAGCGGAATACGCAGGATGAACATGCCGGTGAACGTCGAGGTCCAGCTCTGTCTCAGCGCTGTGGAGAGATTGTAGTGCTGCGAGGAATGGTGAATGACGTGCTCCGCCCAAACCCAGCGNGAGCGNTGCGCGATGCGGTGNTAGANGTAGTAGCGCAGGTCATCGAGAATGAAACAGACCGCAATCGCCATCCATGACGTACCCCAGTCGGTGATGCGGAACTGCCAGGCCCAGAGCAGCACGCCATAGGCGATGAAGCCGAGCAGCAGGCCGGACACGACATTGCCGGTTCCCATCAGGAGCGAGGTCAGGGTATCGCGGGTCTCATAGTCGCCGCGTTCCGGCACCAGCCGGATGATCGCCAGTTCGATCAGAATGGCGAGAATGAAAAAGGGTATGGCCAGTTGTGTGACGTCCGGCAGTGAGTTGACGTCGAATGTCATCGCATTTCCTCCCAAATGCTCAGAGCATCGCTCCTATGTCTTTCGCGGTTCCCCCTCATGGGCTGCCATGGCAAACGTGCCGCACAGCCAGAGTGAGACCTCCGCCGCGTCCTCCTCCGACGCGAAGTGATAGACGCCGCCTGGAAACCCCGCCTCGCGGAAATCGATTTTCAGCGATTTGGCGTTGTCGGTCGGCGCAACATGGATCGAGCCGGCCTCAATCAGGCGGGCAACCGAGTGGTGGCCCATTTCCTGCAGAAACCCCGTCTTGCCGCCATGAAGCCGGTAAAAATGCGCCCGGCTATCGGTCGTATGGACGACAGACCGGATCGCCTCGCCCGGATAGACACGGTTGAACTCGATAAGCGCGGTCCCGGTGTCGGGATCATCGCGCTTGACCCAGCGTCCGGTGACGTGGACCATGAAGATGATGAAGATGATGCCGCCAATGACAAGCGCGGCCAGCACTTCGAGTGCCATAAACGCGTCCTTCCCCTCCGGTCGCGTCCTTCGCGCGCCGCTTCAGCGGACTATGCCGCGAGCCGACCACATGTTGCAAGATCGATCGGAAATACNCTCAAAGCGTGTTGCGTCGCGCGAAGCGCCACATCTGCCACTGTCGGGCAAGAAGTGANGGNTNCGCGGCGCGCTTGAGTGCGGCCGGGCCGGCCTTTTCAGCGCGCTTGAATACGGTTTCGGTCGTCGCAACCGGCAGAAAGGCACCCCTGCCCTCCTGCGGCAAGTCACCGAAACTCTCCCGTGCCTTAGCCAGATGTTCACGCCCGAACGCCACGAAGCCCGAGACTGCGGCAGCAATCGATTCGNTCTGGTTCTGCGACAGAAAGCTTTCCCNCTCGAGCCCGGTCGCNGANAGGAGATCGCCCGGCAGAAACACCTGTCCGCGCGATGCGTGGAGCGGCAGCATCATCAGATGGCCCGCAACAGACTGAGCCACGCCCGCATGGCCGGCCGCTTCCGCATAGCTTTGCGACCGGTCCGGATCGAGGATCATCGCGGTCATCTGGATAAGGACGGACGCCGTGTGACCGGCATAGGCCTCATAGGCACCGCGGTCTGGCATGGGGTCATCGTAGAGATCGAATTCACGCGCCTCGAGCATGCCGAGAAAGGGATCGCGCGGAAGATTGCGACGTTCGATCGTTTCGATCAACGCCGAAGCAGTAGGGTTGGCCGCGACTTCCTCGGAACGTTCACCAGAAAGCGCGTCACGCCACCACTGCAGGCGGATCTCGCCAGCAATCGCCTCGCGGATGCGATCGCGAATAGCGGCAATCTCGGCGTTGAAGAGATAAAGGCTCGCAACATCCGCCTGAACCGCTTCCGGCAGGAGCAGGCAGGCGAGATAACGGTCGCGATCGACGGACCGGAGTTCGTCGCGCAGGCTGGCGAGATCGGCCATCAGACCGCGATCAGCGCCGCAGCGACCGGCCGCGATTCCGCCAGCATGACATTGAAGGTACGCACTGCCGCTCCGGTGCTCATCGGATCGGACGANATGTTCCTGCTGCGCAGCGCCGATTTGAGGTCAGCGTCAAGCAGACGGATGTCCATCCCGGTGCCGACGAGAAGGAACTCCACCTCGCGTGCCTCGGCCAGCACCTTCTCGAGCGTCTCAGCGGTGATATCGGCCGGGTCGCTGACGTCCCAGCCGTAAATGCCGGAAGGCAGGCACAGAATCGAGCCGCGATGCGACATCTCCGCGAAACGGAACCCGCCATTGCCATAGGCATCGATGGGGGCCCGTCCGGGGAAATGCGCCTCGCGTAATTCGATTCCACCGGCCATCAGGCTGTGCTCTTGGACGGTGCCGTCTTGTCCTCGGTCGCGTCATCGAAGGCATCCGGGCGGAGCTTGAAGAGGATCAAGACCGGAGCCGCGATGAAGATCGACGAGTAGGTGCCGACCGCCACGCCGAAGATCATGGCGAAGGTGAAGGAGCGGATGACCTCGCCACCGAATGCGTAGAGCGCAACGAGGGCCAGCATCGTGGTCAACGATGTGAGGATCGTACGCGTCAGCATCTGGTTGATCGACAAGTCGATCAGCTCGGGCAACGGTTTCTTCTTGTAGCGCCGGAGGTTTTCGCGAACACGGTCATAAACGACGACCGTATCGTTGAGCGAGTAACCCACGATTGTCAGCACCGCCGCGATACTGGAGAGGTTGAACTCTACCCCCGATATCACGAAGATCCCGATCGTCAGCACCACGTCATGAAGGGTGGCGACGATGGCGCCGAGTGCGAACTGCCACTCGAAGCGGAACCAGATGTAGACGAGGATCGCCATCAGCGCGGCAATCACCGCGATGGTACCGGCTCGCGCCAATTCACCCGACACCGTCGGTCCGACGACCTCGACGCGGCGGAAGTCGTAGGCGTCTTCCAGCTCGCCGCGGATCATGGTAATGACCGACTGTTCGGCATTGTCGCCGCCATCCTGCGCCTGGACACGGATGAGGACTTCACGCGGGCTGCCGAATTCCTGCACCTGCATGTCGCCGAGGTTGAGCTCGGAGAGCCGTGCCCGAATATCGGCGATATCGGCCTGGTCCGCCTTCGACTGCAGCTCGATCATCGAACCGCCCTTGAAGTCGATGCCGTAATTCATGTTGACGGTCGCAAACAGCACCATGGAGGCAACCGAAAGCGCGGCCGATGTCATGAATGTGAAGCGGCGAATGCCCATGAAGCGGATATGCGTATCGCCCTTGAGGCGTCCCAGCAGGCCGCGCGGCAGCTCCTTCGGACGACGACGGCGCACCCATTCCGCCACCAGCCAGCGGGTGAGCGTGAAGGCGGTGAAGACGGTGGTCACGATACCGATGGCGAGCGTGATGGCAAAGCCACGAACCGGGCCACTGCCGAGATAGAACAGAATGACGGCAGCAATCAGCGTGGTGATGTTGGCATCGAGAATGGTCGCGAATGCACGGCTGAATCCGACGTCGATCGACTGGATCAGCGAGCGGCCGGATTTGTGCTCTTCCCTGATGCGCTCGTAAATGAGCACGTTGGAATCTACCGCCATACCGACGGTCAGCACGATACCTGCGATACCGGGTAGCGTCAGCGTCGCGCCGAGCACCGTCAGCAAAGCGATGATCATGATGACGTTGGCGATGAGCGCGATATTGGCGACCAGGCCGAGGAAGCCATAGGCCACCAGCATGAAGCCAACGACGAGGATCGCGCCAATCACGCCGGCGATCTCGCCGGCTGCGATCGAATCCGCACCCAGACCCGGGCCGACGGTCCGTTCTTCGATAACGGTCAGCGTTGCCGGAAGCGCACCTGCGCGCAACAGGATGGCAAGGTCGTTGGCCCCTTGCACCGTAAAGCTGCCGGAAATCTGGCCGGTACCGCCGAGGATCGGCTCGCGGATAACCGGTGCCGAGATCACCTGATCATCGAGCACGATGGCAAAAGGCAGACCGACATTCTGCTGGGTGATCTGGCCGAAGCGCTGGGCACCCTTGGTGTCGAACTTGAAAGTGACGATCGGTTCGTTTGTGCGCTGGTCGAAACCGGCCTGCGCATCGGTGAGGCTTTCGCCCGAGACTTCGACCGCCTTCTTGATGAGATACGGAACGGGCGGATCATCCGTGGAATAGAGGACTTCCGAGCTTGCCGGCGGGCGACCGTTGATCGCTTCCTGCACGGGCATGGAGGTATCGACCAGATGGAAGGTCAACTTCGCGGTCTGGTTCAGAAGGTCCTTGAGGCGCTGAGGGTCGTCGAGACCCGGCACCTGGACGAGAATGCGGTTGTCGCCCTGACGCTGGATGACCGGTTCGGTCGTGCCGAGTTCGTCGATACGGCGGCGGACGACTTCAATGGACTGGCTGACCGCATTGGAGACGCGATAATCGATCCCCTCATCGGTCAGCGTCAGGCGCAGAAGCTGCGGCTGCGGCTCTTCCAGCGTGACTTCACGCAGGGTGCCGCCGGCAAAGAGGCCGGAGCTCACCGGATCGGTAAGATCGCTCAACGCGGTCTTGGCTTCCTCGATACGGCTCTCGTCGCGGATACGGACCTGAACCACCTGCCCGGTACCCGAAAGGCCGGTATAGCCGATGCCTGCGGCACGCAGCGCGCGACGTACTTCGTCGGCGGTGGATTCAAGCCTCTCCTTGATGATGTCCTGGCGATCGACCTGCAACAGGATGTGCGAACCACCCTGGAGGTCGAGGCCGAGCGTCATCTGCTGCGACGGCAGGAACTCGGGAAGATTGGCGGCTTCGTCCTTGGTCAGCAGGTTCGGAAACGCAAAAAACGCGGCGAGTACGACCGCGAGCCAGATCAGGACGGTTTTCCAGCGGGAAAAATAAAGCATTGGGCCTCTCGGCGTCATCTCCGGCTCGGGCCGGATAGAAATACGGGGCGGTCTGAATGACCGCCCCGTGGGTTCAGGGTCTTATTCCTTGACCGGCTCGCTCTTGGTCCGGACATCGGCGATCAGCGAGCGCACGGAGCGCACCTTGACGCCTTCGGCGATCTCGATTTCGAGTTCGTCGTTGTCGAAGACCTTGGTCACCTTGCCGATGAAGCCGCCGCCAGTGACGACCTGGTCGCCGCGGCGAACGTTCTTCAGCATTTCTTCGCGCTTCTTCATCTGGGTCCGCTGCGGACGGATGATCAGGAAGTACATGATGACGAAGATCAGAAGGAACGGCAGGATCGACATGATGATGTCGCCACCACCTGCTCCGCCAGGCGTCTGCGCGAAGGCTTCGGTGATAAACATGGAAAACTCCTCAACTGGCGCCCGGCATTTCCCGGCGCATGAAATCGTGCGGAATATAGTGACGAGGGCCGCGAATGCAACGTAAAGCTTGGGCTCGCACGCCCTAATTTCGGGGGTTGTGCGCTTTTGTCCGGGGTTATTGCGTGCTAACCGCGCCCCAGTGAGTTCATTTTCAGTCAGGAGGGGTCAGATGAACGACGAGACCGCGCGTCAGATCATGGAGAGAATCGAGAAACTGACGCGTGCCGTCGAAAGCCTCGGCGGTCAGCCACGGGCAGATAACGACATCACGGCTGCCGACTGTTTTGTCTGGGAACCCAAACGCGCCTGGCTGCAGCCGGTCGCCCGTCCCAACCGGATAGAACTGTCGCTGATCAAGGGCGTCGACCATGTGCGCGACATCCTGCAGGACAACACAGAGCGCTTCGCGAAAGGATATGCGGCCAACAACGTGCTTCTGTGGGGCGCACGCGGCATGGGCAAGTCTTCGCTGGTCAAATCGGTTCACGCGGCGACTGCTACCCTGCCCAATCTTTCAGCCCCGTTGAAGCTTGTTGAAATCCACCGTGAGGACATCAACTCGCTACCGAGCCTAATGGCGATCCTGCGCGATGCCGACGCCCGCTTCATCCTCTTTTGCGACGACCTTTCCTTCGACCACGACGACACAGCCTACAAGTCGCTGAAGGCGGCGCTTGATGGCGGGATCGAGGGGCGTCCGGACAATGTGATCCTCTACGCCACATCGAACCGCCGGCATTTGTTGCCGCGCGACATGATCGAAAACGAGCGCTCGACAGCGATCAATCCGCACGAGGCCGTGGAGGAAAAAGTCTCGCTTTCNGACCGCTTCGGTCTCTGGCTCGGATTCCACAAATGCAGCCANGACGATTANCTCGACATGGTGAAGGGCTATGCCGAGCACTACAAGTTCNGGATCGGGGACGACGAGTTGCGCGCCCAGGCNCTNGAATGGGCAACGACCCGNGGCTCGCGCTCGGGTCGTGTAGCCTGGCAGTTCGTCCAGGATCTGGCGGGACGGCTCGGCAAGCGGCTCTGAGAGCCGCCNGCCAATTGNCTTATTCCAGGAAGTCGGACGGGTTGACCGGNGTTGCGTTCTTGCGCACTTCGAAGTGCAGACGCGGGGTCTTGGCGTTGCCGCTCATGCCCGATGACGCGATCGTCTGACCGCGNTTGACCTTGTCGCCGCGGTTGACCTTCAGGTCCGAAGCGTGGGCGTAGACGGTGACGAGACCGTCATCGTGACGGACCAGGACCGTGTTGCCGTATTCCTTCAGACCGTCGCCCGAATANATGACCACGCCGTTCTCGGCAGCCTTGACCGGGGTTCCGACGGGCAGTGACAGGTCGATACCGTCNTTGCGCTTGCCGTTTTCACTCTTGGCGTAACCGGTGATCACCTGACCACGGGCCGGCCAGCGCAGCTTGTCGATGCCAGATGCCTTGGGCGCAACCGCGTTGGTGTCTACCTTGGCGGTTTCGGTCAGNTTGGACTTNGGTTCGGTCTTCGTGGGCGCCGCATATTCCTTCGGCTTGTTGGCCGCAGGCTTGACGGAAGCNGTNGTCACGCTGTCCGTCGCCTCNGCACCGGCAGACGGGATCGAGAGCTTCTGGCCGACACGGATGATNTCCGTCGACATGCTGTTGGCAGCCTTGAGCGCNGACACNGAAACACCGTTACGGGAAGCGATCCGCGACAGGGTATCGCCCGACTGAACCGTGTAGACACCGCCCTGGCCGCCACTCTGCGGTGCGGATGCCGTATCGGTCGAAGCGGTCTGCGGCGTCGCCTTTTCCTTCAGGCTCGGCGAGCTTGGGAGAACGGCGACCTGCTGGTCCGGAGTATTGCTCGGCTTCGGTGCCGGCGTGCCGCGTGACGCACTTGCATCGCGGACATTCGGATCAGCGTCCGGAGCCGAGACGGGCGCCTTGGCGCTGTAGCCATAGACAGGAATGACGATCTGCTGGCCGGCATTGATGCGCGAGGCATCGGTGATGTTGTTGGCGGCCATGATATCCTTGACCGGCACACCGTAGCGACGCGACAGGTTGTAGAGGGTCTCGCCCTGATTGAGCGTGACGCGTGTGCCGCCACTGCCGCTCCAGCCATTTCCCGAGCGCGCCGGCGTCGTGCCGGTGGTGATGGGGTCCTTCGGCATGGTGTTGGCAACCGATGCGTTACCCTGCACGCTCGCCTGCCTCGAGGGGAACGGCTGCGGCTCTACCACCGGCTGAGTGGCCGGACCGACAGGCACGCGGGAAGCCGACTGTTCAGCTGTCGGCAGAGACTGGCGGGAGACGATTTCCGAGGACGAAGCTGCCCGTGCCGAAGAGGCCGATGTGGTGTAGGTCTGGTCGCCCGGATAAGCCTGCGAAACGCTCGAAGGTGCGGCACCCGACTGGGCATAACCGGAATTCGGAACCGAGCCGAGCGGCTGTAAACTGCTTGAAGACGGACCGGGGACCGAGGCCGTGTTTATGCCATCGACGCCACGATACATGAAGCGACTGGCGTCCGAGCTGCAGCCTGCAGCGGTTCCGGCCAAGAGGACGACACCCAGCAGCTTCAATGTCGTCGATTTCGTGATTTTCGATACATTCCGACGCATGATTTCAACCCATGAACGCAATACCAACTGGACTGAATTAAACAGCGTTAATGTTACCGCCCGGTTAAATCCTCGCGGAACATCGCGTTTTTTTGGTAATATCCTGAGAGCTTAAAGCGCGGAGGCCAGCCCGGCGATCATCGGAAGATAGGGGACTTCGAAGAAATCCTCGCGCTCGAAGCGGCTGCCGATCTTGGTAAATCGCGACAGGCGGATCGTTCCGTCCTTGTCCCTGAGCGGTGCAACCATGACGCCTTCGGAGACGAGGAAGTCGACATAGTGGCGCGGCATCGTCTCGAAAGCAGTCGTGACAACGATCCGGTCGAAGGTCCCCTCGCCCGGCACGCCCTTGGCGCCATCGCCCTGACGCGCCACCACATTGGTGATCGCAAGATGGCTGTATCGCTGCTGGGCGAGCTGAACGAGCGTCTTGTAGCGGTCGATGGTGAGAACGCGCTCTGCAATCCGTCCGATCACGCCTGCGGTGAAGCCCGAGCCCGTCCCGACATCGAGAACACGCTGACCGGGCGCAAGATCGGCAAGCGAGAGAAGCCGTGCGATCAGGTCAGGGCTTTCGGCAAAGCCGCCGCAATCAATGGGCAGCAGACGGTTTTCGTAGGCATGCGGCGCATGGGCCGCCCCCACGAACATGGTCCGCGGGGTCTGCTCCATGGCAGAGAGCAGTGCGGTATCGGCAACGCCCTCCGCGCGCAAACGCAGGACGAGAGCGGCAAAACCTTCCTTCTCGACCAGACGGATGTTCACAAATCAGCCCTCGAACAGGCCGGACAGCTCGTCGTGGAGCTTGTGGTCGGTCAGATCGAGCATGAGCGGCGTGACCGAGATATAGCCGTTGTTGAGCGCACCGACATCCGTCTCGATATGATCGGGGATCGCCCGGCGGCCGAACTTGAGCCAGAAATAGGGAAAGCCGCGGCCGTCCTCGCGTTCGATGATCTGCAGTCCGTGGGTAAGCTGTCCCTGACGGGTAACTGTGATGCCCTTGAGTTCGTCGGGTTTGCAGTTCGGGAAGTTCACGTTGAGGAAGCGGCCCTGCGGCAGATCCATATTCATGAGCTTCTTGAGAAGTTCCGGACCATGGGTCTCGGCCACCTCCCACGGCACGACACGGCCATGGTTCTCGAAATTGTAGTGCTGGCTGAGCGCAATCGACCGGATCCCCAGAAGGGTGCCTTCGATGGCAGCAGCGACCGTGCCCGAATAGGTCACGTCGTCGGCGGCGTTGGGGCCGGAATTGATGCCCGAGAGAATGAGGTCCGGCGGGTTGTCCTTCATGACCTTACGGGCCGCCATGATGACACAGTCGGTCGGCGTGCCGCGCAATGCGAAACGCTTCTCCTCGATCTCACGGAGCCGGAGCGGCTCGGACAGCGTCAGCGAGTGCGCAAGTCCGCTCTGATCGGTCTCGGGTGCAACCACCCAGACATCGTCAGACAGCGTGCGCGCGATCTTTTCGAGCGATGCCAGGCCAGGCGCATGGATACCGTCGTCATTGGTGAGCAGAATTCGCATGGTCGGGCTGGTCCTTATTCTCAGTCGGCTTTTTCGATCCGGGTGATACCGCCCATATAGGGCAGCAGCGCCTCCGGCACGGTAATGGAGCCGTCTTCGTTGAGATAATTCTCCATCACGGCGATCAGCGCACGGCCGACGGCAACGCCCGATCCGTTGAGCGTGGTGACGAAACGCGTGCCCTTGCCCTCGGGATCGCGGTAGCGCGCGTTCATGCGGCGCCCCTGGAAGTCACCGCAGACCGAGCAGGACGAAATCTCGCGATATGTGTCCTGCCCCGGCAGCCAGACTTCAAGATCGTAGGTTTTCTGGGCACCGAAACCCATGTCGCCGGTGCACAGCGTCATGACCCGGTAATGCAAGCCGAGACGTTTCAGGACCTCCTCGGCACAAGCCGTCATCCGCTCGTGCTCCTCGACCCCGTGCTCGGCATCGACAATGGACACGAGCTCGCACTTGTTGAACTGGTGCTGGCGCAGCATGCCGCGGGTGTCGCGACCGGCGGAGCCCGCTTCCGAGCGGAAGCACGGAGTTAGGGCCGTGAAACGAAGCGGCAGAGTATCGTGGTCGAGCAGCTCGCCGTAAACAAGGTTCGTGAGCGGCACTTCCGCCGTCGGGATCATCCAGCGACCATCGGTGGTCTTGAAAAGATCCTCGGCGAATTTCGGAAGCTGGCCGGTGCCGTAGAGCGCATCGTCGCGCACCAGAAGCGGCGGATTGACTTCGGTGTAGCCATGCTCGGTCGTGTGAAGGTCGAGCATGAACTGGCCGAGTGCGCGCTCGAGACGAGCCAACTGGCCCTTGACCACGGTGAAGCGCGAGCCGGAAATGCGGGCCGCTGCCTCGAAGTCGAGAAGACCGAGATCCTCACCGATTTCGTAGTGTTCGACGGCCTTGTGGTTCCAGCCGGGCTTTTGGCCGACTTTTCGCTCTTCGCGGTTATCGTTCTCGTCGGCACCGACGGGTACGCCTTCGAGCGGAAGGTTCGGAAGACGCATCAGCATGTCGTCGAGAGCGGCATCCGCCTGGCGGGTGCCCTCTTCTGCTTCCTGCATCTTGCTCTTGAGTTCGGCGACTTCGGCTTTCAACGCCTCGGCTCGATCCTTGTCGCCCTTCCCGAGCGCCTGGCCGATTTCCTTCGACGCGGCATTGCGGCGCGACTGCATGTCCTGCAGCGACTGGACGAGCGAGCGGCGCTTCTCGTCGGCGGCAATCAGCTCAGCCGCCTGCGCGCCGGCGCCACGGCTTTGAAGCGCTTTGTCCAGCGCCTCGGGGTTTTCTCGGATCCATTTGATGTCAAGCATTTCGGGTCATCCCGGCAGGAGTTTCGCGTCCGACCGGAAAGACCCCGCCTGGTGCGGGTGTCAGCTGTCCGGCGTCACGTCGGAAGCTGCTTCCTCTTCGCTTTCCGCCTGCGCCTCACCACGCTGGCGCTCCACGAGTCGGGCGCAATAGATGGCAATCTCGTAAAGAAGGATAGTGGGCAGCGCAAGCCCGATCTGGGACACCGGATCGGGTGGCGTCAGCACCGCCGCGGCAATGAAGGCACCGACGATTGCGTATTTGCGTTTCTCCGCAAGGCCCTTCGACGAAACCAGCCCGACGCGCGCCATCAGCGTGGTCACGACGGGAAGCTGGAAGACCAGACCAAAGGCGAAGATCAGGGTCATGATGAGACCGAGATACTCGGAAACCTTCGGCAGAAGCTGGATAGAGGCCTCGGTGGTGCCGCCGGTCTGCTCCATATGGAGGAAGAACATCATCACCATCGGGGTGAAGAAGAAATAGACGAGCGCCGCACCAATCAGGAAGAGGATAGGCGATGCGACCAGGAACGGCAGGAAGGCCATCCGCTCGTTCTTGTAGAGGCCGGGTGCGACGAACTTGTAGACCTGGGCGGCAATCATCGGGAAAGCCAGCACCAGACCTCCGAACATGGCGATCTTGATCTGGGTGAAGAAGAATTCCTGCGGCGCGGTGTAGATCAACTCGATCTTACGATCGGCAAGTCCCGCCCAGTGAACCGCCCAGGTGAAGGGCAGAACCAGCAGATTGAAGAGCTGCTTGGCGAAATAGAAGCAGATCAGGAAAGCGATCATGAAGCCGCCGACGGCCCACATGAGGCGGTTGCGCAGCTCGATCAGGTGCTCGATGAGCGGCATGGGCCGATCTTCTTCGGTATTCTCGCTCATGCCTTGTCATCCGTCTTGCGTGACGTCTTGGCCTTTGCGGCAGGCGTCTTGCGGGCCGTAGTCTTTGCAGCAGCGCTCTTGGAGGCCGTCGTCTTTGCCGCGACTTTCGTGCCCGCCGGCTTGGATGCAGCCTTCGATGCGGCAGGCTTTGCAGCCGTCGATTTGGAAGCCGCCGGTTTGGCAGGCGTCGATTTAGCGGCCGGCTTCTTAGCGGTTGCCTTCTTGGCAGTCGACTTGGAGGTTGCCGCGGTCTTGGCCGGCGCCTTGGCTTCGGCCTTATCCGATTTCATGATTTCGGCGGCAGAGGTCTTGTGGGTAGCCGGCTGCTCGGCGGGCTCGACCGGCCCCTTGAGAGGCTCGGCTTCCACGGCCTTGTCGGCTTCAACCTTCGGCTCGCCATCGAGCTTCATGCCGGAATCGGGCACCGCAATCGGCTTGACCGTGTTCTCGAGGTCCTTGCGGATATCGTTGCCGGTCTGGCGCAGCGGGTTAACCGCGTCACGAATCTGGTTCATGGGATTGAGCGAACGGGCGTCCGAAAACGTCTTTCGCACATCGTCGAGGTCGGCTTCGCGAAGCGCCTCGTCGAACTGGCCACGGAACTCGTTGGCCATCTTGCGCAGCTTTGTCGTGGTCCGGCCGAAAGCACGCAACATCGGTGGAAGGTCCTTCGGACCGACCACGATGATGAGTACAATCGCCACGACCAGAAGCTCTGTCCAGCCGATATCGAGCATCGGGTTTCCTTTCCCGCAGCGGGGTCGGAACCCCGCCAGTCCGGGCGCCTAAGCCGCGCCCGGCGACCGCTACCCGTCAGGCGCGGTCCTTCTGTTCGGTGGTCTCGGCGGGCTGGTGATCGACGGTCTTGGCCGTCGTCGTGGTGTTGTCGTCCTTATCGTCGTCCGACATACCCTTCTTGAAGCTCTTGATGCCCTTTGCCACGTCACCCATCAATTCGGGAATCTTGCCGCGACCGAAAAGCAGAAGCACGACCACCAGAACGATGATCCAGTGCCAGATGCTGAAGGAACCCATGATACTCTCCTATTCGAATTCCTATTCGATGTATGATGTTTGCGTTCAAGATTCAAACACCAATATGTCTTTCTCGTTGACCACCAGACCGACCTCGCGGGCGCCGGCAGGCACATCGCCTGCCCTCACCCGGGCCTCGACCCGGCCGCCACCATCCGGCACGGCCAGCGTGACGTGTTCTTCCATGCCGAGAAACCTGCGCGCCACGATGCGTGCGGGCGATCCCTTGTCAGGTTCGACGATGCCGACACCCGAATGGCGGACGGCAACCGAAACGGCAGCCCCCTCGGCAATTTCCGGGGATTTTACAGGACCGAGCGGCGTCATTGCCAGCCCATTGTGAACCTCGGATGCGAAAACATTGATTTCGGAGAAAAATCCTGCGGCAAACAGATCGGCGGGACGGTGATAGAGATCCTCCGCCGTTCCCGTCTGCACGAGCCTGCCATTGCGCAGCAAGGCAATGCGGTCCCCAAGCCGCATGGCTTCCTCCGCATCATGGGTGACAACGATCGCCGTGGCGCGCGCTTCACGCAGGATCGCCAGCGTCTCGATGCGCACGGCATCCTTGAGGCGTGAATCGAGCCCCGAAAACGGTTCGTCCATCAGAAGAACGCCCGGACGGGGGGCGAGCGCACGGGCAAGCGCCACTCGCTGCTGTTCGCCGCCCGAGAGAAGGTGCGGATAGCTCATGGCGTGATGGGCCATCCCGACGCGCTCAAGCGCAACCATGGCCTCACCGCGGCCGTCCCTGCGGGACAATTGCGTCAGTCCGAAGCGAACGTTGTCGACGATGGTCAGATGCGGAAAGAGCGCGAAGTCCTGAAACATCAGTCCGATGCCGCGCTTTTCAGGCGGAAGCGACAGGTCGGGACCGGAAATCTCGCGTTCGTTGAGGATGAGCCGGCCCGATGTCTGGGTTTCGATACCCGCTGCAATGCGAAGCAACGTGGTCTTGCCAGACCCGGATGGGCCGAGAAGGCACAGAACCTCACCCGGCTCGGCCTGCAAGCTCAGTCCCTTGAGGATATGGCGCTTGCCGTAATGGTGGTGGATGTCATCGAAGACAAGCCGGGCGGCAAAGGTGACGCCGGCGGTGCGTCGGCTCGCCCCGTCCAGTGGAGCCAGTTTCAGGGAGGATTTGCTATCGGCCACGTCGATCCGCTCACTGCCTTCCGGTGTACTTGCGAGATCGATTACACGGTATTGCGGACCGACGAAACCGTTTCATGCCTTGAAATCACGGCTCTATTGTCGCGCCCCGCCTGCGGCGAGGCCCTACTCCTCCTCACCCATCGGCGAAAGGAGACCGAGTTCTTCGAGATCCATCTGCGTGATGGGATCTTCCTCGTCCGAAAGATCATCATTGGCGGGCGGCTGCGGCATCGAGAAATTGGCTGGGATGCGATTCGACAAAAGGCCGGCCCCCTTGAGTTCATCCATGCCCGGCAGATCGCGAAGTTCCTCGAGCCCGAAATGATCGAGAAAGTCGTTCGTCGTGCCGTAGGTGACCGGACGACCCGGCGTGCGGCGGCGTCCGCGCATGCGCACCCAGCCGGTTTCAAGCAATACGTCGAGCGTGCCCTTGGAGGTGGCGACACCGCGGATTTCCTCGATCTCGGCGCGGGTGACCGGCTGGTGGTAAGCGATGATCGCCATCACTTCGAGGCCGGCACGCGAGAGCTTGCGGACCTCGGTCTGTTCCTGACGGATCAGGAATGACAGATCGGCAGCGGTACGGAACGCCCAGGCTCCGGCAACGCGCACCAGATTGACGCCCCGTGTGGAATAGGCCCGTTCGAGGCGGCTCATCACATCGGCGACATCGCTCTCTCGCGGCAGTTTTTCCGCGATGACGTTTTCGGCAACCGGCTCGGCGGAGGCGAAAACCAACGCTTCGGCAATGCGCATCGCCTCTGCGAGTGCGCGTTCTCGCAACCTGTCGACGGCGGCGCTGTCGGCATCCTCACCGGACATATCGGCAGCGTCCATCTCCGGGTCTTCATAGTCAACGGGATTGGGCTGGCCGGAATCGGTCGTCATGGCCTCGATCCTTTCGGTGCATCGGCATGGGCACCGCGTCTGAGATAGATTGGCTGGAAGGCACCTTCCTGCCGGATTTCGAGCCGCCCTTCCCGCACCATCTCCAGCGATGCCGCAAACGAGCTGGCGATCGCGGTGGCGCGTTCCTCGGGTTCGGAAAGATAACGCACGAGGAAGTGGTTCAGTGCCGTCCAGTCGGAGATTTCGCCGAGCATGCGGGTCAGGATGGTGCGCGCATCGGCCAACGACCAGACGCGGCGCCTGGAGATCGTGACATGCGAGAGGCTCTGACGCTGGCGCTGCGAGGCATAGGCGGTCAGCAGGTCGTAGAGGCTGGCGTCGAAGGCCAGTGTCTTGTCGATGACGAGCGGCTGCGGTGCCCCGCGCGCAAAGACATCGCGACCAAGGCGATTGCGGTTGACGAGACGGGTCGCCACTTCGCGCATTGCTTCGAGGCGCTTGAGCCGGAAGGCGAGCTGTGCCGCCATTTCCTCACCGGAGGGCTCGTCACCCTTGGCCTGTTGCGGGATCAGGAGCCGCGATTTCAGGAACGCAAGCCACGCCGCCATGACCAGATAGTCCGCGGCAAGCTCAAGCCGGAGCTCGCGCGCCCGTTCGATGAAATCGAGATATTGCTCGGCGAGTGCCAGCACGGAAATGCGAGCGAGATCCACCTTCTGTGTACGCGCGAGATGGAGAAGAAGGTCGAGCGGGCCCTCGAAGCCTTCGAGGTCAACGACAAGCGCGGGATCGCTCAGGGCACGATCAGCATTGTCTTCCCACAGCTTCTCCATCGGAGCAGCGGCGGATTTCCTTGCCTTGTCGTCTCGCGCGTTGGCGGCCACGTGTTTGTCCCGTTCAGGCCGTCCCTGCTCTCAAGAGGCTCGCGAATTCCTCGCGCAATGCCGCCTCGTCGCTGTTGTCCGGCGTTTGAATGCTCTCAGTCACACGGTCAGCCCGCCGTTTCGCCTCGCCCGAAAGGACCGGGCTTGCAGACGCGATGGCGCGCATCTCATCCATGTCGCCGTTGCAATGTAGCGTGACATCGCAACCAGCGGAAATGATTGCTCGGGTCCTGTCGGCGAAATCCCCAGAAAGAGCTTTCATAGAGACGTCATCGGACATCAAAAGCCCGTCGAAACCGATTTCGCCGCGAATGATCTCGGAAATCATCTTCCTGGAGGTGGTGGCGCACTGATCGGGATCGATATCGGAATAGATGATATGCGCGGTCATCGCCATGACCTCGTTGTGGAGCCGCTTGAACGGCACGAAGTCGGTCTTCGACAGCTCCGCGTGCGGTGTGTCGACGACCGGCAGATCATGGTGGGAATCCGCATTGGCGCGACCGTGCCCGGGAATATGCTTGATGATCGGCAGGAGACCACCGGCTTTCAGGCCGCGCGCCGCTGCCGTGCCCATGGCCGAGACAATGTTCGGTTCGTCGCCATAGGCGCGGCTGCCGATGATCTCATGGGCGCCGGCAACCGGGATATCGATCAGCGGAAGGCAATCGACATTGATGCCAAGGGGCGCGAGATCGAAGGCATGAAGCCGGCCGAGCACCCACGCGGCCCAAAGTCCCCTCTCCTCGTTCTTGCGATAGATCGCACCGAGTTCTGCACCGGAAGGATAATCGATCGGGACCAGCGGCGGGCGCAAGCGCTGCACACGACCGCCCTCCTGGTCAATCAGGACAGGCGCGTCAGGCCGGCCGACGCAATCGCGCATTTCGGCAACCAGATCGGTAATCTGCGCCTTTTCGACGAGGTTGCGGAGAAAAAGAATGAAGCCCCAGGGCCGCTCACCCGAGAAGAAAGCCTTTTCTTCCGCGCTGAGTTTGGGACCGAGACTACCGAAAATAACTGCTTTTGATTCGCTCATGGCGCGATCATAGCCGATCGGCGATTTTTCCCTATAGGATCCGGCTCCCGGCCAACAAAAAAGCCGGGCAGTCTCCTGCCCGGCTTTCTATCTATTCGGATTGCGATCAGCGCGTCACGATGCAGCTGCCGCCTGCGGACTTGTAACGTGCGCAAAGCGCGTTGGCCTCTTCGCGGGTGCCAGCCGGAATGCGGACGCGGTGATAGGTGCCGCGATTGGGAATTTCGGCTGACTTGATGTCGACCCCGCGGCCACCGATGATACTCGAATAACGGCGCGAGAGATTGTCGTATGAGGTCTGGGCGCCTGCCGCAGTCGGCTGCGAGGCGATCTGCATGTAGTAGCCGCCCGGATTCGCCGGTGCCGTTGTCTGCGCCGCAGGCGTGGCAGGTGNGGCGGCCTNCGGGTNCGCAGATGCGNNCTCNCTCACACGGCCNTTGCCNCTNACCTGTCCGACGACATTCACCGGTTGTTCGGANGGACGGATGGTCGGAACCGGAACCGTGGTCACGGTCTGTGTCGGGATNGTTGACGCCTCANTGGCACCNCCNTCNGNATCCGTNGTCNCGGCGNTTTCGCCTTCGGGAGCTACCGTAGCCGGTGCAGACAGGGCNGTATCGGGTTCGGCGGACGCCACATCAGTTGTNGANGCATCAGGCGCGACCGGNGTTGNCGGCACNNTTTCGACGGANGCNGCAGCCGGTGCNGNCGTNTCNGCCGCAGCAGCCTCGGGCTCCGAGCGCGGCACGATCGTGCCGTCGGGACGGACAACCATGGTGCGGACACGGCGGGGCGAGAGAAGCTGGTCGGCACTGTTGCCGCCGGACGCGGCTTCGGTGTCGCCTTCNGTCAGCCGGTCCTCCACCTTGCCAGACGTGCCGGATGCGGTTTCCGCCTCGCCACGACCTTCAAGCGGCAGCACGTCAGGATCGATCGTGCGCTGAACGACGTCGACCGGCTCTTCAGAGCCTTCCACCAGTCGGGGCTGGCTTGCGGTGCCGCTGTCGTTGCCTTCGACCTTCTCGTAGACGGCCTTGTCCTGGTTGGGGACCTTGGCGCCACCGGGGTTCTCTGGCACGACCTTGACCGGGTCCTTGTCGGCCATGATGACCTTGGGACCATCATCTGACACCGAACCGCCGGCGATCCAGTTCCACGCGAGCGCGGTGCCACCGAGCAGCACGGCCACGCCGAGGACCACGCCGGCGATCAGCGGCTTGCGACGATCGTCAGCTTCGCGGTCCTGGGCTGTCTCATACGGTGTGTCGGCATCGACAGGCTGCGGATGCGGGCGATACGCCGCCTCCGAAGCGCCCGCGAAGCCGAGGTCGCTTTCCATGTCGTCATAGTTGTCTTGCTCGGGCGCGGCCTCCGTCTGGGGTGCATACCAACCTGCATCGGCAACGACCGGCTCATCAGTCTGCCCCTCGCCCTCGACCAGGTCGGCAAACTCGCGATCGATTTCGCTTTCGAACAGGGTCTCGAAATCATCCTCGACAGGCGCTTGGTCGGACGGAAGATCCGGAATGTCGAGGTCGCCGATATTTCCGGGCATCTCATCGACGGGCGTGATGGCGCTCTCGTCGAAGACAAAGTCAGTGCCTTCGGCTGTCGCGGCATAGGGCATCTCGGGTTCAGGCAGTTCCGCCGGCTCGGACGGTTCAGCAGCCTGTCCGACGTTAGATATCTGGGATTCCTGCCGGGCGACATCTTCCTCGACCTCCGCCTCCAAAGAAGCGAGCCAGTCGTCATCATCGAACTCGTCGGCCGAAGCCGATTGAGCGAGCGAANCCGTTGCAGCACCAGCGGCAACGGCGGCAACAGGCTCGACCGGCTGCTGCGGGAANAAAGCATCGAAATCNGCATCGCCGAATTGCGGTTTTGCCGGTTCCGCCACGGATNCTGCAGNCACCTCATCAGCCGGGCTCTCCGGCTTTTNNTCCGCNGGNGCGTCCTCGGCTTCATCGAAGAAGCGCGAGAATGCAGCCGTCATATCATCCTCGACAGCGGCCTCACGACCAAGATCGGCAGGCGGCTCATAGGCCGGAATTTCAGGTGCGACGGCCGCTTCCTCCGGTGCAAAGGCATCGTCGAGGGCGACGATCTCCTCCGCCGGGGCTTCCACGGTTTCCGCAACATCCTCCTCGATGTCATCGACAGGATTGAAATCATCGAGCGCGAGATCGAAATCTTCCTCGGCGAGGAAATCCTCGGCCTTGTCGTCGAAATCCTCCTCGATCTGGGGATAATCCTCGACAACAAGCGGAGGCTCTTCCNCGNNCGGTTCAATGGTCATCTTGCCGGTTTCAAGCTGGGTGCGGTANTCATCCAGCTCGGCGGAGAGCTCAGCCTCGAACGGATCGAAGTCCATCGGATCCGGCGCGACCTTTTCCAGCGGAGCTTCGTCCTCGGCCAGGAAACTCTCGACAGTCGCTGCGAGTTGCGGCGCATCGACGAGTGCAGACTGATGGGGGCGGTCGGCCTCGACCNCGCNGGGTGCATCATCGCTNTGATGCNATTGTGCATCNCCATGGGTCGGCAGGTCGAAGCGGGANATCTCGGCAAGAATGTCNTCGACATCCTGCGCACTTTCCTGCTCGGANGCCTGTTCTGAATAGGCATCGGCAATTTCGCCGGCCTCAGGNGAAGAGCCGAGAAAAACAGGAATATCCTGCGCTTCGACGTCGGCGATTTCGTCTTCCGCCATGTCGGGCTGAACGTCCGCTTCCGGCGTGACGAATGGCTCGGCCTGAAAAGCGGGCTCGGCGGCTGCATCCGTGACCTCGTCGTCTGCCCCGGCCATTTCGACCATGGCATCCCATTCGGCAAAGACATCAGCGAAGTCGTCTGTCGCGGGCTCTTCGGTGGCCTCGGCGGCGGGTTCTTCCGTCGGATCGTTGAGGAATCGCGAAGCATCCACGTCCGAACGCGGCTCTTCCTGGCGGTAAAGCGGTGCGCTGTCCTCAAGCTCGGGATCCGAAGCGACAATCTCTTCGGGCTCATCGGCGTCATTCGGGAACGCAGGTTCAGAGGCCGGCAATTCCTCATCGCCAAAATCGGCAACCAACGGCTCCGCATCCTGGCCTTCCGAAGGGTAATCCGGCAGGTCATCGTCGGAAATGGTCAGTTCTTCTTCCAGCGCCTGATACAGGTCTTCATCAGGGAGTTTGACCTCATCGTCCATCAAGGAGGTTAAAGGCGCATCGCCAGTCTCGCTTGAGGGAGATTCAGCAACAAACGGATCGACGGGCTGTTCTTCCGGCGCTCCGGCTACGGGCTCGGCGGAAACCTCTTCGACCTCGGGCTCGGGTACATGTTCCTCGAACTGCGAGCTCTCCTCCGCCTGCGGCATGGCGTAGGGATCATAAGCCTGGGCGGAAGCTTGTTCCGGCGCCTCTTCACGCGCGTCAGAGCCGGCTACAGCCGCTGGCTCATCAAAGGAAGTCTCGATTTCGCGAAGGAGTTCGGCTTCGAGATCGATCTCGTCCGATTCGGCGTGAGTCGTCGCGCCGGGAGCATCGCCCTGTGGCTTTGCTTCGGCGGGCCGGTCATAACCGATGATACGCGCCAGTTCCGCAAGAGGATCGTTGTCGTCGATCACGCTTCCGGCGCTTCCGGTCTTGTCGTTATACTGATCAGCCATCTTAACTCACACACTCGACTTCGGCGTTACTGCCAGAGCAATGTGGGTAAATGGTGGCGTTACCGCATTTCCTCTGGTGCATCGGTGCCGGTAATCTGCAATCCGGACTTCAGCACACAGGCGACGGCGTAGACCAACCCCATTCTGGCTAGGCTTGATTCTCGGTTTTTATCGTTAATAAAGCGTAATTCCGGGTTATCACGGCCCTTGTTCCACTGCGCGTGGAAAGAACTTGCGAGATCGTAGAGGTAAAAAGCGACCCGGTGCGGCTCGTGGCCGCGCGTTGCAGCCTCGATNACGCGCGGATATTCGGCGAGCTTTCCGATGAGTGCCAGCTCGCTCTCGTCGCTCAACGCCGAGACGTCGATTTTCGACAGTGCCTCGTCCGACAGATCGACATCCGGGAACGCCTCGGCGGCCTGACGGAAGACCGAGCGGCAACGGGCGTGAGCATACTGCACGTAAAAGACCGGATTGTCCTTGGACTGCTCGGTGACCTTTGCAAAATCGAAGTCCAGCGGCTCGGANCTCTTGCGGAACAGCATCATGAAGCGCACGGAATCCCGTCCCACTTCGTCGACCACATCGCGGAGCGTGACGAATTCCCCTGCCCGTTTGGACATGCGGACCGGCTCGCCATTGCGGAAGAGCTTGACNAGCTGGCAGAGCAGAACGGTGAGCTTGACCGACCCGCCGGAAACGGCGCGTGCGACAGCTTCAAGCCGCTTGACGTAGCCGCCATGGTCGGCGCCGAGAACGTAGATCATCTCGTCATAACCGCGCTCGAACTTGTCGTAGAAATAAGCCACATCGGCCGCGAAATAGGTGTAATCGCCATCCGACTTGATCAGCGGCCGGTCNATATCGTCNCCCACCTCGGTCGAGCGGAANAGNGTCTGCTCGCGATCTTCCCAGTCTTCGGGCAGCTGNCCCTTGGGCGGCGGCAACTTNCCCTTGTAGACATGNCCCTTGTAGGTNAGCTCNTTGATCGCGTGNCGGATGGCCTTGGCNCCNTCNNCATGCAGCGTGCGTTCGGAATAGAACACGTCGTGATGGATATTGAGCGCAGCGAGATCCTCACGGATCATCCCCATCATCAACTCGATGGTTCGCTCCTTGACGAGCGGCATCCACTGNTCTTCNGGCATTTCCAGCAGTTTCGTGCCGTAACTCGCGGCCAGCGCCTTGCCCACGGGCTTGAGATAATCACCGGGATAGAGGCCTTCCGGGATCGCGCGGATCTCTTCGCCAAGCGCCTCGCGGTAGCGAAGGAAGGCGGAATTGGCCAGCACTTCGATCTGCACGCCGGCATCGTTGATGTAGTATTCCTTGTCGACCTCGTAACCGGCGAAGGCGAGCAGGTTGGCAAGCGCGTCCCCCACCACCGCGCCACGACAGTGGCCGACATGCATCGGTCCGGTCGGGTTGGCCGAAACATATTCGACGTTGATCTTCTTGCCGGCGCCGAGATCGGAGCGGCCGAAATCCAGCCCCCTGGCCGCAATNTCCTTGAGAACCTTCTGCCAGTAGGAGACCGACAGCCTGAAGTTAAGGAAGCCGGGACCGGCGACCGAAGTTTCAGCCACGTCCGGGTCATCGGCGAAGGCAGCGGCCAGCGCCTCGGCAAGGGCGCGCGGGTTCGACTTGAGCGGCTTCGCCAGCACCATTGCGGCATTGGTCGAGATATCGCCATGCGCGGGATCGCGCGGCGGCTCCACGGTCATGCGGTCGAGCTGGACCTGTTCGCCGCTGTCGCGGACGATATCGAGCGCCATGATGGCGTCGCTAATTCTCTTCTCGAAATCCTTGAACAGATTCATGGGTGCTTCGNCTTTACTGCAATGATTTGGGTGGAGCGCCCGGAANTCCGGGCCGGTTTGGGCGCTGCCTAGCTCAAATCCGGTGAGCGGTCAAACAAGCGCTTATGGGCGCTCATNGCNTANGTGTCGGTCATCCCGGCAATATAATCGCGGACATAGCGCACGAGNTTCTCCTTCGGCAGTTCAGCCANAAGGTCACGCCAGCGCGCCTCCCCGATCAGTGACGGCTGCTCCATATAGGCATGAAACAGATCGTCGACGATCCTTGCTGCGTCCTCGCGCACCTTCATGACGGTCGGGTGGCGGTAGAGGTTGGCAAACAGGAACGACTTGATTTCCCTCTCCCATCCGGCCATCTCCGCGCCGAAGGTAATGATCGGACGCCCCGCGAGACGGACGTCGTCGGCGCTTTCAGGTTTAATGTCGGCCAGGTTCTGCTGGGCCGTTCCGATCACATCCTCGACCATCGCGGTGATCTGGCGACGGGTTATTTCATGAACCAGCCGCACTTCCTCGATATCGGGATAGCGGTCACGCACCTCGCGAATGAANCCGGACATCAATGGNAGCTCTTCNAGCATCTCGACGGTGATCAGCCCCGAACGCAGCCCGTCATCGATATCGTGGGTGTTGTACGCGATNTCGTCGGCGATGGCGGCNGCCTGGGCCTCCAGGCTNGCATGGCTCCAGAGCCAGAGATCATGCAGTTCGTTGTANTGNCGGATNTGTTCGGGCACCGGCTTGTCGTCGAGCGAGTTGCCCTCNCGATCGGTCAGNGGTCCGTTGTGCTTGACCAGCCCCTCAAGGGTTTCCCAGGTCAGGTTGAGCCCGTCGAACTCNGCGTAACGNGCCTCCAGCCGGGTGACGATCGCCAGCGACTGGGCATTATGGTCGAACCCGCCGTGATCTTTCATGAGTTCGTCGAGCGCGTCTTCCCCGGTATGACCGAAGGGCGTGTGGCCGAAATCGTGAACGAGGGCCACACCCTCGGCAAGATCCTCGTCGGCCTTCAGCGCACGGGCGAGTGCCCGGGCGATCTGTGCCACCTCGATCGTGTGGGTGAGCCGTGTGCGGTAATGATCCCCTTCATGGGCGACGAAGACCTGCGTCTTGTGCTTGAGACGGCGGAAAGCCGTCGAATGAACGATGCGGTCGCGGTCACGCTGGAATTCAGACCGGGTGGCGCTGCTCGATTCGCGAAACAGACGCCCGCGGCTGGCCCAGGCGTCGGATGAATAGGGCGCAAGCGCTCCCGTCCCAAATCCCAGTTTCGTGCGGTCGAATTCCATGATTGCCTGCCTGGTACTCTCTGGGCGCCCCTGCCCGTTCCGTCACGTCGATCGCCATTTGTTGTTCCGGCCGTCCGCCGGCACCCATTGACGCCCGTTGCAAGCCTTCATACCTATGGGCGACAACATTTCAAAGACGACTCTCCGGATCTTGACCCCGGCAAGGAGCGGATAATGAGCGAAGCAAACCCAGTTACCATCACCGAAGCAGCCGCACAGCGGATCGGCGACATACTCGCCGCCGAGCAAGGCAAATCGGCGCTACGCGTCTCCGTCGAAGGTGGCGGTTGCTCAGGCTTTTCCTACAAGTTCGATCTAACCGACGATCCGATCGGTGATGACCTCGTTTTGGAAAAAGGCCAGGCGCGCGTGATCATCGACCAGATGTCGCTGATCTACATGCAGGGCTCGGAAATCGATTTCGTCGACAACCTGATGGGCCAGTCCTTCCAGATCAACAATCCCAACGCGGTCGCCTCATGTGGCTGCGGCACATCTTTTGCCATCTGACCTGACCGAAAGAACTTTGCGCGTATGAAGATCGCCACCTGGAACATCAACGGCGTCAAGGCGCGCATCGACAATCTCGTCACCTGGCTGAAGGAATGCGATCCGGACGTCGCCTGCCTGCAGGAACTGAAATCAATCGATGAAGGCGTGCCGCGCGAGCGGCTAGAGGAACTCGGCTATCATGTCGAAACCCACGGCCAGAAGGGTTTCAACGGGGTAGCGATCCTGTCCAAGCAGAGCCCCGACGAGGTCAATCGCGGCTTGCCTGGCGACGATGGCGACGAGCAGTCACGCTTCATCGAAGCCGTCTTTTCGACAGAGAAAGGCGTAGCGCGGATCTGCTGTCTTTACCTGCCGAACGGGAATCCGGTCGATTCGGAAAAATATCCCTACAAGCTCAGATGGATGGAGCGTCTGCAGCGCTTCGCAGAGGATCGGCTGGCGCTCGAAGAGCCGCTGGTTCTGGCCGGCGACTACAATGTCATCCCCGAGCCCGTCGACTGCCACGACCCAAAGGTCTGGGAGGGAGACGCGCTCTTCCTGCCCCAGACGCGCGCGGCCTTCCGCAAGCTCGAAAATCTCGGTTTCACCGACGCGCTGCGCTCGGTCAACGACAAACCAGAAACCTATACATTCTGGGATTATCAGGCCGGCGCCTGGCAGAAGAACAACGGCATCCGCATCGACCACCTGATGCTTTCGCCGGAAGCGGCGAGCAAGCTGAAATCCGCCTATGTCGAGCCGCATGTGCGCGCCTGGGAAAAACCCTCCGACCACGTTCCGGTGATCATCGAACTCGACGTCTGAGGATCCCCTACCAGGGGACGTGCAAGACCTCAACCTTCGGCAGTCCGATCGGCGTGATGCCGAGATCGCGAGCCATNGCCGCAAAACCTTCGGTCTCTATCAANTTCCTGTATGGCAGNTCNGGAAAGTNCAGGCCTGCGCGATGAAGATTGGCGTCGACCAAGAGCATCGTTCCGCCCACTCCGTCCAATTCGACCCGGTCGAGATAGCACAGATCGCTCAGATGAAGCCGGCCCCATTCGCCCGCCTTCGGCATGTAGAGCCCGTGCTTCATGCTGCGCCAATAGCGGTAGTCGCGCGGNACGCGTTGCTGGACNAACGAATTCAANTCAAAGCTTTTTCCAGCAGGCTCGGTGCGGGTATTCGGCACCACGANCCGCTCACCGCTGGCCCGGAGAAGCGANACAATATCTTTCGGGAACTTCCAGACATCAATATCGATCCAGAGCGCCCAATCGTCGCTTTCGTCCANCCCATGATGGATCAGATGGTTGCGNACCTGCGCNATCCCGGCGCGNCGCNTNCGCTGCCATCTGTTTTTCCACCGGCCCTCGCGCGGGATCTTCGTGNCCACNTGTTTTTGNAGNNNGCGAATTTCCCGGTACTGCGATCTGAGNGGCTGGATCANTGTTNNTAGCAGTTCGTAGCTNTCGTCGTTGCTGTCNCCNTCACAGAAGACNAGNTTNATCTTCTCCTTCGGGAANTCGAGCTTNCCGACAGCAGCGAGGAACGGNGCGATATGATCGGCGCAATCCCTNACCGGGNCAAGGATGGCAAGCCNGTCACCNACAGGAGCCGGTCTGTTGACGNTCGACTTNTCAATTCGCGCNATCTCCNCTTCCGGNACGAGATATTTNCCACGTGTGAGNTTGTGGCGCAGCCGNTGGAATCGCTTCCTGCCCTGGGAGATCCAGGTTGGGTNGCGCGGCTTGCTGTACCAGGTGCCGGCCCAGTGATGCAGCGCGTAGGCAACGGTTTTTGACTGCCCGNNNTCCTNCACCTGCCCGCGATAGTCCTGNGCGTTGAAAAGCGCGCTCGGATAAATCGCNATCCGTNCGGGTTCGGGATCGGNTTGAACCATTGCNGACAACAGNCANGGGCCTGTTGCATCGAGCGTGTCGAAACAGTCGCGNGTTTCGGGNAGCATNTTGAGCATNCGGCGCCAGAAAGGATGNTTCGCCGGGCTCGCCATGACCCCGTTGAAGAGAAGCCGGTCAATCGAAGAGCGCGGNCGCAANTGCATCTGCCAGTGAAAANGAGGCTCTTCCGACAGGATCAGGCGGTCGTCATCAGNCAACGGATCAAGCGGCGCAATGCATTCAGCATCCAGATCGGCATAAAAACCGCCGAAATGATCGAGCAACATATAACGNGCCGCATCTGNTCTGCGAATGCCGTGCTCGTATCCGCAATAGGTNTGCAGCAACTCNGGATAATGTTCNGCAACGAANTCCATNAGCGCACGGTCCGACCAGAACATGTAGGTCCAGCCGGGATTCTTGTCAGTCCAGCTTCTTTGNAAATCGCGAAACNGCGNNGGAACGTCGTCGTTTTTCCAAGTCTGNTGAATGATTTTNGGNATCATGNGGTTCTTTCGCGCTCGGNTCNNGAGNCCTGCAATGACGACAATNCAGATTGTATTGTTGCGTCTANGACGNCGGACGNAAANTTTTCNTCCACTAACGCCTTGGCCTCNGNCACCANATTTTNACGCAGNTCNCGANCGCTCCANAGGCGCTCGATCTGACGCACGAAATCGCCGGACGTTTTAGCNTCGAGGTAATGACGTTCCGGCGTGAGTTCCAGACCTTCCACNGCGAGCGGCGNTGCCACNAGAGGNACTTGNGCGGCCATGGCTTCCAGAACCTTGATCCGGGTTCCTCCTCCCCGAAATAACGGCACCACNACNATGTCGNNGGCNTCGTAAAGNGGAGCGAGTTCCGGCGGATCGGCGACNAGCGTGCAGNCATNATGTCTGCTTGCNTTGACGCGNCGATGNGGCGACCGNCCTGCAATGAGNAGGGTCGCGTCCGAAAGTCGTTTCNTCACCTTCGGCANGATGGAATTCACNAGGGTTTCCGCCGCCTCNACGTTTGGNGGATAAGAGAGGTGCCCGANGAAAAGGAGCCGCGGNCCGTTNGCTTTTGTCGCCGCGNCTGACGGGGGGCCGNCNAAGGTNGAAGGGACNGCGTTCGGTATCACNCGCACAGACGATGGAACGNGATGAATTCGCTGCAGACGCCTCCTGTCGATATCCGAACAGACCCAGATTTCATCCGCNCCGGCNATGGCCTCCCGNTCNGCNGCCCTGACCTTGGCGATCCNGTCGGGNCGCAAGATTTTTCGCCAGAANGGCTCCATTGAAGCGAACAGCAGCGAGTCGATATTGTGAAAATCGAAAATCACGCGTGCCCGTTGCANCCCGCGNGCCGCCAGCAGNTTGCGCAGGCCAAGACTTTCGAAAATNACNAGGGNNGGACGATGGAGGTTGAGAGCGGCTTCAAACTTTTCTACCGCCCCATCGGGGAGAGTGAGATCGACACGACTTCCTCCGGGGGGCCGCTTGTAGATCTGTGCGGCAGACGTTGCACCGAGATCCAGCAGATCCACCTGGCGGTTCTCCCGCGATGTTCGGGTGTCGGACCATAGCGACACAACGGCAACAGGACCCAGTTTGCTCGCAGCCAGGACATTGCGCCAGTTTCGCAGATCAGCACCCGACACCGGCGGCCACGGTGGATCCGCGCAAACCACCAAAACGCCGCCTGTCCGGCGGGCCTGGCTTCCAATTGAGGCGTCAGCCCCCATGTCAGACCTCACCCAAAGAAGTCTTTTCGCCTTTGGCATTCGCTCCGCGCAGCATGAGTTTGAACTTGTAGCGCCAAAGCCGAATACGGTGTTTGACTGTATGCGGATAAGACGCCGCAAGTGTCAAAAATCCACGAGCGTCATTGAAGTTGCCCGAAGCATAGTGAACACGCGCCATTTTCAGGGCGACGCTTCCCCGCCGATAGTCGCCCGCCCAGCGCGGCAGACCCAAATGTTCGAGATCAGAAATCGCGCTACTCCATGTGTCGAATGCACACTGAGAGTTGAGCCTGAACCGCCGGTTGGCGCGCTCGGTATCGAGCAGATAGACGATGGTCGCCGCCCTGCTTCTCACGACCTTTCCCTGAAGAAGAATCTTGATCCACAGGATGGTGTCTTCATCGAACGGAAGTCCCACTGGGAATCGATGTTCGCCGATTGCCGACCGGCGGATCAGGAGTGAACCGATTGCCGCCGTCCGGTGAAAACCGGCGAGATAACGAGTGGCGTTCTCAAGCGGATCTGACGCGTAGCGCTTGGGCATCTTGTCTTTTCGCCACCGATTATCTGTAAGCCGCTTGTAGGGGCCGATCGCGATATCCGCACCAACTTGAGCTGCGGCGTGAAGGCCACGCAATCCGCCAGTCAAATGCACATCATCGGCGTCGAAGAAATAGATCCATTCAGCTTGCGCAGAATCCAGCGCAATATTACGCGCGGCACCCGCATTGCCGCAATTTGCGGATATCACTCTCAGCGGAAGCCCGAGATCTGCGGCGCTGGATCGAGCCACCTCCGCTGTCTTGTCGTTCGACGCATCGTCGACGAGCAAGATCTCCAGAATAACTTCCTTTTCNGNCGCGAGCGATCTNAACNCCGCAGGAAGGGTTTCCGCAGCATTGCGCGCCGGAATGATGATACTAATATTCATNTGGTTATGAGGTTTCCTAACGAGACAACTTGTAAATNAGGCCATACCGGCGCACAATCTTCCAATGCGGGATTTTTGCAAAGCTTTCCTATTGTGGATATTCGCTGCGTTGGTTTGCACCATTGGAGCCNAGGANAGCTTTGCCATCGANTGCCAGTGCGTCACGAAGGGCGAGCGNGTCGATCTCGGTACGGTCATCTGTCTGGAAGTCAGCCCCTCTGTCCGCTATCTCGCGCGCTGCGAGCGCGTTCTCAACAATACGAGCTGGAGAAAGCTTGGNGACGGATGTCCTTCGGCCGGCCTTTGCCTGCCGGAAACCGAGCGCCGTCAATCATTCCGGACGGGCTAACCGCCGCGGATTAAAGAATCTCAATTTAGTAATATCAATGCTTTCCATGAACTTCCTCATGCAACGCATGACGAAGTACGGATCAATTCAGCCCCTTGGCGAGCATGTCCTGCGCGAGAGCGATCGCGGTGCGGCGATCGTTCTCGTCTGAGAGCAGGAAGGCCTGCTCCTGCATGTCCCGGATCCAGATCTTGTCCTGGGTCCCGGAACGTTCGAGTGCCGCCGTCATGAAGGCCAGGCCGCGGACCGACTCACCTTCCTGAAAGATCAGATTGCCGAGCACGGCAGCAGCGGCCGCATGACCGTTGAGGCGCGCACGGTTGAGCCATTTCTTGGCCTGCTGGATATTGTTCTCGCCGCCCTGCCCGTCGAGAATCATGCGGCCGAGACGATACTGCGCCTCAGGCATGCCGAAGGCGGACGCTGCCTGGAAATAGAGCTGCCGGGCAGCGCCCATGTCGGGCTTGATCGGGCTGTCGGGGATACCGTTCTGATAGTAATGGGCGAGCGACACGAGCGCGTTGACGAAATAGCCGGTATCAGGCGAGCCGGGCTCAACGCCCTGGCGCGCGATCTCGTCGTAGATCTTGAAAGCTTCGTAGTCGTTCTCGACCACACCGTCGCCATAGGCATACATGTTGGCCAGCGCCCATCGGGCACCGCGATGACCCTTCTCGGCGGCATAGCGATAGGCTTCGACGGCCTCATCCTTTCGGCCCTTCTTGTAGGCCGAGAAACCGAACTTGAAGAGAGCAAAGGGGCCGGAATTCTCAGACACGCCGCTGTTGGGATCGAAGGCCGATGCCGGCGCGGCGTAGCCGACGACCGCCATGGCGACCGCTGTCGCCAAACCGATGCCTGATGTTTTCCCCATTCGTTTCGATGTCAGCATGTCACTGCGTCTCTTTCGTGCCCGACGGCCGATCGCAACGATTGCGCCGATGCCGCCCACTGGGCCATTCCACCAAAACTCCGCTGGCAACACATGTGCCGGCGAACTTTCCACCTTCGCCTCGAAAACNCCCCTGCCTTCGAAGCATCCCCCTCGACCCGCCCGTTCGGGCGTCAAGCCGAGAAATTCATCGGGCGCTTCCCGTCTAGAGGCGATTTGTGACCTCAATTGAGCAAGCGCGCGTCCTGACGGGAACAGACTGCGTCAACCGCAATGATACGGCTGTGCGGTCCCCGTGTGTTGTGCGAAAGTTCGTATGAACCCGTCCAACACTGTCTGCCTCCACCCCCCTGGTTTCAGCCGACATACATGCGATGCGCCCGGTTTGTGGCGCAATATGGGCACTTTCCCGTCCGGAGAATTCGTAGCAGACGAGATGTGAAATGTGTGTTGCGAATCCGTCACAATGCGTGATGTCCTCGCAGTTTCTCTTCGACCCCGTTCGTTTTGCCGGAAATGAAAAAGCCCCGCGNATNGCGGGGCTTTCCANNTNGCCAGGTAAGCTGGCAGCGATCAGAACTTGACCTTGATCGCTGCNGAGACTGCGCTCACCAGATCATTGTCGTAGTCGTACGAGACTTCGCTATCGATAGACGAACCGGAGGTGAGAACACCAAGTGCACCACCGACGCGAAGCTCAACGTTCTCGCTCGGCGTGAACGATGCGCCAGCGGCGAAAGTCCANGTGTCCGACTGTGTGCCATAGGTTGTCGCGGTACCGCGATCCCAGCTGATGGCGAAGAGACCGGAGATGGTGTCCGTGAACTTGTGTCCAACGCCACCGGTAACCGTCCACCCATCGCGATAACCGAGATTAAGCGATGTGACCTGGGTCGACGTATTACAAGTCGGGGTCCCCACCGGGCAAAGCGGAATTGTCTGAAGAACGCTCCAGTCGACCCATTTGACCGAGCCAAATGCGAGCCAGCCCGGGGCGATGCCGGATTGCGCCTTGAGTTCAAACGCCTGCGGCATGGTGGCAGCACCAAAAACCGGGATCACTGTCGGCACACCGAACACCTGGGTCAGATCCAGGTTGCCGGAAACNTTGTCGAGATCGACTTCCGANTAGTACATCGCGCTCACGCGCAATGCGATCTCCTCGATTTCGTAGGCCACGCCAGCGCGCCAGCCCATTCCGGATGCATCGAGGTCAACTCGACCGACACCAGTAAGGACCGGCAGCGGAAGCGGGCTCACAAGCCGCTCCTTGAAACCGCCGATTTCCAGGTAGGATACGCCACCGATAAAGCGGAGCTGNCCTTTCCCGGCCTGAAACTTGTAGGAACAGGTGGCAGCGTAGCCGTCGGATTCGATCTTGGTTTCAACGTTGGAGTTNGCGCCAGCCCAGTTCCGTCCCGGATTGGAGTGCGCGCCATAAGGCTGGCTGTAGTCGGCCAAGCAGTCGACATTGTCGCCGATACCAAGCTTTGCGCCAACCCGCGGGATCGCATAGGACTCGGTGTCGCTGACGCCATTCGTGGCGCCTCCGCCGATGCCGTTCGACCCCACGCCGTTCAAAGGATTAACGTCGACAACGTTGTTCAACTTGCGCTCGGGCATGACGTAAACAACGCCGGCTTCAGTTGTGAAACGCGACGAGTCGAAAAGTAGATCGACGTTGTAGCCAGCACGTTCGAGGCCACCGGCCTGCGCGGCGCCTGCGGCAGCCAGCGATGCGACGAGTGCGGCGCCGATCAGTTTTTCAGGCTTGAATNCCATTAGAAACTCCCCTCCCGGTAACAAGTTTACCTGTCTAAGGCATAGGTCAGTTTTTAGCATCTGCCATCGACAGGGAAAAGCCGGGCTTTCCATTTGCGAGATTGCCTCAGCAGACTACACTATTCTTTTGTGAAGCTTTCGTTAGTGATGCAGACCGATTTTTGCTNCAGGCCTGCCGGAAAAATGCCCGAATTGCCCCATTTTCAGGCCCAAATGCTCATTTGTTGCAAAAGCATCACATTCCGATGATTTCGAAAAAGAAATGCCCGGAACGCCTGTTTTGGCGCCCGGGCATCCAATTTCGCCGATCGGGAATCAATCAGCCGGCGTCGCGCACCCGCGCCANNGCCTGNGCGACCTGCGCCTTCTGTGTTTCCAGTTCGACGAGTTTTTCGCGCTCGGCCTCCACCACTTCGGGCTTTGCGTTGGCAACGAACTTCTCNTTNTCGAGCTTCTTGACGATCCGCCCGATGTCGTCCTCGATCTTGCCNAGGGACTTGGACAGGCGGTTTTGCTCGGCCTCGAGATCGATCAGATCGCCAAGCGGCAGACACACNGTCAGCGCGCCAATGACGAGCTGCGCNGAACCGCGCGGCGCTTCATCCGCCTTCGCGATATCGCTCACCCGCGCCAGNCGGCGGATAGCGGCGTCATGGGTTGCGAAACGCCTGTCTGTCTCGNCATCGGCACCAACCAGTACCAGCGGNGCCATGGCGCCNGCCGGCACGTTCATTTCCGCACGAACCGAGCGAATTCCGCTTACCAGCTCGATGAGCCAGTTGATCTCGTCGGCCGCNGCCTTGTCGCTGAAATCGGCCTGCGGCCANGACGTGTGGCACAGGAGTTNGGCGTCCTTNNCTTCGGTCAGGTGATCCCANAGTTCCTGGGTCATGAAGGGCATGAAGGGCTGAAGCAGCTTGCAGCTCTCGGCAATCACATGNGCCGCGCAGGCACGGNCNTCGGCCTGCTCTTCCGGCGTACCGTCGGAGAAGACCGGCTTGAGCAGNTCGAGATACCAATCGCAGACCTGGTTCCAGACGAAGCGATANAGCGCACCGGCTGCTTCGTTGAAACGATAGGNTTCGATACCTTCNGTCACGTCCGCGGTGGTGCGGGCGAGCTCGGTCAGGATCCAGCGATTGATCTGCATCTTGCAGCCNGCNGCATCGAAATTCGGNTCGAGNGCNGCCCCGTTCATGTCTGCAAANCGGGTCGCNTTCCACAGCTTGGTACCGAAGTTGCGGTAGCCTGCGACGCGGCTNGGGTCGAGCTTNACGTCCCTGCCCTGTGCGGCCATGATCGCCAGGGTGAAGCNCAGCGCGTCGGCGCCGTACTCATCCATGATCTCGAGCGGATCGATGACGTTGCCCTTGGACTTCGACATCTTGGCGCCGTTCTTGTCGCGCACCAGCGCGTGCATGTAGACAGTCTTGAATGGCTCGATAGGGCGACCGTAGTCGTCCTTCATGAAGTGCAGGCCCATCATCATCATCCGGGCGATCCAGAAGAAGATGAGGTCGAAGCCGGTGACCAACACGTTGGTTGGGTAATAAGTTTCCAGTTCCGGGGTCTGATCCGGCCAACCGAGCGTGGAGAACGGCCAGAGGGCTGAGGAGAACCAGGTGTCCAGAACGTCCTCATCGCGGGTGAGGATCTCGCCCGGCTGGTAGTTCTCGAGCTTTTCCTCGACCCAGGCCTTCCACGGGCCCTCATGGGCGATGTAGTGCTGGATCGCGGCCTGGAGCGCATCCTCCTCGTCCTTCTCGACGAAGACCTGACCATCCGGGCCGTACCAAGCCGGGATCTGATGCCCCCACCAGAGCTGGCGCGAAATGCACCACGGCTCGATGTTTTCCATCCAGTTGAAATAGGTCTTTTCCCAGCTTTGCGGGATGATCTCCGTACGCCCCTCGCGCACGCTCTCGATCGCCGGCTCGGCCAGCGTCTTGGCATCCACATACCACTGGTCGGTCAGGTAAGGCTCGATCGGCACGCCGCCTCGGTCACCATGCGGAACCATGTGGGTGTGTGCCTCGATCTCGGCCAGGCAGCCGATCTCTTCCATCTTTTCGACGATCGCCTTGCGCGCCTCGAAACGATCCATGCCATCAAGTTCTTCGAGAACTTCCAGCAGCTTGCCTTCCTTCGTCAGCCCATCGAGGAAAGCCTCGTTGTCCTTCAGGGTGATCTCGCCCTTGATGGTGAGAACATTGATGGCCTTGAGCCCGGTCCGCTTGCCGACATCGAAGTCATTGAAATCATGCGCCGGCGTCATCTTCACCGCACCGGTGCCGGCTTCCATGTCGGGATACTCGTCACCGACGATCGGAATGCGGCGACCGACGAGCGGCAGGACGACGTCCTTGCCGATCAGCGACTTATAGCGCGGATCGTCAGGATGAACGGCGACACCGGTGTCGCCCAGCATGGTTTCCGGCCGGGTGGTGGCGACGACGAGATAGTCGCGCGTTTCGTAACCCGCCGGATCGCCGTCCGAGGGCTTCCAGGCAATCTTGTTGCCTTCCTCGTCGAGATTGTAGGGGTGCTCGTAAGTGAGGTCATCGGCCAGCGGATAGCGGAAGTGCCAGAGGTTGCCCTTCACCTCGACCTGTTCGACCTCGAGGTCGGAGATCGCAGTCAGAAGCGCGGGATCCCAATTGACGAGCCGCTTGTCCTTGTAGATCAGGCCCTCTTTGTAGAGACGCACAAAGACTTCGCGGACGGCAGTCGACAGGCCCTCGTCCATGGTGAATCGTTCCCGCGACCAGTCGCAGGATGCCCCCAGCCGCTTGAGCTGATTGACGATGATACCGCCGGATTCGTCCTTCCATTCCCACACACGCTCAACGAAGCGCTCGCGGCCCATTTCATGGCGGTTCGGCTCCTGGCGCTGCGCCAGCTGCCGCTCCACCACCATCTGCGTGGCGATGCCCGCATGGTCCATACCCGGTTGCCAGAGCACGTTCTTGCCGCGCATGCGCTCGAAGCGGATCAGGATATCCTGGATCGTGTTGTTGAGCGCGTGGCCCATGTGCAGCGAACCGGTGACGTTGGGCGGCGGGATCACGATCGTGTAGGGATCGGCCCCTTCCTTCGCACCTGCACCGGCGCGGAACGCATCCGCTTCAGCCCATTTGCGGGCGATCTGCGGCTCGACGGCCGCTGCGTCATAGGTTTTCTCAAGCATGTCGACGAATATCCGATCGATGGTGGGAGGCGCATGCGCCCCGAATAGGCGTTCGTGTAAACCGGATGGTCAAAGCGGTGTCAACACGAGCAAAAGCCGCAGTCGCCTTCCGGCGAGCTTCGCCGGGACGATTGCGGCCTGAATATAACACGAAAGGGCTCGCCATCGTTCCGGCAGACCCCGTCATGGCAAGGCGTGAATTCTAGCCGCGCGTACCGCGGGAAACCCGCTCGATCTCTTCGCGCACCAGCCGCTCGACCAGCGTCGGAAGATTGTCGTCGAGCCAGGTCTGGAGCATCGGACGCAGCAGTTCCTCGGCGATTTCATCGAAGCTCCGCTGCGATCCTGCGGTGATCGCAGCATCGAGATCGGCAAAAGACTGGGCGACCTTCTGCCCGGCTTCCATGGAAATGAGCTGACCGAGACCCGAAGCCGCCCCCTTGGACTGGGTTGCCTGCGCTTCTGCGGCTACCGGCTTGGCCGACTTTTCGGCGCGCTTCTCGGACGGCTCCGTATTTTCCGCCTTCACCGTTTCGGCGACACGAAGCGGTTCTGTTACCCTTTCCGATGCCGCAGCCATTTCCTGCGCGAGTTCCGGGGTCATGGATGCAATCGCGCGGGCGACTTCCTCCAGACCATCTTCGGTGCTGACCTCGTGGCGCATTTCGGAATCGACAGCTTCGTCGTCGAGCATGTCATGCAGCTCACCGACGGCTGAATCATCCACCACCGTACCGATTGCGGTCGACTTGTCCGTACGCATCCGTGCGGCGATGTCTGCAAGCGACACCGAGTCGGAACCAGTATTTTCCGCCTTTTGCACCGGAGTCGTGGCGGCAGGTCGAGGCTCGGGCTCGGGCGCAGGCGCCACGATCGCCTGAGGCGCTTCAACGACGGGAGCGGATGCTGGCGCGGGCGCGGCGTGAGCCACGCTCGGCTCGGACCGCTCGACAGCAGCTTCCGGACGGTCGCTGTCGTTATTCTCGATGATCTTCCGGATGGAAGCCAGGATCTCTTCCATCGAAGGTTCGCGCTGTGCGGCCTGTGCCATGCCTACTCTCCGTTACGCCACCGGCCCGCACGCGGCGGCACCGAATCACACAACCATAGTTGGAAAGATGCCGGATTTGAATCCGGCTTGAACAGCCGAAACCCTTGATTCACAAGATTAGACGGTGATCAGCGCGTGACTGCCCTCGCAGCCTACGAAAAAGGGCCGGCAAAGCCGACCCTCAATTAAATCATCTTGCCAAGCAACGCCGGTTGATTACCGTCCGTCGATGGTCCGGAGGCCATACCAGCGGTCCTTGGTCGCCTCATAGTGCTTCTCAGGGCGGTAGTTGGCGACCTGCAGGCCGAGACGCTCGACAGTCAGGCGGCCGGTTGCGGCCAGGACCGAATAAGCGGCCACCACGTAGTTGCGCTCATTCTGGGCCAGCGATTCCTTCGCCGTCAGCACGGTCTGCTGCGCGTTCAACACGTCGAGCGTGGTGCGCTGACCGACACGGCGCTCTTCGACCACACCATTCAAGGCAAGCCCGCCGGCGCGGATCTGGGCGCGGGTCGCATTGATATTGGCTTTTGAGGCTTCCATCGTCGTCCATGACGAAACCACGGCCTGCTCGACGGCGCGGCGGGCGCTGTCAACCAGAATGCGCTGCTGTCCGAGCTGCTCCTTGGCCTGGCGTACCTGCGCCGAAACAAGTCCGCCCTGATAGAGCGGAACAGTCACACGCGCCTGAACCTGGCTGATGGTGATGCCCGTGTCCTGCTCGCTGACCGAACCGGTGACGGAAACGCCCGGCAGCATCGATCCTTCGGTGGACTTCACTTTGTATCCGGCGGCATCGACACCGAATTCGGCAGCGAGAATGGTCGGATGCTGCTTGAGACCGGTTGCGACAGCTGCATCGAGCGAGTTGGGCAGAACGCGGGCCGGAACGTCGATCGCCTTCATGTTGCGCGGGGCATTTCCGACGATCTGTGCGTAAACCGCGGCAGACGTCTTCGCCTGCGCGTCGGCGGCCGTCAGCAAAGCGCGGGCCGCTGCCAGCTCCGCTTCCGCCTGGCTCACGTCGGTACGCGTGCTTTCGCCAACGTCGAAGCGGGCTTGGGACGCAGAAAGCTGTTCCTTCAGGAAGGCGAGGTTTTCCTTGCGGTATCCGACGATCTGATTGTCGCGAATGACATTGGCATAGGCCTGGGCCGTCGCCAGCAGGATGTCGATCTCGGTGCCACGCAGGTTCTCACGACCGGCGAAGACCGAAGCCTCGGCTGCGCGGATATTATTGAGTGTCTGAAACCCGTCGAACAGCGTCTGCGAAACGGAGATACCGGCTGCAGCCGTGCGGACTTCGTTGCCCTCGGTATTGGTGTAGGTGACGGTACCGGTCGCAGAGACAATCGGACGATACCCCGACTTGGCAATCGCCACACCCTCGTCGGTTGCACGGAGACCAGCGCGGGCAGCGTTCAGATCGGGATTGTTCGCGTAGGCATTGGCCATTGCAGCGTAGAGCGATTCTGCATGCGCCGTGACGGGCGCAATGACCAGTATGGCGGCAGGCGCTGCGGCAACGAGAAGTTTGCGAAATCTTTTCACGAGAATATCCCCAAATGGTGCAAAACACGCACCACACAAGCTTATCGGTCTTCGAAAGCAGAAGGCTCCAAAAACCATAGAAGGATGGCCATGGACCATAGTGTCCAGAGCTCCGTCCCCACATTTCAGTAACTGTTCCGAAACTTATGCGCAGACAGACCTATCAAGACAATGGGTCAATCAGCCACGATCCAGCACTATCCACTCAGGCGTTGCGCGAAGGCAACAGAACCGGCAGACGCCACAAAGCCGGGCGTCAATCAATTCCCCAATCCGGCATAGTCACTATACGCGGGAGAATATTCGGAAGGGTCGATCGACCGGTTCAGAACACAAATTCGGGGGCGAGCTCGAATCCCGGCAGCGGCTTGATGCTCGAATTGAAGACCGACCGGCTGGAGATATCGTTGCCGGTCCGTACGAAAAGATGAGCCTGCGCAGCGTTGCCGGTGCCGACTACGGCAACCAGACGGCCACCATCGCGGAGCTGGTCGGTCAACGCCTGCGGCACGGCCTCGACGGCGCCGTTGATAAAGATCACGTCGTAAGGGGCAGCGCTCGGATAGCCGGCCTTCAGTTCCCCCGTGACAACGGCCACATTGTCATAGCCGTTTTCGCTCAACGTCTCGGTCGCCTCATTCGCCAGCGCTTCATCGCTTTCGAGTGCCACGACCGAATCCGAAACAAGCGAGAGAAGTGCAGCCGCATAGCCGGTACCACAGCCCACTTCGAGAACGAGATCACTCTTCTTCACCGATGCAAGCTGGAGAAGTTTGGCAAGCGGCGACGGCTCCATGATGTAGCGCGCGGGACGCTCGTCATTCGCGGAGGCGATCTCGAGATCATCATCGATATAGGCGACGGCGGCCATGTTGGCGGGCACGAATTTCTCGCGCTCGACAGTCAGAAAGGCTTTCAGGACCGAATGGGACGTCACGTCGGTGGTCCGGATCTGGTTGTCCACCATCTTCTGCCGCGCGCCTACGAAATCCATTCCCATCGTCATGTCTCCACTGGCGCGCCTGCGGGAGATATCCTGGTCCCCGAACCAGCGCGCGGAAAATGTCGTCAAGCGGCACCTGCACTCCAGAAGCGCCGAACCGCAAACCTTTGTGGCGTATTAGAACGCGACCCCGCCGAGTGCAAGCGCCCTCTCCCGCCTTACCCAGCTTCGATTGGCTTTCACCGTTCCATTCCTAAGCGCGCTCATACACCTGTTTCAGGCTCATCGCCTTTTGGCGCGAATGTTTTTGATTTTGCCTCTTGCGGCAAAAAATCGGAACGATTATTGAGTGCCCCCGGAAGACGCGGCTGGCCCGGTTTCATTCTCTCGAATGTAAACCATTGATCCCCGAACGCTTTTCCCCGAGGCCTCGTGGCGGAGTGGTTACGCAGAGGACTGCAAATCCTTGCACCCCGGTTCGATTCCGGGCGAGGCCTCCAAACTCTCTCATCTTTTTCCGTGAAAGACATACGCCACTTTGCGCGTATCCGTCAGCGTCGCGAAGTCCCGCCCTTCTTTCCGCGTCCCTTCATGCGCAGCACGAAATTGCGGCGCATGCGTCTGATCCTCGGCACATCCTGCGACAGCACCAAGAGCCCGAGCGGGATCATCCAGAAGCCGAGGACCGGAAGAAATCCCAAGCATCCGCCGATAACCAGCCCGGTTCCCGTGGCGAGCCGCGCCGATCTCGCCTTCGGCAGCGCGAACGTGCGACCGAAAACAATTATTTCTCCGCGTGCCGGATGGTAGGAAAAGTGGCGTTCCATGGGCTTTCCAGATGGGTATCGCTGCCTCCATACACAAGTTCGCGTCATTTTTGATGAAATGGGGCTTGGCAAATCGGAAAAGCATTTGATATACGCCCGTCACGCCTCGACGAGGCAATGGTCCCCGGTAGCTCAGTGGTAGAGCAATCGACTGTTAATCGATCGGTCGCTGGTTCGAATCCGGCCCGGGGAGCCACCTTCTCACATCCCATTCCAATTCATTGAATGAACGTGTCCTCTTTCGGACAGCGTTTTTATGCCCTGCATGCAATGCATCGATTTTTTTTGATGTGAGCGATTATGCACAGCGGAACCAAATGGCTTCGGCGATCTTTCTACCACCAACAGGAGGCCGAAATGTTCGCCAGTGCATACATACTTACAGTTCTCGCTTGTTCCCCCGGTGGAATGGTTTGCCGCCCGACAGCGACGGAAGCCCAGTTCGCTTCGCTTGAGGACTGCCGCGCCGCCATCACGCGGGTCGAAAACAACGTTCGCAACACCTTCCCCTCCGATACCCATTTTACGTTCAAGGGCGGATGCACCGCTGCCAAGCAGACCGAGGTTTCCGGTGTCGCCTGGGCCGTAAGCCCCACCGGTGAGATGTTCACCACATTCGATCGCCTGCCCGCCGGAAGCGGCGTCGCCATGGCTGATGGCTGGACCAGCGATATTATCGACACCACGGCAACAGCTTCGATTGAAAACGACCAAAAGACCGAAAAAGCGCTTGAAACGGCTGCGGCAGATGACGACGGTTTCGATACCAGNCGNNTGCTNGACCGCAAGCCCATCGTTCNCAGCAGCCGTCCGTCGAGNGGCATCCAGCAGACCGCTTCGCTNTTCGACAACGACCAGCCTCTGCTGATCGAAACGGCCTCGCGGTAATNGNCGCATCAGAGCTGTTTCAGTTCAGCGCAAGNNGGCCATCTNAACCTGATCCCCTNANGGTTTACGGTTAGTCCAAAATTAAGCTCCNGAGCGCACTATTTGCGAGAACTCGCTGGTAGNCTGGGGACTTNCCCTTGCCGGAAACAAAGCAAAAACGATATCAGCTGACGAGNATTGGGGAAAAGCTGGAGCGGCGCGTCTATTACCGGCGCGACGCCAACTGNCCGGTTATCGCGCATGTACGCCGCTCCGGTCACGATGAACGCTTTTCNCTGAAAGGCTGGCTGGTNAACATCAGCGAAGACGGCTGCCTGCTGACCGCCGAGGGGTTCCCTCAGTTTCTGGCNGATCTTTATATCGTCTTCCCCGGNCTTNGCTCCAAGGTGCTCGGACACGTNCGCGGCCAAGGCGACTTTACCCTGCATGTCCAGTTCGAAAAGCAGTTNCCGGCNGGCGTGGTCACGCAGATCTCGCGCATCAGCCCCGCAAAATCCTCGGCCATGCACTGACACGCACCCCCGCTCTCCTGCNCNGACAATTGGCNCCGCCATTTCCGACAGGCGAGGAATAACAACCATTTCTGTTGCATCCGCCTGTCTGCTTGGCCATTCTCTGCCGGCACTGGAGGCAGACTGTCAGCATGGACCGCAAAATCAATTTCATTTCGGCATCCACACCCGAGGCAAAGGCGGCAGCCGCACACCTCGCAGCCCTTTACGGCAATGTGAGCCGGGAGGATGCCGATGTCATCGTCGCCCTCGGGGGTGACGGTTTCATGCTGCAGACCCTGCACGACGAGATGGACACGGGTCGCTATGTTTACGGCATGAACCGCGGTTCGGTCGGCTTCCTGATGAACGATTACAACGATATCGACCTCACGGGCCGGATCGACGCGGCGGTGGAAAACATCGTGCGTCCGCTCGAGATGCGCACGATCGCGGCCGACGGCTCGGAATCCATGGCGCTCGCCATCAACGAAGTCTCGCTTTTCCGTCAGTCCTACCAGGCGGCCAAGCTGAAGATCTCCATCGACGGCAAGCTGCGCCTCGAGGAACTGGTTTGCGACGGCATCATGGTGGCAACGCCCGCCGGATCAACCGCCTACAATCTCTCGGCACACGGGCCNATCCTTCCGCTTGATGCGCCCTTGCTTGCGCTCACGCCGGTCAGCGCCTTCCGGCCCCGGCGCTGGCGTGGCGCCCTNTTGCCCAACAAGGTGGCGGTCTCGATCGAGGTGTTGGAACCTGAAAAGCGCCCCGTGAATGCGGTCGCCGACCATACCGAAGTCAAATCCGTGCTGCGNGTCGACGTCGCAGCCTCCACCGATTCCATCGCCCGCATCCTGACTGACGCATCCCAATCGCTGAACGAACGCATTCTCGCCGAACAATTCCAGTATTGAGGGTCCCATGACCGGTTTTCGCTCGACTGCCNCAGCTCTTGTCCTTCTGTCCGCGACCTCNNTGNCGGGTTGGACGANCNCCTCNCNCGCCCANGATGCCGACACCGCGATCACGGACCTTTCCGACCGGCTGCTTTTCGTCGTGAGTGGCGGGTCCTGGGAGAAAGTGCCGGAAACGGCTGTCGAGGCCGATCCGAATGAGGAACAACCGGCCGAAGATGCGTCCGGAGAAAAGCCGGACGAGGCAGCAAGCCCGGACACCGCGGATACGGAGGAAGGAGAGCCCATCGTCTCCACGCGCGGTTATTATCGCCTCGCGGCCTTCCGCGCCGAGGACAACACCTCGCGTGTCTATCTCCAACAAATGGAACTGACAGACGCCGGCCCCGCGGTGGAAATGACAACGGAGATCGAGGAGCTCAACGCCTCGCCGTCCTACGTCACCAATATCGTGCAGGAAAATACCGGCCAGCCGGGCTTCTCCGCCTTCATCTACGCCAAGTCCGATCCGTCGCTGCCGGAGCCCGACACCTGGACGGTCTTCGTCGACGAGTTCGGCGAACTCACCATCGAGAAAGCGACGAATTAGGGCCAGCCTGGACTCAGGCCACCTCGACCAGACGGTCGGGGCGCGGGCGTGACTTGATCAGCAAGCCGCCAATGATGGCCATGTTGAGAAAATTCCAGCCGATCCCGTTGATGAAGGCGAGATCGTATGACCCGCTGACGTCGTAGATGAAGCCTGACAGCCACCCGCCGAGCGCCATGCCGAGGATGGTCGCCATGATGACGACGCCGACGCGTGCACCGGCCTCCCGGGCAGGCAGGAACTCCCGCACCACGAGCGCGTAGCTCGGAACGATGCCACCCTGGGACAGGCCGAAGATCAAACTTACCAGGTAGAGCGATGCGAGCCCGTCGAACGGCAGGTAGAGAAACAGGGCCAGACATTGCAGGGTCGAGCCGATGAGGAGCGTGCGCAGACCGCCGAGCTTGTCGGCCACGAGCCCGGAGAGAAGTCGCGAGCCGATACCGCCCAACAACATGAGCGAGAGCATTTCCGCGCCCACCGCCGGTCCGTAGCCGAGATCGGCGCAAAGCGAGACGATATGGACCTGCGGCATCGACATGGCGACACAACAACCGATTCCGGCGACCATCAGAAGGATCTGCAGCGTGCGGGGCGACAGGGAAACCCGCGCGGCATTGGTTATACGCACGGTATCGGCGTGGGCGGCGGCCTCTTCCGGCAGGCGACGGCGCAGCAGGAGCGACAGCGGGATCATGGTGACGAGCGCGATGCCTGCGAGCACGAAGTAAACACTGCGCCAACCACTGTCGGCCTGAATGCCGCTCAAAAGCATCGGCCAGACGGCACCGGAGAGATAATTGCCGCTCGCGACGATCGCCACCGCGATGCCGCGCCGGGCGGAAAACCAGTGCGAAATATCGGCGATAAGAGGTGCAAAGCCCGCGCCCGTACCGAAACCGATCAGCAGGTGAAGAGCGGCGACACCGAAGAAACTCGGCGCGAGACCCGCCAGCGTGTAACCACAGGCCATCAGCACTGCGGCGCCGCAAACCGCGAGCGTGACGCCGTACCGGTCGACCGCGCGACCGATCAGAAAACTGCCGGCGGCCAGTCCCAACATCGTCAGCGTATAGGGCAGCGAGGCATCGGCGCGGCTGATCGCGAAATCCGCCTCGATCCCGGGCATGACGACAATGATCGACCACATGCCGACATTGGCGACCGTGGCAATGGCAAGCGTCGCAAGAAGCCGCAGCCAGGAATAGCGGCTGTCGAGTGAGGCGGGAGCGGGTGTGATGGCGTTCATGCGGCGGAGCCTACCGACAAGTTCCGTTGAGGAATAGCGGGCGATCGATGACTAATGCTGATGCATTCCATGCTTTCNCCGTNGCGCCCGTAAATCCTGAGCTCGGTAGAANTACCGTGCAACCAAGTNGCGNCCGCTCCGTTTCCCTCCCAGATGCCGCCGGCGCCCGGTTCTCATTGGCGCCGCCGCATTCACCGCCACAAACAACAATNACGACCAGACGGAAGGATATCCCCCATGGCCAAACTGGACGGAAAGAAAATCGCCATTCTCGCCACCAACGGTTTCGAACAGTCGGAACTGGAAGTGCCGCTCAACAAGCTCAAGGAAGCCGGCGCCACGGTGGAAGTCATCTCGCCCGAAAGCGGTTCGATCCGCGGCTGGGACCAGAAGGACTGGGGCAATGAGGTCAAGGTTGACCGCGCCCTGTCCGATGCCAAGGTTGAAGACTATAACGCCCTCGTTCTGCCGGGTGGCCAGATCAACCCGGATCTGCTGCGCGTCAACGAGGACGCCGTGAAGTTCGTGCATGACTTCTTCAACACCAAGAAGCCGCTTGCCGCGATCTGCCACGCTCCCTGGCTTCTGATCGAGGCNGGCGTCGTNAAAGGCCGCAAGGCGACCTCCTACAAGTCGATTGCCACCGACATGAANAANGCNGGCGCGGTTTGGGAAGACAGCGAAGTGGTCGTCGACCAGGCGCTGATCACCAGCCGCAACCCGAATGACCTCGACGCCTTTGTGGGCAAGATCATCGAGGAAGTGCTCGAAGGCAAGCACGAGGACCGCGCGGCGGCCTGAGGGTCGATCACCGCAATANGATAACAAAGGGCGGCCTTGGCCGCCCTTCTTCCGTTTCAGCCTGATCCTGACACGCCACATCACATCGAAGCTCCGGCATCGCCAAACCGGGATCGGACCCTATGTCTTGCGCGAAGGAGACANTCACGTGCCGCACCCCCATTCCCCTCTCGCAAATCANGTCGCCGTCGTCACCGGCGCAAGCTCCGGCATCGGTCTTTCGATCGCCGAAGCAGTGGCGGAAGCCGGCGCGTCTGTCGTCGTCAACTATCACTCGCATGCTGAGCCGGCGGAAAAGTTGGTGAAGAAGATCCGCGACAAGGATGGGAAGGCAATTGCCGTGAAGGCGAATGTCTCCAAGGAAGNGGATNTTACGCGCCTTTTCGANGAGGNNGCAGACGCCTTCGGCCGNATAGATATCGTCGTTGCCAATGCCGGNGTNCANAAGGATGCGAACATCGCCGAGATGNCGCTNGAGGACTGGAACACGGTGATCNATATCAACCTGACCGGNCAGTTTCTCTGCGCCCGGGAAGCCGTCCGCCGGTTNCGCAAGCAACCNAAAGGCAAGCGCCCTGCNCGCAGTGCGGGCGTCATCATCAACATGAGTTCGGTGNACGAAATCATCCCCTGGGCGGGGCATCTCAACTATGCNTCGGCGAAGGGCGGCATCCGGATGCTCACGCGCTCGCTTGCCCAGGAAGTCGCAGCTGAAGGCATTCGCGTGAACGCGGTCGCGCCCGGCGCAATCCAGACACCCATCAACAAGGAGGCATGGGACAGCGAAGCCGCCCTGAAACAGCTCCTGGAACTGATACCCTATGGGCGCATAGGCCAGCCGGAGGACGTNGCGCGNGCAACGGTCTGGCTCGCCTCCGACGANGCCGACTACGTGACCGGCACCACCCTGTTCGTCGATGGCGGCATGNCCCTCTATCCGGGGTTCCGTGACAATGGTTGAACCGCTTCGCACGATCGGCGATCACGGCATCATCGGTGACATGCAGACAGCCGCACTCGTGGCGCGCGACGGCGCCATCGACTATCTCTGCTGGCCCTATCTCGACAGCCCCACCATATTTGCCGATCTTCTCGACAANGAAAAAGGCGGTGCCTNCACCATCGAGCCCGAGCTCGAAAATCCGCGCAATCTCCAGCTCTACATTCCCGACACCAATCTGCTCGTCACCCGCTGGNTAGCNGAAAGCGGCAGTGCNGAAGTCACCGACCTCATGACGCATCCGGACGCAGGCGCCGGACGGTCACCCAATCCGCAGCGCCTGATACGCCGTANCGTGGCGACCAGGGGGACAGTCACTTTCACCGTCCGCTGTGCGCCACGCTTCGATTATGCGCGGGAGACGCCTCAGGTGGAAGCGATCGACGGCGGNGTCCAATTCTCNGGTCANAACCTCTCGCTCAATCTCTGCGCGTCGGTGCCGCTCANAACCGAAACCGGCGCAGCAACCGCCCGCTTCACCTTGGAAAAAGGTGAAAGCTGCTGGTTCATTATCGGCGACGCGCAGATGACCTGCCCTGAAGACGCGGTCATCGACGCCGAGATNGACGCCACGGCCCGCACGTGGCGCGCCTGGGCGGAGCGCTCGNCCTATAAAGGCCGCTGGCGCGAGCCGGTGGTTCGATNGGCGCTGGCGCTCAAGCTGCTGACCTCGGCCGAGCACGGNTCAATCGCNGCCGCTGCNACCTTNTCCTTNCCGGAAGCAATCGGCGGCGAGCGCAACTGGGACTATCGCGCGACATGGATTCGCGATGCCTCNTTCACCGTNTANGCNTTCATGCGCCTCGGCTTCACCGAGGAGGCGGANGAGTTTTGCCGCTGGTCGGGACACCGCATCATGTCCTGCGACCGCGAAAACCCCATGCGCGTGATGTATGCGATAGACGGTTCGGAGGCGGAAGACGAAACCGAACTGTCGCATCTCTCCGGGTATGCCGACAGCCAGCCGGTCAGGATCGGCAACGCGGCGCACGCCCAAAGCCAGCTCGACATTTTCGGCGAGCTGCTCGACAGCATTTATCTCGCCAACAAATACGGCAGCGCAATCAGCCGGGAGGGGTGGGAACACGTCCAGGAGCTCGTCAAGTTCGTGATCGACAACTGGAATGAACCCGACGCCGGGATCTGGGAAATGCGGTCGCAGAAACAGCATTTCCTGCACTCGCGGGTGATGTGCTGGGTGGCGCTCGACCGCGCCATACGTCTGGCGCGCAAGCGTTCCCTGCCCGCGCCTTTCGTCGAGTGGACCGAGACGCGCGATGCGATCACCGAAGATATCTGGGAAAACTTCCGCCATCCGGAACACGGCTATTTCGTCCAGAGCCGCGGCGGAACCGAACTCGACGCGTCCCTCCTGATGATGCCGCTCGTACGGTTTGTTTCCTCCACCGATCCGGTCTGGCTCAAAACGCTCGACGCAATCGGCGAACAGCTGCGCGACGACGGCCTTGTCTATCGCTATCGCAGCGATGACGGTCTGGACGGCGAAGAAGGTGCCTTCACCACCTGCACCTTCTGGTATGTCGAGTGCCTTGCTCGCGCGGGCCGTCTGGAGGAGGCACAGATGATCCTGGAAAAGGGTTTGAAATACGCCAACGATCTGGGCCTGTTCTCGGAGGAAGTCGACAAGCGCGGGCTGCAGCTTGGCAACTTCCCGCAAGGCCTGACCCACCTCGCCTTCATCAGCGCCGCCCATTTCCTCGACCGCCAACTTGACCCCGATGGGAACCGAACCTGGCAGCCGTAACCATTCGGAAGGCTCAATCTACGCAAGAATCCAGAGGGTCGTCAGGAAAGCTGCCAAGGCTGCAAAAACGGTCAACCAACGGAAAAGCCGAAAACCATTCTCTGAGGAGCCGGCGTTTGCGACTGGGAGACGTTTTGCTGGACGGTTTAGAAAAGCCATGGGCACCTCCGCCGCCGAACCGCCCTGCAGAGGTTGATTGGCCTTTTTGGCCAGCGCCTCGGCTGCCCCTTCGGTGAGCGGCGGCATGGATGATGATGCATGCGACATGACTGTCTCCACAAACGACCCCCGAATATTAGCAGGCCCTTGGATTGAGAGCGAATGAGGATGCTGAGCCGTGGCGCGGTCCGCCGGATCATATACCGTACAGAAAACTGATCGTCAGGATGGTGGCTATGCCGACGATGATGTTCATCGGGACACCGATGCGCAGGAAGTCTGCGAAGCGGTAGTTGGCGGCACCGTAGACCAGCGTGTTGGTCTGATAGCCGATCGGCGTGGCAAAGCTGGCGCTGGCACCGAACATCACGGCGATGACGAGACTGCGCGGGTCCAGACCGATCTGGGTGCCCAGCGCAATGGCGAGCGGAGTGAGCACGACGGCAACCGCGTTGTTGGTGACCACCTCTGTCAGAAACGACGACAGCGCGTAGAAGGCCGCAAGCACGAGGATGGGCGGCAGGTCCTTGAACCAGGGTGTGAGCACATCGACGATCAGCGCCACCGCGCCCGAGTTTTCGAGTGCCTTGCCGACGATCAGCATGGAGAAGATGAGGACGAGAATCCCGCCATTGATGGAACTCCAGGCCTCGTCGGGATCCATGCAGCGGAAGATCAGGAGAACCGCGACGGCGATCATCGCGAGGATACCGATATCGGCAACGCCGAAGGCCGCGAGACCGACGACGGCGGCAATTGCAATCAATGCCAGCGGCGCGCGCGAGCGCCGGAACTCCCGTCCGGTCGGGCGCGATACCGACACGAGTGCCGCTTCCTCCGACAGCTGGTCAAACCCTTCCGCCGGGCCTTCCAGCAACAGCTTGTCTGCCGGCTTGAGACGAACATTCGACAAATCCGGACCGGCAATGTGACGATGGCGGTGCGCACCCAGCACCCTCACGCCGAAACGCCGGCCCAGGCCGAGGTCGGCGATGCGCGAACCGGCGTCGCGTTTGGCGGGCGCGACCACGGCCTCGACGATGACGCCATGGAGATCGCCGGCGCGTCGGCGGCCGACCAGAACGGCGGGGTTGTTGTTGAGCGTCAGTATCTCCGATGTCGAACCCATGAGGATCAGTGCATCGCCCTTCATCAGCTCCATGGCGCCGATATTCGACCGGTGGATCTCCCCGCCCCTGCGAAGCCCGAGGATGCGCAGCCCCGACAGGTTGAAGTCGGCAATCTCGCTCAGCGGCTCGCCCTTGTAGGCCTCGGCATCCACGATGGTCACTTCCGACAGGAATTCCGATTCACTGAGCAGCCTGTCGACATTCTGCGCCTCCCGGTTCGGCAGCAGCCACGGCCCGAGCAAAAGCATAAGGCCTGCGCCGACGCTCGCGGCGACAATGCCCACCGGCGTGATCTCGAAGATCGAGAACGGTGCCAGCCCCGCCTCGCGCGCCACGCCATCGACCAGCAGGTTGGTTGACGTACCGATGAGCGAACAGGTGCCGCCGAGAATGGCCGCATAGGACAGCGGGATCAGCAATCGCGTCGGCGCCAGCCGCGCGGCACTTGCCAGCTTCACGACGAGCGGGATCAGAAACAGCACCAGCGGCGTGTTGTTGATGAAGGCCGAGGCTGCGGCTGTGAGAACGAGAAAACAGGCGATCGCAAGCGTCGGTCGGGCACTCGCGGTCTTCATGACCATGTCCGACACCTTTTCCAGCACGCCGGTGCGCACCAGGGCGGCCGAGATGATGAACATCGCCGCAATGGTGATCGGCGCGGAGTTGGAAAAGACGCCCATCACCTCCTTGGTGTCGAGAAAGCCGAGGGCGACGAACAATGCTGCCGCCCCGGCCGCAGTGATTTCCGGGCTGTAGCGTTCGGACAGAAAGGCGAGGAACAGAAGAAGGAGGATGCCGAGGGCGATATACGCCTGATTGTTCTCGATAAACGCGATCAAGTCCGGGTCTCCGGGCTTGCCGGGGACGCGCACCGGTTCAAGCGAATGACAGGCCGGCTTATGCCGCCCCGACGCGAGAAACCGTAACGCCAAACGGCGATCCGGGTTCCGCAGATTGATAGCATGGTTCCCCAAGGGGCGTAATGCCGACCGGTGGCATGGAATTCTATTGTTTCAGTCCGGAGGAGAAAAGGTGGCTCAGGGAAATGCCCCCAAAGCCTCTCCCATCTCGCCTTCCTCAGGGCCGCCTGTTTGACTGCTACGCAACCGGACACAACGGCCGGCAAATCTCGCAGAAGTGACAAACTGCAACCCGGAGATCTACAAAATTTATCATCAAATTTTATCTATAAAATTAACTATCCATTGCTAGCCTTTTTAAATGATCGGGCTGAAATGAATGTTTCTTGCAGGCAATTATCAAGCATCTCCAGCAGGCAGATTCGCAATTGCAGCCGACCAATCGCTCTAGTTGAGGCAAGATTTCAGATGTTTGGCAGCAATAACAATATTTCCCGTATGCAAATCAAATCGCTGGGCCTTGTTACAGCGAACATCATGATCGCTGACAGCGATCTCAATATCAAATACATGAACGATGCGGTGAAGGAACTGCTGAAGGACGCCGAGAGCGACCTGAAGAAGGAACTACCTAAATTCGATCTCTCGAAGCTTATCGGCAGCAACATCGATATCTTCCACAAGAACCCGGCGCATCAGCGCAAAATGCTCGCTGCGCTCAAGACACAGCACCGGGCCACTATCTGGGTTGGTCACCGAGCGTTCGACCTGATCGTGAACCCCCTGATCGAGGGTGGCAAGACAACGGGATTTGTCGTCGAGTGGGCCAACGCGGCAGAAAGGCTGCGCAACCTGGACTTCCAAGGGCAGATGGAGGCGATCAGCCGTTCGCAGGGGATCATCGAGTTCAAGACGGACGGCGAGATCGTCACAGCAAACGAGAATTTCCTCAAGGCCATCGGCTATCGCCTCGACGAGATCAAGGGGCGCCACCACAGCATGCTGGTCGATCCCGCATATGCGAAGTCGCCGGACTACCAGGAATTCTGGAATGCGTTGCGCCGGGGCGAACTGCAGTCGGCCGAATTCACGCGCTATGGCAAGAACGGCAAAGTCGTAGTCATCAATGCGTCCTACAATCCGATCCTGGATGCCAAAGGCAACGTGACGAAAGTCGTCAAGTTTGCCACCGATGTGACGGAGCGCGTTCACGCGGTCAACACGATAGGCGCGGCCCTGGAAAAGCTCGCCCAGGGCGACCTCTCCTTCAATCTGGAAGAACCGTTCTCGGCGGATTTCGAGGCGCTTCGCCGGATCATGAACGATGCGCTCAACCAGATGCGCAATACCATCGGCGCAGTGGCACAGTCCACCGATCAGATCGACACGGGGACGCGCGAGATCAGCCAGAGCGCGGAAGATCTCTCCAAGCGGACAGAGCAGCAGGCAGCCTCGCTCGAGGAGACGGCCGCCGCACTCGATGAAATCACCGCCAACGTCAAGAATTCCTCCGAACGCGCGGAAGAGGCCCGCCGTGCGGCGGCAACGGCCAGCGACAATGCCGAACGTTCAGGCAAGGTCGTCGCCGATGCGGTCGGCGCCATGTCGCGTATCGAAACCTCGTCCAACCAGATCTCGAACATCATCGGCGTGATCGATGAAATCGCCTTCCAGACAAACCTTCTGGCGCTCAACGCAGGCGTCGAAGCTGCCCGTGCCGGTGAAGCCGGCAAGGGATTTGCGGTCGTCGCCCAGGAAGTTCGCGAGCTCGCCCAGCGGTCCGCCCAGGCGGCCAAGGAGATCAAGGAGCTCATCCGCAATTCGTCCGAAGAAGTCGGTGTCGGCGTGAAGCTCGTCAGCGAGACGGGCGACGCTTTGCGCACGATCCAGGAGAACATTGTCGCGGTCAACGACCACATGCAGGCAATCACCAGTTCCGCCAGGGAGCAGGCAACCGGCCTGTCCGAGGTCAACACCGCGGTCAACCAGATGGACCAGGTCACGCAACAGAATGCCGCCATGGTGGAAGAGACCAATGCGGCAAGCGCGACGCTCGCTCAGGAAACAGCGCGCCTGCGCCGGCTGATCGACGACTTCCACCTGGGGAATACCGGCAACCGCGCGGGCTCCCCCCATATCAGTCTCGCGGCGTCTTCCAACAAACCGGTACCCTCGCCGGCCCCCAGAAAGATGGCGAAGGCCGCCGGTTCCGCGGCCGTGGCCGAGTGGGACGAATTCTAGGGTCCGGCAGACCGGACGACACGAGTGGTCCTGAGCTTTGTGGCACCGCAAGACAGAGGTTTTGCGGTGCCATTTTCGTCTCCGCATTCAAGGAAGAGATGAGCCTTGCCTCAGGCATCGGAGGATTCTAAGCCTCGACGATGCGCATTCTCGAAAACATCATAAGCGACCGCGGTTCGAAATATGCCGTCTCGGGAGGAGCCTGCGCCTCCGAGGAGGACGCCAAAGCCTTCATCAAGGAGCTTTGCCGCAAGAAGAAATTCGCCAAGGCCACCCATAACACATGGGCCCTCATGACTGACGATGCGCCATTGAAGAACGATGACGGCGAGGCAGGTGCGGGCAATGTGATCCTGCGAATGCTGGAGCGGGAAGGATTGCGCGACCACATCATCGTGGTCACGCGATGGTTTGGCGGCAAGCATCTGGGCGGAGACCGCTTCCGGCATGTGCAGGAAGCGGTGCGGATCTACATTTCCGATCTGCGCGCAAGCTGAGCCAGGCTTTGGAGCCTAAATTCAGCTTTTGGGTGACCGTCATCGGCGTTTGGGGAGATAGCTGTATTGCCCGCCGATTTAAGTGATTGGAGATGTCGTGGTTATCACTCGGAAGCATGGTGTTGCTTGCTACACGCTGTCCTGGGCGCCGGGCCAACACACCTCGCCGAGATCCGCTAGCGTCTCAACCCGCTCTTGCCAGCCCTCAATATCGATCTTTCGGATATAGCTCTCTGCATGCAAAAGAGACAAGATCAGAAGCCGTCGTCGCATAGCCGGATCACATAGACCGCCCGAGACACCATATCCCCTTAATAGGGCTTGCGTGCGCCCAGCTCGGCCGGCACACATAAACGCATTGGGTGCTAGAAGATCGTATTCTCGTCCCAGCCTTGCAATTGCCCATCGGATTTGATTGTCGGGATGGTTGTCCGCAATTTTCCTTCCAGGAACCTGAGCGCGCTCTTCTCGCTTGAAAATTGTGATCTATGAAATGGGCGGAAACACCTTCAGTATGTGATGACCGTCCAGATCCACCACAAGATTCGTACTGTTTTCGAACAACCTCATGACGCTTGTAGCCAAGCCTTCATTGACGGCGATGTCGCTGGCAAGGCGCCTCCAATTATCTGGCCCTTGCATCCACAGGTCGAACTGTTCTCCTGTTGAGATGGTGGGCAATTCAATCAAGTACGGCTCCAAAAGGTTAATTGAAAATATGACGACGATCGTGCGTCAATCTCGCCCTCAGGTGATGTTCGTGCGCGCAAGCGGTCGTCGCGTTTCGCGAACGGCTGCTAAAGGCAGGAAACGCCAAAGCGTATTGGCTCATTTCGTAGAACCAGCCAATGCCACACCGCCATGCTTGTGCATCATTTCATCACGTCACCATTAGAACTGATGATAGGCGGAAGTTAACGAATCTTTGTTAACCTTCATCTCCATGAGCGAGCAAAATCGTGCCACGAACACTGAACGCAGAAGAGGCATCATCGGNGTTTTATTGGTCGCACTTCTGTTCGCNNTNGTTGTCGGNGGAGGACTGGTTATTCTTCTATTNGGAAGCGCCTATCTCACGTTCATGTTTTCTTGACGAAAAGACACGGCGAATGCCCCTGCCTCCGNNCGGAACGCTGTGCNAGGTCNGGCGTTAGGTTTCNGNGGAGACGCGCCGNCAAGGCAGCNNACGGACGGGGAGAAATTCTTGAATTTCAGNATCAGCGATACGGTCAAGCGNCTGGGCGCNCGCGAGTGGCCNGTCGTGGTGGCACTGATGGTGCCTGCAGCTGCCGTGTGGGGTTTTATCGCACTCGCCGACGAAGTGATCGANGGCGAGACGAGTCACATCGACACGGCGATCCTGCTTGCGCTCCGAACACCCGGCAATCCAGTCGATCCGCTGGGCCCACCCTGGCTCGAGGAGATGATGCGCGATTTCACCGCGCTTGGCGGCACAGCCGTCTTGACTCTGATCACGATCGCGACCATCGGCTTTCTCGTGATGGACAAGAAGCCCCGCGCGGCGTTTGCCGTTGGTGTCGCCGTCGCGGGCGGCCTCCTGATTTCCACTTTCGTGAAGATGGGAATCGACCGCCCTCGTCCCGATCTCGTGCCGCATGGCTCCTACGTGCACACCGCCAGTTTCCCGAGCGGCCATTCTATGATGGCGGCGATCGTCTATCTCACGCTTGCGGCAATGCTCGCCCGGCTGCGCCCCGAATGGCGCGTGAGGATCTATATTCTGCTGGTCGCGGTTTTCGTCGTCATCCTGGTCGGTGTCAGCCGCGTCTATCTCGGCGTTCACTGGCCCACGGACGTTCTCGCCGGATGGACCGTCGGCTCCGCCTGGGCGATGATCTGCTGGATCGTGACATTGCGCCTGCAGCGCAGCGGAAACGTGGAGCCCCAGGGCGGCGCGTGACCGCCAAGTCCCGCCCATCCCAGCAGGCGATCATGCTCCTCTTCGCCGGCTGGCTTGTCGCAGGCTGGCGGCTTCTCGTCGCCTAAGCGCGCTCCGACTCATCGACACGAACTGGTGGCTTTTCCGGCTCGCAGATTTTCCGCGCCTGTGGATCATGGGCGGTCTGCTCCAATTCTCCGACCACCCGCGCCTGTGAACGTTCCAATTTTGCNCCCGCCGTTGAAACCTCATTAACGGCAGAGCCTTAGTCTGCGGACAATCGCGGTCCGGTCCGCGCAGGAGCTGTGCATGTCTCGTCGCTCGGTCACTCTACCGATGCTTGAAGCTTATATGGAGAAAAAGCACGATCGACTTGCTTTTCCGCCTGCGCTCGAAGAGCTCTACATCGAGAGGATGGCTTCCTACCGCCGGAAAGTCATGGCGAGAGGCGTGCTCCCGGCGATCATTATCTACAATGTTTTCCTGATCGCNGATCTGCTGCTGACCCCCGACACGCTATTGCTCGCATCCGCGCTCCATTTTGCGGTGGTCACGCCGATCATTCTGCTGTCCGGCTTCGTGTTCTCCAAGACGAAGCATCAGCAGGCCCGTGAAATGGCGGCAGCCGCCATTCCGTTCGCCATGGTTGCGCAGATCATGTTGATATATGTGCTGAACGATGGCCCTGCCGCCGACCAGTACCAGTACCTCGCGATCATGGTCGTCGTGTACATGAACATAAATCAACGCTTCGGNTTTCGCCTCGCNTTTNTATCGACGATGGTGCTGGCGGCNGGCTACGCNACGGTCCTCTTGGCCGCACATTCNCCCGTTGAGGTGAAATTCACGGGCNTCTGCATGATGGCGTCGGGCGCATATCTCAGCTTGCTGGCCAACCGGCGAATGGAACAGGATACGCGNTTCAATTTTCTCAACCGCCTGCGCGAAGAACTACGACGCGAGAACGCGGAAAAAGTCGCGAAACGGGATCCGCTCACAGGACTGGAAAATCGCCGCAGGCTCGATGAGGTCGTAGACGTCATCTGGTCGACCCCGGAAGGACGGGATGCTCCGATTGCCGTCGTCATGGTCGACATCGATCATTTCAAACCGTTCAATGACCGCTACGGGCACGCGGCTGGCGATGTATGCCTGAAGAGAGTGGCGGGGATCATTGCCGCTGAATTGCGAAACGAGCGCGACCTCGCGATCCGTTTGGGCGGCGAAGAGTTCCTTCTCCTCTTCCGGTCTACCGACATGAGCGAAGCGGGACGTATTGCCGAGCGTGTCCGCCGGCAAATCGAAAATGTTGCCATCCCGCATGAGGAATTGGGGCCTGGTGCCGTTGTGACTGCAAGTCTGGGCGTCGCGGCAGGCCCCGTGTCGTGCCACAGCTTCAGCGAATTGCTGGCCGCGGCGGATTCCGCGCTCTACGCGGCAAAGCGAAACGGCCGCAACCAGGTGTGGCCGCCAATCGTGAGCAAGAATACGGAGGTCGCTCAGCTCGGGAGAAAGCGGAACGCTCCGGCCCGGACTTTCCGCACGATCCCCCGCAGTCGGGCCCGCCAAAAATAGAGAGGCTCGCACCTGGATTACGCCGGGAAACCACAACCATGCTCATGCGCCGGGTAACGCGGCTCGGCTAGCCGCTTCGGGGAAATTGCGGCCACTCCGCGGCATCGAGAATTAAATATTGTTCATTTGAGCGGGCAATTTCGCGGGCGTATTTCTGGCTCTCGAAGCCGGACCCTGCCGGCGGGTTTGAGCCCGCGACGCGACAGAGCCAGACGGNTTCGATCANTGCCGGGCCCTGTCCGATACGGGCCATATGCCTNCGGCAGNCCGGCATATATGGGAGTTATCGCCATGCGTACTCTTATCACCCTCACCACAGCCACCGTGATCGCCCTCGCCCCGATGGCCGCATTCGCCGCAACCATGACGACGACCGGGACGGTCAAGTCAGTCGATGCCAAGGCGGGCAGCGTCACCCTCGATAACGGGACGACCTACATGCTGCCGGCGGGCTATTCGCATTCCAAGCTAAAGGCTGGCGAGAAGGTGAAAATATCCTGGGAGAAGAAGGCTTCGAAATTCGTGGCTGACAACGTGACGATGGTGAACTGACGGCCATCCCCCGCGCATGACTTCCCGCCGGGAGCCCATACCCGGTGGGGAAACCACCGTTCGGCCTTTCGGGACCAGACGGACGGGTTCGACACATTCCAGAATCCGCTTGGCCGCTCCGGTCTTCGCCGTGTCCAGAGAAGCCGGATCGGTCCAGAAGGNAACCCCGCCGTATCAGCCTCCGGCGGGGTTTTCGCTGTCTGCGAGGAGGCGCAGTTCCTTCCAGAGCCGTTCGCAGATCCTAACAGACCCGGTCGAAGAGTGCCGGCCCGTTTAGATCGAGCAGTTCAATCTGCAGCGTATCGGCCTGTGCCCCCTCGCCCGAAAATACAGCCGTCGAGCGTGATCCCGCAGGTGCATTTTCGGTATTGATGTCGAACACCATTGTTGCTCCGTCACACTTCTTGAGCGGAAATCTTGTGGGGTCAGGGCCCGCAAGCAACACGAGACCATCTCCCTCATTTTCCCGCGCTTCGACTGTTCCGAAATACGGGTGGTGATAACGTCCGATGAAATAGCTGTCGGAAGGCGTNGGCCCCGCGTTCTGCGGAGGTGATTTGCCGGCGGTCTTGCCAAGCGGTTTGTAAAATCCGGCAAAGATCGCCTCGTAGCCGGTGAACCAGTCGCGGGTGACAGCCTCCGTCTGCACCAGTTCGGTGAAACTTGCACCGATCGCTTCCACGGCGCCGACCGGTGCGGCGTTGGAAAGAACCACGATCCCCACACCGAGGGATGGTATAAGCGAAAAATGGGTCGCTGCCCCGAGTATGAAAGCTCCGGAATGACTGAGTATCACCCGACCGGACGGGCCTATGTTCACACCAAAACCGAAGCCGTAAAATCCGGCACGTTCATCCGGACTGTGAGGACTGGACGAGACGACTTGCGGGCTGATTGCAGGCTGCAGAGCTTCGGGACGAATGAGATCACCACCATCGGCCAGCACCATTTTCATCCAGCTCGCCATGTCGATGACCGATGAACTGACGCCGCCGGCGGGCGACTGGGCATCAGGCTGGCGCTGATGAAGGGGTGAAAATCCATCCGCTGTTCTGGCGTATGGGATTGCCCGGTTTTCCCGCTTCATGAAATCGGCAAATCGGGCGCTGGTGCTCGTCATGCCGAGCGGTTGGAACAAGGCCTCCTCCGAAAGCTCGGCCCAATCCGTGTCCGATGCTTCTGCTACGGCCTCCGCAGCGGCAGTCAGGCCGAAGTTGGTGTAGGCATAGCTGATGCGAAACGGCGAAAGCGGCTGGTATCTCAGGCGCTCGAGAATGGTCCGGCGTTCAAAGCCCAAATCTTCCAGGTCGTCCCCGGCATGGTCCGGCAACCCGGATCGGTGACTGTAGAGATCGCCGATCGTCAGACGCTCGGTCACCTCGGGATCGGAAAGCTCGAACCAGGGCAACAGGTCGCGCATCCTGCTGTCCCACGATACGATATCCCGGCTGACCTGACGGGCTACCACAGTCGCGCCGACGGGCTTGGACAGCGAGGCCAACTGGAAAACCGTCTCCGGGGTGACCTCCTTGTCGTCACCACGCTGGCCGAAGCCTTTCGCATACAGCGTCTCGCCACCATGGACGACCGCAACAGCGATGCCCGGAACGCCACTGCGGTCNTTGATGTCTTCGACGATACTGTCCAGNTCGGCCACGGCGCTGNCGATTTGNCCCGGCGGGACTTCAACNGCAGAAATCCGTGANGGCGGCANCGTTTCAGCAGATACAATGCGCGNCAGAAAAGGAAGAGATGCTGCCGCCATCGATACGGATGTAAGAAAGCGGCGGCGGGATAGTCTGAAATACGACATGGACAAGCTCTTTTTTGTTTCGCTTTATTAGATACCGCGAAACCTATCAGTCTTGTTAACGACGCCTGTCCCACCGAATGAATACGCTTTTCATTACAATACGCTCGGACGCTCAAACCATCGGATCAGCGGCGGAAAGCCGTGCGCTCGCCGGCCAAAAGAAACCCCGCCGAAGCTGCCTGCGGCGGGGTTTGATGTATCAGGCCTTGCAAAACGTAAACCGGATCAGTCGATGTCCTCGACTTCCTCGCCGCCGCCATAGACGCGCTGGGCGAGCGCGGCTTCCATGAACTCATCGAGATCGCCGTCGAGCACGCTCTGCGGGCTGGTGCTTTCCGTGCCGGTCCGCAGATCCTTGACCAGCTGATAGGGCTGGAGAACATAGGAGCGGATCTGGTGNCCCCAGCCNATATCGGTCTTNGTGGCGTTCTCGGCGTTGGCCGCTTCCTCGCGCTTCTGAAGTTCAGCCTCGTAAAGACGGGCGCGCANCATGTCCCATGCCTTGGCACGGTTCTTGTGCTGCGAACGCTCCTGCTGGCACTGCACCACGATCCCTGTCGGGATGTGGGTGATGCGCACGGCCGAATCGGTGGTGTTGACGTGCTGGCCACCGGCGCCGGACGAGCGATAGGTGTCGATGCGGCAGTCGCTCTCGTTGACGTCGATCTGGATCGTGTCGTCGATCACCGGATAGACGTCGATCGAGGAAAACGAGGTGTGACGGCGCGCGGCGCTGTCATAGGGCGAGATGCGCACNAGGCGGTGCACGCCGGCCTCAGTCTTGAGCCAGCCATAGGCATTGTGGCCCTTGATNAGCAGAGTGGCCGACTTGATGCCCGCTTCTTCACCGTCATGGACTTCCATGACATCGATCTTCATGCCGTGTTTCTCGGCCCAGCGGGAGTACATGCGCAACAGCATGCTCGCCCANTCCTGNCTCTCNGTACCGCCGGCACCGGAGTGGACCTCGAGATAGGTATCGTTGGAATCGGCCTCGCCCGAAAGAAGCGATTCGATCTGCAGGCGATTGACCTCGGTCCGCATCTCCTTGAGCGACTTCTCGGCTTCCTCGACGATCTCCTTGTCGTCCTCGGCTTCGCCCAGTTCGATGAGTTCGAGGTTGTCGGAGAGCTGCGTTTCCAGCCGACGGATGCCGGTAATGCCGTCTTCGAGCTGCTGGCGCTCGCGCATCAGCTTCTGGGCTTCTGCCGGATCATCCCACAGGGAAGCGTCTTCCGCCTTGGCGTTGAGCCAATCCAGTCTTTTCAGGGACGGTTCCCAGTCAAAGATGCCTCCTCAGCAGGCTTACGGCCTGCTTGATTTCGTCGACCACATCCTGTGTCTCTGCACGCATGGTGTATTCTAATCCTTCGTTTCGGAGTGATTTGGAAACGGCGCGCACGGCACCAAACGTCCCGGCGCAAGCGGGGCGGACCATAAGGTCGGCACCCCCTGTTGTAAAGGATGGCGGAAGNGTCATCCAGAAACCGAAACGGNCCGGTGAAACACCGGGCCGCTGGCGTTCAAATGGTCGNTCAGTAAAGGCCGCCTGAGCCCGATGTNACAGCCTGGCTGGCCTGCGGCGANTGCTGGAGNATNTCCTCGCCGGTCGCNACATCTTCCATGCCGATGACCGANTAGATATCGGACGGACCAGTGCCGGGCTTGAAGGCTTCCATGATGGTGCCAGGCTCGCCCGGATAGGCTTCCATGCCCGTNTTGCGGTTGATGGCAATCAGCTTCATGCCATCCGGGATACGGAANTCNGAAGGACGTGTGCCTTCCACGGCGGCATTCATGAACTCGTTGAAGACGGGAGCAGCAAGCGCACCGCCGGTCGCACCACGGCCCATCGGGGTCGGGTTGTCGTAGCCGATGAAGACGCCGGCGACGAGGTCGGGGGTGAAGCCCACGAACCAGGCGTCCTTCTCCTCGTTGGTGGTGCCGGTCTTNCCGGCGGTCGGACGGCCGAGATTGACCTTGCTGGCTGCCGTGCCGCGCTCGACCACGCCTTCCATCATCGACGTGATCTGNTAGGCGGTCATCGGATCNAGAACCTGNTCGCGTTCGTCGATGACTTCAGGCTCGTCCTGTCCAAGCCAGGCAGTTGCCACGCAGGCATCGCACTGACGCTCCTCGTGCTTGAAGATGGTCTTGCCGTAACGGTCCTGAATACGGTCGATGAGCGACGGCTTGATCTGCTTGCCGCCATTGGCAAACACGGAATAGGCCGAGACCATGCGCAGAACGGTCGTTTCCCCCGAACCGAGCGACATCGCAAGAACNGGGAGCATGTGGTCGTATACGCCGAAACGCTCGGCATATTCGGCCACGAGGTTCATGCCCATGTCCTTGGCCAGACGCACGGTCATCAGGTTACGCGACTTTTCGATACCGAGACGCAGGGTCGAGGGACCGGCCGAACCGCCGCCATAGTTCTTCGGACGCCAGACCTCGCCGCCGGAGACGATCTCGATCGGCGCGTCCATGATGACNGANGCAGGCGTGTAGCCGTTGTCGAGCGCAGCCGCGTANACGAAGGGCTTGAAAGAAGACCCCGGCTGGCGCATCGCCTGGGTGGCGCGGTTGAACTCCGACTGGGCGAAAGAGAAGCCGCCGACCATGGCGAGCACGCGGCCGGTATGCGGGTCCATGGCCACCAGGCCGCCCTGNACTTTNGGCGGCTGGCGCAACCGGTAGCGGGTNGTGCCTTCNTCGTCCTTGCGGGGCTCGACATAGACCACATCACCCACGGAGAGNACCTGGTCGGGCGTCTTGACCGTGCCGCGTTTGCCCTCGCGATTGAGGCGGAACGCCCATTTCATGTCTTCCGGACGGATNACGGCCGTATCGCGNTCTTCACCGACGGCGCCGGAGACCTGNGGCTCCGGNCGNAGGCCGATCTCGATGTCCTCGCTGGTGGCGGCGAGCACCACGCCGAGTTTCCATTCCGGCACATCNCGCAGCGGATCGATCTCGCTGACCGCCTTGCCCCAGTCGTTCGACACGTCGACGGTGGCAACAGGCCCGCGGAAACCGCGGCGCTCGTCGAAATTGACGAGGCCGTGTTGCAACGCCTTGCGGGCGAGAACCTGGAGATGCGGATCAAGCGTCGTGCGAACCGAAAGNCCCCCCTGGTANAGCGCCTTNTCNCCNTAACGGTCCAGCAGTTCGCGGCGGACTTCCTCGGAAAAATANTCCGAGGCAAAGAGATAGGAACCGGAAGACCGCGGGGTCACGCCGAGCGGCTGCTTCTTGGCTTCCGCGCCATCGGCGGCTGCGACATAGCCGTTTTCGACCATGCGATCGATCACCCAGTTGCGGCGCTCCAGCGCCCGCTCGGTGTGACGGAACGGATGGTAGTTCGACGGCGCCTTGGGCAGCGCGGCGAGATAGGCNGTTTCAGCGATGGTGAGNTCGTTGACCGACTTGTTGAAATAGGTCAGCGCCGCACCAGCGATGCCGTAGGAGTTCATCCCGAAGAAGATCTCGTTGAGATAGAGTTCGAGAATGCGGTCCTTGGAATAGGCCTGCTCGATACGGAAGGACAGAATCGCTTCCTTGGCCTTACGCGAAATGGTCTGGTCGGCGGAGAGGAGGAAATTCTTTGCCACCTGCTGTGTGATGGTCGAGGCACCGACAGGACGACGGCCGGAGCCGAGGTTCTGGATATTGACTACGACCGCACGGAACAGGCCGACCGGGTCGACGCCCGGATGGGTGTAGAAGTTCTTGTCCTCGGCCGAGATGAAAGCGGCCTTCACGCGGTCGGGAATGGCCTGGATCGGCAGGTAGAGCCGGCGCTGCGAGGCGTATTCGGCCATCAGCTCACCGTCGGAAGCATGCATGCGCGTGGTCACCGGCGGCTCATAACTGTTAAGCACCTCGTAATCCGGAAGATCCTTGGTGATATCGCCCAGATACCATGCGACACCGGCCGCAACGATCAGGAACAGCACCGCGCCGATGCCGAAGAAATAGCCGATCAGTCGAAACATTCGCTTACATACCGCTTGCGGTTAAACACACGTGCCTGCGCACCCACCTATGGCCAGGCCGGGAATACCGGACACAATTGCAACGCCTAAGCCCGGACAATGTGCGCAAATTAGGGCCGGATCGGGGTTCTGCCCAATCTGCCAGCGCAGGGGAATCACGGGTGTTGCGACGTTGCCACGCCCCGAATCTAACATGGCGCACCCGCTTTCCATATCACTTTATCGTTTTCCGGCAGCCAAAATCGTTTCCCTATAAGCGCTTATCGACTGCGCAAGCAGCGCGGCCGTGCTCTGGCGCCATGCCTCGTCGGTCAGGAGTTTCTCGTCCTCGGGGTTGGACAGATAGCCGAGTTCCACAAGGGCGGAAGGCAGGTCGGCCGATTGCAAGACCCGGAAGCCCGCCTGGCGATGCGGATTCTTGATCAGGTTCACCTCGCCCTCGAACGATTCGATGATCTCTCCCGCAAGCCCGGTCGAGAATACCCGCGTCTCGTTTCGCGCCAGATCGACGAGAATTCCGGCCACGGATTCCGGCGCCTGCTCGAACTGGTCGCCGACGACCGCCTCGTCATGATTGGCTTCCGCGGCCAGTGTAGCGGCAACGGCATCGGAGGCACGGTCGGAGAGTGTGTACACTGTCGCGCCGCGCAGACGGCGTATACGGATCGAATCGGCATGCAGCGAGAGAAACAGGTCGGCATCAGCCGCGTGTGCCGCACGCAGACGGCCCGAGAGGGAGATGAACTCGTCCGTCGTGCGTGTCATGACCACCTTGATGTCATCGAGATCCGAAAGAGCGTCCTCGAGCGCCTCGGCAAAGGCGAGCGTGACGTCTTTCTCCTTCGTGCCGTTCACACCTTCCGCGCCGCTGTCGATGCCTCCGTGGCCTGCATCGACGACAACGGTGAAGGGCTTGCTGCCCCCTTCCCCGCCCCCCGTGGAGCGCGCGCCCTTGACCGCGATGTTCCAGTCGGTGTTGGCGGCCAGCTCCGAAAACGCCTCGCGGCCAGTTGCGACAGCGTCGAGCAGCAGGCGGAACCCGGCACCGCTTTCCATCGGCTCGATCTTGGCGGCATCGAGCCGCGCAGGCGCTTTCAGCCCCAGAACGAGACGCGAGCGCCCTTCGCCGGCGCCGCCGTAACGAATCGAGCCGATCAGACCACGCGCCTCCACCGACTTGGCATCGAACCCGAAGGTCACTGGTGACAGATCCACCACGATACGATCGGGGCGCTCAAGATAGCGGATGGTAAAATCCGGTTTGGATTCGAACTCGATGATCATGCGGGCCCGCGCCTCGTCGGCCGCGACGCGCGCCGCAAAGGCGAGCGCGGGTTTCGCGCCGTCCTCCTGCTTCAGTGCGGGCGGCGCGGCACTCTGCGCAAGGGCAGCCGGCGAAATGCCGAGGCACACCATCATCACAATGGAGGCAACCAGGGCTTTCGCGCCAATTCTTCCCCGTCCTGTCATGGTTCCCTTTCAACCGGCCCGTGAGCCCTGCCGCAATTGCCGCGAAAAATGACCGATTCGCCTTCTCCGCGGCAGTCCCGATATATCGTTCTGTGGGCACAAAAGGCTGTTTCCCCTCACTTATGAGGGCCCGACACGTCCTCGCGCGCAAGCTGCGTTCCGCTGCGGCATGTTATGCACCAATCCGCGCCAACCATATGAGCGGCGATAGTTTTTCGGCTTGCCAGATTGTCGCACAAAACATAAAAGCCTAGATGGAGGCAAAGTTTTGACGGACCTGCCAACCCCTGATCGCCACGTTCCGAACCAACGGAAAACAGGCGGTTNGAAAGGCGGAGCGGTCGTCGTCCATGGGCTTTGCATCTCGATGAAGGGCTTCCGGGCAGAGGTAAAAACCCCGGCAGGAGCCCCGAGCGAAAATTTATACGACCCGGGTGCGTAGATACCCAATCGGTGCGTCCGAGGTCGAACGTTTGTAGAAGTCCGGCAAGCCAGCTTGCCAACATGCGCGGCGAGACTGCCCGCATCCCGGAAACGGGAATTCATCGATCCGCAAGGATCACAATTATAGGTATATCCGGCCGGCCATTCGATGGTGCAACAGCGAAAAACAGCAATTCACNAAAAGCCAGCGGCATTGCCGCTGCCCGAATTGCATGACGCGCCCGTCCCCGGCCCGGACCTTCATTCATCCGCCACGCCCGCCCTGCGAAATCCGGGAAGACGCTCACGCGCACCCGGACGGAGCTCGGTCGCCCAGTGGCGAGGAGCACCAACTATATGTCTGAGAAAATGCTCATCGACGCCTCCCATCCCGAGGAGACCCGCGTCGTCGTCGTTCGTGGAAACCGCATAGAGGAATTCGATTTCGAATCGCAGCACAAGAAGCAGCTGCGTGGAAACATCTACCTGGCCAAAGTGACCCGTGTGGAGCCCTCGCTCCAGGCCGCATTCGTCGATTACGGCGGCAACCGTCACGGCTTTCTCGCCTTCTCCGAAATCCACCCCGACTACTACCAGATCCCGCTCGCCGACCGTCAGGCTCTTCTCGAAGAAGAAGCCGCCGAAGCCCGCGCAGAGGATGACGACGAGGACGAACGTCCCGCCAAGTCGTCCCGCGGCCGTAAGGGCAAGTCGAAAGACAGGAACGCCAACAAGGCCAGCGACCAGAACGACAGCGACGATAACGACGACGCCGACGCCGACGCAGAAGACAAGAACGAGGAAGCCNCNGAAGCTTCGGGCGATGACGAGGACGGCAAGGAACGCCGGTCCCGTCGCTCACGGCGGTCGCGCCGCAAGTCGAAGGATACGGCAGCCGCATCGGACGAAAACACCGATCAGAACACTGCTTCCGACGACAATGCGTCGGAGAACACCCCGGAGGTAGCCGAAGCGGCATCGGACGATCAGCCGTCCGATGTGCCGGTTGCCGAAAACCCCGCCGACATCGTTGCAGAATCGCTCGAGACCCCGAACGATGCCTCCGATGAACAATCGGACGACGACAAGAAGCCCGACACAATGGCGGCTGAAGTCGAGGCCGACGAAATCTCCGAGCCTGTCGAGAAGGTCGGTTCGGACGATGACGACGATGCTGATGATGACAGCGACGACAACGGCGACGGCCCGAAGGCCAAGGTCGAATCTGTCGGCTCGGAAGACGCGCTCGAAGAAGTGCCGGACCGTTCGCGCCGCAAGCAGCGCAAGCAGTACCGCATCCAGGAAGTGATCAAGCGCCGGCAGATCCTCCTGGTACAGGTCGTCAAGGAAGAGCGCGGCAACAAGGGCGCGGCCCTGACGACCTATCTCTCGCTCGCCGGCCGTTATTCGGTTCTGATGCCGAACACCGCGCGTGGCGGCGGCATCTCCCGCAAGATNACCAATGTCACCGACCGCAAGCGTCTCAAGGAGATTGCGCGCGAACTGGAAGTNCCGCAGGGCATGGGCGTNATCCTGCGCACCGCGGGCGCCAACCGCACCAAGGTCGAGATCAAGCGCGACTTCGAATATCTGATGCGGCTGTGGGACAATGTCCGCAATCTCACGCTCAAGTCGACCGCACCCGCGCTCGTCTATGAGGAAGGNTCNCTCATCAAGCGTTCGATCCGCGACCTCTACAACAAGGATATCAGCGAGATCGTCGTCTCCGGCGAGGAAGGCTACCGCGAAGCCAAGGATTTCATGAAGATGCTGATGCCGAGCCACGCCAAGGTGGTTCAGCCCTACAAGGATCTCATGCCGATCTTCGCACGCTCCGGCATCGACGCCCAGCTCGACAAGATGGTCCAGCCGCAGGTGACGCTGAAATCCGGCGGCTACATCATCATCAACCAGACCGAGGCGCTGGTCGCCATCGACGTCAACTCCGGCCGGTCGACGCGCGAGCACTCGATCGAGGACACCGCGCTCCAGACTAACCTGGAGGCCGCTGAGGAAGTGGCCCGCCAGCTGCGTCTGCGCGACCTCGCCGGCCTGATCGTCATCGACTTCATCGACATGGAAGAAAACCGCAACAACCGTGCGGTGGAAAAGAAGGTCAAGGAGTGCCTGAAGCACGACCGGGCCCGCATCCAGGTCGGCCGCATCTCGCATTTCGGTCTGCTGGAAATGTCGCGCCAGCGTATCCGCGCCTCCGTGCTCGAAAGCACGATGCAGGTCTGCGCCAATTGCGGCGGCACCGGCCACGTGCGCTCCCCCTCCTCCGTGGCACTCCATGTGCTGCGCGGGATCGAGGAATACCTGCTCAAGCACACCACGCACCACATCACGGTGCGCACCACCGGNGAAACCGCGCTCTACATGCTCAACAACAAGCGCGACACGATCATCGACCTGGAAACACGCTTCGGTCTGACGATTGCCTTTGGCTCCGACCCTGATGTGGGCGGCCAGCATTTCGCAATCGATCGTGGCGCGCCGGTCGATAATCCCGTCACCATGGAACACATCCACGCCAACAGNCCCTCCTACGAGGAAGAGGCCGACGACGAGGTCGTGGTCGAAACGGATGACGAGGAAGAGGCGACTGAAGCTCGTTCGACTTCATCGGATGGCGATCGCAACCAGGATGATGACAACGGCAAGTCCGGCCGCCGCCGTCGTCGGCGTCGTCGTCGCGGTCGCCGCGGCAATGATGGCGACAACAACGCGCAGGGCTCGGACGATCAGTCAAATGACGATGATTCGGACGACGATGATTCCGACAATGACGGTTCTGACGGCCGGTCGAATGCTTCCGGCCAGGACGGCGACGACAACGACCAGAACCGTTCGGGCAAGAAGCNCCGGCGCGGCAAGCGCGGCGGACGCCGCAACCGCGACGACAACCGTCAGTCCAACGACGACAACAACCAGCAAGGGGACGACGAGGAGATCGATACGACTCCGCAGCCCGATCCCAAGCCGGAACAGAAGCCTGAAGCAGAACCGGCTGTCGCAGCCGCAGAAGCGGACGCCGAGGTGAAGACCGAAGAGGCTCCGGCNTCCGGCGAAGCCAAGGTCGAAGCTGAGGCTGACGACGGCAAGAAAGAAGAGAAGAAGAAGCCGACGCGTACGCGCCGCAGCCGCTCCAAGAAGGCTGATGCCGAGAAGGAAGCAGCCGAGGCCGCTGATGCGAAGGCGGAAGACAAGCCTGCCGAAGAACCCAAGCCGGTCGAGGAACTTGCGGTGGCTGCTGCGGCAACCGCACCCGTCGTCGAGGAAGAGCCGGTAGCGACCGAAGCTTCAGCCGACNGCGAGGACACGCCGAAGCGTGACCGCAAGGCGCAGACCGATCTCTCGGCCATCGCAACCGCGCCCGTCGTTACCTCGTCGAGCAGCGAAGAGAAGAAAGACGAAAAGCCCAAGAAGGGCGGCTGGTGGCAGCGCCGCGGCGGCGGCGGGTTCTTCTGAGCCTTGCCACACTGACCAGACAGAAAAGCCGGCGATCAACTCGCCGGCTTTTTTCGTTGCTCGATGTCGTTCGCCTCAGCCCTGATCGGGAAGCCANGCTTCCATGCGTGCAAGCGCGGTCTCCATTTCNGCATAGCTTCCCGCATAGGAAAANCGGATCAACCGGTGGCCTTCGACCGGATCGAAGTCGCGACCGGGCGTNGCCGCAACGAANGTCTCCCGCANCATGCGCTTGGCGAAANTCATNGAATCATTGGTGAATCGCGAGACGTCGCACAGCGCGTAGAAGGCGCCGTCCATGGGGGCCGCCAGCGGCAGGCCGAGTTCGGGCAGCCGACGGGCGAGAAGCTCGCGGTTTTTCGCATAGCCCGCCTTCACCTCCTCCATCTCGGCAATCCCGTCGAAGGCCGCTTCGGCGGCGATCTGGGAGAGTTCGGGTGCGCTGATATAGAGGCTCTGGGACAGGCACTCGACGGGGCGTACCAAATCCTCGGGCAACACCATCCAGCCGACACGCCAGCCGGTCATGCAGAAATATTTCGAGAACGAATTGATGACGATGGCCCGGTCGNAGACTTCGAGCGCTGTCGTCTCTTCACCCGAAAACGTCAGCCCGTGGTAGATCTCGTCGGAGATGAAGACCGCGTCTCGCGCCTCGCACCAGTCCGCCAGCGCCTTGAGATCGGCTTTCGAGGTCACCGTGCCTGTCGGATTGGCGGGGCTTGCCACCATCACGCCATCCACNTTGGTGCCGTTGTNGCGCTCCCANGCCTCGATCGCNGCAGGGGTCAGGACATAATGCGTCTCCGCACCCACCGGGATTTCNGCCACGTTGAGACCGAGGGCGGCNAGAATATTGCGGTAGGCNGGATAGCCNGGCCGCGAGATCGCCACTGTTTCGCCCGGCACGAAGAACTGCAGGAACGTCAGATTGAAACCCGCNGAAGACCCGTTGGTGACCGCAATCCGCCCGGGATCAACCGAAACGCCGTGGCGGCTTTGATAGTGACCCGCGATTGCCTTGCGCAGACCAGCCGTGCCGAGCGCGTCGGTATAGCCGATGCGGCCCGCTTCCAGCGCCTTCTTNGCTGCTTCCAGTGCGGGCTTCGGCGCGGGATGGGCCGGCTGGCCGACGGCGAGTGAAACAACGTGNTTCCCCTCGCCCTTCAACCGCGTGGCTTCGGCGAGAACGTCCATGGCGTGGAACGGCTCGACGCTGGGGCGCTTCTGGCGTGTCATCCTGTCTCCGGGTGGTTTGTCTGCAACATCGGCCCGATCGATACTGCAACGATCAGGCACATCTCTGGATCCGGTCGCACAATTGCCCCATTGTCATGGCGATCACAAGACTGCGAGACGAAGCGAAGCTTGGTCCGCGCCCATTTCCATTTGGGCAACAGGCGTTTAATACGGACTGATGATGCGAAAACTCTTCAATCCCGCCCGATCGATTGCGAAACTGACCGGCCGTTTTGCAAGCCGAGCGGTTATCGCCACGTCCCTCGTCCTGCCCTTCGTTGCACAACCCGCACATGCCCAGCAGGGGCGCGTTGCCGTTATCCGAGATGCCGAGATCGAGTCGCTTCTGAAGGACTATATCTCTCCGATCCTTCAGGCCGCGGGCCTTTCGCGGCGTGGCATCGAGGTGGTTCTCGTCAACGACGAATCCTTCAACGCCTTCGTTGCCGGACGGCGCATCTTCGTCAACACCGGCGCGATCATGGCCGCCGAAACGCCCAACGAGATCATCGGCGTGCTCGCCCATGAAACCGGGCATCTGGCCGGCGGCCATCAGCAGCGCCTGCGCGAACAGATGGAACGCGCGCGCACCATGGCCATCGTCGGCGGGCTTTTGGGCATCGGCGCGATGGCCGCGGGTTCCGTGGCGGGTTCGCGCAACGGCACGTCAGCGGGCGGCGCGCTTGTGACCGCCGCTCCCGGCATCGCCATGCGGGGATTGTTGAGCTATCGCCGCTCGGAAGAAATGAACGCCGACCAGGCTGCAGCGAAATATCTCCGTGCCACCAAGCAGTCGACCAAAGGCATGCTGACCACTTTCGAACGCTTCTCCTCGAGCCTGGCGCTCGCGGGCGTTCAGGTCGATCCCTATCAGGTCAGTCACCCGCTGCCGCGCGAGCGCATCGCCATGCTCGAAACGCTTGCTCATGAGAGCCCCTATTTCGACAAAAGCGATCCGCCGGCGCTGTTGCAGCGCCACCAGTTGGCGCGCGCCAAGATCGCCGCCTTTTCCGGCGGCGCGGCCGCCGTGGCCCGAACCGTCGGACGCGACCGCTCATCGCTTGCCTACCGATATGGCGATGCCATCGCCACCGATCTTTCGGGCAACTCGCGTTCGGCGCTTTCAAAGATGGATGCGCTTATCAAGTCCGCACCCAACAACGGCTATTTCCACGAATTTCGCGGCGAGATCCTTCTGAAACTTCGTCAACCGGAGGACGCGGCGAACGCGTTTGCCCGCGCCATGAAACTTGCCAAGGATCCCGACGGGCTTATCCGCTCGCGCTATGCCTTCGCGCTGCTTTCGACGGGTAAACCGGAAAATGCCAAGAAGTCGATCGACAGTTTCCGGGNAGCTATCCAGACGGACCAAGACAATCTCAACGCCTATCTGCACCTGTCGCAGGCCTATGCACTGGCAGGCGATATCGGCAATGCGGATCTGGCGATGGCGGAAGGCCATTTCCGGGCCGGCTCGATGCGCGAAGCGCAGGTCTTTGCCGCCCGCGCGCTCCAGCGCCTGCCCAAGGGAACGCCCGGCGGCCGCCGCGCAAGCGACATTCTGGCTGTGGCCAAGTAAGATGAACCATACGATCAGCGCCCGATCCCAAATCGGTGTGCGCGGAAAGGGAACAACAATGTTCAAGAAACTGACNACCGGCGCAATGGCCGCCGTTCTCGCGGCCTCCACCGCTTTTGTCACACCGGCCTTCGCGCTCGACGATGCGCAGAAGGAAGAGATGGGCGCATTCATCCGCGAGTATCTGCTGGCGAACCCGGAAATTCTGCAGGAAATGCAGACCGCGCTTCAGACCAAGCAGGAAGCCGAGGCTTCCGAGAAGGCCAAGGCAGCCATCATCGCCAACAAGGACGCGCTGACGGCCGATCCGCAGGACATCGTTCTGGGCAATCCGGATGGCGACGTCACGATCGTCGAGTTCTTCGATTACAATTGTNGCTATTGCAAACATGCGCTCGAAGACATGAACGCGATCATCGAAGGTGATGACAAGGTTCGTTTCGTGCTCAAGGAATTCCCGATCCTCGGACCGGATTCGCTCGCTGCCCACCGTGTCGCCATGTCCTTCCGCAAGCTGATGCCGGAGAAATANGGCGANTTCCATCGCACGCTGNTGGGNTCGGATGGGCGCGCCACCGAGCANAGCGCCATCGATCTGGCTCTCAANCTTGGCGCCGACGAGGAAAAGCTCCGCGCCGGAATGGATACGCCCGAGGTCACCGAATCCATCAAGCAGGCCTATTCGCTGGCCGATCAGCTTGGAATCAACGGCACACCGTCCTACATCGTCGGCGACGAAGCCGTGTTCGGCGCGCTGGGCGCTGATGTTCTGGAGGAAAAAGTCGCCAATTTGCGTGCCTGCAACTCCACTGTATGCTGAGGCCGATTTTAGTAGACGGAGACGTATTTTAAGCCGATTTATGCCCGGCGTGGCTTGACGAGCCGAACCAGCCGCTATTAGGAGCCTTCAATCCCTTTCCGGGAACAGGTTCCTTGCCTGATCGGCTTAAAGCTTGCATGAAGGCGATGCGTCCCGATCAGTACAAACGCCCCGGCACCAATCCGCCGCGAGGCCAACGAGAAGGCAACACCCGATGTCGACCAAGAAACCGGCCGTGGACCAGGCGCTGATCCGAGATCTGGCCACCATCCTGAACGAAACCGATCTGACCGAAATCGAGGTCGAGCAGGACGATCTGCGCATCCGCGTCTCGCGCAACGGCACGCCCGTCATGCCGCAGGCCTATGCAGCGCCCGCTCCGGCGCCTGCGGCGGCTCCAGCGGCAGCAGAGCCGGCCGCCAAGCCTGCCTCGTCCGGTAATGCCGTTCCTTCGCCGATGGTCGGAACAGCGTATATGGCGCCCTCGCCCGGCGCACGCGCCTTCATCGAGGTTGGCCAGTCCGTGACCGAAGGTCAGACGCTTCTCATCATCGAAGCCATGAAAACCATGAACCAGATCCCTTCGCCGCGCTCGGGCAAGATTGTCGAGATCCTGGTGGCCGACGGCCAGCCGGTCGAGTATGGCGAACCTCTNGTGATGATCGAGTAATCCGATGTTCTCCAAAGTCCTCATCGCCAATCGCGGCGAAATTGCACTGCGCGTCCTGCGCGCCTGCAAGGAGCTTGGCATCCAGACGGTTGCCGTCCATTCCTCCGCTGACCAGGACGCCATGCATGTGCGTCTGGCCGATGAGAGCGTGTGCATTGGCCCGCCGCCCTCACGCGAAAGCTATCTCAACATCCACCAGATCGTCGCAGCCTGCGAGATTACCGGTGCGGATGCGGTTCACCCCGGTTACGGCTTCCTGTCGGAAAACGCCAAGTTCGCCGACATCCTGGAAGCNCANGGNCTGACCTTTATCGGCCCNACCGCCGAACATATCCGGCTGATGGGCGACAAGATNACCGCCAANAANACNGCCGCNGANCTCGGCATNCCNGTCGTTCCTGGCTCTGAAGGCGANATCACCACCGACGAAGACGCGAAGACNATCGCCGACGAGATCGGCTANCCGGTGATCATCAAGGCGACTGCCGGCGGCGGNGGCCGCGGCATGAAGGTGGCNAACAACGCCGACGAACTGTCGATCGCGCTTTCGACCGCCCGTTCGGAAGCGGGTGCNGCTTTCGGCAACGAAGCCGTNTATATCGAGAAGTANCTCGCCAAGCCGCGCCACATCGAGATCCAGGTGATGGGNGANGGCGAAGGCAACGCGGTGCATCTGGGCGAACGCGACTGCTCGCTGCAGCGTCGTCACCAGAAAGTCTGGGAAGAAGCCAATTCCCCGTCCCTGAATGCAGCCCAACGCAGCGAAATCGGCGAGATTTGCGCTGCGGCTATGCGCAAGATGAAATATCGCGGCGCCGGTACGGTCGAGTTCCTCTACGAGAACGGCGAGTTCTATTTCATCGAGATGAATACGCGCCTGCAAGTGGAACACCCGGTGACCGAGGCGATCACCGGTATCGATCTGGTGCANGAACAAATCCGCGTCGCCTCTGGCGGCGGATTGTCGGTGACCCAGAAGGATATCCGCTTCTCGGGCCACGCCATCGAGTGCCGCATCAATGCGGAAGATCCGCGCACCTTCGTGCCCTCACCCGGCACGATCACCCATTATCACCCGCCGGGTGGCCTNGGCGTGCGCGTCGATTCCGGCGTCTATCAGGGCTACAANATCCCGCCCTATTACGACAGCCTGATCGGCAAGCTGATCGTGCACGGACGGAACCGCGTGGAGTGCATGATGCGGCTCCGCCGCTCGCTCGACGAGTTCGTCGTGGACGGCATCAACACCACCATCCCGCTCTTCAGGGACCTTCTGGCCAATCCCGACATCGCCAACGGCGACTATGACATTCACTGGCTCGAGAAGTTTCTGGCCCGCAAGGACACAGACTGACAGCCGGAAGTGCGGCCGGACAAAACGGGAGACCCCGCTTTGCCTGCAGGACAANTGACACCGGAGATTCTCCTGCGGGCCTATGCGGCCGGCCTNTTTCCCATGGCCGAAAGTGCCGAAGACCCGGATATNTTCTGGGTCGAGCCCGAGATCCGAGGTGTCATCCCGCTCGATGACTTCCACGTGCCGAAACGGCTGAGGCGCACCATCAAGCACGCGCCTTACGACATCCGCTTCAATACGGCCTTCGAGGCGGTGATGCGCGGATGCGCGGCGCCTGGTCCGGACCGTCCCTCCACATGGATCAACGAGACGATCTTGATGCTCTATACGAGCCTGCACCGCCTCGGCCATGCGCATTCGGTGGAAGCCTGGCGAGGCGACGAACTCGTCGGCGGGCTTTACGGGGTGTCGCTCAGGGCCGCATTTTTTGGCGAGAGCATGTTTTCGCGTGCCACGGATTCCTCAAAGATCTGTCTCGTGCACCTGGTCAACCGGTTGAACGAACGCGGATTTCGTNTGCTCGACACCCAGTTCACGACCGAACACCTTAAGACCTTTGGTGCCATCGACGTGCCGCGNGACGATTACGAAGGACTGCTNGCGAACGCGCTCGAAGGCCCNGATATCGNGTTNGACTAGAGACGGCGCGACATATNCCGCNATCTGCATAAATTACCCCTGAAAACATATTGTGATAGGAACGGTTTCNNCTCCCTCGCGTTTTGCGTTCAACCAACACTAGGGAGAAAACTCTATGCCTATCAATCGCCGCTTCCTGGCTTCGACNGCGCTTGCGTTCACGCTCGGCGCTGTTCCNGCCGCNGCTCTCACCGTGCGCCCCTCNGCCGACTCAGGCGACAGATCGCAGTCGCTACCGCTCGTCAAAGTGCAGATGAGCGTTTCCGAAGCGCAGGCGCGTCTGGAGGCTGCCATGGCCGAATTGACCGACGCACAAGCCAATGGCGGCGATGTCGAAGGCGCCAAGGCCAANGTTTCCGCTGCACAGGCCGATCTCGATGCGGCGGTCAAGGCGGAAGCGCAGGCCGCGCCGCCGGCACCGGAACAACCGGTCGAGGAAGCTCCNGCCCCGGCTCCGGAGCCTGAANCAGCGCCTGCGCCCGAGCCAGAAGCTCAGGCCGCTCCCGCAGAGGAGGCTCCTGCGGCCGAAGAGCCTGCGCCTCAGCCTGAACCAGAGGCAGCGCCAGCGGAAGAACCTGCACCGGCAGCCGAAGCCCCTGCGCCAGCGGAAGAACCGGCAGCTGAGGCAGCTCCCGCTGAAGAACCGGCACCCGCNGCGGAAGAGCCCNCTCCCCAGCCTGANGCCGCCCCTGAGCCTGANCAGCCNGCAGCCGAGGCGCCNGCAGAGNAAGCCNTNCCGGNNGAAAANCCCGCCGCNGAAGCACCCGCAGCCNAGGANCCTGCCGCGNCAGCCGAACAGCCNGCAACGGAAANCCAGGGTGAACCTGCTCNGGAAGCAGCACCTGCCGANGGTCAGCAGTCAGACGCCACGGCTCCNGCCGCNGANGCCAATGCAGATGCGTCNGCNGAAACCTCGNCCGAGGCNGCTCCGGCCGAGCAGAAGAGTGCAGCTGAACAGGATGCNGAGGCNGAAGCAGCAGCGAAGGCAACTGCGGAAAGCAACGAGGAAGTGTCGCCCGAGGCCACCTTGCCGGTGGAAGGCGGTGCCCCTGTTCTCGACAGCGCCAAGGAAGCTCCTGCTCCGGCAGACGGCTCGCAGACAGCCGAACAGCCTGCTGACGGCGAAGCAGCTCCGGCCCAGACCGAAGCCAGCGCGGAGCCTGCCGCCGCCCCCACATCCGACGCGGAAGCTCAGGCAACCCTTGCAGCCGAACCGATCGTTGCGCCGAACCCGCTTCAGGAAGAAGGTCAGCGCCTTCAGGCGCGTCCGCGTCAGCGCCCCGACACGTCCGAGGGTCAGGTCGTTCAGGAAGTGGGTAACCGCTTCATCATCCAGTTCAACAACCAGACCTTCGTACGTGGCGATGACGACCAGCGCCTGCGCGGGCGCGGTGACGTATATTACGACGAACTGCCCCGTGGCCGCACCCGCGAGGTCATCACCCGCAGAAACGGCGTACAGGTCGTGACCATCCGGAACCGTTACGGCGAGATCATCCAGCGTTCGAAGATTCTGCCTGACGGTCGCGAAATCCTGCTCGCCTACGTTCCGGAGAATGAGCGGGCCGACCGTCGTCGCCCGTGGCGCGACCCGGGTCGGGATCTGCCGCCGCTGCGCATCAACATCCCGATCAGCCAGTATGTGCTGGATGCGACCGTTGCCGATGAAGGCGATTACTACGATTTCCTCGACGAACCGCCGGTGGAACGCGTGGAACGCATCTACTCGGTCGACGAGGTGAAGTATTCGGCTCGTATCCGCGACAAGGTCCGCCGCATCGACATGGATACGCTGACCTTCGAAACCGGTAGCGCCAACATCCCGCGCGATCAGGTTGACGATCTCGGCGGTGTGGCTGATGCGATGGCCCGTATCCTCGAACAGAACCCGGGAGAGACCTTCCTGATCGAAGGCCACACGGATGCCGTCGGTTCGGATCAGTCCAACCTCATCCTGTCGGACGAACGTGCCGAGACGGTCGCCAACGCCCTTTCCTCGGTCTACGGCATCCCGCCGGAAAACCTTGCGACGCAGGGCTATGGCGAGCGCTACCTCAAGGTTCGCACGCAGGGTGCGGAGCGCCTTAATCGCCGCGTGACCATCCGGCGCATNACTCCGCTTGTCTCGCCGGTCGCCTCTGCCCAGTAAGGATNGAAGGCTGACGGCCTGAAACGAAAAATCCCCGTAGCACGAAGGTGTTACGGGGATTTTCTTTTAATCCGATTCCGCGGGACTATTGCGCCGGGGCTGCCTCGTTCCCGCTGGCGGCTTCGTCGGCTTGCGCTGGTGCGCCGGCGGTGGAAGAGGTTGGAAGATTGTCGGGTGGCGGCACGTCGGAGGTCTGCTTGCAGTTCTTCAGCCACACATCATAGACCGGATGATCGACGGCGTTGAGCCCCGGCGAATCGGCGAACATCCAGCCGGTGAAGATGCGGCGGATCTTGCGGTCGAGGGTGATCTCGTCGACTTCGACAAACGTGTCAGTCTTCGGCGTCTCGGTCTCGTCACGGCTGTAGCAGACACGCGGCGTAACCTGCAGCGCACCAAACTGGACCGTCTCGTTGATGTAAACGTCGAAGGTCGTGATGCGGCCGGTGATCTTGTCGATGCCGGAGAACTCGGCGACCGGATTTTCGATCCGCGCGGCATTGGCCGCGATCGGCCACAGCGCCACAGAGGCCAGTGCCGCGACAGCGATTGATTTCGTTTTGAAAGCGAACGTCATTGACTGGAAAACCCGTCCCTCACCTTGCGTGATCGCCGAAATGGTGGCGNCGCACCCAAAGCCATATCCGATTCCCGTGAGAACTGGCAGCGCCNGCCCNCGGGGTTCGCATTCTAAGACCACCCAATTGTGGCCATCCGGTGCCCTGAAACGGGCTCCGGCCAGAAAATCAGGATTTNGGCGTCCAGGCGTCGTAGTCGCCGGTCACCCGAGGACGGTGGCCGGAGCGGAGAATCGAGCCCTTCGGACGATAAGCGAGCGGAGTGCCGGTCAGGTTCTTCTGGTGCGGCTTTTCCCATGCCATGGCGGCGTAGTTCTCGTCTGCCGGCGGAACAGCCACCCGGTGGTGCATCCAGCCGTGCCAGCCCGGAGGAATCGTCGTGGGATCCGAATAGCCNGCATANCGCACCCAGCGCCGCGTACGGCCTTCCGAGTCCTTCTGACCTTCGAANTAGACGTTGCCGAACTCGTCTTCGCCGACGCGCTTGTAGAAGCGCCAGAGATAGAACCGGGTGCCGGGGGTGGTGCCGTTCCACCAGGTCAGGAGCTGCTGGAAAAAGAACTTCATGGAAACTTCCGCGTCCGTTGGCTGCGTTTCCCCGCTTATGGCGTGGCGGGCGGTGCTTGTCCAGTGTTCGGGTCTGTCTCAGCGCAATTTCATCTTGAAACCCGCATGGGATTTTTGAAATCCCAGCCGCTCGTAGAAGCGGTGCGCGTCGGTTCTGACTGCGTTGGACATCAACTGCACGAGCCGAACGCCGAGTTCGCGCCCCTGCNCGATGCCATGCTCGATCATCTTCGCGCCGATTCCCGNGCCGCGGAAGTCGTGACGCGTGTGGACGGCCTCGATCGTNAGGCTGGANGATCCCCTGCCCGTCAGCGTGTGCATGAAGGTGCTCTGATAGGTGCCGACGACCTCGCCTTCCATTTCGGCGACCCAGAGGCGATTACTCGCACTTTCCGCGATCCAGTCAAAGGCGGCGAGATAGTCCGGCAGCACTTCGGCATCCGCCGTGTCGCCGTGCCCACCGAGCGTGTCGGCTGCAAACATCGCCGCGATCGCGGCCACATCGGCGCGGCGCGCTGGCCGTATGAGTACTTCGGAGGAAGTTTTCGCCATATCAGGCCTCGGGAGGAAGCGGCTTTTCCATAATGATCGCCGGAATACCCGATCCGTCGCGACCGCAATTGGCCGTCCGGCCAGCCTCGCTCATGCCGACACCTTCGTAGAAAGTGATGGCCTGCGCGTTCTTCTCATCGACCTCGAGGATCAGGCGCTTGGCNTCCGGAAAGCAGGTCTCGATCTCNGCGAAGAGNTCGCGGCCGACGCCCTGACGCTGGCAGGAGGGCAGCACGTAGAGTTGATGCAGCTTCACGCTCTTGATGTCNCCCTGGCCGCTCGGNGTGGCGAAGGCCATTCCNCCAAGATGTTCNCCATCGTCGGCGACCAGATATTCNCCGTCCGGACGCGCCATGTNGGCCCTTATCGCCTCCGGAGAATGCCACTCGGCGATCAGTTCCTCGGTCTTGTCTTCGCCATGGATCGGCGTGTAGGTCGCCCNCCACACTTCCGCGAGCAGCGAGGCGATCGCCTCGAGATCACGATCGGAAGCGGAGCGGACAAAATACATCCGGCTGTTACTCCTCGATACCGAGCTTCTGCTTCACCAGCGCCTGCACGGCCTGCGGGTTGGCCTTGCCGCCAGTGGCTTTCATCACCTGACCGACGAACCAGCCGGCAAGGTTCGGCTTNGCCTTGGCCTTTTCGACNTGGTCGGGGTTGGCNGCGATCACGTCGTCGACGGCCTTNTCNATGGCGCCGGTATCGGTGACCTGCTTCATGCCGCGATCCTCNACGATCTTGGCCGGGTCACCACCCTCGTTCCAGACGATCTCGAAAAGGTCCTTGGCGATCTTGCCGGANATNACGCCTTCCTTGATGAGATCGAGAATGCCGCCGAGCTGATCGGGNGAAACCGGAGTCTCTTCAATGTCTTTGCCGGATTTGTTCAAGGCGCCCAGNAGATCGTTGATCACCCANTTGGCNGCCGCCTTGCCGTCGCGGCNGGCTGCNACCTTCTCGAANTAATCGGCAATGGCGGCTTCCGATACNAGAATGGAAGCGTCGTAGACGGTCAGTCCCATATCCTTGACGAAGCGCTCGCGCTTCTCGTCGGGCAGNTCCGGCAGGTTCTTTGCCAGTTCGGCGACGAAAGCGTCGTCGAATTCGAGCGGCANNAGNTCGGGNTCNGGGAAATAGCGGTAATCGTGCGCGTCTTCCTTCGAGCGCATCGAGCGGGTTTCGCCCTTGTTCGGGTCGAAGAGCCGCGTTTCCTGGTCGATCTCGCCGCCGTCCTCGAGAATGGCGATCTGGCGGCGAGCTTCATATTCGATGGCCTGGCCCATGAAGCGGATCGAGTTGACGTTCTTGATCTCGCAGCGGGTGCCGAACTCGCCACCCGGCTTGCGCACGGANACGTTGACGTCGGCGCGCATCGAGCCTTCGTCCATGTTGCCGTCGCAGGTGCCGAGATAACGGACAATCGAGCGCAGCTTGGTGATGTAGGCCTTGGCCTCGTCGGAGGAGCGCATATCGGGCTTGGAGACAATNTCCATCAGCGCGACGCCCGANCGGTTGAGNTCGACATAGGACATGGTCGGATGCTGNTCGTGCATCGACTTGCCGGCATCCTGCTCGAGGTGCAGGCGCTCGATGCCGATCTCGATATCCTCGAAATTGCCCTGACGATCCGGGCCGACGGANATCATGATCTTGCCTTCGCCGACGATCGGATCCTTGAACTGGGAAATCTGATAGCCCTGCGGCAGGTCCGGATAGAAATAGTTCTTGCGGTCGAAAACCGAGCGATTGTTGATCTGCGCCTTGAGGCCCAGACCGGTGCGCACGGCCTGCTTCACGCATTCCTCGTTGATCACGGGCAGCATGCCGGGCATGGCGGCGTCGACGAGGCTCACATTGGAATTGGGCGCAGAGCCGAAGGAGGTCGACGCGCCGGAAAAGAGCTTCGAATTGCTCGTCACCTGGGCGTGGACTTCCAGTCCGATGATCACTTCCCAGTCGCCGGTGGCACCGGGGATGAAACGTTTGGCGTCGGGGGTGCGGGTATCCACAATGGTCATTTATAGGGTCTTCCTGCGCTCGGATGGGCGTGGAAATCCGGGTAGAGCAATCCCGCTCCAACTGCAAGGGTTGCGCGCCCTTCCCCGGCCTTCCGACGGGCAAAAACGCCGTCCTCTNACCAAATCCGCCTCCTTGATCGAGATCAAGGCCNCAGTCTCGCNGCGGGTCTAGAAAAATCACGATCACTTTGAAGGAGGCCCAAATGAGCATACCGGACATTTTCCAGCGTATGACCTGGCGGGCCAATCTCATGGAAGCGATGATCCGCAAGCTCGGTTTGAGCGGACAGATCCGTCGCCTGCCCGATACGGCGCAGGTGATGGGGAACGCGGCCCATCGGTGTCTGAACTGCGAACAGCCCGATGCATGCCAGGAATGGCTCGCCCGCGAAAACAGTCCGCATCACGCGCCTGCCTATTGTCGCAATCGTGAGTTCTTCGAGCGTATCATTGCGGAGACGGAAGCCGACACACGGGCGTCCTCTTCTTCGTGATCTCTCCCAACCGGCAGGACCCAAGCCTGCCCGACTTCATGGCCCGGAGACGACAGTCTCACGGGCCATTTTTCTTGTCCCNGCGCTATCGTCCCGTCACACCGTAGAGCCCGTCATCGGCAGCNAGGCTGTCCTCAATCTCGTCGTGCTGGTCNAAAGTCTTCACCATCTCCACCTTGTCGACATCTCTGTCGAGAACCGGNGCATAGGAGACCGCATAGGCNTGGACGTAATAACCGAGCTCCTTGAAGAGCCGGATGGCNCGGGCATTGCGGGCATGGGTGTCGATCCGNGCATGATGATAGCCGCGCTCGGCGATCGATTGTTCCAGCCGGGCAAGAAGATGGGTCCCGATCCCCCTGTTCTGGAAGTCCGGCAGGACCCANAGGTCGGTGATCAGGTCGTCGGCGTTTTCGCTTGCGCCCCAGCCGGCCATCTCGCCNTCCCATTCNCCGATGAGNATATCCATCCAGTGCTCGGCGCAGAAATTGGCATAGGCCGCCCAGGCATTCTCGCGTAGCAGCTCCGGGTTCTCGCCCCAGTCACCCACTGCAAGTTCCCAGGCCGCCAGGCCGATCTCGGCCAGCCGGTTCGCATCGGAGGAACTTGCCGGACGAATATTCAGCATCGCGGTCCCCTTGAGGCGATACGGCCTAGCCGGTGGAATCAATAAAAAGCGCGGGCAATTTCTCCGAGTGTCCGGGAAAATTGCCCGCGCTGCAAGTCAGCGACGTTTATGGCAACGATCCTCCTTAATCGATCGTCACCTCGGCGCGTTCCGCAGCAGCTACCGTCGCCGCCGTTTCCTTTTTCGCCCCCTGGGAGTCGCCCATCGTGGCGACCACCAGATACTCGCCGGGATGCAGCGTGATCTGGTACTCCTCGCCATAGGTGCCGTCGATCTGCTTGCGGTTGCCTTCGAGACCGGTCTTTGCTTCGAAGATATCGATGCGGTAGGCGCCCGGCGCCTTGGCCGACAGTACGCCGGCGTTGAGATCCACGGTCACTTCGGTCATCTCGCCGCGCGGGACGCTGACTTCCTGTTCGACGATCGCGTTTTGGAGCCGCGCCTTCACCACATAGTCGCCGGGCGGCAGCTTGAACTCGTTGCCGGGACCGTAGGCGCCGTCGATTTCCTGACGCTTGCCATCGAGCGACTTCTTGCCCGAGAGCACATCGACGCGAAGATCGCCGCCTTCGACGGCCGGGCCGCCTTCAGCATATACCGCGTTGATCTTCAGGATACCGATACCCATGACGATATCCTTGATAACGGTCTCACCGGCTTTCAGCTGAAACGTTTCTTCGGCATCGGATTTGCCGAGCCGAGTAGAGAGACTCACCTCACCCGCGGGAAAGACCAGCGTGCCCTCGCCATAAGCTCCGCCTTCCGCTTCACCATTCTTCAGATCGAAGCGGCCGGCATGATCGGGTTCGCCGCCCTCTTCTGCGAGGACGCGCACGGTGACGACACCGGCGTCGAGAACGAGTTCCCGGTCGATCGCTTCGCCTGCCTTCACGTCGACCACCGTTTCGGCCTGCGCCGCGTCTTTTCGGTAGCGCAGCAGGTAACGACCCGGTTCAAGTGTGGTGGTGAATTCCGTGTCGTATCCGCCAGCGATGGAATCGTCGGACGGAGTGTCGCCGGTCATCGGGAAATAGTCCCAACGTCCGTTCAGGTCGTAGTCCGGTCCACCTTCGGCCAGAACGGCAGTCATTCGAATGTTCTCTTCGGTGACGGCGGGTTCGGGCTTGGGCTCAGGCTTGGCGGCTACCGTTTCGGTGAGCGCACCGGAGAGTTCGTCGGCGTTGGACGCCTGGAGATATTTTCCGCCGGTGTTTTCGGCGAGGCAAGCCACCTGCCTGCCCTCTTCCTCCGACAGTCCGAAGCCGATCACGTGGGCGGTGAAATCAACGCCCATCTTGTCGAGCTCGCTCGCAAGCGCACAGGGGTCCGCGCTACAGGTCTCGATACCGTCGGTGATGACGATGACTGTAGCCTTGTCTTCGGTGAAACGCAGGGCTTCCGCCGCTGCCTTCACCGAATCCGCGATCGGCGTCTTGCCCTTCGGATTGAGCTTGCCGACCGCATCGCGGATCGACTGGCGGCTGTCCGGACCCGGCGCGACAATCTCTTCGATGTCCGAACAATTGCCCTTTTCGCGGTGACCATAGGCCACCAAGCCCAGGTCGAGGTCTGCTGGCAACGTATCGAGCACGCCCGAGAGAGTTTCGCGCGCGATCTCTATCTTGGTTTTGCCGTCGATCTGTCCCCACATGGAACCGGAAGCGTCCAGGACGATAACGGCTTTGTCGTTGGCTTGCGCCGCATAGGGTGAGATGAATGCTGTCGCTGCGAACGCAGCGAGTGATACTATAAGCTTGCGGATCATGATCTCCTGCCTTTCACTCCTGCCCCATCGCAGGAGTGAAAGGCATAAAGCGGATCAGGCCAAGCGGTCTGTGCGATGAAGCACAGCAGCCAGTGGCGGTTTTCTTAAGATCCCAAGCCGCTCTTCTCAAGCCGACGCGAGCATCGCATCGCGGGCCGCACGCCATTCTTCCGCAAGCGAACCGCTTACCGCCGACCGGCCGGCGCGGCGGTACCAATAAGCGGCATTTCCATCATCGCCCTCGATGCGGTGGCATATCGCATGGGCCCAATCGAAGAGATCGTGCCCCTCATGCGCCTGACAGAGATTATGGGCTGCTTCCCAGTTTTCGTCTGTTTTGAAACCGTCGCCCGATACGCGGTCGAGCAAACCGACCAGGGTCTCCATATCTTCGGATGCCATCAGCTTCTCCTTCCACGCAGCCAATCAGGTCCTTCTAATCTGGGGAGCGATTGAGCGCAGGCAAGTGTCCAGGGTGCGACAAGAAATCCCGGCTGATGACGGAACTTCCCGCATGCCGGACCGTTGTGTCTTCAGCGAGTGACAGGAGAAGAAAATGAAAACACGCACCTATATGGCTGGCACGCTGTCGCTGATGATAAACGCGGTCCTTTTCGGACTCGGCACCGTTGCCGTACTGTCGATCCCGGCACTGAGTGCCCACGCGACGGTCCTCATTCCCGCCGTCATCCTCACGAGCCTTGTCGTCACGCCCTTCATCGCGTGGAACATGGCGCCGGAACTGCGGCTGCGCAAGTCGATGCGCGACAGCTAAACGCCTGACGACCTCCACAGACGTCCCCAAAGAAAACCGCCCGGCAGTCCTCCCACCGGGCGGTTTTTCTATGGCTTGGAGCGCGGAGCGAACCAGCGCCTTACCGCGCTTACCACCAGCGCTTCGGCGTAAGGCTGCCGGCGGCCTGTTCGATCACGTGGCCGGCACGGAAGAGCGTTTCCTCGTCGAACGGCTTGCCGATGAGCTGAAGCCCAAGCGGCAGGCCCTTGTGGTCGAGACCGGCGGGCACCGAAATACCCGGGAGACCCGCCATGTTGACGGTCACGGTGAAGATGTCCTGCATATACATTTTCACCGGATCGGAGGCCATGTCCTGATCGCCGATGCCGAAGGCCGAGGACGGCGTTGCGGGCGTCAGGATCGCATCGACGCCGGCATCGAAGGCGCTTTCGAAATCACGCTTGATCAGTGTGCGGACCTTCTGGGCGCGCAGGTAGTAGGCGTCGTAATAGCCGGCAGACAGCACATAGGTGCCGATCATGATACGGCGCTGGACCTCGCGGCCGAAGCCTGCGGCGCGGGTCTTCTCGTACATGTCGACGATGTCCTTGCCCGGCACGCGAAGGCCGTAGCGGACGCCGTCATAGCGCGCGAGGTTTGATGAAGCTTCGGCGGGCGCGACGATGTAGTACGCCGGAAGCGCATATTTGGTGTGCGGCAGTTCGATATCGACGATCTCGGCGCCCGCATCGCGCAGCCATTCGATCCCCTTCGACCAGACCTGATCGACTTCCTCGGCCATGCCTTCGACGCGGTATTCCTTCGGAATACCGATCTTGAGGCCCTTTACCGACTGACCGACGGCCGCTTCGTAATCGGGAACGGCGATATCGACGGAGGTGGTGTCCTTCTCGTCGACCGAGGCCATCGAGCGCAGCATGATGGCGGCATCGCGGACGTCGCGGGCAATCGGACCGGCCTGATCGAGCGAGGAGGCAAACGCCACCGTGCCCCAGCGCGAGCAGCGGCCATAGGTGGGCTTGATGCCGACCGTGNCNGTGNANGCCGGCNGGCNGNCGGATCGANCCGCCNGTATCNGTCGCNGTNGCNNCGGCGCANAGATNNGCGGCNACGGCNGCNGCNGANCCNCCNGANGANCCGCCCGGNACGAGNTNCNNGTTNGANCCNTCNNNNCGCCANGGGTTNNTCACCGNNCCGTAGTAGGAGGTCTCGTTGGANGAGCCCATNGCGAACTCGTCCATGTTNAGCTTGCCGAGCATGACCGCACCGTCGCGCCAGAGATTGGCGGTCACGGTGGATTCATATTCCGGCTTGAAGCCGTCGAGGATGTGGCTGCAGGCCTGGGTGTGAACGCCCTTGGTGGCGAACAGATCCTTGATGCCGAGCGGAATGCCCTCGAGCGGACCGGCCGAACCGCTGGCGATGCGGGTATCGGCCACTTCCGCCATCTCGATCGCCTTTTCCGGCGTCACGGTCACATAGGCGTTGATGGCCGGATTAGCCGCCTCGATGGCATCGAGATAGGCCTTGGTCAGTTCGACGCTGGTGAAGCTGCCCTTGTCGAGTTCCGCGCGGGCCTGGGCGATCGTGAGGCTGGTAAGATCGGTCATTGCGTAAGCTTCTTTTCGTAAAATCGTGAATAGCCTGAATCGGGATAGTCGAGAAACGCCCCGCATTGCGAGAAACCGCCGCGTTCATAAAGCCGCCAGGCAGGTTCGAAACCGGGCGCTTCACCGGTCTCCAGTTTGAGCGATTTCAGCCCTCGCTCGCGGGCCATGTCTTCGATGCGGGCGAGAAGTTCGGCGCCCGCACGCTGACCCCGAATTTCCGGCAGCGTGTACATGCGCTTGACCTCGCCGAGGTCGGCATTGTGTTCCTTCAGAGCGCCCATCCCTACTGCCCGGCCCGCCTCGTCGCGAGCCACGAATAGCGTCACCCCCGGTTCGGCCATCTGCTCGACAGTGAGCTGGAACTGGAACTCCCGCGGTGTGAGCGGGATCATGTAGGCGTTCAGTTCCGCCACGAGCATGCGCACATCATCCTGCAGCGGCGTTTCGGTGGTGATGGCCAGCGCCATTTCCGTCCTACTCCACGACCTTCGGGACGAGGAAGTAATGATCGGTTGTCTCGGGCGCATTGGCGACGATGTCGTCGGCCTTGCCGCCATCATTTACAACGTCGTGACGCTTTTTCATTTCCATCGGCGTGACTGAGGTCATTGGCTCGACGCCGGAGACATCGACTTCCGAAAGCTGTTCGACGAAGCCGAGAATGGCATTGAGTTCGCCCTCCATGCGGACGGCGTCCTCATCGGAAACGGCGATGCGTGCGAGCTTTGCCACACGTTTGACGGTGGTCTGGTCAACGGACATGAAAACACCTGGAACGGTTGGTTCGAGACTGGTTGGCCCGGCAATAGCAAGCGCGGCCTTGAAGGGCAAGGCCGCGCTATTGTGGGAACGGTCGCAGAGAGATGCTTCAGACTTCGCGCATCTCGCCCGGCTCGGGCACCGCGACGATGCCGCGATCGCCCTCCATCGCCTCCAGGAAGGCGTCCGCCGTCTGATCGATGATCGGGAACGTGCCGTAGTGGCAGGGGAAAATCGACGAGAAAGAGTAGAACCGACGGCAGGCAAGAGCCGCGATCGCGCCGCCCATGGTGAAGCGGTCGCCGATCGGCACGATGCCGATATCGGGGCGGTGGAGTTCGTTGATCAGCGCCATGTCCGAGAAGATGTCGGTATCGCCCATGTGCAGGAGCGTCGGATCATCGGAGAAATGGAGCACCAGACCGTTGGCGTTGCCCAGCGCATGGGACACGCCGTCTTCGGTGATCATCGCCGAGGAATGCTTGGCGTCCACGAAGGTCGCGGAGAAATCGTCGAAAGAAATCGTGCCGCCGGTGTTGCCCTGCTCGATCTTCTCAACACCCCGCTTGGTCGACAGAAAGCCGGCAAGATCGGCATTGGCCAGCACTGTCGCGCCCGTTTCCCTGGCGATTTCCGCCGTGTCCCCCACATGGTCGCCATGGCCGTGGGTCAGGAGAATATGGGTCACGCCCTTTGTGGCGTCTTTCATATCCTGACCCTGAAAACTGGGATTTCCGGTCAGGAACGGATCCATCAGGATGGTCGATTTGGCGGTCTCGATCCGGAAGGCGGAGTGGCCGAGCCAGGTGATTTTCATGAATGTCTCCTTTGAGGCTTGGGCGTTGGCGCCAATTCAAATAGAAGCCAGAGGCTCCATTGAAAGCCACCATAACGGATTTCCACCGGCCATGTCCGCGATCTCGCTCGAAGACCTTGTTTCCACAGCCCCCTCGGGTCGCCCTCTCGCCGGACTCGATCTCGGCACCGCAACGATCGGGGTTGCGGTGTCGGATCTCTCCTGGGCGCTCGCGACACCGCGCCAGGTGATCAAGCGGAAGAAGTTCACCATCGATGCGGAAACACTTCTCAAGCAGCTTGAGCAGGATTCGGTGGGCGGCATCATCATCGGCCTTCCGGTCAACATGGACGGCAGCGAGGGGCCGCGTGCGCAGGCCACCCGCGCCTTCGTGCGCAACATGGTGCAGAAGACCGACCTGCCCTTCGTGTTCTGGGATGAGCGGCTGTCCACCGTCGCGGCGGAACGCGCTCTGATCGATATGGATGTGTCGAGAAAGAAGCGGGCGGAAAGAATAGATTCAGCTGCCGCCGCCTTCATCCTGCAGGGTGCGCTCGACCGGCTGGCTTCACTCCGGCGCGGCGGCTGAACCGGTCGAGGTGCGCTGACGGCCACGGGTGAACAGGCCCTTGACCCAGGAGGCCAGCGTCAGCCCCTTGTAGCGCAGGAAGACCAACCCGAATACGATCGCCGTATCGACGAGGATAGCCTTGAAGACCATGCCCGGAACGACTGCGGGATCCACGCCGAGAATATTGCCGTAGACCATGAAGACGACGTCATGCATGTCGCGCGTCAGGAACTGCAGACCAAAGTTCATGTCGTAATAGGAAAGCGTGTACCAGCCGCCGAGAAAGGTGACGGGAACGGCCCAGAAGACGAGGAGCCATTTCATGCCCTCGGCCTCCGTTCCGCGAGATCGATCAGATTGGCGCTTGGAAACATGCTGCGCGCAGCCTCATCGGCGCGGTTGCGCAGCGACACGTCAGGCTCCTGTTTCTCGAATGCGACCACCTGCTCGAACATATTGGCAAGATAGCGCAGCCCCACGATCGCGAACAGGTGCAGGAACACATACCCACCCAATGAACCGGCAGCCAAGCCCGGCAGCAGGATGGTTGCCGAGGAGAGAAGACACAGCAGCGCGGCACCTTCGGCCAACCTGCCGGCCTCCTCCCTCTCTTCCTCACCCCCCATGAGCCAGAAAAGAGATGCGAAAACGATTGTGCCCGCAGCCGCCATGTCGAAGGCGGCGACGGCGGCGAAGAACCATGTGATGACNCGCTCCCCTACGCCCATGCCGACAAGANCCTGGGTNAACTCACCCGTGAGCTGCGANTCGGCAAAGAAGACGAGACCGCCCATTTCCAACCCGCCACGCGGACCGTTTATGCTCAGAAGTGCCAGCATGGTCATCGCGATCAGGAGAACGAGGCTGGTAACGGCAGCGTTCAGGCGGGAAATGTTCATCATTGGCTTTCCGTGAATCAGTGACTGCAGTGTGAGCACCGCAGCCACGAGTCGCAACGTAAACCATTCATTAAGGTTAACGCGCTTGCCGCCGTCCACAGAGCCAGNCTNCCTCTTTCCCGGATTTGGACAATTCCCACATGTCCGAGGATGGTCTATGAGGGGCTAAAACGCCCTGCCCTCAGACTTCTCCCGGACAAATCCCGTGCTCGTCATTGTTGAAAGCATCCTGCCGATCTTCCTGCTCGTTCTGCTCGGGATCGCGCTCAAGAGGATGCCATTCCTTAACGAGGGCCTCTGGCCGGGGCTGGAAACATTCGGCTTTTACGTGGTCTTCCCTGCCCTGTTGTTCCTGACGCTGGCGAACGCGGATTTCTCCGGCATGCAGATCGGCGCGGTGGGCCTTTCCGCTCTCCTTTCGATCTTCATCATGTTTGCGCTTCTGGCCGTCCTCTATCCGTTCATGATCGCTCGCGGGGTGACGCCGGCGAGCTATACGTCGATCTTCCAGACCTCGTCCCGCTGGAACGCCTTTGTCGCCATGGCGATTGCGGAACGCTATCTCGGTACGCAAGGGATCGCGGTCGTTGCCCTCGTCATGGCGGTCAACATCGTCCCCATCAATCTGGTCAATGTCGGCATGCTGCTGTGGGTCGGCGGCGGCAACCGGAGTTTCGCGTCCTTCGTCAAGAAGACCGCGACCAATCCGCTGATTCTCTCCTGCGCGGCCGGCCTTTTGATGCACGTGCTGCCATTCGGCATCTATGCGCCGATCGAACAGGCAATCGACCTTCTGGCGCGTTCGGCGCTCGGTCTTGGCCTCCTGATGGTCGGCGCCGGTCTGCGGATCAACGATGCGCTGAAGCCCGAAAAGGTGGTGGTACTCGCGAGCGTGCTCAAACTTTTGCTCATGCCCGCGCTGATGGTCGGGCTCGCCCTTCTCTTCGGTCTCGAGGGCGAGGTTGTCGTGTTATTGGCGATCTGTGGCGCCGTGCCGACNGCGATGAACGGTTTTCTGCTCGCCCGCCAGATGGGTGGCAACGCGCACATCTATGCAGCGGTTGCCACGGTGCAGACGGCGGCCTCTTTCTTCACGATCCCCGCAGTCCTGGCAGTGGCGGAGATGCTGGCCTGACCACCCGACGGCACGCGGGCTATGCCTTAAAAGTGACTGTCTGTCACAAAAGTGAAAAGCGCGGTGCATAGACCGCTCATCAAGGCACGTTCCAAATTCACCGCCTTGGGGGCATCATGTATCCATATCCGTTCTCTCGCAGACCTGCTGCGTCATTCCTTCTTGCGTCTGTCGCCCTGGTTTCACTGTCCGCCGCGCCCGCGCGCGCAGCCTGTGACCCCGCTTCCCCCAACAACGGAGACACTGTTGTCTGCACCGANACGTCCAGCGGCATTCNGNATTCGAGCCTCGACGATGTCACCATTACCGTGGAAGACGGGGCGACCGTGGATGGCGGCNGCNCACGCGGATTTGAGCTCAACGACGGGGCGACCATCACNAATAACGGAACNATCACATCCTCGGGCAACCGGGGTATCCAGGCCGAGGACGACGCNCGGATTACCAATAACGGCGTCATTTCCGCGCCGAGCAACCGCGGCATCCANGTCGATGATGACGCCTATATCCTCAACAACGGAANGATCACCTCCGGCGGCGATCACGCCATCCAGGGCGACAACAACGCCCGGGTGATCAACGGCAGTACCGGCGTCATTACCAGCACAAGCGACGACGGCATCAATGTCGACAACGATTCCTATGTCGAGAACAACGGTACCATNAATGGCGCCGACGACGGGATCCANGTCGGCGACGANGACACNGACCCGCACACGGCCACTGTCATCAACAACGGCATNATNAATGCCGACGACGACGGCATCAACACGGCCGCTGACGGCACCNTCGCCACCNTNGTGAACAACGGCACGATCACGTCCGGCGCCGANGGCATCAACGCCAATCGCGATGGCGCCNCNGTAACCAACAACGGCANCATTGAATCCGGCGACGACGGNATCAACGTCGCTNCCGACGCCACCGTGATCAATAACGGCTTTATCCACGTGACCGGTCCGCAGGACGGCATCGACATCGACCAAGGCACGGTGATCAACCGTGGCGTNATCCTTGCCGAAGGCGGCGAGGACGGGATCGACTTCGATATCGAGGGCAGCGGCTCGTCGACCGTNACCAACANCGGGTCGATCACAGGCAATCACGCCATCTATACCGATCCCGCCGATACCAAGACCGAAATCGTCTATAACTACGGTCTCCTCAATGGTCTNAGCGGCGTGGCGGTCAATCTCGGCCAGGGCGACGATANGCTCATTGTNGGNCGNGGCTCGCGCCTCATCGGCACGGTCGAACTNGGNGACGGNAACGATACCTTCGAGGTGGAGAGCCCCGTCGCGGCCTATATCCTGTTCGATTCCACGCCAGAGACCGTCACGCTCAACGGCAACCCGGCCATCGTCATGCCCGACGCAATCGCCATCTTCGATCCCGCCGTCTTCGGCGCAACCGATGCGGCTACCGCACGGCTTCTGGCCGATCTCGCTCCGGCACGTCCCGATAATGGTGCTATGGACAGCCACTGGTGGGCGAGCAGCTTCGGCTCCTTCCTGCGGGTTGACGACGATGCGGCGAACCAGGGCTACGGTGTGGGCGGTGGCGGGCTGATGGTCGGCTACGATCACGCGCTGGACAGCGGCCTCTCCGTCGGGTTTCTTGCCGGTGCCTCATTGTACCGCGCGAGCCTTGATGACGGATGGCACGATATCGACCAGTCCTCAATTTTCGCCGGTCTTCGGGTGATCAATCGAGTCTCCGACCGACTGACCCTGCATGGCGCGGCAATCGGCGGCCTGGCGTCCACTGATCTCGACGGCGATGCCCTTGCCTCCGGTTCGGGCGACAGTTCGGACGGCTTTATCGCGCTACTGGGGGGCCTGACGTACGAAGTGCCGGGTTCTGCCTCCGGGTCCGACCTCGAAATCGGTGTCGATGTCGGCTGGCTGCACCGGTTTTCCGGCAGCATGGATCTAAGCGGCTATGACGGCGCCACCGTCGGCTCACGCAACGCGGATTTCGTCTTCGCCTCTCTCGAAGTCGGCATGCCCTTCGATATCGATACAGGCAATGGAATGGACCGCATCACACCCTTTGCAAAAATCGCTGCGACCGGTGGCACAGCCGACGATATTGAGATCTCGGCACTCGGCGGCTCGACCGCGTTCAAACCTGCAAACGACTACCGAACAGTGACCTTCGGCGTCGGAGCGGAATATGTCCACGATTTCGCGAACGGCATGCATATGACGGCACGGCTCGAAACCGCGGTGTCGGCGGATAGCGACTATGCTATTTCCGGCGGCCTACGTTTCTCTCTCCCGTCCGCCCGATAGTATCCAGAAGTATCGGACAAGCGCGCCCCGTCAAAAGACAGGCGGGTAAAGGACCTCGAGAATGCGGCGCGAATCGAAGCGCGCGTCGACCATGCCGTAGGTCGAGCGCCAAGCGCCGCCGAGGCGGGTCTCGACGAAGGCTTCTGCGATCTGCCCCGCACCCATACGGGTGAGTTCCGCACCGGCTGCGGCAAGCGCGAGCTGTTCGGTCAGCATGCGGCCGCCGGCCTGATCGGTCTGGCAGACCGCCATGCAGGCCTTCAGGACGTCGGCAGTGCGTCCGCCTGCAGATCCCAGATCCTTGACGAGACCGGAGAGAACCGCGTCGAAAAGTTCGGGTCCACGCGAGAGAACACGCAGGACATCGAGCGCCATGACATTGCCCGAGCCTTCCCAGATCGCGTTGACCGGGGCCTCGCGATAGTGCCGCGCCAGCGCACGCTCCTCAATGTATCCGTTACCACCGAGGCACTCCATCGCCTCGTAGATGACCGAAGGCGCGATCTTGCAGACCCAGTATTTGACGACCGGCGTCATGAGGCGCGCGTAAGCCGCTTCGGCGGGATCGGAATGAGCGCGATCGAAAGCGCGGGCCAGACGGATCGACAGCGCGGTCGCGCCAGCAACATCGAGCGCCAGATCGCCGAGCACGCGCGTCATCAGCGGCTGCTCGATCAGCTTGTCCCCGAAGACCGAGCGATAGCGGCAATGATGAACGGCTTCCGCAAGGCTCGCGCGCATCATTCCCGCTGATGAGAGCGCGCAATCGAGCCGGGTCAACGTCACCATATCGAGAATGGTGCGGATCCCCTGCCCTTCCTCGCCGAGCAGAAAGCCGAAGGTTTCCGAGAACTCGACTTCGCTCGAGGCATTGGAGCGGTTGCCCAGCTTGTCCTTGAGGCGCTGGATACGCAGCCCGTTGAGCGTGCCGTCTTCGAGAATGCGCGGCACGAGGAAGCAGCTCACCGCATCGCCGCGTGTCTTTGCGAGCATGATGAAGGCGTCCGACATGGGGGCGGACAGGAACCACTTGTGGCCTTCCAGCCGGTATATGCCTTCTCCCACCTTCTCCGCGGTCGAGCGGTTGGTGCGCACATCCGTGCCGCCCTGCTTTTCCGTCATGCCCATGCCGAGCGTGATGCCGGCTTTCTGCATGGCCGGTTTCTGGCTCGAATCATATTTGCGGGCGACGATTTTCGGCGCCCAGGTCCGCTCGATACGCGGAGAGGCCATGATCGGCGCAATCGAGGCGTTCGTCATCGTGATCGGGCAGAGATGGCCGCTTTCAAGACCCGCCGTCAGATAGAAGCGGATGGCGCGCGCCTGATGGGCGACACCTTTTTCATCCGGCAGGCCTTCCCATGGCGAGCCCTGCAGGCCAATGGAAACGGCCCGGCGCATCAGCGCGTGATAGGCGGGGTGGAACTCGACAAGATCGATGCGTTGTCCGGAAGGACTGTGGGTTCTCAGCTCCGGCGTAGACCTGTTTGCAATCCGCGCGAGATCCTGCGCCTCCGCCGAAGCTGTGAATTTTCCCGTCGCCTCGAACTCCGCGTGAAGCGCACGCGGAAGCGAATCCGCGATGTCCTTCAACAGCGGATCGGCGTGATAGACATTGTAGCCCGCCAGAGGTGGGGGCTGGTTGTTTTCGTCGGCCGCCGGGCGGCCCGATTTCTGCGCGCTCATGACGTACCTCCTATAGGGATTCGCGAGGTCATGCACGGAGGTTCGCCCCAATAGTGTGGGGAGAATCGGAAATTGCAATGCGCGCGCGCTTGCCCTGTCCGGCAATCGTTTCTATAGACCTCGAAATTCGGGAGCCCGATAGAAAAGCCATGGCCTTTCCCCACAGACACCTTCTGGGTATCAAGTCTCTCTCCGAGCACGATATCCATTACCTTCTCGACCGCGCCGACGAGGCCGTCCAGATTTCCCGCCGCGAGGACAAGAAGACCTCGACATTGCGCGGGCGCACCCAGATCAACCTCTTCTTCGAAGCTTCGACGCGAACCCAGGCCTCTTTCGAGCTGGCCGGCAAGAGGCTCGGTGCCGATGTGATGAACATGTCGGTCGCCAATTCGAGCGTGAAGAAGGGCGAGACGCTGGTAGATACCGCGATGACGCTCAACGCCATGCGGCCCGACATTCTTATTGTTCGGCATTCTTCCGCCGGCGCGGTAGCACTTCTCTCCCAGAAGGTGGGCTGCGCGGTGGTCAATGCAGGCGATGGCGCCCATGAGCATCCCACTCAGGCGCTGCTCGATGCACTGACCATCCGGCGCAACAAGGGCCGGATCGGCGGGCTGACGGTCACCATCTGCGGCGACGTTCTGCACTCGCGCGTCGCCCGCTCCAACATCCTGCTGCTGAACGCAATGGGCGCGCGCGTGCGCGTCGCCGCCCCCTCAACACTGCTGCCGAGCGGTATCGCTCAGATGGGCGTGGAAGTCTTCCACGACATGGAAGAAGCACTCGAAGACGCAGATGTGGTGATGATGCTGCGGCTCCAGCGCGAGCGCATGGATGGCGCCTTCGTGCCTTCGGTGCGGGAGTATTTCCGCTTCTTCGGCCTCGACCAGCAAAAGCTCTCGCGCGCCAAGCCCGATGCCCTCGTCATGCATCCCGGTCCGATGAACCGGGGCGTGGAAATCGCCTCCGATATCGCCGACGGTCCGCAGAGCGTGATCGAAAGCCAGGTGGAGATGGGTGTCGCCGTGCGCATGGCGGTGATGGAAACCCTGATGCTCTCGGGGGCGAACCAGTCATGACCCGCACCATTCTCACCAACGCCCGCATCGTCGATCCGTCGCAGAACATGGACGAGACCGGCGCAGTCATCATCGAGGACGGCAAGATCGCTGCCATCGGCGCGACAGCCGCCAATGACCTCCCGTCGGAAGGCGATATCCAGGACCTGCAGGGCCAGCTCGTCATCCCGGGGCTGATCGACACCTGCGTCCATATCGGTGAGCCGGGCGGCGAACATCGCGAGACCATCGCCTCGGCCAGCAAGGCGGCCGCCGCGGGTGGCGTCACCGGGCTCATCATGATGCCCGACACCAATCCGGTCATCGATGACGTCGCGCTTGTCGACTTCGTGCAGCGCGCGGCCCGCGACGAGGCCATCGTCTCGATCTATCCGGCCGCAGCTCTCACCAAGGGCCTCGACGGGGAGCAGATGACCGAATTCGGCCTGCTTCTCGATGCCGGCGCCAAGGTCCTCACCAACGGACGCAAGACCGTCAAGAATACGCTCGTCATGCGACGGGCGATGACCTATGCCCGCGATTTCGGAGCGGTCGTCGCCTGTGCCACCCAAGACGCCTACCTCTCGGGCGGCGGCGTCATGAACGAGGGGCTGTTCGCCAGCTGGCTGGGGCTTCCCGGCATTCCGCGTGAAGCCGAGATCATTCCGCTCGAACGCGATCTCCGGCTGGCAGCCCTGACCGGCGCACGCTACCACGCGCTCAAGCTCTCCGTGCCGGAATCGGCCGACGCCATCCGCGCAGCCAAGGCCGCCGACCATTCGGTGACCGCCGGCATGTCGATCAATCATCTGACGCTCAACGAGACCGATATCGGCGAGTACCGGACGTTCTTCCGGCTTTCACCACCGCTGCGCACTGAAGACGATCGCGTCGCCATGGTCGCGGCGCTTGCCGACGGCACAATCGACATCATCTCGTCCGCCCACGATCCGCAGGACGTCGATACCAAGCGCCTGCCCTTCGCCGATGCCGAGAACGGCGCGATCGGGCTCGAGACCTTGCTTGCCGCAGCCCTTCGCCTGCATCATTCGGGTGACGTTCCGCTCTCGCGCCTCATCGACGCGATGTCCTGTCGTCCGGCCCAGGTGTTCGGCCTGCCCGGCGGCACGCTCGCACCGGGGTCGCGGGCCGATATCGCCATCGTCGATCCCGATTATCCGTGGGTTCTGTCCAAGGACGACATCGTCTCGCGGTCGAAGAACACGGCGTTCGAGGATGCGCGCTTCAGCGGAAAAGTATTGCAAACACTGGTTGCGGGTGCGACTGTCTATCGCGCCTGAGGGGGACCCGCAGCACATTTGCACCTCGGCCCGGCCGACATGTTCCTCCCCTCACGGAAGAGGAGTTTCGCTTGTCAGATTTCGTCAACTGGTCCGATCCCTATACGACCATCGCGCTCGTTATCGGCTATCTGTCCGGGTCTATCCCGTTCGGACTGATCCTGACAAAGCTCGCCGGCCTGGGCGACGTCCGCAAGATCGGCTCAGGCAATATCGGCGCAACCAATGTGCTTCGAACGGGCAACAAGAAGCTCGCAGCCGGCGTGCTTCTCTGCGATGCGCTCAAGGGCACGATCCCCGTTCTCGTCATTCACTGGCTGTTCGGTCTCGAAGCCTCGCTGGTCGCCGGTTTCGGCGCGTTTCTCGGTCACCTCTTCCCGGTCTGGCTCAAGTTCAAGGGCGGCAAGGGCGTCGCCACCTATCTCGGCGTGCTGCTCGCCGCGGCCCCGCTCTTCGTGCTGGTCTTCGCCGTGGTCTGGCTCGGCATGGCGAAAATCTTCCGCTACTCGTCTCTCGCCGCGCTAACGGCGGCGGTCGCCGTTCCCGCAGCGCTCTGGATTGCCGGGCTCGATAAAGTCGCGGCCTTGTTCACCGCCATGTCGATCATCACCATCCTCAAGCACCACACCAACATCCAGCGGCTGCTGGCGGGCACCGAGAGCCGCATCGGGGACAAGGGCAAGGCCAAGGAAGAAGCCTCGGTCACACCGGGCGGGGACGGCATCTGATGGCGGATGCCGGCGACGGACGCCGCGGAGTGCGGTTGACCGAACGCCAGCGTCTTGCATGGCTACGCCTGATCCGGTCCGACAATGTCGGTCCTGCCACCTTCCGTGATCTCATCAATCATTTCGGCTCNGCCGAACGCGCCATCGAGCANCTGCCGGAACTCTCGCGCCGTGGCGGNGCGCGCGCCGACATCCGCATTGCGACCGAGGCTGAAGCCGAGCGCGAACTCGAGACNGCGGAGAANTTCGGCGCNGTCTTCATCGGCATCGGCGANCCTGAATANCCNTCNGCNCTCNGGNTNATCGACGGCGCACCGCCGCTTCTTGCCGCAACGGGCGANCTTTCNATCACNGCNAAACCGTCCGTNGGNATGGTCGGCTCGCGCAACGCNTCGATNTCNGGCATGAAATTCGCCGGACGCATCGCCCNCGANGTNGGNGCCGCCGGNTANTCCATCGTNTCNGGNCTTGCGCGCGGCATNGATGCGGCAGCCCANCAGGCCAGNNTCGAAACCGGCACCATCGCCGCCTTCGCCGGAGGGCTCGACCAACCCTACCCGCCCGAGAANCTCGAACTCTATGCCCGTATTCGCGACGGCGCGGGTCTCGCNATCTCCGAAATGCCNATGGGCTGGGAACCCCGTGCACGCGACTTCCCGCGCCGCAACCGGCTGATTGCGGGCATAGCCCTCGGCGTGATCGTCGTGGAAGCTGCCCTTCGCTCGGGCTCGCTGATTACCGCTAGGCGCGCCAACAATTTCGGCCGGCTGGTCTTTGCCGTGCCCGGCTCGCCGCTCGATCCGCGCGCCGGTGGCACCAACATGCTNATCCGCGAAGGCGCGATCCTNACCACGGGAGCCGNGGACGTTCTCGAAGCGCTCTCGCCGATCTCNCGGATCGAACCGGACGCCAACCCCATCATCGAAGAGCCCGACGATGAGGGTCGTCCTCNCTGGAGCCCGCCCGAGGAAAACGACCGCGCCCGGGTGATCGGGGCGCTTGGCCCCTCGCCCGTGGATGTCGATGACATCATCCGCCATACCGAACTGCCCGCGCAGACCATTCATTATATATTGCTCGAACTCGACCTCGCCGGACGCCTCCACCGGCATCCCGGCGGCATGGTATCGCTGGATTTCTCGGCAGACAGCTGACGGTCAGCCCCGTGGCGCGGCGCCACCGTTTTCGATGAGGTCGTTGGCTTCCATCATCGCCATCTCGATCAGGTAGCACAGCATCTGTGCCTCTTCNCCTTCGGCGACATTGCGGAGCTCCCNCAGCATCTGCCTGACATAAACCAGATTCTGATACGATCGTGTGGTGGTGGTCACGCCACCTTTCGACCGATTGATCATGCTACTAACCCCGATTAGATGGTTGTAGCGGCTGGATGGAAAGCCGCACCGCCTTGNCTCCGCCGAGGATAGGAATATTTATCTATAATTGCAACTACGNNTNAAAATTACCTTAGGTTGTATTCGCGTGTGAAATGAAGCCATTTGGAGTACGCCACTTGACCTGACGGCATTACGTGTCCATTTCGGTGCCCCTAAGTAGGGCCGGAAATCCAGTTTTCCGGCGAATGCAGTTTCTCGAACCTGGAACAGTGATGAACGTCGTCGTCGTCGAATCCCCCGCCAAAGCCAAGACAATCAACAAATATCTGGGCTCCGGCTACAAGGTCCTGGCATCGTTCGGGCACATACGTGACCTCCNCGCAAAGGACGGTTCGGTGCTGCCGGACGAAGATTTTGCCATGACCTGGGACATGGATGCGGCCTCGAAAAAGCGGCTGAAGGACATTTCCGACGCACTCGAGGGTGCCGATTCCCTCATTCTCGCGACTGACCCCGACCGCGAGGGGGAAGCCATTTCCTGGCACGTTCTCGAGGTGCTGGCGAAAAAGAAGGCGCTCAAGGACAAGACCGTCCAGCGCGTCGTCTTCAACGCCATTACCAAGAAGTCGATCCTCGAGGCGATGGACAATCCGCGCGATATCGATGCCCCGCTGGTCGATGCCTATCTGGCCCGCCGCGCGCTCGACTATCTCGTCGGCTTCAACCTCTCGCCTGTTCTGTGGCGCAAGCTGCCGGGTGCTCGTTCGGCCGGTCGCGTACAGTCAGTGGCGCTCAGACTGATCTGTGACCGCGAGGACGAGATCGACCGGTTCGTCAGCGAGGAATACTGGCAGATCGCGGCTCAGCTGAAGACGCCGCGCGGCGAGGAATTCACCGCCCGCCTGACCGCGCACGACGGCGAAAAAATCCAGAAGATGTCGATCGGCAATGGCGATCATGCCGAGACGATCAAGACAATGCTGGAAGGTGCGGCCTTCACCGCCGAGAGCGTGGAAGCCAAGCCGACGCGGCGCAATCCGCAGCCGCCGTTCACGACATCGACGCTGCAGCAGGCCGCATCCTCGCGTCTCGGTTTCAACGCCTCACGCACCATGCAGGTGGCGCAGAAGCTCTATGAGGGTATCGACATCGGCGGCGAGACCGTGGGTCTCATCACCTATATGCGAACCGACGGCGTACAGATGGCCGGTGAAGCCATCGATGCGGCGCGCGCGGAGATCGGCACCCGCTTCGGCGACCGCTATCTTCCGGAAAAGGCGCGCCTCTATTCGAGCAAGGCCAAGAATGCGCAGGAGGCCCACGAAGCCATCCGCCCGACCGGTTTCGAACGGGCGCCCGACGATGTGCGGCGCTATCTCGATGCCGACCAGCTCAAACTTTACGACCTGATCTGGAAGCGTGCGATCGCCAGCCAGATGCAATCCGCCGAGATCGAGCGCACCACGGTTGAGATCCTCGCCAAGAACGGCGCAAGCTCCGCCAATCTCCGCGCCACCGGTTCGGTCATCCGCTTCGACGGCTTTATCGCCGCCTATACGGACGCCAAGGAAGACGGCGAGCAGGCCGACGACGGTGACGACGACGGTCGTCTCCCGCAGATCAATGCAGACGAAAACCTCGCCCGCGAGAAGATCAACGCCAGCCAGCATTTCACCGAACCGCCCCCNCGCTACTCNGAAGCCTCGCTGATCCGCAAGATGGAAGAGCTCGGCATCGGCCGACCGTCNACCTATGCCTCGACGCTGACGACGCTGCGCGACCGCGATTACGTGACCGCCGACAAGCGCAAGCTGATCCCAGAGCCCAAGGGCCGGNTGGTNACCGCCTTCCTCGAGAACTTCTTCGACCGCTACGTGGAATTCGATTTCNCNGCCGATCTCGAGGANAAGCTCGACAAGATTTCCAANGGCGATCTCGCCTGGAAGGACGTGCTGCGCGACTTCTGGACCGACTTCAACGCNCANATCACCGANACCAAGGACCTGCGCGTCTCGGAAGTTCTCGATGCNCTNAACGAGCATCTGGCNCCGCTGGTCTTCCCCAANCGCGAGGANGGCTCCGATCCGCGNATCTGCCCGACCTGCGGCGAAGGCAAACTGTCGCTGAAGCTCGGCAAGTATGGCGCCTTCGTCGGNTGCTCGAACTATCCGGACTGCAACTATNCCCGCCANCTCACCGCCGATGGCGATGCNAATGGTGATGCAGCCCTTGCCAACGAGCCGCAGGATCTCGGCAAGGATCCTCATACGGAGGANCCGATNACCCTGCGCACAGGCCGTTTCGGCCCCTATGTGCAGCGCGGCGAAGGCAAGGAAGCCAAACGTTCGAGCCTGCCCAAGGGCTGGACGCCGCAATCGATGGATCACGAAAAGGCAATGGCGCTCCTGTCGCTGCCGCGCGANATCGGNCAGCATCCCGAAAGCGGCAAGATGATTTCCGCCGGCATCGGGCGCTATGGTCCCTTCGTGCTGCATGACGGGGTCTACGCCAATCTCGAAAGCGTCGAGGACGTCTTCTCGGTCGGNCTCAACCGCGCCGTCACCCTGATTGCCGAAAAGCAGGCCAAGGGTCCGGGACGCGGACNCGGCACGCCGACAGCGCTCAAGTCGCTGGGCGATCATCCGGACGGCGGCGCGATTACCGTGCGCGACGGCCGCTACGGTCCGTATGTGAACTGGGGCAAGATCAATGCGACCCTTCCCAAGGAAGCGGTGCCCGCCGACGTGACGATGGAGCAGGCGCTCGAACTGATTGCGGCCAAGGCCGACGCCAAGGGCACCAAGAAGAAGGCGCCGGCAAAGAAAAAGGCACCCGCCAAGAAGACGGCTGCCAAAAAGACGGCAACAAAGAAAACTGCGGCGAAGAAGACAGCCGCGAAGGACTGATCTTGGCCCGAGGCCCGAAAGACAACGCAAACGGCAAATCCGGCGGCAAGNGGGAAAACTCCCCGCCGTTCCGCCGGGGCGAGATGCCCGATCGCGAGACCATCCTGCGGTTCGTCACGGAACATCCCGAGCAGGCGACCAAGCGCGATATCGCCAAGGCCTTCGGGCTGAAGGGCGAAGCGCGTCTTGAACTCAAGACCCTGCTCAAGGATCTCGAAAATGACGGGCTCATCGAACGGCACCGGAAGTCGCTGACGCGGCCCGGCTCGCTGCCCGCCGTTACCGTTCTCGAGATCACCATGCGCGGTCCCGACGGCGACCTGATCGCCCGGCCTGCCGAATGGCCGGAGGACAAGGGCGTTGCCCCCTCCGTGATCGTGCGGCAATCCTCGGACGCCGGCGCGCGCGGGCGCGGCAAGGGCAAGAAACCCTCGACCGCCGCGGGCATCGGTGACCGGGTGCTTGCGCGCATCTTCCCCGCTCCCGTCAACAAGGGACCGGCCTATTCGGCCCGGGTNATGAAAATCCTCGACCGGCGNGCGGGCGCCCAGCTNGGTGTTTTCCAGCCCATGNCGGATGGNGGCGGACGGCTNCTGCCGATCGATCGCCGAGGCGACGAGTTCGTGGTCGACAGCGATTTCCAGGGCGAGGCGTCGGAAGGCGATCTGGTCGAATTCGAACCGGTCAAGCTCGGTCGCATGGGCCTGCCGCGCGCCAAGGTGATTTCGGTCATCGGTAATGTCGCGGGCGAAAAGGCGATTTCGATGATCGCTATCCATGCCCACGGCATTCCCTACATCTTCCCCCAGAACGTGATCGCGGACGCTGACGACGCAAAACCCGCGCCGATGGGCAATCGCGACGACTGGCGCGACATTCCGCTGATCACCATCGACCCGGCGGACGCCAAGGACCATGACGACGCCGTCTATGCGGAAGCCGACAGCGCACCGGACAACGAGGGCGGCGTGATCGTCACCGTGGCGATCGCCGATGTCAGCTGGTATGTGCGCCCGGGCAGCCCGCTCGACCGCGAGGCCCTGAAGCGCGGCAACTCGACCTATTTTCCCGACCGGGTGGTGCCGATGCTGCCCGAACGGATCTCCAACGATCTCTGCTCGCTGCGCGAGGGCGAGGATCGTCCGGCGCTGGCCGTCAAAATGCGGTTCAACAGCGAAGGCAAGAAGATCGGTCACCGCTTCCACCGGGTGATGATGCGCTCGGCGGTGAAACTGTCCTACCAGCAGGCGCAGGCAGCCATTGACGGCCAGCCCGACGACAAGGCGGAGATGTTCCTCGAGCCTGTCCTCAAGCCGCTCTGGCATGCCTATGGCGTGGTCAAACGCGGTCGCACCAAGCGCCAGCCGCTGGAACTCGACATGCCCGAGCGCAAGATCGTGCTCGATGACAAGGGCCGCGTCGACAAGGTGATCGTCCCTGCCCGCCTCGATGCGCACAAGCTGATCGAGGAGTTCATGATCCAGGCCAACGTGGCGGCCGCCGAAACGCTGGAAGAGCGCAAGCAGGCGCTGATCTACCGTGTTCACGACACCCCGTCGCTCGCCAAGCAGGAAGTGCTGCGCGAATTCCTCGGCACGCTGGGCCTGTCGCTCTCACGCGGCAATCTGCGCTCCAACTCGTTCAATGGCGTGCTCGAACGCGCCAAGGACCAGCCCTATGAGGTGATGGTCAACGAGATGGTGCTGCGCAGCCAGAGCCAGGCGGTCTACCAGACCGAAAACCTCGGCCATTTCGGCCTCAACCTGCGCCGTTATGCTCACTTCACCTCGCCGATCCGGCGCTATGCCGACCTGATCGTGCATCGGGCCCTTGTCGGCGCGTTACGGCTCGGCGAAGGGGGCATCACGCCCAAGGAAGAGGCCGAACTCGACGATATCGCGGCTGAAATCTCCACCACCGAGCGCCGCTCCATGGTGGCCGAGCGCGAAACCGTCGACCGGCTGATCGCCCACCACCTGTCGGAGAAGGTCGGCGAGCAGTTCGATGGCCGTGTGGCCGGCGTCACCAAGTCGGGACTCTTCGTCAAACTGGAGCGGCTCGGCGCCGATGGCTTCGTGCCCATTTCAACTTTGGGTCGGGATTACTATATATATGACGAAGCGCATCAGGCCCTGACAGGCGAGAAGACCGGTCTCGGCTACCGTCTCGGCGACGAAGTCGAGGTGCGGCTTGTCGAAGCGATCCCGCTTGCGGGTGCGCTTCGGTTTGAAATTCTCGGTGAAGGCCGCAAGATGCCGACCGCCACGCGCTCGTTCCACAAGTCGGGGCGCGCGCGGCGTAGTTCAGGCAAGCAGCCCGGCACCCGACCGCCACGTGGACGGCGCTAAGCGCTCAGGAGGCAGACAACCTTGGAACATTTCGGATCCCAGCCCGCGGACAAGACCATCGAGGCTCCGCGCGACAAAAAGACCGCCATCCTGCGAGGTTTCCGCTGCCGCTGCCCCAATTGTGGTGAGGGAAAGCTGTTCAGGTCCTATCTCAAGACGGTGGACGAGTGCGCTTACTGCGGCGAGGAAATCAAACATCACCGCGCCGACGATTTCCCGGCCTATCTGACGATCTTCATTGTCGGTCACATCATCGTCGCAGCCTATATGTCGGTCGATCAGGTCGTGGAACTGGAAATGTGGCAGCAGATGGCGCTCTGGATCCCGCTGACGGGTATTTTGAGCCTTCTCCTGCTGCAACCGCTCAAGGGCGGTGTGATCGGCCTGCAGTGGGCGCTTCGGATGCACGGTTTCGGCGGCATTGACGAAGACGCGATTGCCGCCGGCTCGCTTTCGGACGAACAGGCGAGATGAAAGCCAAGGCTACCGGCGCCGGTGCCTCGCCTGATCCCGCAATAGAGCAAGGCGGGCATCCGACGCTCCGCCCGCGCGATGCCGCCTCCCTCATTCTGATCGATCGCAGCGCCAACGTACCGCGCGTCCTGATGGGCAAGCGAGCGCGGGCCCATGCCTTCATGCCCGGCGTTTATGTCTTCCCCGGTGGGCGGCGCGATCCGGGCGATTCCCGCAAATCCGTTGCTGCGCCCCTCTGCCCCGAGGTTCTCGACCGGCTGACGGTCCGGACACCGAAGCGCTTTACAGCAATGACAGCCAAGGGGCTCGCGATCGCGGCGGCCCGCGAGATGGAGGAGGAAGTCTCCCTCTCGCTCACGCCGCGAAGCGAAGCCGGCGCCTTCTGCCCGGACCTTTCGAAGCTGCGCTATGTGGCGCGCGCGATCACGCCACCCGGACAGAACCGGCGCTTCGACACGCGCTTCTTTGCCTGCTTCACCGACGAGATCGAAGCCGATACAGCGCTTCACCAGGACAGCTCAGAACTTCTCGATCTGACCTGGTTGCCACTCAATAACTTCGGCGACCTGCCGCTGGCGCGCATCACTCGTGTCATTCTCGGTGACGTAAACGCAGCGTTGTCGATCGACAGCTCGCTGCCCTTCGACGCTCCCATTCCCTTCTACCACTTCCGCCACGGCCAGCAGATCAGGGATAGGATCTGACAAAAGTCACAAAATCAAAAGGTTCGCCGGATTATACACCTACGGATGCGAAGCCAGTTGCGGCGTCACCGCATTCTGAGTAATGAGTTTGCACTGAAAAATACCCTCAATGGAAAAGATGGCCGTATCCCCTCCCCAGCGCGAAGACATTCACTGGCCCGCGCTGATTGCTGCGATTGCCTCGATTACCGCCGTCGGCATCGCCATGGGGCTTGGCCTGCCACTCCTGAGCATCATTCTTGAAAAGCGCGGAATTTCCTCGACGCTGATCGGCGTGAATACGGCCATGGGCGGCGTTGCGGCCATGGCGGCCGCGCCACTGACCACGATGATCGCCAAGCGCATTACCGTGGTCAACACGATGCTGCTCGCCATCGTGGCCGCAGCCGTGAGCGCGCTGGGCTTTTACTTTGCGGAAGCCTTCTGGGTGTGGTTCCCGCTCAGGATCGTCTTCCATGGCGCCGTCACCATGCTGTTCATCCTGTCGGAATTCTGGATCAACACAGCGGCTCCTCCGTCGCGGCGCGGCTTTGTCCTCGGCATTTATGCGGCAGTCCTGTCACTAGGGTTTGCAGCGGGGCCTTTGATTTTCTCCGCGCTCGGGTCTGACGGCATTGCGCCATTCCTCGTCGGTGCCGCCATCATCCTGATGGCAGCCGTGCCGGTTCTTCTGGCACGAAAGGAAAATCCGCCGATCGAGGAGCCGGCCAAGCATCCCTTCCTGCGCTACGTCTTTCTCGTGCCGACCGCCACTGCCGCAGTCTTCGTGTTCGGCGCGGTCGAATCGGGTGGCCTTGCCCTCTTCCCGCTCTATGCCAAAAGCACGGGTTTCGGCGAATCGCAGGGCGCCATCCTTCTGTCGATGATCGGGCTCGGCAATGTCGTTTTCCAGATACCCATGGGCATGCTGGCCGACAAATCGTCCGACAGGCGACGGCTCCTGTCGATCGTGGCCGTCATAGGCCTCATCGGCTCGCTTGCCCTGCCCTGGCTGATCGAGAACTGGCTTTACGCCGGCATCATCCTGCTTTTATGGGGCGGCTGCGTCGCCGGCCTTTACACGATCGGCCTTGCTCATCTGGGCGATACACTGCACGGCTCGGATCTTGCGGCCGCGAATGCCGCCTTCGTGTTCTGTTACGCGCTCGGCACGCTCATCGGCCCGCAGCTCATCGGCGGCGCGATGGATCTGTTCGGCAGCCATGGTTTCGCATGGTCGCTGGCCTTCTTCTTCGGCCTTTATGTCGCCCTTACGGTGATCCGCATCCTGTTACGCCCCAAGAGGGCTTGACTTTCCGCCGGCAATTTGTAGTTTCCGCGCAAGATTTGCCGTGGGGTCCCGGGCTGGATAACCGCTGAGACCTGCCACGGCTATTTTTCTGATATTCGCACTCCCCTGTAGAGGCAGACCAAGATGGCCAAGGCAACCACGATCAAGATCAAGCTCCTGTCGACCGCAGACACCGGCTTTTTCTATGTGACCAAGAAAAACAGCCGTACCTTCACCGAGAAGATGGTGAAGACCAAGTACGACCCGATCGCCAAGAAGCACGTTGAATTCAAGGAAGCGAAGATCAAGTAATCTCGCGTTTCCATACGTTACGCAAAAAGCCCGCTTCGATTATCGAGGCGGGCTTTTTCGTGCTTTGAATGATTCCAGGCTGATAAAAAATTGGCTGGCAAACGGCGGCCCTATTGGCGATTGGACTGCCGTTCACCAGCCAGAACCCCACGACGCAGGAGATGCGGCGAACCTGTTATCATGGGGCATTCGAGATACTTTGATGTATCGATGCTTCCGTTGCGTAATTGATGTACGGAAAGTGCAAGGCAATCAAGTTAAAACTTTAGGTACCCGCAAAATCTAGCAATGATATCAATAGGTCACCCTTATATTTAAGGGGACGCTCATCAAGTTTTTCTAGGTAGTTTTCACGCGGCTTGACTTACGACGCGGTTACGCCCGCCGTCTTTGGCTGCATAAAGAGCCTTGTCCGCGCGGCGCAACATGCCGGCTGCATCCGAATCGCCGGCTTCCAGCGAGGCGATTCCGATCGAAGTGGTTATGTTCACGTCCTGGCCGGTTGCCGCGATTCGAAAAGCCTGGCCCGCCACTGCTTCTCGCAGACGCTCAGCGACCTGCGCGGCGATATCGTCCGGTGTATCGGGCATGACGATGACGAATTCCTCGCCGCCGAATCGGCAAGCGAGATCGGCGCCGCGGACGGCCCCCCTCACCCGTTGCGCGAAATCCTTCAGGATGTCATCGCCGCCCTCATGGCCGTGCGTATCGTTGACCGCCTTGAAGTGGTCGATATCGGCGATGATCACCGACAGGGGTCTGCCGCGGCGCTTGGAACGATCGAACAGCATCTGAAGGTGCGTATCGAGATAGCGGCGATTGTTGAGCCCCGTCAGAGGGTCCGTGACGGCCATTTCGACCGACATGGTCAGGCTCTCGCGCAGCTGGTCGTTGTAGCGCTTGCGGCGGATCTGGGTGATGCAACGCGCCACCAGCTCGTTGGGATCGAGTGGGCGCAGCAGATAGTCGTTCACGCCGAGCTCCAGCGCCCGCAAGACGAGTTCGTCCTCACCCTGCTCGGCAAGGACCAGAACCGGAATGAAGCGGGTACGCTCGAGCGAACGGATCTGCGAGCACAGGCGCAGCGGATCGTAGTCTTCCTGCAGGGAGGAAATGATCACGAGCTCGTAGGGTTTTTCGGCGGCATCGAAGAGAGCTGCCTGCGGATCGCTGATCGCCGTCACCTCGGCCGTCTGGGACAAGGCACGGGTGATCCGGTCACGCGCATTGGCACGCGGTTCGACAAGCAACACGAGACCGGGTTCGCCCAGGCCGTTCTCGACCGGTGCAAGAAGATCGCTGGCGCCGACCGAGCGCGCGGTCTCGGCGCGCAGACGCAACTCGTCGGACAAGGTCTTGAAACGAACCAGGCTGCGCACCCGCGCCATCAACTGCATGTCGTTGACCGGCTTGGTCAGGAAATCGTCGGCACCGGCCTTGAGGCCGCGGACACGGTCGGACGGCTGGTCGAGTGCGGTGACCATGACGACCGGGATATGGGCTGTGCGCGAATTGGACTTGAGCCGCTCACAGACCTCGAAACCGTCGATACCCGGCATCATGATGTCGAGCAGGATGAGATCCACCGACGTCTGTTCGCAGATCGACAACGCGGTCATGCCGTCGGCGGCCGTCAGCACCTCGTAGTACTCGGCCATCAGCCGCGCTTCGAGCAGCTTCACATTGGCCGGAATGTCATCGACGACGAGTATGCGCGCGGTCATTGTCTGGTCCTTCGCTCAACTGTCGCCGAGATAGGTCTTGATGGTCTGGATGAAGCTGGGCACNGAGATNGGNTTGGAGATNTAGGCCTCNCAGCCGCCCTGCCGAATNCGNTCCTCNTCNCCNTTCATGGCGAAGGCGGTCACCGCTATCACCGGGATCTGGTGGAGATCGTCATCCTCCTTGAGCCACTTGGTNACCTCGAGGCCNGAGACCTCGGGAAGCTGTATGTCCATGAGAATNAGATCGGGCCGGTGGGCGCGGGCGAGATCCATTGCCTCCATGCCGTTACGGGTCNGGATCGTCCGGTAACCGGAGGCCTCTATGAGGTCCCGGAATAGCTTCATGTTGAGTTCGTTGTCCTCAACAATCATTACCTGCTTGGTCATATCCTGTCCCGTCCTTCGGCGCCTGTCCGGCGAGTACCGGTCTCCCTCAACGCCTGACCGGTTTCCCGGCCCAACTCAAAACGGTTTCCCGAATCCAGCCTAATCCCGGCTATACTACTTTCGTGAGGTTGAAAAAATGGTAACCCCATCATTCGAATTCTCATCGATTCATCAACCATGGCAGAAATGACCCGTAACGATCCGCAACAAACCGCCATCGAAGTGCTCGGATGGCTCGCTTCCGAGCCGGAACTGCTGTCCCGTTTTCTGGCACTTTCAGGCCTCGAAGCATCGAATCTCCGTGCAGCGGCGAACGAGCCGGGCTTTCTGGTCGGTGTCCTGTCCTTCCTGATGACGCATGAGCCGACGCTGATGCGGTTTTCGGAGGCCACCGGCACGCCACCCGAAACTGTCGCCCGCGCCTGGCAGATGCTCGGCGGCGGAAGCGATTCGTGACCGAGACCGCAGACGATATCGGCGCGATTCATCTGGGCGACCGTCCCCTGCTGATCTGCGATATCGACGAGGTGGTCCTCGAATTCGTCACCCCGTTCATGGCGTTCCTGAATTCCCGCGGNCACGAATTGCGCCCCGTCTCTTTCCGGCTAACCGGAAACATCTTCTCGCTTGAAACCGACAGCGCCGTCGACCAGGCGGAGGTCAGTACGCTTCTGGAAGATTTCTACGGCGAACAGGACCAGTGGCAGCAGGCCGCAGAAGCTGCGGCCGAAACGCTCGACGATCTCTCCAGCATCGCCGATATCGTCTTCCTGACCGCCATGCCGCCCCGCCACCGGTCGATTCGCCGCCGGGTGCTCGATGCTCTCGCCCTGCCCTATCCGATGATCGCCTCCGAACAGCCGAAGGGGCCGGCAGCCCTTGCCATTCACGGCGAGCGCGACCTGCCTGTGGCCTTTGTCGACGACATCTTTCGCAATCTCCATTCAGTACGCGACCACCTTCCTCAAGCGCTTCTTATCAACCTCATGGCACATGAAGGTTTCCGCGCGCTTTCGCCCGACCCCGGCGACGGCGTCGTGAAAGCTGAAAGCTGGCCGGAAGCGGGCGCGCTCATCCGCCGCCATTTCACGTCAGCGGCCGACTAGACCCGGCTTGTGACTTGACCCTGTTTGGCTTAGTTTCGGCCCTGTTCAATCTTTGTTCCGGCCATGAGCGAAACCACACCCCTTCCCGGCTTCTGTCGTGACTGTCTGCGCCCGACCCGGGCGTCAGAAAAACGCTGCCATGGCTGTGGCAGCCCGCGTCTGGTGCGGCATGCCGAGATCGCAAGACTCTCGCTCGCCCACGTGGATTGTGACGCCTTTTACGCGACCGTCGAAAAGCGCGACAATCCGGAGCTTGTCGACAAGCCGGTGATCATCGGNGGGGGNAAGCGCGGCGTTGTGTCCACCTGCTGCTATATCGCACGTATCAGCGGCGTGCGTTCGGCTATGCCGATGTTCAANGCNCTCGAAGCCTGCCCCGATGCGGTCGTCATNAANCCGAACATGGAGAAATATGCGAGCGTGGGCCGGGATGTGCGGACNCTGATGCAGGAACTNACNCCGCTNGTGCAGCCGATCTCCATCGACGAGGCCTTTCTCGATCTTGCCGGCACNGAGCTNNTGCACAAGGATACCCCTGCCCGGACGCTCGCCCGTTTTGCCAAACGGGTGGAAGACGAGATCGGCATTACGCTGTCGGTCGGGCTGAGTTACTGCAAGTTCCTGGCCAAGGTCGCCTCGGACCTCGANAAGCCGCGCGGCTATTCCGTCATCGGCAAGGCCGAGGCTATGGAGTTTCTGGCGCCGAGACCGGTCTCGACNATCTGGGGGGTGGGCAAGGCCTTCGAGGCACAGCTGGCAAGTGACGGGATCAAGACNGTGGGCCAGCTGCAGCATATGGAGATCGAGACGCTCATGCGCCGCTATGGCGTGATGGGCAAACGCCTCTATGAGCTCTCGCGCGGCGACGACAGTCGCACAGTTCACCCGAACGAGGCGGCCAAGAGCGTATCGGCGGAGACTACGTTCAACACCGACCTTTCGCGCGGTGACGATCTGGTACCTGTGCTGCGGGCGCTGTCCGAGAAGGTGTCCGCGCGGCTGAAGAAAGCGGAGATCGCCGGCCAAACGGTGGTGCTGAAACTCAAGACCGCGGACTTCAAGTCACGCACCCGGAACCACAAACTCGATGCGCCGACACAGCTCGCNGACCGGATCTTCCGCACCGGTTTGCATCTTTTGGAGCGCGAACTCGACGGCACACGCTTNCGTCTTCTCGGCATCGGCGTTGCAGATCTGACGAGNCCCGAACAGGCCGATCCGGCCGATCTNNTCGACCCTCTTGCNGGCCGNCGGGCGGTGGCCGAAAGCGCCATCGACAAGGTGCGGGCCAAGTTCGGNAAAGCCGCGCTGGAAACCGGCTACACCTTCGGCAAGGGCAGAGAAAGCNCNCCGCAGCGCGACCGGGACAAGTNAATCANNCGCCTCCCAAAGAGATTCAANTCAATCCCNTAGCTGTCTGATTTTGAGTCATTTTACGANGATTCACACACGCNGCCTCAGCGCCCGCGAGCGAANAAAATGAATCATACNGAGGNGCTATCTTTTTGNTTTAATAGCGCTTTCCGNGCGNNGCNAGGGTCGCCNNCCCGAAAAGCNTGCAACGCTTANTTCACGATGTGAACAAGCCCACCGGTTTCANCTTCNAGAACGCCATGTTCGGCGCTGGTCGGCTTGAGCATGGCNTTNAGAAGTACCGGGGTCGGCGTCCAGTACGGCACATACCATTCCTGATCGACCTCCANNATGAGCACCTTGTCGCTGGCTTCGTCATAGGCGCCGATGACNGAGACGTGCGGGCCGTCCCAGTCGCCGGTGACCACNCCCTGGTTGAAGTAGAGAAGCAGCGCGTCATCGGCTGAGGCCTCATTGGCCTTGAGCATGGCGCGAACTTTNTCCAGCGTCGCGTCATCGTCNGCCGAGGGTTTCAAAACCTCGGTGTGATAACCNTCCATCTTNGNGGCNTTGAGCGCTTCGTCGGTGAAATTGACGAGCTGCTCGAACTTCACCCCGTCCCCGCCCTCGGCGGAGAGTTTNGNCCANTCGGCGTCGCCGACCAGTTCCAGCATCTGCGGCTGGGTCGTTACCGTATCCTCGGCGTGTGGCGGCAGACCGCGCAGACCGTTGAGCGCGCCCGTCACCGCCGCAATCGAACAGGCCGAGGTCGTGAACTGCGGCTTGACGAAGGACGCGAACGCCCAATAATCCGGCGCCGCATTCTTTGTCAGATACGCGTGATCGGTCGTCAGCGGGACTGCATCGGGCCCGAGTTTGGGGACGGCATCCTCGGCCAGTGAGTGACCTGCGAAAGACAGGGTGGCGACGAGAAAAAGCCCCGGCGCGGCAGGAGCGAAACGGGAAAAGATCGTCATGTCAGAATGGTCCTGCGCGATTACAGATCAGCGACATTAGCAACTGCCGAAGCGCCGTCAATCCGTCTTTCGATCAGACGAGTTCGACCTCTATCACGCCGGGCGCGGCCTTGAGCGCCGAAGCGATCTGCGGCGAGATCCGATACTTGTCCGGTAGCTCCACCTCGATCTCGCGCTTGCCGTCATCCTTGATGATGACGAAGGAAACCTGGCCGTCGCCCCGGCCCTTGAGGTTGGCCTGGACCGACTTGATCGGCCGCGCGTCACGCAGGAACACACGCAGCGTCGACTGGCCGCGAATGGCGCGTTCCTCGAGCGATTCGGCGGTCTGGATGCGCAGCCCGATCCCTTCCGGGCGCTCCTCGGCAAGCACGGTTATCACGAGCGACTGGCCGGCTTTCAGAAGATCGCGGTACATGAGAAGCGCTTCTGAGAACAACACCGCCTCATACTGGCCGGAGCCGTCCGAGAAGGTGATGATGCCCATCTTGTTACCCTTGCGGGTCTTGCGCTCCTGCACGCCTGTCACTGTGCCGGCGAGACGCCCCGCTGTGGCGCCGGCTTTCACCGCGACGGAGAAATCCGCCCAGTTCTGCACCCGCATCTTGTCGAGCACTTCCTGGTAAGAATCGAGCGGATGGGCGGAGAGATAAAAGCCCAGCGCCTGGTATTCACGCTGCAGCTTATCGGCCGCCGTCCAGGTTTCGACAATCGGCAGGTGGATGACTTCCGGCCCCGTGGCCGCCCCTGCCCCGAACATGTCGGACTGGCCGGAGACGCGTTCTTCCTGCGCGCGGGCGCAATAACCCATGATGCGGTCGATGCCGGCGGCAAGCGAGGCGCGATCATGGCCGAAGCAATCGAGCGCGCCGGCGGCAATCAGGCTCTCAAGCACACGGCGCCCGACCTGGCGCGGATCGATGCGCAGGCAGAAATCCTCGAGGTTCTCGAAAGGCGTGTCGCCGCGGACTTCGACGATGTGATCGACAGCCGATTCGCCCACCCCCTTGATGGCGGCAAGCGCGTAGAAAATCTTGTTCTCGCCCGGCTCGAACTTGCGATAGCTCGTCTGCACGGAAGGCGGCACGATCTCGATGCCGAGACGGCGGGCATCCTGCCGGAAGTCGACCAGCTTTTCTGTGTTGGCCATATCGTAGGTCATCGACGCGGCGAGGAAATCAACCGGGTAATGCGCCTTGAGATAGGCTGTCTGGTAGGACACGATGCCGTAGGCTGCAGCGTGGGACTTGTTGAAGCCGTAGTTCGCGAACTTCGCCAGGAGGTCGAAAATCATGTCGGCCTGGCCCTTGGACACGCCGTTCTTGACCGCCCCATCGACGAAACGGACGCGCTGCTTGTCCATTTCCTCCTTGATCTTCTTGCCCATCGCACGACGCAGAAGGTCTGCTTCGCCGAGCGAGTAACCCGAGAGCACCTGGGCGATCTGCATCACCTGCTCCTGGTAGACGATAACGCCCTGGGTCTCTTCCAGCAGATAGTCGATCATCGGGTGGACGGACGCGAGTTCCTCCTCCCCGTGCTTGCGGGCATTGTAGACCGGGATGTTTTCCATCGGACCCGGGCGATAGAGCGCCACGAGCGCGATGATGTCCTCGATCCGGTCGGGCCGCATGCCGATCAGCGCCTTGCGCATGCCGGCCGATTCCACCTGGAACACGCCGACAGTCTCACCGCGCGACAGCATCTCATAGGTGGGCGTATCGGCAAGCGGCACGGCCGAGAGATCGATTTCCACGCCGCGCCGCGCGATGAAATCGACGGCGGTTTTCAGGACCGTCAAAGTCTTCAGGCCGAGGAAGTCGAACTTCACCAGACCGGCCTGCTCGACCCATTTCATGTTGAACTGGGTGACCGGCATATCCGAACGCGGATCGCGATACATCGGCACCAGTTCGGAGAGCGGGCGGTCACCGATCACGATGCCGGCGGCGTGGGTAGAGGCGTGACGGTAAAGGCCCTCGATCTTCTGCGCGATATCGAGAAGACCGGCAACGGCAGGCTCCTTCTCGATCTCCTCGTTGAAGCGCGGCTCTTCCGCGATNGCCTNNTNNAGCGGCGTCGGGTTGGCNGGGTTGTTGGGCACCAGNTTNCAGATNCGGTCGACCATGCCGTAGGGCATCTGCAGCACACGACCGACGTCGCGCAGTGCGGCGCGCGCCTGCAGCGAACCGAAGGTGATGATCTGGGCGACCTGGTCGCGGCCATACTTACCCTGCACGTAGCGGATCACCTCTTCGCGGCGATCCTGGCAGAAGTCGATATCGAAGTCGGGCATCGACACGCGTTCCGGGTTCAGGAAGCGCTCGAACAGGAGCGAGAACCGCAAGGGATCGACGTCGGTGATCGTCAGTGCATAGGCCACAAGCGAGCCCGCACCGGAACCACGGCCCGGGCCGACGGGGATGTCATGTTCCTTGGCCCATTTGATGAAGTCCGCCACGATGAGGAAGTAACCCGGAAACTTCATCCGCTCGATGATCGATAGTTCAATCTCGAGGCGCTCGTCATAAGCGGCGCGATCAAACCCTGGCGCCATGCCGAGCGTCTTGATCCGCATTTCGAGACCTTCGACGGACTGACGCCGCATCTCGGCAGCTTCCGCGGCCAATGCNGCATCCTCGTCCTCNTCCTCCTCGCCGGCGGTGAAGCGCGGGAGAATNGGGGCGCGACGCTCGACGATGGCCGAGCAGCGCTTCGCAATCTCGACGGTGTTTTCGAGCGCTTCGGGGAGATCGGCGAACAGCGCCATCATCTCGGCACGGGTCTTGAAGCCGTGGTCGGGCGTCAGTTGCAGGCGGTCATCGACAGCGACCACCGTGTTCTGCGCGACCGCCATCAGCGCATCGTGGGCCTCATAGAAATCCTTGCCGGGGAAGAAGGCCTCATTGGTGGCAACCAACGGCAGTTCGTTCTCAAAGGCGAGCTTGATTATCGCGGATTCGGCAGCCTTGTCGTAGCCCGTCTGCCGCTGCAGCTCGACGTAGAGCCGGTTTGGAAAAAGGGCTGCGAGTGCCTTGAGACGCGCAACGGCCCTGCCGGCATTGCCGCTCTTCAACGCGACGTCTACGGGGCCCGAGGAACCGCCCGTCAGCGCGATGATCCCGCCGGTTCCTTCCTCCTCAAGCCAGGAGAGCTTGAGGATGGTGCGCTCATTGTCCGCGCCGCCGAGATACATGCGCGAGATGATGCGAACGAGGCGCGCATAGCCTTCCTCGGTCGCGGCAATTAGAACAACGGACTCGTGGCGTTTGGTGTGATCGGCCTTGCCGCGGCGCTCGCCCTCCTCGCCATCCTCCATGTCGATGTCGGTCTGGCATGCGATGATCGGCTGGATGCCCTCATCCATCGCCTTGACGGAGAATTCCAGCGCGCCGAAGAGATTGTTGGTGTCGGCAATCGCAAGCGCCGGCTGGTTGTCGGCCAGCGCCTTTTTGAGCATGGTCTTGATGGGCAGTGCGCCCTCGAGCAGCGAATAAGCCGAATGCATGCGCAGATGGACGAAACCGGGCCAGTTCTCGTCCCGGCTTGTACCAGCGCCACCACCCTCACCGCCCGAAGCAGCACCCGACTGACTACCGGCAGGGGCCTGTTTGAGCGCCTCGAGAAGCTTGGCCTTCTTGTCGCGTGCCATGGGTGCGTTGTCCGTCCGAATGCGATTCCTGAAACCGCGATTTTCGGACGAGCGAAGTCTNNTGTCCAGCGCTGGCGAGACGAAAGGCGTGGACCGCCCTCCCGTCATACAAACTAATCAGAGAGAGAATAGCCGGCAGGCCCTGCCGGACCGGACAAGGGGCTGTCCGTGAGGTCCGGCGCGCGGGGCAGGCTCAGACCTACCGGCTCGGGGATCAGAAAACGTCGCGCTCAGAGCGCCAGCATGACGATGCCGAAGCTGGCAACGAAAAGAGACATTGAAACGAAGGCTGCGAGATCGCGGGCAAACCCGGCCGGTGCAAATTCCAACATGCTGAGCTCCTGTGTTCCGTTATGTTTTTATATTGTTCTTTTTTTGTTCTCTCGTCAATACAAAAAATAGCGGGTGCCGTTATTCCGTTCCGCTACCCGCTCACACCGAAGCTTAAACGAAAAAACCCGGGCACAGGCCCGGGTTCTTCGGTCTTTCGACTGTCCGCGTGAACTTACTGGTTCACGGCGTCCTTCAGGCCCTTGCCGGCCGAGAACTTCGGCACGTTGCGTGCCGGGATCTGGACTTCGGCGCCGGTGGACGGGTTGCGGCCAGTGGTGGCTTCGCGGCGCGAAACCGAGAAGTTGCCAAAGCCGACCAGTCGGACGTCGCCGCTGTTCTTCAGTTCACCGGTGATGGTTTCGAAGACAGCTTCAACCGCCTTGCCTGCGTCACCCTTGCTGAGTCCAGCCTTATCGGCAACAGCAGCTACCAGCTCGTTCTTGTTCATCGTTTCTTCCCTTTCGGCATTTGACGACTCGTTAACATCGCAGGCGAATGTACGTATTCGCCGAGCGCTGACAAGCGGGAATTGCGGGTTTTTACCCGAAAAATAGCGATCATTCCGCAGGCGAAACAAAAAGACGGGCCCGATAGGCCCGTCTTCCCGTCAAATTTGACTATTCTGGAGCGAAACGGGACAAGAGCCCCATTCCGTTAATCAGTGAGCAACCGAAGCGCCGGCGTCCTTGGACTTTTCCGCAAGTGCTTCAGCGGCCATCTCGGCCGTCCAGGTGATCGGCTCGGGCGCGCGCACCAGCGCGTGTTCGAGCACCTCGCCCATGCGCGAGACCGGAATGATCTCCAGCCCGTTCTTGAGCTTGTCCGGGATCTCCGGCAGGTCCTTGGCNTTCTCTTCGGGGATGAGGACAGTCTTGATGCCACCGCGAAGTGCGGCCAGCATCTTTTCCTTCAGTCCACCGATCGGAAGCACGCGGCCACGCAGCGTGATCTCGCCCGTCATCGCCACATCCTTGCGGACGGGAATGCCGGTCATCACCGACACGATCGCGGTGACCATGGCNACNCCNGCCGACGGTCCGTCCTTCGGGGTTGCCCCTTCCGGCACGTGAACGTGGATGTCGTTCCTGTCAAACATCGGCGGCTCAATGCCGAAATCGACAGCCCGCGAGCGCGCATAGGATGCGGCAGCGGAAATCGATTCCTTCATCACGTCGCGCAGGTTGCCGGTCACCGTCATCTTGCCCTTGCCGGGCATCATGACNCCTTCGATNGTGAGAAGCTCACCGCCGACTTCCGTCCACGCCAGACCNGTGACNACNCCAACCATNTCCTCGGNNTCCACTTCACCGAAGCGGAAACGCGGCACGCCGAGATAATCCGAGAGGTTCTCGGCGGTCACGGCAACNGACTTGCTGTTGCCCTTGAGGATTTCGGTCACAGCCTTACGGCCGAGCTTCATCAGCTCNCGCTCGAAGTTACGNACACCGGCTTCCCGCGTGTAGGTGCGGATAACCGCNAGAAGCGCCTCGTCAGTGACGGAGAACTCCTCGGCCTTGAGAGCGTGCTCGCGGATAGCCTTCGGCAACAGGTGACGCTTGGCGATCTCGAGCTTCTCGTCCTCGGTGTAACCGGCNATGCGGATGATCTCCATACGGTCCATCAGCGGAGCCGGAATGTTGAGCGTGTTCGCCGTGGTGATGAACATCACGTTCGACAGGTCATATTCCACTTCGAGATAGTGGTCCATGAAGGTCGAGTTCTGTTCCGGATCGAGCACCTCGAGCATAGCCGACGACGGGTCGCCGCGGAAATCCTGGCCCATCTTGTCGATCTCATCGAGCAGGAAGAGCGGATTGGANTTCTTGGCCTTCTTCATCGACTGNATGACCTTGCCNGGCATCGANCCGATNTANGNNCGGNGGTGACCNCGGATNTCNGCNTCGTCNCGCACNCCGCCNAGCGNCATGCGNACNNATTCNCNGCCGGTCGCCTTNGCNATCGACTTGNCGAGCGAGGTCTTGCCGACGCCNGGAGGTCCGACGAGGCAGAGGATCGGGCCCTTCACCTTCTTCGAACGCGCCTGCACGGCGAGATACTCGACGATACGCTCCTTGACCTTTTCGAGGCCGAAGTGATCGGAATCGAGCACCTTCTCAGCTGCATTGAGATCGATCTTGACGCGCGAGCGCTTGCTCCACGGCAGGCCCAGCAACCAGTCGAGATAGTTGCGGACCACCGTGGCTTCCGCCGACATCGGGCTCATCTGCTTGAGCTTGCGCATCTCGGCATCGGCCTTTTCACGGGCCTCCTTGGAGAGCTTGGTGTTCTTCACACGCTCTTCGAGTTCGGCCATCTCGTCGCGGCCATCCTCGCCTTCGCCGAGCTCCTTCTGGATCGCCTTCATCTGCTCGTTGAGATAGTACTCGCGCTGTGTCTTCTCCATCTGGCGCTTGACGCGGCTGCGGATGCGCTTTTCGACCTGGAGGACGGAGATTTCGCCCTCCATGAAGCCAAGCGCGCGCTCCAGCCTGCCCTTTACCGAAACAGTGGAGAGCATGTCCTGCTTTTCCGGGATCTTGATCGACAGGTGCGAAGCGACGGTATCGGCGAGCTTGGAATAGTCGTCGATCTGGCTGGCCGCTCCCACCACTTCCGGCGAGATCTTCTTGTTCAGCTTGACGTAGTTTTCGAACTCAGTAACCACCGAGCGGGCAAGCGCCTCGATCTCGACGAGATCTTCCTCGGGCTCTTCCAGTTCGACGGCACGGGCTTCGTAATATTCCTCACGCTCGTTGTAGCCGATGACTTCGGCGCGCGAACGGCCTTCGACCAGCACCTTCACGGTGCCATCGGGCAGCTTGAGAAGCTGCAGCACATTGGCAACCGTCCCAATATCGTAGATCCCATCCGGACCGGGTTCGTCGTCGGAGGCGTTGATCTGCGCGGCAAGCAGGATCTGCTTGTCCGAACCCATGACTTCCTCGAGCGCGCGGATCGACTTCTCGCGGCCAACGAAGAGCGGCACGATCATATGCGGAAACACGACAATGTCGCGCAGCGGAAGAACGGGGAACGTACCCACATCCTCAGGAGCGATTTTGGTCTTGTCGGTCATGTCTTTTCCTTTTCCGGCCGTCTTTCAGGCCCTTCGGCAACGCGACGGCGGTCCCTGTCTAGGCAACCGCACCAGCGTCCGTCTGTGGGGATCGGGAGCTTCGCTCTCTTTCCCGTTTCTCGAATGTATAAGTGGAAACAAACCCGTTACAATTCAAGCCACGAAATCCGGTACAGACGGAATCCCGAATTCGGACCTTAAAGCGCTTCCCATGCGATGAAAACTCTTACACGCCTTGCTTGGGCAAGGCTTGCGTGAGCTTTCAACCGAAAAACAACCGGTTTTACGTTTGAGAGCACACCAACCTGCAACATCCAAGGGATCGCAAGACGCAACAAGGGCGGGAACGCGGCCTACCGCCTCCCCGCCCCGCATAGAATCAGGCTGTTGCGTTGCCCTTCTCCTCATCGCGCTCGGAGTAGATATAGAGCGGACGGGAGGTGCCGGTCACGACCTCGTCGGAGATCACGACCTCGCGAACGCCTTCGAGTTCCGGCAGTTCGAACATGGTGTCGAGAAGGATCTTCTCCATGATCGAGCGCAGGCCACGGGCGCCGGTCTTGCGGATGATACCGCGACGGGCGATCTCGCGCAGGGCGTCCTCGTGGAAGGTGAGTTCCACATCTTCCATCTCGAAGAGGCGCTGGTACTGCTTGACCAGAGCGTTCTTCGGCTCGGTCAGGATCTGGATCAGCGCATCTTCGTCGAGATCTTCGAGCGTCGCCAGAACCGGCAGACGGCCGATGAACTCGGGGATCAGGCCGAACTTGACCAGATCCTCGGGCTCGAGACCCTTGAGAACTTCACCAACGCGACGCTCGTCCTGCGCCTTGACCGAGGCGCCGAAACCGATCGAGGTCTTTTCGCCACGTGCGGAGATGATCTTGTCGAGACCTGCGAAGGCACCGCCACAGATGAACAGGATGTTGGTGGTGTCCACCTGCAGGAATTCCTGCTGCGGATGCTTGCGGCCGCCCTGGGGCGGGACCGAGGCCACCGTGCCTTCCATGATCTTCAGAAGCGCCTGCTGCACGCCCTCGCCCGAAACGTCGCGGGTGATCGAGGGATTGTCCGACTTGCGGCTGATTTTGTCGACCTCGTCGATGTAGACGATGCCGCGCTGCGCCCGCTCGACATTGTAGTCGGCTGACTGCAAGAGCTTGAGGATGATGTTCTCGACATCCTCACCCACGTAACCGGCTTCGGTCAGCGTGGTGGCGTCGGCCATCGTGAAGGGCACATCGATGATGCGGGCCAGCGTCTGGGCGAGATAGGTCTTGCCGCAACCGGTCGGGCCGACGAGCATGATGTTGGACTTCGCCAACTCGATTTCGCCGTTCTTGGACGCGTGATTGAGGCGCTTGTAGTGGTTGTGCACCGCGACCGAGAGGATCTTCTTGGCGTCGTGCTGGCCAATCACATACTCGTCGAGCGTGGCGATGATTTCCTGTGGGGTCGGCACACCGTCCCGCGACTTCACCATCGAGGTCTTGTTCTCTTCACGGATGATATCCATGCAGAGTTCGACGCATTCATCACAGATGAAGACGGTTGGTCCGGCGATCAGTTTGCGAACTTCATGCTGGCTCTTTCCGCAGAAAGAGCAGTAAAGCGTGTTTTTGGAGTCGCCGCCGTTGCTACCGCTGACTTTGCTCATTTCAACTTCCTTCCAGTCCGCTCCGGCTGGCTATGGCCGGAGCTGCCCGCTGCCGCGTGGTCGGTTTGGGAGGCTCCGACGGACGGCCTTTCGGGGTACATTCCGACCCGAGACTAATCCTTGTTCCGGGCCGAAGGCAACGAGTTCCCCGGCGATTTGGTCACGTTAAGCACCAGAGCTTCAACATAGGCTTAACGTGCATTATTAACGCGGGTCACGCCATGCGCCAGTCCCTTATCCCCAATTTCCATCCGGAAATACTGGTAATCAGGCGCATATGGGCGCGTCCCGCGCTTCGTACTTACTCGGAGGCTTCGCCTTCCATGTTGGCGCGCTTGTCGATGACCTTGTCGATAAGGCCGAAATCCATCGATTCCTGGGCCGTCATGAAGTGGTCGCGATCAAGCGTGCGCTCGATGGTTTCGTAGTCCTGGCCGGTATGCTCCACATAGACCTCGTTGAGCCGGCGCTTCATCTTGATGATGTCCTGAGCGTGGCGTTCGATGTCGGAAGCTTGGCCCTGGAAGCCGCCCGAGGGCTGGTGAACCATGATGCGGGCATTCGGCGTGGCAAAGCGCATGCCCTTTTCGCCGGCGCAAAGCAGAAGCGAGCCCATGGAGGCAGCCTGGCCGATGCAAAGCGTCGAGACGGCCGGCTTGATGAACTGCATGGTGTCGTAGATCGCCATGCCGGCAGTCACGACGCCACCGGGCGAATTGATGTAGAGCGCGATTTCCTTCTTCGGGTTTTCAGCCTCGAGGAAGAGAAGCTGGGCGCAAACCAGCGTCGCCATCTGGTCCTCGACGGGACCGGTGATGAAAATGATGCGCTCCTTGAGAAGGCGGGAGAAGATGTCATAGGAACGTTCGCCCCTGTTCGTCTGCTCGACCACCATCGGCACGAGCGCCATTGCAGTATCGACTGTTCTAGTCATCCCATTCCCCTTAACGGTCCGGCCATGGTGCAGGCCGGGAATCAGTGTGTTTCGTCAGTCCCTAGATAGAGACTGACCACCCACATCTTCAAGACGCAAGCCTCGGAAAGCAGGTGCAGTTCTTGTCGCGGCCGCATAGTTAACCGGTAGCTAACCGCATATTCCCACAAGTCATGGTCGCGCGCCTTGCTTTCGCGGGGCTTGAGCGGTGATTGCGGATTGGACGCGGGCCCGCTTTGAGGTAACGGTGCGGCCATGTCCAGAGTTTCAGATATCACCCCCTCCAGCCTGCCCGTATTCGACGGTTCGCGCATGCGGCTTGACCCGCGCGATCCCGGNTTCTTCGCCGNCCCCTACCCGGCCTATGCCGCCATCCACGACAATGGCGGCGCNNTCTACTGGNAAGACTATGNNCACTGGTGNTTCGCCGGCTACGATACNGTCAACAAGCTNTTGCGCGACAAGCGNTTCGGGCGGCAGATCCTGCATGTCGCAAGCCGCGACGANCTGGGCTGGCCGGAGCCCGCCGCACATGTCGCGGATTTCGATGCCATCGAAGCCCATTCGCTCCTGGAACTGGAACCACCCGCCCATACGCGGCTCAGGACACTCGTCAATCGCGCTTTCGTGTCCCGTCAGGTCGAGCGCCTGCGCCCGGAGATCGAGCGCCTTGCCAATGAACTAATCGATGGCTTCGAGGCCAATGGCTCCACCGAGCTGATTTCCGCCTATGCCGAAATCATCCCGGTGACGGTGATCGCGGACATGCTTGGGATTCCGCGCGATATGGGCCCGCAGCTTCTCGACTGGTCGCATCGCATGGTGCGGATGTACATGTTCGGGCGCAACCGGCAGGTCGAGGACGAGGCAAATGAAGCTTCGCGGGCTTTTTCCGATTATATCCGCTCGATCATCTCCGCGCGCCGCAAGGCGCCGGGCACGGACCTGATCTCGCACATGCTGACGGCCCGCGAAGGGGCGGACGCGCTGATCGAGGCCGAAGTCATTTCCACTTCGATCCTGCTGCTCAACGCCGGGCACGAGGCGACCGTCCACCAGATCGGCAATGCGGTCTCNACCATNCTNGGNCGNGGNCTGGACGGNGCNNCGATCTTTTCAGGTGACGANAAGGCGACNGANCGGGCCGTGGAGGAACTGATGCGGATCGATCCACCGCTGCACATGTTCACCCGCTATGCACTCACCGATTGCGAACCTGTTCCCGGNATTNCNGTCAGNAANGGCGAGAGCATCGGGNTGATGCTGGCAGCNGCNGGGCGNGATCCGAACNAGTTTCCCGATCCNGACACCTTTGTCNGCGACCGCNCCGACGGCACNCATCTGGCNTTCGGCGCAGGCATCCATTTCTGCATCGGNGCACCGCTNGCGCGGCTCGAACTGCAGATTGCNCTNCCGATCCTNTTCAAGCGCCTGCCCGGCCTGAAGTTGGCNGAGCCGCCNAAATGGCGCGACGCGTTCCACTTCCGNGGNGTCGAACGGCTGGATCTNGTNNGGTAGGNGCTTANAGNNNGATCACNTAGTCCTTGCGAGTCGTTTCAAGCACTTCCCAGGTTCCCTTGAAGCCNGGCCTNAGGATAAANCTGTCGCCNGCGCGCACGGTNACNGCNTCGCCGCCCTCTTCNGTNAGAACCGAAACGCCCGACAAAATGCGGCAATATTCCCATTCGTCATAGGAGATGCGCCACTTGCCCGGCGTNGCCTCCCAGATGCCGCAATAGAGCCCGTCGCGTTCCTCGACGTTCCAGGTNGTGAACTTGGGCTCGCCCGCGANNACCTTCTCAGGCGCAGGCGCATCGTGTTCGGCNNNNGCNGCNTCNGTGNTNAGGTTNACNANGAGATCGGACATGGCNCNGCTCCTGCTGAANATTTTGNCNAAGCAAGGCACCGCGACAGCCGGCAAGTCAAGCNGGCCTCGTCAGTAGTCCCGCTCGAANAAGATTCCGGCCTTGGTCTCCCCGTCGGANCTNGCCGAGCCGCGCAGCTTGATGCCNCGGCCGACATCGAGATCGATCGTGGCCTTGCCGGACCCGGCCGACGTTCCCTGTTCGAGACCGAAATAGGTGCGGTCGTTGAGATACTTGCCGACGCCCACCGACGTCTCGCCATCCTCGTTGGTCTGGACGTCAAGATTGTCGATGCCGGTCGCCTTGCGCAGCTGGTCGACAATACCGCCGCCGGACGTCACGCCGGTGAGCTCGGCGGCTGCACTGGCAAGCTGGGCAATCTGCAACGGCGAAAGATTGGAGACGGAGCGACCGAAGATCAACTGCGCCATGATCTCGTCATCGGGCATCGAGGGCGAGGAGGTAAAGTTGAACTCCGGCTGGGTCGCAGGTCCGGAGACGAGGATCGTGGCGGTNCCANTTCCCGCGCTCGTGGAGGCAGCAAAGTCGAGGCTCGGGATCATCGAACCGGCAAAGCCGATGCGNCCCGAATCGAAGTCCAGGCGCTTGCCCAGAATTTCGAGACGTCCNCGCACGAGATCGAAGCCGCCCACGGCGATCGGGTTGGCCGTTGTGCCTTTCAGCGTCAGCGATCCACCGAATTCCGCATCGATACCGCGGCCACGCACGAAGATGCGGCGCGGCGCATTGATTTGCAGATCTAGCCCGATCCCGCCACCGCCGCTATCGGCTCCGCTGCCCTGGCGCTCCGCCAGTTCGGCATCCTGCCTGCGGATTTCGGAATTNGCGTTGCGGTNGTCGACATTGAGCTGTGAAATGGACCCCGGAAGCGTCGAAGGNACGGTGATCGTCGTCTCGCCGAGATCNAGCGTGCCGCCCAGAACAGGCTGGGTCGCAAGCGNGCCCGTTACGGTGAGTGCCGCGTTGAAACGGGTNGCGACNAGCCGTCCATCGGCGTAGCGGCCATTGGCGACCCTGATNGACAGGTCGCCCGGATAGCCTGCATTGCCNTTGAGGCCGATCGTCCCCGAACCGGTGAGCGCGCCGCCGGTCGAGAGTTCCCCCGTGAGCGACCGCAGATTGACGCTCTGGCGGTTGAGCGCGATCTCGGTGGAGAGATTGTTGATCGCAATCCCCGACCCGGTATCGATGAAACGCGCGTTGGAGGAGCGGATGGTGCCATTGTAATCCGGCGAGGAANCCGTTCCGCCGATGGTCATGTTCACATCAGCTGTCCCGTCCAAGACGAGACCCTGGGCCGCCAACCGGGCAGCAACAAGGCTGAAGGGTGCGGTGCCGTTGGCCTTGATCGACAGCGATTTCGCGCCTGTCAAACCCACCTTGCCATCCGCGTTCAGGCGAAGGCCGCCACCGCCGGCGGTGGCATTGAAATTCACNGAATCGCCCTGNTAGGCGCCCTTCGCGGTCACNGTGAGCGGCGGCGCATTGATCGGAACCAGCGCGTTGGCGGAAACGCCGTTAGCGGAGAGATCGTAGCGCGCAACCGGTGCGGACGCCGAGCCCGTGACATCGACCGTGCCNGACAGCGCACCGCGCAGTCCCGTGCCGGGGGCAACNGCGTCGATCGCCGTCAGCGGCACGGAANTCAGGCGCANATCCAGATCGAGTTTTTCGCCCGCGCTGCCAGTGACAGACACAGTGCCGCCGCCCGGCGAGAGAACCAGCTTGTTGATGTTCGCGGCACCGTTGCGCACGCTGACCTTGGCGGGCTCGGTCAGGCGGACAGGCAGGNCGCTATAGGTGATGCGNGCNGTNTCGAGTTCNACCTCNGTNGCNCCGTCGGCCTGGCGCACGCGNCCNNTCAGATCGACCGGGCTGCCATCGGCCGTCGCTTTGCCGGTGAAATTGGTCCAGCCGTCCGCCAGCGACACGTCGACGGTTATGTCGCGGANGGCTGTCTTGCCNGCACTCACACGGNTCACACGGGCCGTACCGGCCACACCGGGCTGGGCNAGATAGTTGTCGATCGTGGCATTCACGGTCGCGTCGGCGACCTGATAGCCGGTGCCCGACAGTTCCGGCACGTCGAGATTGGCGGCAAGGACCGGAATATCGTCCTCGACCGAGAAGACCAGCCGNCCTTCCCCGCGCCCTGCGATCTCGACGCCACCAAGGGCGGCGAGAGAGCCGATATCCGCGAGATCGAGATCGATGGAGCCTGCCGGCCGGAACGCGGCGTCGAGCGTCAGCGAACCGGAGATCGTATTGTCCTCGACCTGCAGACGCAGCGGATCGATCACGCTCGAGCCGCCCTGGCTNGCGAGTGTTGCCGTGCCGACGATGGGTTTGCCGAGATAGGTGCCGGAGATGCGAACATCCGCTGTCGGGTTGTTGGATTCGAGTTTGCCNTCNGCCGTGATCTTAAGATCCTCGACNTCCTTGCCATCNACNGCNATNTCNGNNCCNTCCACCACGACGGAGAACTCCGGCGCGAAGACAGTNCCGGTGACATCTGCATTGACCGCCAGAGAACCGGTCGCAAGCGGATTGAGCGCNGCGACATTTTCGAGATTTGCCGCAAGTTTTGCCGAGATCGCCTTGTCGGCGGCGAGATCCGCCGCACCGGTGATCGTGAGGGCATCGGCGCTGATGGTGAGATCCGAAACGGAAACGGCGTTTTCGCCCGGCAGCGTCAGATCCGTTGAGAGAGCGATCTCCCGACCAACGGTATTCGGCAGATTGTCGGCCAGAACGGCGGAGTTCATCCGGCCATCGAGATGGCCTGAACCGGTGAGNGCGGCGGTATTGATNTCNCCNGCAAATTCGAGCGTCACGGTGCCGGTCTGCACAGTCGTCGAAGTGGTCGAAAAATCATTGCCGTCGATCGCAAAATCGGAAGCAAGCGTAACTCCGCCCGCCAGAACCTTGGCAAGTGTGGCATCGGCTGCGCCCATCGAGGCGGCCTTGAGCGTCGCCGTACCGGCGCCGGACTGCGAAGTCAGGTTGAACTCCGGCAGCTGAGCCTGGAGCGTCAGATTTTCCGCACTCAGCTGAGCATTGTCGAAGGACGGAAGCGTGGCATTCACTTTCACATCGGCTGCATCGGCTTCGCCGGAGACGGCCAGATCGATTTTGGACAGCGCCAGTTCAACGCGCCCGTCATTCTCGCCGAAAGCGAGTTGCACAGGGCCGTTCGCACCGGTGACGGTGGCTGTGAAATCGGACTTTCCTTCCTTGGCCAGCCTGCCCTGCCCCTCGGCATGCAGGCTCTGGCTGTCGAGCGAGAAAACCTCGATCTGAACGCCCTGATTTTCAGGTTCGACGAGACCGGAGGCGAAGAGATCGGTGTTGCCTTCGAAGAGGTCTGCGGCAAGCGGCGGCATGAAGCGGCCAATTTCGCCACGTGCAGTGGTCTCGAACAGATGACCGTCGTCACGCGCCCGGATCTTCGCTTTGGCGGTCGCCACCTCGTTGCCGTCGATACGACCGGCGACGTCGAGTTCCCAATCGTCGAGTGTGCCCTTGGTGTTGGCGGAGATGTTGATGGCCTGATTTTCGGGAAGCCCCGCCAGCCGNACGATCACGCCGCCCGCCGGCTCGGCGAGTTCGGCATCAAGATCGAATTTCTTCTCGGGCAGATTGACGTTGGCCTCGAGCTTGAGCGAACCACCGGCGCCATCGATCCGGTCGAGCGTGATGTTCGTGTTGACGTCGGAGAGGTCGGAATTGACCTTGAGCTTGCCGCCGGTGGAGAAACGCGCCTCGACGCCGGCCACTTTCTCACCGAGAATAATCTCAGGCAAATCAAAGTCTTGAATATTCACGTTGACNGGGAGATTCAGGGCGCCCGAGCTCTCGCTCTCCTCCTTGCCGGCCTCCGGCAGNCGGGTCACTTCCACCTTGTCGACATGCAGCCGGTCGATCGCGAGACCGGACGAAAAGAGCGCGAATGGCGACCAATCGACCTCGATGCCATCCAGGCGCAGCCAGGGATTTCCCTCTCCATCGCCGATGACGAGATATTCGACACGCGTATCGCCGCTGATCAAGCCGGTGACGCCGGCAAGATCGACGGACTGAACCTCGTTCGATCCCATGCGATTGACGATGAGCGCGATCATCCGGCCGCCGGGGACAGTGGCGACGAGGAAGATCACCGCAGCGATGAGCAGGACCACGATCGCTGCCAATCCCTGAAGAGACCAGATCGCCGCCTTTCTGCGGCGGCTGCGCTTCTTGCGGGGTTTGTCTGCCATTTCCTAGAACGCTTGGCCGATACCGGCGTAAATTCCGTAATCCGGATCATTGGGCCCGGGGTTGAGCGGGATTGCGAAATCGACGCGGAGCGGACCGAACGGGGTCTTGTAACGCACGCCGACACCTGCTCCTGCCTGGAACTCGGCCCCTTCGAGCGCCGTACCGGTCGAAACCGCACCGACATCGATAAACGGCACGATACCGATCTTTTCGGTCACGCCGATGCGGACTTCCGCATTCGCTTCCATATAGGACAGCCCACCGATCGGGTCACCATCCGCAGCCTTGGGTCCGATCCCCTGATAGGCATATCCGCGCACCGAACCGCCTCCGCCGGAATAAAAGCGGCGGGTTGCAGGAATGTCCGTCAGGTCTGCGCCGACGATCGAGCCGCCGGCCACGCGGCCGGCGACGACGAAGCGTTTGGCTTCATCCAGCGCGCGATAGGCCGAGGCCTCGCCCTTGACGATGACGAAGGGATTGCCCTGCTCGAACTCATAGGCGGGCTCAACGTGAGCCAGAAGTCGGAAGCCCGAGGTCGGGTCCAGCTCGTCATTACGGCCATCATAGACCCATTCGAGCGGTACCGAAGCAGTCAGTGTCTCCTGGTCGGTCACCAGCGAATCGGTGATCTTGGCGTATTCGAGTTCAACCCCGCCCGACATCGTCTGTTTTTCGGTGAGCTTGTATTTGAGCCCCACCGCGCCCGTCACCGAGAAACTGCGATAGGCGTCGGGGTTTTCCTGATCGACCGATAGCCGCGACGTGAAGGTGGAGGCGGGACCGATAACGCCCGGCTTCTCGAAAAGAACAGCGCCGTGATAGGTCAGGTCATCATATTCCGAGGTGCTTCCCAACCCGGAAACGGANCCTTCGATCCGCAACTTNTCGGCACGNCCGAACAGGTTGCGGTGNCCCCAATAGCCTTCCAGACCACCACCGTCGGTCGANGAATAGGTCGCACCGAGGCCGATNTANCGGAACTTNCGCTCGCTGACATTGACTTCGACCGGGACGGCNCCGTTCGCATCGAGATTGTCCGCGCCGCGAACAGTCACCGANTTGAAAACTTCCAGCGCCTTNAGTCTCTTCTCGGCGGCTTCNAGTTCCTTCGGATCATATGTTTCACCGGGGTCGATGCCCGTCATGTAGGCGACGAAGTCCTGATCGACATCCTCTGTCCCCTCGACCGTGGTCGGGCCGAAGGGCGCAACCGGTCCGGCGTTGACGACGATCGTGACGTCGAGCGTGTTGGTGTCGTGGTCGGCGACGATGTTGCGGTCCTCGACCTTGGCCAACGGGCGCCCAAGTTCGCGCATCGCGGCGACGACCTTCTCCTCGGCGCTGAGCACTTTGGTGGAGTAGGCAATCGCGCCCGGTTCGAGACCATAGGCGGAGGGGTCGAGCTCGGAACCGTCCTCGCGCCGCATGACGATCTTGCCGAAGGTGAACTGCGGTCCTGGCTCGACGGTAAAGACCACCGGAACGGGTTCGTAAGGCTTGAGGTCTGTGTCGGGCGCGAGGGTTTCAAGCGGACGACCGGCAAGGCTCACCTTCACCACGCCGCTGAACCGGGCATCCTCGTAGAGCGCGCCGACCAGTTGCTCGAAGTCCGAACGGGCGCGCGAAATCAATCCGACGGATCCGGGAACGGGCTTTTCTTCGCCCCGCTTGAGCGCGGAGGCCGATTCGAGCTTCTCGCGAAGATCGGAATCCCCGCTGCCCTGGATATCGAAAGTGACCGTGTAGTTGAGCGGATTGACGATTGGTGTTTCGTCTTTTTCCTGCTCGAAAAGCTTGAAGCCGAAGATCTCGATTGCCTGCGCGGGCGCATTTAACGAGGTCAACGTAAGCGCCGTTGCGGCCAGAAACGCAGCCGTTTTCAAGCGCAGCCGATCACGACCGCGCGCCGGTACTATATGTGACGGCACGTTCAACATCATTCCACTCTAGCAGATACCAGTGAACGGCATCTGAACAATTCTAAAGTGGACTGCAATGCTTTGGAAAGGGTTAGCGCCCGGCTATCGATCAATTATTCCAACTTTCCCGATACACCAGGCGCCGCGTTTCAGGTGTTGCGGACGACCGGATCGCCCTGCTCGGCCAGTCGTGCGAGATCGGCAGGCTTCAGTTCCACCGATTCGCCGCAGCCGCAGGCCGAGGTCTGGTTCGGATTGTTGAAGACGAAACCTGAGCGAAGCCGCGTCACCTCGAAGTCCATCTGCGTACCCAGCAGGTAAAGGGTCGCCTCCGGAGCAACGTAGACGGTGGCGCCGTCGCGCTCGACGCGGTCGTCCTTTTCGCCAGCCTCGGCCACGAGATCGACCGTATACTCCATGCCTGCGCAGCCACCCTTCTTGATGCCCACGCGGATACCGGTTGCCGGTTCCTTGGCGTTGTTCACGATCTGGCGGACACGCTCGGCGGCTGCGTCCGTCAGGGTCATGATTTCGAATGCCATTCTCATTCTCCTTCCGCGGGCGGGTTCAAGGTCCGCCGCTTCGAGATTGTTCATAAGTACCGAACACTAATGTAAGGCGGGAAGCGGCTCGCAGCAAGGCTGCCCTTCCCCAGCGGCACTCAGTACCAGCCGATGGCAACCTGCGCCTCTTCCGACATGCGGTCCGGCGTCCAGGGCGGATCAAACGTCATCTCGACTTCGACGCCGGACACGCCTTCGACGGTGCTGACAGCGTTTTCCACCCAGCCCGGCATCTCGCCGGCGACGGGGCAACCGGGTGCCGTCAGCGTCATGGCGATCTTCACCGAGCGATCATCCTCGATGTCAACCTTGTAGATCAGGCCGAGCTCGTAGATGTCGGCCGGAATTTCGGGGTCGTAGACGGTCTTGAGCGCCATGATGATGTCGTCGGACAGCCGTGCGAGCTCTTCCTGCGGGATCGCGGAAGCGCTGTAGGGCGAATTATCCTTCGCATCGTCGGCATTAACCTCGTCAGCCTTCACATCGTCGGTCAGGGCTGCGTTTTCAGTCTGGTCTGTCGTCATGTCAGTCATGTCACACTCCGGAGGGTGGCGGGTTCCACTCGCGGGTTCAGCCGAAGAAGGCTCTTGCATTGTCGAGCGCGTCGACAAGAGCGTCGACCTCGGCACGGGTATTATATAGGCCGAATGAGGCCCGGCAGGTAGAGGTTGCACCGAAACGCTTCAAAAGCGGCTGCGCGCAATGGGTGCCTGCACGCACGGCGACGCCGGCGCGGTCGATCACCATCGAGATATCGTGGGCATGGATCCCCTCGATCTCGAAGGAGAAGATGGCGCCCTTGCCCGGCGCGTCGCCGATAAGACGCAGCGCATTGACCGATTTCAGCCTTTCGCGCGCATAGGCCGTGAGATCAGCCTCGTGAGCGGCAATGTTCTCGCGCCCCAGGCTTTCCATGTATTTGAGCGCAGCACCAAGGCCGATCGCCTGAACGATCGGCGGGGTCCCTGCCTCGAAACGATGCGGCGGATCGTTGTAAGTCACCATTTCCTCGGTGACTTCCTCGATCATCTCGCCGCCGCCCATGAAGGGCCGCATGGATTTCAGCCGGTCCGCCTTGCCGTAAAGCACGCCGATCCCTGACGGGCCGTAGAGCTTGTGGCCGGTCATCGCATACCAGTCGCAGTCGATATCCTGGACATCGACGGGCATGTGAACCGCGCTCTGGCTGCCGTCGACGAGCACCGGAATGCCGCGCTCATGGGCGATGCGGCAAATCTCCTTGACCGGAACCACGGTGCCGAGAACGTTCGACATGTGGGTCACGGCCACCAGCTTGGTGCGCTCTGTCAGGCAGGCGGCAAACGCATCCAGATCGAAAGACCCGTCATCATCTACGGGCGCCCAGACAAGCTTCGCGCCCTGGCGCTCGCGGATAAAGTGCCACGGCACGATGTTGGAGTGGTGCTCCATGATCGAGAGCACGATCTCGTCACCCTCGCCGATATGCGGCATGCCGTAGCCATAGGCGACTGCATTGATCGCTTCGGTGGTCGAGCGCGTGAAGATGATATTGTCGGCGGACGGCGCATTGAGGAAGCCGCGCACCGTCTCGCGCGCGGCCTCGTATGCGTCCGTTGCCGCGTTCGACAGGAAATGCAGCCCGCGATGGACGTTGGCATACTCGTTGGAATAGGCGTGCGTTATCGCGTCGATGACGGCCTGCGGCTTCTGGGCCGAGGCGCCATTGTCGAGATAAACGAGCGGCTTGCCATAGACTTCGCGCGACAGGATCGGGAAGTCGCGGCGAACCGCCTCAACGTCGTAACCGTGGGCTGCAACCTGATCAGACATGGGCATCCAGCCAGTTCTCGACGCGTTCCTTGAGCGCGTCCGTCAGTGCTTCGTCGTCGAGTTCGTCGAGCAGCTCCTCCACAAACCCCTTGATCAGCAGTGCACGCGCGATCTTTTCCGGCACGCCGCGGGCGGCGAGATAGAACAGATGTACGGGATCGAGATCGTCCACGGTCGCACCATGGGCGCAGATCACGTCATCGGCGAAGATTTCGAGTTCCGGCTTGGCGTCGAATTCGCCGTCATCGGAGAGAAGCAGCGAATTGCAGGACATCTGCGCATCCGTCTTCTGTGCCTCGCGTGCCACGCGGATCTGGCCCTGGAAGGCGCCGCGGGCACGATCGAGAACGACGTTGCGGACAATTTCTTCCGAGGTCGTGTTCGGCACGACATGGCCCAGCGTCAGCGTCAGGTCCGTATGGCTCTGGCCGGCAAGCAGGTTGATCGAGCGCAGATCGAAATGGGCACCCTCGCCCTCGACCATGACATCGACTTCCTGACGCACCAGCTTGCCGCCCATGTTGATTACATAGACAGTGAGCTTGGCGTCTTTGGCGAGCTTGGCACGCACCTGTGCGAGATGGGTGTCCTCGAGCCCGCGCTCCTGAACGATGATCCAGACGAGTTCGGCGCCGTCGCCGACAGTGATCTCGCTCACCGAGGACGTCAGGCCGCTGGCCTCTCCACCGGTATGACGTTCGAGGAAGGTCGCACGCGAACCGGCCTCGGCGGCAAGAGTGAAGCGTCCATGGGCCTGTCCGCCATTCTGGACCGACTGGAGCTCGATGATCTTCTCGGGCGCGGCATCGGCTTCAAGGGTCAGCGTGTAACCATCCATCACGAAAGCGCCGTTGAGCCGGCCGATCGTGTCGTCTTCGCGCAGCGGATCAAGATTTCCGGTCACGCTTCCGTTCGACAGCGCAGCACGGAACGAAGCGACCTTGAGGCCGTCGATCTCACGCGGTTCGACATAGCGGCCGCCGATCAGCGGCAGAACTTCCGAACCCGTCAGGATCGGATCGAGCTTGTCGGCGGTTTCGCCCGGCAGGTGATCCGGTACATCCCGCACCAGCGTGCGCAGGTCGGTATAGTGCCAGGCTTCGATACGGCGCGAGGGCAGACCCTTGTCGCCGAAATCGGCCATCAGCCGGTCGCGCTTGGCAGTGACAGCGCTGTCGCCCGGCAGGTCGGAGACGAGCGCGTTGAACGCATCCATCAGTCCCTGTTCCGCCGGCGTGCGCTGGATCTTTGCTTGCATGTTCATGTCAATCTTCCCGATCGTTGAGCCTCAGGCCGCCGCGTCGATGATATCGGCGTAGCCGTTGGCTTCCAGTTCGGCGGCGAGTTCCTTGTCGCCCGAGCGGATGACCTGGCCCTTGTAGAGCACGTGAACGCTGTCCGGCACGATGTGCTCGAGAAGGCGCTGGTAGTGGGTGATGACGATGATCGCACGGTCGGGCGAACGCAGCGCGTTTACGCCGTCGGACACAATCTTCAATGCATCGATGTCGAGACCGGAGTCTGTTTCGTCGAGCACGCAGAGCTGCGGCTCGAGAAGNTTCATCTGCAGGATCTCGGCGCGCTTCTTCTCACCACCGGAGAAGCCNACATTGAGCGGACGCTTGAGCATGTCCGGATCGATCTTCAGTTCNCCGGCCTTNTCCTTGACCAGNCGCATGAAGTCNGGGGTCTTCAGCTCTTCCTCGCCACGCGCCTTGCGCTGCTCGTTGATGGCAACCTTGAGGAACTGCATGGTGGCGACACCGGGAATTTCCACCGGATACTGGAAGGCTAGGAAAATGCCCTTCGCGGCACGTTCCGACGGGTCCAGTTCGAGGATGGATTCGCCGTTGTAGAGAATGTCGCCCTCGGTCACTTCATAATCCTCGCGGCCGGCGAGGATGTAGGACAGCGTCGACTTGCCGGAGCCGTTGGGGCCCATGATGGCAGCCACTTCACCGGCTTTGACGGTGAGGTTCAGGCCGCGGATGATCTCGGTGCCGCTTTCGGCGATACGGGCGTGAAGGTTCTTGATCTCAAGCATATCTGGTTCCTGTCAGACCGGCCGGTGAAAACCGGGTAATCACTTGTTCTTCGAAAACAGCCCTCGGGCTGCAAAACTGATGGCGGCGATGAAGCCGAGAATTCCTGCGCTGGCGTAAGGCGCCCCGAACGGGTCGATCCAGTAACCGAGCGCACAGGCGAGAAGGATGGAAACCGCGCCGGCAAGGCGGACCGTGCCGNCATTGGTATCCTTCTCCCCNCCAGCCATTCTCAGCCCACGCTACCTTCGAGCGAGATGCCGATGAGCTTCTGCGCCTCNACGGCGAACTCCATCGGCAGCTGCTGGATGACGTCCTTGACGAAGCCGTTGACGATCAGCGCGATCGCCTCTTCCTCGGGAATGCCGCGGGCCAGGCAGTAGAACAGCTGGTCCTCGGAAATCTTGGACGTNGTNGCCTCGTGCTCGAACTGNGCGGACGCNTTCTTCGCCTCGATATAAGGCACGGTATGGGCGCCGCACTGGTCACCGATCAGCAGCGANTCGCACTGGGTGAAGTTGCGGGCGTTGGCCGCCTTGCGGTGGGCCGANACCTGACCGCGATAGGTGTTGTTCGAGTTGCCGGCGGAAATACCCTTGGAGATGATGCGGCTCGACGTGTTCTTGCCNAGGTGGATCATCTTGGTNCCGGAATCGATCTGCTGGTAACCGTTGGAGACGGCGATCGAATAGAACTCGCCCTGGCTCTCGTCNCCGCGCAGAATGCAGGACGGATATTTCCAGGTAATCGCCGAACCGGTCTCGACCTGGGTCCAGGAGATCTTGGAACGGTCGCCACGGCAATCGCCACGCTTGGTGACGAAGTTGTAGATGCCGCCCTTGCCTTCCTTGTCGCCGGGGAACCAGTTCTGCACCGTCGAGTATTTGATCTCGGCATCATCGAGCGCAATCAGCTCGACCACGGCAGCGTGAAGCTGGTTCTCGTCGCGCTGCGGAGCGGTGCAGCCCTCGAGATAGGAGACGTANGCCTCTTCCTCGGCGATNATCAGCGTGCGCTCGAACTGGCCGGTGTTCTTCTCGTTGATGCGGAAATAGGTCGACAGTTCCATCGGGCAGCGAACGCCCTTCGGAACGAAGACGAAGGAACCGTCGGTGAAGACCGCCGAATTGAGCGTGGCGTAGTAGTTGTCCGACTGCGGGACGACCGAGCCGAGATACTTCTGCACNAGCTCCGGATATTCCCGGATCGCTTCGGAGATCGACATGAAGATCACGCCGGCAGCCGCCAGTTCCTTCTTGAAGGTGGTCACGACCGAAACGGAATCGAACACCGCGTCGACAGCAATCTTGGACTGCTGAACGCCGGCCAGAATCTCCTGCTCGCGCAGCGGAATACCGAGCTTTTCATAGGTCGCCAGAAGCTCCGGATCGACCTCGTCGAGGGTCTTCGGACCGCTCGTGCTTTTTGGCGCCGCGTAATAATAAATGTCGTTGAAGTCGATCTTCGGGTAATCGACGCGCGCCCAGGTCGGCTCTTCCATGGTCAGCCAGCGCTGATAGGCAGCCAGCCGCCATTCGAGCATCCATTCGGGCTCNTCCTTCTTGGCGGAAATGAAGCGNATGATGTCTTCCGACAGGCCTTTCGGCGCCTTGTCGGTNTCGATCATGGTCTCGAANCCGTACTTGTACTGGTCGACGTCGATTTTNCGGACCTGATCGATCGTTTCCTGCACTGCAGGCATTGGCGTACTCCAATCTCACCGGTTCAAGGCCGGCGGCTTGCTCGCTGATGGCGACCCTGGCGTCCGGGCCGTCACAAGCACTATCTATTGTGCCTTGGGGAAGGTTGCCAGACGTTCCGGCAGAAAAACTGGATATTTCCAGTCTTGTTTCCCTCAGGCGGCGTTTTGTCCCGCAAGCCGGGCAAGCCTGCGGGTGTTGATCTTGTTGAACGCCTCGAGAAAGGCGTCGATGTCGGCATCACTGGTCCCCTGCCCGATGCTGACGCGCACCGCACCGAGATCCGNGTCCGCCGCCATGGCTTTGAGCACATGGCTCGGCCCCACCTTGCCCGANGAGCANGCGGAACCGGACGACACGGCGATTTTTTCCATGTCGAAGGCAATCTGGGCNGTTTCNGCCTTCATGCCGGGAAGNGAGAAATAGCTGGTATTGCCAAGTCGCGGNGCAGCAACCCCGTGGATGACCAGGTCGCTGGCCGCTTCACACATCCTGGCCTCGAACGCGTCGCGGCGTGCGGCCAGTTTTCCGGCTTCCGGCANCATCTCGNNGGCCNTATCGGCTGCGGCTCCGAACCCGGCGATGGCCGCAAGGTTNTCGGTTCCCGCACGATGGCCTTTTTCCTGACCGCCGCCCCGGATGAGCGGGGTCGGCATGAAAGTCTCGCCGCGGCTTACCANNGCGCCAATCCCCTTCGGGCCGCCGATCTTNTGGGCNGAAATNAAAAGGAAGTCAGCGCCAAGCGCCTCGANATCAATCGNCAGACGCCCTGCGGCCTGCACCGCATCGACCACCATCACNCCGCCTGCCGCATGGACGATCTCGGCGACCTCGCGGACAGGCTGGATCACACCGGTNTCGCTGTTGGCNAGNTGCAGGGCGAGCATGAANTGCCCNTCGCCCCGTTCGGCTATCGCCGAACGCGCGNCCCCGATGTCGATCACACCGTTTGCATCGACCGGCAGCGTTTTGACNGCTTCTGCAGGGAATCGTCCACCGAGCAGAACACAGGGATGTTCGGTCGCGCCGATGAAAAGCGTCTCGATCCGCACCGGCGAACGGCCCATACGGTATTCGGGTGCCAGCACATGACACGCAGCTTCCGTCGCACCCGATGTGAAGATCACATGAGCAGGCGCGGCACCACACAGACGGGCCACGGCCTCGCGGGCTCTCGCGACCACTTCACGCGCCGCACGGCCCTCGGAATGGACCGAGGAAGGATTGCCCGGCATGTCGAGTGCCGCGACCATGGCCTCGCGCGCGACCGGCAAAAGCGGCGCGGTGGCATTATAGTCGAGGTATGCTCGCTGCCTGTCCATTGTCCTCAAGTGGTCCGTGGGGTCCGACGGCGACGGTTCCGGCCGGACAGATTCGCATTTTTCTTGAATTTTCCGGCCCCGATGTCCTATGACACCAGCACCCCGTCGAAACGATACAGTTTCGAACAATTCTAAACTAGGTTTAGGGAGCGCAAGCGTTCCCGTCAAGACCGCACGGGCCTCCCGGCCCGATCGATCCCGCGGTCTTTTCCGCGCATCCAGGAGTACAGATGCCCGAAGTCATTTTCAACGGACCCGCCGGACGCCTTGAAGGCCGCTACCAGCCGGGAAAGGAAAAGAACGCCCCGATCGCCATCATCCTGCACCCGCATCCGCAGTTCGGCGGCACGATGAACAACCAGATCATCTACCAGCTGTTCTACATGTTTCAGGAGCGTGGTTTCACCACGCTGCGCTTCAACTTCCGCTCGATCGGCCGCAGCCAGGGCGAGTTCGACCACGGTTCGGGCGAACTGTCGGATGCCGCAGCAGCGCTCGACTGGGTGCAGAGCCTGCATCCGGACTCGAAGAACTGCTGGGTGGCCGGCTATTCCTTCGGCGCATGGATCGGCATGCAGCTTCTGATGCGCCGTCCGGAAATCGAAGGCTTCATCTCGGTAGCACCCCAGCCCAATACCTACGACTTCTCGTTCCTCGCCCCCTGCCCATCCTCCGGCCTGATCATTCACGGCTCGGCGGACCGCGTGGCGCCGGAAAAGGACGTCAACGGTCTGGTCGAGAAGCTCAAGCTGCAGAAGGGCATCCTGATCACCCAGAAGATGGTGCCTGACGCCAACCACTTCTTCACCAACAAGATCGACGAACTGATCGGCGAGTGCGAGGATTATCTCGACCGCCGTCTCAACGGCGAACTGGTGCCGGACGCGGCGCCGAAGAAACTGAAATAGTTTCTGTCGAAATTGAATGTGCGAAAGGCGGGCCTCGGCCCGCCTTCTTCATTTCTGCCGGGTTTTTCGGGCCATCAGGACATTGCGTCCGCCCGCCGTCATGTCGCCGAGCACGAGATCGACAACCTCCATGCCGGCATCAGCAAACAGGGTGCGATAGCCTTCGGGTGAATAGCTGGAATGATAAACCGGATCGGTGCCCACGGCGCCTAGCGTCTCGCCATCCTCATCACCAACGGTCAAGAGAACATGGCCACCGGTTTGCAGATGGTGCGAGATGGCACCGACAGCTTGCCGTTGTCCTTCGGGTGTCAGGTGAAAGAACGAATCCCAACCAATGATCGCATCGAAACGGCGACCGAGATCGAAGTCCCGCATGTCGGCCTCGATCCATGTCGCTTCGGGAAACCGCTCCCTGGCGATCTCCAACATGACTGGCGAAAAGTCGAGACCGGTGAGGTCATGACCTGCTTCGATGAAATAGCTGGCGATAGGCTCACCCGCACCGCAGCCGAGATCGAGAACCGAGCCAGCCAACGGCAGGGTCGCACGCAACCGCTCAAGCCAGTTCCCTTCGAGGATCAGCCTTCTGTCCCGGGTGCTATCGAGGAAATGCGCCTGCCGGTCGTAGACGGCGCGCATTCCCTCGGCGACTGAGCGGAGCTTATCGTCCCCGCTCATATGCGTCAGCGGAGGCGCGGCAGGTCGAACTCGACCACCTTGCCATCCTGCAGCGTCACACAGCGGTCCATCAGGCTCGCCAGTTCGTGGTTGTGGGTGGCGATCATGGCGGAGAGGCCCGACTGGCGGACGAGCGCCTCGAGCGCTTCGAAGACGTAACCCGCCGTTTCCGGGTCGAGGTTGCCGGTCGGCTCGTCGGCCAGAAGCAGGCTCGGGGCGTTGGCGACCGCGCGCGCAATCGCCACACGCTGCTGCTCACCGCCGGACAGTTCTGCAGGTCGGTGCTCGCCACGATGGCCGATGCGCATGTAATCGAGCAGTTGTGCCGCGCGTTCCTTCGCCTCTGCCGTCGACAGACCGGCAATCATCTGCGGCATCATGATGTTCTCGATCGCAGAGAATTCCGGTAGCAGATGGTGGAACTGGTAGACGAAGCCGATCTCGGAGCGGCGCACCGCAGTACGCTCCGTATCGCCCAGATGCTCGCAGGCGCGGCCCGAGACGATGACCTCACCCTCGTCGGGATGCTCCAGAAGACCGGCGATCTGCAACAGCGTGGACTTGCCGGTGCCGGACGGGGCAACGAGCGCAACCGTCTCACCGGCCTTCAGCGTGAAACTGGCACCATCGAGGATAACCAGATCACGCTCGCCCTGAAGGAAGTGACGACCGACATTTTTCAGTTCGAGTACGTTCGAGGATGTCAAACGCCGCTCCTATTCGTATCTGAGAGCCTGCACCGGATCGAGCCGGGAGGCACGCCAGGAGGGGATGAGGGTAGCGATGAAAGACAGACCGAGTGCGACGAAGAGCACGGTCAGCGTTTCACCGGTCTCCATGTCCGCCGGCAACTGGCTGAGGAAATAGAGTTCGGGATCGAAGATCACGGTGCCCGACACCCAGGAGAAAAACTGCCGGATGCTCTCGATATTGAGGCAGACGACGACGCCGAGCAGGAAGCCTGCAATGGTACCGGCTACGCCGATCGCGGCCCCCGTCATGAAGAATATCCGCATGATCGATGACGAGGTGGCACCCATGGTCCTCAGGATCGCGATGTCGCGCCCCTTGTCCTTTACCAGCATGATGAGGCCGGACACGATATTGAGGGCCGCCACCAAGATGATCAGCGTCAGGATCAGGAACATCACGTTGCGCTCGACCTGAAGCGCATTGAAGAAGGTGCGGTTGCGCTGCCGCCAGTCGGTAATGAATATCTGCCGTCCCGCTGCTGCCTCTATCTTGCCGCGCATCTCGTCTACATTGTCAGGATTGTCGAGCATGATCTCGATCGACTGCACCGTGCCTTCGGAGTTGAAGTAAAGCTGGGCTTCCTCGAGCGGCATGTAGATGATCGTCGCGTCGTACTCGCTCATGCCGACTTCGAAGATCGCCGAGACCGGATAGCCTTTCACACGCGGCGTCGTGCCGAAGGGTGTGACGTCTCCGTCGGGTGCGATCAGTGTGATCGTGTCGCCGACGGACAGGCCGAGCGATTCGGCCATGCGCGAGCCCAGCGCCACGCCTTCCCCGGTGGCAAAGCCCACCAAGTCGCCGGTCTGAATGTTGCCCGAGACCATCTTCAGCTGTTCGAGATCGTCGGCGCGAATCCCGCGCACATAGGCGCCGGTACCGGCACCGCCCTGCCCGGACGCAAGCGTCTGGCCTTCGACAAGCGGAATCGCTTCGACAACGCCGTCGACCGCCGAAAACTTCTTGGCAAGCTCCGCATAGTCGTTGAACGGCTGATCGATCGGCTGGACGATCATGTGACCGTTGACGCCGAGGATACGCTCGATCAGCTGCGTGCGGAAACCGTTCATCACCGCCATGACGATGATGAGGGTGGCAACGCCCAGCATGATGCCGACGAAGGAGAAGCCGGCGATGACCGAGATGAAAGCCTCCTTGCGCCGGGCTCTGAGATAGCGCCAGGCGACAAGCCGCTCGAAAGCCGAGAACGGCCGTGCGGGCTCGGACAGCGGCTTGGCGCCGGTGTCGTCAACTGAAGTGCTCGTATCGGTCATGCGGTCTCCTCGCCGTACCCCCGAAGCGGATCAGGCGGCAAAACGGTTGATGGCGGCCTCGATGGTGAGCGTTTCGCGCTCACCGGTCTTGCGGTTCTTGATCTCGACATTGCCCTCGGCCACCGCGCGCGGACCCGCAATCACCTGCCAGGGCAGGCCGATCAGGTCGGCGGTCGCAAACTTCACACCGGCGCGTTCGTCGCGGTCGTCATGCAGGAAGTCGACACCGGCATTCGACAGCGCGGTTTCGATCTTCTCGCAGGCTTCGTCACAAGCTGCATCGCCCGGCTTCATGTTGATGAGGCCGACCTTGAACGGGGCGACACTCTCCGGCCAGATGATGCCGGCCTCGTCATGCGACGCCTCGATGATGGCAGCAAGCAGACGCGAGGGGCCTATGCCGTAAGACCCCATCGAGACGAAATGCTGTTTGCCGTCGGGACCCTGGACAGCCGCGCCCATGGGCTCCGAATATTTGGTGCCGAAATGGAAGATGTGGCCAACCTCGATGCCGCGAGCCGACACCTTGATGTCGTCACCAAGTGCCTTCCAGGCGTCCTGCGCCCACTCTTCCTTTTCCATGATCTCGTCTGTCGCGGCGAACGGTGTCGTCCACTTTTCGACGATCGAGGCCATGACCGCATCGTCCTCGTAGTCGACATCGGCGGGCGGCACATCGAAGCGCTCGAAATCGCGGTGGCAGAAGACTTCCGATTCACCGGTTTCGGCAAGCACGATGAATTCATGGCTGAGATTGCCACCGATCGGACCGGTATCGGCACGCATCGGGATCGACTTGAGGCCGCAGCGCTCGAAGGTGCGGAGATAGGAGACAAACATGCGGTTATAGGCCGCCTTCGACGCCTCGTAGTCGAGGTCGAAGGAATAGGCGTCCTTCATCAGGAATTCGCGGCCACGCATCACGCCGAAACGCGGACGGCGCTCGTCGCGGAACTTCCACTGGATGTGGTAGAGATTGAGCGGCAGGTCCTTGTAGGACTTGACGTAGGACCGGAAGATGTCAGTGACCATTTCCTCATTGGTCGGGCCGAAGAGCATCTCGCGTTCCATCCGGTCCTCGATGCGCAGCATCTCCTTGCCGTAGTCATCATAGCGGCCGCTCTCGCGCCAGAGTTCGGCGGACTGGATGGTCGGCATCAAGATCTCGACGGCCCCTGCCCGGTTCTGCTCCTCGCGCACGATATTGCAGACCTTGTCGAGCGCCATCTTGCCGAGCGGCAGCCAGGAATAGATGCCGGCTGATTGCTGCTTGATCATGCCCGCCCGCGTCATCAGGCGGTGCGAGACGATCTCGGCTTCACGGGGGCTCTCCTTGAGGATGGGGAGAAAGAATTTCGACAGGCGCATCGGGATACTCTTCGTTTGGCTTCCGGCCTGCGGGCCGATTGGGGCAAAATGCGGGCCGCTCCCGAAAATCACCGTCCACGCAAGATCATCTTCGAGAGCAATTTCCAAGCAAAGACGAAGACTTGCGCGAGTCGGCCGGGAAGCCGCATCGTTGCAGCGTTTCTAGCCGCTTCCCCAAGCAAAGGAAACCCGGCTATCAAGCACTACCGGGTGCTCTTCGCAATGTGACAGAAAATCGTCAGTTCCAAGAAAAAGCCCCACAAAATGAGTGACAAGTCGCCGCAGATGCGTTAGCACTATGGCCATAAATGAGGCATCCCCACTAAGGAGGTGCCCAATTCGCGGTCATATGTCTTGGGAGGATAGGATCTCAGGCGCGCCGGAAGGCGCCGCCCCCGCTTTAGGGAAAAAGATCACGCGATAACTTAAACAAGGCTTCAGGCCTTGTTTTTTTTTGCTTTCTCGAAATCCTGATTATCAGGAAGTGACGCAGGGTCGCTTACGCGAAGTCCGGGAACAGGGCCATGACGTCAAGAATTGAATAGCCCATGTATTCAGTCAGCGTCACGTAAATGGCGAAGACCACAGCCGATACTCCGGTCGTACGCAGTACCACCTTCCACAGGCTAAAATTCGCGGGCGCACTGGAGACCGTTCCAAGCGTCACCTCGGCCTCGTCATCCTGCGAGCGATGCCCGAACGGTAAGACGACGAACAGCATTAGCCACCAGATGATGAAATAAACGGCAAAACCGGTTCCGAAATTCATTTTCGGGCTCCGTTAGTTGGCCTGCTCGAGCTCGACGAGCGTGCCGTTGAAATCCTTCGGGTGAAGAAACAGCACCGGCTTACCATGGGCGCCCGTCTTCGGTTCGCCGCTCCCGAGCACGCGAGCCCCGGATTCTTTGAGCCGGTCCCGTGCCGCCAGGATGTCGTCGACCTCGTAGCAGACATGGTGAATGCCACCCGAGGGACTGCGCTCGAGAAAGGCATTGATGGGCGAGTCCGTGCCGAGCGGCTCCAGCAGCTCGATTTTCGTGTTGGGCAGCTCGACGAAGACGACGGTTACCCCATGCTCGGGCAGTTCCTGCGGTTCGGAAACGGTGGCACCAAGCGGGCCGGTATACTGGGCCACAGCCGCCTTGAGATCCGGCACGGCGATGGCGACGTGATTGAGACGTCCGAGCATGGCGACACTCCTCGACTGCGGCTCCTCCCCCGGAGCCCGGCAAAAAAGACTAGACCCGGTTCACGAAGACCGTGACGACCGGCTTCTTGCCCCATACCTCGTTTGCAGCCGAACGCACAGAGCGGCGAATTGCCTCGCGCAGGCTGCCAAGGTCCTTGCGGCGTCCGCGGGGGATGCTCTCCACTGCCCCGAGGACGGAATCATAGAGGATGTCCTCCATGGCATCGACCTCGCCGTCATTCTCCGGCAGGCCGATGGCAACGACTTCCGGATCGCGGTCGATATCGTTGCGGCTGTTCAACAGCACGTTGACCGAGACATGGCCGACGAAGGAGAGCTTGCGGCGTTCGCCGATGCCCATCTCGTCGAATTCGCCCATCAGCTCGCCATCCTTGAAGATGCGGCCATGGGGCGCCTCGCCGATCACCTCTGCGGGACCGGGCGCCAGACGCAGGATCGAGCCGTTGCGCACGCGCGGCACCTGGGCAATGCCGGCGGATTTCGCCAATTCGGCCTGCGCCGTCAGATGCGCGGCCTCGCCGTGAACCGGCACGAGAATTTCCGGACGCACCCATTCGTACATCTTCAGAAGCTCGTTGCGGCGCGGGTGGCCGGAGACGTGAACGAGCGCATCGGTGTCACTGATGATCTTGATGCCGCGATCGATCAGCGCGTTCTTGATGTCGAGGATACCCTTCTCGTTGCCTGGGATGGTCCGCGAGGAGAACACAACGGTGTCGCCATCGGTCAGCGCCACGTGGCGCATTTCGTCGCGCGATATCTTGGCCAGTGCGGCGCGGTTTTCACCTTGCGAACCGGTGAGGATAACGACGATCTTGTCCCGCGGGATATAGCCGTACTCGTCTTCCTCGATGAAGCCCGGCAGACCTTCCATCATGCCGAGATCGTCGGCCACGTTGACGACGCGCTTCAAGGACGAACCAAGCAGCAGCACCTCGCGACCGGCGTCGCGTGCAGCTTCCATGATCGATCGGATGCGGCCGACGTTCGAGGAGAAAGTGGTGACCGCCACCCTGCCCTCTGCCTGTTCGATCACTTCGCGCAGGCCTTGGGAGACTTCCTTCTCGGATGGCGAAATGCCGTCGCGCATGGCGTTGGTGGAATCGCACATGAGAGCCAGCACGCCTTCGTCGCCGATGGCGCGCAAACGGGCCTCGTCGGTCAACGGGCCGAGTGACGGCGTGGCATCGATCTTCCAGTCGCCGGTGTGGATCAGGTTACCGAGCGGCGTCTTGATGCGGAGCGCGAAAGGCTCGGGGATCGAGTGATTGACTTCCACCGGCTCGATCTCGAACGGACCGGCCTTGAAGGTCTCGCCGGCCTTGAAGAGCGTAACCGGGACTTCAGCGCGGGTCTTTTCATATTCGCGCTTGGCTTCAAGCATGCCAGCGGTGAAGGCGGACGCATAGACAGGGACCTTGAGGAGCGGCCAGAGCTGTGCGAGCGCGCCATAATGGTCTTCGTGCGAGTGGGTTATGACGATGGCCTTGAGCGCCTTCCCAAGGCTCTGGACATAGGAAATGTCTGGCAGCACCAGATCCGCTCCCGGCAGGTCGGGACCGGGGAACGTCACGCCAACATCCACAATGATATATTCGCGCTTGGCCGGTGAGCCGTAGCCATAAAGCGCGAGGTTCATACCGATCTCTCCAACCCCGCCGAGCGGGATGAAGACGAGGTCGTTTTCAGGTGTCATGCGTTATCCTGTATCTGGTTCGGTGCTGCGGAAGCGGCGGGAAAGAACACGTCTCCCGCAGCAAATGTGCGATGTCCGCCATCCGGCAAGGCCAGAAGCAGCCTTCCGTCACCGTCAATTCCGGCAAAAAGACCATGAATCTCGCTGTCGGGCAAACGGACGACGATCTGGCCGCCGATACCACTGGCCCGGTCGAGCCAGCGATCGCGAATCGCGGCTATGCCACGTCCGCCGTCCCAGATATCGAGCATACGCTCCATGGTCTTGAACAGATGGGCGAAAAGTTCTTCCGGCGACACGTGCGCGCCGTGCTCGTGAAGACATGTCGAGGCATAGCCCTCGGCATTCGGATGATGGGCAACATTGATACCGCAGCCGATGACAACGGCTTGCCGACCATCCGGCAGAAATTCGCTTTCGATCAGGATCCCGGAGGTCTTGGCGCCGTCGATCAACACGTCGTTGGGCCATTTGATCGAGATATGCCCGCCCAGAGGCGGCAACACGGCGGCGATCGCATCGTGCACGGCTACGGCGACCGCAAGCGGCAGGGAGCCAAGCAGATGAGGCTCGGCGGGATCGATCAGCAGAAGCGAAGAGTAAAGATTGCCCGGCTCGGAGCTCCAGGTCCTGCCCCGGCGACCACGTCCGGCCAGTTGCCGCTCGGCCGTGACCCAGAGACCGGCTTCCTCGCCCTTGCGGGCGCGTTCCATAAGCTCGGCAATGGTGGAACCGACATCCCCCAGCGGGAGATGCCGGAATTCGATTTTCTTGGCGGACGGGCCGCTCACCAGCCTCAGAAGAAGGTCCGGGCTGCGATGTCGGCGGCCAGGCCCAGGGGGCTGGCAACGATGATGTAGCCGAGCGTGAACAGGCCGGAAATGCCATAAACCAGCTTCAGCTCGCCGGCGACCGGCGCAAACTCGGGCGCCGGCTCATCAAACCACATGATCTTGATGATGCGCAGGTAGTAATAGGCACCCACCACGGAGGCCAGCACACCGATCACGGCGAGCCAGTACAGCTCGGCCTGAATGGCGGCGGCGAAGACGACGTACTTACCGAAGAAGCCTGCCAGCGGCGGAATGCCCGCGAGCGAGAACATCAGGATGGTCAGCATCGTCGCCATGAACGGGTTGGTGCTCGAAAGACCGGCCAATTCGTCGATGTTTTCGACATTGCCCTCTTCCTTGCGGCGCATCGCCAGGATGCAGGCAAAGGTGCCGAGCGTCATGACCATGTAGATCAGCATATAGATGATCACGCCGCGCACTCCGGCCTGGGTACCGGCGGCAAGGCCCACGAGCGCATAGCCCATGTGACCGATCGAGGAATAGGCCATCAGGCGCTTGATGTTGCGCTGGCCGATCGCTGCGAAGGCACCGAGTGCCATCGACGCGACCGACAGGAACACCACGATCTGCTGCCAATCGATCCGGATCGGCTCGAAGGCGGAGCTGACGAGGCGGATGAAGATGGCCATGGCGGCAATCTTCGGTGCCGCCGAGAAGAAGGCGGTGACCGGGGTCGGCGCGCCTTCGTAGACGTCAGGCGTCCACATGTGGAACGGCACCGCCGAGATCTTGAAGGCGATACCTGTCAGCAGGAACACCAGACCGAAGACCAGACCGAGCGGACGCTCGCCCTCGCCCAGAACGCGGGCGATCTCGTCGAAACCGGTGTAGCCGGTATAGCCGTATACCAGCGAGGCACCGTAGAGCAGCATGCCGGAGGACAGCGCGCCGAGCACGAAGTATTTCAGGCCGGCTTCGGTGGAGCGCACCGAGTCACGGTTGATGGCGGCGACCACGTAGAGTGCGAGCGACTGCAGTTCGAGGCCCAGGTAGAATGCGATCAGGTCGTTGGCCGAGATCATCAGCATCATGCCGAGCGTGGCGATGACGAGCAGCACCGGATATTCGAACTTGTCGATCCGTTCGGCGCGGGCGTGGCCCACCGACATGACCATGGCGGTGATCGAACCGATAAGCGCGAGCACCTTCATGAAGCGGGCGAAGGGATCGGACAGGAAGGCACCGCCATAGGCCGCACCGTTATCGGTGAAAAGGACCAGCCAGAGGCCGGACATGATCAGAAGCGCGACCGCCAGTCCGCTGACAATGGTCACAGACCGCTCGCCCGTGAAGACGCCGATCATGAGCAGGACCATCGCTCCGACCGCGAGCATGAGCTCGGGTACGGAGAGCTGAAGGCTGGTGTTGAGAAGTTCTGCCGTCATTTGCGTCGTTCCCGTCGCTTACTGCATTCCCTGCGCCAGCTGCGATGCAGCTTGGAGCGAGGCGGAATATTGATTGACCAGGGCGTCGACCGAGACTGCGGTCGCATCGAGCAGCGGAGCCGGATAGACACCGAAGAAGAGCACGAGCGCGATCAGCGGGTAGAGGATGACCTTTTCCCGAAGGGAGAGGTCGAGCATGGCCTTGAGATTTTCCTTCTCGAGCGGACCGAAGATCACGCGGCGATAGAGCCACAGCGCGTAGGCCGCCGAGAGAATGACGCCGGTGGCGGCAAACAGAGCCACCCAAGTATTGGCGCGGAAGGCGCCCATCAACGTCAGGAATTCGCCGACAAAGCCCGATGTGCCCGGAAGGCCGACATTGGCCATGGTGAAGATCATAAAGGCCACGGCGTATTTCGGCATGTTGTTGACCAGGCCGCCATAGGCCGCGATCTCGCGGGTATGGAGCCGGTCATAGACGACACCTACGCAAAGGAAGAGCGCACCAGAGACGAGGCCGTGGGAGATCATCTGGAAGATGGCGCCCTGAACACCCTGCTGGTTGGCCGCAAAGATACCCATGGTCACGTAACCCATGTGGGCGACGGACGAGTACGCAATCAGCTTCTTGATATCGTCCTGCATCATCGCGACCAGCGAGGTGTAGATGATGGCCACGACCGAGAGCGTGAAGATGAACGGTGCGAAATCGGCGGATGCCAGCGGGAACATGGGCAGCGAGAAGCGCAGGAAGCCGTAGCCGCCGAGCTTCAGCAGGATGCCTGCCAGAATGACCGAGCCGGCTGTCGGCGCTTCAACGTGCGCGTCGGGCAACCAGGTGTGGACCGGCCACATCGGCATCTTCACCGCGAAGGATGCGAAGAAGGCCAGCCACAACCATGTCTGCATCGAGGCCGGGAAATCGTGCTGCAACAGTTCCGCGATGTTCGTGGTGCCGGCGTCCCAGTACATCGCCATGATGGCGAGCAACATGAGAACCGAACCCAGAAGCGTGTAGAGGAAGAACTTGAAGGACGCATAGACGCGCCGCTTGCCGCCCCACACACCGATGATGATGAACATCGGGATCAGGCCCGCCTCGAAGAAGACGTAGAAGAGAACGATGTCGAGCGCGCAGAACACGCCGATCATCATCGTCTCGAGGATCAGGAAGGCGACCATGTAGTCGCGGACCCGGTGGTTGACCGACTTCCAGCTTGCCAGGATGCAGAACGGCATCAGGAAAGTGGTCAGGATCACGAAGAGCACGGAAATGCCGTCGACACCCATGGCGTAGCTGAAGCCGGAGCCGGCCATCTCGACATTCTCGACCATCTGGAAGCCGGCATCTGAGGCATCGAAGCCCGCCCATATGAAGAGCGACAGGATGAAGGTGAATACCGTGCCGAGCAGCGTCACATTGCGAATGTTGCGACGTCCGGTTTCCGTGTCGTCACGGATCGGCAGGATAAAGAGAACCGTGACCAGCGGTATGAAGGTGACGACGGACAGAATAGGCCAATCGGTCATCAGAATGCACTCCCGAGCATCATCCAGGTGACAAGGGCTGCGACGCCGATCAGCATGACGAACGCATAATGGTAGAGATATCCGGTCTGCAGCTTGACCACGCGACCGGTGATGTCCTGCACGCGAGCGGCAACACCGTTCGGACCGAAGCCGTCAATGGTCGCCTGGTCGCCCTTTTTCCAAAGGAAGGTGCCAAGCCACTTGGACGAACGGACGAACATCACGTCGTAGAGTTCGTCGAAGTACCACTTGTTGAGCAGGAACTGGTAGAGACCGCGGTGATCCTGCGCGAGGCGCTTCGGGGTTTCCGGCGAGCGGATGTAGAAGTACCAGGCAGTGACCAGACCGATGAGCATCGCCACGAAGGGCGAGAGTTTCACCCACGCAGGTACGTGGTGGTAGTGCTCGAGGATCTCGTTTTCCGGCAGCGTGAACAGTGCGCCCTTCCAGAACTCGGTATAGGCCTCACCGAAGAAGTAGCCGTGGAAGATCAGGCCTGCGAACAGTGCGCCTGCGGCCAGGACATAAAGCGGCACCAGCATGACGGGCGGCGATTCATGAACGTGATGCATGACGTCGGCGGATGCACGCGGCTTGCCATGGAACGTCATGAAGATCAGGCGCCAGGAATAGAAGCTCGTGAACAGTGCGGCGACAACCAGCATGACGAAGGCGAAGCCGGCGACCGAGCTATGAGCCGCGAAGGAGGATTCGATGATCGCATCCTTGGAGAAGAAGCCTGCGGTACCGATGACGGTGAAGGGAATGCCCACACCGGTCAGGGCCAGCGTGCCGACGATCATCATCCAGTAGGTCATCGGGATATGCTTGCGAAGGCCGCCCATGCGACGCATGTCCTGCTCGTCGGACACCGANTGGATNACCGANCCGGCGCNNAGGAACANGAGCGCCTTGAANAAGGCNTGNGTGAAGAGGTGGAAGANCGCNGCGCCNTAGGCNCCNNNNCCGAGNGCNNCGAACATGTAGCCGAGCTGCGANCAGGTCGAATAGGCGATCACGCGCTTGATGTCGTTCTGCACCAGACCGACGGTCGCGGCGAAGAAGGCGGTGATCGCGCCGATGACGGTGACGACGGTCAGCGCATCATGCGAAAGTTCGAAGACCGGCGACATACGGGCCACGAGGAAGACACCCGCGGTCACCATGGTTGCGGCGTGGATGAGCGCCGACACGGGGGTCGGGCCTTCCATGGCGTCCGGCAGCCAGGTGTGAAGCGGGATCTGCGCCGACTTGCCCATGGCGCCCATGAACAGAAGCAGGCAGGTCCAGGTCAGGGCATGGGCCTTGTCGAGCGACATGCCGAACAGCGTGAGAACGACTTCGCTTCCCTGCTCGCCATGCGAGGCAAAATCGGCGGCGCCGGCGAAGATCGTCTCGAAGTTGATCGAACCAAACAGCATGTAGATGCAGAAGATGCCGAGAATGAAGCCGAAGTCACCGACGCGGTTGACGATAAAGGCCTTCATCGCGGCAGCGGACGCCGACGGCTTCTTGAACCAGAAACCGATCAGAAGATAGGACGCGAGGCCCACGCCTTCCCAGCCGAAGAACATCTGCAGCAGGTTGTCCGACGTCACCAGCATCAGCATGGCGAAGGTGAAAAGCGACAGATAGGCGAAGAAGCGCGGACGGTGCGGATCGTGGTGCATGTACCCGATCGAGTAAATGTGCACGAGCGCGGAAACCGTGTTGACGACGACCAGCATGACCGAGGTCAGCGTGTCGATGCGCAAGGCCCACTGAACATCCAGGCCGCCGGACTTCACCCATTCGAGAACCGGGATGCGCAGCGTTTCGCTTTCGCCGAGAGCGACGGTGAAGAAGGCGATCCAGGACAGGACGGCCGCGACCACCAGGAAGAGCGAGGTGACGTATTCCGACGCCTTGGCGCCGATCGAGCGGCCGAAGAGGCCGGCGACCAGTGCGCCCAGAAGGGGGAGGAAGACGATTGCGTGATACATGGTTGCCTCAACCCTTCATCATGTTGACGTCTTCCACGGCGATAGAACCGCGGTTGCGATAGAAGACGACGAGGATAGCAAGTCCGATGGCGGCTTCCGCCGCTGCCACCGTGAGGATGAACAGCGCGAAGACCTGACCGACGAGGTCGTTCAGTTCCATCGAGAAGGCCACCATGTTGATGTTGACGGCGAGCAGGATGAGCTCGATCGACATCAGGATGATGATGACGTTCTTACGGTTCAGGAAGATGCCGAACACGCCGAGCGTGAACAGGATCGCCGATACGGTGAGATAGTGGGAAAGTCCGATTTCCATGATTCCTGTCCCCTCAGATGCCCTGGCCGGGTTTGACCTTGACGACCTTGACGCCGGTCTCCGGCGTGCGGGCCACCTGCTTGGAAATATCCTGACGCTTGATGTCCGTACGGTGCTTGAGCGTGAGCACGATGGCGCCGATCATGGCGACCAGAAGCACCAGACCCGCGATCTGGAAGAAGTAGATGTAGTCCGTGTAGATGATGTCGCCGAGGGCTGCGGTATTGGTCCGCTCGGCTATCGGCGGGATCGGGCTCGCACCCGAACCGGCCGCTTCCGGCGTAATCCAGTTGCCGGCCAGCACGAGGATGAGCTCAACCGCCAGAATGATACCGACGAGTGCGCCCACCGGTGCGTAATCGAGNACCCCTGCCCTCAATTCGGCGAAATCGACATCCAGCATCATNACAACGAAGAGGAAGAGCACCGCGACCGCGCCGACATAGACGACGAGAAGGATCATCGCCAGGAACTCGGCGCCGGTCAGCAGGAACAGGCCCGCCGCATTGAAGAAGGTGAGGATGAGGAAAAGCACGGAGTGCACGGGGTTGCGCGCCGAGATCACCATGAATGCCGACGCGACCGCCACGAAGGCGAANATATAGAAGAACAGAGCCTGAAGACCCATGACCGGTGCCTTTTCGTCTTTCCCCCGAAGAGCGGGCTGGATCGCCACTCTCCGTCGGCCAATGGCGGCCTGATGCNGCCCTGACCTGTCCAATCCGGGCAGGCCCGCCTCATTCGGCGAACCCGGCCCCGTTTTCATTCACGCCCGGAAAAGTCCGGGCAACTCAATCAGCGGTACGNAGCGTCGAGCGCGATGTTGCGCGCCAGTTCACGTTCCCAGCGGTCGCCGTTCAAAAGCAGCCGCTCCTTGTCGTAGTAGAGTTCTTCGCGGGTTTCGGTCGAGAACTCGAAGTTCGGGCCTTCCACGATCGCATCCACCGGGCAGGCTTCCTGGCAGAAGCCGCAATAGATGCACTTGACCATGTCGATGTCGTAGCGAACCGTACGGCGGGTGCCGTCATTGCGGCGCGGGCCGGCCTCGATGGTGATAGCCTGTGCCGGGCAGATCGCCTCGCACAGCTTGCAGGCGATGCAGCGTTCTTCACCGTTGGGATAACGGCGCAGTGCATGCTCGCCCCGGAAGCGCGGCGAAACCGGGCCCTTCTCATAGGGGTAGTTCAGCGTCGACTTCGGCGCGAAGAAGTAGCGCATCGACATGAAGAAGGCGCCGACGAATTCCTTCAGGAACAGCGATTTGGCTGCTTGTGCCAGTGCCATTGTCAGGCTCCTTTCGACCGCGGGGCGGTCATTCGGAAAGTGAGAATGTTCAGGTTCACGGCGCCCACCCCGTCAGCTTGAGGAAGAAGGCGACGATGACCAGCATGGCGAGCGACAGCGGAAGGAAGACCTTCCAGCCCAGACGCATCAGCTGGTCGTAGCGGTAGCGCGGCACGAAGGCCTTGACCATCGCGAACATGAAGAACACGAGCGACGCCTTGAGCACGAACCAGATGATACCCGGCACCCAGTTCAGGATGGCGATATCAGCCGGCGGCAGCCAGCCACCAAGGAAGAGGATCGTCGTCAGCGCGCACATCAGGCAGATGGCGGCATATTCGCCGAGCATGAACATCATGTACGGTGTCGAGCCGTATTCCACCATGAAGCCGGCCACGAGTTCCGATTCCGCTTCCGGAAGATCGAAGGGCGGGCGGTTCGTCTCGGCGAGGGCCGAAATGAAGAAGATGATGAACAGCGGGAAGAGCGACAGCCAGTGCCAGTCGAGGAAGGTGTTCGGCAGGCCGAGGCGTGTACCGATACCGTCCGACTGGGACATGACGATGTCCGTCAGGTTGAGCGACCCCACGCCGAGCAGGACGGCGACGATGACGAAGCCGATCGAGACTTCATAGGACACCATCTGCGCGGCCGAACGGAGCGCGCCGAGGAACGGGTACTTCGAGTTCGAAGCCCAGCCGCCCATGATGATGCCGTACACTTCGAGCGAGGAGATCGCGAAGATGTAGAGGATGCCGACATTGATATCGGCAATAACCCAGCCTGCGTTGAGCGGCACGACCGCCCAGGTTGCCAGCGCCAGCGTCACGGAGACGAGCGGAGCGAGAAGGAAAACCGCCTTGTCGGCGCCAGCCGGAATCACCGGCTCCTTGAAGACGAACTTCAAAAGGTCGGCAAACGACTGGAACAGACCCCACGGACCGACGACGTTCGGGCCGCGACGCATCTGCACGGCAGCCCATACCTTGCGGTCGGCGTACAGAATGTAGGCGATGAAGATGAGAAGCGTGACCAGCAGCAGGAGCGACTGCCCCAGCATGATCAGCCCCGGCCAGACATAGTCTGTCAAAAAGCCTTCCATAGTCCCTTCCCTGCCTTATTCCGCCGCGACCGGCGTGGCGTTTTTCGCCAGTTGCGAGCATTCCGCCATCACCGCGGAAGCGCGGGCGATCGGATTGGTCAAATAGAAGTCTTTGACCGGAGACGCAAACGCCGCCTTGTTCATCTTGCCCGGCTTGGCGCCGAGTTTCGCAATCACCGAACCATCAGCCTCTTCGACCGTGTCGATGGCGGCAAAGTGCGGGAACTCTTTGTAGAGCGAAGCCCGCAGCGCCGGCAGCGAGTCGAACGGCAGCTTGTGGCCGAGGACGTCCGAGAGCGCACGCAGGATGGCCCAGTCATCACGCGCTTCGCCGGGGGCGAAGCCTGCGCGGTTGGTCGCCTGCACGCGGCCTTCGGTGTTTACATAGGTGCCGAACTTCTCGGTATAGGTCGCGCCCGGCAGGATGACGTCGGCATGATGTGCGCCGTTGTCGCCGTGGCTGCCGATATAGACCGTGAAGCCGGCCGTCTTCTTGGTGAAGTCCAGTTCGTCGGCTCCGAGCAGGAAGAGCACGTCCGCATCGGTGAGCATCGACTTGGCATCCATGGCGCCCTTGCCCGGCACGAAGCCGAGGTCGAGGCCGCCGACGCGCGAGGCTGCGGTGTGAAGAACGGCAAAACCGTTCCAGTCACCGGAGACTGCCTTGACGCTGTCGGCGAGAGCCGCAGCCTGCGCCAGAACCGCAGCACCGTCGCCGCGGGCGAGCGCGCCTTGACCGATGATGATGAGCGGCTTCTTGGCGCGCTTGAGCTTGGCGGCGAACTTGTCCGAACCGTCGATGACGGCGGACAGGCTTTCGGGGCCGGCACCGAGATATTCGTAGGGGTAACGCAGATCGACTTGCTCGCCGATCACGCCGATCGGCAGGTCGCCCATGCGCCAGCGCTTGCGGATACGGGCGTTGAGAACGCTCGCCTCGTAGCGCGGGTTGGCGCCAATGATGAGAATGGCGTCGGCGTCTTCGATCCCCTCGATACCGGGGTTGAAGATGTAGCTTGCGCGGCCCTTCGACGGGTCGAGCGCGGCACCGTCCTGACGGCAATCGACGTTCTGCGAACCGAGCGAAGCCAGAAGCGTCTTCAGTGCGAACATTTCCTCGACGGTTGCCATGTCGCCGGCAATCGCACCGATCTTTTCCGGCGTTGCTGTCTTCACGGCATCGGCGATGGCGGCAAATGCCTGCGGCCAGCTTGCCGGCTGCAGACGTCCGTCGACCTTCACGTAAGGACGGTCGAGACGCTGGGTGCGCAAACCATCCCAGACGAAGCGGGTCTTGTCGGAGATCCACTCTTCGTTGATGGACTCGTTGACGCGCGGCATGATGCGCATGACTTCACGGCCACGGGTATCGACGCGGATCGCCGAACCGCAGGCGTCCATGACGTCGATCGATTCGGTCTTGCCGAGTTCCCACGGACGAGCCTGGAAGGCATAGGGACGCGAGGTCAGCGCACCGACCGGGCAGAGGTCGATGACGTTGCCCTGCAATTCGGACGTCATGGCGTGTTCGAGATAGGTGGTGATCTCGGCATCCTCGCCGCGGCCGATCAGGCCAAGCTCGGAAATACCGGCAACCTCGGTGGTGAAGCGCACGCAACGGGTGCAGTGAATGCACCGGTTCATGATCGTCTTGACCAGCGGGCCGATATACTTGTCTTCGACGGCGCGCTTGTTCTCGTGGAAGCGCGAATTGTCCATGCCGAAGGCCATGGCCTGGTCCTGCAGGTCGCACTCGCCGCCCTGGTCGCAGATCGGGCAATCGAGCGGGTGGTTGATGAGCAGGAACTCCATCACCCCTTCGCGCGCCTTCTTGACCATCGGCGTGTTGGTGAAGACCTCGGGCGCCTCGCCGTTCGGGCCGGGACGCAGGTCGCGTACACCCATTGCGCAGGATGCTGCGGGTTTGGGCGGTCCGCCCTTCACCTCAACGAGACACATGCGGCAGTTGCCTGCGATCGACAGACGCTCGTGGAAACAGAAACGCGGCACCTCCGCACCCGCTTCCTCGCAAGCCTGGAGGAGCGTGTAGTGATCGGGAACCTCGATCTCTTTTCCGTCGACTTTGATATTGGCCATTACGAATACACTTCCTTTAGGGAGGCATGGCGACCGCCTGCTCCCGGCGCCCTTTTAAGCACCAGAACCGTCAGCGGCAAGGACATGAGGGCAGCGGAAACACGTTTGATGCCCAAAAATTTTCGCATTTGCGAGCAGAGAAGGCCGGACGCTGCCGAACCAATGCGCGCATGACAGCTGCCCAGACGGCAATTGCCGCCCTGACCGTCAGTTTTCGCCCATTCGATCCCGGCCTTCAGCAAGCCCGAATACTCCCCTTGCCCCGGTCGCGTCCCGCAAGTTGCGAATCGCGACCCACTTTCGTGTCGTATCCCCTCTTCGGAGACGCGACCTATTTCTTCGCAGCGCCTTCCGCGAGTGCGGCTGCCTGCCTGATCCAGTCGTCCCGCTCAATGCGACCCTTGAACTGGAGATAATCGTCGACCCAGGCGATCTCTTCGGCGGTCCACTTCGAAACCTGGTCGAAGGTCCAGACACCGAGGCCGTTGAGCACCTGCTCGAGTTTCGGCCCGACACCGGAGATCAGCTTGAGATCGTCCGGGGTGTCCGGCTTTGCAATCTCGGCGGGCCGGCGGAAATCCTCGGGCTCGAGCGCTGTCGTCAGCGTTTCGGCGGTCTTTTCAGCCTCCTTAACGGCCGTATCCGTTGCCTCACGCGCCGCTGCGGCAGCTTCCTTGGCATCAGACTTGATCTTGGCGACTGTCGCCAGACCAGCATCCGCCGCCTTCTCGACCGTCTTCTCAGCCGCCTTGGCTGCTTCCATCGGAACGACATCCGCGCCGGTCTCGATCGCGTCCTTCGCCTTGGCAGCCGCCTTCTTGACGACCTTCTTTGCTGTCGGTGCGGTCGGGGTCATTGCACCCGCCGATCGCATCGAGCTTTCCATCATGCCCTGGAACACGCCAAACATCGCACCGGTCATGTAGCTCGCCGTGGCCATTCCGAAGCTCGCGGCCATGACCGCGGCGCCGGCAGACTGGACCGCCAGAGGAGTCAGGCCGGCTGCATCGCCGTCCTTCATCCAGTCGGTCATGGCCTCGACATTCTTCATCATTGCGTCCGAACCGAGGTCGGTGGGAGTGGAAAAGATCGACATCGTTTTCTCCTTGTCGTCCGTCATATCCAATCCCCCGTGGCGTTTCCCTTTCCGGTGTTACCGGTCCCTTATTCCGCCGCTTCCAGTGCCACGTTGCGGCTTTGAACGGCGTTTCTCGTATAGGCGTCGATACGGGCCTCGATCTCCGGACGGAAATGCCGGATCAGGCCTTGGATAGGCCAGGCGGCGGCATCGCCGAGCGCACAGATGGTGTGACCCTCGATCTGCTTGGTGACGTCGAAGAGCATGTCGATTTCGCGCTTCTGGGCGTTGCCCTTCACCATGCGGTCCATGACGCGCATCATCCAGCCGGTACCTTCACGGCACGGCGTGCACTGGCCGCAGCTCTCGTGCTTGTAGAAGGCCGACAGACGCCAGATGGCTTTGACGATATCGGTCGACTTGTCCATGACGATGACGGCCGCGGTGCCGAGACCGGATTTCAGGTCGCGCAGGCTGTCGAAATCCATCGGCGTATCGATGATCTGCTCGGCAGGCACGACCGGTACGGACGAACCGCCCGGAATAACGGCCAGGAGGTTGTCCCAACCGCCGCGGATGCCGCCGCAATGCTTGTCGATGAGTTCCTTGAAGGGAACCGACATGGCTTCCTCGAAGGTCGCCGGCGCGTTGACGTGGCCCGAGACGCAGAAGAGCTTGGTGCCCTTGTTGTTTTCACGACCGAAGGAGGCGAACCACCCTGCCCCGCGACGCAGGATCGTCGGCGCAACGGCGATGGATTCGACGTTGTTGACCGTCGTCGGGCAACCGTAGAGGCCCATATTGGCCGGGAACGGCGGCTTCAGGCGCGGCTGGCCCTTCTTGCCTTCGAGGCTTTCGAGCAGTGCTGTTTCCTCGCCGCAGATATAGGCGCCGGCACCGTGGTGGACATAGACGTCCATGTCCCAGCCGCACTTGTTGTTCTTGCCGAGAAGGCCCGCGTCGTAGCACTCGTCGATCGCGCGTTGCAGCGCTTCACGCTCGCGCATGAACTCGCCGCGCACATAGATGTAGGCCGCATGGGCGCCCATGGCGAAGGAGGCGATGACACAGCCTTCGACGAGCGTATGCGGATCGTGGCGCAGGATCTCGCGGTCCTTGCAGGTGCCGGGTTCGGATTCGTCGGCATTGACGACGAGATAATGCGGACGGCCGTCGGATTCCTTCGGCATGAAGGACCACTTCAGACCGGTCGGGAAGCCCGCGCCACCACGACCACGCAGGCCGGATGCCTTCATCTCGTTGATGATCCAGTCGCGGCCCTTGGCGATGATCTCGCCGGTGCCGTCCCAGTGACCGCGCGACATCGCACCCTTCAGCGACAGGTCGTGCCGGCCGTAGATGTTGGTGAAGATGCGGTCCTTGTCTTCGAGCATAGCAGTCATATCACCTTACCTTGGTTCTTTGCCGAACACGCGGACATATTCGTCACGACCGCCCTTTGCGAGCGCCTTGGCCTGCTTGACCCAGTCGTCGCGTTCGATGCGGCCCTTGAAACTCAGATAGCCGTCCACCCACTCGCGCTCGGCCTTCTTCCAGGAAGCGACCTGCTTGTAGGTGTAGATGCCCAGATTGTTGAGCTTGCCCTCGAGAACGGGGCCGACGCCGGAGATCAGTTTGAGATCGTCCGGTTCCGCAGGCTTTTCAATACCTTCCGGCCGGTTCTTGTCATCGAGCGAGGGCGCGGCATCCGCCTTAGTGGCGGTTTCGGACTTCTTGGCGGCGCCCGTTGCCTTTGCGGGCTTGGAATCGGCGTCTGCCGGCGCTGCGGCCGTGCCTTTTTCCTTGGCGGCAGCCGCGTCATCCTTCGCATCGCCGGGTGCTACGGGACGTGACGTCCCAAGCGCGCCTTCGGCACCACTCTTCGGGTGGCCCGGCTCATCGGCCTCCGGCCCCTTCTTCGAGGCAGAGGCCTTGCCCTTGGCAGTCGGCTTCGAGCTCTTCTTGGCAGCAGGATCCTCAAGGAGCGTCACCTGACCGCTGATGGGGGCGGAGAAGGTGCGACCGTTCTGCGGGCCGGTCGGGACCTCGGCACCCTTGCCGGCTTCGAATTCGTCGATGATCTCGGCCAGACGCTCGGGCGTCAGATCCTCGTAGGCATCCTTGAAGATGATGACCATCGGCGCGTTCACGCAGGCGCCCTGGCATTCCACTTCTTCCCAGGACAGCGTGCCTTCNGCGTTGGTCTTGAAAGGCTCTGGATTGATCTTCTTCTTGCAGACTTCCATCANCTCTTCCGAGCCNCGCAGCATGCACGGCGTGGTACCGCAGACCTGAATGTGGGCCTTGGTGCCGACGGGCTTGAGCTGGAACTGGGTGTAGAAGGTCGCAACCTCGAGCGCCCGGATATAGGGCATGCCGAGCATGTCGGCGACGTGCTCGATCGCGGCCCTGGTCACCCAGCCTTCCTGTTCCTGTGCAAGCATCAGGAGCGGGATGACGGCGGACTGCTCGCGCCCCTTGGGGTACTTCTTCACCCAGGTCTTTGCCTGCGCCGTGAAATTGCGGTCGAAGGCGAAGCCCTGCGGCTGTACGCTGTCATCGGCAAGTCTGCGAACTGACATCTCTAATCTCTTCTACTTTCAGGCCTATTTGATTTCGCCGCACCGCGATGAACTCAGCGTGACGAATTCGCAGGCATAGGCCTTCTTTTCTTTCTGCAAGAACACGACGTATTTGGCGCCGTTCGGCACGGCCGCCCTGATTTCATAACCGTCTGCGACGAGCGCTCCGATCGTGGCGCCGGAACCGGCTCCGCCCGAAGATGGCGCGCTCGACTGGGCGTTTGCCGCCNCGGTCGAGACTGCGATCACCGCCATGGCGAAAACGGCCAATCTCACCGGTCGACCTCCCCGAACACGATGTCGAGCGAGCCGAGCACCGCCGANACGTCGGCGAGCTGGTGGCCGCGGCAGATGAAGTCCATCGCCTGGAGGTGGGCATANCCNGGNGCNCGGATCTTGCAGCGGTACGGCTTGTTGGTGCCGTCGGAAACGAGGTAGACGCCGAATTCGCCCTTCGGCGCTTCAACGGCNGCATACACTTCGCCTTCCGGCACGTGATAGCCTTCGGTGTAGAGCTTGAAGTGGTGGATCAGGCCTTCCATCGACTTCTTCATCTCGCCNCGCTTGGGCGGNACGATCTTGCCGTCGGTAGCGGAGACNGGNCCGACCTTNTCCTTGCCGAGCAGCNGNTCGACNCACTGCTTCATGATCTTCACCGACTCACGCATTTCCTGCATGCGGATCAGGTAACGGTCATAGCAGTCGCCGTTCAGGCCGACGGGAATTTCGAAATCGAGTTCCGAGTAGCATTCGTAGGGCTGCGAGCGACGCAGGTCCCAGGCCGCGCCCGAACCGCGCACCATCACACCCGAGAAGCCCCAAGCGAAGGCATCTTCCAGCGTGACGACGCCGATATCGACGTTACGCTGCTTGAAAATGCGGTTACCGGTCAGAAGGCCCTCGATGTCGTCACACACCTTCAGGAACGGATCGCACCAGTCACCGATATCGGCAACCAGCTGTTCCGGCAGATCCTGGTGCACACCACCCGGACGGACATAGGCCGAGTGCATGCGCGCGCCCGAGGCNCGCTCATAGAACACCATCAGNTTTTCGCGCTCTTCGAAGCCCCACAGCGGCGGGGTAAGCGCACCGACGTCCATCGCCTGTGTGGTGACGTTCAGGAGGTGCGAGAGAATACGACCGATCTCGGAGTAGAGAACGCGGATCAACTGGCCNCGCTTCGGCACCACGGTGCCGGTCAGCTTTTCGACGGCCANNGCGAAGGCNTGCTCCTGGTTCATCGGCGCCACNTANTCGAGGCGGTCGAAATAGGGCACGGCCTGCAGATAGGTCTTGGTCTCNATCAGCTTTTCGGTGCCNCGGTGCAGCAGACCGATATGCGGGTCGACGCGTTCAACGATCTCGCCGTCGAGCTCGAGCACCAGACGCAGCACGCCGTGGGCCGCCGGGTGCTGCGGGCCGAAGTTGATGTTGAAATTGCGGACGTTGTGTTCAGTCATTTGGAAGCGCTCCGCGCTGTGAAGCGAATTGCGAGTAGTGAGCAGCGAATAGGACAGGTTCGATCTGTCATTGAGCGCGCCCCTGCAAGCTTCGTATCATTGATCTCATCATCTTCCCAATTTCGCTCGTCTTGCCGAGCAGTTCGTTAGCGTCGTCGGTCGCCAGGTAACCAAGTCGGCCAGACAGCAACAGATGGGTTTCAAGCTCTTTCAGCGACCCTTGCGCTATCCGGCAGAACTGGATGAACGCCCCTGTACTTTCCCGGCCGTGGCCTTCAGCGATATTGGCGGCAATTGATCCTGCCGCCCGCCGTATCTGGTTGATCAATCCGTATCGTTCCGTGTCGGGAAAATCAGCTGTCACCTTGTAACATTCGACCGCAAGATCCATCGCGGCCTGCCAGACTTTCAGATCCTGATGGGATTTGATCTCCAATTCGGCTCCCTGTCCGCTACTCCCTACTCACTGATCCCTATTCGCTTAAACACTCTTCTTCTCGTCCCCCGGCAGCACATAGTCCGTTCCTTCCCAGGGAGAAAGGAACTCGAAATTGCGGAATTCCTGCCGCAGCTCGACGGGCTCGTAGACCACGCGCTTGGCTTCGTCGTCGTAACGCACTTCGACGTAACCGGTGGTCGGAAAATCCTTGCGCATCGGATGCCCCTCGAAACCGTAATCGGTGAGGATGCGGCGCAGGTCCGGGTGGCCGGAGAACAGGATGCCGTACATGTCGTAGGCTTCGCGCTCGAACCAGTCGGCGCCCGGGAAGACCGGACAGGCCGAGGGGATGGTTTCCCCTTCGGCAACGGCCGCCTTGACGCGGATGCGCTGGTTCTGGCGCGGCGACAGAAGGTGGTGGACCACGTCGAACCGCGAGGCGCGCCCCGGCCAGTCCACACCGCAACCGTCGACATAAGCGACGAACTGGCACTGCGCGTCGTCGCGCAGGAAGGTGAGAAGCTCGAGGAGCCGCGACGGCGTGACGTGGACCGTCAGCTCGTCATAGGCAATCGCGGTGCCCTCGACGAGGTCACCCTTGGTTTCCGAGATATAGTCGGCGAGATCGGATAGCGCCTGGTTCATGTGCCCTCTCCTTACCGCTCGATGGTGCCGGTGCGGCGGATCTTCTTCTGCAGAAGAAGCACGCCGTAAAGCAGCGCCTCGGCGGTCGGCGGGCAGCCCGGAACGTAAATGTCGACCGGGACGACGCGGTCACAGCCGCGCACCACCGAATAGGAATAGTGATAGTAGCCGCCGCCGTTGGCGCAGGAGCCCATCGAGATGACGTAACGCGGCTCGGGCATCTGGTCGTAGACCTTGCGCAGGGCCGGCGCCATCTTGTTGGTGAGCGTGCCCGCGACGATCATGACGTCGGACTGACGTGGTGAGGCGCGCGGCGCGAAGCCGAAGCGCTCGCCGTCGTAGCGCGGCATCGACATCTGCATCATTTCCACGGCGCAGCATGCGAGACCGAACGTCATCCACATCAGCGAGCCTGTGCGGGCCCAGTTGATCAGCTCGTCGGTCGAGGTGACCAGAAAGCCCTTGTCGGCGAGTTCGTTGTTGATCTCGCCGAAGAACGCATCGTTCTCGCCGACCGGTTTGCCGGTATTGGGGTCGATGATGCCCTTGGGCTTGGGCGCCACGAGCGGAGTGTCCGTCATTCCCATTCGAGCGCTCCCTTCTTCCATTCGTAGATAAAGCCGATTGTCAGCACGCCGAGAAACGCCATCATCGACCAGAAGCCGATCCAGCCCACATCGCTGAACGATACCGCCCAGGGAAACAGGAAGGCCACTTCGAGGTCGAAGATGATGAAGAGGATCGACACCAGGTAGAAGCGGATGTCGAATTTCATGCGCGCATCGTCAAAGGCGTTGAAGCCGCACTCGTAGGCCGAAAGCTTTTCCGAATCAGGGGCTTTGTAGGCAACCGCGAAAGGCGCGATCAAAAGCGCGAGCCCGATGACCAGCGCAATGCCGATAAAGATCGCTATCGGCACGTAGTTGCCAAGAAGTTCTGTCATGGCGTCCGTTTCCGTCTTCCGGCTCGCAAGCCCTGTAAGGCGACTGCCCGGCAGGACGATGAGAGCACGGTTTCTTGCTGCATTGCGGCGTGGTTAGCGCAGGCGGTCTGTCTGCGCAAGAGCGCGCCTTATTTTTGACCTGAAGAACCGGGTCGGCGCCAGAATAGTTCGACGTCCTGCGATTGGCGATAGCCCGGAACGAGAAAAATCGCCGCGCCTCCCCGCTTATTCATCCTGCAAGATATGTGGGGCAAACGGAGAGACGGAGCGGCGGCGTTGGCCGGACTTCTGCGCAAGATAAACGGCAAAGACAAACGCGACCGATCCACGAAATCCGCGGCGGGCACACCATTTTCATCGATCATGTAAGGAGGAAAGTTGAAAATGGCGCGAGTGACGGGGCTCGAACCCGCGACCTCCGGCGTGACAGGCCGGCACTCTAACCAACTGAGCTACACCCGCGCATTTTCAAACGAAACAGCGTGTCGCCGTTCCGGTGTGAGCGGCTGATTAAGGGGTTCATTGCGGGGTGTCAAGCGAGGATTTGATCCCTTTTGCAACATTCTTCAAACCACCCTCGCCGCGATCCCGGAAGACACGGCTTTTCGCATCAGGAACGACTGAAAATTTTTCGTGGCAAAGAGACGACCGGACAATCCATAGCCGCGCTTCCTCCGATCGCACACTCAAATTTCAGGGGAACGGAGACTCGATCGGCATTGATTCCGGAATCGCATCCGGAGAGTTCGTCCGAAATCCATCAGGTATCACCTCCCCCGGTCTGGCGCAGGTAAACGACGCAGCGCATTCCTCCCACCGGGCCGTGAAAATCAGTTGGATGAAATCGGCAAAGCCGCTTGCAAGCGCGAAGCGAACCCACTAAAGACGACACCGCTGGAGCGGGCGATTAGCTCAGCTGGTAGAGCGCCTCGTTTACACCGAGGATGTCGGGAGTTCGAGTCTCTCATCGCCCACCATTCCCGCTCCGGCGATTTTCCGAAAATCGAGACGAACATGTACTGACGGGTCAGCCCTTCAGTTGTGCCTTGCGTGGCCTTCGACCGCTAACGGTCCATGCTTTCCTGAGGGCTCATGGCCGTCTCAACCAGCCATGACAGCGTCGTGTCGATGGCGGCGTCGCCGATCCAGTGGCCTGCGCCTTCGAGACAGACAAACTTCGCATGCGGCATGAGTGTTGCCGCCCTCTTCGAGCTTTCGGGCCGGATGCAGACGTCACTGTCCCCGGCTATAACGAGCGCGGGTGCGGTGATATGGCGAAGCAGGTCCGAGCGGTCGCCAGAGCCGCAGATCGCCGCGTATTGCCGCGCATAGGCCTCGGCTGAATGGCCTGCCTCCACCATCTCGATTGCGGTAAGTCGCGCCTCGAAGGGGCTTATGGTTTCAGGCGCGGCGAAATAGGCTACGTCCTCCGCCAGCCACACGATCGTCTCTTCCCGCGAGGCAAAACCGCGTGCGGTGAGCTCAAGTCTACGGCGCGCCTCGTCGGGAAATGGCGGCATCGCTTCGCCGGAGGAGCTGCAAATCTGGACCAGCGCCGTAACCTGGTGCGGGTGGCGTGCGGCAATGATCTGCGCGATCATGCCTCCCATCGAAAAGCCCAGAACGGCGAAGCGGTCGAGACCCAGATCGGCGGCGACCCGCTCGATATCGGCCGCCATGTCGAAGAGCGTATAGGGGACCGCCGCACGGCCCGACCGACCGGTATCGCGATTTTCCACCAGCACGACGAAAAAGTCGCGGGCCAGCCCCTCGATCAATCGCGCGGGCCAATCGGCAACACGCATTCCGAGACCCTGGCACAGGACAATGGCGGGAGCGTCGCGCTCGCCGACGGTTTCGACCGCGAGCACGACGTTACCCGAGACAACCTCTTTGCTGAGCATGCGGGTGTGGCTTTACAGACCGAGATGGGCGCGAACGGCGGCCAGACCGTCGTTTCCGTCTTGGGTCGTAACACCCTCGAGCCATGTCGCCAGATAGTCCGGATGGGCCTTGAGCAGCTTCGTCGCCGCGTCTTCCGCATCGTCGCCATCTTCGAGAATGTAGCCCATGCCCTCGCTTTCCATCGGAATATCGAAGGTCATCTGGGTGAGCAGCTTGCCGACATTCGGGCATTCCTCGAGATAGCCCTTGCGAACCTGGGTGTGCACGGTCGCGCCGCCGAAATCGGGGCCGTAGAAGTCGTCGCCGCCCGAGAGATATTCCATGTCGAAGCGGGTGTTCATCGGATGCGGCGCCCAGCCGAGGAAGACGATCCAGTCCTTGCTTTTCTCGAAGCGCGCCAATTGCGCCAGCATGCCTTGCTCCGAGCTTTCGACGACCTTCCAGTCGCCGAGACCGAAGGCATTCTTGCCGACGATGTCGAGCATGACCTCGTTCGAACCCGGCTCGATGCCATACATCTTGTGATCGAACTTGTCGGCGTGGGCCGCAAGGTCCGAAAAGTCAGTGACGCCGGCATCGTAGACATATTTCGGAACGGCGAAGGTGAACTTGGCGCCCGTGAGGTTCTGGTGAACCGTCTCGACACTGCCTACTTCCCGGTACTTGGCGTAATAGGTTTCCATCGCCGGATCCCAGAAGCCCAGGAACACGTCGAGGTCGTTGTTGACCATCGATTCGTAGATCACCGGAATGCCCAGGACATCGCTTTCGGCTTGGTAGCCCAGCCCTTCCAGCACGACGCTGGCAATGCCCGTCGTCAATGCGAGGTCAGTCCAGCCCGGTTCCGCCATGCGCACGGTGCCGCAGTCCGCGGCCGCCTGACCTGCGAAAAGCGCCAGTGCCGACGCTGTGAGAGAAAGCTTCAAGATCTTCATGAGTTCGCCTCCAGTTGCCTTCATATTCATTTTGTTGACCGATCGGTCATATTATTGACTTATCAGTTTATTGACCCATCGGTCAACGGTCGGTACCGGTCGTCAAAGCAGTGGGGAGAGAGGGAGCGCATCGTGAGTCGACGGAAGATCGCAGACATCCGCAAGCAGGAATTCGCGGTCGCCGCATTCGAGGTGCTGTCGCTTTACGGCATGCAGGCCACCACCTTGCAGCGCGTCGCCGAGCATACCGGTGTCTCAAAGGCCAGCGTTCTGCACTACTTCTCGACCAAGCAGAACCTGATCGAAACGGCCTTGCGGCGGGCGAACGGAACGCTGCAGCAGGAGGCACTGGCGCTGATGAAAATGGGATCTGCGCCCTGGGACCGGTTCTACGCGATTATCGAGGCCAATTTCTCGCCGACGACCTTCCTGCCCCAGGTCGCCAATGGCTGGATTTCCATGTGTGCGGAGGTGCCGCACAACCCGCAGTTCCAGCGGCTGCAGACAGCCATCTTTCGGCGGCTGGACAGCAATCTGCGCTCGGCACTTGCGGACACCGGGGCATCGGCTGACGAGGCGAAAGACACGGCCAATATCGTCAGCCTGCTGATCGACGGATTGTGGCTTCGCTGCGGGTTGCAGATCGGCGGGCTCGACCGGGAAGACGCCATCGACCAGATCGACGCCGTCGTCACCGAGCGCTTCGGCACATCCTCCGACCGCAAGGCGGCACGCGACAAGATGCGCATGCTCGGTGCGGCGATGACGAAGGGCCGGACGGGCTGAACAAGGCCGAGAACCGCTTGGCTGGTAGCGCAGTTGGTTTGCCCCGAGGATGTAGATAGGTTGATCTTCTGATCGCCTGCCACGCACTTTTTCTACCGCAGCAGAAACATAACCTTTTCTTAAACTGCCACTTTCCGAAGCTGTATCCCGCAAACTTTCAGAGCATTATCCTAACCCGCTCGGTTAGGAATCCAGAACTGGCGACTGCAGAGAACCAAAAACGATAAAGGCCCGCTGATCAACGGGCCTTTTCGTTGTACATGCGGGCTTAAAAACCCACTTCATCACCGAATCTCATTGCAACAGTCTCCGGGCTTCATTTAACCTACAGATAGCCATCCAATTCGTCGAATACAACACGAAATTTGCGGAATTCGCACCATAAACCCCTAAAAAGACGACTACTCCACATCTAGACGAAAATCATAAACAAAAACGGAATCCCCTTCCGGCTTCATTTCACGCAAATCGACAACGCACAGACTGTGTCCCGCCTCAATGGGAATTCTTTCCTCATTACCATTCTTTTCATAGATGGCGACGATTCGCCTTGAGGGCAAATGGTTTGCCACGCTAACACGAAGTCTATTCGTATATCTAACGGGCCTATGCCTGTTATGTTCCGTTCCAGCCGCCACCCAATATACCATCCGGTGCTCAATCTCGCACACTTCATTAGGTTTCAAGTTCATTTCAAATGGAACGTTTAGGCGATCAGTGAAATGGCGACCGTTGGGCAAATCAGTTGATTCTCCGAACCCTTCTGCGTCGCGAATAAAATCACCGGCTACTTTAAGAAAAGTCAGCGAACAAGACTCCTGCCCATTTGGGGCTTGGGTTCCATTTTCATATATCAAGCTTGACTTAAAAGTCACCGAAGAATCGTTCAAATAACTTCGCAATTGATTTTTTGTGTGCTGGTTCACACGAAACAGCCTATTTTCATCATCATATTCGGTAATTGACATTTCTCGGTAGGCATCTTCACAGTACGGCTCCAATAAAGTCTTTAATTGCTCAACTATATAATCGATATGAGGCCCCTTCTGACGCCGAAGAAGATTTCTCGCCCTTGTATCGAACTCTTCACGATCAGGCTGAGGAAGCGCCGGTATAGTGATCACAAATGTCACTACAATTGTAAGGAAAAGACCAGAGACCCAAGATGTATACAATGCACCACCAAAGGTTGAAACATTCCTAACATCAGAAAAAACCAGAGGAATAGCCGCCGAAACAAAAGATACTACAAACATAGCTCCCAGTATCCACCGCAACCTCCAATCATGCCACGGTATAACGCCTATGCGCGAAAATATTTTCCTCATTTATAATATCCAAATTCTTCCAACCTTGAAATGATAACAACCCGAACTAAAAAGTCTAGCACCATCAATCAGACATAATGGAAACATGCTGATTTCGCGGCATGCGGGTTATGGAAATCAAACCTCTTATCCTCCTATACCGAAAGTGGCTCCGAGGCATTTGAAGTCACTAATTCAAGGCGGCTTGTTAATGATGCTGCGCATGAGACATCACCGTATTTGATGGACAAATTTGCTCCGAAAATTTCTTCGAGCCCACAAACAACCAAATCGCTTGCAAACGTCCCAATCATGGGGAACGGGCAAGATCCCGTCGACACTGCCGACTACCGTGTAAAGACCGCCGGCAAGTAGAACGTCGAGATCTAACGGCTCGCAGCGGCAGAAATGGCCGGGAATCGTTCGCAAGATGCAACGCATCACGGACTGCCGGACTGAGGAGGGTGTGTGCCGAACGTCTAGTGAACCTCACGCCAATGACCAAGCCGTTATAAATAGATGATGGTGGTGTGGCGCACGCGTCCGAGCCAGACCCTTTCGGAAAGCGCAGCGCACGTGCTTGTCTGTTATCATGCAGCTTATGACATCTCTCAGGCAAGGTTATCGGGCAATCGTGATCGGCGGATCGGGCGGTATCGGTTCGGCACTGGTCGAGATCCTGTCGGCAGATCCGCGCTGCGGCGGCGTGGCGAGCTATTCCCGCAGCGGCGCACAGAAGATCGACGTCACGGACGAGCTTTCTGTCGAGGCGGCAAGCGCGCATGCCAAAGAGACTACTGGCGAAGTGGATCTGGTCTTCAATGCCACCGGCGCGCTGGTGATCGATGACGCCCAGCCCGAAAAGACATTCAAGCGACTCGACCCGACCGCGATGGCGCGGCAGTTTGAACTCAACGCCATCGGTCCCGCCCTTCTGATCAAGCATTTCGCGCCACTGCTGCCGCGTGACCGGCGCGGACTTTTCGCCTCGCTTTCGGCGCGGGTCGGTTCGATCGGGGATAACCGGCTTGGCGGCTGGTATTCCTACCGCGCGTCCAAGGCTGCGCAAAACCAGATCATTCGCACAGCCGCGGTCGAAGTCGCGCGCACCCATCCGGAAGCCGTCCTCGCGGCCCTTCATCCCGGCACCGTGGCCACATCTCTCTCGGACCCGTTTGCAAGTGACCGCGAGCGGCTGGAACCGCGAGACTCCGCGCAGATGCTGCTGTCTGTTCTCGACGGTTTGAGCGCCGAGCAGAGCGGCCATTTCTTCGATTACAAGGGAGAGCCAATCGAATGGTAGACCGAGGTCACCAGACGAAGCGACCAGCAGGTAAAAGCGTCCGAATGATCGAACGCGCCTGCGGTCAGGTTCTTCTCGTTCTGGGCTTTTGCCTGGCCATGGCCCTGCCCGCATCCGCCAACGACTGGGATTCGCTCGACCAGACGGGTGCCGTTGCGATCATGCGCCATGCGCTCGCGCCCGGGACCGGCGATCCGGCCGATTTCGAGCTCGACGATTGTTCGACCCAGCGAACCCTCAGCGATGCCGGTCGTGACCAGGCGCGCCGGATCGGCGCGGCATTCCGGGAACGCGGCATCACGTTCGACCGGGTTCTAACGAGCCAGTGGTGCCGGACCACGGAAACCGCCGAACTGCTCGATCTCGGACCGGTGGAAGGCACACCGGAACTGAATTCCTTTTTCCGCAATCAATCGGTCAAAGACGCTCAGACCCGCGATCTGACCAAACTCATCAAGGATACCGATGCGCGGCTGATGATGGTGACGCACCAGGTCAACATCTCCGCGCTGACCGGGCGTTTCACCCAATCCGGCGAAGTTCTGGTGATTCGACCGACGGAGACAGGCGTCGAGATCCTGGGCAGCATTCTGATCGCGCCTTGAGGCTCACCGTGTAAACGCCAGCGGCACCGAGAACGTCCAACTCGAACGGCCGGCAGCAGCGGGAATGGCCGGGAACCGTGCTGCCCGGCTCACCGCGTCGCGGGCGGCGGCGTCAAGGACTGCGTGTCCCGAACTTCTGGCAACGCGGATGCCGCTCACCGAGCCGTTGCGCGCGACCGTGAACGAGACGATCGTTGTGCCGCGCAGGCGGTCGCGGCTGGCTTCCCTCGGATAACGCAGCGCACGGCGCAGGCGTGAAGCGACCTTGCCGGGATAGTTCGAAACCTGGGCATTGCCCGGATCCCGGCGTGCAGCGGTGGTCTGCTGGCCGCTTGCCGCTTTCGCCGCGTTGGCTTTCTGCTTGCCGCCTGCCCCGGCGGCTTTCTTTCGTGCCGGCTTCGGCTGTGCTTTTTTGACCGGCTGGACCTTCTTGGTTTCGACCTTTTTGGTGAGCTTGGGGCGCTCAGGGGCCGGCGTCGGCACGGGCATGTCGGGCAGTGCGGAAAGTTCATCACTGGGGGCGACAGACGCGGTTTCCATCGGATCGGCGGGCTGAACCTCGACCGGATCGACCGTTTCGACAGGCTCAGCCACGTCGATGCTTTTGATCACGTTCTCGGGCTCGGGTTCCGTGATGGCTTCAGGCTCTACCGGGGTGAGTTCGGCGGTCTCGACTGGCTTCTCATAGGTATCGACCGGCTCGGTCTCTGCCATCTCGGCTTCTTCGACGGGCTCGGCCTCACTGGTTTCCGCTTCCTCGACCGGGGTCACGTCATCGGCGGGTTCGCCCGCCTGAACGGCGTCCTCGAAAGCATTGCCGAGGATCAGCATGTCGACGGCTGCACCGCCGGCGACCTTTGTCTCGGGTTCCTCCGGCGCGAAATAGCCCGCGACCGCGAGATGGATGCCTGCGGAGAGAAAAATCGCCGCGGCCACATGTGTGGTTTTCAGTTTCATTCTGCTGCGTGCTCGGTCACGAGAACGATATTGGCGAGGCCGGTGGCGCGCAGTGCGCCGACGATATCCACAAGTTCAGTCGCCTGGAGATTACGGTCGGCGGCCACGCGGAAGGGCGCGCCGGCATGCTCTTCGGCCCAGATGGCGAGATTCGTTTCGATCTCCACCGGCTCGCCACGCCAGCTGGCACTGCCGTCAGCCGCGATGAAAAGCATGTCCGGCGGTGCGGCTTTGTCTTCGCGCAGGGTGGTGATGAAGCTGACCTCGGGATCGCGCGGCGGCGCGAGCGTACCGGCGATCAGGAAAAAGATCAGCATCAGGAAGACCACGTTGATGAGCGCGATGGTGCTTTCCTGCTTGCGCGGCTGCCTGCGGCTGGGAATGCGAATCATCCGCCCCTCCTCGAAACGCTGACCTTGAGGCCGGACTGCGAGGCCGCTTCCAGCACGGAGACGAAGTCCTGCGAGGTGGCATCCTGCTCGACGAGAATGACGAGGTTTTCGGCGCCGACATCCTTGAGTTCGGCAAGGCGCGCGGCAATGGCGCCGGTCTCGATGCCCTCGCCATTCAGGCGCACGTCGTTCGCACGCACCGAGATCATCGCGTCAGGCCTGTTGCCACCCGCGCGCCCGGCAGTGCCCCCTTCCACCGGCACCTGCGAGAAGCGCGAAAAGGTCGAGGACAGCATGAAGAACAGGAGCAGCAGAAAGATGACGTCGATGAGCGGCGTCAGCCCCAGCCTGCGGCGCACGAATCTGGGGGCATCAACCCGCAAGAGCCGCCTCCCCCGCACCGGATGCTACTGGGCTTTCGGGCCGGCTTGCAGCGCGCGAGCCCAGAACGTCGGCAGTCAGGGTTTCCACAGCCACACGTTCGCTTTCGATCCGGGTTTCGAGCCAGGTGAGCACNAGGGAGACCGGCATGGCGACGGCAAGGCCGGCCGCAGTCGTCAGAAGTGCCACCCANATGCCGCCTGCGAGAATGGAGGGATCGACCGCNTTNCCCGCCGTCTGGAGCTGGCGGAACGCATCGATCATGCCGAGAACGGTGCCGAAGAGCCCCAGAAGCGGCGCGACCTGTGCCACCGCATCGAGAAAGCGGAAGCCCGACTGCANGTCGTGGAANCGTTCGGTNACATCGCGGGCGATGCGCTCCTCAATCTCGGCTTTGTCCGCACGGCGGTCGGTGCGGTAGTGAATGGCGAGCGCCACGGCGCGCGCCGCGGCCGAGCGGCCCTCTTTCGCAAGCGCCAGGGCTTCGCGGGGACGGCCTTCCTCGAACAGGGCGACCGCCTTTTCCGCGCGCGCCCTGCGGCCCACACCCATGCGGAAAAACTGCCAGATTTTCAGGAGAATGACCGCGAGGCTGATTGCGGAAATCACCATGATGATGGCGACCACCGGNCCGCCGAGTTCGGCAAGCGAGGCNACCGTGTCGAGTGCATTGGTCAAGGGNGTCATGGGTGGCGTCCTTGTGGCGGGAGCTTGTTTATGAGCCGAATTCGGCGTCGGTCAGGTTCTTGGTNTTCAGTGCCTTGGCGCAGTCGGAGGCTTCGATNCCCTCGCCCTTGCAGCGCGCGGCACCGTTGATGAGGATGCGCGAGACGCTCTCGCAGCCGGTGTCGGGCAGATCGAAGCGGCGGACGACCGTCTTGTCGGCGGGAAGCGCGCCGAAATCGAAGACCGTCATCAGCTTCACCAGACCCTTGGCATCGAAGACGACCATCTCGAAGCCGCTGCTCTCCAGATCGCTGGACAGGCCGTTATGGGCGACGAAGGTCATGCGGCAGGCCTCGCCGTTCTGCTCGAGCCGGTTGAGCTCNATATCCACAGTCTTGCTGATGTTGCTCCCGGCGGTTTCGGCGGCTGCCACCTGAGGACCGGCCATGCTGGCGGCCACCAGCGCCACAGCCGGCGGGACGCACAAAGGCCTCATATTCAATGATTGAAAAATCCGGCCGCCCTGCATGAGGCATTCCGCCAAACCCATGATCGCACTCCATAAAGTCTGTTTGAGGCGCTGGCTGGCGAATGCTGGCTGGCGGTTGGGAGCTTAAACATGATTTTTTCACTCCACTATTGCATCCGATATAAAACATGATAATTCCTGTCAAGAAATAACCACCACCTACCACCCCTCGCCCAGCCAGCCTTTTGCCAGCCCAGCGAGACGAGGGAATCATCTTGCCATGACGTTGAAATCGAGCGCCCACCAGGCTTCTTCCGACAAACACCCGGAGTCCGCCGGGTCGTCATCCCGCACTGCTGCAGAAATGAGCGGGATGAAGGTTGTCGAAAGCCGAGAGCTTTTCGGTCGGCTCACCGAGATCGGCATCATGCATGACGGCTCCCTCTATCGTCTGAAGATTACCCGTCAGGGCAAACTGATACTCAACAAGTGAAAGGCCGCTGGGCGATGACCACCACCCCAACACACGCAGACATTCGGGCTGCGGTGCGCGACAACCCGAAACTGCGTGCACGCGATCTGGCAAAAAATCTGGGAATTACCGAAGGCGAACTCGTCGCCGCCCATTGCGGTGAAACAGCGCGACGCATCACTGTGGAATTCGAGAAGATCTTTCCGGGCCTNGAAGCCGTCGGCGAAGTCATGGCGCTCACCCGCAACGAGAATGCGGTTCACGAGAAGATCGGCGTCTATGACCGCTATATCGCCGGCAAGCACGCCGCGATGATGCTGGGCGAACAGATCGACACACGCATGTTCCCGACGAAATGGGCGCACGGNTTTGCNGTCTGGTCGGGTGAAGGCGAGACGATCAAGCGCAGCCTTCAGTTCTTCGACGCGCAGGGCAATGCAGTGCACAAGGTCCATGCCCGCTCCGCGACCGATATCGACAAGTGGAATGCGCTCGTCGAACAGCTCGCGATCGAAGACCAGACGCCCGGCATGATCACGGTCGAAGCCGAAGCGCCCGAGGAGACCGTCTCGGATATCCCGCTNGAGGAATTGCGCGACCGCTGGACGCGGATGAAGGANACTCACCAGTTCGTCAACATNCTGCGCAAGCTCAATGTCGACCGGCTCGACGCCATCCNGGCNATCGGTGAGGATTTCGCNTGGCAGATCGACAATTCATCCGTCGAGGCCATGCTGAAGCTCTCNGCCAACGAAACGCTGCCGATCATGTGTTTCGTCGGCAACAAGGGGTGCATCCAGATCCACTCAGGTCCGGTCGAAGCGATCAAGACCATGGGCCCCTGGCTCAACATCATGGACCCGACGTTCCATCTGCATTTGAGGACCGACCGGATCGCGGAAGTCTGGGCCGTGCGCAAGCCGACCGACAAGGGCCATGTCACATCGCTCGAAGCCTATGATGCCGACGGAGACATGATCATCCAGTTCTTCGGAAAGCGCGTCGAAGGTCAGGACGAACGTCCGGTCTGGCGCGAGATCATGGAGAGCCTGCCCCGCGTCGACGGGCGCAAGGCGGCATAAGATGACGGCCATCCCCATTATCCGCGCTGCCGGTCGTTCTTTCGCGCTGGCGGCGGGCCTCGCCGCGCTCATCTCCTCCGCTTCGGCGGAGGACAAGGCGAGCCGCATCGTCTCGATCGGTGGCTCGATCACCGAGATCGTCTACGCGCTCGGCGAGGAGGACCGACTGATCGCACGCGACCAGACGAGCATCTATCCGGACGCCGCGAAAAAGCTTCCCGATGTCGGCTATATCCGCCAGCTCTCGCCGGAAGGCGTGCTGTCGGTGAACCCCGATCTCGTCATCGCGCTCGAAGGCTACGGTCCGCCCGAAGCGCGTCAGGTCATCGACGCCGCCGGCGTGCCGATCGCCGTCATCCCGGAAGCCTATGACGGGGCTGGAATCGTCGCCAAGATCGAGGCGACCGCAAAGGCGCTCGGCGCGGAGACGAAAGGCGAAAAACTTGCCACGAAGGTGCAGGCCGATCTCGATGCGGCAGCAGACGCAGCCGCGGCAGTCGAAACGCCGGCCAAAGTGCTCTTTGTTCTCGCCCTCAGGGACGGTCGCATCATGGCGGCGGGCGCGCATTCGCACGCTCAGTCCATCATCGAAATGGCAGGGGCGGAAAACGCACTCAGCGGGTTCGACGGCTACAAACCGGTAACCGACGAAGCGGTCCTGGCAGCTGCGCCGGATGTGATTCTTCTGATGGATCGCGGCATCAACGNGAACCANGACACNCAGGACGCNGCNCTNCTGGCNCTNCCCGCNGTCTCNGCNACNCCTGCNGGCAAGAACAAGGCNCTGATCCGCATGGACGGGCANTATCTGCTCGGCTTCGGNCCGCGCACNGCNCAGGCCGCNCGCGATCTCGCCAGCCGCATCGCCGACCTCACCGNGAGCGGGAGCAACTGAGATGCTGCAGCGCCCGGCGACACCCTGCACTGCGCACTCCATGCTGATGGATGGGGACCGCAGCAGCCGGGCGCGTATCGCGCTCGTTACTCTGGCGATTCTGCTCATCGTCGCCGCTCTCTTGGGACTGGTACTCGGCGCGGCCGATACTCCTGCGTGGCGGGTGATCCTAACGCGTCTGGGGCTGGATGACGGCGCGGGGCTGAAGCCGACCGATTACCTGATCATGGAATCGATCCGCCTGCCGCGCATCGTGCTGGGCATTCTCATCGGCGGCGGGCTTGCCGTCTCCGGCGCTCTGATGCAGGGGCTTTTCCGAAATCCGCTGGCCGATCCCGGCATTGTCGGCGTGTCCGCCGGCGCGGGCCTCGGCGCGGTTTCGACCATCGTGCTCGGCGGCGGAATTCTATCCTTCACCGGCATCTACGCACTGCCGCTGTCGGCGTTCTTCGGTGGACTGATCACGACGTGGCTTCTCTACCGGATCGCCACCCGCAACGGTCGCACTTCGATCGCGACGCTGCTTCTCGCCGGCATCGCCATCGGTGCTTTTGCGGGCGCGGCGACCGGCGTGCTGATCTATATCGCCGACGACGCCCAGCTGCGCGATCTGACATTCTGGGGCCTGGGCTCACTTGCCGGCGCCACCTGGACCAAGGTCGCCGCCACCGCTCCGATCATCCTGATCGCCTTTGCGGCAAGTCCGTTCCTGGCACGCGGTCTCAACGCGCTGGCGCTCGGCGAATCGGCGGCCCATCACATGGGCATTTCCGTCCAGCGGATGAAGAACATCACCATCGTTGTCGTCGCTGCCGCGACGGGCGCTTCCGTCGCCGCAGCCGGCGCCATCGGTTTCGTGGGCATCGTCGTCCCTCACCTCCTCCGCCTCGCCATCGGCCCCGACCACAAATATCTGCTGCCCTGTTCGGCGCTTCTCGGTGGCGCGTTTCTGACACTCGCCGACGGCGTGAGTCGCACGCTGGTCGCACCCGCCGAACTTCCCATCGGCATCGTGACGGCCGCCATCGGCGCGCCATTCTTCCTGTGGATCCTGCTGCGCCGGCGCGGCCTTCTCGACCTCTGAGAGTATTGAGCAATGACGATCGAAGCGCGCGGCCTCGCGGTCGCCTACTGCAAGCGGCGCATTCTCCACGGCGTCGATTTCTCCGCTCGCCCGGGCGAAGTGACGATGATCATCGGCCCGAACGGCTCCGGCAAAACCACGCTCATGCGGGCGCTGACCGGCGAAGTGCCCGCGACGGGCTCGATTGCAATCAATGACAAGGCGCTCGGTGACTATCCCGCACATATGCTGGCGGCGACCCGCGCGGTGCTGCCGCAGGATACTGCCCTCGCATTTCCCTTCACGGTGGCCGAAGTGGTCGGCCTCGGTGTCACCGCAGGACCTATACTCGCCAATAACGATGCGCGGCGGCAGCGGATCGTCGATGCGCTCGACGCGGTCGATCTTCCCGGTTTTGCGGGGCGCTATTATCAGGAACTGTCGGGCGGCGAGCGCCAGCGCGTGCAGCTTGCCCGCGTGCTCTGTCAGATCTGGAACCCGGTCTCCCCGCATCACGGACCGCGCTGGCTGTTTCTCGACGAACCCGTTTCCAGCCTCGATATCCGCCACCAGTTGATGATCATGGAGCTCGCCGGCAATTACGCCCGGCGCGGCGGCGGCGTGATCGCGGTGATGCACGATCTCAATCTCACCGCCATGTTCGGCGACCGGATCACGCTGATCTCCTCGGGCGAAGTGGCCGCGACCGGCACACCGGAAGAGGTTTTGCAGGACGAAACGCTTGCCGATGTGTTCGGCTGCGCGCTGAAGGTCGGCGAAGTGCCGCGCGACCATCTCTTCGTGCTGCCGCAGGCGATTTCAGCCGGCTGATTGCCTTTGCCGCGCAGCACCCGCTATTGAGTGCACATGACCGACAGTGCTCCCAATTTTCTTTTCGACGGCCCGACAGATGCCCGGGCCACTATCCTTCTCGCCCACGGCGCGGGCGCGCCGATGGACAGCGACTGGATGAACCAGGTCGCCGCAGCATTGGCCAACGAAGGCCTGCGCGTCGCCCGTTTCGAGTTCGCCTATATGGCCGCTCGGCGCACGGGTGCGGGCAAGAAGCCGCCGCCCAAGGCCGAAAAGGTCATGGAGGAATACCGACAGGCCGTCGCAGCACTTGGCGCAAAGACGCCTTTGATCATCGGCGGGAAATCGATGGGCGGGCGCGTGGCGAGCATGGTCGCCGACGAACTGGCAGATGCGGGACAGGTCCATGGCCTCCTCTGCCTCGGCTACCCCTTCCACCCGCCCGGCAAGTCGGAGAGGCTGCGGACCGCGCACCTTGCTGAGATGACGACGCCTGCATTGATCTGCCAAGGCACCCGCGATCCCTTCGGCAACGAGACGGAAGCCGGAAATTTCACACTATCACCGGCAATCGAGCTCCGATGGTTTGCCGACGGCGATCACGATCTCAAGCCGCGCAAGGCGTCCGGCCTGACACTCGAGCAACACATCGCAGAAATGGCGAAAGCGGCCGCCGCCCTCGCCGACCGGATCCTCGCAGGCCAATAGCGATCAGAGCGCCGGACCGGGATCCATGGCCTTGCCACTGGAAAAGCGGTCGAGCCGGAACCGGCTGAGGTCGTGGCCGATTGTGTTGCCGGTGACCATGTCGGCCAGCACCCGGCCCACGCCCGGACCGATCCCGAACCCGTGCCCGCACATGCCGGTCCCGATGGTCAGGCCCTTGATCGTCGCGGTCCGGTCGATCACCGGCACGACGTCCGGCAGCGTATCGATCATGCCGGCCCAGGTCGCCTTGACCTTTACCTGCCCCAGCTGCGGAAACAGTTTCTCGAACTGGCTGACGAAATTGTCGCGGGTCTTGGCAAGCGGTTTCGGATCGAGAACCCGCATCCGCTCGAACGGGGTTTCCTCGTCCTCGCGCCATTTGCGCGGCGTGCCCCAGGCATCCGGATAGCCTGACGGCGCCCAGGGTTTAAGTCGCGTGTCGGTCATATGCTCCTTGAGCACCGGGATATATTTCGGCAGGGCCCGGAACGCGTCGGGACCAATGAAGAAATCATGCGAGCCGCCATCCGCCAGCGTGTAACCGCCATCCATGCGGCGGCGGAAGGAGACTTCCTCGTTGGTCGCGGCACCGGCATGAACCTCCGGCAATGGCTCGGTGGCTGCTGCCGTAGCGAGCACCGAAAGCTGCGGGATTGTTACACCGTGACGACGCAGGAAGAGCGAAGACCAGGCTCCACCGGCCAGTACGACCTCGGAGACGGCGATGCGGCCCGCTTCGGTGAACAGCCCGGCAACTCGTCCGCTCTGAATATCCAACGCCCGTGCCGCGCAGTTCTCGATGATCGTCACACCCTCACGCGCCGCAAGGCGCGCCAGAGCCGGAACGGCCAGCCAGGGCTCCGCGCGCATGTCCGTCGGGGTCGTCAGAGCGCCGGGATAGTGCGTCGACATGCCGGGAATGAGAGCGGCCGTTTCCTTGGCATCGAGGATGCGGCTGTCGACCCCTGACGACTTGACCGAGTCGAGCCATTTCTCGAAACCCGCCAACTCGCCCTCATTGCGGGCAATATAGGTGACGCCGGCTTCGACAAGGCCAAAGTCCTCGCCGGACGCCGCAGCCAGTTCCTTCCAGAGGGGACGCGCCTCCATCATGATCGGCAGTTCGGCCGGATCGCGGCCCTGCTGTCGGATCCAGCCCCAGTTGCGCGAGGACTGCTCGGCGGCCACGCGTCCCTTCTCGATGAGCACGACATTCACGCCGCGCCGCCTGAGATATATGGCGGTCGAAACGCCGACAACGCCGCCGCCGATGACGACCGCGTCCGCGCTCTGAGGCAAGGCGGCGGAATGTTCGACGGGGGTGTGGAGACCAAGGGGGAACTGGATCACGGGCGCTTACTCCTGACTGATGCGCCCGGACTAGATTGCCCTCTCCACAAGGTCAATCCGCCAGACTTGTGAGCTTGCGTTCAACTGACAGTTTTCGCCCACGCGCGCAGAAGAACGGCCGTCGATTCGGCTCCCGGATCGATATGGCCGACCGAACGGTCGCCGAGTTTCTTCGAACGGCCGCGTCCGCTACGCATGTCCTTCGTGGCATCGGCGCCCGACCGTGCGCCCTCNGCAGCTGCTGACAGGCAATCCTGTTCAGAGCCGCCTGCGGCAAGCTTCTGCTTCGCCGCTTCGACGGCGGGCAGCCAGGCATCGACCATCGTCTTGTCGCCGGCAGAGGCTCCACCCCGGTCGATGATGCCGTCGGCCATCCCCCCGATCCAGGCAACCAGCGCCTCGGCATCGAGGTTGAGCCTGTCTGCAACAGCACTCCCTCCCGACTGGAAGGCGGAGGCGTAGAGCGGGCCGGCAGAGGCTCCAACGGATTCGAGGAAGGCCGAGGCGATGTCATCGCAGAGCATCGAGATCGTCGCGTCGTCCTCGGTCTTGTCGAGCGCAGCAAGCACCGCTTTCCAGCCGATCTCCATCGTCAGCCCGTGATCGCCGTCGCCGATCTTGCCGTCGAGTTCGCTCAGGCGGTCGCGTTCGGCGAAAATGGCGTCGGCCGCAGCGCGCATCATCTCGCGAAACTTTGCAGGTGTGATCGCGCCATCCGTCTTCAGCGAGGCTATTTCGGTCTTCCGGCTCTCGGTTGCCGCCGCGCGGGTTCTCGTCTTCCTCCGGGCGTGATCACTTTTCGGGGTCGATGTGCCGACCTTCAAGGCGGGCGTATCGCAGGGATGGTCGAGCCAGGTGGTCAGGTCCTCGTCGAGCTTCATGACGGTGACCGACGCGCCTTCCATGTCGAGCGAGGTGCAATATTCGCCGACCCAGCTGTGATGGATCTCGACACCCTTCTCCTTCAGTATCTCTGCCGTGCGGCGGTGGAGAAGATAGAGTTCAAGCAGCGTGGTGGAACCGAGACCGTTGACCAGAACGGCGACGCGATCACCCTTGCCGAGCTCCAGTTCCTCGATGATCGGAGCCAGCAGCCGGTCGGCCACGTCATCGGCGCTGCCGGCGGGGCCGCGCTCAACGCCCGGCTCGCCATGGATGCCCATGCCGATTTCCATCTCGCCGACGGGGAGCTCGAAATTGGCCTTGCCGGTCTGCGGCATGATGCACGCCGAAAGCGCGACGCCCATCGTGCGCGTCGCATCATTGGCGCGTGTCGCGGCCTTCTCGACCTCATCGAGGGAAAGACCAAGATCGGCGGCGGCGCCGGCCACTTTAAAGACGAAGAAATCGCCGGCAATGCCGCGTCGCTCTTCCTTCTTGTCGAGCGGCGCGGAAGCGATGTCATCGGTGACCACAAAGGAGCGCGCGGTGATGCCCTGCCTGGCGAGGTTTTCCTCGGCCATTCCGAAATTCATCACGTCGCCGGTATAGTTGCCATAGAGAAACAGGACGCCCGCACCGCCGTCGGCCGCAAAGCCCGCATCCATGATCTGCGACGGTGACGGCGAGGCAAAAATGTTGCCCAGAGGTGCAGCATCGGCGAGCCCCTGCCCGACGTAACCCGCGAAAGCAGGTTCATGGCCCGAACCGCCGCCGACCACGATCCCCACCTTGCCCTCGCGCGGACCGTTCAGCGCGACGATCGCGCGGCCCGTTTCGCCCTCGACCGTGAGGTGTTCGGGATGAGCGGACACCATGCCGGCGATCAGATCCTCAATGAGGCTGTCGGGGTCGTTGATGAGTTTCCTGTGCGTGTCTGCCATGCGATCCTCCCAGATCAATACTCTTGTTTCGTCCTGCTCAGAGTCGGACGCCGTGTCTGCTCTCGAGCACTCTGAGCGTGCGGGCGATTTCCGCCTTGATCGTCTCATCATTCCAGTTCAACGCATCCCCGACAATCCGGCCGATGCGCTCGAGCAGTGCTTTCGTCAGCTGCCCGGTAATCGCCAGCGGCGTGCGGCGCAGGATCACGTCCTCCAGATGGACCACCTGCTCGTTGCGCGCGATCCAGTCGATCTCCGCCGGGCTGAATGTCGGCGCGTCTCCGAACAGGTCAGGCTTTCCGCCTTCGTGCACCGCGATCGCGCGCGCCGTGGCGCCGTAGCGGTCGAGCAGTTGTTCGACGCGGGCTTTCTCTGCACCGCTCTCACGGGCGACCTCCGCAAGCCACCCGTTGCGACGATCGGACGTCGGCAGACCCTGCGCCCCCCCGATCGCCATCGCATCGGTCGTCGTCTTGCGGTCTGCACCGAGGCGAGCCAGCACCGTGTCGGCCACGCCCGCCGCGAAGGCGCGGAAGGTTGTCCACTTGCCGCCGACCAGCGAGATCACCGGGAACGGCCGGCCCGGCTCGCGGGCCTGTACAGGAGCGGAGTGATCGCGGCTGATGAGGCCCGGTTCGACGCCTTCAGAATTCGGCAGCGGACGGATGCCGGCATAGCTGTAGACGATCTGGCCCTCGTCGAATTCGAGACCCGGGAGCAGCTCGCGCAGGCTCGACATGAAATAGGCCGTCTCGTTATCGGTGCAGTGAGCCTGGTCCGGTTCGCGCGCGGGAATGTCGGTCGAGCCCACCAGCGCCTTGCCGAGATAGGGGAAGACCAGAAGGATTCGGCCGTCATTGGCCTCGAAATAGATCATTCTACCATCGAGCTGTTCGACCAATTCCGGGTGATCGAGAAGAATGTGCGAGCCCTTGGTGCCGCCGATCAGTTTCGTCTCGATACCGATCGTGGCGTTGACGGCATCGATCCACGGACCTGCGGCGTTGACCACCAGTTTCGGGCGCACCTGAGCAATCGTCCCGTCGGCCTTTTCGAAGGACACTACGCCCTCCGTCTGACCGCTGACGGCAGACCAATTGTGGGCTTCCGAGTGCTCCGAGAGCCGCACACCGTCATGAACCAACTCCATCACCAGCCGCTCGGGGGCGGTCACGGCCGCATCGTAATAGGTGCCGACGGCAACGATGCGCGGGGTGAGCGCCGGGATGTCCTGCAGCGCCTTCTTTTTCCCCACCATGCCGTGTTTGGGCATGAAGCGGGCGCGGGAGCCGAAATAGTCGTAAAGCGAGAGCCCGATTTTGATCAGAAGCGCGCCACGACTGCGCGGTGCGCTCTTGGAGCCGAAAAAGGTGCGGATTGCGGGCCAGATGCCCTTGGTCCAGGAGTAGATCGGGATCACGGTGGGGAGAGGCTTGACCACGTGGGCGGCGTTCTTGAGCAGAAGATTGCGCTCGTAGGTCGATTCCGCCACCAGCCGGAACTCACCGGTTTCGAGATATTTGAGCCCGCCATGGATCAGCCGCGACGGGGCCGCGCTCGTGCCCGATCCGAAATCGCCCTTGTCGATGATGACGCAGGACAACCCNTGCGCACAGAGATCGCGGAAAAGCCCCGCGCCGTTGATCCCCGCCCCGATGATCAGGACATCGATATCCTTGACTGCACTGTCATTCATTGCGCGCCGCGCACCTTCTTGTCGAGTTCGTTGAGCCGGNCCCAGCTGGCGGTCATTTCGCCGGCTATGTCGCGATANACCGCATANCGCTCGTGATAATGCGNCGCGCGGGCCGGATCGGGTTGATAGGTCGTGGAAATCGCATCGAGATCNCGCGGATCNGCATCGAACTTTTCGAAAGCGCCGACCGCAGCCCCGGCGCANAGNGCNGCNCCCCAGGCNGCNGCCTCGTCGGTGTCGGTGACCGTCACAGGCATGTCGAGAATGTCGGCAAAGAGNTTNGCGACCACNGGNTTGCGNGANGCNCCGCCCGTCAGCCGTGCGACATCGGCNCNGAAATTNTNNCTNAGNATNTCGATGTGNTCNCGGTGGTTGAANGCGATGCCNTCNAGNAGCGAGGCNANAACNTCGCCNCGNCCGTGCCAGCCNCGCAGGCCCATGAAGCTNGCGCTCGGGCCCGGCCCCATNGGCGAGCCNAAGAGATAGGGATGATAGACAACCGAACTCGCGCGNCTGAGCGCTTCCTCNAGCTCGGGCGCGAGCACCGCGTGGATGCTGCGGCCTTCAGCCTCCGCCTTCTCNCGCTCGGCGATACAGAANGTATCGAGGAACCACTCNTAATTGGTNGTCGAGGCCGGCGAGATCGCCATGCTGTTCCACAGCCCCGGNTCGATCGCGTTGCGGCAGAGCCAGTCNGCGCCGACGCGCGGTTCNGTNGAAACGCATTCATTGATCGAATAGGTGCCNGCNACGATGCCGACGACGCCNAGCTCGTGCGCGCCGATGCCGAGCACCGAGGCNGTCACGTCGTGAACGCCCGCAGCNACCGGNGTGCCCNGCTTNAGCCCGCTCGCCNTNGCNGCTTCTGCNGTNACATGGCCGACGATCTCGGCGGGATGGCTCGACGGCGGCAGCGCNNTNNTNAGCGAAGACAGGCCGAAGAGNGCNAGCGCATCGTCCGTATAGTCCTGNGTGCGGACATCGGTGAANGANGTNCTCGCCTCNGTGCGGTCNGTNCCNATCACGCCGCAGAGNCAGNANCGCAGCCAGTCCTTGCAGGCCATCATGTGGCCGATGCGNGAGAANCGCTCNGGCTCGTTGTCNCGGAACCAGGCAAGNANNGCCGANGGTGCCGCCGCGTGNGGNGCCTGCCCNGTCAGNTCGAGGCTTTTCTCCGCAGTCCCGTCTTNCTGCCAGCCNGCGACGANATCCGCCGCNCGACTGTCGAGCGANAGAACACCCGACCCAAGCGGACGNGCNTNNTCNTCGAGCAGATANATCCCGTCGCCATGGGCCGTCGCCGCCACNGCGAGGATTTCGCCGGCGTNGATGCCNACAGCGGCGATCACCTCGCGAATGGCNGANGCCGTCTGGGTCCAGAGGTCGTCCATGTCNCGTTCGACGTGGCGCGGGTGCGGCATCAGTTGCCGCACGTTCTTGCGCACCACGCCAAGCTGTTTNCCCTTGAGATCAAAGAGCACCGCCTTNGTNACGGTCAGTCCGCTGTCGATCGNCAGAATGCAGTCCATGGACCGGTCCCTCCTCCCCGAGAGCGCTTAGGCNCCCTTCTGGTACTTCGCGCCAACCTCATCGATGGCNTTGACGTTGCCTGCCGAGCGGCCTTCGGGGTCNAAGGANGCCGAGAGGAACGCCTCGGCGATATCCTTGGCGAGTTCGGCGCCGATGACGCGTGCGCCCATGGTGAGGATGTGGGCGTTGTTNGAGGTTGCNGCCTTGCCNGCNGAATAGGTGTCGTGNCACTGNGCNGCGCGGATNCCNGGCACCTTGTTGGCGGCCATCTGCACGCCGATGCCGGTTCCGCAGATCAGGATCGCNCGGTCATACTCACCGGCNATNACCGCCGAGGCNACACGGTCGGAGAGATTGGCGTAGAACTTGTCGGGACCGTCTTCGGTGCGGGAGACTTCAGACACCTCGTACTTGTCCTTGAGATGCTCGGCGAGAATCTTGGCGAGGTCTTCGCCGGCGCTGTCGCCTGCTACTGCAATTTTCATGATGCTATCCTTTCTTCAGATGGTTTCGGCACAAGCCTTCAGGATGCCGAGGTAACCCTCGACCTTCCATGCGGAGCGCCCGATGAACAGCCCGTCGATATGCGGGCACTGGATGAGTTCCTGGCAGTTACCGGGATTGACGGAGCCGCCGTAGAGGCACGGCACCTTGCGACCGAGCACGTCGGCCGCCACCTCGATGATTTCGGCCTGGCGGGCGTCGGCGTAATCGGATGTGGCGGGGNTGCCGTTCTCGCCGATGGCCCAGACGGGCTCGTAGGCGAGCAGTATCTCTGCCTTCAGCTGGTCGCCCGACAGCTTGCCGAGCGCGCCGCGGACCTGGTTTTCCAGAACTTCGCGCGCACGGCCCGCTTCGCGTTCGGCCAAGGTCTCGCCGATGCAGATAAGCGGGATCAGACCGTGACGCACAGCGGCCTCGGTCTTCAGACCCACAGTCTCGTCGGTCTCGCCGAAATGCTCACGGCGCTCCGAATGACCAAGCTCGACGATGTCGAGATTGCAGTCCTTCAGCATCACCGGAGAGACTTCTCCGGTCCAGGCGCCCTCGTCGGCCCAATGCATGTTCTGCGCGCCGACCTTCACGGAGGTTTCGGCAAGCATTTCCTTGACCTGGCGCACGGCGGTAAAGGGTGGGATCACGAAGCGCTGGATGCGCTGATCGCGATCGAGATCGGCCTTCGCCAGGGCTTCGGCGAATGCTTTCGCCTCCGCCAGCGTCTTGTTCATCTTCCAGCTGGTGCCGATCCAGAAATCGGGTTTGTGCATTCTCAGGCCTCGTCTTTCCTGGCGATGGTGAGGGGAAGTCCGGCGTCGCGGAACAGTTTCACTGTTTCCTTGTCGGGCCGGTCATCGGTAATGATGTGGTCGAACTCGGCGAGTGCCCCGAGGCGATAGAGGGCTGCATGGCCGAAACGCGAGTGGCTGACGACGAGGCAGCATTTGTGCGCCCTGTCCATCATCTGCCGCTTGGCGCGCACCACCTGCTCGTCCATGTGGAAGACCTCGAGACCGGCGACGGCCGGCGTCGAGATGAATGCGATGTCGGCGCGCAGGCCCGAGAGCGATTCCTCGGTTACCTTGCCGAGAAAGGCATTGAACTTGGCCGAGTAGATGCCGCCAAGCGCAATCAGGATAATACCGGCCTCGCCCTTGAGCGCGTCTATCACCGCGGCGTTGTTGGTAATCACGGTCAGCGGTCGCTTGGCGGTCAGACGCTGACCCAGCAGAGCGGCCATCGATCCGTCATTGATCATGACCGTCATTCCTGGCTCGACGAGTTCGAGCGCCTCGCTCGCCATCCGCGCCTTTGCAGCCCCGCCCTGTCTTTCGCGGAAGCGGAAATCGCTCTCGAAACGGGTGCCCGATTCGATCGTCGCGCCGCCGCGAACCTTGCGCAGGAACCCCTCGCCTTCCAGTTCGTCGAGATCCCGGTGGATTGTCATGCGCGATACGGCGAAGCGTTCCGCGAGATTGTCGAGATCGACATTCCCCTCGGCGACGAGCAGATCCATGATCGCTTGCTGTCGGCTTTCGCGTTTCAAGACGGCTCCTCCGTTGTGGGTCCATCCCATAACACAAAGATCACGTCAATAATGTGATATTGTGATTTTGCGCTGTTACAACAGGATTGTCATCTCTTGCGCATAGTTCTAGATATCAGAGCGTAAAGAGGAACAATTCATGACCCCGTCATCTGCCGCATCGAAACCTGTCGTTCTCCAGTCGGACAGCGCGATTTCCGCGCCCACACTCCAAGACATTCTCGGCCAGTGGGCTGCGACCGATCCCGGCAGGCAGGCGATGAGCAACCTCATCCTGCGCATTGCCGAGGCCAGCATCCCGCTTGCCGCACGACTGGCGCAGGGCAAGCTGCCGGGAGATCCGACAGCGATCGTCGGGACCAACGATTCCGGCGACGCCCAGAAGGCGCTCGACATGGCGGCGCATGACCATTTCATAGACGCCTTTCACGGGGTCTCGGTCGCCAGGGTTCTGTCCGAGGAAGTGGAGGACGTCACCGATGTGGACGCGGGGGGCGCCTTCGACATCGCCATGGACCCGATCGACGGCTCGGGCAATATCGGTATCGGCGCGCAGCTCGGCGCCTTTTTCGCAATTTTCCCGGCGGGCGAGACCTTTCTGCGCTCGGGCCGCGAGGTGATCGCCGCGGCCTACGTGTCCTTCGGACATTCCATCGATCTCGGTTTTTCGGTTGGCGACGGCGTTCATATCGCCACGCTCGACCAGACGACCGGCACGTTCCATGTTCACAAGCAGNACGCCANNGTGCCGGAGAGCCACAACACCATCGCNATCAATGCGTCCTATTACNGGCGCTGGTCGCAGGGCCTNCANAACTATGTGGACGACCTGATGGCCGGCAAGGAAGGTCCGCTGGAANGNGATTTCAANTTCCGCTGGCCGGCTGCNGCCGTNGGCGATCTCAANCGCATTCTCAANNGNGGCGGANTGTTNCTNTATCCGGGTGACACGCGNCCGGGCTACGAGATGGGCTATCTCAGGCTCGCCTATGANGCCTTCCCNATCGCTTTCCTGATGGAACAGGCGGGCGGCATCGCCACCGATGGTGCGGCTCCCGTTCTCGATCTGGCGCCCAAGCGCCTGCACGACCGCGTTCCGCTGATCTTCGGCAGCAGGCGAGAAGCCGAAATCCTGCACAACTACTTCGCAGGCACGGCTGTTCCAGACGCCGGTTAATCGTTCTGCAGGAGCGCGGTCGCCGTCCGTTCGTCGGTGACGAGGCCCGACAGTTTNCCGCTCCTGAGAATGGCGCGGATNGCCTCGATCTTNCCNGGTCCGCCGGCGAGNGCGATGATNTTCTGGTCGCNGGCCTTGTCCATGGANACNGACAGCGTCCGGGGAGACAGAGCGGTTTCGACGATCTGACCGTTGCGGTCGAAGAAGTGACCGAGCATTTCCCCAACACCGCCTGCCCTGTCGATGGCCTTTATCTCGGCCGGTTCGATCATGCCTGATGTCACGAGCTGGGTTTCCGGCTTGACCGTGCCGAGGCCGACGAATTTGAGCGGCGCGTTTTCACCCATCTCTATGATCTCGGCCACACCGCGCTGGGAAAGAAGAACCTCGCGATCCTCCGCCGTATTGGCGAAGAACGGCACCGGCATCACATAGGCCGGCGCGCCGGTCTTCTCGGCCAGAAGATGCATCACGTCATGCGGGTTCGCCGCAAAATTCCGGGTCAGGCCACCGAACAGCGAAACAAACTTGATGCCCTTGGTCTCAATGCGCGGCATGGAATGAACGGCTTCGGCAAGCGTCCGGCCGTGGCTGACGCCGATCGTCATCGCCTCGCCGCCCTCGAGCCAGCGGCGCAGAAGAGAGGCGCCGGCGAGTCCCAGCGTCCGGAGCGGAAGTCCGTCTTCCTCGAGATCGGGCGCGACCTCGCAGGTCCTGAGACCGTAACGGGCGCAGATCGCCTCGCCGAGCTCGATACATTCGATGATTTCGCCTTCGATGGTGACCTTCACGGCCCCTTCGGCCACGGCACGGGCAATGAGCCTGTGCGCCTTGACCGAGGGCACGCCGAGGCGCTTGGCGACCTCCGCCTGGCGCAACCCGCCGACATAGTGCAGCCATGCGGCCCGGATTGCGAGCGAACGCTCCTCATCGCCAGACAAGCGCGCCTTGGCCATATCTACTCTCCCTCTGTCCCCGTTAGCGGTGATCGCACCGGNGNCATCTCAATTCAACGCGGAAGTTGCGCTCCCCACGCCGTTTTCCGCTTNAGCGATCTCNCACCTTCAGNTCGGTGGCACCGCTGTCGATATGCGGTGCCCAGAAGGCNACNCTCTCNGCAATCTGNCTGATCACCTGCCGGTCGTTCGGTTCGCGTTCCTTGAAGGACAGTTCGAGNCAGATCTCGTTGTCCTCGGCNCCACCCTCGGCGAACGCCTTGAGAAGCGGCNCGGGATGGATCGCGCCCTTGGCATTGTATTCGGCGGTAAACGGCTTGTGGCCGGACTTGTCCATCATCGACTGCTTGATGTGAATGATNGGCGAGACCTTCGGCACCGCCCGCGCCCAGGCATACGGATCGGTGTCNTCNGGGTTCGGNGANGTCACATCGCCATGGTCGATATCNGCCATCATCCACATNGGGATCGCCATGTCGGCGGCCGTNAGCCGNTCCTGCANTTCCATNGTCGCCTNGATCGTNTCGCCGAACTCGCGNCCGACGCTCATCGGCTCCCAGTAGACATAGGACAGNCCGGCATCCTTCGCGTGNTCGGCGACTTCCGCCCAGCAGTCGATGGCGATCTTGATCAGCTCCTCGCGGCGAACCGGGTCGTCGAAGTCCTTGTAGGTGAAGATCGCAAATTGCGTGCCGACCGANANGCCGCCGAGATCGGCGATGATGTCGGCGAAGGTCTTGAACCAGTCGACNTAATAGCGCCGCACCCCGGCNTCGGGATGGCCGAAATGGTTGAGNCGGCCATAGGGGCCGGTCATGCCCGATGTCACCCGCGCACCGGTGCGGTTCAGCGCCCGGCCCATCTGCCGGGTCATGCGACGGATGACCGGCGCCTGCCAGCTCGGATTGATGAACTCGTGGGTCAGCTGGATATCGCGGATCNTGATGTCACGNGCGATTGCNTCGACCAGATCGTCCGGATCGGCGAAGCGGTTGACCAGCGGATTGGTATTGAGGGACAGCGTCAGCGGCATGATCAGGCCGCCTTCACGCGACTACGGTCGAACCACTCGGCAAAAGTCGCCTGCTCGGCGTCCGTCAGATGCAGACGGTGCTTGGTGCGGCGCCAGATGATGTCTTCCGCCGTCTGCGCCCATTCGTGCTTCACGAGATAGTCGACTTCGGCTTCGTAGAGGCAGCCGCCGAAATGGCGTCCGAGGCCCTCGAGGCTCGTGGCATCGCCGACGATCTGCGAAATCCGGGTGCCGTAGCAACGGCCGTAATGGCGGCGCAGCTCGCGCGGCATCCACGGGTAGTTGGTCTTCATCGTGTTGCGGAAGAGNTCGTAGTCGGCATTCTTCATGTCGCCGCCGGCAAGCGGAGCCTCCGCCGTCCAGTCGCCGCCCATCTGCGGGAAGAACTTTTCGATATTCTGCAGCCCGCGTTCGGCCAGTTCGCGGAATGTGGTGATCTTGCCGCCGAAAATGTTGAGAAGCGGCGCACCGCCCTTTTCGTCGAGATCGAAAACGTAGTCGCGGGTGACCGCCGACGGATTGCCCTGACCGTCATCGAAGAGCGGGCGGACGCCGGAGAAGGTCGTCAGCACGTCGTCGCGGGTGAGCTGCTCCTTGAAGTAGCGGTTGACCGCATCGATCAGGTACTTGATCTCGCTCTCGTCGGCCTGCACATCCTCGGCCCGGCCTTCATAGGCAATGTCGGTGGTGCCGATCAGCGCCTTGTCGCGCTCATAGGGATTGATGAAGATCACCCGCTTGTCGTGGTTCTGGACCAGATAGGCGTTCTCGCCCTTCCAGAATTTCGGCACGATGATGTGGCTGCCCTTGACGAGGCGCACATTCCGCGCCGAGTTCGACCCGGCGACGCGATTGACCACGTCGCTCACCCAGGGACCGGCGGCGTTGACGACGACCTTGGCTTCGAACTCGCGCGTCTCGCCGGTCAGGCTGTTCTTCGTGGTGACCTGCCAGACACCGTTCACGCGGCGGGCGCTGACGCAGGGGCTGCGGGTCAGAACCTCGCAGCCGCGCTCAGCTGCATCTACCGCATTGAGCACCACCAGACGGGCGTCATCGACCCAGCAGTCCGAGTATTCGAAACCCTTGGTGTACTGGTCCTTGATCGGTGCGCCTTCCGGATCGCGCCGCAGGTTGAGCGTGCGCGTGCCGGGCAGTTTCTTGCGGCCGCCGAGATGGTCGTAGAGAAACAGGCCGAGACGCACGAGCCATGCCGGGCGATCCTCGGGGCTGTGGGGCAGCACGAACCGCATTGGCCAGATGATGTGCGGGGCAGCGTTCATCAGCACCTCGCGCTCGATCAGCGCTTCGCGAACGAGGCGGAATTCGTAATATTCGAGATAGCGCAGACCGCCATGGACCAGCTTGCCGGACCGCGAGGACGTGCCTTCGGCCAGATCATCCTTCTCGCACAGGACCACGCTCAGCCCCCTGCCCGCCGCATCACGCGCGATGCCCGCGCCGTTGATGCCGCCACCGATGACGAAGAGGTCGACCTTGGTTGTCTCGGTCATTGTTTTTCTCCTTGCGCTCCGCGGGCGGCCGCCAGATCACCCCAGACGGGCGCCAGCGCGTCGCGCGCGTTGCGATATGATGTGTAGAGCGTGTCATAGACCGGCACGAGCGCCGGATCGGAAGCCTCGGCTGGGCCGAGAAGCGGCGTCACCCATTCGGCGATACAGGCATCCATGTCGGGATAGGCGCCGATGGCGACGGCGGCCATCATGGCGCAGCCGGCGGCACCGGCTTCCTCGCGCGACGAAATCCGGATGGGCGTTTCGAGGGCCGCAGCAAGAACCCGGCGAAGGGATGCGGAACGCGCCGCCCCGCCGGTCAGCCGCAACTCGCTCGGCATGTCGCCCATCGCCTGGTAACAATCGCGCGCCGCCATGCCGAGACCTTCGACGACGGCCCGGATCATGTCGGGGAACCGGTGATTGGCATTGAGCCCGACAAAGCTCGCCCGCGCATTGGCATCGACGAAGGGCCCGCGCTCGCCGGCTTCCGAGATATAGGGATGGTAGACCAGCGCGCCGGGTGTGGATTTTTCCATCCAGCCGTCGATCCGCTTGACCAGGACTGCATGGGTCGGGCGTTCGCCCATCTCGCCCAGGAGGTCCTCTGCGACCGACAGCGCCCAGTCGATGTTGAGCGTGGAGGCCATGTTGGTCTGGACCTGGGTGACGAGATCGTCGGCAGGCAGGCAGATGACATAGCCGGTGCCCTCGGCATTGAGATGGACATCGCCGGACNGNACGGCNCGCATGTGGACGCCGGTNGANCCGACCGTGGAACAGGCCACGCCNGCTTCGCCGGTGTGGACGCCNCTGCCGAGCGCGGTCATCACCATNTCGACATAGCCGAGGGAGACCGGCGTTCCTTCGTTGAGCCCGGTCTGGCGGGCAGCGTCTGCNGTCAGNGGGAANGTCTGTTTGGACCCGTCAACAATCTCCGGCAGAAGATGCCGGCGGCTTTCGAGNCCGAGCGCNGAAATCACGACGTCGGAATAGCGGCGATCGCGAAAATTGCCGAANGTNAAGCTCGCTTCCGAAGGATCGGTCGCNCGCACNCNGGTNAGATTGAGAAANAGCCAGTCCTTGCAGTGCAGCGCCACTTCCGAGCGGTCGAGAAGCTCGGGGCANGTNNCCTGCATATGCGCCATCTGGGTGCCCTGCTGGCANGTNTTGAGCCCGGTGCCGGTTGCTTCGAAACGGGCGCGCTCATTGTCGCCTTTCACCANTCTNGAAACCGTGGGCGCNGCNCGCGCATCGAGCCAGATCCANGCGTCACCTGCCGGCTNCTTNTCCTTGCCGACGAGCCAGGTNCCGTCGCCCTGTCCCGTCAGTGCAANCGCAGCNGTGCGGTTTGCCAGATTATCGACTTTCNCGCCCAGGCCGCGGATGGCGGCGGCGCAATCGTCCCATGTCTGGCTCAGTGACTGCGTGGCCGAGCCGTCGCGTCCCNTCTCGTAGCGNTTGCGCACGGAGGCCGCGCCGATCTGCTCGCCGGACAGGGTGAAGGCCACGGCCTTGATNACCGAAGTCCCCGCATCCACACCGATNATGATGTCAGCGCCNCTCATGTTCGCACGTGTCGAGGGGCGTATCCGCAATAGGAAATCATCCTCGCTCCCTGATGTNTTTCGTCTCCCTGCGGGCCTCTNTGAAAGGTCCGCCGCAACGCNNGATGGNAACGGCTTCCTCCAGCCANCANCNGNGTCNCGTTTTCAAATCGTGTAGCACAGAAAAAATGGAAAATGTGTATTTCTTTGCAGACAACGTAATTTTTTTCACTTATGGTCATGCCCATCATCGGGGTCGCTCGCGACGCCGTAGGCTGCCCAGACTACGGGATTGAGGAGTTCCAGGTCAGCCGAACAAGGGGGGAGGAAACGCGCCATGCGAGCGCCGTTGACTTCCCGACACAATGAAACCGACCGCCCATGAAAGGGTGGCTTCCCGCAGGTTCCGCGAGGGACCGACGAGAATGGATACAGGACGGACATGAGCGGTATCGCAAAAGCCAGCAAGGCCAGCACCAACCGGCGCAGAGCGATCATCGGCATAGCTGCCATTGCCCTAGTCGGCGCCATTGCGCTCGACACCACCATCGTCACGGTCGGCTCGGACGCCGACCTGCGCCAGCAGGCTTTCAACCCCGGCGCATTCGGTGAGACCGAATTCCCGCGCATCCGGGATTTCGTCGAAGGCCGCGCGCCCGATGCCGTCACGCTCGCCAATGAACTTGCCGCCGACAAGAAGGCCGCAATCGAAGCCTACGGGACCAAGGCCGGCGCCTTTCCCGTCATGCCGGTCAAGTTCACCGGCACCGCNGGNGAAGGCAANTCCGGCATNTTCNACGTCAACGTCGACGGNATGCCGGACGGCTACAAGATCCGCGTCCAGACCGGCCCNGCCATCAACGGCACGGAGCTNCGCGACGTTCCCGGCGACATCGANTTCGGCGCCTTCAAGAACCAGATCGAGTATCAGGACGCGGGNGCTGCCATCAANCGCGCCATGTCCGAGGCAACTCTNTCGGATCTCGACCGCGATTCNCTCTCCGGCANGACCATTTCGGTCACCGGCGCCTTCACCATGATCAACCCGAAAAGCTGGCTGGTCACCCCGGTCGCGCTCGAGGTGCAGTGATGACGTCGCCCGTGACCGACGCGACCCCGAAGGATAGCGGCGACAAAGCNGAGGTCGTTCTNGCNGCGCGCAACGTCGCCAAGAATTTCGGCGCGGTCCAGGCGCTCAAGGGCGTGAATTTCGACGTCCATCGCGGCAAGGTCACCACGCTGTTCGGCGAGAACGGTGCAGGCAAGTCGACGCTGATGAAGATCCTGTCGGGTGTGCAGCCGCCCTCCTCCGGCGAAATGCTGCTCGACGGCAAGCCGGTGACCTTCACCTCGACCGTGGATGCGCGCGAACACGGTATCTCCATCATCCACCAGGAACTCTCGCTCGCGCCCAACATGAACGTGCGCGACAACATCTTCATGGGCCGCGAGATCATGGGCCGCGCCGGCGTCGATTTTGCCGAGGAAGAGCGCCAGGCCCGCGAACTCATGAAGGAACTCGAGGAAGACATCGATCCGCTGACCAAGGTCGAGGATCTGCGCCTCGGCCAGCAGCAGATTGTGGAGATCGCACGTGCGCTTTCGGTCAAATCGCGCATCCTGATCATGGACGAGCCCACTTCCGCACTCTCCGCGTCCGAGGTAGAGGTGCTTTTCAAGGTCATCGGCGACCTGAAGGCGCGTGGCGTCTCCATTGTCTATATCTCCCACCATCTGGAAGAAGCGCTGACCATCACCGACCATGCAGTGGTGCTGCGCGACGGCGAGATGACCGCCTACGCGCCGCGTGCCGAGATCGATCTCGAATGGATCGTGCGCAACATGGTGGGCGAGAACTTCGATCTCGGCTCGCCCCCGACCGACCACGAATTCGGCGCACCTGCGCTGACACTCGAAAATCTCACCGTTCCGGCCAATACCGGCATCGGCAATGCGGTCAACGGCCTCGATCTCTCTGTCAAGGCCGGCGAGATCGTCTGCATCTACGGACTGATGGGCGCGGGCCGCACCGAGATGATGGAATGTGTCGCCGGGCGGACCCAGGCGACCGAAGGCCGGATCCTGCTGCACGGCGAGGATGTTTCGGGGCTGACGATTGCCGAGCGTATCGAGGCCGGTCTCGTGCTCGTGCCGGAAGACCGCCAGCGTGACGGTCTGGTCCAGACCATGTCGGTCGGCCGCAACCTGTCGCTTGCCTCGATCAACAACTTCACCCGCGGCTTCCTGACCAACCTCCGGGCCGAAGCCTCGATCATCGAACGCTCGATCCGCGAAGTCACGGTCAAGACCGACGGCCCCGACGCGCCCATCGGCTCGCTGTCGGGCGGCAATCAGCAGAAAGTGGTCATCGGCAAGATGCTGGCNACNTCNCCNTCCGTTGTCCTGCTNGACGAGCCCAGCCGCGGCATCGACATCGGTGCCAAGGCNGAAGTCTTCCGCATCCTNGCCGACCACGCCCGNGACGGCATGGCGGTNATCTATTCGACATCCGAAGTCGGCGAATGCCTGGCCATCGCGCACCGCATCATCGTNATGCGGCGCGGCCAGATNGCCGCCGAGTTNACCCACGACACGACAAAAGAAGCAATCATGGCCGCCTCCGGCGAGAGCCTGGTCGCATAAGAAAAGTTTGCAGGGAGTTCCGCNNATGTCGGAAACGACAACCACCGCCGCANAGACGGCACCGGCAAAGAAGAAGAGCTTCTCCATCGTGCACCTGCTGCTCGAGGGNCGCGCCTTCTTNGCNNTGATCGCGATCATCATCACCTTCTCTATGCTGTCGCCGAACTATGCCACCGTCTCGAACTTCCTGATCATGGCGAACCACGTGGCNATCTTCGGACTGCTCGCGCTCGGCATGATGCTCGTCATCCTTAATGGCGGCATCGACCTTTCGGTCGGCTCGGTCCTGGGGCTGACCGGCGTGTTCGCGGGCTTCCTGATGCAGGGCGTGGAATTCCAGTCGGCCGGCGTNATNCTNTATCCGCCGGTCTGGGCGGTTGTNGTGATGACGATCGCCCTCGGCGCATTTGTCGGCCTCTGCAACGGCGTTCTNATNGCCTATTTCCGGGTCCCTGCCTTCGTCGCCACCCTCGGNTCGCTCTATGTGGCGCGCGGCGTCGCACTTCTGATGACCAATGGCCTGACCTTCAACAACCTCTCCGGCGATCCTTCGCTCGGCAANACCGGTTTTGACTGGCTCGGCTTCAACCGCCTNTTCGGGGTGCCGATCGGCGTGATCATCCTGGCCGTCGTCGCCATCGTCGCGGGNCTCGTTCTCGCCCGCACCGCNTTCGGCCGCTGGCTCTATTCGTCGGGCGGCAACGAGCGTGCGGCCGAACTGTCGGGCGTGCCNGTCAAGCGCGTGCAGGTCTCGGTCTACGTGCTGTCTGGCATGTGCGCGGCCATCGCAGGCCTGGTGTTGAGCTCGCAGCTCACCTCCGCCGGTCCGACCGCGGGCACCACCTACGAACTCACGGCCATCGCGGCTGTCGTCGTCGGCGGCGCTTCGCTGATGGGTGGTCGCGGCACCGTGCGCGGCACCCTGCTCGGCGCCTTCGTCATCGGCTTCCTGAGCGACGGCCTCGTCATCATCGGTGTCAGTTCCTACTGGCAGACCGTCTTTACCGGCGCAGTCATCGTGCTCGCCGTGATGCTCAACTCGATCCAATACGGAGGTCGCCGCAGAGCNGGCTGACCTTCACCACCTTCGCGAAAGCCCGGGAGGAGACCCGGACGCGAGACACCGCCGGGCAACCGGCACAACAACCCCCTAGGGAGGAAACCAGAATGTTGAAACTGACCAAACGCGCATTTCTCGCNGCTGCCGCAGCCCTGCCGCTGATGACCAGCGCCGCNTGGGCCGACGGNCTGATCTCGATCATCGTGACCGACCCGGCCAACCCCTACTGGTTCACCGAAGGCGAAGTGGCCAAGAAGACCGCTGAAGAGCTCGGCTACACGGCAACCGTGGCAGCCCACAAGGGCGACACCAACGTCGAATCCAACCTGATCGACGCGGCCATCACCAACTCGGCAAAGGCCATCATCCTCGACCCGGCAAATGCCGACGGTTCCGTGGGCGTGGTCCGCAAGGCAACCGAAGCCGGCATCCCGGTCTTCCTCGTCAACGCCGAAATCAACGAAGCCGGCATCGCCATCGCCCAGCTCGTCTCCAACAACGCGCAGGGTGCAGCCATCGGTGCCGTCCAGTGGCAGGAACTCGTCGGCGATACCGCCAAGTATGTCGAGTTCTTCGGCAACCCGGCCGACAACAATGCCGCCACCCGCTCGAACGGTTACAAGACCGTGCTCAGCCAGTATCCGGGCCTCGAAAAGGTCGCCGAGGAAGTGGCCAACTGGGACCGTACCCAGGGCTACAACAAGATGCAGTCGATCATCCAGGCCAACCCGGAAATCGACGCCGTCATCTCGGGTAACGACGAAATGGCCCTCGGCGCGATTGCAGCGCTCAAGGAAGCCGGCAAGCTCGAAGGCGTGACCGTNGGCGGCTTCGACGGTTCGCCCGACGCCGTGGAAGCAATCAAGGCCGGCGAAATGGCCTACACCGTGCTTCAGCCGGTCGCCGTCTTCTCGCGCGAAGCCGTCATCCAGGCCGACCACTACATCAAGAACGGCAAGCCGATGGTGGCCGAGGAAAAGCAGCTCTTCGATTGCCTGCTGATCACCCCGGACAACGTTGCCAATTACACGGCNCCGTTCACGCTGTCTGAATAATTCCTCCCAAGACACGACAGCGAGAGGGCGTCCTTCGGGGCGCCCTTTTTCNTTGCNCACCAGACACTTGAAACACTGCGTCAAGAAACTGATTCATTGACGCACNGGCGCNGAGACNGATATTCAGGAAGCTTCTCAGGGCGGGGTGAAATTCCCCACCGGCGGTTACAGCCCGCGAGCGCCTTCCGAACCCGGAAGGGTCAGCAGACACCGGTGAAATTCCGGGGCCGACGGTTAGAGTCCGGATGNAAGAGAACGAGACGAACCGGCTTCACGCCGGGGCGTGTCTGCAGCTCTGGGATCTTGTCATTTGGAAAGGATCTAAGAGCCATGACAAAATCCCCTAAATTCGCATTCATCAAGGCCCGCTGGCATGCCGAGATCGTCGACAAGGCGCTCGAAGGCTTCAACCAGCGCCTGACCGAACTCGGCGTCGATGCAGAGGTCGAAACCTTCGACGTGCCGGGCGCGTTCGAAATGCCGCTTCTGGCCAAGAAGCTCGGCGGAACCGGCGTCTATGACGGCATCGCCGCGGCAGCCTTCGTCGTCGATGGCGGCATCTACCGGCATGATTTCGTGGCCGTAGCCGTGGTCAACGGGTTGATGGAAGCGCAGATGACGACCGGCACGCCGGTCTTCTCGGTCTCGCTGACACCGCATCATTTCCAGCCCAAGTCNGAACTCGANGCCTTNTATCTCGATCACTTCGTCGGCAAGGGACGCGAAGCCGCCGACGCTGCCGTNCAGACCTGGCGNCTGCATGCGAGCCTNNACGCNCCCAAGNCCGNNGCNGCCTGATCGCNANANCNNATTTCCGCCCGGCCCTTGCGNATCGCCGCGGGGCCGGGTTTTGCTTGTCCCTTCCCCGCTCTTGGTGCTAAGGCCATCGCGCTCCGGGCGGNCGCGGCTCAAAGCTCCGCANACGCCCGGCACCAGTTACAGTTTCCGGGAAAGAACCGATGTCCACTTACAAGTCCGATTTCCTCAACGTGCTCAACGAGCGCGGCTTTATCCACCAGTGCTCCGACTTCGATGGTCTCGATGCGCTGCTGAAGAAGGAAACGGTCACCGCCTATGTGGGCTACGACGCCACCGCCACGAGCCTGCACATCGGCAACCTGATTTCGGTCACGATGCTCTACTGGCTTCAGGAGACCGGCCANCGTCCCGTCACCCTGATGGGCGGNGGCACGTCGATGGTNGGCGANCCCTCGTTCCGCGACGACCAGCGCAAGCTGCTCACGCCGGAGCAGATCGACCAGAACATCGAAGGTATCAAGAAGATCTTCGGCCGCATCATGCGTTACGGCGACGGTCCGACCGATGCGATGATGGTCAACAATGCCGACTGGCTGATGAAGCTCAACTACATCGAGTTCCTGCGCGATGTCGGCCGCCATTTCTCGGTCAACCGCATGCTCTCTTTCGACAGCGTGAAGCTGCGTCTGGACCGCGAGCAGTCGCTCTCGTTCCTCGAGTTCAACTACATGATCATGCAGGGCTATGATTATGTCGAACTCAACCGCAATTACGATGTCCGCCTTCAGATGGGCGGTTCCGACCAGTGGGGCAACATCATCAACGGTGTCGATCTCGGCCACCGCATGGGCACCGAGCAACTCTACGCGCTGACCACGCCGCTTCTGACCACCAGTTCAGGCGCGAAGATGGGCAAGTCGGCCAATGGCGCGGTGTGGCTGAACGGCGATCTCTTCAGCCCCTATGACTTCTGGCAGTACTGGCGCAACACGGAAGACGCCGATGTCGGCCGTTTCCTGAAGATCTTCACCCGCCTGCCGCTCGACGAGATCGCCCGGCTCGAAGCCCTTGGCGGTTCCGAGATCAACGAGGCCAAGAAGGTGCTTGCCACCGAAGCCACGGCCATCGTGCATGGTCGCGAAGCCGCCGAAGCCGCCTCCGAAACCGCCCGGAAGACCTTCGAGGAAGGCCAGGCCGCCGANACNCTNCCGACCGTCTCCGTCGCCAAGNGCGANCTCGANNANGGCATCGGTCTNCTNTCNCTGATGGTNNAGGCNGGNCTNGCNACNTCNAACGGCGAAGCNCGCCGTCACATCAAGGGTGGCGCGGTGAANATCAACGANNCNGGCGTCAGCGACGAGAAGGTNATGGTCGANNCCGGCATGATCGGCTCCAANGGCGCGGTGAAGCTGTCGCTCGGCAAGAAGAAGCACATTCTGGTGCGCCCCGCGTAAGGACTTCACTTCTTCGGTCCCTCGGGACCGGAGGCCTTACCTGAACTCAAAGATATTCCGGAACACACCCGGCGCGATCAGCGACAGCGGGTTGATCACCACCTGCGGGCTGTCGGCATCGCCNACCAGGCGGAAGGTGATGCCGAGNAGGCCCTGGTCGCGNCCATTGCCGAGAATGGCCCCGATCAGCGGCAATTCACCGAACAGGCGGTTGATGCCNTAGGCGGGCATGAAGGTGCCGGACAGATCCATATTACCGTTCTGGTCGTAGATCAGACCCCGGAAGGACGCTCCGATCTCGGTACCGCGCAAGATGCCCTCATCGACATTCAGGTAGCCCCGGCCGCTTTCGATCCGGGCATTGGCCACCTCGAAACTCGCCTCGTTGACTTCNATCTTACGCCGGACTGCATCATTGAGGCTGCGCCCCTTTGAATCGGCGGGACTGGAGACAAGCGCCTTGAGCTTCTCCTCGCCGACGATCCTGAAATTGCGGACATCGACAACGCCACGACGCGGACCGTCACCAGCGCGCTGCAGCCGGACATTGAGAAGTCCGCCCTGCATCTTGCCATAGACACCCGCAAAGCGCGCGAANGCGCCTGCATCGCCCGATGTCATCTCCACCTTCTCCTGGCCGGGCTGCGACTGGCCATCGACATCGACCACCACCGCCTGGCCGGACGGCGAAACCGCCTTGAAAGAGAGTTTTTCGGTTTTGCCATTGCGGCCTGCATAGCTGAACTGGGCATCGGAGAGCGAGGTTTCATAGAAGCCGCGCACCGAGCCGAGGCTGCCGGATGCGGCAATCACGAAGTTCTCGCCGCTGCCGCCGGTTGCGGCCACATTGCTCTTGGCCTCCGAAATCAGCTGTCGGAGATCGGCGGAGTTGCCGGAGATCTTGATGTCGTAGGCCTTGTTTCGGTGGGTAATGTCGGCGCGGTAATTGTCGCCCGGGGAAAGCCTGATGCTGTCGAGCCGCGCGGAGGAGAAGGAGCCGTTGGCAATGTCGACGGCGCCGGTCACCTTGAAGCCTTCGCCGGAAACCACGAGATTGCGCAGCTTGTGACTGTTGCCATCGCTCTCGATGTCGAAGCTGGCGGTTCCGGCAATTCCCGCCCCCTTCTTCCAGCCGATGCCGGGAACGGTCAGCGTGGCTTTGTCGAGTTTGAGTGTGATCGCGTTCTTGCCCGGCCCCTTTTCCTCGAGCTTGAGGCCGACCGGACCGCTCAACAGGAGGCCGGTGCCCGGGGCTATCTTCTCGCGCTCCGCATTATTGAGTGTACCGGAGATTGTCCGCTTGCGCTCGACGCCGGAATTGGAGACCGGTTCGGTCAGGTCGAGCGTCAGCGGAATGCCGTCGATCGTGGCGTCGCCCGTCAGATGAGCGCGTGTGGGTGTGACGTTCAGCTTGCCGTCGATATCGCTGAAAGTCCGGCCCTCGACCTTCTTGTCGATATCAACGCCTGCGAGGTCCATATTCACCTCCCACTCGGTGGGCGGCGGATCCTGTTCGCGCACCAGGCCGAAACGGGCCTTGACCTGCGAGGAAATTTCCCCCGACAGCTCCTCCGGCTTGAAGCCGATGCGGTCGAGCACGTCGATCGGATGATAGGTGATGAGTTCGGCAACCGCATCGGCCTCCCCCGAAACAGAGAGCGAGAGGTCCGCCATCAGGGGCTTTTCCTCGGTGTCCGGGATGGTGAGTGTGGCATCGCTCACCTTGACCACCCGTCCGGTCGGCATGTAACCCCCGGCGGACGACACTGCCACTTCCACCCGAGTGCCACGCAGGCTCAGATGGCCATTGGCATCGCGAAGCGGCGGTATATCACCCGCTACGTTCATGCGGGCCCGCTCGATATCGAAATCAATCTGGAACTCGCTTGCCTTGAAGGGCGGAGCCTCTTCGCCGGGCGGAAAATGTCCGGCGGGTGCGAAAAGCTGAATCTTCCCCTTGGAAACCGTCCCGCCGTACAGGTTCTCAAGAACCCATTGGCGCGCACGCTTGCCCATCCAGTACGGCCAGAGCTGCTTGACAGCCGTGGTGGGCAACCGGTCGGTCTCCGCATAAAGCGTGATGGCCGGAGAAATGCCCTCTGCGAACTGCAGAGAAAGCGATGCCGCCATGCTGTAACGTCCCGTGACGAGTGCCAGTTGATCGGCAACGATCCGGTTGCGGTCGGGCATGATGCGGCCGAAGGCGCGAGCGTCGAACTTTACCGGCACGTCGGCGGAATCGCCGGGAGCGGCAAGCCCGTCGGCTATCACCAGATCGAAGGCCATGCCGGGATAGTCGCGATTGATGTCGGTGCGTTCGGGCACGTTGTCGATATCGATCAGCCCGCCGTTGAAGGGCAATTTGGTATCGCCGATCTGAAGCAGCGAGGGCATGATCTCGATCTTCTTCTGCTCGGCCTGATAGCTCATCGTGGTCTTCAGCTCGCGCAGTTCCGAACTCACCCCGCCCATCATCATGGATCCGGGCTCGCCATCGATGGTCAGTTGAAGCTCCGGCACGCCTTCGGGCGTTGCGCGGGTCGCCGTCATGCCGATGTCGACGAGCGTCTCAAGTCCGGTCGCACGGCGTTCGAGACCATCGGAGGTGTAGTCCACCGGCAGACCGGTGATCGTCGCCTCGAGCCGGGAGAGATCGTCGCGATCGCCCTTGGTGGCATGGACCGCAACCGCGAATTCACGCTCCTTGAACGACAATGTCGCTTCGATATCGAATTCGTCTTCTTCCCTGCCTGCCAGTTCGGCGCGCTTGACGGTGACCCCACGCAGATCGTCGCCGAGCCGGATATTTTCCAGAACGATGGTCTCTGTGCCGCGATTGGCCAACACCGAACCCACGCGATCCACCGCTTCGAAGGCCTGCTCGATGCGTTGGTCGAGACTGTCGACGCGGAAATGGGAAAGATCTGAAAAGCCTATGCCCGGACCGCTGCCCGCAATGAGATGCGCGCCGTCCACCTCAATCGAATTGACCTTGATCGCTCCGCGCATGAGCGCCAGCGGATCAAGCAGCAGACGCAGCCGATTGACAGCATATTCACCGCCCGCACCGTCGGTCGGCTTGACCTGGACGTCACGGGCGATCAGCGCGACCTGCCCGCTCGATGTCATCCGCACACCGGCGCCGCCGATCTCGGATGTATAGGCATCACCCAATGCGCCAGAGAGCGCGACACGCGCCCGGTCTTCAATCATGCCGTCAACGAGGCCGCGATCGAGCGCGAGAACCAGAGCACCGAAGAGCACAAGGATCAGGATGACGAGAAAGGCCACTGCCTTCATGTGGGCTTTGACCCACCCGCTCCGTCGGCCGCCGCGATGGGCGTTGACGATGATGGGATCATCGCACTGGGCGGACGGCAGGTCGTGCAGCGCCTTGATGTCGCGCCTTGAAAAACTGACCTTCTGATGTGGCCTTATCGCCATCCGTTTTGGCTTGTCCCGTCTACAACCTACAAAAAATTCCGGGCGCAACGATCCTGACAGGTTTGCGCGCGCGATTTCGGGCACTATACCGGTCGGGCCTGAAACGCACATCCCGAGAACGCATTATCACCAAGGGAAAGACCCAATGAGCACGATCGAAGTCGGACAAAAAGCCCCGCAATTCTCCCTGCCCCGCGATGGTGGCGGAACCGTGTCATTGGCGGACTATGCCGGCAAGAAGGTAGTGCTGTATTTCTACCCCAAGGACGACACCAGCGGCTGCACGGTGGAAGCCGTCGATTTTACCGCACGTACAGGCGAATTCGAGAAGGCCGGCGCCGTCGTCATCGGCATGTCGCCCGACCCGGTGAAGAAGCACGACAAGTTCATCGACAAGCATGATCTCAATGTCATCCTCGCCTCGGACGAGGAAAAAGAGGTTCTCGAAACCTATGGCGTCTGGGTCGAAAAGAGCATGTATGGTCGCAAATACATGGGCGTGGCGCGCACGACCCTGTTGATCGACGGTGACGGCGTTATCCGGCAAGTCTGGGAAAAGGTGAAGGTACCCGGCCATGCCGAGGCCGTTCTCGAGGCCACACGCGCACTGTGAGCGAAGACGCAGCACACGCGTTCAAGACGCGCTCGCTGAGGGACGCCGCGGCGCGAGCGGTCGCGGCTTCCGATCTCGACGAGAAGACGGCACGTACGCGCGCTGCCTATATGCGCTGGACATCGCGCACGATCTCGCTGCGCGATCCCGGCGACTTCAAGCCACCTGCCCGGCCCGGACGTCCGGACAAGCCGGACCTCGTGCCGCCGACACAGGTCAAGCGCCGCACGCTCAATTCCGAGCGCGGTCGCATCATCCTGTTGCACGCCATCTGCCATATCGAACTCAACGCCATCGACCTGGCGCTCGATATCGTCGCGCGGTTCGCAGACAAGCAGATGCCGCTGTCCTTCTTCGACGGATGGATGCAGGTCGCATTCGAGGAAGCCAAGCATTTCACCATGGTGCGCGACCGGTTGCGGCAGCTCGGCACAGACTACGGCGATTATCCGGCCCATGACGGCCTCTGGCAGGCCGCCCACGACACACGCAACTCCTTGATGGCACGGCTGGCCATCGTCCCGCTCATCCTTGAAGCGCGCGGGCTCGACGTTACCCCCTCCATGCGCGCGGCAATGCGGGCTGCCGGCGACGAGGAGAGTGCAGCCGTTCTCGATGTGATCTACGAGGACGAGAAGAAACACGTCGCCATCGGCGCCAAATGGTTCCGCTTCCTCTGCGCGCGCCACAAGCTCGATCCGTCCGCGGAGTTCCAGGCTCTCGTGCGTGCCAATTTCCGGGGCGGCTTGAAGCCGCCCTTCAACGATCTCGCCCGCGCCGCAGCCGGGCTCACGCCATCCTTCTATCGCTCCCTCGCCCCGCAAAGCGCCTCCTGATTTATGGCCTGAAACGGCCGAAATCGCCTGCCGGAAAGCGTTTATTAACCTTAACAGGGTGTAATTGCCGCCATCAGCATTTCGGATTGCAGGGGTCTATCCGTGTCGCAAGGGCAACAAAGCCGCGTATTTGGCAAACGGAAGAAAAGTCATACGATCATCTTCGCCAGTGGCGACAAGATCCGTCATGTGACCTTGCAGCCGTGGGTCGCAGGCATTGCCGCATCCTTTGTCGGCGTGATGGCGATCGCCTATCTTGCCGCGACCTCCTATCTCGTTCTGCGCGACGACCTGATCGGCGCTGCCATGGCACGCCAGGCCCGGATGCAGCATTCCTACGAGGATCGTATCGCCGCACTTCGTTCGCAGGTCGATCGCGTCACGAGCCGTCAGCTCCTCGACCAGCAGCTGATGGAAGACAAGGTTGCCGAACTCCTCGCGCGTCAGGAGACACTGACATCGCGGCAGGGACGCCTTGGCCCGCTTCTGGAACGTGCACGCGCAGCGGATGCCGCCGACACCGTCCCGGTTCCCGAGAAAAAGCCGGAGCAGCAGGCAAGCAATCAGATCATGGAAATGCCGCGCTCCTCACGTCTTGCAGCACTGGCCTCCGCACGCAGCCCGGTCGTCAATCCGGCCGAACTTCGCGTCAATCCCCTGGCCTATGCCGACCCTGTCGAAAGCGTCGGGCAGCGCGCCGACCGCATTTTTTCCAAGGTAACCTTGTCGCTCAAATCGATCGAGCGCGAGCAGGTCGAGAAGATCCAGAATCTCGCCAACAATGCCTATGACACGGCCAGCCAGATTTCCGAGATCATGGAAGCGGTGGGCCTCCCCGCTCCACAGGTTGAAGCCAGCGGCATCGGCGGCCCCTATATCCGCGCAAACGATCCCTCGGCCTTCGATGCCTCGATCGACGAACTGGACGCCGCCCTCACCCAACTCGACACGGTGCGCGAAAGCGCCCTTTCGATGCCGGTCTCGGTTCCCGCGCCCGGTGCGCAGATCACCAGCCGTTACGGCAAGCGCAAGGATCCGTTCCTGGGCCGCCTCGCCTTCCATTCCGGCATTGATTTCCGTACCCGCACCGGCACACCGGTGCGCGCATCCGGCTCCGGTACCGTTGTCCGCGCAGGCCGTGCAGGCGGCTACGGCAATATGGTGGAGATTGATCACGGCCACGGTCTGACAACGCGCTATGCGCATTTGTCGAAGATCCTGGTGAAGAAGGGCGAGCGTGTCGTCGCCGGCGCGACGATCGCCAAATCCGGCAATTCCGGTCGCTCGACAGGTCCGCACCTGCATTACGAAATCCGCCGCAACGGCAAGGCTATCAATCCGATCGGCATCATCCAGGCTGCGTACGAGCTGCGTCCGTTGCTGACGTCGAACTGAACGATTATTGCCAAAATGGGCGCTCGACCGTCCCATTAACGTCGTATTCTAACCATATCCCCCCATGAATCCCTTGTTTTCCTTGACTCGGACAGGCGTTCGCCCTAAGTCCGCTCGCAAGGTCGTTGGTCCAATGACACCCGGCCATTGACGCCGGATACTTCTTTTCTGGCCCGACGTGCTGACGAACAAACAATCCAGATACACGCCGAAACGGAAACACATCCCCATTGACGACGTTCGCTGATCTTGGCCTGAGCCAGAAAGTTCAATCCGCCGTGACCGACGCAGGTTACACGGAACCGACCCCCATCCAGGCGGGAGCCATCCCGCCTGCGCTCGAACGCCGTGATGTGCTGGGAATCGCCCAAACGGGTACCGGCAAGACCGCTTCCTTCGTGTTGCCGATGCTGACCCTTCTCGAAAAGGGCCGCGCGCGGGCTCGCATGCCGCGAACACTCATTCTCGAACCGACCCGCGAACTGGCGGCGCAGGTCGCCGAGAACTTCGAGAAATACGGCAAGAACCACCGGCTGACTGTTGCTCTCCTGATCGGCGGCGTCTCATTCGACGAACAGGACAAGAAGCTCGAGCGCGGCGCCGACGTCCTGATCGCCACGCCCGGCCGCCTGCTTGACCATTTCGAGCGCGGCAAGCTTCTGATGAACGGCGTCGACCTTCTCGTCATCGACGAAGCCGACCGCATGCTCGACATGGGCTTCATCCCGGACATTGAGCGCATCGTCAAACTCATCCCGTTTACGCGCCAGACGCTCTTCTTCTCGGCTACGATGCCGTCCGAGATCCAGAAGCTCGCCGACGCATTCCTTCAGAACCCGGTTCGCGTGGAAGTGGCTCCGCCCTCCTCCACCGCACTCAATGTCAGCCAGGCCCTGGTCTCCTGCACCGGCAAGGATTACGAAAAACGCGCCACACTGCGCGACCTGATCCGCGCCCAGGAAGGACTGACCAACGCCATCATCTTCTGCAATCGCAAGAAGGATGTGGCCGACCTCAACCGTTCACTCCAGCGGCACGGCTTCTCCGTCGGCGCACTCCATGGCGACATGGACCAGCGCTCGCGCATGGCGACGCTGCAGCAGTTCAAGGACAACGAGATCACGCTTCTCGTCGCCTCCGACGTGGCTGCCCGCGGCCTCGACATTCCGGCTGTGAGCCACGTCTTCAACTTCGACGTTCCGATCCATGCCGAAGACTACGTCCACCGCATCGGTCGTACCGGTCGCGCCGGACGCTCGGGCGCGGCTTTCACACTCGCCGGACGCCGCGACGGCAAATATGTCGAAGCCATCGAAAAGCTGATCAATCGCAAGATCGAATGGCTCGACGGCGTCGAGACGACTGCTTCCTCCGATGAGGACGAGGACACGGGACGTTCGCGCCGTGGTCGCGGCGGCAAGGGTCGCGGCAAGAAGGACGGTGACGACAAGGCACCGAGGGCAAAGCGCGGCAAGGCCAAGGAACACGAGGACGTCACCTACGAGACGCCCGAGGAACTGGCTTCCGACGAGAACGAAAATCCTGCGCCCGAGGGCGAATGGGTGGAAGCGCCCAAGCCGCGCGGTCGCAAGAAGAAGGACGCTCCGGCCAAGGTTCGCGAGGAGGAAGTGGTGAATTATGAGACCGCCGAGGAAATGTCGTCCGATCCCGAACAGACCCCTGCCCCGGCGCCCAAGAACGAATCCCGCTCCAAGCCCAAGCCCGCCAATGACGACCGTCGCCGCAACCGCCGCAACAAGCGCGATGACGACGACGACATGCCCGTGGGTTTCGGCGACGACATCCCGGCCTTCATGATGATCAGCTCGAAGATCGGCTGATCGGAGGCGACAACAGGAATAAAAAAGCCGCGCAGACTGCGCGGCTTTTTTCGTTTTTCAGGAAGATATCTTCTCGAGCATTCGCATAACTGCGCTTTTCAACTCAGCTAGCTCACCGTTTTCCCAAGTGTTCCATAAAATTTCAAAATCGACGCGGTGATAAGCGTGCCGCAAGTGGTTGCCTATACCCCTAATTTGGGACCAGGGGACCGATGGTTCTTCTTTCTTCAGATCTTCGGGAATGTGTTTGGAAGCTTCGCTCAGGATTTCGAGAAACCTCTCGAATGCTGCGCGCTGAACATCGTCGCGATACAGATCATCAAAGCGGTTGCCGTCCAGCAGGGTGTCAATCTTGTCGATCGAGTCCACAATATCCTGAAGCCTGAATACCGTCCGGTCAGCCATTAGAAGACTTCAATCCCCTCCCGATCGAGTTCACTTCTGAACTCCTGATCAAGCGAACGGCGCATAAAGGCATTGGCAGGGATACCGATTGCTTCCGAAATGATCTGTTCGACGCCGACGAGGTTTATGATCGAAAAACGGCTGTCAGGTTCGACGTCAATTGCGATGTCTATGTCACTGTCAGCCGTTTGAGATCCGCGCGCCTGCGACCCGAACAGGATTAAGTGCCTAACGCCCTCCCCCTCCAAACGGGGCTTGAGGGTCTTTAGCTTGTGGACCATATCCGCGGCTGACATCAAATTTTACATCCTTCGGAGGAGATGACTCGAAAACTGCACCTGAATGACAGTCCGTGCAACAGTCATTCAGGCGCCCTCAATTCGTCCGCCCGCGGCCCTCACCGCTTCCGGCGTATCCACATCGATCCGCGCGGCAGGGCCGATATCGATATCGATAACCGGCAGGCTGCTTTGTTCGATCAGGGCACGGGCTCCGACATCGCCCTCCAACTTCATGATCTCCGGGACCAGACGGGCGGGCAGGATCACCGGGTTGCCACGGTGGTCGCCGTCGGCTGCACGGATGATGGCCTCCCCATCATTTTCCTCAAAGGCCCCGAGAAGCAAGTCGATATGCGCCGCTTCGAGCTTCGGCATGTCGCCCAGCAGGATCATGATCCCGGAAAGTTCATCGCCGAGTGCCGTCACGCCGACCTTGAGCGAGGAGGCCATGCCGGACGCGTAGTCGGGGTTTTCGGCTAGGGTTACGTCGAGCCCCTCAAGCACCGCAGCGATGTCTTCGCCACGGTAACCGGTGACCGCCACCAGAGACTCGGCCCGGCTCGCAAGCGCACGCTCAGCCATGCGACGCACCAGCGGTTCTCCGTCGAACTCGGCCAACAATTTATGACCGGCGCCGTCGCCCATGCGGCTTGAACGTCCCGCTGCCATGAGCACGATGCCTACCCCCTTCGATGGAGCGGCTTCCTGCTGCACCCGCGGCTGCGGCCGCGTCGGGATTTCCATCAGCAGCCCACCGACGCCCATCGCGGCGATATCGTCGTGGCTCGGAGTTTCGCCGGCCATGATCCGCGCCAATACCCAGTCGAACCCGTTTTCCTTGGGCGACCGGGCACATCCCGGCGCGCCGATGACCGGCTTGCCATCAATCTCGCCGACAACCAGCAAATTGCCCGGATCGACCGGCATGCCCACCCTCTCGACCGCCCCGCCCGCCTGCCTGATGGCAGCGGGGATCACGTCATCGGCGTCTGTTACGGCCGAAGCGCCGAAGATGATGATCATCTCGCTTGCGGGCGCAATTTCCGCGAGCGCCTTGGCGAGTGCCGCAGTTTCGTGCGGGCTCTCGAGCGACGCTGTGATTTCGGATCCGTAGGCTGCCAATCGGGAGGCGGTGAGCTCGCGCGTTTTCTCCATGACCTTTGATTTGAGCGTTGGCAATGTCGTCGCGACATAGCCAACCTTCCGCAACGTGAACGGCCTGACCTGCGAGAAGGTTTGCTCCGCAATCAATTCCTCTGCGCGCTCGACAGACGCTCCTGCAACGGCGAGCGGGATGATCTTGATGGTCGCCACCATGTCGCCTTCGGCCACCACGGTGCGATCATTGAGACAGGCATAGGTGATTGCCGGGTCGATCGAGTTAAAGGCATCAATGAGCGATTTATCGGCTCGGAACAGTCCAGAGTCTGTAGCGTGGAGATTGACGCGGCCGGTCGCCGGCGCCTTGGCCTCAATGCCGATCCCTCCGAAAGCCGCAGCTATACGACCGGCAGCTGAATTCTCGTCAATATCGCCATCGTCCAGACGGGCGACTATGACCTCTTGAACATCTGATTCAACCAGCTGCGAGATTGAGTCTGCGTCGAGCCGCAAGCCTTTCTTTAATCTCGCTTTTCCGGCCTGGGTTGAATGGGCGAGAATGGCTCCTTCCGCCTCACGCACCGGAACCGGGCCAAATTTCACGCAGCCGCTCCTTCGGCATGCCGGAGCGAAAGTTCGCGCGTACGAAGCGCCTCGATCACCTGCGCCAGGACGGCGACCGCGATCTCTGCCGGGCTCGCCGCCCCGATCGGCAGGCCGATGGGCGCGGCGATGCGCCCAATGGTCTCTTCGCTCAGGCCGGCATCCGTCAACCGCTCGACGCGGCCGCCATGGGTCTTTCGCGACCCCAAGGCACCGACATAGAAGCAGCCTGTCTTGAGCGCCGAGATCAGCGGATAGTCGTCGATCTTTGGGTCGTGGGTCACGGCAACCAGCGCCGTGAAATAGTCGAGCGGTCGGTCCTTGAGCACATCCTCCGGCCAGTCGGCAACGAGGTCGCTGCCTTCGAAGCGCTCGGGCGTGGCAAAGGCCGTGCGCGGGTCGATGATCGTGACGTCGAAACCCGCCATGCGCGCCATGGGTGCCAGCGCCTGGCTGATATGGACCGCGCCGATAATGACCATGCGCGCCGGCGGAATATGGACATTCAAAAAGAACTCACGGCCATCGGCCTGGGCAACGCCGGACTTGCCGGATTTGAATGCCTTACCGATGGCCTCGCCGAGCCCACCGGCGACGTGGTCTCCGGCGCGTACCAACCGGTCGCGACCATCCTCGAGGTCGGTGACGATGACAGCTGCGTCGCGGGCGCGCTTGGCGGCATTGAGGGATTTCAGAACATGGGGATCCATCAGCCGAGCCGCTCCAGATAGACGCGGATCTTACCGCCGCAGGAGAGACCGACGCGCCAGGCGGTTTCGTCGGCGACGCCGAATTCGAGCATGCGCGGTTTGCCGCTTTCGATCACGTCAATGGCTTCGGCGATGACCGCGCCCTCGACACAACCGCCGGAGACCGAACCTTCGAAATTGCCTTCGGCGTCGATCACCAGATGGCTGCCCGTCGGTCGCGGGGCAGAGCCCCAGGTTTCAACGACGGTTGCAATCGCCAGATCGCGGCCCTCGTTCATCCAGCCTTCCGCGATCATCAGGGGATCGCGGGCTTCTGCTTGTTCGGACAGGGACATGCGCAGCCCTCCTTGATCAGAATTCTCTACTTAATATGGGGCTGTGCTGACCGGTTCCGCAAGTCCGGGCGAACTGAATGCTCGTCGACTATTGTAGCGGAACGGCCAGCCGGCGCGGATCCCATTTGCCGTGGCGATCATCTCCGAGCGCTGTGACCAGATCCGACATCGCCGCAATGTTATGTACCGCACGCACCTCATCGACATGGCGCAGGATCGTGCGTACGCCGCGCGCGCGAGCCTCGAAGCCATCGAAACGCAGCAGCGGATTGAGCCAGACGAGTCGCCGGCAGGATCTATGCAGCCGATCCATCTCGCGGTCGAGTTCGTCAATCGAATCGCGCTCCAGTCCGTCGGTGATGAGAATGACCGTCGCACCCTGCCCCAGCACCCGACGCGACCAGTTCCTGTTGAACTCATGAAGCGTTTCGCCGATGCGGGTGCCGCCCGACCAGTCCTTGACCATACCGACACATTGGTCGACCGCCTCATCGGGATCGCGGTAGCGCATCTGGCGGGTGATGTTGGTAAGCCGCGTGCCGAAGAGAAAGGTGTGAACCCCGCGCCTGCGCTCGGTGATCACATGCATGAAATGCAGGAAGATGCGGGTGTACTGGCTCATCGAGCCGGAGATATCGGCGATGATGACGAGCGGCGGGTGAACTTTCCGCTTTTTCCTGTAACGCGGCAGGATCAGATCGCCGCCGGTTTTCATCGCCGCGCGCATGGTGGCACGCGGATCGACGCGCATGGCGCGGTTTGCCTGTTCAAACCGGCGTGTCTCGATCTCGTCGAAGGGCAGCGAAAGATTGGCGATCGCCTTCTTGGCGTCGGCAAGTTCAAGCGCCGACATTTGTGCAAAATCCTGCGCGCGATTGACCTCGCTGCCGGACGCCGTCTGGCTGGCGTCGATCTCGATCTCCGGCTTCTCGCGAACCGGGCGGTGCTTGTCGTGGCCTTCGAAAAAGGCCTCGTTGACGCGCGCTTCGCCGGCCTTCGGTTTTTCCATCGGCCGGTTGTCGGGCGCCACGGGCGAAAACATCGCGATCATCTTCTCGACCAGATCCCGCGAGCGCCAGAACAGGCGGAAGGCCTGATCGAAGACGACGTGATCCTCGCGCCGCTTCACGAAAACCGAATGCAGCACCCAGTAGAATTCTTCACGACTGCCAATGCCCGCGACAGTCACCGCCTCGACAGCATCGCGCGAGCTTGCCGGGCCGACCTTCATCCCGGCTTTTCTCAGCGTTCGTGCGAAGAAGGCGATGTTGTCGGGAAGTTTTCCCGGATCGCCCGAGGGCATGACGATGGCATTGCCGGTTTCGGTGCGCGATGTGCCGCCCGCCTCAGCCATCAGCTCGCCCGCGCCAGCTCCGCCTTCACCTCGTCGAGGATCTGGCGTCCTGCCGAGCCTTCAATGCGGGCGATATCGTCCTGATATTTGAGTAGCGTGCCGAGCGTGTCGGACACGGTCTGCGGATCGAGCGCCAGGCGGTCGAGTTCGGTGAGCGCGGTCGCCCAGTCGATCGTTTCGGCCACTCCGGGGTTCTTGAAGAGCTCCATCTGGCGCAACTTCTGCACATAGGCGACGATCTCGGCCGTTAGCACCTCGGCAGCGCCCGGCACCTTGCGGCGGATGATCTCGAGCTCGGCATCGGCTTCCGGGTAATCGACCCAGTGATAGAGGCAACGGCGCTTGAGCGCGTCGTGGATCTCGCGTGTCCGGTTGGTCGTGATGATGACGATCGGCGGCTCGGCTGCCTTGATGGTCCCGAGCTCGGGAATGGTCACTTGAAAGTCGGAGAGGATTTCCAGAAGGAAGGCCTCGAAAGCTTCGTCGGTGCGATCGAGTTCGTCGATGAGAAACACCGGCGCCCGACCCGGCTCGCCTTGCAACGCCTGGAGAACCGGACGGCGGATCAGGTGGCGTTTATCGAAAATATTGGTCTCGATGCGGTCGCGGTCTGCTTCGCCGGTGGCTTCGGCAAGCCTGATCTCGAGCATCTGCGCCGGATAGTTCCATTCGTAGACGGCCGAGGAGACATCGAGGCCTTCATAGCATTGCAGCCGGATCAGCGGACGGTCGAGCGCGTTGGCGAGAACCTTGGCGATCTCGGTCTTGCCGACACCCGCCTCGCCTTCGAGAAACAGCGGGCGGCCCATGCGCAGGCTCAGAAACAGCACCGTCGCCAGCGCGCGGCCGGCCACATAGTCATGCTCTTCGAGCATCTTGAGCGTTGCCTCGATGCTCTCCGGCACGTTTCGCTTGGCTGCGGTCATGTCATTTCCCCTGAAACTCGCGCTCACACTGTATGATAGGAGCGGTTCATGTAAATGAGGGCTGAGCCGCTTTCTCCCAGGCGAATGGCCTGAACCTCCCCGAAGAGCACCATGTGGGTCGCCACTTCCTTGGCCTCGACCAGCTTGCAGTCGTAGACCACCGCGGCGTCGGCAAGGGTTGGCGCCCCGGTCTCCATCGTATCCCAGACGCCCTGCTCGAAGCGCTTGTCCGAATCCATCGGAATGAGGCCCGAGAACACGTCTGCAAGCGGCTGATGACGCGCGGCGAGCGTATTGAGCGCGAAGGTGCCGGCATCGACGAAGGTGCGGTTTGCAGGATTACCCTTTGCCACACAGACGAGAACGGTAGCCGGATTGTCCGAGACCGAACAGGCGGCCGTGACCGTGACGCCGCGCTTGATGCCGTCATGATCGGCCGTGGCGATCTGCACATGTCCGGCATAACGCGCCATGGCATCGCGGTAGAGTTCGGGTGAAATTTTCGAATAGCTCAAAATGACTTGCCTTTATTCGCGTATCTCGGTTTCCGGTCGCGCGGAGGCATGTGTACCCAAAACAGCTCCCCTTGTCTCGTGCTGACCCTAAATAGGTGGACAAAGCCCGATTGAAACCCGGTGAGAGACGAAAAGCGCCGTATCCTTAGGGGAATAGCCGGAACTGTGGTCCTGTCGGCGCTTCCAAATGGCATTGATCCGCACTAGGGTTCGCTCATCATGATGCGCACCACAATTGCTCTTGTCTTCACCTTCGCGAGCCTTGCCGCAGATACGGCACTGGCCGCGGACCTGCGCGTCGGCCTTGCCATCCCCGAAGCAGGGCCCTTCGCGCCGCTTGGCCAACAGGTGATCGACGGTTTCCGCGTCTGGGAACAGGACAATGCAACAAGCTTCACCGATCTAGTCGAGGGTGAGGATCGCTGCGACGCCAAGAGCGGGGTCGAATCGGCGCAGTCCTTTGCAGAGGCGGGCGTGGATGTCGTCGTCGGCTATTTGTGCGCGGAAAGTNTGGCGGCTGCCCTGCCGGTCCTGTCNGCCGAAGGCATTCCNGTTCTCACGCTCACCGTGCGTGCCGATATCCTTGCCGAGGAAGCCGGCCGCAACGACTGGTCCTTCTATCGCCTGGCTCCGCGCGACAGCCAGGAAGCGGAGGTCGCCGCCGAATCGATCATCTCTCTTTGGGCCGATCGTCCCTTCGCGCTGATCGAGGACGGTACCATTCAGGGCCGTGAACTGGTGGAAGCCATCCGCGTCAATCTCGAAGAGCGCGGATTGAAACCCAACTTCATCGATAACTACAGACCCGGGCAAGAGCGCCAACCGAGCCTGGTTCGCCGCCTTGATGCCGCAGGCGTGTCGCGCGTTTTCGTCGGAGGCGAGCGTTCCGATCTCGCCATCATCGCCCGCGACGCAGCAGCCGCCGGGCTCGATCTCACATTCATGGGNGGTGACGCGCTCAATGCGCCNCGGGGNGAGATTCCGATCCCCAACGGCACACTGGCCGTGATTGCCACAGACGCGCTGCCGGANGCGGCCTCCTCCTCGACGGCNAGCGCCTTTGCNGCNGCCGGCCTTCCCATCGAGGGTCTGAGACTACCCGCCTATGTGGCGGCGCAGATCCTGGGCTCGCTCGCGCCCATGTATGAACAGGGCAATCTGGGCGATTTGCTCGAACGCGGAAAATACGGAACGGCACTCGGCGTGGTAAGCTTCGGNTCGGATGGCGAGCGCCANCAGCCCGGCTTTTCGCTCGCNGAATGGCGCGACGGNCGTTTCGAACGCGTCACCTCCGCNGCACCGCAGAACTGAGGCNANTTCCTTGCAGACCAAGAACCTGATTACCGATGTCGCCGGTCTGACCGTCGGCAATGCCCATGACGANAAANTNAAGTCCGGNGTCACCGCCATCCTCTGCGACAAGCCGACAGCGGCAGCCGTCCAGGTTCTGGGCGGCGCGCCGGGTACGCGCGAGACCGATCTTCTCGAACCCCACAACATGATCGATGGCGTCGATGCGATCACGCTGTCGGGCGGATCGGCCTTCGGACTCGATGCTGCGTCCGGCGTCCAGTCCTGGTTGCGGGAACACGACCGCGGCTTCCAGCTCGGCCCCCACCGGATCCCGATCGTCCCTTCGGCAATCCTCTTCGATCTCGTCAACAATGGCGACAAGGATTGGGGCCGCTATTCGCCGTATCGCGAACTAGGCTTCGCGGCAGCAGATGCCGCCAGCNAAACCTTCGAGCTCGGCACNGCGGGCGCCGGNTNCGGCGCGCTGACCGCAGGGTTCAAAGGCGGGCTCGGCTCGNCTTCCGACNNCACCGAGAGCGGCTTNACGCTCGGTGCGCTCGTNGGCGTCAATGCCGTTGGTTCNGTCACNGTTGGCGACACCCGCAACTTCTGGGCCGCGCCATTCGAGAAGAACGGAGAGTTCGGCGGCCTCGGCCTCCCCCACCCGATGCCCGACAATGCCGCCACGCCGAAAGTCAAATTTCGCGAAATGGTCAAACAAGCCGGAGCGAACACCACGATCGCGGTCATCGCCACCGACGCGGTACTGGACAAGGCCGCAGCCAAGCGACTGGCGATTGCCGCCCATGACGGCTTTGCGCGCGCCATCTGGCCGGCGCATACGCCTTTCGATGGAGATCTGATCTTCGCGCTCGCCACCGGCAAGAGCGGCAAAAAGCCCGATCCGCATGATTTTCTCGATCTCTGCGCGGTCGCAGCCTCGACCACGGCACGCGCAATTGCGCGCGGCGTTTACGAAGCGGCAGCGCAGGACAACGATATCTTCCCCGCCTGGCAGTCGGTTAAAGACTAGGCCAGCTTCGCCGCACGCTTGCATCTCCACTGCTCGGCACCGCATAATCGACACGGGGCGAGAGGAGAGTTTTCATGATCAGAACCTGTCTGGCGGCAGCCGCCATCGCCCTAATCCCCGCACTAGCGCTGGCCGGCGATTTCGCCGAGTTCCGGCCCATCGGCTTTTCAAGCCATGGTGGCGTCTTCGCCTTCGAAGAGTTCGGCGTTCAGGACGGCTCGGGCTTTGCCTATGCCAACCGCTATTACATAGACACGACCACGGATCGCTATCTGCCGGGCACGCCTGTCCGGGTAATGCTCGAGGATGAAACCAGAACCGTGAATGACGCACGGGCCGAAGCGAAAGCCCAGGCGTCTCAGATAGAGGCGTCGAGCGGGGCCGCCGACGATCCCGGCATATTCGCCGCCTTCCAGCCAGCCACCGAGGCGCAATCGGACGGCACCTTCCTGCTCTACCAGCCCTTTGCCATCGAGCCCTATCCCGGCGACAAGTGGGGNGTATCGCTCACGGANAAGACACTCACGCCATCATCGAACTGCNCNGCNTTCGATCAGGCCAACAAGGGTTTCCGCCTGGAAATGAAGAAGGCCGANGGGTCGGCACCNGCCATTGTGCTTCATGACGACAGTTCGATACCGAATTCCCGCCGTTGCCCGGTCTCATACCAGATCGCCGGCGCGATGACGCACCGCAATCCGGANGGTTCGACAACCCANGCGATTCTGGTATTGATCAGGAATATCGGNTTCGAGGGNCCNGACGGGCGCTACATNGCGGTGACAANAAGGATCGACTGANGCTTGCCCGACATTTCAGCCACTCCAGACCGGAAGAGACCTTCCGGTCTTTCGGCGCGTCTGCGCTTNGCCTTGCCTNCGGCNCGCTCNGCAATCGNCGGCGCCATNNTNTGGGGCCTGGCCATGACGCTNTCGGCNCANCTNNCGNTNTGGATCGCGATCCGGCTCGANACCTNGCACCTTCTGGCACTNTCGNTNNTGTTCTTCGCCGGAGGCCTTGTCGCCTGGCCGTTGGCACTTTGCNCAATCCGCTTTTGCTCCTATCGTCGGCGGCCCGANACCTGGTTTGCAGCCGCNGTNTTNTTTCTCTCCTGCGGCACGGTGATCATCACCGCAGNCCTTTTCGCCCTGCAATACCGGATNTACTANGCCCAGTGGCACGGTGAGTTCCTGTCGAAGCTCTGGATCATCCAGCTNGTTTTCACGACCGCAGCGGCCGTCTACCAGTTCGCTGTCATGGGGCTCAGGCTCTATNTGCCGCTTGGGGCGGTCGTTCTGTTCGTCACCGCGCTNTTAATCGCGCGAAATGGCGGTAAAACCGCCCATTCCGGCAGGATTTTCCCCACCTGAGCCTCAAGGGCCGTTTCCTTTCCCGTTCCTTTTGGGATAGACCGCTCCCCAACGCCTCCATTGCCGACCGAAATACGGATACGCCCATGATCCCTCGTTATTCCCGTCCCGAGATGACTGCCATCTGGGAGCCCGCCACCAAGTTCAAGATCTGGTACGAGATCGAAGCCCATGCCTGCGACGCGCAGGCCGAGCTCGGCGTCATTCCGAAGGAGAACGCGGAAGCGGTATGGAAGGCGAAGGACGTGGATTTCGACGTTGCCCGCATCGACGAGATCGAGGCCGTCACCAAGCATGACGTCATTGCATTCCTCACCCATCTGGCCGAGCACGTCGGCTCCGAGGAAGCCCGTTTCGTCCACCAGGGCATGACCTCGTCGGATGTGCTCGATACCTGCCTCAACGTTCAGCTCGTGCGCGCTGCCGACCTCCTGCTTGCCGACATGGACAAGCTGCTCGCGGCGCTCAAGACCCGCGCATTCGAACACAAGAACACGGTCCGCGTGGGCCGCTCGCACGGCATCCATGCAGAACCCACCACGATGGGTCTGACCTTTGCCCGCTTCTATGCCGAGATGGACCGCAACAAGACCCGCCTTCAGGCTGCGCGGGAGGAAATCGCCACCGGTGCCATCTCAGGGGCCGTCGGCACCTTCGCCAATATCGATCCGGCCGTGGAAGAACATGTCTGCGAAAAGCTCGGTCTGAAGCCCGAGCCGATCTCCACACAGGTGATCCCCCGTGACCGGCACGCCATGTTCTTCGCAATCCTCGGCGTCATCGCCTCTTCGATCGAGAACGTCGCGATCGAGATCCGCCACATGCAGCGCACGGAAGTGCTCGAAGGCGCGGAATTCTTCTCGATGGGCCAGAAGGGCTCATCGGCCATGCCGCACAAGAAAAACCCGGTCCTGACCGAAAACCTGACCGGCCTTGCCCGCCTGGTGCGCATGACGGTTATCCCGGCCATGGAGAACGTCGCGCTCTGGCACGAACGCGACATCTCGCACTCCTCCGTCGAACGCGGCATTGCGCCCGACGCAACGATCACGCTCGACTTCGCGCTCAACCGCCTTGCCGGTGTCGTCGAGAAGATGATCATCTTCCCGCAGAACATGCTCGACAACATGAACAAGTTCCCGGGTCTGGTGATGAGCCAGCGCGTGCTTCTGGCCCTCACCCAGGCGGGTGTAAGCCGCGAGGACGCCTATTCCATGGTCCAGCGCAATGCGCTCAAGGTTTGGGAAGAGCGGCTGGATTTCCGCGAACTGCTTCTGGCCGACGAGGAGGTCGTCAAGGCGCTCGGCGTGGACGGTATCAACGCGAAATTCGACATGGATTACCACACCAAACATGTCGATACGATCTTCCGCCGGGTCTTCGGCGAAGCCTGATCGAGCCATTCAATATTGCTATGCAGCATAATTCGCCATGAATTTGCTGCATAGCAGCATTGGCGAGAAGGCGTTTGTTTCTCTTGCCCCATGAGTGCATCCTGCGAATGGGAGAACTCGAACTAAGGGGAAACGAACATGTTTTCGAACCTGCAGAAATTCGCCGCCAAGTTCCGCGTTCCGTCGCAGCACGAACTTGAAATGCGCTACCTCAACGAGTCGCGCGACATCTACGATCTGGAGTACCGCAGCCGCCAGATCGATAATGGCCACTTCCGCGGCCGTCGCTAGACCGTTTCGCCTTCAGGCGTAACCGGACAGGTCCGACAGGCGACTGAATTCAGTTACGCATTTCGATTTTGCCGATTCCGAAGAAATCGAAATTGCTCTAAGCGACGTTAAACACCGCATCAAGAATTCAGGCCGGCCTCACAGGAGCGCCGGCCTTTTTCACGTCCGCGAAACAAGTTGGCTCATTCGAAGCCGCAAAATCCGTCGTCCCGATAGCGGGGCCAGTCCTCGACCGTCAGCGGACCGAGCGACAGCTCAAACTGCTCTTCCTCGTCATCCGCTTCACGCTCGCCCCTGCCCGTGAGCAGGTTGACGTCACATTTCCTAGCATCGCCGCCTTCCACCAAAGTGTCGTAGCTCGAATAGGTGAAGCCGGCGAGCATGAGCTTCTTGTCGCGCCATGCCAATGTCAGGGTCTGGCTCCAGCGGTTCCTGCCCACGGAATCATTGTGCGAGAAGAGCCTGATCGAGCCATTGGCGGCAATCTTCACCGACGGACGGTTGCCAGCCATACCGTCTGGAAGGCCACCCCAGACGATATCGGGATAGTAGGCTTTTGGTTTGATCTGGTCTTCGCCTTTGCCTGCGCCCAACATCAGCAGCAAGCCGTGATCCGTCTCGCCGGCCTCTTCGTCCGGCGTCAGAAGCATCACCAGATCGGCCTTGCCGTCGCCATTGATATCGCCCGAGGCGGCGGAAACGATGCGGCTTGCGAAATCCGGAATTTCGGCGGCTTGAGCTGTTCCCGCTACAAGTACCGCTGCGGCTGCAGTTCCGGCCAAAGCGGTTGCAATCATTGCCGTTTTGCGGCGAATTGTATTCGGCGTCTTCATCCAAAATCTCCTGTTGGCGAATACTTATCCTGTCGCCTCGCGGCTGGAAAGCTATTCCGGTCGCTGTGACATTCCGACATCATATGTGAGCGATTGCGCCGGATTTCGGCCCCAATCGCTGATCACATTCCTCCTCAAAAGAACCCCGGTGCGCGTCACCTCCCGACGACGAACGGGGCCACCCGCAGGAGGTTGAGTAAATTGACTGACATACAGCAGGATCACGGCCCGGCGCGCATGCGGCGCTTTGGCCGAACCAAGACAGAAATCGACACTGAAGACGCCGTAACCGTCACATGGCTCGTCGGTGTCGCCGCCGCAATCGTGGCGGGCGGCTACCTTTTCCTCGCCACCGATTCCGGTGTCGATCAGGCGACGCTTGACGCGGCTGTCGGCGCCCGCTCGGCAAACGCAGCTCAGGCCCCTCAGGTCGCAGCGCAAGATATACCCATGTCCGAAGGACTACAGGCCACACCCGTCGCATCCACTTCGACACTTGCCACGCCGCCGCTCGACTAGAAGCAGTCGCGTTCGCCGCGTTTGGTGATCCCACGCCTTCGGGGCAACACGTGGGTTCATCATTCGCCGCCGCGGTTCTTCAGAGCCGCGGCGGCATTTCTTTTGTGGTCGACCTAACTCATCATAAAAACCCGATATGGCGCTGAATATTGACATTTCGGGGCTGGCAGACCACATCCCCGCCCATGAAAGTCGCAGACGCCGATATCCTCATCGTCCCCGGTTTCAAGAATTCCGGTCCTGATCACTGGCAGACCCGCTGGGAGAAAAAACTCTCCTCGGCGCGCCGTGTCGAGCAGGCCGAGTGGACCAAGCCGGTGGTCGAGGACTGGACGAAAACGCTTGCCGACGCGGTCAACCGCGCCGAGCGGCCTGTCGTGATAATCGCCCACTCACTGGGAGTTGCAACCTTCGTTCAGGCCGTCCCGCAATTCGAAAAGAAGATCGCCGGCGCGTTTCTGGTCGCTCCGCCCGAGGTCGCCAATCCGGCAATCCGGCCGAAGCACCTGATGACCTTCGGTCCCTATCCGGAAGAGCCGCTCCCCTGCCCGTCGATCGTCATTGCCAGCCGCAATGATTCCTTCGGCAGTTTCGAACATGCCGGCGACATGGCGAATGCGTGGGGCTCTCTCTTCATCGATGCCGGTCATTCCGGTCATATCGATGCTGCCTCCGGCCATGGTCCCTGGCCGGAAGGCACGATGGTGTTCGCGAAGTTCCTCTCGCGACTGACGGCTGACGCCTGATCGCGATCAGCCGCGTATTGCGCCCAAGATCGCATCAGCCCCCGTCTGGATCAGCACATCGTCATTGGTCGCGGTGATGATCCGGTAGCCCATTTTCGCCGCGCCGATGGCCGATTCGGCCGAATTGGCATAGATTGCCGAGAGCTTTCCGGCCTCGCTGCAGCTTTTCGCGAGATCGGCGAGGAAGTCCTGCATATCCGGCAGAAACGGGTTCATGTGCTTGCCGCCAGACCATGAAATCGAGAGGTCGGACGGTCCCACGAAGAGGCCGTCGATGCCGTCGATCGCCAGGATGTCCTCATAAATCTCGACCGCCGCCATCGTCTCGATCATCGCAATGGCGAGCGTCTGCGAATTGGCCGATTTGAAGTAGGTGCCGGCCGTGTGCTCGCGGTGAAGATTGAGCGCCTGTACCGGTCCCCAGGAGCGTTCGCCGAGCGGCGGATACTTCATTGAGGCAACGAAGGCTTTGGCATCATCGAGCGAATTGATCATCGGCGCGATGACCGCCTCGAAACCGGCATCGAGACCGCGCGATGCCAGATCGAACCGTCCGACCGGGATGCGAAGGATCGGAGGCTTGCCCGCCGCCATGATCTCCAAAGGTTCCCGGAGAGCCGAGGTTTCCGTGTGCATGCCGTGCTGCATGTCGATCACGACGGCATCGAAACCTGCATGCGCCATGCGGGCCGGCATGCCGGCCGCCGGATAGGATGACCATGCGACGAACAAGGGATCGGGATTTTCCAGGCGTTGGTTCAAAAGCATGCGTGCTCCTCCATTCCTTCAGTATAAATCAACAAATAAAAAAAACCGCTCCCGGACTGCCGGGAGCGGTTTGCATTCCAGGCAATCGCACCCGCCCTATTCGGACTGGATCTGCTCGATGGCGACATGGGCCAGTTCAAGCATCTTGGCGCGGATTTCCTCGTCTGCGACAGCGACGTTCTTCGCGTCGAAATCGCCGCGTACCTTGCGGAAGACGTCTTCGTGACCGGCTTCCTCGAAGTCGGCGATCACAACCGTCTTGGCATAGGCATCGGCTTCATCGCCGGAGATGCCCATCTTCTCGGCAGCCCAGAGACCGAGCAGCTTGTTGGCGCGGGCTTCCGCCTTGAACTTCAATTCCTGGTCGTGAGCAAACTTGTTTTCGAACGCTTTTTCGCGATCATTTAAGCTGGTCATGGCCTTCTCCGGCTAAGTGTTATCGTTTTCTCCCCTCAGGGGATTGCCCGCCATAAACCAAAAGGTGGGCGAAAGTGCAATGAGATGAATCAAACCCCTGACTGAATTATCGGTGACTTCGAGACCCAACGGCGTTGTCGAAGCCGTCGCGATGGGATAATACCCGAGAAAATGGCCAATCACGACCGGATGGCTCCCAAACGTCCGGCGAAAACACAGAGATTTTCCAATGAACCGTCGCCGCCGCATTTACGAAGGCAAGGGCAAGATCCTTTATGAAGGCCCGGAGCCCGGTACGCTTATCCAGTTCTTCAAGGACGATGCGACCGCGTTCAACAAGAAGAAGCACGATGTCGTTGACGGCAAGGGCGTTCTGAACAACCGGATTTCCGAGTTCATATTCAGCCATCTGAACAAGATCGGCATCCCCACCCACTTCATCCGCCGCGTCAACATGCGCGAGCAGCTGATCAAGGAAGTGGAGATCATTCCGCTCGAGGTCGTGGTGCGCAACGTGGCCGCCGGATCGCTCTCCAAGCGTCTGGGCATCGAGGAAGGCACCGTTCTTCCGCGCTCGATCATCGAATTCTACTACAAGGCCGACGCGCTCGACGACCCGATGGTCTCGGAAGAGCACGTCACCGCCTTCGGCTGGGCGAGCCCGCAGGAAATCGACGACATCATGGCCCTTGCCATTCGCGTCAACGACTTCCTGAACGGCCTCTTCCTCGGTGTCGGCATCCAGCTCGTCGATTTCAAGATCGAATGCGGCCGCCTCTATGAAGGCGAGATGATGCGCATCGTGGTCGCCGACGAAATCTCGCCGGACTCCTGCCGTCTGTGGGATGTGTCGACCAACCAGAAGCTCGACAAGGACGTCTTCCGCCGTGATCTCGGCAGCCTCGTCGAGGCCTATCAGGAAGTCGCCCGCCGCTTGGGGATCATGAACGAGAACGAACCGCCGCGCCCCTCCGGCCCGGTTCTGGTGAANTAAGCAGGNACGACNNGAGACGATGATCAAGGCACGCGTAACGGTAACNCTCAAGAACGGCGTCCTCGACCCNCAGGGCAAGGCCATCGGCCATGCCCTCTCCGGCCTCGGTTTCGACGGTGTCGGCTCCGTGCGNCAGGGCAAGGTNTTCGACATCGANATCGAAGGCGANGACCGNGCTGCGGCNGAAGCCGATCTCAAGGCNATGTGCGACAAGCTTCTGGCCAACACGGTGATTGAGGACTATTCTGTAACCCTNATCTGAGGTTGCAGGAGGCCNGAATGGCCGATGTCACGCAGGAANTNATGTNCGAGNTGATGAAGCGNATNCACGANCGNTATCGNCNAGCNNGAGANCANGCGNNACGCGATTTGCANGCNGATTTNNTCAACATGCGCGGNACNATGGTNGCCATGCAGNCNGANATNCATAACATNNACGGCNTGCTNTNTCGNCNNGANGACCGNNTNGAGCGCATCGAGAAGCGGCTGGACCTGCGCGAATTCAANGAAGGCCACAGTCCNTACAANNCGGACGCCTGAGTTTNNTNCNNNGCGNNGCGTAATCCNNNAAAATCGCTGGATAGCCNCTCCCTTCGCACTCGCAATCGCGCGCGGAGTGCGGTAAACGGGGCCAATTCCATTCTCCTTGCAAGCGGACTGCCCATGAAAACCGCCGTCGTTCTCCTCCCCGGCCTCAATCGCGATCGCGACATGATCGCGGCGCTCACCAAGATTTCAGGCACNCCGCCNGTNACNATCTGGCAGACAGAGACCGAAATTGCCGACGACATCGACCTCGTCGTGGTCCCGGGTGGNTTCTCCTANGGCGATTATCTNCGCTGCGGCGCGATTGCGGCNCGCATGCCGGTTCTNCGNGCNNTNAAGGAAAAGGCCGANCGCGGNACCCGCGTCATCGGCGTGTGCAACGGNTTCCAGATCCTCGTCGAATGCGGNCTGCTTGCCNGGNGCNCTNATGCGCAATGCCTCGCTCAAATTCGTCTGCCGCGAAGTGAANCTNGANGTNACCAANGCNTCNACNTCNTTCACNTCGGGCTACACNCANGGNCAGATCATCCGTTGCCCGGTTGCTCACCACGACGGCAACTATGTCGCCGACGAAGCCACGCTCAAATCCATCGAAGACAAAGGCCAGGTCGTCTTCCGCTATGCCGAGGGCACCAACCCCAACGGTTCGATGAACGACATCGCGGGTATCGTCAACGAAGCCGGCAACGTGCTCGGCATGATGCCGCATCCGGAAAACCTGATCGAATCCGCCCATGGCGGGGATGATGGCCGGGCCCTGTTCGCTGCCGCTCTGGAAGTCGCCGCATGATCACGGCGCGCCGCCTGACCGCCCTCTCCCTTGCGGCCGTCGCGGCCGCCGCCCTCGCCGGTTGCAACCAGACGCCGAAGCCGTCGTCGGGCTCGGCGCACGCACAGGCCGTTTCGACGCTGCAGAAGGTCAACACCCAGGCCCATCAGTGCTGGCTCAAGGACGACGCGTTCAAGGCCTATGGTATCGTGCCGGAGCTCGACACCTCCGGCACGCCGCGCCTTCTCGTCATTCCGCGCGGCAAGCCGCAGTCGCTGCCCCAACTGGTCATTGCCGCCATGGGGTCCGATGTAAGCCTTTACGGCCCGCTGACCGATTCCGCCCTTTCGCCCCGGATCAAGGCCGATGTCGGCCGCTGGTCGAAGGGCGCATCCGGCTGCGCATGAAAAACAGGCCTTCTTCGGGGGATAGCGCGTTCAAAACGGGTGCCATCAGCGCACCGCCTGCGTTATACGAAGGCCAGACAACGCCCCTGATACCCTAGCGTTTCCGAAAGACAGTTGCCCATGTCCATTCCAAACACCATCGCCATTACCGAAGAGCTGATTGCCGCCCACGGCCTCAAGCCCGATGAGTACGAGCGTATCCTCGAGCTGATCGGCCGTGAGCCGAGCTTCACCGAACTCGGCATCTTCTCTGCGATGTGGAACGAGCACTGCTCCTACAAGTCGTCCAAGAAGTGGCTGCGCACGCTGCCCACCACCGGCCCTTACGTGATCCACGGGCCCGGCGAAAACGCCGGCGTGGTCGATATCGGCGACGGCGATTGCGTGATCTTCAAGATGGAGAGCCACAACCACCCCTCCTATATCGAACCCTATCAGGGGGCCGCGACCGGAGTCGGCGGCATTTTGCGCGACGTCTTCACCATGGGCGCGCGTCCGATTGCTGCGATGAACGCGCTGCGCTTCGGCGCACCCGACCATTCCAAGACCCGCCATCTCGTGGCCGGTGTTGTCGCCGGTGTCGGTGGTTACGGCAACTCCTTCGGCGTGCCGACCGTCGGCGGCGAAGTGGAATTCGACGCCCGCTACAACGGCAACTGCCTCGTCAACGCTTTTGCGGCTGGTCTCGCCAAGACCGACGCTATCTTCCTCTCCGAAGCCAAGGGCGTGGGCCTGCCCGTCGTCTATCTCGGCGCCAAGACCGGCCGCGACGGTGTCGGCGGCGCGACCATGGCGTCTGCCGAGTTCGACGACACGATCGAGGAAAAGCGCCCCACCGTTCAGGTCGGCGACCCCTTCACCGAAAAATGCCTGCTTGAAGCCTGCCTCGAACTCATGCAGACCGGCGCCGTCATCGCCATCCAGGACATGGGTGCCGCGGGGCTGACCTGCTCGGCGGTCGAAATGGGCGCCAAAGGCGATCTCGGAATCGAACTCGATCTCGACAAGGTGCCGGTGCGCGAAGAGAACATGAGCGCCTACGAGATGATGCTGTCGGAAAGCCAGGAGCGCATGCTCATGGTTCTCGAGCCTGCCAAGAAGGACGAGGCGGAAGCCATCTTCGTCAAATGGGGTCTCGACTTCGCCATCGTCGGCAAGACCACAGACGACCTTCGTTTTCGGGTGCTCCACCAGGGCGAGGAAGTGGCCAACCTTCCGATCAAGGAACTGGGCGACCAAGCACCTGAGTATGACCGCCCCTGGCGCGAGCCGGGCCGCTACTCGCCGCTTGCCGCAACCGATGTCGCCGAGCCGGAAGACTACGGCCAGGCGCTGCTGACGCTGCTGGGCTCGCCCAACAATTCCTCGCGCCGCTGGGTGTGGGAACAGTACGACACGCTGATCCAGGGCAATTCGCTGCAGATCCCGGGCGGCGACGCCGGTGTGGTGCGCGTCGAGGGCCATCCGACCAAGGCGCTGGCCTTCTCCTCGGACGTGACGCCGCGCTATGTCGAGGCCGATCCGTTCGAGGGCGGCAAGCAGGCGGTCGCCGAATGCTGGCGCAACCTTACCGCCGTGGGCGCCGAGCCTCTGGCCTCCACCGACAACCTCAATTTCGGCAATCCCGAGCGCCCCGAGATCATGGGCCAGTTCGTCAAGGCCATCGAGGGCATCGGCGAAGCCTGCCGCGCCCTCGGCTTCCCGATCGTCTCGGGCAACGTCTCTCTTTACAACGAGACCAACGGCGAAGGCATTCTGCCCACCCCCACCATCGGCGGCGTCGGCCTCATCCCGGACTGGGCACAGATGGCCAAGATCGGCACGATGCAGGACGGCGACGTCGTGCTGCTCTTCGGCGGCGACGGCACCCATCTCGGCCAGTCGGTCTATATGCGCGACGTTCTGGGCCTTGCGGACGGCCCCGCGCCGGAGGTTCATCTCGGCGACGAGAAGCGCAACGGCGATTTCATCCGCTCGCTGATCCGCAACGGCCAGGCCACCGCCTGCCACGACATTTCCGCAGGCGGGCTGGCGCTCGCGCTCGCCGAAATGTCGATTGCCTCCGGCCTCGGCATGTCGATCGACATTTCTGAAGCCGCCGGTCCCGCGCATGCGGTTCTATTCGGCGAGGATCAGGCGCGCTACGTGGTCACCGTTCCCGCCGACATGGGCAATTTCCTGATGGTCAACGCGGAAGGCGCAGGCGTGCCGTTCCGCAAGCTCGGCACCGTGGGCGGCGACACATTCGCTGTCGAGGGGCTCCTGAGCCTCGACGTCAGCCAATTGCGCAATGCGCATGAATCGTGGTTTCCTGACTATATGGAAGCAACCGCCGCGGAAGCGGCGGAATAGTATCAGGCAGCATCCGCTGCACAGGACGGAAACGAGGAGTACCCGGAATGCCCATGAAGGCTGGCGACATCGAAGCGATGATCAAGGAAGGTATCCCCGACGCGACGGTGAAGATCCGCGATCTTGCCGGCGACGGCGATCACTTCGCAGCCGAGGTCGTGGCCGAGAGCTTCCGGGGCAAGTCGCGCGTGCAGCAGCACCAGATGGTCTACGAGGCACTCAAGGGCAATATGGGCGGCATCCTTCACGCGCTCGCCCTTCAGACCTCCGTGCCTGAATAGGCTTTCCTCATGGCCGGCTTCTTCAACGAGTTCATTGCCGATGTCGTTGATGCCGCGGCCAAGGAACTGACCAAGCCCCGACGGCGGCGGCGGAAGTCCACGACACTCCGCCGCAAAGTAACCTCGACGCTCGAAAAGGCGCTGATCGAGGCCGTTCTCGGCGAAAAGACCACCACCCGCAAAACGAAGACGAAGCGTCTCGCCAAACGCGCCAGCACGCGGACGCGTACGAAGCGACGGACGACGCGGAAGACCACCTCGCGGCGCACATCGTCGTAGGGGCTTCCGGCGGCTACCCCTCTTTCGTCATACCCCTCTCTTCGTCGTCCTCGGGCTTGCCCCGAGTATCCAATGCCGCCCGATGCAGGTCCGGCTTGTAAGACGTCCATCACGCAGCGGCCTCCATTCTTCGTCATGCCCGGACTTGATCAGGGCATCCATACCGTTAAGCCGCATCGCGGAATGGATTCTCGGGTCAAGCCCGAGAATGACGAGTGGAGAGATCATACCAGCTGAAAAGGCGCGGTGCCACACTCCACTCTCCCCCCCTTGCGGGGGAGATGTCTGCGCCAGCAGACAGAGGGGGTACCCTCCTCAAACTCCGAGTTTTGCTTCCTTCCCCCCTCTGTCACCTTCGGTGACATCTCCCCCGCAAAGGGGGGGAGAGGAAGAGGGCAGCGCTCGCTTTCGCGCCTATTCCATCACCGCAATCACGGTCCCTGCAGGCTCGCGCTTTTCAGCATACACAGTGCCATCGGCATAAAGCGCCGAGACCGAGCCGTCGAAAAACAGCGCGTTCGGGCAATCAAAGGCATTCTTGAAGGCCATTCCGAAGCCGTAGAAATTCACCGGGTCCAGCGACAGCGCCATCACCACCGTTCCATCCGCCCTCACCCCGATGCCGTTGCGGGTGTAGGTCGACGTGCCGTCGACGAGAAACCGGGGGTGGAGTTCGCCATCGATCACCATCATCGGCCCCGACTGAGAGGCGATGCGCGGCGTGATACCGGCGGTCACATAGGCTTCCGTCTCCATCACGCCAGCCGTGCCTGACTCATCGACATAGAAGATGCCGTTCGGCTTGAGGAAGAAATTGCCGAAACCGCCTGACGTGTTGACCGGCGATATCTCTTCGCCGGCCTCGACCAGAAGGCCAACGGGACTGAGGTCGGAATGATACATGCCGGCATTCATCGCAATCACCGGCGTCCGGCCGTCATCTTTCGTGGATGCGACGAAACCCTCAACATCGCCCCAGGGCTTGCCATCCGCATTGGCATGAAAGAGCTGGAGGTCGGCGGTTGCCGGGTCTATCTCGCAGACAACGTAGCGAATGTCGTCAACGCTCGTCTTCCGGCAATTGTGCGCCAGTTCTTCCACGTCGTCGCCCTCCACCCCTTGAGCCGGCTCGATCTCGGCCCGTGAGGTCAAGGCCCACCACAGGGTCACGACCACCACGAGCGTAACGATCACGGAAAACAGTAGGAGGAGATAGCGATTCATCGTCGATTCCTGTCGCCTCGCGCATGGCCTTCGGCTTGTATTGTCGCAGCCGAAGGGCTATTTCAGGGCAAGAACCCCGTCGGGCCTTGAACCCGGATGCGAAAGGACAGTTTATGACCGCCATCAATGAATTCATCGACAATGAAGTCAAATCCAACGACGTCGTCCTGTTCATGAAGGGCACGCCGCAGTTCCCGCAGTGCGGCTTCTCCGGCCAGGTCGTGCAGATCCTCGATTACCTCGGCGTTCCCTACAAGGGCATCAACGTTCTTGCCGACGACGATCTGCGCCAGGGCATCAAGGATTATTCGAGCTGGCCGACCATTCCGCAGCTCTACGTCAAGGGCGAATTCGTCGGTGGCTGCGACATCATCCGCGAGATGTTCCAGGCCAGCGAGCTCCAGCAGCACCTTCAGGAGAAGGGCGTGCCGGTAAAGGCTGCCTGATTGGCACGGCACTTTAAAAAACGCGTAAAAGAGGCGGATTTTCCGCCTCTTTTCGTTTCAACAGGCGCTGATCGTGCGCCGTTTGTATCGAGGATATAGGCAGTGACACGTCAGGTGCTGTTTATTCAGGGTGCCGGCGGGGGAACGCATGATGAATGGGACCACCGCTTGGTCGCCAGCCTTGAGGAAGCACTCGGTCCCGACTACGAAATGCGTTACCCCCGGATGCCGAGTGAGGCAGATCCGGATCATCTGAGCTGGAGAGAGGCCATTGCACAGGAACTGGCCAGCCTCGATGACGATGCCGTCCTCGTTGGCCACTCCTATGGCGCGACGGTTCTCGTCAACACGCTTGCCGAAGATGCACCCGAGCGCTCGTTTCTGTGTTTGATGCTGCTGGCAGCGCCCTTCCTTGGCGACGGCGGCTGGCCGACCGGCGACATCGAGCCCCAGGAAAAGCTGGGTGGCAAGCTGCCGGACGGTCTACCCGTCTACATCTATCACGGCACCGAAGACGAGGAAGTGCCGTTCGCGCATCTCGAGCTCTACGCCCGGGCGATACCTCAAGCCGTTACCCGCCGCCTCGACAACCGGGATCATCAGCTCGGCAACGATTTGAGTGAAGTCGGGAAGGATATCAAATCGTTGGTGTGACAGATCCGGCAGTGCCGGCACTTCGGTTTCGAGAGAAGATCGCCCGGCCGAAAACTGCCCCGCGAACAAAATCAGACAGGAGACATGATCATGACATGGACCATCTACCTTTCCGGGGAAATCCACACCGACTGGCGCGAGCAGATCGAAGCAGGTGCGAAGGCTGCGGGCTTGCCGGTCTCTTTCTCCGCCCCTGTCACCCATCATGAAGCCTCGGATGATGTCGGAGTCGCCATCCTTGGCAAGGAGCCGGACAAGTTCTGGCACGATCACAAGGGCGCGCAGATCAACGCCATCCGCACCCGCACGTTGATCGGCAAGGCGGACGTGGTCGTCGTCCGCTTCGGAGAGAAATACAAGCAATGGAACGCGGCTTTCGACGCGGGCTATGCCGCAGCGCTGGGCAAGCCGCTGATCGTCATGCACCAGGATGAGCATGCCCACGCGCTCAAGGAAGTCGATGCGGCCGCACTTGCCGTTGCGAAGACACCCGAGGAAGTCGTGTCCATCCTCGAGTACGTGATCAACGGCACGCTGTCCGGATACACAGATGCACAAGAGGCCGCGCAGTGACGGAAACTTCCTATTCCGGCTTCGGCCCGCAAACCCTGCCCTTCCTGAAAGCGCTCGGCTTTCACCAGAACCGGGAATGGTTCGAGGACAATCGCGACATCTACGAAACCGAATTGCGGGAGCCGCTTGCGGCGCTGATGGATGATATCGCCGCGCGGTTTGCCGATGAGGACATTCCGCTGACCTGTTCGGCGAAGCAGAGCATCTTCCGCATCAATCGCGATGTCCGTTTTTCGAAGAACAAGGAACCGTACAAGACCAATCTCGGTGCGGTCATCACGCGCTCGGGTGCGAAGAAGGATCCGGGCCTTCTCTACATCAACATCGCTCCCGACAATTGTTTCGTGGGCGCCGGCTTCTATCGCCTCGAAGGTGAGGAGCTGCGCGCGTTCCGCGAGGCAATCATCGAAAAACCGGGGGCGTTTCGGGCCGCGGTTGCACCGCTCATCCAGCGCGGGCACAGTTTTATCGAGCGTGACATGCTCAAACGGCCGCCGCGCGGGTTCGAGGCNATCGAGGACCCCGAGATGCTCGAACTTCTCAAGCTCAAGCACATTGCGCTCTCCCGTCCCTTCGCCCCGGAATTGCTCGATGGCCGGGCNCTGATCGACGANATGGTCGANGTTGCCCGGGCCGCACTACCNCTNCTCGAATTCGGCTGGCGCGTCGTCGACCCGTTTCGNGAGGTNGCGGGCGAAGTNCCCGCCGGACGCCGCTAGAGATTTTCCAANTAGCCGGAAATCAGCGCGCGCGAACGCTCGATATCGTTCAGTTTCCGGTCCAGCTTCTCGATTTCNCCNGCAAGCCGTGCGCGAAGGTTCTCGCACGGATGAAANCGCGGTTCCGGGCTGATCACACAGGGCAGCAGATCATGCATGGCCTCGATGGTCAGTCCCGCATCGNCGAGTTGCCGTATGCGGCGNGCTTCCTCGAGNTCCACTTCGGTATAGACCCGGTACCCGCTTTCCCCGCGCNCCGGCCTGAGAAGTCCCTGGCTCTCATAGTAGCGCAACATGCGCACACTAATGCCGCTGCGCGCGGCGATTTCACCGATCTGCATTCCATTCTCCNGNAAAAAGCACCTTGACCCTGACAGNACTGTCAGGGTGCATGAGTGTCGCCGTCAAATCAAGACGGAGACTTCCCAATGACAAAGATCGAGTATTTCAACCACNGCAACGCGGCTATCGGTTACCGCGATNNGGGCGAAGGCCCGGCTCTGGTTCTGATCCACGGCACCGGCGGAGACGGCGAGGCCAACTGGAGCGGCGTTGCCGAGNGTCTTTCGGGTCGGCGCATCCTGAGGCCCGATTATGCCGGCTCCGGCCTCACNAAGGATCCGGCCNCCCATCTGACGCTCGATCACATTGCCGATCAGGTTCTGGCCGCCGTCAATCACGCAGGCGTTGCAACATTCGATCTCGCCGGATTTTCNCTCGGAGCGGCGGTCGCCATCCGCATCGCAGCCCGTCATCCGGANCGCGTGACCAGCCTCGTCTCGCTTGGCGGGTTCGCGAACGGAGGTGATCCGCGATCACTGATGATGTTCGANCACTGGATCGACCTTGCNAGNCGCGACCCCGGCGCCTTGGCGCGGCTNATGCTNCTCAGCGGTTTCANCCCGGAATATGTCGCCGGCATGGGCGATCTCGATGTGGTCGTCAGCGCTATGATTGANACCATGAACTGGACTGGCGTTGCATTGCAGGCTGAANTGGACAAATCGGTCGATATCACCGCCGATCTCANCGCAGTAANAGCGAGAACGCTCGTTCTGGGCAACCGACGCGACCAAATGGTTGCNCCATCAGCNTCGATAACGCTTGCGGAAGGTATTGCNGGTGCNCGGCTCGACTGGATCGACGGCCCACATCTCTCGCCAATGGAAATGCCCGAGACGGTGGCACGCATTCTTGCCAAATTCTTTTCCGACATATCCTGAACACCCTTTGGAGGAGCGGCAACGAATACCGCTCCCTCTTTGGATCTTCCGGTCACTCTGACCGAGATATTTGGGTCTTGCCCGCAGACCTACGTAGAGGTACCTAGAGCAAGGCTACTGGATCCAGGCGATCCCTGCCCGCCGCGAAGCGCCCCCGGACATCTCCGCCCGGCCGCGCGTCCACCATTTCTGAGCGAATACGCATGACGCGCGCCACGTTCGGCGCCGTGCGGATGGAGTTCTCATGCTCGACAAGCGTTCCGACCAGCATACCGCTGCCCCGTCCCAGAGCTACAGGCTGCCCGGCACGATCGGCTTCAACGAGTTTATAGTGCTGATGGCAGCGCTGACCTCCATCGTCGCGTTCTCCATCGACATCTTCCTGCCCGCGCTTGCCGATATCGGCAACGATTACCAGCTGACCGACGACAATGACCGGCAGTTGGTCATCGTCGCCTTCACGGTAAGTTTCGGAATTGCCCAGCTCTTCTTCGGGCCGCTTGCCGACCGCTTCGGGCGCAAGACGCTGATGATCGGCAGCCTGGTTTTCTATGCCGTCGCCTCATTTGCCGCCAGTTTCGCGCCGAGTTTCGAGTTCCTGCTCGCCACNCGCGTGTGCCAGGCCATCGGTGCGTCGGGCGNGCGCATCACNACCTCTGCNGTCATNCGNGACTGTTTCGANGGCCGCGACATGGCCCGTGTGATGAGCTACATCTTCACCACCTTCATGGTGGTCCCGATCTTCGCGCCTGCGATCGGCCAAGGCATCATCATGATCGCCGAGTGGCANTGGATATTCACCTTNCTCGGCACCGGTTCGCTGCTGNTGTGCTTCTGGTGCTACACCAAGATCGGCGAAACNCTGGCACCTGAAAACCGGCGCAGCCTGGCCGTCCGCTCGATCGCGCAAGCTGCCGTGGAGATAGCCACGAACCGGATCGCTGCCGGCTACTCGCTGGCCTCGACGCTGTTCTTCGGCGCGCTGTTTTCCATGGTTGTCTCGGTGCAGCAGATNTTCGACGACATTTACGGCCTCGGACAGTGGTTTGCGCTCGCATTCGCCGGCAACGCCGTCGGCATGGCGATCGCGAGTTTCATGAACGCGCGGCTGGTGCGCAAGCTCGGCATGCGCCGGATGTCGCATGCGGCCATGGTCAGCTTCGTCAGCGTGTCGTTCACAATGTTCGTACTCGCGCTGATCGGCACACCGCCATTCGCGGTCATGTTCACGCTGCTCGCAATCGCCATGATGAGCTTCGGGCTCGTCGCCGGCAATTTCAACTCGATCGCCATGCAGCCNCTGGGNCATCTGGCNGGGACCGCGACATCGCTCATCGGCACGCTCACCTTCACCGGCGGCGCGGTGCTGGGCGGGCTCGTGGGACAGGCCTTCGACGGAACGGTACTTCCGATCTCGACAGCCTTCTTCAGCTTCGGGCTCGGCGCGTTCCTGATCGTGCTCGTGACGGAGCGCGGCAGGCTGTTCACCGTCGAAAACGGCTAGGGTCAGGACCTGTTAATCTGGNTGGAATGGTCGGAGNGAATTTGTGCGGATGCGCGAAGCGAGGCCGCAGGAAGGNTGAAGCCTTTCAAGGCCTNGCGACAAAGCAGCCCGTNCAAATTCGTCCGATCCGAAGGACGCCCGATCTGGTCCTGACCCTAGATGATCAGGTTGGCNAGGATCTCGTTTTCGGTGATGTCCTCGTAGCCGAGACCTGCCTGATCGAAGGATTCCATNAGGCGCGGAAAATTNTCCGGCGACCTGGTCTCGATNCCGATCAGGATCGANCCGAAATTGCGCGCGGTCTTCTTCAGATATTCGAAGCGGGCAATGTCATCGTCGGGGCCGAGCAGTTCAAGGAAATCGCGTAGCGCGCCGGGGCGCTGCGGCAGCCGCAGGATGAAATATTTCTTCAGCCCGGCATAACGCATCGCGCGCTCCTTGACGTCGGGCAGCCGCTCGAAGTCGAAATTGCCGCCAGAGACGACGACGATGATGGTCTTGCCCTCGATCTCGGCTTTCGGAAGCGTGTCGAGCGCGGTCAGCGCCAGCGCACCGGCCGGTTCCAGCACGATGCCTTCGGTGGTCAGGATCTCGCTGATCGTGACGCAGATCGCGTTTTCTGGCGGCGTGATCACCTGCCCGGCGTTGAAATGCTTGAGCAGATCGAAATTGACCGCGCCTATTTCCGCCACCGATGCGCCATCGACGAAGTTGTCGACCTTGGGAAGTTTCAGCCGCTTGCCGGCTTTCAGGCTCTCCGCAAGGCTCGGCGCCCCGGCCGGTTCGGCGAACAGGAAGGCGCTGTCGTCGAGATCGTCCTCGAAATAGCGGGTGATGCCCGCGGCCAGCCCGCCCCCGCCAACCGGCAGGATGACGAGATCGAGCTTTTCGCTTTCCGGCAGTTGCGCGGCAATTTCGGCCGCGACCGTCGCCTGCCCCTGGATGATGTCGAGATGATCGAAGGGCGGCGCCATCAGCGCCTGGTGATCCCGCGCATAGGCGATTGCGGCGGCATAGGACGCGTCGAACGTGTCGCCGATCATGCGGATCTCGATGAACTCGCCCCCGAACGTCCGGGTCTTGTCGATCTTCTGCTGCGGTGTCGTGACCGGCATGAAGACCACGCCCTTGCGGCCGAAATGGCGGCAGACATAGGCGAAACCCTGCGCGTGATTGCCCGCCGAGGCACAGACGAACGTGTCAGGCCCGCCATCGGCTTCGATCGCCTTGCGGATGAAATTGAACGCCCCGCGGATCTTGTAGGAGCGGACCGGCGAGAGATCCTCGCGCTTGAGCCAGACACGGGCACCGTAGCGGTTCGACAGATGATCGTTGAGTTGCAGCGGTGTTTCGGCAAACAGATCGCGCATCGTCTCGAGCGCGCTGTCCACCTGTGAGTGAAAGCCATCGGGCGATTGAGTTTTATCCATGGCCGGTCTATTGCATGGGGATTGCCGAAAGCCAACCGGAAACGGGCGGCGCGGCGCGATGACGAGGCATGGCGTGAACGGCCAGACATTTCGATCCGCGATCTTCATCGCCTCCGTTTTCGGGCTCTATCTCGCCACCGCCATGCTGGTGCCGGCGATGGTGGACCTCTATTATTCCAACGAGGACTGGAAGGTCTTCGCGCTATCGGCGTTCTTCATCGGAGCGGGTAGCCTGGCAGCCGCAATGGCGACACGCGGCAACCCGGCTGCCTTCTCCAAGCGACTCGGCTTCCTCGTCGTCAATTTTCTCTGGATGACGCTCGCCATTTGCGGGGCGATACCGCTTTATCTTTCCTCGCTCGGCATCGGCTTCGTCGATGCGCTGTTCGAAAGTGTATCGGCGGTCACGACCACCGGCTCCACCGTCATCAGCGGGCTCGACCATCTCGCACCCGGCATCCTGATCTGGCGCTCGCTGCTGCAGTGGATCGGCGGTATCGGTATCGTGGCGCTGGGTCTTCTCGTGCTGCCGTTTCTGCGCGTGGGCGGATTTTCCTATTTCAAGATGGAATCGTCGGACACCAACGAGAAGCCGTTTGCGCGTTTCGCGGTCTTCGTNCGCGCCTTCTTNGCCATCTATTTCGGNCTGACGGCTACCTGTGCNGTACTTTACGGCACCTTNGGCATGGGGCTTTTCGATGCNGTCAACCACGCNATGACCACCATGGCGACAGGCGGGTTCTCGACACGCGACGCGTCNTTCGGNGCNTTCGCNCANTCCCTGCCGCTGCTCTGGACGTCGACGATCTTCATGACGATNGCNGGCATGCCGTTNTCGGTNCTCATCCTCTTCATGGCGCGTGGCCGGCTCGATGCGCTGAGGGACCCGCAGATCATCGCCTATCTGGTGATCATCGCCTGCGCCACGCTAATGGTGACTGTCTATCTGCGGCTCGGCAACGAAGAGAGTTTCGGCTTCGCAATCTCGCACGCAGCCTTCAACATCGTCTCGATCATCACCACCACGGGCTATGCGTCGGCCGACTATACCCAGTGGGGGCCGTTCATGGTGGCGATCGCCTTTTTCCTCACATTCCTGGGNGGCTGTTCNGGATCGACCGCGGGCGGCATCAAGACNTANCGNATCGTCATNATCTCGAGCGCCGTGCGGGCGGGCGTTCGCCGNCTCATCTATCCGCACGGNATNCACAATATCCGTTACGGCACGGTGACCGTCGATCCCGAGATGGTGCGGTCGGTNTTCCTNTTCATNTGCTCCTATCTCTTCCTCTGGGTNGTCGGCGGCATCGCGCTGGCTGCCACCGGGCTCGACCTCGAGACATCGATCTCCGGTTCGATCACCGCCCTTGCCAACGTCGGCCCCGGTATCGGCGACATTATCGGGCCCGCCGGCAATTTCGCGATCCTGAGCGATCCGGCCAAGGTGATCCTCTCGATCCTCATGCTGATGGGCCGTCTCGAAATTCTGGTGATGCTTGTTCTGTTCTCGCCGCTATTCTGGCGCGACTGACGGGCCTGCCGCCNGATTGCACGTTAGGATTTCAGCCACTCGCCTTTGCAATTATCACTCCTTTAACCATCCTAACTCTACCTTACGGGGAATTGGGAGTGAGACATGCATGCGTTGAATCTTGCCATAGCGGCTGAAGAGACGGGTTCTCCCGACTCTTTCGAGACCAATGAAGAGTTGCATTCCGGGATTGCCGAAGCCCCGAAGGAGGATATCGGCAAGCTGAAGGATGCGATGAACCAGATCGGTTCGAGCATCGGCGAGCTGTCGGTCAATATCGCAGACACGTCCGGTGTCGTCGGCGACGTGTCGCAGGCGCTCGACAAGCATGCGGCCGCCTTCCATGCCTTGACCGGCGANATCGACCAGATCGCCTCCTCCAACAAAACCGTTGCCGAAGCCTCTCGCGGGGCCATCGATGCAGCACAGGCCACGCGCGCCGGNCTGACCGAAACCACCGAAAGCATGTCGTCGATCCTCGGCAATGCGGTGGCAGACATGAAGTCAATGGCGAGCAGCGCCGGCGAAGTGACCCGCGTTCTCGACGAGGTTTCCGCCCAGATTCGCGAAATTCACGGCTTTTCCGAATCCATTCGCGGCATTGCCACACAGACCCAGCTGCTNGCGGTCAATGCCGGCATCATGGCAGCTCATGCCGGNGACGCGGGNCGCGGCTTCGCGGTTGTCGCCGACGCGGTCAAGCAGCTTGCCGACAAGACCGGAAACGTCTCGCGCGACATGGTCGCCCGGCTCGAAGCCCTGCGGGGTGTCGTCGCGGACCTGCAATCGCGCAACGCCGAAAACGAATCCGTCGCCAATACCGCCTATCAGCGCTCGACCGAGATCGACGGCGAACTTCACAAGTTCACAGGCTTCGGCAAAACCGTGGAAGGCATGATCGGCGATATCGAGCGGATCACCGATCCCGTCGAACACACGACGCAGATNTGCGCNCGCGTGCTCTCGAANGTCTCCGAACTCGACCGTGATGTCAGCCAGTCGAGCGAGCAGCTCACCAGTGCCTCGCAGCGGATCGACAAGCTGGTCGGCTTCTCGGAAGACGTGATCGGGCTCGTCGCCGCAAGCGGCATCGAGACCGAGGACACGCCACTCATCCGCCGCTGTATCGAAGCAGCGAANGAAGCCGGNGCATTGTTCGAGAACGCCATCGACAAAGGTCTGTGCCGTCTCGACGACCTCTTCGATGANAATTATGTCCCGATTGCGGGCACCAATCCGCAGCAGGTCACNACNCGCTTCTCGCGGCTCACCGACAAGCTGATGCCTGCGATCCAGGANGGCATGCTCGATTTCGATCCGCGCGTGACGTTCTGTGCAGCCGTCGACCGCAACGGTTACCTGCCGACCCACAACAAGATCTATTCACATCNGCAAAGCGACGATCCGGTCTGGAACGCCGCCAATTGCCGCAACCGGCGAATCTTCAACGACCGCACGGGACTGGCTGCGGGCCGCAGCACGCGCCCCTTCCTGCTGCAGACCTACCGTCGCGACATGGGCGGCGGCAATTTCGCGCTGATGAAGGACCTCTCCGCGCCGATTCACGTCAAGGGCCGGCATTGGGGCGGTCTCAGGATCGGTTTCAAGATCGCTCCGTAACGCGACCTATCCGCCCGCCCCGGCCTCCAACGCCAAAATCTCGGCAATATGATCGCCGAAGGCNCGGGCGGCAGACGAACGCCCTGTCTCCGCATAGGCGACCCGTATGCCGAGCCGCGGCAAGGCCGGCAACGGATCGCCGAGCACATGGAGATCTGGCGGCACCGATTTCTCCGTCATCACGCTGACCGCAAGGCCCGAGCGCGTGACCGCCACCAGTCCGGCATGGCTGTTGCTNGCATAGGCGATCCGGTATCTGAGCCCGGCGCGCGCCATCGCATCGCAGGCCGCGCGGTGGTCGAGTGTGTTGGAAGCCGTCAGCGCCAGTGGCAGCGGTTCGGCAAAGCGTCCGGCCTCCAGGGAAGGCTCAGCCCCGACCCAGACCAGCGCCTCGGTGGTGATGACCTCCTCTCCGGCATCGAGGTCGAGCGTCGAGACAAGCGCCAGATCCACCTGCTTGGACTGCAACAGCCGTCGCAGCTGATCCGTCGAAGCGGCCACCACGCGGATCTCGACCTCCGGATGCGCCTTGCCGAATCCCTCGAGCAACGGCGGAAAGTGCGAAACGAGATAATCTTCCGGGCAGCCGAAGACGATCGAACCAGACAGGGTTTTACCGCCGACCGTAGAGACCGCCTCCTCCGACAGGCTGAGGATGCGCTCCGCGTAGCCCAGAAACCGTTCGCCGCTCCCGGTCAGTCGCACGCCGCTCCCTGCACGGTGCAGGAGTTCCTGACCCACCGCCTCTTCGAGCCGGCGCATTTGCATGGTCACCGCCGACTGAGTGCGCCCCACCTGCACTGCCGCGGCACTGAGCGAGCCGAGCCGCGCGGCCTGCACGAACGTCATCAGAAGTCTGGGGTCGAGCGGCGCCTTCATATCAATTTTCCTTATACTAGAAGCGGAAAACTATCAATTTTGCGCGCANCCCGCCAGCCGCTACCATGGCTGACAGANTTTCACCCCGCACGTGAAGGGATTTTGGANATGTCGAAGAANGANGACCGCGCCTTCTGGGCCTCNGCCGACAANCACCTGATCCGNTATNCCGGCGCNGGCGCCTTCGAGCCCGCCATCATCGAGCGGGCCAAGGGGTCCTATGTCTACGACGCGGATGACAGGNCGATCCTCGATTTCACCTCGGGCCAGATGAGCGCGCTCGTCGGCCATTCGCATCCGAAGATNGTNGAGGCGGTGCAGCGCCAGGTGGCNACCGTCGCACANCTCTTTTCCGGCATGCTCACGCGCCCGGTCGTCGAGCTNGCCGAACGGCTNGCNGCGCTCGCNCCGGGTCTNGACAANGTNCTCCTNTTGTCCACCGGCGGCGAGGCCAANGAGGCGGCGATCCGCATGGCCAAGCTGGTGACCGGCAAGCACGANGTCGTCGCCTTCTCGAAGAGCTGGCACGGCATGACGGGAGCNGCCGCCTCGGCCACCTATTCTGCNGGNCGCAAGGGCTACGGNCCCGCCACNGTCGGCTCGCTCGCNGTNCCCANNCCCAACGCNTTCCGNCCGCGCTTCAAGAACCCCGATGGCTCGCTCGACTGGCGCACCGAGATNGAGGACGCCTTTGCACTCATCGACAGCCAGTCGACGGGCAACCTCGCNGCCTTCATCGCCGAACCGATCCTGTCGAGCGGNGGNATGCTGGAACTGCCCGAAGGCTATCTCGCGGTCCTCAAGCAGAAGTGCCACGAGCGCGGCATGCTGCTGATCCTCGACGAGGCGCAGACCGGCATCGGCCGCACCGGGCTGATGTTTGCGCATGAACGCGATGGCGTGCAGCCAGATATTCTGACCCTGTCAAAAACCATCGGCGCCGGTCTTCCGCTCTCGGCCGTCATGACGACGCCTGAAATCGAGGCAGAGGCGCATGCCCGCGGCTATCTCTTCTACACCACCCACGCCTCCGATCCCCTGCCCGCCGCCGTCGGTACCGCAGTTCTCGATATCGTTGCGGAAGAAGGGCTGGTCGAGCGCGCGGCCACTCTCGGCAAGCGCCTGTTCGACGGTTTGTCGGCCTTGAAAAACGAGCACGAATGCGTCGGCGATGTGCGCGGTCGCGGCCTGTTCCTGGGTCTTGAAATCATCCGCGACGCCGAAAGCCGCGAACCCGATCACGAACTGGGCTCGAGGATCTCCGAGGAAGCCTTCCGCCGCGGTCTCAACATGAACATCGTCAAGCTGCCCGGCATGGGCGGCGTCTTCCGCATCGCCCCGCCGCTGACCATCTCCGAAGCGGAAATCGACAAGGGCGTGGGCATAATGGCGGATTCGATTGCAGCGGTGACGGGAAAGAAGCAGCGGAAAGCCGCGAATGTGGCGTGAGTTAAGGGCTCTGGTGCGGACGACGGGGATCGAACCCGTATGACCAAAGGCCGAGGGATTTTAAGTCCCTTGCGTCTACCAATTCCGCCACGTCCGCACGGAAACGAGCGGTAGCCGAGCGGCGCGCCGGGATCAAGCCTCACCAAGCCGGAAGTTGCTGGTGTCCAATCAGATATGCAGGCTCGATAGCACGATATAGGCGAGGCCCAGTCCGATTGTCGCAAGGACCAGGAAGAGAAGCCAGGCCATCGGCTCGGCTGCAATGTGCTTGAAGAATCTCATTGGACATCGTCCTTCATGAGGAAATTCGTCCGGCAGGACTGGAGCGTGCTTTCATGACGAATTGATCCGGGCTGAAAGAGGCCCGCAAAAAGCAAAAAGGCCGGGCTGTTGCCCCGGCCTTTCCAAACGCCTCGATGATACCGTGCCAGTACATCCGTGGTCACGGATCAGAAGCGCTAAACCATTACGCTGCGCGCAGGTTCTCTGCAGAGCTGCGGCCGCTGCGCTGATCTTCGACGATATCGAAGCTGACCTTCTGGCCTTCGACCAGCGAGTTCAGGTCCGAACGCTCGATAGCGGTTGCATGGACGAACACGTCCGAGCCGCCACCTTCCTGTTCGATAAATCCAAAACCCTTGGCGGTGTTGAAGAACTTCACTGTACCAGTGCTCATGACGATTTCCTTTCAATCGGTCATAGAAAATCCGTTGGCGCGCAGCGTGCGCGACAATCGGGTCAATCGATTTGAGAGAGGAAGATCGCAGTTGGCGCCAGTGGAGCCAGAGACAAAGTTCGAAAAACAAATTCGATGGACTGTACATAATCCATCCCGTCACCCGACACAAGGGCAGAAGAACTTTTAAATTATTTCGCACTTTTTGAAGCGGCAAAGAAAAAGCGGCCCGCGAACTGTCTCGCGGGCCGCCTCGTTGGGGTGGCGTCGACGGAACTGGAGCGACCGGACGCCTGTCCCCGGACCTCTATCATGTCCGGGCTGATGGCATGGGCCGGGGTGGTCTGGAACGCCCCGGCCTTGCCCGCTCCCTCGCAGAAACGTCTGATGGACCGGCGTCGGGCGGGGTCAGCCCTTGAGCTTGATGGCGATCTCGGCTGTGCGCTTGCCCTGGAACCTGGCTCCTTCCAGTTCCTGTTCGGAAGGCATGCGCGAGCCATCGCCATCGGCCATGGTGGTCATGCCGTAGGGGGCTCCGCCGCGGATCTTGTCCACGCCCATCTGGCCCTGGTAGGCGTAGGAGAGCGGGACGATGATCATGCCATGGTGCTGAAGCAGGTGCTGGGTGGAGACGAGCGCCAGTTCCTGGCCGCCGTGCTGGGTGGCGGTCGAGGCCATCACCGAGGCCACCTTGTCGATCAGCTTGCCCTGAGCCCAAAGGCCACCGGTCTGGTCGAAGAAATTCTTCATCTGCGACGCCATCATGCCATAGCGCGTCGAAGCGCCGATGATGAAGGCATCATAATCGGCGAGCTCAGCCGGGGTGGCGACTTCACCGACCTTGTCCATCTTGTAGCCGGCGGCCTTCTGCTGCTCTTCGGTGAGGAGTTCGGGGATCTGCTTGATGGTCACATCGGCGCCGGCTTCCTTGGCGCCTTCGGCGGCAGCTTTCGCCATGGCTTCCATGTGGCCGTAGCTGGAATAGTAGAGAACGAGCAGCTTGGTCATTTCAAATCTCCAGTTTGTCAGTGCGTTTCACCGGCCCCCTCGGGTAGCCGACCTGTCCTTGCGAACATAAGACACACCTAACCGATTGACAGCGGCGGAACGTTTGACTGACTGTTCACCGCTCTTTCAGCCGCGGCCCGGCAAATGCTGCTCGCCGCGCGCGTTGACAATTTAGGATAGAGACTTGCCAATGTGGCGCGCGACCTCCATTTCTGAGGTCTCGAAAGGACTTACCCATGGAAAACTCAGCCTCTGTCACCGCCGCCATGCTCGCAATCGGCGACGAATTGTTGTCCGGGCGCACCAAGGACAAGAATATCGGGCATCTGGCGGACCTGCTGACGGCGGCAGGCATCGAACTCAGGGAGGTCCGCATCGTCGGTGACGAGGAAGATCATATCGTCTCCGCCCTCAACGCCTTGAGGGAAGGTTACGACTATGTTTTCACCTCGGGCGGAATTGGGCCCACCCATGACGACATCACCGCGGATGCGGTCTCCCGCGCATTCGGCGTGCCGTGCCTTTACGACGACAAGGCCATGGCGCTGATGTCCGCACATTATCAGAAGCGCGGCATCGAGTTCACCGAAGCACGCAAGCGCATGGCGCGGATGCCGCAAGGCGCCGAGCATATCGACAATCCGGTCTCCATCGCGCCGGGGTTCGTGATCGGCAACGTCCATGTGATGGCCGGCGTGCCGTCGGTTTTTCAGGCGATGCTCGACAATGTGATGCCGACGTTGCGCAAGGGCCGGCAGGTTCTCTCGCGCTCCATCGGATGCCCGCTGCCCGAAGGCGATATCGGTGAGCCTCTGCGGGCGGTCGCCCAAGCCCACGCCCAGGTTTCCATCGGCTCCTATCCCCGCTTCACCGATACGGGTTTCGCCAACGAGATCGTGGTGCGCGGTATAGAGCAGAGCGATGTCGATGCGGCCATCGAAGCGGTTCAGGCAATGATCGATGACCTAGTGGCCAGCCGCGCCGGCTGACCGGCATCGATCACAAATTTATTCTGATTGACCCTGATCAAGGCTTTCGGCCGCAGAAAAGTCTCCTCTTGGGCCATATCCTTTCCCGCCCCGTTAATGGAGACCTTCCATGACCTACAAAACCGTTCTCGCCGTTATCTCCTGTCCCAACGATGTCGAACCGGTGCTCAACGCCGCGCTCAATCTGCCCGCTGGCCGCGACATTCATCTCGTCGGATGCCACGGAGAACCTTCGCAATTCGTGATGATGGCAGCCCCGATCGACATGCCGGATGCAGCCACGCTGAATGCGCTTTACGAGGAAGCCGACAAGCGCATGTCCGCAGTTGCAGAAGTTTTCACCAAGGCCTGCGAGCGCGAAGGCATTTCATTTGAATGGCGCGCCCTGCGTACGCCCGGCGGAGACAGCGCGGCTTCGGCGCTGTCTTCGGCACGCACGGCCGATATCGTGGTCGCGCGTCAGACCGATTATGCGAAGGACAACGCGCCGGCCACCGATTTCGAGACGATGCTGTTCGAGGGAGGCCGCCCGGTCCTGATGATCGGCAGCGAGACAGAGGTGACCGCGCCCGCAAAACGCGTGTTGATCGCCTGGGACGGTTCGCGCGAGGCGGCACGTGCGGTGCAGGATGCCCTGCCAATTCTGAAGGCGGCTGAAGATGTGCAGGTCGTCGTCGTCGATCCCGACAAGCTGGCCGATATCGACAGTTCGCTGCCCGGCGCGCAGATCGCGGCCAGTCTCGACCGCCACGGCATCCGTGTGTCGGTGGACACGATCGGCAGCGGCATCCGCTCGACATCGCAGGTCATCGAGGCGCATGTGAAGGCGACCAACGCAGACCTTCTGGTCATGGGCGCCTATGGTCACCCGCGGCTGCGCGAGTGGCTTTTCGGCGGCGTGACCCGCTCGGTCCTGCGCAAGGTGCAGGTGCCGACGCTTCTGTCGCGCTGAGTTTTTCAGAGACGATGATACGGGGCCGTTCGCGGCCCCTTTTCCGTTGCGCCCCTTTTATCCCCAGAACACACCGCCCGATGTCTTGCCCTCAAGGGGCTTGCGCGGATAATCGACAGCGCATAACGGGTGCCGCTCGATATTGCGCAACCTTGCGCACCTACAAAGTTCGACAGTTGCAAGGAGCCGATCATGTCGATGCCGGAAAAAGCCTTTCCCGTTTCCTGGGACCAGTTTCACCGCGATGCCCGCGCGCTGTCCTGGCGCCTGAGCGGGACTGGTGAAACATGGAACGCGATCGTCTGCATCACCCGCGGCGGCCTCGTTCCGGCTGCCATTCTGGCGCGTGAGCTCAATATCAAGCGCATCGACACGGTCTGCGTGGCTTCCTACCACGACTACACCACGCAAGGTGAGATGCAGATTCTCAAGGATGTCCACCCCGACATCCTTGAAACCGAGGGCGAAGGCGTGCTGATCGTCGACGACCTGACCGACACCGGCAAGACCGCGGGTATCGTGCGCGCCATGCTCCCCAAGGGCCATTTCGCAACTGTCTATGCAAAACCCAAGGGGCGGCCGCTGGTCGACACTTTCGTCACCGAGGTGAGCCAGGACACCTGGATCTATTTCCCCTGGGATATGGGCTTCACCTATCAGGAGCCGATTTCCAACGGCCACAAGGGCTGATCGCCGGGCGCGAAGGCGAACTTGTTGAAGCCGGAGCGGGACTCCCTATCTAAAACCTCTGCGGGCTGCCTCCCGGGGAGGTTTTTCCATGTCGGCAGCCCCGATTTCGCGATATCTGCCCGGAACAATCGGCACACGCTTGATTGTGACAGGATAACGCTCAACCCTTAAAGCGTGTGCAATCAGCGATTCGTGACATGAGCGCCTTCGACCGTCTCTCTTCGATTCTCGATCATTTCCGCCCCATCGGCGCGGGACGAGTGCGGCCGCATGTCGAGATCGAGGACCGCGAGCCCGGCGCACGCCAGGCTGCAGCCCTCGTGATGCGTGAACGTAAAGGGCGACGCGAAGTCCTTTTGATCACCAGTCGCGACACCGGCCGCTGGATCGTGCCCAAGGGCTGGATCGAGGACGACGAGGACGGCGCCACCGCCGCTGAGCGGGAGGCCTGGGAGGAAGCCGGTGTCATCTCGACCGCCGTCGGCAAATCGCTCGGCAGTTATGAATATCTCAAGCTTCGCCCGAAGAGCGGCGATGTGCTGTGCAATGTCGATGTCCATGTGATGCAGCTCGAAGAAGAACGCGGCCGCTGGCCCGAGCGCAAACAGCGCAAGCGCAAATGGGTGCGCCTCTCCGAAGCCCTCAACACGATCGAAGAACCCGGTCTCGTCGATCTGTTGCGCACGACTCAGCTTTTCTCCGCTGCGGCCTGAAGCCTCCGCTTGAGGCGTCATGCAGGCACAAGACCTTGTAGGCGTATCCCGCCGCGGGACAGTTGCAGGGCAGATGCTGTCAATCAACAAAATCTTCGGCAAGAATTTCCACCGCGAAACGGTTAACGCGTAAACGCCTGACAGAGCTTGAATTTCCGCTCCGCCCCGGCGCGCCGGGCTTCCCGAAAAAGGGAAAAAATCTTTGCGGCTTCCCCATTTTCCACACCCCCACCCCACAATATCTGGTATTCAAAAATCCGTCACAAACTACCCCTTGACGCTTGGCGCCGAGTCGATGCTTATAGGGTCAAGGTCGCTGAGCGACGAGGTCGGGACGGCAAGAGTTGAGTTCCGGATCCGGCCAAATCATCAAATCCGAGGGCATGAAGCACCGGTTTCGCCGCAGAACGCGGCTCGCCGGTTTGTGGGGTGTCTTGACCTCGGATTAAGCGACCCGGTGGGTAAAAAAGCGCTGGAAGAAACCTTTTGTTAACACTATATTTAGTGTTTCCGGCGATCATAACCACTAGATAAGGGGCTTCGGGGGACCGGAACAACCTTCACGAGTTGAGTTGAACTGGCCGGGAAATGAGTTTCCGGCTTGTGGGGACCATTGCGCCGTCTGAAGGACAGCTCGGCGAGAAACTGCGACATAGAGGTAGAAATGCACATCGACAGGCAATTCACGACCGAAGGCCAATCCGCCTACGCGTCGATCCCGTTCCGCAAGGCGACGAGCGAGATCCGCAATCCCGATGGCTCGATTGTGTTCAAGCTCGAAAACATCGATGTTCCGCAGCAGTTCAGCCAGGTGGCAGCCGACATCCTGGCCCAGAAGTATTTCCGCAAGGCGGGCGTTCCGGCTGCCCTGAAGAAGGTCGAGGAAAACGACGTCCCGTCCTGGCTTTGGCGCTCGGTTCCCGACGACAAGGCGCTTGCCAAGCTTCCCGAGGACGAGCGTTTCGGCCCCGAGACCGATGCCCGTCAGGTTTTTGACCGTCTTGCCGGCACCTGGACCTACTGGGGCTGGAAGGGCGGCTATTTCGACGGCGAGGAAGATGCCCGTGCCTTCATGGACGAGCTGGCCTACATGCTCGCCACCCAGCGCGTCGCGCCGAACTCCCCGCAGTGGTTCAACACCGGCCTGCACTGGGCCTACGGCATCGACGGTCCGGGTCAGGGCCATTTCTATGTCGACCCCTTCTCCGGCAAGCTGAAGAAGTCGGATTCCGCCTACGAACACCCGCAGCCGCACGCCTGCTTCATCCAGTCCGTGGGTGACGACCTCGTCAACGAGGGCGGCATCATGGATCTCTGGGTCCGCGAAGCGCGCCTGTTCAAATACGGCTCGGGCACCGGCTCGAACTTCTCCTATCTGCGTGGCGAAGGCGAAAAGCTGTCGGGCGGCGGCAAGTCGTCGGGCCTGATGAGCTTCCTCAAGATCGGTGACCGCGCAGCCGGCGCCATCAAGTCGGGCGGCACCACCCGCCGTGCGGCCAAGATGGTCGTGGTCGACATCGACCACCCGGATATCGAGGAATACATTAACTGGAAGGTCAAGGAAGAGCAGAAGGTGGCGGCCCTCGTCACCGGCTCGAAGGTCGTCTCCAAGCACCTCAAGGCCATCATGAAGGCCTGCATCAATTGCGAGGCCGACAACGACGCCTGCTTCGACCCCAAGCAGAACCCTGCCCTGAAGCGCGAAGTCCGCGCTGCCAAGAAGGCCCAGGTTCCGGAAAACTACATCAAGCGCGTTATCCAGTTCGCCCATCAGGGCTACAAGGATATCGAGTTCAAGACCTATGACACCGACTGGGATTCGGAAGCCTATCTCACGGTTTCGGGCCAGAACTCGAACAACTCGGTCTCCATCAAGGACGACTTCCTGCGCGCCGTTGAAGCCGACGCCGACTGGCACCTAACCGCCCGCAAGGACGGCAAGGTGATGAAGACGCTGAAAGCTCGCGACCTGTGGGAAACCATCTCCTACGCCGCATGGGCCTCGGCCGATCCGGGCCTGCACTTCAACACCACGATGAACGACTGGCACACCTGCCCGGCGGCCGGTCCAATCCGCGCCTCCAATCCGTGCTCGGAATACATGTTCCTCGACGATACCGCCTGCAACCTGGCTTCGCTGAACCTTCTCCAGTTCAAGGATGCCAAGACCAAGCGGATCGACATCCAGGCCTACGAACATGCCGTGCGCCTGTGGACCATCGTTCTCGAAGTTTCGGTGATGATGGCGCAGTTCCCGTCCCGCGAGATCGCGGAACTGTCCTACAAGTACCGCACGCTGGGCCTCGGCTACGCCAATATCGGCGGCCTCTTGATGACCTCGGGCATTCCGTACGACTCGGCTGAAGGCCGNGCCATCTGCGGNGCGCTGACCGCCATCATGACCGGCGTATCCTACGCCACCAGTGCCGAAATGGCCGGTGAGCTCGGCCCNTTCCCGGGCTACAAGGACAACGCCAAGAACATGCTGCGCGTGATCCGCAACCACCGTCTGGCCGCNCACGGCGAAGCCNCCGGCTANGAAGGCCTGTCGGTCAATCCGGTGCCGCTCGTCCACGGCGAATGCCCGGACCAGGNTCTCATCACCCATGCCAAGGCNGCCTGGGACAAGGCGCTGGAACTCGGTGAGAAGAACGGCTACCGCAACGCCCAGTCGACNGTTATCGCGCCCACCGGCACGATCGGCCTCGTCATGGANTGCGACACCACCGGCATCGAGCCCGACTTCGCNCTNGTGAAGTTCAAGAAGCTCGCCGGCGGCGGCTACTTCAAGATCATCAACCAGGCGGTGCCGGAAGCACTNCGCACGCTCGGTTACTCGGAAAGCCAGATTGCCGANATCGAGGCCTATGCNGTCGGTCACGGCAACCTCAACCAGGCGCCGGCAGTGAACCCGGGTTCNCTCAAGGCCAAGGGTCTGACCGACGAGAAGATCGAAGCGCTCAACACCGCGCTCAAGAGCGCCTTCGACATCAAGTTCGCCTTCAACAAGTGGACGCTGNGCGAAGACTTCTGCAAGGACGTCCTCGGCTTCACNGACGAGCAGCTCAACGACTTCACCTTCGAAATGCTGCCGGCACTCGGCTTCTCCAAGAAGGACATCGAGGCTGCCAACATCCACATCTGCGGTGCGATGACACTNGAAGGTGCGCCNCACCTGAAGACCGAACACTATGCGGTCTTCGATTGCGCCAACCCGTGCGGCAAGATCGGCAANCGNTACCTGTCGGTCGACAGCCACATCCGCATGATGGCCGCCGCTCAGCCCTTCATCTCGGGCGCGATCTCGAAGACCATCAACATGGCCAACGAGGCGACCGTCGAGGACTGCAAGAACGCCTACATGCTCTCCTGGAAGCTGGGTCTGAAGGCCAACGCGCTCTACCGCGACGGCTCGAAACTCTCCCAGCCGCTCAACGCCTCGCTGATCGAGGACGAAGAGGACGAGGACGACGCACTGGAAGCCCTGCTCGAGCAGCCGATGGCGGCACGCGCGGTGGAAGTCACCGAACGCATCGTCGAGCGGGTGGTCGAAAAGGTGGTCCGCGAGCAGGAAAAACTGCCTGCCCGCCGCAAGGGTTACACCCAGAAGGCCAAGATCGGTGGTCACACCATCTTCCTGCGCACCGGCGAGTATGATGACGGCCGTCTGGGCGAAATCTTCCTCGACATGAACAAGGAAGGNTCCGCCCTCCGCGCCTTCATCAACAACTTCGCGATCTCGGTGTCGCTGGGTCTGCAGTACGGCGTTCCGCTCGAGGAATATGTCGACGCCTTCACCTTCACCAAGTTCGAGCCGGCCGGCATGGTTCTCGGCAACGACGCGATCAAGAACGCCACGTCGATCCTCGACTACGTGTTCCGCGAACTNGCGATCTCCTATCTGGGCCGCCACGACCTCGCTCACGTCGATCAGTCCGATTTCAACACGACCGCGCTCGGCAAGGGTATGAAGGAAGGCAAGGCCGACCTCTTCTCCAAGGGCCTGACCCGTGGTTACAAGCCGACGCTGGTCTCCAGCCAGGCANGTAACGGCGAGCCCAAGGGCTCTGCGGCCAACCATCCGGTCAAGGGCGGCAAGCTCACCAACGTGACCGCGATCGCAACGGCTGCNGCCCGCAAGATCGAGGCGGTCGCCCAGGTCGATGAGGACGAGGCCCGCGCCTTCAAGCGCGATTATGAAGAGCGTGCCGCCGAACTCGCCGAGGAAGTGGCTGCCGAGGACCTGCGCGAAACCAACGCGCTGTTCACCGAGCAGGCCGCCAACGACGCGGCTCAGGCCAAGTCNGAGACNAAGACGGACGCCAAGAAGATCGAGGCCGAGCGCCGCCTCCANTCGATCGCCCAGGGCTANACCGGCAACATGTGCTCGGAGTGCCAGAACTTCACGATGGTGCGCAACGGCACCTGCGAGAAGTGCGACACGTGTGGAAGCACCAGCGGCTGCAGCTGACACAAGGGAGAGATGCGGTGCTAAGTACTGAAAGCGCCGCATCTTTACACAAATGGATATTGCTATTTTTGATCATGAAGGTGTTATCGGTTTAGCCACAGTCTTGCTCTTGGTCGTAACAACCATTTATGCAGCATTGACTTGGTGGATAGCTTCTTCAAATTCGAGGATAGTCAGATCTCAGCTTCGCCCAATTGTTGCCTTCAGAATATATAGAAGGCAGGGAATAATATTATCTTTGTCACTTGAGAATACGGGCAGATCTATCGCGAACGACATTCGCATCTCAATTGATAAAAATTTTTACCAATACGCGGAGTACAAAGAAGAGAGAAATATTAAATCATTTTACATTTTTAATAATACCATATCTTCGATAGCTCCGAATGAATCTATTCTGCTTGACCTCGCACAAGGATTTAACTTTGGAAAAGAGATAAACGGCGAAGAAATTACACCTATGCTATTTTCAATGCGATTAACTTACGAGTGGAATGGCATTCAATTCGATGAAAATCAGACCATTGATATTCGGCCTTACATGCCTTCCCTCGCAGTCAAAGAACCGTTGGAGAATTTAGATTCGATCGCCGAGTCCCTTAAGAAGATTGCTAAGAACTAATTTGCGGTTCCTCCTCCTTCGTCATGCCCGGACTTGATCCGGGCATCCATACCGTGATCCCTCCCCATGGGACAAGCCGACAACAAGATTACCACCCGATCCCGCGCATGAGATCGAACCAGTCTGGGTTCTCCCGCTCGATCAGTTTCACCTTCCACTGACGGGGCCATCCCTTGATTGTCTTCTCCCGCTGGATAGCATCGCGGATATCGAAGTGCTCCTCATACCAGACGAGCCGCTGCACAGCGTATTTGCCGGTAAACACCGAGCCATTGCCGGACCGATGCTCATCCACCCGGCGTGGAAGGTCGTTGGTGACACCGGTATAGATCGTTCCACCCTTGCGCGATGCCATCATGTAGACGAAGCCGACCATCATCCCTGCCCCATGAGAATTCACCGTCCGTAGAAGCATCACGGTATGGATGCCCGGATCAAGTCCGGGCATGACGAAGGTGGAGAGATGGTGCTCACCGCCGGAGCCGTCCGCACGGCGCGCCTTAACCTCTCTCCCCCTTGTGGGGGAGATGTCTGCATTAGCAGACAGAGGGGGGCATGTGGCACGAACCGAATTCGAGGATGGCCACCCCCATCTTCACAGTTGGTGACATCTCCCCCACAAGGGGGAGAGGGGAATGGGCCGCCCATACTCGCTATTCGCTATTCCCTACTCCCTGCTCCCTATTCGCTCTCCCCACTTTTTCCACCCCTCCCCGCACCCGTGCGATACTCCTCTGACTCCTGCCCACCGGAGGCTTCGGCGAACGTATCGGAGCCGGGCGGGAGGGGATGCCGGCTCGAGAACCCGGAACGTGCGGGGTATGGGCCGGAGGCGAAGGAAGGCGGTGATCCGTGTTCTGCTTCAGGCGGAATGCTCAATCCGATTCCGTCAACCGGCCAGCCCGCGGGTTCAGCGCGGGTGTCGAGGCGGCCATCGCCTGACGGGGTGCTCATACCCACCCCCGAGATCATCCCGGGTTCGCGGCAATGCGGGCCATTCATATCCACTCAGTTCAGAGGCATCGCATTCAAGCGGACCCTCCGAAGTCAAGCGAAGCGCCGACGTTAAGGCGAAAGACAAGCGTAGCGCCGTCGCAGCCTGAAAGCTCCACAATACCTCCGGCGACTTGTCGCGCGGGGCTGCCGGCGCGCTCAGATGTAATCGGACCAAGTACAGTGACGCGCCGGTCCAAGACCTCGTGACCAGAGTTGCAATTCACGTCAGAAATGACTCATTAAAGCAAAGCATCTTAAAGTTGTATTTCTGCCGCACTCCCTCTAAGCTTGCTGCATCGCTTGGTGGCGCAGGAGGCAAATCATGAACCCCATGGCTCAATTGGCAGCGGAACTGAATGACGACATCAAGGCCTTCGTCGAAGGTCATGCGGGCGGCGCGACGGAAAAGAAAGTGGTCGAACTCGTCGGGGCGATCACCGGGAAATCCGATGCCGCCGAGGCCAGAAAGACGGTGAACGAAAATCCGGCCATAAAAACCCGGCTGGAACAGGAACTCTCCAAGCTGGCGGAGAAGATGCGCAGCGAACGGGGAAGCCATACACAAACCGACGACATCTCAGCGGCTCGGAAGCTTTATTACGAAACCATATCGAAACAGAATAACTGGGAGCGTGCGGTGGTGCCGGTTCTCTCGCTCTTCATCACGGCCGGTTTCATAACTCTGGTCTTCGTACTGATATACACGAAAACTCCCGCTATTCAGAACAACCAGGTTTTCAACATCGCATTGGGCGCCTTTGCGACGGCTTTCGCCACGGTCATCGGTTTTCACTTCGGATCATCAGCGGGATCGAAGCAGAAGGACGGTGTCAATTCGCTTCTGCTCGCCGAAAAGGCGCAGGCAAAACCCGAGGCCCCCGGTCAATAGCGGCCCGTTTCTTCCAGTCTTGGTAAGGCCGCTCCCACCCCACGCATTAAGCATTCCAGCCATTCATCGTTGATCCGAAATGGCACGAATGCTGTGATGGGCATGGGAACAGGACGAGTGAGCGGGCAAGGCGGGCACTGGAATATGACGGGGGCAGGCAACAATACGGTCCGCGCGGCGAGCGCGGGATTTCTCTTTATTGGCTGTGTGACTGCGCTTCTTTGCCTTCTCGCGCTACCGTTCACGGCGGCCATCGGCCCGTTCTACTGGGATACGCTCATCTACTATGACGCGACGGCGCGTATCGCCTCAGGCCAGATCCCGATCATCGACTTTCTCGCGCCCGTCGGCCCCTCGGGCTACTGGCTGTTTTACGCGCTGCACGAGGTCTTTCCCGATGGCCAGGGCGTCTATCTCGCCACCTGGTCCATCCTGCTGGTCTCGGCCCCCGCGATGGTGCCCGTCTTGTGCGACGCGGCACGCAAAAGCGGGCTTGTCGCTGTCGCGCTGGCGGTGCCGTTCCTGGTCTTTTCCGCCCTGCCCTTCAATGTCGAACAGTTCTATCCCTATCCCGGTGTCGATGGTTACGGGATCTATAATCGGCATATCAGCCAGCTTCTCTACGTCGTGGTGGCAGCACTCCTGTTTGCAGACAGCGCTATCGCGCGGGTGATCTCGCTGACCATGGCGCTGACGGCGCTCTTTCTGACCAAGATCACCGGCTTCGTGATAGCGCTGCCACTTGTGCTTCTCGCCCTCTTCGCCCGCCGGCTACGGCTGCGGGAGCTTGTTGCCGTCACGGCCCTCTTTGTCTCCGTGCTTGTCGGGCTCGAAATCTGGTGCGGCTTGACCAGCGCCTATGTCGAAAGCATTGCCGAGCTTGTGTCGATGAACGAAGGGGCACTGCTCATCGAGATCGTCCATGCGGGCGCCACCCATATCGCCATTCTCACGGCGCTCGGCCTCCTCCTCCTCATGCTGTTCTGGCTCGAACGCGACGACCTCGGTGAGGCCTGGGACGATTTCATTGCCGGACGCAAGGCCGCTGCGATCTGCACTGTCGCCCGGTCCACATGGATGTGGCTGCTGGCCGTGACCATTGGCGGCCTGATGCTGGAGAGCCAGAACTGGGGCGGACAGGCGTTTCTGTTCATATGGCCGGTGCTCCTTCGGGCCGCCCTTGTCGACCGCTCCGCATGGCCGGCGCGCGGCAGCGCCTTTGTGACCATCCTCATTGCCGCAGCCGCCTTGCCGACACTGGCCAATATCGGTGGCCGGGCCATCCGGACCTATGCGGCTCAAATGCAGTATGATGTGGTGGAGATCGAGGAACTCGGCCCGCTCTCGGCGGTGTCCAAGCGCGACAAGATCGACAAGCGCGTCGCCCTCATCCGCGAACAGTCGATCCGCAATCCCGACTATTTCCGGTCCTACGCCGCTGCCGGTGAACTGCCCAGGTTCACCTATTATGCGAACCCCGAATTTCAGCTCGCCTGGCTCGCCGCCATCGGAGAAGGCGTGGCGGCCATCAGGCACTATGAAGCGCGCAACGACATGCGCTTCGAGACGATCCTGAGCCTGAACTTCGTCAACCCGTTTCCCTATCTGCTCGATCGGGATTCCGCCCGCCACGTGACCATCGGTAAGGACCCTTTCCGCACGCTTCCGCCAACGGACGCACAGGCCCGCGCCGAGATTGCCGATACGGATCTCGTCTTGTGGCCCAAGTGCCCGGTGACCGTGGCGAATGTCAGAATCCGCGACGCCTATGGCGCGCATCTGGACGACAGGTTGACGATCCCGCTCTCTCCCTGCTGGGACGGTCTGGTACGGCCTGAACTGGCTCCGGACGATTTGGCATCGGAGAATGGCACGACAAACGGCGCTTAAATCCCTTTTCCCCTGCACTTCGTGTTTCCCTTCGCCCGCCCACGCGCTACACGCGGGCTCAGGACAACGAAGGAATCATCCGATGAGTGACGAAACGCGCGATTCAAACGGCGCCATCCTCAATGACGGCGACAATGTCACCGTGATCAAGGACCTCAAGGTCAAGGGCACGTCCACCACCATCAAGCGCGGCACGCTGGTCAAGGGTATCCGGCTTACCGGAGATCCCGATCTCATCGAGTGCCGGGTCGAGAAGGTGAAGGGACTGGTGCTGCGAACCGAGTTTCTCAAGAAGGCGTGAGCCGCGCCGTCGGGTCGCTTCGGTTTGAGAAGCGGCGATTTGCCGGCGGATATGTGGCGCCTTTCTTTTCGGCAAAGATGCCACATTTACAGCCTATCGGACGTGGCAGGTCGTTGATCTCGTTGTGTTTCACCGGCCGACGCGATATCGATTATTCTTGGCCTTATCTCCGGTTGGATTTGCATTGTGACAGAGACTGTTTCCCGCCCTGAACCGGCGGTTCGTTCCATCCGGAAACTCGCCTTGTTCGGGTTGCTGCTTGTTGTCATCATGGCCGTCACCATGGTGGTCATGGAGTATCGCGCCGAGCAGGCCAAGGCCGAACTCCGCGCCCACACCTCTGCCCATGTTGTCGCCACCCAGTTCGAATGGTTGCTGGAAGCCAGTGCCCAGGCCCTTCGCCGCATCGAACGCGCCGTCAACGAGCGGGCCGACAACCGCACCGGCGACGCGATCACCAATCTCAACGAGGCCGTGGAAAACCTGCCCTCGAGTTTCCAGTTTTCGGTCTATGACCAAACCGGAAGGCTGACCTATTCCTCGGTCGACAACGTGGTGCCTGGGATCAATGTCTCAGATCGCAGCTATTTCAGCGAACTTCAGCGTGGCGCGGAACTGGTGATTTCGCCGGCGCTTGTCTCGCGGCAGGATGGCCGGTCGATCTTCATCATCGCACGGCGGATCATGCGCGACGGAAAATTTGCCGGCGTTGCCACGATTGCGGTGCCGAGCACGGTGCTTTCGAATCTCTCGGAATCGCTCAGCCTCAGCGGTGCGTCCACCGTCAGCCTGATCCGCTCGGACGGCTGGCTCATCGCCCGCTCGCCGGCAATACCAGCCGTCGACCTTTCCAAAAGCGAAGTCTTCAACAAGCTCAAGGATAGTCCCGACGGCTACTATCACGCCAAGTCGCCCGCCGACGGCGTCTCGCGCATCGCGGGCTACTGGCGCCTGAACAACTGGCCGGTCGTCGCCCTGGCGGGCCTCGACCAGCGCGCCGTGCGCGGGGAGTTCTGGCGCGTCCTGCAGTTCTGGCTGGTGCTTGCCGCGCCTGTACTTCTCGTGCTCGGGTTCGTGGTCAACCGGCTGTTCAAGACGCTCCGCCGCGACGAGCAGAAGGCGATTGCGCTCGAACTTGCCAATGAGCGCAACGCCTTCCTGCTTCGGGAAATCCACCACCGGGTGAAAAACAATCTCCAGACGGTCATGTCGCTGATCCGGCTGCAGAAGATGCCGCAGGACGACAAGGACTCGCTGCTCGGACGCATTGCCTCCATGGTCGCCGTCCACCAGGAAATGTATTCGACCGACCGTTTCGAGAATGTCGAGGTTGCTGCCTATCTCAGAAAGCTCGTCGAGGAGATCTCCCAGGCCTATGGCCGCGAGGTGGACGTCTCTTTCTCCGCCGATCCGGTGCATCTGTCCGGTGACCGCGCGATGCAGCTCGGGCTTCTTTACAACGAGCTCGTCTCCAATGCGTTTAAACATGCCTGGCCCGAGGGCGCCCAAGCCCATCTCGACATATCGCTGACCGAGGACGAGAACGCCATGGTGGAGCTGGTTGTGGCCGACAATGGCCGCGGCATCGTCGAGACCGGCCAGAAGAAGAATATGGGCTCCCGGCTCATCGTGGCCTTCGTCTCGCAGCTCGGCGGTGAGATGGAGACGATCAGTGACAACGGCACCAAGGTCATTGTCCGCTTCCCGGTCGAACAGCAGGGTCCCGAGCCGGTCGAGTAAAGCTATTCGACCGGTGTGCCGAAGACCGCCATGGCGAGCCCCAGCACCGCGAGCCCGACGAAGGCTGCGGTCCGCACCGTTACCCCTTTCCTGCGCTGTGCCGTGAAAGCGGCAAGTGCTGCCTGAACCCCGTAATAGGCGGCGAAGGCCCGCGACGCATAGGCGATGATCTCGAAAATGTCGGCAAGCCAGGTCAGCCCGAGCCCGACAATCACGAGAACAAGATAGGCGTCGCGTGGTTTCAGCTTCCGGCCGCTGAGTTCGGAAATCAGACCACCCGACCCGCTGGTATCCGCGATCGCGGCTGAGAACTGCGCACTCAGTGCGGCCACCACCAGCAGGATGGGCAGAGACACGGCGACGATCTGCATCATGTCGATGATCTCCGTCTCCTCCAGCTCTCCGGCGACGGGCGGAAAGGCGTAGGTCAGGAGCACGATGTAGACGATGTAGATCGCGGTCGAGAGCCATTGCGCGAGCCGCATCGAGCGGATGCGGGTTTGAGCATCATAGGTATTGCCGAGATAGCGCGATGTCTCGAAACCCTGCACCGTCACGATCAGGCCGAAACCCAGGGTAAGGGCCTGCCAACCGGTAATCGTCGCGGGCGCCAGCACGATATCGCCGCTCGCCACGTGACCGGCGCCATACCAGGCAAGCCCCGCCAGAAGGCCTGCGATGATTGCCAGCTTGATCCCGACGGAAACCCGCTCCAGCCCCTCCAGCGCCTTGAAGCCCTTGAACCACCCAACCGCCAGGACGAGCAGGAAGACCGAGGAGGTCACCAGCCGCGCGGCAAATTCGCTTGCAAATGGCGTCAGATCGACGGCAAAGGCGCCAAAGAGATTGAGGTAATAGGCGACCGAAATGAAATAGGCGAAGGCCAGCACCCAGGACGCCAGATCGTCCGTGCGCTCTTCGAGCATCGGTCGGGCCTCGTTCTTCCGTTCAATTTCCGCGATGTTGTAGCGGACGGCCCAACCGAAAGCGTAGGCAACCGCGCAAAGCCCGGCCATCGCAAGCGGTGCGTAGCGGCCGAACGAGACATCAAGGATAGGCCCCAGAACCAGAAAGCCGCTGCCGATGATGGAGGCGAGCGGCGTTGTCGTCGCCTGCCAGAGCCTTGCGCCCGAAAGCCTCGGCCAAACGAGTATGGCTCCCGCGATCAGTGTGGCGGCAAGCACGAAGATGTCGATGGATGTCATGGATTACTGGCCGGTTGGCTTATGCGTGGCAGTGCAAGGAAAGCCCACATACAGATGAAGGCGAGAAAATCCAGTCCAACCGGGGACCAGCCTCTCCTGCATCCATTACGTTGCAACACATCACGTGCGACCGAAGCGAACAACGTTTATTGCGGCCAGATCCAAAGTGTTTTCGGATGCTGAATAGCCCTTCCAGCGGCGGACAAATATAAGCCCCGAATNCACCTAACTGCAATCCACAACATGACGAGCCAGCTTATATTGGCAAGTTGGATGAACCACATTTCCTGCTGCCTATGCTGGACGACCGTTTGGGACGGCATCCAAATCATGATCGCTNTCGCAACGAGAGNNACCGCAAGCAGGCCGATCAGGGCGAGCGAAGTCGTCCTGTACTGAAACGCATAATGGCTCTGNTCCAGTCCCGCAGGCTGATCGCGTCTTTTCCGGGCTATAAAGTGTGCGAAGGCCATGAANGGCAAGACGATGCCGCCGATGAGTACAAAGGCATAGTTTCTTGCCACCGCAGAGCCATTTGCTGCTCTATCTATCGAGGATTCCATACCGCTTACGCCTTCCTTATTTACGAAGCGATCATGCAACCATGGAAAAGTAGCCAAATCTTTAGCGCGTCCTTTGAGAGCAAAGCTTCCGGCTGCGAGCGACAGAAATGTCAACCGTTCTTGAGCTTGACCATGACCCCTTTGCCCGGTCCGGGGATGCGTTCGACCTTGAGAATTCCNGAGGCTTCNGCCAGGTCACTGAGCCGTTTGTAGCCGTAGTTTCTGGCGTCGAAGTCTGCCGACTGTTTCGACAAATGCGATCCCACAGCGCCGAGATTGGCGCGGCCGTCGTCATCGGCGGTTGCCTCGACAGCCTTGCGCAACATCGAAAGGGCGGCCTTGCCCAGCCTGCCGTTCGCAGCCACGCCCCCGTTGGCTCCCGACTTGTCCTTTCCGCCGCCTGCGGCCTGTTTGGAGGCNGGCTTCGCGCTTTCCGCAGACTGGACATCGTCGGGTTCGCCGAGNACATCGAAGTAGATGAACTTGTCGCAGGCGGTGATGAAAGGACGCGGGGTCTTGCGTTCNCCGAAGCCGTAGACCGTAATGCCCTGCTCGCGGATACGCGAGGCCAGTCGCGTGAAGTCGCTATCGCTCGATACAAGGCAGAAGCCGGAGAAACGTTCGGTATAAAGAAGATCCATCGCGTCGATGATCATCGCGCCGTCGGTGGCGTTCTTCCCGCTCGTATAGGCGAATTGCTGAACCGGATGGATCGAATGCTCCAGCAGGCATTCCTTCCAGCCATTGAGATTGGGCTTGGTCCAATCTCCATAGATCCGCTTCACGCTCGCCGTTCCGTAGTTGGCGATTTCCGCGAGCAGNCCGGAAACGATCTTGGGTGANGCGTTATCGGCATCGATAAGCAATGCGAGTGTCTCGCTCGTCCGGTGGGTCGTCACNTCCTTGCCTCCCNTTTCAACCGTCCTGGCCAACATAGCATATTAGNCAAATTGGAACTTGACCCATATGCCNAAACAAAAATGCCCGGGNGCGAACCCNGGCATTTTCATCAGTCTTTCAGCAATCCGATCAGGCCTTGTCGAGCGCCTGTTCGAGGTCGGCGATGATGTCGGCGACATCNTCGATACCGATCGAGAGACGCACCACGTCGGGTCCNGCGCCGGCTGCNGTCTGCTGTTCCGGCGAGAGCTGGCGNTGCGTTGTCGAGGCCGGGTGNATGACCAGCGAGCGNGTNTCGCCGATATTNGCGAGGTGCGAGAACATCTCGAGACCTTCGACGAATTTCACGCCGGCTTCATAGCCGTCCTTGAGGCCGAAGGTGAAGACNGCGCCTGCGCCCTTNGGCGAGTAGCGNGTCTGCAGCNCATGGTTCGGGTCGTCNTCGAGNCCCGCATAGGAGACCCANGCCACNTTCGGGTGCTTCTTGAGCCACTTGGCGACTTCCAGNGCATTGTCGCAATGGCGCTGCATGCGAAGGGCCAGCGTTTCCGAGCCGGTCAGGATCAGNAANGCGTTGAANGGCGANATNGCNGGNCCGAAATCGCGCAAGCCCAGAACGCGGCACGCGATGGCNAAGGCGAAATTGCCGAAGGTNTCGTGCAGAACCATGCCGCCGTAGTCNGGCCGCGGCTCNGAGAGGCTCGGATATTTGCCGGACTTCGACCAGTCGAAGGTGCCGCCATCAACGATCACGCCGCCGACCGAATTACCATGACCGCCGATGAACTTGGTCAGCGAATGGACGACGATGTCGGCGCCATGGTCGATCGGGCGGACGAGGTAGGGCGATGCCATAGTATTGTCGACGATGAGCGGCAGGCCGTTGTCATGGGCGATCTTGGCGATTGCCTCGATGTCGACGAACGTGCCGCCCGGATTGGCAAGGCTCTCGATGAAGATCGCCTTGGTCTTCTCGTCGATCTGGCTCTCGAAGCTCGAAAGGTCTGCCGGATCGGCCCAGCGCACCTGCCAGTCAAAGGACTTGAAGGCATGGCCGAACTGGTTGATTGAACCACCATAGAGGCGCTTGGCGGCGATGAAATTGTCGCCCGGGCTCATCAGCGCCTGGAAGGTGATGAATTGCGCCGCATGGCCGGAGGCCACCGCGAGAGCCGCAGTACCGCCCTCGAGGGCTGCCATCCGTTCCTCGAGTACAGCCTGGGTCGGGTTCATGATGCGGGTATAGATGTTGCCGAAAGCCTTCAACCCGAACAGCGAGGCGGCATGGTCGGCATCGTCGAAAACGTAGCTGGTGGTCTGATAGATCGGCGTGGCGCGTGCACCCGTTGCCGGATCCGGCTGTGCGCCGGCATGAATGGCGAGCGTGTTGAAACCTGGTTCCTTGGACATCGTCCTCTCCCGTGAATATGCGTTTTGGTCTTATCGCTAGGGGTTATCTCGCAAGGAGAGGCGAGCGTCAAAGACGATTTTTCGCGGCTTCAGGCAGGAAATGAAAAAAGCCACCCGATTCCGGACACCCGGCCGCCATTGGCTTAAGCCGGAATGCAAAAGGGACGGAGCGACGCGCGTTCCGTCCCTTCAATCACATCGCAGGGGCTTCAGAGATTCTTGTTCGCGGCGTCCTTGACGGCGGCCTTCGCCTTGCCGACTGCCTGCTGGCCTTCGCCCTTCAGTTCCTGGGCCTTGCCTTTTGCCTGCATTTCCTTGTTGCCGATGGCCTTGCCAGCAGCCTGTTTGGCCTTGACGGCGGCTTCGTTGGCTGCGCCGGTTACCTTGTCCTTGGTGCTACCCATTGTCATTGTCCTTGTTGACGACCGCTCCGCTTGCCGGACGGTGCATCTATCAACGCGGATCGGGTTTCGCGGTTCCCGAAGGACGGTTGCATAGGAGCCGATTTGGCGTCAGCGGCCCTTTGTCGGATCGCCGCGCAGCCCGAAACTCTGGAAGCCCTGGCGCATCACCTTCTTGCGTGACGAAATCACGCGGCTGTTCACCCCGTTCCAGCCGATCTCGCCGGACAGGCGGGCATATTCGATCTTCGGACAGCGGTTCATCACCACCTTGATGCCCTTCTCTTCGAGGCGAGCAGCCTGTTCATCGTCGCGCACGGTGAGCTGCATCCAGACCACCTTCGGCAGCGGATCGAGCGCCAGAACCTCGTCAACCACGCCGGGCACGGCATCGGACGCACGGAAGACATCGACCATGTCGATCGGACGATCGATATAGGCGAGCCGGCCGTATACCTTCGCGCCGAGAATGTCCTTGCCAGCCCTGCCGGGATTGACCGGAATGACGTCATAGCCCTTGTCGATCATGTACTTGGTCACGAAGAAGCTCGGCCGCACCTCATTGGCGGACGCGCCAACCACTGCAATCGTCTTCACCGATTTCAGGATCCCGGAGATATAGGCGTCGTCATAGCTGTCGTGGTTCATGCTGGGTCCAATCAGGCGCATCATCAATTTGGCGCGCAGTCCTCGCCACGCCCTCAATACACCCTATTTGGCAGTGATGACTAAACAAGACAAGAAACTGCCCGACAGGAGGAAACCGATCATGGCTCGCACACTCTCCCGCGCTCTACTCGCAGTCACCGCTTCGGCGATGCTGGCCACCCCCGCTCTCGCCATCTCGCGGGTCAATACCGCGAATGCGAGCTGCGCTTCCGTAAAAGGCGTTCTCCAGAGAGAAGGTGCCGCCATTCTGCGCTACCCGTCGTCACGCTCGAACAAGATTCTCTATGACCGCTATGTCAGCAACCGGCATTCCTGCATTCTGGGCGAAATCACCAAGCGCGCCACCGTGCCAACCGCAGACACGGCACACTGCCCCGTTCTCAAATGCTACAGGCCGGACCGGGACCGGCGCTCGAAATTCCTGCGCCGCTTCTGATCGGTCAGACCGGCTGGCGGTAGTAGGCGTAACCGTAAAGATCTTCGGTAAAGCCGAGCTTAGCGTAAAGTGCCAGGGCCGGCGCGTTCTCAGCGACAACCTGGAGTGCCGCCTCGCGCGCGCCCTCATCCCGCGCTCTCGCCATCAGTGACCTGAGCATCTTGCGTGCATGGCCCCTGCCCCGGCACTCCGGATCGGTGGCGACGGCTTCCAGCACCAGGCATCCATCGAGGATGACACCATAGGCGATGGAGACGACCTGGCCATCTTGCTTCAAGGTCGAAAAGAACGCCGGCGCGGAAATCAGCGAAAGCGTGGCGGCAAATCTTTCGGCTGAACCGCCGGCGAACCGAACGCGCGCATCCAGCCAGTCGGACGAGACGCGATTGCTGATCTTGATATCCGCAGAGGTTTCTTCGCCATCGATTTCAGGCGCGTAGAGCGTGCGCGTCGGCGCTTCCCTGATGTAACCATGTGCCAGCATGACATTGTCATCAAGACCCAGAAAATCCGGCAGACGCACGAAAGCCGGATAGCCGCGCTCGGCGTAGAATGCTTCAGCCTCTGCGAGCAACTTTCCATCCGGCGCTGCAGCGCCGGGCAACGGGTTCAGCGAACCGGTGCGCCGTGTCACATCATCTGTGAAGCGGAACTGCCAATTTCGGCTTTCCCGCTCCTCCACTGCCGGCCAGGCCGCGCGGCACGCCATCTCGACGCGCCACAAGAGATCATCGTTCCGGGACATCGGCGGACAACTTATTCACCCGTCCATTCCGGTTTGCGCTTGCCGATAAAGGCGGCAATGCCTTCCTCGGCATCGCGCGCCAGCATGTTTTCCACCATCACCTGTACCGTGTAATCATAGGCGTCTGAGAGCGACATCTCGGACTGGCGATAGAAGGCTTCCTTGCCGATCTTCAGCGTCAAAGGCGATTTGGAAAGAATGCTTTGGGCGTAAAGGTTCACAGCCTGAGTCAGATACTGTTTGGGCACGATGCGGTTGACGAGACCGTAGTCGCGGGCGTCCGATGCGCCGATCGTCTCGCCGGTCAGCAGCATTTCCATGGCCTGTTTGCGGTGGACGTTGCGCGACAGTGCCACCATCGGCGTCGAGCAGAACAGGCCGATGTTCACGCCGGGCGTGCAGAAGGTCGAGGTGTCGGTGCAGATGGCGAGATCGCAGGAGGCAACCAGCTGACAACCGGCCGCCGTCGCCAGTCCGTCGATCTCGGCGATGACCGGCTGTGGCAGATGCACGATCGTCTGCATCAACTCGGAACAGAGTTTCATGGTCTTCTCGAAAAACGCCCTGCCCCGATCCTCGTCGGCGCGATGGAGCGTCAGTTCCTTGAGATCGTGACCGGCGGAAAAGAGCTTTCCGGCAGCAGCGAGGATCACGACGCGCACATCCTTGTCTCGTCCGGCGACCTCGAAATGACCCTTGAGCTCTTCCATCAGAGCGATCGACAGCGCGTTTGCGGGCGCATTGTTCAGCGTGAGCCGCAAGACACCGCCGTCGAACTCCTTCAGGACAAGAGGTCCGCTCTCCGCAGTTTCGGTGTTCGATGCTTCCGACATGATCAACTCCTGAATTTCGAAGCGCGGAATTTGCATGACTTGACGCGCGAATGCCACCCCATTCATGTGGACACATCGGGAGGAGAACCAGATGGACTACAAGCCGGTGATGACGGTGGCGGAACTGAGCGCCTTTCTCGACGCGGAGTTTCCGCAGATCAATTCGGGCGGCCGCCACTACTCCGTCGCAAGCATTTCGCCCGGCGAAGCGGTGCTTCGGCTCGATCCCGACCAATCGCATATCCGTCCGGGCGGAACGATCTCCGGCCCCACCCTCTTCTCGCTGGCGGATCTCGCCGCTTACGCGGTGATCCTCGCCCATATCGGACCGGTCGCCCTTGCCGTGACCACCAATCTCAATATCAACTTCCTGCGCAAACCCGAGGTCGAGCCGCTTGTTGGAAAAGCCCGGCTCCTCAAGCTCGGCAAGCGGCTGGCGGTGATNGAAATCGCGATTGAAGCGGCGTCCGGCGGCGACGTTCTGGCCCATGCGACAACCACATATTCCATTCCGCCGCGCTNATTTTNTGTGGTAATTAGATACCTATTTTCTAAGTCATTGTTTTTCANTANTTATTCTNACGAAATGGCGCGAAACCANTATTGACGGGTTTTCGGCCCTCACCTATAAGGCTGGCATTCGCGGTCCTTCACGGGGCCGCGTTTGNTTGTGCAGGGTCACCTGCCCAANACAAGCAACAAGAAAAGTCCGATCAAGCTTCGGCTGGTCCGGATCGAAACCAAGAGAGAAAACCATGAAAACCTTCTCGCAGAAGCCTGCTGAGGTGGAGAAGAAGTGGATCATCATCGATGCTGAAGGCATCGTTGTCGGCCGCCTCGCCACCCTCGTCGCCAACCGCCTTCGCGGCAAGCACAAGGCTACCTACACCCCGCATGTCGACGATGGCGACAACGTCATCATCATCAATGCCGACAAGGTCGTCTTCACCGGCAAGAAGTACACCGACAAGAAGTATTACTGGCACACCGGTTATCCCGGCGGGATCAAGGAGCGCACCGCGCGCCAGATCATCGAGGGCCGTTTCCCCGAGCGTGTTGTTGAGAAGGCCGTCGAGCGGATGATCCCGCGTGGCCCGCTCGGCCGTCGCCAGATGAAGAACCTGCGCGTCTATGCAGGCACCGATCATCCCCATGAAGCGCAGCAGCCGACCGCTATCGATGTCGCCGCGCTCAACCGCAAGAACAAGAGGGTCNCATAATGGCTGAGCTGAACTCGCTCGAAGAACTGGGCGCTGCCACCGGCACCGAAGCACCCGCCGCTGAATCCGCACCGGTTCACGTCCGCAAGGTCGACGAACAGGGCCGTTCCTACGCGACCGGCAAGCGCAAGGACGCCGTCGCACGCGTCTGGATCAAGCCGGGCTCCGGCAAGATCACCATCAACGGTCGTGATTTCCCGGTCTATTTCGCACGTCCGGTTCTGCAGATGGTCGTCCAGCAGCCGATCGCCGCAACGTCGCGCGAAGGCCAGTTCGACATCATCGCAACCGTGACCGGCGGCGGCCTCTCCGGCCAGGCCGGTGCCGTTCGTCANGGCATCTCGAAGGCCCTCACCTACTTCGAGCCGGAGCTTCGCTCGGTTCTGAAGAAGGGTGGCTTCCTGACCCGCGACAGCCGCGTCGTCGAGCGTAAGAAGTACGGCCGCGCCAAGGCTCGCCGGAGCTTCCAGTTCTCCAAGCGTTGATCTTCGATCCGCTTTCGCGAACAACGGAAAAGGCCGGGCATTTGCCCGGCCTTTTTTGTCGCCTTGTTGCCTTGTCTCAAAAACAAACCCCGCCGTCTCCCGGCGGGGTTTTCATTTGGAGCTCCTGCGAACCGCTTGCCCGGTTCAGAACTTCACCTTGAGCGACATCGTTGCCGTCCGGCCCGGCGCGCCATAATTGGGGTTGCCCAATGAATCCGCATAGGCGACATCGGTGATGTTGTTGACGGCAAANTTCAGCGTCGTGGTATCGTTGAANTCGTAGGAGCCGAAGACGTCGTAGACGGTGAAACCGTCAACGTCAGACTGGTAACCGGCCGATCCGCGATANATGGACGGTCCGGCATAGGTCAGCCGGCCACCAAGNGTCATACGCTGATCNAACAGCCTTACACCNGCTTGCAGCGTCGCCTTGTGCTCGGGCGGGATATAGATGAAGAGACCTCCGTCCAGCTCGTATTCGAACTCCAGGCCCGGAATCACTTCGTAGACCAACGTGTAGCTCGTATCGATGTTGGCATCNAGGTAGGAATACGAGCCCCCGATGAAGAAACGGTCGGACTCGTAGTTCGCCTCGAGTTCGACACCCTTGATGCGACTGTCTTTGCCGGCATTGACGTTGGTGTACTGAAGNGGGACGATCGAAATACNCGCCAGAGAAATATAGTTCTCCACNTGTCTGTCGAAGCNGGCGACCTTCACGCGCAACGCATCTCCCCCGGTCAGCAGGTCATCGAAGCGGAGATTGGCCCCGACTTCCCAGGTTCTTGAATATTCCGGCTTNAGATAGGGNTTGGGTGCATAGAACTGACCCGAGCTGCCGATATGCGTCCCGCTCATGGCATTCTCCATGATCGATGGCGGNCGATAACCTTCCGAATAGGAGCCGAAAATGTCGAGCCAACCGGTGGGCGATACCGTTATCGAGGCCGAAGGCAGCAGCCNACCACCGGAACTGTCGATGTCCTGGGTGTACCAGCTTCTCGTCGCGTCTTCCCACATCATCGCGGTGGCCGAAAGGTCGTAAGCGTCGTAACGCAGGCCTGCACCGAGCTTCAGCCAGTCAGTGGCGGCATAATCGGCGTTCGAGAAAACACTGAAAACGTTGCGGTTCCCTTCCGGCATCGCTCCGGCGAACCATGCGCCGTCCGGATCATCGGTCGGATCCTCGCCCTCGGAACTCGAAGTCGTACTGTCGCGGAAGGCTTCGATACCGTAATTGACCGCCAGAAGCCGGTCGGCAAGGTCGAATTCGCCGGTGTTCTGCAGCGTCAGGCCGATCGTTTCGAGGCCGTACTCCACGTTGAATGCGCCATAGCTGGTGCGCGCCGGCCGGAATTGCTCGACCTGGGTCGAATTGTACCAAAGATCGACCTTCAGATCGACGAAGGGCGAATCCGGATTAAAGCCGTAGCCAGCCCGCCAGGTATTGTTGGTGGTGGTATTGGTATCGATGTATTGCCCGGTTCCGGTGGAATAGTCACCCTTGAAGCCAAGCCAGCTCAGGACCAGCGACTGCTCATCATCGGGCAAATATTCGACCTTTGCCAGCCCCGACCAGGTATCCGACCCGGTGAAATCGGCCGGCTCCGTTACAGGACCGAAATAGCCTTCGATCTCGCCCTTGTGGCCGATATCGTAGTCGCCGAGCGACTTGTGGCTGACGCCTCCGACGAAGGAGAGTTCATCGTTCAGCCGCAGGCCTGCGAGCAGCGATCCCGAGAAGTCGTAGGCATTGGTGCCGGTCGTACCCTCGATCTCGCCACCGAAGCGTTCACCGGCGACGATCAGATCATCCGCATTGACCGTGCGGAAGTTGACCTGTCCGCCCAGCGACGCGGCCCCGCCGGCACCGGATGACACGTTCTTGTNGACTTCCACCGCGCGGATCATCGCCGGATCGAGATAGGTGTAGCCGGTGGAACTGTGACCGCTCATCTGGAAATTCTGGCGCACCCCGTCAATCATGGTGTTGATGCGGGTCTGGTCCTGCAGGCCGCGCACGTTGACGTTGATGCCGGGGTCCTGCGGATTGTCGGCCGTATAGGTGCCNGCAACGTCATCGAGCAGGTCNTTGGCATGACGCGCCGGATTGCCCTCAAGGCTCTCGGTGGAGACGACACTGATACCGGAGCCCGTTTCATAGACCCATTCCGGCGCCCCCTGGAAACCCGGACCGGATGGCCGGTCGGCTGCGGCGTTGACATTGATGACGTCGAGGAGGGTTCCCGCGCCCGCCGCGCCTATGTCGGCGGATGCCGCCGGGTCGAAGATGGTAACAGCGTCGGGTCCGGTGAAGTGGTAGACGAGCCCGGTGCCATCGAGCAGGCGCGAGAGTGCNGCNTCCCGGGAATAGGCTCCCGACAGCGGCGCNCTCGTCCGTCTGGCCACCAGCCCCGACGGGAAGACCAGATGCAGTCCGGCNACATCGCCAAAGCGNGTCAGCGCCGACCCGAGCGGCTGNGCCGGAATGCGAAAGAAGGTNCCCGCGCTCGCCCCCGGTACTGTTGTCGTTTCCTGNGCTGCCGCGCCCGTCAACAGCGGTCCGTGAAGTCCGGTCGCGAGATAGACGGCGGCGGTACCGAGCAGAAGCGCCCGGATCCGCTCCACCCCGAAATGTTTGCGATTATGATCGTGAGCCATGATTGCCCCTTGTTTCCTTCCTNTTCGATGGACNCGGAGCGTGTCTGTCCGAACTCTCCANGCGCCCCCCGAAATCAAGGACGTAACGGGCATGCCGAGACTGCAGCGGGAAAACAAAAAAATATGAGTCTTTTAGTCATNAAATAAAATGAGGNGCGANAACCTATCGAAGGACTGTCAGCAGCGGCAGGCGGACNACCCTGACCGGCAGGCTGCGGGAGATCGCGTCGAGCACGGATTGCGGATTTTTCAGGTCGAAGACACCCGTCACNTCGAGCTTCGCCAGACGGCGGTTGGCGATCACGATCCGNCCCCCGATCTGCCGGTCGATTTCGGTNACGACCTCGCCGAGCGGACGATTGTTGAAGATCAGCTTGCCGCGCCGCCAGGCTGTTGCGGTATCGGCATCGACGGGCACNGGGTCACCGACCCCCTGCCCNTCGCCNTAGCGCACACGATGGTTTGCCGAGGCCTCCACGGCTTCCGCCGGGTCGCCGTNNCGGGAGACACCGACCACGCCCTCGAGCACGGTCACGACCACGCTGGCTGGCCGGATATCGATATCGAAAGCCGTGCCGATGGCGCGCGTGCGGCCGCCGGACGCCTCGACAATGAAGGGTCGGCCGGGATCATGGGCAACCTCGAAGATCGCCTGACCGTAGTGAAGCGTAAGCCGCCGCAAGTCGTCGCGAAAATCGAGTGACAGCGCGGAAGCGGCGTTCATCCGGANACGCGATCCGTCCGCAAGATCAACNACACGCGTCTCGCCTGCGCCAGTGACGTGGTCGGCGAAAAGCCCGGGCCCGATCAATCCGGCCNGATAGNCCGCCAGCCCACCNGTCGCCACCAGGCCCAGGCCTAGNACCGCACGCCGCGTATGCCGCCGCTNGGTCGCGCGTCGCTCGTCACCCGCCCTGCCAATGCCGTACCAAAGCGCCTCGGCTTCCGCGGCGGCGTGCTCGTGCGCGTCGCTCTGCGCGCGCCAGAGCGCAAAGCCGGCATGATCGGCACGATCGGCCTTGCCCGAGTTGAGCCGGACGAGCCAATCGATGGCCTCGTCGCTCAACCGGGTATCGGTATGTTCCGGCACGTCTTCGTCCCCTGTCATAGCCAGCCGAGTTCTGCTTCGGCGGATTTCGTCCACCGTTTGCGCTCGGGCCCGCGCGGGCCGCCTTTATCNANGACGAAAAGACATGCCGGTTTCNGCAGTTCGGCGGCGAGTTTCCGCAAGCGTCCGGCCTCAAACGTCGAGCGCANGAAGGTGATCCCGGCAATGGCGAAGGGCCTGAACCAGATATTTGGCGACCATGCTTTCGGAGACGTTCAGCCTGTCGGAGATTGCCGCATATGTCAGCCCGTCGCAGCGACTGAGAAGCAACGCAGCCCGCGGCTTGGGTGCCAATTGAGCCAGGGCGAGAACAAGACAGCGCAACTGATCCTTGTCGATCACGCAGACTTCCGGCGAAGGCCGGTTGTCGGCGATCGCCCCGATCAGGTCTTCGTCGCTGATGCAGCGCGAGGCATGGCGGTTCTCCTTGCGCAGCAGATCAATGGCAATATTGCCGGCAATGCGCAGGATGAAGGCGCGGTTATCGCGCACGGTTTCCGGCGTTTCCTTCAGCGCCGCGAGGCGAAGCCAGGTCTCCTGGAGCGCGTCCTCGGCCAGTTCGTGCGAGCCTGTGCGGCGCTTCAATGCCACGCGCAACGTGGCCCAGTAGCGGAGATAGGCGGCAAGCAGGTCCTCGCGGGCATCGAACGTGGAATTCATCGGGCACTACAGTGAACTGGCGGACAAAATACAGATCATCGGAACGTCAAGATGGCGGCATGGATCCCCGCTCCATGCCCACAGCCCCCCGGGCGCGTGGCGACATTAGATAACTTGATTTTTATTGTCCACTTTAATTGATGCGCGATCTCGGGCGAGCCGGACGCAGCCTTNGATATCCACTACTGTTGCATGCTGCCGGTTTNCATNGTCATATCCGCCGCTCCAAACCGTTGCCGGAAAGTTCTGCCATGTACCTGCCCGCGCATTTCGCCGAGAACCGGCCCGAGGAAATCGATCGGCTTATCGATACCTACCCGTTGGCAGCGATCGTCGCACAGACAGATAGTGGCCTTGCGGCCAACCATATTCCGCTCTTGCGTGAAGGCAGCAGGACGCTTCTCAGCCATGTGGCGCTGTCGAACGACATGCATCGCGACATCAAGGAAGATACGCCGGTTCTGGCAATCTTCCGNGCCGATCACGCCTATATCAGCCCGAACTGGTATCCCTCGAAGTTCGAGAACCATAAAAGCGTGCCNACCTGGAACTATCAGGCCGTCCATATCGAAGGCCGCATCCGCTTCGATCATTCCGACAAGTTCAAGCGGATGATCGTGGGCCGGATGACAAAGCATTTCGAAGCGATCACGTCAGGCGACAAGGCATGGCGGATGGCGGATGCCCCTCGCGACTATATGGAGATGATGCTCGGAAACATCGTCGGCCTTGAAATGACGGTGGAGCGCGTGATCGCCAAGTCAAAACTCAGCCAGAACCGCACACAAGGCGACTACGACAGCGTTGTAAAGCACCTCGAGGAGCGCGGCGAAGACGGTCTCGTCAAGGCAATGCGAAACATCGAACGCTAACGATCAGGCTTCAACCGCGATGTCCGAAGGCAGGACAGGCTTGGCACTCCGCGCCCCGAACCGCCTGACAAAATAGCGGTTGAGCGGCGCTTCGACAAAGCGGTGAAAAGCATAGGCGACAGAGAGTGCGATGATCGTCATCGCCCAGTAGTGCCAAAGCCACATCAGTTCGAGATCGGGCATATGCGGCATGATAATGCGAATATACCCGGCGATAACGAAGAGATGGGTCAGATAAAATGCGTAGGACCAGTCTCCGAGAGACGCCATGACCGGGCTCGGAAAACGCATCATCCGCAGTCCGCCCAACAATATCATCGCGCCCGGAACACCCCAGAACAGCGTCCGGTAAGTCCCCGGATCGTTCTCGTGTTGCACAGCGAGGAAGATCGTTCCGACGAAAAAGCTCAGGAAATAGACAGCGTCTCTCCCCTCACCATCCAGATACCGATGCACATGCCAGACGATGATGCCGAATGCGAATTCAAGCAGAATCGTATCCGTATAGAAGGCAAGAGTCCTGTTGCCGGGCTGAACGACCCAGCCTGCAACTGTCAGGATCACCAGAACGGCCACCAGACCATACAGTTTGCGGTCACCGAACAGTCCGGCCGTGAGAAGCACGAGGACGTAGAAGAACATCTCGTAGTTGAGCGTCCAGCCAACGAGCAGAAGCGGTGCCATGGCGCCGTCCCCATCCGGCCAGGGCAGGAAAACCAGGGACGTCGCGAGGCGCGTGAAGTCCGCCGTGGTGGATCCGAGAATCGACGGCAGGACGAACGCCAGCAGGAATACCGCGATGGTTGCGATGTAATAGCCGGGTACGACACGGGCGAGGCGCCTAACGATGAAGTCTCCCGGTCGAAAGGCGCCGGGACGCGACACGATCATCGCCATGACGAAGCCGGAAATGACGAAGAAGAGATCGACACCTGCCGCGCCGACATGGTCGATACCGGCAGCGTTCGGACCCCANGTNGCCACCGTGAGGCTCGATACGTGAAANAGNAAGACNGCCAATGCAGCGAAACCGCGCAGATACTGCACGGCTGGAATGAGGTTTCCCTGCATCACTCCACTTTCGCGTGTATNACTGGACATGCGCGGTTCCTGNTTCGATCCGGGCATATCACGGTTGCCGGATGTGTTTGCGCGAAACCTTTCATCAACGTTAACGGCAGCGCCGAAGCGACGGCAGATCCTCCCTCACCCGCTTTTTCAACCTTGTTGTCGGCTGTGCACTGGCAATTCGCAGTACGACCGATCATATTCCGGACACCACGAAGTTTCTGGAGGTTCGCCNTTTCATGCCGTCTAAATCGATCGATCACGCCTTTACCGCCTCGCGCCTCACAGGNGCTGCGACCGACCCGACCCATGCCGGGGCGCTGTCGTTCATGCGGCGGAAATATACAAAGTCGCTCGACGGCGTGGATGTGGCGGTCTGGGGCATTCCCTTCGATGCCGCCGTTTCCAATCGTCCCGGCGCACGTTTCGGTCCGCAAGCGATCCGCCGCGCCTCCGCGATTTTCGACAATGACCCGCAATANCCGTTCGAGCGCGACCTCTTCGAGAACATGGCGGTGATCGACTATGGCGACTGCCTGCTCGACTACGGCAATCACCAGGAGACGCCAGGCAGGATCCAGAGCGAGGCGGCAAAGATTCTCGGCGCCGGCGCGTTCCTCCTCACCCTCGGCGGCGACCATTATGTCACCTGGCCGCTGCTGAAGGCNCATGTCGACAAGCACGGGCCGCTGGCGCTGGTCCAGTTCGACGCCCATCAGGACACATGGGACGATGACGGCGAGCGTATCGACCACGGATCCTTCGTCGGCCGGGCCGCCAAACAGGGGCTGATTGACACGTCGAAGTCGATCCAGGTCGGCATCCGCACCCACGCGCCCGAAGNCTGCGGCATTCGGATGATCTACGGCCATGAGGTCGAGGACATGAGCGCACAGGAGATCGCCGACGCGATCATCGAACACACCGGCGGCANGCCGGTCTATCTCACCTTCGACATCGACTGCCTCGATCCGGCGTTTGCGCCCGGCACCGGCACACCGGTCGCCGGCGGCCCGTCCTCGGCCAAGGCGCTGTCGATCCTCCGCAAGCTCGGCGCACTCGATATCCGCGGCGCGGACGTCGTCGAAGTGGCACCCGCCTATGACCATGCGGACGTGACCGCGATTGCAGGGGCGACGATTGCCATGTACATGCTCGGGCTCCTGGCCGAGAAGCGATGAGACGTTCTCTGCCAAACTGATTCAACGGCTTGCCGGATTGATTCCGGTATTTCGGCCAACCGACTGACAGACAAGCATTTTTCAGGAAAGCCAATGGCTCCCAAAATCTTCATCGACGGCGAACACGGCACGACCGGTCTCCAGATCGTCGGTCGGCTTGCGGGCCGGACCGATATCGAAGTGATCTCGATCCCGACGGACAAGCGNAAGGATCCCGAAGCGCGCGCCGAGTATCTGCGCAAGGCGGATATCGCCATTCTCTGCCTGCCGGACGATGCCGCGCGTGAAGCCGTGGCACTCGCCAGCGATGCGGGAACGCGCTTNGTCGATGCCTCGACCGCGCACCGGACCGCAGAAGGCTGGGTCTACGGCTTTGCCGAAATGGACAAGGACCAGGCCGGCAAGATCGCCAAGGCGCAGTTCGTCGCCAATCCCGGCTGCTGGCCGCAGGGTCCCATCGCGGGGCTCCGTCCGCTGNTCACCGCCGGTTTGATCCCGGCGGATTTCCCGGTCACCGTCAGCGGCATCTCCGGCTATTCGGGCGGTGGCAAGCAGATGATCGCCGACTATGAAGCCCAAGGCGATAGCGCTTCGGAGTTCATGCCCTACGGGCTGACGCTCAAGCACAAGCACGTGCCGGAACTGAAAGCCTATGCNAAANTGGCGANCGATCCGCTGATGCAGCCGGCGGTGGGNGACTTCGCNCANGGCATGCTGACNATGGTGCCGCTGCAGCTGGGCGCCCTGCCCTCGATCCCCAAGGGCAAGGANTTGNANGCGGCAATCGCCGATCATTTNGCNTCGATNCCGGANTCGCTCGTNGACGTCGCACCGTTNGAGGCGACGGAACGCAGCGCGGCGATCGATCCGCAGCGCCACAACGACACCGACCGGATGACGNTGTTCGTCTGTGCCAATGACGACCGNGCACAGGCCGTGCTCGTTGCCGTCTANGACAATCTCGGCAAGGGCGCGAGCGGGGCTGCGGTGCAGAACCTCAACCTGATGCTGCGCGGGTAACGCCCGAATTCCACTGAGGGCCAAGATGAACCGCGACAAACTCATCATCCTGAAGCCCGGCTTTACGGATCCTGCCTACCCCGGACAGACATTCTACTGCTGGCACTGCGCTCTCATGGAAGGTGTACTGGCCTCCTTCCCGGATCTTGCCGCTCGTCTGGACGTCGAGAGAATAGCCTGGCCCCGGCCGAGACGGGAGCTAATCACTCTCGTGGGAGAGGAAAACCAGTCGTTGCCGCTCCTCGTGCTGGCCGAGGGCGAAACCTCCCCGCACCAGACGGGAACCCATCGCGGACGGGCGTTCATTTCGGACAAGGACAAAATTCTTGCCGCGCTGTCGGAGCGGCACGGATTTCCCGCTCCACATCCATGATCGGTCCCGGCTAGACCGTTTCGCCTTTGGGCGTAAACGGATAGCATCTACAAGCGACTGAATTCATTTACGCATTCCGGTTTTGCCGATTCCGTCAAAATCGGAATTGCTCTAGCTATTCCGTTTATTGTCGACCATGTCGTCGTAATCGCCTTCCGAGAAATAGTAGATCTCCCGGTAGATGCGGATCGAAGGCTTCAGCGCGAAGCAGATCGAGCCGATCAGAAAGCACCATGTGCCCGGCGTTTGCCACTCGTCGGAAAAGAACATCACCGATCCGATGATGAAGAGCACAGCGGCCGCCACATCGACCGTGGTGTAGGCGAGCTCGAATATGGCATAGGCCCGCTCGTCGTTCTCGTACCTGCGCTTACGATCAGGATGGAAAAACGGCATGGGCGGGTCTCCTCGGCTTGGGCATGTTCCTCGATTGCCGGCTTCTTTCGCGCGGGCTCAATTACGAAATCGGCTCAATCTCTCACGGCGATTTCGTCTTCACGCGGATATTCGCCATAGAAGCCGCGATAATGCGCGACCGCAAAGCCGAGCACAACAACCGCCCCGCCCTGGTGGGTGAGAGCGGCATCGAAGGGCACCTGCAACAACAGAGTGACTATGCCAACGATCGCCTGCAGCGTCACCAACGCAAAAAGAACGATGGAGCGACGTGCATGGGTGGTGCCGGGTGCGCGTAGAAGTGACATCCCCATGTGAGCGAGCGCCGCCAGCCAGACGAGATAACCGAACAGGCGGTGGTCGAGCTGCACGAGCTTGGGGTTTTCGAAGAAGTTGCGCCAGATCGGTTCAATGGCGAAGACATCCCCGGGAATGAACGCGCCATCCATCAGAGGCCAGGTGTTGTAGCTCAGCCCCGCATCGAGGCCGGCAACCAGACCGCCGAGATAGATCTGGACGAGCACCATCAGCACCAGAATGCCGGCAAAGAAACGCAAGCCATGCGGCGGCTCCCGGCGATGAGAATGCGGCGCAAGCCCCCGTTGCACCCACATGATGGCGGCAAAAATGATGCAGGCCAGCGTCAGATGGGTGGCCAGACGGTACTGACTGACATCGACACGCTCGACGAGGCCGGAGGCTACCATCCACCAGCCGACGGCGCCCTGCAGTCCTCCCAGGAAGAAAAGGCCGGCGAGCGGCCATCTCAGACGCTTTTCAACGCGACCGGTGACGAGAAAGAAGATGAAAGGCACGGCGAAGAGCACACCGACGGAGCGGGCCAGAAAACGGTGCGCCCATTCCCACCAATAGATCCGCTTGAACTCGTCGAGCGACATGCCCTTGTTGATCTGCTGGTATTCCGGGATCTGTCGATAGAGCTCGAGCTCTTCCTGCCACTCCTCGACCGACAGCGGCGGGATGACACCATGAATTGGCTTCCATTGGGTGATCGACAGGCCGGAATCGGTCAGACGCGTGGCACCGCCCACAAGCACCAGCGCGAAGATCGCCACAAGCACCACACCCAACCACACACGCATGTAGAACCGGTTGCGGTCGGTGCGCTCACGTTTGGCGAAAATGGTGTCGGCGGCGATATCGGTCATGGCGGCTCACTGAAGCGGTCAAGCCCGGCCTTTGCCGGGATTTCGGGTCCGTGTTCATGTGCACCAGCCGGCAATGCATGGCAAGCCTTCGACAATTGCGGCATGGGGTCGCGTGAATTCCGTAAATTCGGACTTTTGTCTTTCAGGCGAAGCGGCTATCTCATGTCCGAAGGATACAGACACGGAGGGCGCGAGCCCCGATGCCAGTCAGACTGAAGAAGTTCATAGGTACGATTCTCATCGTCCTTCTCGTCATCGTTTATGCGCTTGTCGCAACAACGATTGCCACATACCGGCTGGCCGAATCCCCGTGGTATGTTCACTTCCTCTATTTCCTGCTTTCGGGCATTCTCTGGATCGTGCCGGCCATGTTCATCATCCGCTGGATGGCCGGACCGGTGAAGCCGAAGGACGAGCAGGTCTGACGACCGTCCGTTAGCCAGGCGTTAACCCTGAAATCTCATTTGCGGGAAGTTGCCGGGCCAAAGTCACCAAAAATTCGCAGTCTTACGTTCATTTTTGGATGAATTGCGGATTTCTGGCAGGAACTTGATCCCGGAATGGTACATGTCGACGACATAAACGGACGCCGCGTTATCACCGCGCAGAACAGCCTCAAAGGCGCCTGCTCGGTGGGACACGTCCGTCTGTCGGCGATGATCATCAAGCGTGTCGAGAAAGCCGAGAACGTCTGGCGGGCGATGGAAACCGCGCCGCACGTCACCCTTCACCAGACCTATGACTGGGCACGGGCCTGGGCCACCCTGCCCGGCCTCAAGACGCTTGTGGTTCTTGTGTCGCTCGATGGCCGTCCCGCAGTATTGCTGCCGCTCGAGATCGTCAGGAAATTCGGTGTGCGGGTGGCGCGACTGATCGGGTCGCCCCACTCGAACCACAACGCACCTCTGTATTCCGACCGCTTTCTCGCCGAGGCCGATGCGGGGATGATGGACGAGCTCCTGGAAACGCTCTCCGCGCTCAACATTCCCGCCGATGTTCTGGCGCTCGACAAGCTCCGCCCCATGGCCGGCCAGCGTGAAGAGCCGCTTCTGGCGTTCAGGCATGTCGAAAGCCAGAACGCGAGTTTCCAGCTCCCGCTGAAAGCCGATTTTGCCGAGACCCTCAGCCAGATCAATGCCAAGCGGCGGCGCAAGAAATTTCGAACGTCCGAGCGGCGGCTCGAGCCCCTTGGTGGCTACCGACATATTACCGCAAATGACGATGCCAGCGCGCAACGCCTGCTGGGCGAGTTTTTCCGACAGAAGTCGCTACGGCTTTCCGAGCAGGGTTTGCCCGATGTTTTCGCCGAACCCGGCGTCCACGATGTCTTCGCCCGCCTTGCGAGCTTTTCCGCCAATGACGGCAGGCCTGTTCTCGCGCTCCACTCCATCGAGATCGAGGAGGACGGGGTCAAAACGCTGCTTGCCGTTGCCGGCCTGACCCGCAAGGACGCCCATATCACCTGCCAGTTCGGATCCGTCGACGACAGGACCGTGCCGGACGCCAGTGCGGGCGAATTGCTGTTCTATCTGATGATCGAGCAAGCCTGTGCCGATGGTGCCGACTGTTTCGATTTCGGCGTCGGAGACCAGCGCTACAAACGCTCTTGGTGCCCGGTCGAAACCGCACATTTCGATGTCTTCCTGCCGCTCGACAACCGCGGAGCCATCGCCGCACGCGCCATGGCGGCGGTTGTCAGAGCCAAGCGTCTCGTCAAAACCTCGCCGCGCATGCGTACCGTCGCCAACCGGATTCGGGCGCTGACGCTCAAAGAAAAGCCGGCCTCCGAAGACGCCGGCTGATCCATTCAACAAGGGCTCTGCTTCTCAGGCAACGGCGCTGCGGTGGCCGGGTCCATCGGGATTTCCACCCGGCGTCATCAGCAGTACATCCTCGAAACCGTTCTCGAAGAAGTCGCTCAATGCCGCATTGAGTTCGTCCTCGCTCGGATCAACGACCGAGAGCACGATCTCGGTCCCGTCGCGGCCGGCAATACGGGCAATGCTTGCGGCGTTGGTCATTCCGCATTCGACGATGACCAGATCATAGGCTTCGACAAAACTGTCGAGCAGCATGGGGAGCCGGTCGATTGCGCGCATGGCGCGGCGGGCGTTGGCGTTGCCGTGCGGCACGATCTGCGCATTCGACAGACGGTCGGCGTGGATGACATCGGCGATCGCCACCTCTCCGCAGAGAAGATCGGTCAGACCCGGCAGCCTGCGGGATTCGGCCATCAAGTCGGTGGGGCAACCCGAACCGGTTAGATCGACGAGCAACACCTTGGCGCCTTCGGCCGCAGCGGTGCGCGCCAGCATGACGGCTGACAGTGAACCGCGATCACCCTCGGGCGAAACGGAGATCGCCATCAGGGTCTGGTCGGCGAGAAGCTGATCGGCAACCGCCTCGACCGAGAAATCAGAACCGCCTTCGGCGATGGGAGCAGCTTCCGGTGTCTCCTCGAGGGGAGCGGACAGCACGGACACCTGATCGCGCTTCCGCTGTTCGGCTTGAGCTGCAACCGGTGCCTGGGCGGCGACCGCCGGATGATCGTCAGAAATTGTTACACGGTCCGCATTGTAAGCCCCTTCGGCGGGACGCAGCGCGCGGCCGGAGAGAAGCTCGGAAAGCATGATCCAGATCGCACTCAGCAGGAAGGCTGCCAGAGCCGCGACGATGATGATCGGCACCTTCTTCGGGAAATAGGGCTCGGCTGGGGGAACCGCGCGGGAAATTACGCGGGCATCTGCCGGTGCCGAAGCCGGTGCAGAACGCGAGGCCGATTCACGATAGCGGGCGAGATAGGTTTCAAGCAGATCACGCTGGGAGGCCGCTTCACGCTCGAGTTCGCGCAGCTCCACAGATTCTTCACCCTCGCGGGCCGAACCGGACTTCAGCGAATTGAGCTGGGAGACCAGCTCCTCCTCGCGCGCGGCCGCCAGACGGGCGTTGCTTTCGAGGCTCGAGAGCACCTTGCGGGTCTCGGCACGCACCTGGGCTTCGATATCCGTGAGCTGCGAGCGCAGCGCCTTCATGCGCGGGTGACCGTCGAGCAGCGTGGTCGAGAGATCGGCGATCTGGGCGCGAATGTTGCTTTCCCGCTCCTTGAGCCGTTGAACATTGGTGGAGGCCAGCACGTCACCGATGGAATCCGACTGTCCGTTTTCGAGCGCGGAGCGGACGTTGCGCGCACGGGCTTCGGCATCGGCCTTTTCACCGCGCACACGGCTGAGTTCAGCGGAAATATCGGAAAGCTGCTTGGCCGCGATTGTCTCGGTATCGCTAACCTGCAGAAGCCCCTTGTCGGCACGATAGCGCGCAATCTTCTCTTCGCTCTCGCGCACCTTTTGGCGGAGGCTTTCGATCTCCGGGCCGAGCCAGGCGCTGGCGTTGGAGTTGTTCTCGATCTTCAGACCGGCATTGAACTTCAAATACTCGTCTGCCATCGCATTGGCGACCTGGGCAGCGAGTGCAGGATCTTCCGAGGTAAACTCAATGGCGACAATGCGCGAGGACGGCACCACATAGACATCGAGCTTTTCGCTGAAGCGCTTGAGCACGCGTTCACCGGGCGGGGTGTCGAGCGGGTTCTTCTTCAGGCCGAAGCCGATCAGGATTTCAGAGATCACGGACGTGTTTGCCGCCGGATCGAATTCGGGACGGGACGCGAGATCGAGCTCTTCGGCCACCCGCTTGATGAGGTCGGAGGATTTGAGGATCTCGACCTGGCTGGTGATCGACAGTTCGTCGAAATTGGGCTCTGCGGGCTGCCGCTGGCCGTTCTGACTGCTGTAGACGGGCTCGCGTGCGGTAATGAGAAGCCGCGCCTCCCCCTTGTAGCGGGGGTCGATGGTCATCGTGACGAGAAAAGCAGCGACCGCCGCAAGAACGGTGATCAGGATGACCGTCAGACGCCGCTCCCAGACTGCGGCGACGAGCCGCCCGAGGTCGATGTCCACATCTGACTGATTTGCCGCCACGCTCATTGAGCTACTCCATACTTGCAACCGCGGGGCATGGTAAATGAACATGGTAACGCAAGTCTTAAGGCGTTGTTCAGCAAGCGTTTACCTTTGGAGCCGGCGTAAGAGCGGTGTATTCGGGCAGATCTTTCCTGGCCTCCCTTCGCGCGTGCGTACCGATATATGTATTCCCCTGCCTCTATCGATTGCCTCCCTGAAAAATAAGCGGGCGCTTTACCCACCGTTAACCCTAACAGGATGATAACTGGCTCACACAAACGGCAGATTGCGGAGCAACAGCGTGGCGTCGGCTCGAATTTCAGTAGCGCGAATTTTTGCGGCAGCGATGACCTCGGTCGTGCTGGCGGGCTGCTCAGGTTACCATCCTGCCCCGAAAGCATTCCATGAGGCCGTCATCCAGCCCTACCGGCTTGATTCTGGCGATCGGCTGCGCGTGACCGTCTTCGAACAGGAAGGCCTGACCGGCAATTACACCGTGGACCAGGCAGGCTATATCGCCTTCCCGCTCGTCGGTTCGGTTCCCGCACGCGGCCACACCATCAAGGAAATCGAAGGACAACTGGCCACCAAGCTGCGCCAGGGCTATCTGCGCGATCCGGATGTCTCCGTCGAGGTCGATCGCTACCGTTCCTTCTTCATCATGGGTGAAGTCGGCCAGGGCGGACAGTACTCCTATGTGGCCGGCATGACGGTGCAGAACGCCATTGCGATTGCCGGAGGGTTTTCCCCGCGCGCCAACCAGCGCAGCGTCGACATAACCCGCACGATCAATGGCGAATCCATGACCGGCCGTGTTTCGATTTCCGACCCGATCATGGCCGGCGACACGATCTATGTTCGCGAGCGTCTTTTCTAGCCAATGAGCGAGACCAGGCCCTTGCGCATTCTCCACTGTTTCCGTTCGCCTGTCGGCGGTATTTTCCGCCATGTGCGCGACCTCGCCGAGGAACACGCGCGCGCCGGGCACGAAGTGGGCATTCTGTGCGATTCCATTACCGGGGGATCGTTCGAAGACACGCTTTTCGACGGGATTCGTCCGCACCTTTCGCTCGGCCTCAGGCGGCTTGCAATCCGCCGGTCGATCGGGCCCTCGGACATCTCGTCGTTTTTCAAAACATATAATGAAGTCAAGGAATTGAAACCGGACGTCCTGCACGGACACGGCGCCAAGGGTGGCGCGTTCGCGCGGATGGTCGGTTCACGTCTACGGGTATCAGGTAGTTGCGTTGCCCGTTTGTATTCCCCCCATGGCGGCAGCCTGCATTACGACCAGCGCAGCGCCCGGGGACAGCTCTATTTTGGTATAGAGCGCATGCTGGAACGCTGGACCGACAGTCTGGTGTTCGTCTCCGACTATGAACGGCGAACCTATGCAGAAAAAATCGGGCAACCGAAAACGGCCTGGGAGCTGATACATAACGGGCTGCGACCGGTCGAGTTCGAGCCGGTGACGGCACCGCCGGGCGCACCTGAATTTCTCTATATCGGCATGATGCGGGACCTGAAAGGTCCCGATGTTTTTATCAAGGGTCTGCGTCGCGCCGAACAGATCGCCGGTCGCCCGCTTCGCGCCGTCATGGTGGGCGATGGCGACGACAAGCCGCGCTATCAGGCGATGATCGACCGGATCGGCATGGGCGCGCGGATTTCGATGCATGATGCAATGCCGGCGCGCCAGGCATTTGCGCTGGCGCAGCACGTGGTGGTGCCGTCGCGGGCGGAATCCATGCCCTATATCGTGCTCGAGGCGATTGCCGCGGGCAAATCCATGCTCGCAACCCGTGTGGGCGGCATTCCCGAAATCCTCGGCGCACAATCTGAAGCCCTTGTCGAGCCCGACGATGTGGAAGCCATGAGCCAGGCGATGGCGCGCGCCGTGACGGAAGACAACTGGCTGGCGAACGCGATGCCGGAAGGTCACGCGTTTCGAGAGCGTTTCTCGGCCTCCCGCATGGCCGAGGACATGTTGGCACTGTACCGGAAGCTAACAACCGCCCCGCATCGGGACCGCTAATAAGCCGGAGAATAAAGGCTTTCTTAGGGTCGTTCCGCTAATCTGAACCGTAAGGTTTGGAGTGAGGCCCGTGAACAAGATCGACAAATCCTCGCAGTTCGACAGCAGAGCGCTCCGTGAAGCGCTGCAGAAGGCGCCGGCCGATCACGACAGGGTGCCCGAGCCGGACGAACTCAACCGGATTGCCAAACAGACGGCCAAGCGTCTGGCGCAGGAAAGCTATACGCCGACCATGATCACCGGCCTTTTGCGGCTCGGCGAATTTTCGGCGCTGTTTCTCATAGGCCTCGCCATTCACCTGATCTATGACGGCCCGTCGCTGAGTTTGACCGCCGTCTATTACGTGCCGGCGCTGCTCTTCGGCTCCGTGATGGCCATTGTCGTGATGCAGCTCTCGGACTGTTATCAGGTCCCCGCCCTGCGGACCGCGATCCACACCTATCCCCGCGTACTCGCCTCGTGGACCGGCACACTCGGGGTCATGGCGGTCATCGGCTTCTTCCTGCAGTTTGGCCTGGTCTATTCTCGTTTGTGGTTTCTGGCCTGGTTCGTGGCGGGCATCGTGGTCCTGTTCCTGTCCCGCACGTTGTTGGCCTTTGCCATTCGCCGCTGGGCCCGCAATGGCGTGATGGAACGCCGCGCCGTGATCGTCGGCGGCGGCAACATGGCCGAGGCGCTGATCCGCTCGATCGAGCAGGAGCCGAACAACGACATCCGCATCTGCGGCATCTTCGACGATCGCGGCACCCGGCGCTCGCCGGAGGTGGTGGCGGGCTATCCGAAACTCGGCACCGTCAGCGAACTGGTGACGTTTGCGCGCCTTGCCCGCATCGACATGCTGATCATCGCGCTGCCGCTTTCCGCCGAACTGCGCGTTCTCCAGCTTCTCAAGAAGCTCTGGGTGCTTCCGCTCGACATCCGGCTCGCCGCACACGCCAACCGCCTGCGCTTCCGCCCTCGCGCCTATTCCTATGTGGGCGCCGCGCCCCTTCTCGACATTTTCGACCGCCCTATCACCGACTGGGATTCGGTGGCCAAGCGCGGCTTCGACATCTTCTTCAGCCTGGCGGCCATCGCCGTCCTCTGGCCGGTGATGCTCGGCACGGCAATCGCCATCAAGCTCGATTCCAAGGGACCGGTGATCTTTCGGCAGAAGCGGCACGGCTTCAACAACGAGGTCATCGACGTCTTCAAGTTCCGCTCGATGTATACCGAGATGTGCGACCCGGAAGCCAAGGTGCTCGTCTCCAAGGGCGATCCGCGCGTCACCAAGGTCGGACGCTTCATCCGCAAGACTTCCATCGACGAGCTGCCGCAGTTCTTCAACGTGCTCAAGGGCGACCTGTCCCTTGTCGGTCCCCGCCCCCACGCGGTTGCCGCCGGCACCAAGGACCTCCAGTTCACCGAGGTCGTCGATGGCTATTTCGCCCGCCACCGGGTGAAGCCGGGCGTGACCGGCTGGGCGCAGATTTCCGGCTGGCGCGGCGAGATCGACAATGACGACAAGATCCGCCAGCGCGTGGCCTGCGACCTCTATTACATCGAGAACTGGTCGCTGCTGCTCGACCTGAAGATACTGTTCCTCACGCCGATACGGCTTCTCAACACGGAAAACGCATATTGAGCGTGACCGCCACCCATAGCCACGCTGCCCATTACCGGGGCGTGCATCCGGGTATCGCGATGCCGCATCGCGCCGGCATCAGCGTGCTCGCCTCGCTGGCGATCGCCTTCGGCGTCTTCCTCTCGGGCTTCGTGATCCGCGAGCCCGCGCCCTATGAACTCTACATGGCAGCGCTCATCGGGCTGTGGGCCATCATGGGGCTGCGGCTCTCCCGCCATATCGCCCCCCTCATCGTCCTCTACATCACCTTCAATATCGGTGGCATGTTCTCGATCCTGACCATGCCGGATGTGAAGAACACTCCGATGTATATCGCCGTCTCGCTGTTCCTCGCCTTCTCAGCGATGTTCTTCGCAGCGGTGATCGAGGCAGACTGGCGGCGGCTCAACCTGATTTTCAAGGCCTATGTGGTGGCGGCGATCATCACCTCGCTTCTGGGCATTCTCGGCTATTTCGGTCTCATTCCAGGCGGCGGGGCCTTTACCCGTTACGGCCGCGCAATGGGCGCCTTTCAGGATCCGAACGTGTTCGGCCCCTATCTGGTGCTGCCTTCGGTCTATCTGATGTACGGGCTTCTCGACGGGAAACTTTCGACCGCCCCGCTCAAGGTCCTCGGCCTTCTGATCCTGACGCTCGGCGTGTTCCTCTCGTTCTCGCGCGCGGCTTGGGGCCTGTTCGCCTTCTCCATGATCGCGTTGATCTTGTGCATGCTCATCAAGCGGCGGACCGGATCCTTCCGGCTGAAGATCGTGATCATGTCGATGATCGGCGTTGTGGCTCTGGTGGCCGCGGTGGTCGTAGCGCTTCAGATCCCCCAGGTTTCAAGCCTCTTCGAAGACCGTGCCAAGCTCGTCCAGTCCTATGACGGCGCGCATCTGGGTCGCTTTGCCCGCCACGCCATCGGTTTCGGCTGGGCGCTCGACCATCCGCTCGGCATCGGACCTCTGGAGTTCGGCCTCGCACTCGGCGAAGACACCCACAATATCTGGCTCAAGGCTCTTATGGATTACGGCTGGATCGGGTTCATCAGCTATGTGACGCTGATCATCTGGACGCTGACACTGGGCGTCAAGTACATGTTCCGCGACCGGCCCTGGCAGCCCTATCTGATGATGGCCATGGTGCTGATCATCGGCCATACGCTGATCGGCAATGTCATCGACACCGACCACTGGCGCCATTTCTATCTCCTGATGGGGCTCGCCTGGGGCTGCATCGCGCTCGAAAAGCGCTGGCAGGCGCGATTGCGAAAAGAACGCGCGGCGGCGTAGAACCCTCATTCAGAAGGTGGGCATAAACCAAAAACCCCGCCGCGCCTTGGGAAAGGCGGGCGGGGTTGTTCACTCGCGCGTGCGGCGGCGCGTGGAACTCAGCCCGACATGGCCGGGCCGGTCAAACTGAGTCGCCTCAGTTTTCTTCCTTCATCGCAGCGTCGTGGTACCAGCAATCGGTCGAAAGCACCGGCACGAGGGCCTGAGCGGACGACACGCCGCGAAACTTTGCATCCTCGGTTCCGCCTGCACGGCGGAACTTGCGGGGAAATTCAATGATCTGGGCGGTTCTGCCCTGAGTGTTCATTTCCATCTGCGTTTCCTCCCCCGTTTCCGGGTTGTTGGGGTGGGGCGGCCTCCTACCGCCGTAATGTCCCCAATATAGCATTTCCAAAATTCGTTTACAGCGAAAAGACACAAAAAATAGTCATTTGCCTATTATTTGGGCGCTAAATTATTGTGCATTCGNANCGNCCCGAAAAATTGCGTTTCGATCCGACGGCTGCAGATCCAACCTGCGTCAGGATGACACCCCGNNNCCTANCTTCGGAGAATCAAGGNTTTAGGACNAAGCGTCATCGCTGAACCANCGAACATTTGCGAAATTGGTTCCGNGAGCNCCCATTTCACGGTGCCGGANNTAAATTGGCATGAAACCTGCATTCTCATTTTTCGGGATCGGCACACCCAATNGGGCGGCGCCGACACACCAGAGAAAATCAACGNTCAAGTCCCGGCAGGTCAGGAGACTTCACTAAATGACTAAATACAAGCTCGAATACATCTGGCTCGATGGCTACAAGCCCGTCGCCAACCTTCGCGGCAAGACGCAGATCAAGGAATTCGATTCCTTCCCGTCCCTCGACGAACTCCCGCTCTGGGGCTTCGACGGCTCCTCGACCGAACAGGCAGAAGGCTCCAGCTCCGACTGCGTGCTCAAGCCCGTCGCCGTCTATCCGGATCCGGCCCGCAAGAACGGCGCTCTCGTCATGTGCGAAGTCATGATGCCGGACGGCGTTACCCCGCATCCGTCGAACACCCGTGCATCGATCATGGATGACGAAGGCGCCTGGTTCGGTTTCGAGCAGGAATACTTCTTCTACGAAGACGGTCGCCCGCTCGGTTTCCCGGAACAGGGCTACCCGGCTCCGCAGGGCCCCTACTACACCGGCGTCGGCTACAAGAATGTCGGTTCGATCGCACGTGAGATCGTCGAAGAGCACCTCGACCAGTGCCTNGAAGCCGGNATCAACCACGAAGGCATCAACGCCGAAGTGGCCAAGGGCCAGTGGGAATTCCAGATTTTCGGCAAGGGCTCCAAGAAGGCNGCCGACCAGATCTGGATCGCTCGCTANCTGCTTCTCCGCATCTGCGANAAGTACGGCATCGANATCGAATGGCACTGCAAGCCGCTCGGCGACACCGACTGGAACGGNTCGGGNATGCACTGCAACTTCTCGACCAAGTACATGCGCGAAGTGGGCGGNAAGGAATATTTCGAAAAGCTCATGGCGCAGTTCGACAAGAACCTNCAGGANCACATCGACGTATACGGTCCGGACAACCACATGCGCCTGACCGGCAAGCACGAGACCGCTCCGTGGAACAAGTTCTCCTACGGCGTGGCCGACCGCGGCGCTTCGATCCGCGTTCCGCACTCCTTCGTCAACAACGGCTACAAGGGCTACCTTGAAGACCGTCGTCCGAACTCGCAGGGTGACCCCTACGCAATCGCTTCCCAGGTCCTCAAGACCGTCTCCGAAGTCGAAAGCGAAATCTCGTCGGCTGCAGCCTGATCGGCTGATCGACACATCGGGGCGCGCAGAGCGTCCTGACCCAATCAAGCACCCCGGACGGCGACGTCCGGGGTGTTTTTATTATGACAAGGCATCGAGTGGGGATTTTGTACGGACATCCAGGCCGGCCTTGCCGTAAAAGCCGGTTTCGGAAACCTCAGTGCCTGGGGACACGCAGGAGGACCGCGCCGAAAATCGTCAGGACGGTTGAAGCGAGCTTTGCGAGATCGAGCCGCTCTTTGAGTATTCCGACGCAGATCAGTAGCGCAAAGACGATAGATGTTTCGCGAAGTGCGGTGACCAGCGCGATCGGAGCCTGCGTAAAGGCCCAAATCACCTAACCATAGGCCATGAAAGATGCCGAACCACCGCCAAACCCCAAAAGGATGACCGAACGGTTGGAGACCATAGCCGTAACCGTGCCGCGCCTCGTCGACACCGTCCACAGCGTCAGCACAACCGCGTTTCCGATGGCCGCCCAGCACCAGTACCCCAGGGCCGTTGTCGCGACCCTGGCTCCGATGCCATCGACAAGGGAGTAAGCCGCCATGAACAAGCCGGTACCAAGCGCCATCACGCCTGCGCGCGGGTTTCGCATGCCGTCAGCGCGCCCTACGAGAGACAACGAAGCCAGGCCGACGACGATCAAGCCAACGCCGGATAATTCCAACGTAGTGAAGGAGATTCCGAGAACTGCAACGGAGAAGATCGTAACGATCAGCGGCGCCGAGCCGCGTGCTATCGGATAGACAAGCGTGAGATCGCCGATCCGATACCCGGCGGTGAGGAAAAGCTGATAGCCGAGGTGCAATGCCACGCTGGCCAGGATCCATGGCAGCGCGGCGAGGTCCACGCTCGGAGCCAATGGCAGCATCATCAGCGCCACAGGCACGTGGCCAAGCGCAATTGCGAGCATGGTCATGTGCTTGTCCGAACTGCCCTTCAGAAGGGAATTCCAGACCGCATGCAGCAAGGCCGCGAGAAGCACTACCGAGAAGACAAAAACGCTCAAAGAACGGGCTTTCAAGGATATCAAGGCCATCCTGATATCAGTCAGCGGCGGTCATATACAGCCTGCGGCTGAAAATTAGCGCCCTGCTCTGCACACGGCCAAAAGGCACAGTAATGCGAGGCGCTTGTACATATCTGTCTTTGTGAAAAATGGTCGGAGCGGCGGGATTCGAACCCACGACCCCTTGACCCCCAGTCAAGTGCGCTACCTGGCTGCGCTACGCTCCGAACCGGGATTGGCTGTAAATGATGGAGCCTGACCGCGCAAGGCCCGTGCCGATGAAAATGCGTCTGCTGCGGTGATTTTCGCGGTCGGCAACCTGCCGTCCCGCACGATGACGCAGCATACGTATAAAAACCGATTTACGCTTGCTTGGTTCAACCTAATTACTGGCGAGATGCCGGACGGGCGCGTTCCGTGCTATCGGAGGCGTCAACCCTGCGCCCGCCCGGCTCAACCGCAGAGAATCAGACCTCCCCGGCGGTTTTCGGATTCATGACCACGACGTTCTCGTCAGTGTCCGAGTAAGCCAGCCTCATCTTGAGCCTCAGCAGGCTCTCAAGATGATCGTTTTTCCCGGACGGACCCGGTTCAATTCCCTCCCACTCCAGCGCCGTCTGAAAGACAGCGAGGTTGATAATATGGGAGAGGTCGCCCAGCTCCATCTTTTCAGCCTCACGCCGACATGAAACAAGTGTCCGTATCATCCAGGCGAAAGCATCGGTATTGGCAGTTCGTCTAGTCATATCATATTACCAATCTAGCTATAACTACCTATTCCTCAGACGGTTCCACGATCGGCGGAACGCTCGAGCGGTCCGGGCTTGTGCCACGAACCTTCGGGGCGAATGATGCGGTAGGGTCCGTCGGAAATCGTCACGGCTTCCGCTGAGGGCTCGATCTCATCGACCATCTCGACGAAGGAATGATCGGAGAAGGCGAAAGGCGCACCGTTCTCCTTCAGCTTGAAGCCGAAGTGCTGCCAGAAGCGCAAATAGTCTTCGCGGGCGTGGCCGTAGAGCCGGCGGTAGCCCTTGTCCCGACAGAGGTCTACACTTGCATGAACCAGATCGAAGGCCGTCCGCGTCTTGCGGAACTCCTTGCGCACCGCGAGGCGCTCCATCTTGGCAAACTCACCGAAGAAGCGGATGCGCATGCAGCCGGCGGGCTCGTTGTCGACGAAGGCAAGAAGGTGGGTGGCGGCGAGATCATTGCCGTCAAACTCCTCGTCGAACGGACAGGATTGCTCGCCGATGAAAACCGCCGACCGAATTGCCGCCACGCGCATCATGTCGTCGAAGCCGTTGACGACCCGAATTCCGGTGGGATGCAAGGCATTGTGATGATTGGCGTAGCGCGGTTCGGAGGCCGTCAGGGATCGGGGCGAGCGCTTGAGAATGTAGAATTGCTCAAGGCGCCTGCCGTTAAACTCCACACCCATCTCGAAACCGCNATTGACCATCGCCCTGTGGCCGCGCAGCGTGAAGGAGGTGGAGACGATNTNGGTCTGGGCGTAATGCGGGCTGTCGAAACGATCGAAGACGCGCGGAATACCGGCGGCCATAAGACCGGGCGTGTAGCTCGCCCATACATAGATAATGGAAGGGCTTTCGTGTTGGGCTGCAAGATACTGGGGCTGCGGATCGAGGAGATCGAGAGAACCGTCGAAAAGCGCGATACGGCCGGNCTCGTTGAGCAGAAGCGNCGCGNCAAACCCCTCGGCGCGGTCCCTCCCCTTGCGNGAAAAGATCCAGATCGCATCCGGATTCGTATCAGCGATGCGAATAACGGTTTCGGCCGAGGCCAATTGCCCGATGACAGCGCCGGCGGCGTCCAGCAATCGCGGCACGTCCTCGTGGCGGATGCGATTGGAGACCGAAACGAGAGCAGCGGCCCGTGCGAGCTTGTCTTCACCACCGCTAGTGGTTGCATTCCGCAAACTTGCAATAGGATGGGAAACACTATCTTCTTGTAAGACTTGCATATTAGCACCCCCTGAGGTTGTTCCGGGGGCAATGTAGCGTCCCAAGGCCAAGAGGGCTTTGGTCAAGTTTGAGACGGAGCGTTCCACCGATGGAACACCTACTGCGTAACGTCGACTGGAACAGCATCCGCACCCTTCTGGTGGTGGCGCAGACTGCGAGTTTCCGAAAGACAGCCGAAGAGACCGGTCAGGCGGTCAACACCATTCGTCGCATCATCTCACGGCTCGAAGATCTCCTCGGCTACCCGCTGCTTTATCGCGAAGCCGATGGCGTGCGCCTGACGCCCGAAGGACGCCGCGTGATGCAGGCCGCCCGCGATGTCGAGAATTCGATGGCCGACATGCTGAAGGTGGCGCAGACCGCGAAGGACAGCGCCAGGGGACCGGTGCGCGTGGCGATCACCGAGGGACTGGGGACCTTCTGGCTGACGCCGAAGATCGTCGACTATATGGAGATCACCCAGAACCAGAGCCGGGTCGAACTTCAATGCGCCATGCGCTCGGTCGACGTGATGCGGCTGGAGGCCGACATCTCGATCCAGCTCGTCAAGCCGGAGCGCCCCGAACTCGACGTTCTGAGACTTGGATACCTGCACCTCGTTCCCTTCGCCTCACAAAGCTACCTCGACCGCCACGGCACGCCGAAAACCTTGAGTGACCTCGCATCGCACCGNGTNGTCGAGCAGGAGACGGAGCAACTCAAGGGCTATAATCTCGACAGGATCTTCAATCCCGAGATTGCCAGCAGGATGGTGCGGCTGAAGACGAATTTNTCCTCCGCCCACTACTGGGCAATTACCAAGGGCGCNGGCATAGGGATGATGCCNAATTATGCGCGAGCGATCGGTGGCGATGTGGTCGCGCTCGATTTCGGCGTAAATTTCCGCACCGAGATCTGGCTTGCAACGCACCCCGAAACCAAAAAGTCTGTGCGCCACCAGCAGTTCATCGACTTCCTGAGGGACAGTTTCGATGAACGGAAATATCCTTGGTTCGGCAAGGATCTNATGTCACCGGCGATGATAGAGGAACGGTTCGACCGCGAAGACTTGCGTGACTATTTCGAAGGGTTCACGGCGAAGCGATGAAGAAGACACAGCCAATCCGTCCAGGCGTGGAGACTGTCAGTCACGCGACGCAGACCGAATTGCAGCGTCTTGCGATGATGACGATGCAGCTCGACATGGCGCTTGCCATGGCCCGCNAAAATGGGCTTGTCGATGTCCAGGGCACGCTCGAACTGGCCCTGGCGGAAGCCAGGCACGCGCGCGACAAGCTGCTTCAGTAAGTTTAAGCGCAAACCTCAAAAGACAACAGGATACGGGGTGTCAGCGAACTTGGTCGAGAAGCCGCTTGCACTCCAGAAGGTCGTATAGCGCCTCCTGCAGGAGCGCACGGTCCTCATTGGAGACCGGCGTACCAGCCCCCTGCCTTTCGCCAGCGGCCGGCGCCTTATCCTCACCNCCGCGGCTGAAGAAGCGGCGCGACACCGGCGCCTTNGCCTTGCCGAGGATCTGATCGTCATCNGAAACGGCNGGCGGCGCNCTTTCCNGCTCGTCCNGCNNGCCCTTGGCCAGCGCCTCGAAGGCGCTCGCATCGCCGGAGCCAATGGCGACGACGAACTTGTTTCCGTTTTGCTTGAGAAGCTTCTGGACGCCCTTGATCGTATATCCCTGATCGTAGAGCAGATGCCGGATGCCCTTGAGAAGTTCGACATCCTCAGGACGATAATAGCGCCGGCCGCCGCCGCGCTTCATCGGCTTGATCTGGGTGAAACGGGTCTCCCAGAAGCGAAGAACATGCTGCGGAAGATCCAGATCCTCGGCTACTTCGGAAATCGTACGAAACGCGTCCGCGCTCTTGTCCATCTCATCCCCTAGAGCAATTTTTGATTTTGACGGAATCGGCAAAATCGAAATGCGCAAATGAAGTCCGTCGTTCTTCGATCCTATCCGCACCTAAAGGCGAAACGGTCTGTGAGAACGAATCACTCAGCTTGGCAAAGAATGCGTCATAGCAACGATTTGCGGGCAAAATATCAAGTGCTGCCGGAGAAACTTCCCGGGTTTAGACCGCTCGCGGGACAGTGGGCTGGTGGAATACTCAGCCCTTGGGCTTGCTCTTCTGATGTCCCTTGAGGACCCGGCTCTTGAGAACGTTGGAAGCCTTGAAGGTCATTACACGGCGAGGAGAAATCGGCACTTCCTCACCCGTCTTCGGATTTCGGCCGATGCGCTCCTTCTTGTCGCGCACCTGAAAGGTGGCGAATGAAGAAAGCTTGACGCTGTCGCCACGCACAATGGCGTTGCAGATTTCGTCAATGACCATCTCGACCAATTCCGCAGATTCTGTCCGCGAAAGTCCGACCTTCCGAAATACGGCTTCGGCAAGATCAGCACGTGTTACGGTTTTACCTGTCATGAATCCCTGCCACCGTGCTGCTCCCCATCGAAACAGCCGTCCATAACTGTATGAGTCATGTTTGCCGAGGTCAAGTAAGCCACTGACACCATTGGGCCAGTGGCGAAAAAAAGCGTGAGCCCCATCGTCAACGCAAACTGAACATCGCGCCTATCAAGTCCCGTTTCGGGTCACTCGGATGAAAGGCCGGATTGCCGTTACCAGCGGACCAGCACCGACCCCCAGGTAAAGCCGCCGCCCATGGCTTCAAGGAGTACGAGATCGCCCTCCTTGATCTTGCCGGCGGAAGCGGCCTCGTTGAGGGCCAGCGGAATGGAGGCGGCGGAGGTATTGCCGTGCTTGTCGACGGTCAGAATCACCTTCTCGTCGGCAATGCCGAGCTTCTTCGCGGAGGCTTCGATGATGCGGCGGTTGGCCTGATGCGGCACGAACCAGTCGATATCCTCCGAGGACAGGCCGGTGGCCTCATAGGCAGCCTCGATCACATCCGTGATCATGCCGACGGCGTGCTTAAAGACTTCCCTGCCCTGCATGCGCAGTTGACCCACCGTGCCGGTGGTGGACGGTCCGCCATCGACATAAAGCTTGTCCTTGTGGGCGCCGTCGGAGCGCAGATGCGCGGTCAGGATGCCGCGATCCGAGGTGACGCCCTCGCCTTCACGCGCCTCGACGATCACCGCACCGGCACCATCGCCAAAGAGCACACAGGTGGTGCGATCAGTCCAGTCGAGAATGCGTGAGAAGGTTTCAGCACCGATGACCAGCACCCGCCGGGCCATGCCGCTCAGGATGTAGTTGTTCGCGGTCGTCAGCGCAAAGACGAAGCCAGAGCAGACGGCCTGGACGTCGAAGGCGGCACCGTGATGCATGCCGAGCCGGTTCTGGATGTTGACCGCAGTAGCCGGGAAGGTGTTGTCCGGCGTCGAGGTCGCAACGATGATCAGATCGATGTCATCGACAGCCAGCCCGGCGCGTTGAAGTGCTTGGCGGGCGGCTGCCTCGCCGAGCGACGCCGTGGTTTCGGTTTCGTCGGCAATGTAACGCTGGCGTATGCCGGTTCGCTGGGCAATCCACTCGTCACTGGTTTCAACAATGCCCTCGATCTCGGAGTTTGCCATTGCCTTTTTCGGCAGGGCAGCCCCGTACCCGCATATTACTGACCTGATCATTACGCCTTGTCCTGCTCGCCACTCTTTTTATCGGCCTCGGCCGCGCCAATGCGCCGGGAGTGGTAGAAATTGAGATCGTGCTCGATACGGGCCTTCAGCCCTTCGCGCGCCATGTCGAAACCGACATCGACCGCGTTGGCGAAGCCATCGGCATCCGCACCGCCATGCGACTTGATCACGACACCATTAAGGCCGAGAAACACGCCGCCGTTGACTTTTCCCGGGTCCATTTTCTCGCGCAGGCGGTCAAACGCGCCCTTGGCGAGAACATAGCCGAGTTTGGCCGTCCATGTGCGCGACATAGCCGCGCGAAGATATTGAGCAATCTGTCGCGCCGTCCCTTCGGCTGTCTTGAGCGCGATGTTGCCGACGAATCCTTCGGTCACAACCACATCGACGGTGCCCTTGCCGAGGTCGTCGCCCTCGACGAAACCGTGATAGGTAAGGTTCGGCATGTTGGCCTCACGAATGAGACGGCCGGCTTCCTTGACCTCCTCATTGCCCTTGATCTCCTCGACGCCGACATTGAGCAGACCGATAGACGGACGCTCAATGGCAAAGAGCGCGCGCGACATGGCTGCACCCATCATCGCGAAATCGATAAGCTGCTGGGCATCCGCGCCCACGGTGGCACCGACATCCAGAACAATGGATTCACCACGCATGGTCGGCCAGATCGCGGCAATCGCGGGACGCTCGATATTGGCCATGGTGCGCAGGCAGAATTTCGACATGGCCATCAGCGCGCCGGTGTTTCCGGCGGATATGCAGACATCGGCATCGCCGCTTTTCACGCTCTCGATGGCGCGCCACATGGATGAGCGATAGCGCCCCTGGCGCAGGGCCTGGCTCGGTTTCTCGTCCATTGCCACGGCCATTTCGGCGGGAATGAAAGTCGAGGCCTGCTTGAGCGGCTGGTATTTTTCAAGAATGGGTTCGCACTCGGCGGCAAGGCCGTGAAGGACGAAACGGATATCGGGATGGCGCTCGAGCGCCAGCGCCGCGCCGGGAATGGTGACCGACGGTCCGTGGTCACCTCCCATCAAATCCACTGAAATGCGTACCACGCGCCCTACTTCTCCCCTGCACGAAAGCAGATGTTAAATCTCGATTGTCCGTTTTCCAAGCCCAGGCGATGAGCCGGATACAAAACGGGGTCCCTGTTATCCCCGAGCCCCGTTCGATTCGCGCCGGGCCGGAGCGCGCTTTGGACGAGCGCGCAGAAAATAACCGTTTTCATCGGCTGCACAACCGCTTTGTCAAATGCGGCCAAGAGCCAGGGATCACTTGTTCTCGTCTTTCGGCTTGGCGAATTTGAGGACTGCGAACGGCGATTCCTTCTCGTCCTCGGCTGGATCGGATTCGATGAAACCCTCGAANTCNACGCCTTCCTTACGCGGATACGGGTCAATGGCAAGNGCNGCGAATTCNGCCGCGACTGCGCCNAGATCNATCGAATCGCCNGTNAAGGTTTCCGGCATGTCGGCNCCTTCNGGATCGACGACGAGNTCNCCGTCGGTNNTGTCCTGACGCGCAAGCCGCGAATTTTCGGGCACGAAGAGNGCCTCGAAATNTTCCGAGATGTCCTGCACCAGGGGTTCGAGGGTCACCACGCACTCCTGCACGATACGGACATTGACCTCGCCCTTCACGCGCACACCGTCACGTTTCCAGCGGGAAACGGACGCCTCGCCGGAAAAGGACTCGACGGCCGGGACGTCCCAGACGTTTGCGATCTGCTTGCGCTCGGCCTCATCGGCCTCGAAATTCACGGTTATAGGATTGGCAGCGACGTGGCCGACGCGGACCTTGTAGCTGTACGGTTGTTTTTCGTCTGTCATATCTCTCNAGCCTTCCGGCTAGTTCACTTTTCGCCGGTGACGGGGCCAGCATCGGGGAACGTCANNGTTCCACTCTCGAATTCGGCCGCCGAGGCNGCGGCGAGNTTTTCATTCGTATCCACCATATAATGCGCGAGCGCCNTCATCGAAGGCCTTGCCTCGCCTGCTTCCGGGTGGATGTTGCGTCCCAACGCGGCAGCCAGCGCATCGGAATCGCCCGCGGCGATCGCTTCTTCGTAGCTCTTGGCACGGCCGTAAAACATATGGCTGAATTTCTTCATCCGCTTGGGAACGGAGGTATCACCGATTCCCAATTCGCGGATGGAATGGTCCACATCCTCAAAAAAAGCATCCACGATTTCCTGGGCGATCCGGGCAGCGGTACCGCCGACCTTGTTGGAGGCCCTGAGATAGAGGATCAGGTGGACCGAAATCATCTCGAAGCGGCCCATCACCGTATCGGGCACATCCATCTCCGCATAAAATGCAGGCCGTCGGGCGGCGCTGGTGATCAGCTCGTATTGGCGCTCGATCACCTTGCGGTTGGATTTTTTTCGTCGAAATAGGGAGAAGATCATCAAATTGCCTTTTATGGCAGTTGGGTAGCGCTGCCCGGGCACAGTTGCATCGGGACGGAAGCTGGTTTACCGAATGGGGCGCAAAAGGCAATGGCCGTTCCCGGGCCCCTCGGAATCGGGATTTATGACAGCGCTGCGTACGCCCCAGGGGAGATGTCGTTGACGAATAGATTTTTCAAGGCAGCAGACAGGAACATGGTCCTGGGCGCGGCAATGGTCGCGATCTCGGCCGTTGCGGTTTCCGGCTGCACGACCAANGAAGTTTTCAATCAGGGTTATGTGATCGATCAGAACGCCCTCGAGTTGACACCGGTCGGCTCCAGCCGCGAGCAGGTTCTGCTGTCCCTCGGCACCCCCTCTACTACGGCGACCTTCGACAACGAGGTGTTCTATTACATCTCGCAGAAGCGCGTTCGCGGCGCCGCCTTCATGAAGAGCCGGCTTGTCGATCAGAACGTGCTGGCGGTNTATTTCGATGAAGAAGGCACCGTNAGCAACATTGCCAATTACACGCTCAAGGACGGCAAGGCGTTCGACATGATCTCGCGCACGACCCCGACAGCCAGCAAGGACGAGACCTTCATCCTGCAGATCCTGACGGGTGCGGGCGGCAAGGGTTCGGCGAATTCGATAGCCAAGTCGATGCTCGGCGGCGGTAGCTCAAGTCCATACTAAGCGGCGATAGCTAACGCGTCAGCCCCATTCAGGTCGACATATAAAAACCCCCGCCGGATACTTCCTGCGGGGGTTTTTCTTGTTCAGCNCAATCCGGCTCAGCCCGAATGGGCCAGAACCGCCAGAAGCAGAAGAGCGACGATATTGGTGATCTTGATCGCCGGATTGACGGCCGGNCCGGCGGTATCCTTGTAGGGATCGCCCACCGTATCACCCGTNACNGANGCCTTNTGCGCCTCCGAGCCCTTCTCNTGCTTGGTGCCGTCCTTGTCGACAAAGCCATCCTCGAAGGATTTCTTGGCGTTGTCCCAGGCNCCACCGCCNGACGTCATCGAAATGGCGACGAACAGGCCGTTGACGATNACGCCGAGAAGCGAGGCACCNAGTGCCGCGAAAGCCGANGCNCGGGAGCCNGAAATCAGCANTACNCCGAAATAGACCACCAGNGGTGCAAGCACCGGCAGCAGCGACGGAATGATCATNTCCTTGATCGCCGCCTTGGTGAGCATGTCGACGGCACGACCATAGTCGGGNTTCTCCTTGCCNTCCATGATGCCCGGCTTTTCGCGGAACTGCTTGCGCACTTCCTCGACCACCGCGCCCCCTGCCCGGCCGACGGCCGTCATCGCGATGCCGCCGAAAAGATAGGGGATCAGGCCGCCGAAGATGAGGCCGGCAACCACATAGGGGTTGGACAGCGAGAACGAGATGTCTCCCATGTCCGCGAAGTAAGGATAAGTCTCCGCATTGGCCGCGAAGAACTGCAGGTCGTTCGAATAGGCCGCGAACAGCACCAGCGCGCCAAGACCGGCGGAACCGATCGCGTAGCCTTTGGTGACAGCCTTGGTGGTATTGCCCACCGCATCCAGCGCATCCGTGGACTTGCGGACTTCGGACGGCAGACCCGACATTTCGGCAATACCGCCGGCGTTGTCGGTGACTGGACCGAAGGCATCGAGCGCCACGATCATGCCGGCGATGCCGAGCATGGCGGTGACCGCGATTCCGGTGCCGAACAGGCCGCCCAACTGGAAGGTCGCGATAATACCCGCCACGATGACGATCGCCGGCATGGCGGTCGATTCGAGNGAGACGGCGAGGCCCTGGATGACGTTGGTGCCGTGACCNGTNACCGAGGCCTGGCTGATCGAGTTGACAGGCCGCTTGTTGGTGCCGGTGTAGTACTCGGTGATCACCACGATGAGCGCGGTAACGATCAGACCGACGATACCGCACCAGAACAGGTTCATGCCGTTGACGACGGTGCCGTTGGTCATGGTCATGTCGCCGAAGCCGATGGTGGCCCAGGTGGCGAGACCGAGACCGACNATCGACAGGGCGCCGGTNACNATAAGCCCCTTGTAGAGCGCGCCCATGATCGAGCCGTTGGCNCCGAGCTTGACGAAGAAGGTGCCGACGATCGAGGTGATGATCGAAGCCCCGCAGATGGCCAGCGGATAGAGCATGGTGGCGCCCAGCACAGCGGAACCACCGAAGAAGATGGCGGCCAGCACCATGGTGGCGACCACGGTCACCGCATAGGTTTCGAACANGTCGGCGGCCATGCCGGCGCAGTCGCCGACATTGTCGCCGACGTTATCGGCAATCGTTGCCGGATTGCGCGGATCGTCTTCGGGAATACCGGCCTCGACCTTGCCGACGAGGTCCCCACCGACGTCAGCACCCTTGGTGAAGATACCGCCGCCCAGACGGGCGAAGATGGAGATGAGCGAGGCGCCGAAACCGAGCGCGACCAGCGCATCGATNACGGCGCGGCTGTCNGGCGAAAGACCCATGATGTCCGTGAGATAGCCGTAATAGACGGAAACGCCCAAGAGCGCGAGGCCGGCNACCAGCATGCCGGTGATGGCGCCCGACTTGAAGGCGACGTCGAGGCCTGCGGCAAGGCTGCCGGCTGCGGCCTGTGCGGTGCGCACATTGGCGCGGACAGAGACGTGCATGCCAATGAAGCCGGCCACCCCGGACAGAATGGCACCGATCAGGAAGCCGATGGCGGCAAGCACGCCGAGCAGAATCCACGTCAGCACGAAAACGACGGCACCGACGACGGCAATGGTTGTGTATTGGCGCGAGAGNTAGGCCTGTGCCCCCTCCCGGATATAACCAGCGATCTCCCGCATGCGCTCGTTGCCCTGGTCGGCTGCGAGAACCGAGCGGACAGCCCAGATCGCGTAAACGATAGACAACAGGCCACATGCAATGACGGCCATAAGTATGGTCATGCGTTCATTCCTCCAGAAAACGGCCGGCTCTCTAGTCCCCCCGGCCGAGAAACACAGTTGAAGAAGTCGGGAAGAGCCCCGGCTTCATCGTGTCGCGGCGGATGTTGCGGCAGTGCTTATACATCGTCAAGGGCACAAGACCCCGGTCAGCCGGGCACANGNCCNGCNGCCGAGGTTTTCTGNANGTTANGGGGACGANCGGNTGTCNGTCAGGCNGTGGNCGCGCGGCGGTCGGACAGCATCTGCAGGCCGAGAACCGCGAGGCAGAAGAGCGCCACCGGCCAGAAGGTCATGCTCAGCGTTTCCCAACCCCAGGCGTTGAGCACCTTGCCGGACATCAGCGAGGAAAACGCCACGCAGCCGAAAAGGGTGACATCGTGGAAGCCTTGCACGGCGTTCTTCTCAGACGCGTGATAGGTGCTGGTGACCATCGCGGTTGCCCCGATGAAGCCGAAATTCCAGCCGACGCCGAGAAGAATGAGCGCGAGCCAGAAGTTCCAAAGNTCGATGCCCATATGGGCGACAATTGCGCAGCCGAGCANAATCAGGAGACCGACCNCGGTAATCACGTCACGGCCNAAGCGGCGGATCAGCCGNCCGGTGATGAAGCTCGGCGCNAACATCGCCATGACGTGCCACTGGATGCCGAGTGTGGCGAGGTTCGGCGAAAAGCCGCAGCCGACCATGGCAAGCGGCGCCCCTGTCATCATGAAGGACATCAGCGCATAGGTACCGATGCCGCAGATCATCGCCGTGATGAAGCGACGCTGGCTGATGACGGTCAGCAGCGGACGTGCCGGCCTGTCATCGTGATCTTCGTCACCGACCACCGTATCCTGCGGAATCTTCAGAAATGCCAGNATCAGGNTCGCCAGTGCCGCCAGCGGCAGAATGGCGAGGAACGAACCGGCAAAGCTCACCGGTGCAAAGAGTTCGCGCGTATAGATGACCGTCTGCGGGCCGATGATGGCCGCGAATACACCGCCAGCGAGCACCCAGGAGATGGCCGAAGCCTTGAACGACGTCGGTGCGCCGTCGGCGGCGGCAAAACGGTACTGCTGGGTAAAGGCCGCTCCCATGCCGATGATGACAAGGCCGACAATGAAGAGGATAAAATCGGAGCGGAACAGCGCAATCGCCGCAATCAGNCCGCCAAGCGCAAGCGATGCCGCGCCCGTCATGAAGCCGTAGCGGCGGCCGACCTGACGCATCAGCCANGCAGCAGGCAACGCGCCGGCAGCGACGCCGANATTGAAACCGGTCACAGGCGCGGTTGCGAGCGATTTGTCTGCNCCGAGAAGATAGAATCCGGCNAGNCCNCCNAGTGAAATGGANATCGGGCTNGCGGAGCCCGCGATCGCCTGGGTGGCGGCGAGGAGAAGTGCATTGCGGCGNGCCAGNGCCATTCTGGCGTTGAACCGTGTTGGTCCGTCGGCGCTTTCCGCAACACTCATAGCTCAGTTCCCTATTCGACTTTCTTGTCCGCCGGCTTCTGGCGCTTGCGGCGGGCGAGTCNATCGAGCACNGCATTGACGATCTTGGGTTCCTCGTCCTCGTAAAAGGCGCGGGCGATGTCGACGTATTCGTTGACGATGACTGCCGTCGGAACGTCCTGCTTGAACTCGATCTCCCAGGCACCGGCGCGCAGAATGGCGCGAAGGGTCGCATCAAGGCGCGACAGCGGCCAGTCTTCGGTGAGAGACGAGCGGATTTCAGGATCGAGATCGCGCTGGGTATCGACCACGCCCGCAACNATGGCNCGGAACCAGGCCGGATCGGCCTTGAGATACTGTTCGCCGTCGATCTCCTGGCCGAGACGATGGTTCTCGTACTCGCTGACGATTTCCATCAGGCCNTTNCCGGCNACNTCCATCTGGTAGAGCGCCTGAACGGCGGCNAGACGGGCGGCGCCGCGCTGGTTGGCNTGCTTCATCACCGGTTTCCTGGGGNCCTGCGCCATGGCCTNAGCTCCCGAGCTTTTCGCGCANNGCAATCATCGAAAGCGCCGCNCGGGCGGCAAANCCACCCTTGTCGAGATTNTCGGGAGAGACACGCGCCCAGGCCTGTGCCTCGTTCTCGACGGTCATGATGCCGTTGCCGAGAGCAAGCGATTCCGACACCGCAAGGTTCATCAGGCCGCGCGAGCTTTCGTTCGAAACAATATCGAAGTGATAGGTTTCGCCTCGGATGACGACACCGAGCGCGATGAACCCGTCATAGACCGTGCCGCCGTCCTCGGTCGCATCGAGCGCCATGGCGACGGCCGGCGGAATTTCGAGACAGCCGGGAACGGTGATGGTTTCCCAGGTCGCGCCGGCGGCTTCGAGTGCGGCCGTAGCGCCTACCAGAAGTGCATCCGACATGTCGTCGTAGAAACGGGCCTCGACGATAAGAATGTGCGGCGCGGATTGGGATGCCATGACGGACCTCGGAGAATTCACGTGAGCGGCGGGCGGNGCGGATCAGCCAGCCCCCTGAAACAGAATGGCGGTAAAATCACTTTGTCCGCCGCTTGGCAAGTCAATTCCGGTATTCGCGCCACTCATGGCAAAAGCGTCGCATGCTCCGCGCACAAAGCCGCAGGAGGCGCTATTGATCCGCAGTGTAGGGCTTGAGCGGCATGTCGTCGGTGAGCGGCACGGTCTGGCGCTCGATCATCCGGTGAACGTGGATGGGCCCTTCCCCCTTGTGAAGCTCACGCAGCTTTTGGGTAACCTCGCCATCGCCCTTGGTGCGACGCTCGTTATGGCGGACATATTCGATCCAGGTGGCAACGTGATAGGTCTCNGTCCAGATATCGGGATTTTCGAGATCACGCAGCAGCGCCCATTGACGGGCCCCGTCGCGGATGCGGATGCGGCGGCGGTCCGCCATCAGGGCGAGAAAACGCGGCACGTNTTTCTGGTCGATCTCGTAATCCACCATCACCATGATCGGTCCGCTTCGGGTTTTCAGGTCAAGCCGNAGCTCNGGTTCGCGNAAACGNCCCAGCGGATCGAGTTCGTCGCCACCGGCATCAGGCAANTGGAAGAAGAAACCGATGGCAGCACCCGCCACCAGCAAGCCGCCGGCAATCGCCAGGGACGCCGGTGAGCCGTGGGCGTCGGCAAATCCGCCCCAAAGCCAGCTTCCCAGCGCCATGCCTCCGAAGACGCAGGACTGATAAATGGCGAGCGCACGCCCCACCACCCAGCGCGGTGTGGAAAGCTGTACNGTCACATTGAANAGCGACAGCGCGAGAAGCCANCTCGCNCCGGCGACCGTCAGAACGAGGCAATCGATGACCAGGCTGGTCGACTGCGACANTGCGAAGAGCGACAGCGCCATNGCGACGAAGCATCCGCGCACGATGTGCTCGTTGTCGAAGCTCGCGCGCAGCTTCAGGCTGGAAAGCGCNCCGGCAATGGCCCCTGCCCCGTAAAACCCCAAAAGCAGGCCNTAGGTGACGGCGGTACCGGCCAGAATATTCTTGGCGATCAGCGGCAGAAGCGCCAGAACGGCGACAGCGCCCAGTCCGAAGACAAAGCCCCGCGAGAGAACCCGCAGAAGTTTCGGCGACATGCCGACGTAGCGGACACCGGCGGAGAGAGCGAGCATGAAGGGTTCNCGCGGCAGCGTCTTCTCGGNCACCGGCCGCCGCCAGAAAAACAACGCAGCCAGAAGGAAGATATAACTGCCAGCATTGACCGCGAAGGCCAGTGCAGCGCCGGCAACGGAGACGAGAAAGCCGCCGAAGGCCGGACCCACCGAGCGCATCAGGTTGAAGCCCATGGAGTTCAGAAGAACCGCCGAGGGCACGCTCTCGCGCGGCACGATATCGCGCACGGAGGANTGCCAGGCGGGATTGTTGAGCGCGGTACCGCAGCCGATCAGGAACGTGAATGCGAGAAGCGACCAGGGTGTCAGCACATCGAACCATGCGGCAACCGTCAGGCCGATCGAGACCAGAAACATGAAGCCTTGCGCGAAAAGCATCAGCTTGCGGCGATCAAAGGAATCGGCGAGCGCCCCGGCAGGCAGGGCAAACAGCATGACCGGCAGCGTGTTGGAAGCGGCGACCAGAGCGACCTGGACGGGCGACGTCGCGATCGAGGTCATCATCCAGCCCGCACCAACGGTCTGAACCAGGGTTCCCAGGTTGGAAACCAGCGTGGCCGACCAGAGCATGCGGTAGGTGCTGTTTTCCAGCAGGTCGAGCGGAGAGCCGGTCTTCAATGGCTTGGTACTTTCCGATTTTAGCAGGCACCGTAAACCGAAGTGCCTTTCAGGGTGCGAGCGCATCAACAATTGACACACCACCCGACCCTTTAAACTTGGCAGAAATGTCTTTTTATTCAAGGCCCTGAAAAGGACAGGGCCGACAGAATGCGTAGATTTACGGTCGGCGAATCGATAGGGAATTTTTAACAGATAGGGTTCACACCATATCAATGTGTCCCGATTAGTTCTTGTAGGAACAGGGATAGGCTTCCCGTCGGGCGCCATGATGATGCCCGATGGAGANAACCAAAAAACCAAACTTTACGGCTTCCGTATGATGCGGTCAGTCGACCCCAGCGGGCACGACCAGGCAGGCTTGGAGACAGGCATGCTTCGTCGTTGANTGCGCTTGGCCAGGAGAATCGTAGCATGAAAATGATATCTCTCTTTTCAGGTCAGCCGACCAAGGGGCTTCTCGACGCNATCGACAANTCCATGGCCATGATCGAATTCGATCTTTCCGGCAAAATTCTCCATGCGAACGAGAATTTTCTGGCTGCCATCGGCTATGAGCTCAACGAGATAGTAGGCAAGCACCACCGGATCTTCGTCGACCCCAAATTCGCCGGCTCCGANGATTATGCTGCATTCTGGTCCAAGCTCGGCAGGGGCGAGTATGACAGCGGTCGCTACAAGCGGATCGGCAAGGGTGGCAGAGAGATTTGGCTCGAGGCATCGTACAATCCGATCCTGCATAATGGCAAACCGGTAAAAGTCGTCAAATTTGCAACGGATATTACCGAAAACATCCGCCGGTCCACCGATTCGAGAGGCAAGATCGAAGCGCTTTCGCGCTCGCAGGCAGTCATCGAGTTCGAGACTGACGGCACCATCATCACGGCCAACGAGAACTTTCTGAAGACGCTTGGTTATGAGCTCGGCGAAATTGTCGGCAAGCACCATGCGATCTTCTGCGATGACGACTATGCAGCAAGCGCCGAGTATCGCGAATTCTGGCCGACACTTGCCAAGGGTGAGTTCAAATCCGGCGAATACATGCGTCTCACGAAAGGCGGCAAGCGCGTCCATATCCAGGCCACATATAATCCGATCATCGATGATGAAGGACGTGTCCTGAAGGTCGTGAAGTTCGCCTCCGACGTTACTGATCGCGTTGCCAATGTTGAAACGCTNGGACAGGCTCTGAATGCCATGTCGGAAGGCGATCTGTCCCAGCGAATTGNCAAGCCTTTCATCCCGGCACTNGAAAAGCTGAGGCTCGACTTCAACGGCTCGATCGAACACCTTTCAACGGCAATGTCGCAGGTCACCTCGAATGCCAGCTCGATCGATGCGGCAGCGGGCGAAGTGCGCAACGCATCCGACACCCTCGCCCAGCGCTCCGAGCGCCAAGCAGCATCCGTGGAAGAGACCGCAGCCGCACTGGAAGAAATCACCACGACCGTGGTCGATGCGGCCCGGCGCGCCAAGGAAGCCGGCACCCTCGCCGCCCAGACCCGCGANAGNGCNGAACAGGCCGGCAAGGTCGTGTCCGATGCCGTTGCGGCAATGGGNCTGATCGAAAACTCGTCGAGCGAGATCAGCAAGATCATCAGTGTGATCGACACGATCGCCTTCCAGACCAACCTGCTTGCGCTCAATGCCGGCGTNGAGGCCGCNCGCGCCGGGGAAGCCGGCAAGGGCTTCGCGGTCGTCGCTCAGGAAGTGCGCGAACTGGCCCAGCGGTCTGCGACTGCGGCAAAGGAAATCAACGCACTGATTTCGGCATCGACCGGCCACGTCGGAAAGGGTGTGCAACTCGTGGGCGCAACCGGCGAAACCCTGTCCAACATCGTGGAGCAGATCAAAACCGTGGCAGCGAACGTGAATGCCATCGTGACAGCTTCGGAAGAGCAGTCGGTTGGTCTTCGCGAGATCAACCAGGCCGTCAACACGATTGATGAGGGTACACAGCAGAATGCCGCCATGGTTGAGGAATCCGCTGCCGCGGCTCACAGCCTTTCCATGGAAGCCGCGTCGCTGTTCGAGCTGGTGGCACGGTTCAAACTTCAGGATGACGGAACGGGCTCAAACACCGTCAGGCTCACCTCTTCGCGCGCAGCCTGATCATTCCGCTCCTTCCGACGATCAGCCCCGGGCCCCGCTCCCGGGGCTTTTTGTTGTGAAGCGCAACTTGCCTCTCTGCCCGAGGACCGGGATTAGATCCCGAAGACTGACATTCGCCTGCTTTTTCCTCTCGCCTCGTCCGGTCATCGAAGGATGACACGCCGTCGGAGAGACGCAATCAGTACGTGTTTTTAGCGTTATCAACGCGAAAAGGTGGATACGTCAAAATTTGCGGTGCAAATTCACTGCGCATAAATACCTCAAGCGCAATTCTACAACCATGCAGGGAGATCAACGACTGCGGCAGCCATAACGGCAACGTCCCGGACGTTTCCCTGTGACGTTAAAAGCACCGGCGTTACCAGCGTCGCTCGGCTATTTTGCCGCCTTGTTTCTGGGGGAAACATTGTGATCTTGAGTAGAAAACCGAAACCGCAATCAAGCGCCGCGGAAGAAGCCCTNGCCGCAATCAGCAAGTCGATGGCNATCATCGAGTTCGAGTTGGACGGCACNATCATCACCGCCAATGAAAACTTCTGCGCCGCACTCGGCTACAACCTCGAAGAGATCAAGGGTAAGCATCACTCTCTCTTCGTGGAACCGAAGGTTGTCGGATCGGATGCCTACCGCGGCTTCTGGCACAAGCTCGGAACCGGGGTATTCGACAGCGGTCGCTATAAGCGCATCCGCAAGGACGGCACGGAAATCTGGATCGAAGCCTCCTACAACCCGGTCTACCACAACGGTACCCCTTACAAGGTCATAAAATTCGCGACCGACATCACGGCTAGCATCAAGAAAGCGGCGGAAACCGAGGGCAAGATGACCGCCCTCTCCCGATCCCAGGCGATTATCGAGTTTGAGACTGACGGCACCATCATCACCGCCAACGAGAATTTCCTCGCCGCCCTGGGCTACCGGCTCGACGAGATCAAGGGCAAGCACCACTCGCTCTTCTGCGNCCCGTCCTATGTGGCCAGCGCGGGCTATCGCGACTTTTGGCCCAACCTTGCTTCCGGCCAATTCAATTCCGGCGAGTTCAAGCGTTTCGGCAAGGGTCAGGCGGAAATCTGGATCCAGGCAACCTACAACCCGATCTTCGACGCCGACGGCAAGGTCTTCAAGGTCGTGAAATTCGCCTCCGACATTACGGAACGCGTAAAGACCAACCAGTTCATCGCTGACGCAATGGAGAGAGTGAGCGAGAACGCAAAGTCGATCGATGCGGCTGCCGGGGAAGTCCGTCAGGCGTCCGATGAACTCGCTCACCGGTCCGAAAGGCAGGCAGCATCGGTTGAAGAAACTGCGGCAGCGCTCGAGCAGCTGACAACGACGATCGCCGACTCCTCGNTTCGTGCAAAGGAAGCCGGCGAACTGGCCAATCGTACCCGGGATACCGCGGAGAAAGCGGGATCGATCGTCAGTGATGCCGTGAAAGCGATGGGCCGTATCGAGAATTCNGCATCNGAGATCGGCAAGATCATCGGTGTCATCGACCAGATCGCCTTCCAGACCAATCTTCTGGCGCTCAATGCAGGTGTCGAAGCGGCACGCGCGGGTGAAGCCGGCAAGGGCTTTGCCGTCGTCGCACAGGAAGTGCGCGAACTCTCNCAGCGGTCCGCAACGGCAGCNAAGGAAATCAAGGAACTGATCACCAATTCCGACCAGCATGTGGAAACCGGTGTCAGCCTCGTCGGTCAGACCGGTGATACGCTGACCTCGATCGTCGACCAGATCCTGGAAGTCGTGAAGAATGTCGATGCAATTGTTCGTGCTTCAAATGAACAGGCGAGCGGCCTCAAGGAGATCAACGACGCGGTCAACATCATCGACCAGGGCACCCAGCACACCGCCGCGATGTGCGAGGAATCCAATGCCGCGGCGCATACGCTTGCTCGCGAGGCAGCCGATCTCTTCGGCCTGATCGACCAGTTCGAAAAGACGCAGGCAGCCAAAAAGGGTCTGGAAGCNAGTTCACGCCGCGCTGCCTGAATCCCCGAAAANTTTATGACAAAGCCGGGCGATGACAGCCCGGCTTTTCTTTTCACCGCAGCAGGCACGCGCTTGAAATCGGGGCGCAACGCCGTAGGTTCGGGCCATGACCACGACACCCGATCCCTTTCCGCTTGCCAGCCGCCAAGGACTTCCCGACGACCTCAAGCTGCTGATCTCGCAGTATCCGCGCGAGATCTGGCAAACGCATGAGAACCTCGGCGACATGGCGACGTTCTGGCTGCAGCGCCACGACATGTTTCGCGAGATGGGCGGCATCCTGACNGGCGCGATCGGGGACTGGCGAGAGGGCAAACTCGACGANAAGGCCTTCGCCGGGTTCTTCGTCCCGCGTCTCAACTGGTATCTCGGCAATCTCGACGGTCACCACAATATCGAGGACCACCACTATTTCCCGGTCTTCCGCAAGGCGGAATCGCGGCTGGCGCGTGGCTTNGACATTCTCGACCGCGATCANCACGTCATCCATGACGCGCTGGAAATGAACGCGGNGGCCGCACGCAAATTCCTCCAGGGGCTGGAACAGGGCGGCGATGCGCTCAAACGCGCGGGCGAATCCTACGCCACCGAGAACGAGCGGCTGATGGGCTTTCTCACCCGGCATCTCGAAGACGAGGAGGATCTGATCATTCCCGTCATCCTCGATCAGGGCGAGCGCAAGCTGGGCGTGACCTGAGGCAGCTCTGACCGGATCAGTCGACCTGCTGAACGCCCCANTTGCGGCNCGTGGTATCGTTGAGCTCGATCAGAAAATCTTCGAAGACCCTGAGCTTGCGCGGCTTGAACCGATGGCGCGGCTGGACGATGCGCATCTTCGCCGAGGACGGACGGAAGGTCTCGAGAACAGGCGTCAGCTGTCCGTCGCGGATCGGGTGATAGACCAGATAGCTCGCCAGCTGCATGATNCCGAGGCCCTTGANCGCAGCGGCCACTGCNGTTTCGTTGGATTCGAAACAGGCCCTNCCCTCGATATGGACNGTCATCTCCCCTTCGGGCACACGGAACCGCCACGGCAACGTCTCGTGGGTCACGCTCGAAATGAAGGGCAGGCACTGGTGGGAACCGAGATCGGCCGGTGTCGCGGGAATGCCGGCACGCGCGAGATAGGTCGGCGCGGCGACGGTCATGAAGGGAATGTTGCCGATAACCCGGCATGAGATGTCGAGGTCCGGCAGTTCTCCCACGACAATTGCGGCATCAATCCGCTCACCGACGAAATCGGGCACGCCATTGCGCGACAGAATCTCCAGCTCGACATCCGGATAGGCCTCGAAGAAACCGGGTAGCGCCGGTGCGACAACGATGCGGGCAAGCCCTGGAGGAATCTGGACCCTGAGACGGCCGCGCGGACGGCGCTCTGCCGACCCCACCTCATCCTCCAGCGCATGGAGTTCATCAAGCAGATGAATGGCCCTGTCGAGATAGGCGCGACCATCGTCGGTCAGGCGCAGACTGCGGGTCGTGCGCTCGATGAGCTGAACGCCGAGCCGGCGTTCGAGCTGTGCGACGATGGCGCTCGCGGCCCCGCGCGCCAGACCGAGATCGGCGCTGGCAGCCGAGAAACTGCCGCGCTCGGCCACACGCCGGAAGATGGACATTGCACGAAATTGATCCATGGCCACATCACCAAAAAAGACATGAGCAATCGAGCATTGTCAGGAATTTTCAGACAGAGTTTCAGTTTTGCCATGGTTTTTCCCGTTTGGGAAGCCGTCTAGAAGCCCGCCCATCGCGCCGCCGGAGAGAAGCGGCCATGGAGATAGATCATGAAACACGAGACTGCTGTGCCGGCTCATGTCGAGCCGAAGGACGACCTTTATTATGCCATTCACAAGGCGCTTCGCCTTGGCAATGCCCGGATGCTGATNGCACTGGGTCAGACCGACCCCGAGAGCCCGTCCTCGGTGGCCGGAAGCCTGACGATGCTCAGGGAGCATCTGAAAGCCTGCGAAAAGCACCTTCAGCACGAGAGCGGCTTCGTGCACGCGGCGCTGGAAAGCCGCCTGCCGGGCGGCTCTACCCACGCCGATGAAGACCACGAGGCGCACGAACGGACCTTTGCGGAGATGCGCGAGATGATCGGTGCGATCGAAGCGGCGACGTCCGAGCGGCCGCGGCTGTGGCGCAAGCTCTACCAGCGTTTCGCGCTGTTCTTCGCCGAGGACCTCGAGCACATGCACGAGGAGGAAACCCAGGTGATGCCGCTGATCGCNGCGCATTTCTCGCCCGAGGAAACCAGGGNGATCGAAGGGCGCATCATCGCCTCCATTCCGCCAGCCGAACTGGTGGAAGGCATGCGGCTGATGATGCAGGCGGCCTCACAGCCGGAGCGTCATGACATGGTGCGCGGCCTGCAGGCCGGCATGCCCGGAGAGGTGTTTGACGGCTTCATGTCCGCAGTCACACGCGGAACCTGGAGGCTCGGCGACCTCGACAGTCTGGAGCGCGGGCTATGCTGAAAGGCGTGATCAGAACACTGGAGCAGTGTGCGGTGACCACGGGCTGGNCCCGCCCCGAACGTCGACGCCCCTGCGGCCGCTCGAGTTGCGCCGATTGTCCTATGCGACAGCACAACCTTCGTCTCGACTGAGACACCCTTAACCGCTCCGGTCCGTCCGAAGCGGCAGGCCGGTGGCGAGTGAGATGCCCCTCCATTCGCGCCGGCCCATACTTCCTGTGCGCGCAAGACGCGCCCCGCCCGGGCGNACGCCGTCATCGCAGCNGCCNGGCCGCACCCAACACATCCGNCNCGGCTCGCGCTGCTGTTCGTAAAAACCCTCATATTCAACCAACAAGCCTTTGGCCTACGATCGNCGCGGGGCANAAATACCGGAGCACTAATTATGCGAGGCATTTCCTACTGGTTNTATCTCGTGGCGGCCCTGTCCGTCACATTCGGCATGATCTGGGGGATCGCGATGGCGATCAGCCAGGATCACACNCTNTCGCCNGCCCACGCCCANCTCAATCTNGTNGGTTGGGTNACGATGGGCCTGTTCGGCATCTACTATCACCTGGTGCCGGAATCGGGCGCCAANCGTCTTGCGAAAATCCANTTNGTNGTGGCAACGNCCGGNTTGGTGCTGCTGGCACCCGGCATCGCGATTGCGCTTCTCTACNATTTCGAGGGANTCGCGGCGATCGGATCNCTGNTCACGCTNGCCTCGATGCTGATCTTNCTCTGGACGGTCATCCGCGACGGGCGCGGCCGCAAGCTGGCCTTCTGAGCCCTNTCAGCGCGGAAACTCCGCAAGCCGAGCGGCATAGCGNGCCATCGTGTCGATCTCNAGNTTGACGCGGTCGCCCGTCTGCCGTTCACCCCANGTCGTCACGTCGAGCGAGTGACGGATGAGGAGAACNTCGAAGCGGTTGCCATCGACCCTGTTGACGGTCAGCGATGTGCCGTCGAGCGCGACCGAGCCTTTCGGCGCGATGAANNNNGCGAANTCNTCNGGNGCNTCNAGCGTGAAGCGCCGGGCNTCGCCCTCNTCCTCGATNGCGACGATNTCCGCCGTGCCGTCGACATGGCCGGAAACCAGATGGCCGCCNANNTCGTCGCCCATCTTCAGGGCNCGTTCGAGATTGATCGGCATCCCNTCNGACCANTNNGCGGCCGTCGTCAGGCGCAGCGCCTCTTCCCANGCCTCGACCTCGAACCANTTGGCATTNTCGCCNCCGGCCGGNAGCGCCGTCACCGTCAGGCAGACACCGGAACAGGCAATCGAAGCGCCGATATCNATGCCCGCCGGATCGTAGACGGTGTCGATGCGNAACCGCACGCCCTGATCGAGTTTGGTGGAAGACGCGATGCGCCCCACATCCGAAATAATTCCGGTAAACATGTTCAGCCAAGCCTTTCGAATTCGTCGAAGCGATCCTCNCCGAACCAGTCGGCGCGGCGCCGGACGAAGCCCGGCGGCACAGTATCAGCGGTGACGGGAGCGGCAACGCCTTCGCCGNCAATCGTCTTCGGGGAGGTATAGATCTGCANCCGGTCGACAAGNCCTTCGGCGAGGAANGCNCNGGCGACNGCCGCGCCNCCCTCGACCATCACGGTCGAGAGCCCGCGCTGGGCGATGTCTTCCAGCAGCTCAGGCANCGCGATGCGNTNGTTNATGACATCGGCGGCGATAAANTCGGCNCCGGCTTCGGCAAGCGCNACNCGCGNNGNATCGTCCGGCGGCGCNGAGGTNGCGATCCAGAGCGGGGCCTGTTCGATCGTGCGCACGAGTTTCGAGGTCACCGGCAGCTTGAGGCCGTCATCNAGGATCAGGCGGATCGGCGAGCGATCCTCCAGCCCNGTNAGGCGCACCGTCAGTTCNGGATCGTCNGCGANNGCCGTGGCGGANCCNACNAGGATNACNTCNGANAGCGCNCGNGTCATGTGNACCTGGCGGCGGGCGAGCGAGCCGGTGAGCGCCACCTGCCCTTCCCCCTTCACGCCGATCATGCCGTTGGCGGAAACCGCAAGTTTGAGAGTCACATGGGCGCGATTGTTGATGCGNCGAGTCANATAGCCGGCGAGACCGGCGGCGGCTTCATCAGCGAGCACGCGCTCTTCCACCTCTATGCCGCCAGCGCGCAGGATCGCGTATCCNTTGCCCGANACACGCGGATCAGGATCCGCCGCNGCACCGACGACGCGGGTGACCCCGGCAGTGACCAGCGCATCGGCACAGGGCGGNGTGCGGCCGTGGTGGGCNCAGGGNTCGAGNGTGACATAGGCGGTGGNGCCNCGNGCGAGNTCTCCGGCCTGCGCCAGNGCCTGCGGTTCGGCATGNGGGCGGCCGCCGATGGCGGTGACGCCCGAGCCNACGATGACCGGGCCGTCTTCAGTTTCGCGGACAAGCAGGGTGGCGACCGAGGGGTTCGAACCGGTGCGGCCCTCATGCAGCCGGGCNAGCCGGATGGCGGCGGCCATNAAGCGGCGATCGCGCGCGGTGTCGGTCATGTNTCATTCCCTGATCGGCGCCCGGNATCNGAGATGANAACCGCGATCCCGGGCATGTGCGCGCTTCCTAACAGATCGTCACANGGCTTGACCAGAGGACGCATGCGCGCCGATTGACAAGTGCGCAAACCGGGTGCAAGCGTCGCGCAAACACAACGGATATTTCCCCATGCCCAACAGACTGCTTCTTGCCGTAACCCTTGTCGCGCTCTCGGCGCCCGTCCTCGCCGTGCCTGCCGCAGCCGATACCAGCTGCCGTCAGGCCATCAGCGAGTACAGGAGCAAGTACGAGCCTTTTCTCAGCAACTTCTACAACATGAATGACAAGACCGCGCAGTGCGCGCTGGTCGATCAGCGCCGACGGGAAATCCGGAATTTCGGGACCAAGCTGAAAAGCGCCTGCACCGGCACATCGACCGAGCAGGTGCGCGGTGCGCGTGACGATATCGAGACGTTTGCGCTGACCGCACTGAACATCTGCGGTCCTCAATAAGAGGGATCTGCGATCACTCGGGAGAGATGCCCCTCCCCGCTCAGTCCTCGCTGAGCGGGACGATGGTGTCGCCGGCGATCTGCGCCTGGAGTTCGGCGATGGTGCGCTCGAAATCCTCCGGCCCGGAAAAATCCCGGTAGACGGACGCATAGCGCACAAAGCCGACATCATCGAGCGCCTTCAGGGCTTCGAGAACCAGAAGGCCGATCGCGTCCGTCGCCACTTCCGTTTCGCCTGAACTTTCCAGACGCCGGACGATGCCCGAGACCGCGCGATCGATGCGGTCGCGGTCGACGGGGCGTTTTCTCAATGCAATCTCGAAGGAGCGCTGCAGCTTCTCGCGGTCGAAAGGCACGCGGCGCCCGGTCTTCTTGAGAACCACCAGATCGCGCAACTGCACCCGCTCGAAGGTCGTGAAGCGGCCGCCGCAGCTCGGGCAGACACGGCGGCGGCGGATCGCGGCACCGTCTTCAGCGGGCCGCGAATCCTTCACCTGGCTATCTTCCGAGCTGCAATAGGGACACCGCATTCCGTCAGCCCATATAGGGGTAGAGCGGGAAGCGGTCGGTGAGTTCGATCACCTTGGCCTTGACGGCAGCCTCGACGGCTTCGTTGCCCTCGTCGGAATTGGCGGCCTTGAGACCGTCGAGCACTTCCGAGATCAGGTTGCCGATTTCGCGGAATTCCGCCTCGCCGAAGCCGCGCGTGGTGCCGGCCGGTGTGCCGAGACGCACACCCGAGGTCACGAAGGGCTTTTCCGGATCGAACGGGATGCCGTTCTTGTTGCAGGTGATGTTGGCGCGGCCGAGAGCTGCCTCGGCACGCTTTCCGGTGGCGTTCTTGGGGCGCAGGTCGACGAGCATCGAGTGGTTGTCGGTGCCGCCGGATACGATATCGAGACCGTTGTCCTGCAACGACTTGGCCAGCGCCTTGGCATTGGCCACGACGTTGGCCGCGTAGTTCTTGAACTCGGGCTCGAGCGCTTCCTTGAAGGCCACCGCCTTGGCGGCGATGACGTGCATCAGCGGACCGCCCTGCAGGCCGGGGAAGACCGCCGAGTTAATCTTCTTGGCGATCGCCTCGTCATTGGTCAGGATCATGCCGCCGCGCGGACCGCGGAGCGACTTGTGGGTGGTGGTGGTGCAGACATGGGCGTGCGGCACCGGCGACGGGTGGACGCCGCCGGCCACGAGACCGGCGATATGAGCCATGTCGACCATCAGATAGGCACCGATGGAATCGGCGATTTCGCGAAAGCGCTTCCAGTCCCACACCCGCGAATAGGCGGTACCACCGGCGATGATGAGCTTGGGCTTGTGCTCTTCCGCCTTCTTCTGGATGTCGTCCATGTCGAGACGGTGATCGTCCTCGCGCACGCCGTAGGACACGACGTTGAACCATTTGCCGGACATGTTGACGGGCGAACCATGCGTCAGGTGACCGCCGGAATTGAGATCGAGACCCATGAAGGTGTCGCCGGGCTGCAGGAGCGCCAGGAACACCGCCTGGTTCATCTGCGAACCGGAGTTCGGCTGGACGTTCACGAACTCGCAGCCGAAAAGCTTCTTGGCGCGTTCGATGGCCAGCGTCTCGGCCACATCGACAANCTCGCAACCGCCGTAATAGCGCTTGCCCGGATAACCTTCCGCATACTTGTTGGTCATGATCGAACCCTGCGCTTCCAGAACGGCGCGGGAGACGATGTTTTCCGACGCGATCAGCTCGATCTCGTGGCGCTGACGGCCAAGTTCATCGGTGATGGCGCCGAAGATTTCCGGATCGGATTCGGCAAGCGGGCGGGTGAAGAAGGCTTCAGTCATCGGGGCCTCTACCTCGTGCGTGAGTGGGTGAAGCAAAACGCCGGCGAACCGAATTCAGCCCGCCAGCTTTTATGCGTGGCTGTTTAAACCCCTCGCATGACGAGAGCAAGCTCGACGCGCCTGATTGCGGCGGATGTCAACGATTTTAGAACGGGTTTGACCGCCGGAACATCCACCGCGTCTGCCCCCGTATTGCCCTGGCGCACGCAACCATGTCCGCCGAGCGCCATTCCCCCCTCAAGAACATCATCGCAAGGAGCATCATATGACTGTCGTGCTGGCCACCGTGTGCAAGGATGGGGTTGTGCTGGGATCAGACTCCCAGATCACCGACAAGGGACGCGGCATGACCTACCCCGCCGAAAAACTCCACCCGCTCGGCGACCGCGCCGCCTGGGGCGGCAGCGGCGCGCGCTCGGTGCTCTACGACGTCGAACGGCTCTTCAACGAAAACAGCGCCTCGATCCTCGATGCGCCGGATATCGGCCGGGCGATCCAGGAACAGGTGCTGCCGATCATGCGCCACCACTACGACACCTTCATCCCCGACGTCCCGGGCGAGGAAGGCGGCGGCACCCCCTCGGCCTATGTGATGGCCGCAGGCTGGCGCAACGGCAAGCCGTGGATCGTCGAGATCACGCCGTCGGGCATGATCGGCCATTACGGCGATCTCGGCTTTCACGCCATCGGCAGTGGCGCGCCCATGGCGCAGCAGGCAGGCTCGCTGCTCTCCCACTTCCACCTGACCGAACGCGACACCCGCTTCGGCTGCGCGGCGGTCTTGCGCGTGCTCAAGGCCCTCGACCTCACCTCGCCCACGGTCGGCGAGCCCTTCAGCCTCTGCCGCATCGACGAGAACGGCGCCCATCACCTGACCGACAAGGAAATCGAGCAGGTGAACAAGGACGTGGAGAAGTGGGAGGACGCCGAGCAGAAGGTGATCGGGGACGTTTTTGATTGAGGGGGATCCCGCCCCCATTACGGTCGTTCGCGCAGAGGTAGCCATCTCCCGAAACCGGTCGTTTGCTTAGCCCATTCAACAGTACCGATTTGCGCTATGGATCGGACCACAGGCTCATCAAGGCCGCAGGAATACTGTTGCGATTGGCTTCTGCCTTTTTCGAAGCCAGAAGACATCAGCGGTCAGTGACTCCGGTCGTGAATGATGCCCCTCCACCTTCTCAAAGACAAACCGGTGGAATTCCTCGGCGCTCGGGTGTGGATCAGGCTTATACTCAAGCGACTAATCGGCCAGGAGATTTCCTCTCCCCCAAGCGGGAAGAGCGTAGGCGATCTCGATAACTGCGCTGGGAGCGATGCTGCGTCGCAATTCAGACATCACCGCACGCATGAGCGGTTCGGTCTGGTTGGTTGTGGTGAGACCGGTACGATCGATCAGATCCCGGCACCACTCGACATGCAGTCGCGTGGCATGTTCCACATCATAGGGATGTGCCATGACATTCCTCCATGTATTGGCGGATATGGTTCCAGCAACGCCCCTGATCTCAGCGCTTGCCTCTTTGGTGAGATGCCGCGATGCGTGTCGCAGCCAGCAGCGCGCCGAATGAGATGATGATCAACGCTCCGAACGCCACTTGATACGACGTTCCCGGTGCCGAGACGCTAAACTGCTCAAGGGCGGCGACCATGGCGATCGCACCCAATGCGCCTCCCAGGCGCTGGGCAATGTTGATCAACGTCGCGGCATCAGCGGTTCTGGTCTGGTCAACCTCACCATAGGCGGCGGTAATCGCTGGCATCTGGGCGAGAGCCAGGCCAGCTCCGCGTATGACGAGAACAAGGACGATAGCGGGAAGGGCAAACGGTTCCGAGGAGACGAAAGGGATTGTCGCCAAAACCAGCAACCCGCCTCCGGACAGTGATATTCCTCTCGGTGCATAGCGATCCGTCAACGCTCCCGCCGCCGGCAGAATGCACGCGGAGCCAAGGCCCATCGCCATGAGCATAAGGCCGGCTTCCGTGGGCGTCTGTCCAAGGCTGCGCTGCAGATAGATCGGCAGGAGGAGCAATCCGCCATACATGGCGGCGCCGGTCAATCCGGCGGTTGCAACCGACGCAGCAAACCCCGGCCGCAAGAGAAGAGCGATGTCGATCAGCGGATCGGCCGTTCGGACAGCATGGAAGACGAAGACCGACGTCAAACCAACCCCGAGGACCAAAGTCGCCACGGAGAGCATGCTGATATCGCTCGATCCGATCTCTGCCGCACCATAAAGCAGCAGCGGGAGGCCGAGACCGATCAGGATCAGTCCGCGAAGATCGACGCGAGCCTCCGACGACCTCTTGCCGGGCGGCACCAGGCGCGCGGCGCCGATCAGGGCCGCGGCGCCTACCGGCACGTTGATCAAGAACAGCCACCGCCAAGAGGCTGTATCGATCAGGATGCCGCCAAAGGCTGGGCCCAATGCTGGCCCAAGGGCTATGGCAAAACCCACCATCCCCATGAGCCGGCCCAGCTGGCGTCGTTTGGCGGCGGATGCCAGAACCGCCTGACCAGCGGGAACCATGACTCCGCCAGCCACTCCCTGCAAACAGCGCGCCAAGATCAGTTGTGTCACCGTTTGCGCCAGCGCGCAGATGATCGAGGCAAGCACAAAGCCGAGGACGCAGCCCTTCCAGAGGCGATCGTATCCAAATCTTCGACCGAGCCAGCCAGTGAGCGGCAGCGAAACGGCGAGCGCTATGAGGTAGCCGGTAGCGACCCACTGAACCAAGGGCAACGCCGCGGCGAGGTCGGAGCGAATAGCCTCCAGCGCAAGGTTGGCGATCGTGGAATCGAGCATGGCCATGAAGGCGCCAGAGCCGGTGATGGCGGCGACGGCCCAAAGCTGGCCTGGAATTTGGGGAGGTGAAAGCGACATGGCGCTCAGCTCCTGCGAATGATGACAATGACGAAACTTTATGATACACGTGTACCATAAAAATCGCCATTTGCGAGGCTGGCCGCCCATGCCGAGAACTGTCGATCACGAAGAACGCCGCTCCATGATACTCGGGGCCTTCATGCGCGTCGCCGCGCGTGAGGGGTTGCATGCTGTCTCCTTGCGCGGCGTTGCCGCCGAAGCGGCTATCTCGCTGCGATCAGTGCAGTATTATTTCGAGACTAAGGCCAGGCTGATGCAATCAGGCCTCACCGCTCTCGAGACCATCAGTAATGAACGCCTGAGTGCCCGTCTTCACGCGCTCGGGCCGTCGCCCGGTGTGCGCGCCACGCTTGAGGCATATTTCGCCGTCGCGCTTCCCACCGATCACGAAAGCCGTCAGTTTCACCTGCTCTGGACCTCATATGCGATGCTCGCCATGACCGATCCGGAGATCTCGGATCGGACATTCGTGGATGGCCCCGACCGGCAACATGCGCGGATCGCTTCGCTAATGGAGAAGGGAAAGTCCGACGGCGATTTTCATGGAGAACTCGATAGCGAGATCGAAGCAACGATCCTGATATCCCTGATACACGGCATTGGAACCGCGGTTCTCGTCGGCCAACAGACAGAAGAGCGCGCGTTTGCCAGCTTCGGGCACTACCTCGACGGTTTGTCCGGACAGGCGAGCGGAGAGCCGGGCCGCGATCAGCAACGGTCAGAATAAGAACCTTTGCCTGTCTAGCAGGAAATGCTCTCGTCCGCGTCGGATTTCCCACTTGAGAAGAGGACACTTAACCGAGGAGCAATCTTGTGACCCAACCTTCGTGGAGGATGCCACCAAGGCAGCCGAAGACTTAAAGGCCGGCAAGCCGGTCCGAGACGCCTCGACTCGACACGGTGACCCTCCCCCCAAGAACTGGACCCTTTGAAGCGAGAATTTTCTCATAATGTCCCTGGTTGGGTACAGGAGAGAAGACCATGAAGAAGTCCCGTTTTTCCGAGCAGCAAATCGCAATGATCCTGAAGCAGGTCGACGACGGCCTGGGTGTCGATGACGTATGCCGCAAAGCTGGTGTGTCGCAGCAGACTTACTATCGGTGGCGCAAGAAGTATGGCGGGCTGATGCCGTCGGAGGTCAAGCGTCTGAAGCAATTGGAAGAGGAGAACCGGCGCTTGAAGGAGATGGTTGCTGACCTTTCTCTGGACAAGGCAATGCTGCAGGACGTGTTGTCAAAAAAGCTGTGAGGCCTGCGCGGGCACGTGGCATTGTCGACTATCTGCAGGGCGCGTTCGGAGCATCAATCCGACAGGCCTGCAGTTGCATCGGTCTTCAGAAGTCGAGCTACTTCTATAAGCCGCGTCGCTCGTCGCAGGCCGCTCTCAAACAGCGGATCAAGGAGATATCGGAGACGCGGGTCCGCTACGGATATCGGCGAATACATGTGCTCCTGCGTCGGGAAGGATGGGAGGTGAACGTGAAGCGCGTCTACCGACTCTACACAGAACTAGGCCTGCAAATCAGGAATAAGCGGCCGAAACGGAAGGTCTCTGCAAAGCTGAGAGAGGACCGCCGACCGCCTGAAGGTCCCAACGACGTATGGGCGATGGACTTCCTGTCTGATCAGCTATTCGACGGTCGCAAAATCCGTGTACTCACGATCGTGGACACATTCTCAAAGATCGCGCCGGCTGTCGATGTGCGGCAGCGCTATACCGGTGCGGACGTCGTCGCGACGCTGGAGCGCGTTACAGCGGAGTACGGCTTGCCGGCCAGCATTCGTGTCGACAACGGCCCGGAGTTCGTTTCGAAGGATCTCGATTTATGGGCCTATATGAACGGCGTTGTCCTGGACTTTAGCCGCCCTGGAAAACCAACCGACAACAGCTTCGTCGAAGCCTTCAACGGAAAGGTCAGGGCCGAATGCATCGACCAGAACTGGTTTTTAACGCTGGAAGATGCCAAACTCAAATGCGAGGCGTTCAGACACGACTACAATTACGTCCGTCCGCACTCCTCGATCGGCCTCAAGACCCCGGTCGAGTTCATGAAATCCATCGGCAACCCCAACCAGCCGACCGGATCATAGCCCGAGAGAACCCGCCGCAGGCGGTCCAGCATTCGGGGCAGGCTCAACGGAAAATCCCCCCGCTCTCTGAACCGTCCAACTTTAGGGGCTTGGTTCAATAGGCGGCTTTTTTGCATGCGTTGAGGGATTGCGTCACCTCTTCCGCACATCCCGCGTGATGCTTCCCGCAGACCCCATAAAAAGTGCGTAGGATGTGCCGCCAAATTTGCGCGAAAGTCGCCCCTCACCTACTTCCTTGCCAACAAATTTTCCGATGCCGCTTCCGGAATGGTCGCGTCGGCCATGTCCTGGGGGAGTTCGTTGATCTCGTTGCTCAGGCCGCCTTCGGCGGATGTCGACTCGGTGCCGGATTCGCGTTCGGCGGGTTTGTTCTGGCCGGCCTCCGCGACCGTCGCCGGATTTGTTGACGGTGTGGCTTTTCCGGACTGATCCATGACGACCACCGGAAGGCCTTGCGGGAAGATGACCTCGCGGGCTTCGTCCGGCATCGGGACGCCATGGTCGACAAGCGCGCGCTTGATGAGCCGGAGCGCCGAGGACCGGACCTTTTGCGGCGAGAGCGTGCGGCCGTCGATCCAGAAATGGGCCTTGAGGTTGACCGTGGCCGAGCCGAGGGCATCGACCAGAACCACGGGCGGCGGCTCGTTGAGGATGGCGTCGTGGTCGCGCAACACGTCCACGATCAGGTTCTGCGTGTCGCCGATTGAGGTATCGTAGCCGATGCCGACCTCCGCCGTGACGCGGCGCGCCGGCCCGGCGGTGTAGTTGACGATGGTGCTCTTGAACACGGTCGCATTGGGGATCTGCACGTGGTTGCCCTCAAGGGTCAGCAGGATGGTCGAGCGCGTGTTCATCGTCTGCACGACGCCCTCGAAATCGGCCACGCCGATCACGTCACCCTGGCTGAAGGGGCGGCGGATGGAGAGCAGAAGGCTCGCCAGGAAATTCTCGGCGATGTCGCGGAATGCAAAGCCGATCACGATACCTATGACGCCCGCGCCGCCCAGGAGCGACACCGCAAGCCCGGTCAGCCCCGCCACCTGAAGGACGAGATAGACGCCGAGCAGCAGGATGGGGATTGCGATGGCGCGGGCAATCACGTCGCGCAGAAATTCCTGCTCGACGCGCCCTGCGAGAACACGCCTGACCAGTGAAGCGAACAGGCTCGACAGCCACCAGGCGAGCGGCAGGATGAGAACTGCGAGCACGATGAGCGGCAGCGCGACCGCGATCTTGCGGGCCAGCGTTTCGATCTCGCCCAAAGCCGGCGCAAAATTCCAGTTGACCTCTTCACGCACCTCGATGCGGTTGACGACGGCGACCGTGCCCTCGGTGCGCGCCGCCAGATCGCGGGCCCAGACGCGCTGATCCTGCGAGCCGGCGATGCCGTCGAGGAAGACGATCCCCTCGTCCACATGGATCCGCACATTGCGGTACCAGCCGGTGGCCTTGAGGATCCGTCCGATCCGGCTTTCTATGGCTTCGTCGCGCGCCACCGGCTCCACGGCCACCGCCTGATCCGGCGCGGTTGTTTCTTCTTCAGTTTGCGCCTGTGAAGGCCCGGATATGGCAAGCAGGACGACGAACAGCACTGCGGCAAGCACGGCAAGGCGCTGGTTCGAAAGAACGAGGAGCCGTGTGAGAGCTATTGCTGGCAGCGCCATGAGACTTCCTGATTCCAAATACCCTTGCCGAGAGCCTCACTAAACGAGAAGCCCTTCGCGCAATCAAGGTATCATGTTCTCGCCGCCCTGCCCGACAGTCTGGCAGCGCCGCGCTCCGGCTTACAAACCTGATGGCGGCCACCGTTACGCCCTGCCGCATCAGGCAAATATTTGCCTCCGGAAAATTACGGTTCATTAACGCAAAACAGAACAAAGTTTTCCGTCCGCTGGCCTTGCGAGAGCTTTGTGAATCGGGGTCTTCCGCGCAGCCCAGCATTCGATTTGAGCTTTTTCGATTGCCGCAACATCCAGGGGCCCTGACGTGACGAAGAATTCCGGGTCGAACGGGGACAGCTGCCCTTCTCACATCAGGCGCTCACGGCAAACGCCTCCAGGGCGCCCATCGGGTGCGAAGACACAGCGAAATCCAGCCAAGTTACGCACTGCGCAAACACGCCTGGCTGCACACGGCCTTCCGGAAGCGGAATTGAGCGGGACAGCTCAGCCTGCCGGCTTCGAGGCCGCGACGAACCCCTATCAGAGAGTGTTCGACGCCTCACCGAGCAAGATCGCGATCTTCGACAAGGACGCAAAAGTCGAACTGATCAATCATACGCTCGCACTGTTTCTCGGCGCCGACCGCGACACCGTAAAAGGCAAAAGCGTCAGCGAAATCTTTCGGGGCGAGCAGGCACATCTTCTGGAAACCGCAATCCAGAATGTGGCGGTGACGGGCGAACGCGCCGTTGTCGAAATGCCGATCGAAACGCTTTCGGGGACCTCGAGCGTCCATATCTTGAAACTGGCCGCCGATGTGAGTGAGGCCGGCGCACCGACACGGGTGATCGTCTATGGCCAGGACATCGGCGACGTCGTCGAATTGAGAGCAGTGGCGGCGGAATCGCAGGACCAGCTTCATGCGGCCATCGCCACCTTGCCGGATCTCTTCTGGATCAAGGACATCAATGGGCGATACGTCCATTGCAACGACGTGTTCGACAAGTTCAACAAGGTGCGTCCCGGCGCGATGCTGGGCAAGACCGCTTACGAGACGTGTCGTCCGATCGACCTGCAAAAGCACTTGGACACCGACAGAAAGGCGCTTGAATCGAATACGCCCGTGACATTCGAGGTCACGATCCCGTCCGACGACGGCAAGCCGCGCCATTTCACAGTTCAGAAGATGGCCATCCGCAGCGAAAAGGGCGAGGTAACCGGCATATTGGGGATCGCCCGCGACGTCAGCGAGGCCAGGCGTCTGGAGCAGGAAATCCGCCAGCGCGAGAAACACTACCGCCAGCTTCTGGACAATATTCCGGACTGTATCGTGCAGCACGGGGCCGACGGCAAAACCTTGTTCTTCAACAAGGCGATGGTCGAGACGATGCAAAATGATCTCGGCTACCGTTTTGAGGACTTTCTGGCACAGATGGCGGATGGCTCCGACAGGCACGCGATTTTCGACGCCGCCAGGCAGATCGTCACCGACGCGATAACGACCAGGAAACTGATCATCAGGGAACTGGAGTTCCAGTCGCGCTCCGGGGAGACCAAGACACACGAGTTGCGATACGCCCCGGAACTGGCCGAGGACGGAACGGTCGTCTCGGTCTCGGGTATCGGTCGCGATATCACTGAAAAGAAGAAGGCGGAGCAAGCGCTTCGGATCAAGGAAACAGAGCTTGAAAGGTTGGCCTTTACCGACAACCTCACCGGGCTTGCAAACCGGGTGAAGTTTCGCGAGACACTGCGCACCTATCTCGACAGGGCCTCGACCAGCGGCGGACAGGTGGCTGTTCTGACGCTCGACATTGATCGCTTCAAGAACGTCAACGACACGCTGGGCCATATCGTGGGCGACGAACTCCTCATCGAGTTCGCAGATCGCCTGAAACAGGAGATCGGAAATCGTGGATGGCTCGGACGTTTGGGTGGCGATGAGTTTGTCGTCATCATGCCGGATATCGGCTGTCGGGATCGGGCAGTCGAGTTATCACATGACATCATTCGCGCGATCAGCAAACCCATGCAGATCGGCAACAATTCGGTAAACGTGTCCACGAGTGTCGGCATCTCGATCGGGCCGGATGACAGTACGTGCGACCAGACGCTGTTCCGGTTCTCGGATATCGCGCTCTATCACGCCAAGGCTTCGGGTCGAAACCGTGCCTGNTGCTACTCCCAGACCATGAGCGAGGACACCGAAAATCATTTCAAACTTGAAGCCATGATCCGCGACGGGCTGCAGAACAACGAGTTCGAAGCCCATTTCCAGGCCAAGATNGACCTTGCGACGAGACGCATCACAGGTGCGGAAGCGCTGTGCCGCTGGCGTCATCCGGAGCGCGGCTTCATTCCGCCGAGCGAATTCATTCCAGTGGCCGAAGAGACCGGTCAGATTGTCGAAATGGGCAAGATCATCCTGCGGCAGGCCTGCGAGTTCGCGATCACCTGCAACAGCTACAGCGAGCGCCCATTTGCCGTGGCGGTCAACGTGTCGCCGCGGCAGATCATGTATGGCGGGNTTCTCGCGGTTCTCGGCAATTGTCTCGAAGAGACCGGCTGCAAGGCGGAATGGCTGGAACTGGAGATTACCGAAGGGCTGCTCCTGGCAGACAGCGATCTCATTCAACGCACGCTCGAAACGATAGCCGATCTCGGAATTCTGATTTCCATCGATGATTTCGGCACGGGTTATTCGGCGCTCAGCTATCTGCGCAATCTGCCCATCGGCGGACTGAAGGTGGATCAGTCCTTCGTCCGAGACATGAACACGGACGAAAAGCAGAACGTGCTTGTGCGGAGCGTTCTTGAAATGGCGCAGGGGCTCAAGCTCAGAACCGTTGCAGAGGGTGTCGAATGTGAAGACATCGCCCGCAAGCTTGCGGACATGGGCTGCGAGACAGGACAGGGCTATCTCTGGCACCGCCCCTCCAGCAGAGCTGACTTCCTGCAACTTCTGAGGACGTGGCGCGGCGTCGACGAAGTGCAGAAGACGGCGTCTACTGCTTGACGGCACCACCCACCAGCCAGCCTTTTCCTCAGCCTGACCTGACAGCAAATCTGCACCCGTTCGGGTCCCTCGATATCCCCTCCCCCAGTATCGGCGGCCTCTTTGACCATCAACCGGACCGGAGGCACCGCGGGCGCGCCATTTCGTGATGTGTCGCGCATGCCGTTGGCAACTGAGGTTGTGATTTCCTGGATATGCCTGGCGATTTTTCCAAGGCCGCACCGGTCGGATCTGATCGCCTTGATATTAGTCCAGCCCGTTAATCTGGATGTAACCAGCACTGTGTCAATTCGGAACAAAAATGCGGAGTGCATGAATGTTTGCAGTGGCTGGCTGCATTATCCAGGAACATGATCTGTGGCTGGTCGCTATCGCGGCTGTCATATGCGCCGCGGGCTCCTGGGCCACTTTGCAGCTCTTCGCACGAGCCCGCTTGTCGATCCAGTTCGAGCGCGAAGCGTGGCTCATTCTCACCTCCGTGGTGGCGGGCGCGGGAATATGGTGCACCCATTTCATCGCCATGCTCGGCTACAAGGCGGACCTTCCTGTCAGCTTTGACCCGGTACTGACAATCATCTCCTTTTTGCTGGCGATCGTCGGCGTTGCGGCCGGCTTTCGCGTTGCTGCGGTGGGCTCCGGCCCGCTTCTCTCTGTCACGGGAGGTCTCATTGTCGGGCTGGCAATCGCTCTCATGCATTACACGGGAATGCAGGCTTACCGCGTCCAGGGCATCATCTCCTGGGATCGAACCTACGTCACTGCCTCTATCGTGATGTCCATGGCTCTCGGCGGCGCAGCACTTTACGTCGCCTGCAATCTAGACGGCGTCGCCAAGCGTTTTCTTGCCGCGGGACTGCTTACGACTGGCATCATCATCCTGCATTTCACGGGGATGACGGCATTTCACGTCGAACCAATGCTGATCGACCCGGTGATCAATGGCGATTCTGCCGCCCTGCGCGCGATGGCATTTGCCGTGGCGGGTGTGGCAGCCGTCATTCTGGGCGCCGGATTTGCCAGTACCTATATCGACACCAAGGCGCGCGCGGATGCGTCCGACGCCTTGAAAAACATGTCGAACGGTCTGTTGATGGTCGCCCCAGACTGCACCATACGCCTTTTCAATCACCGCGTTGCCGAGCTCCTGAAGCTGGGGCCCGGCGGGATAGCCATTGGCATGCCGGTCGATGAATTCCTGGCCAATGTCGGTGAGAAGGCCGGTTGGAATGCCGAGCGCCTCGGTTCGGTGGTCAACAATCATCATCTCTGGTTCTCAGCCCGCGAAACCGTAAGAGTCGATCATCATTTCGATGATGGCCGCGTTATCAATGTCTGCTGTCAGCCGGTCAGCGACGGCAGCGCGATCATCACATATGACGATGTCAGGCTCGGGGGCGATGAACTCGGCATCCTGTCGTCGCGAGACAACGAAAGCGCTCTGGCGCTTGCCGACAAGATTGTCTCTGCTCTCGCCAAACCCTTCGACATCGAAGGAGACATGATCTCCATTGGTTGTAGTGTCGGCATCGCCGGCTCCGACGGCGAAAACGATACGGCCCTGGTGCAGCAGATGGCCGATTTCGCGTTGTACAAGGCCAAGGAGGATGGCCGCGGATGCGTCAAGCTTTACGAGAAAGGAATGCTGGAAGAGGCGGCCCGGAAGCGGAGTTTCGAACGTGAAATCGAACTGGCGCTTTCCGAGCAGCAATTCGAACTGCATTTCCAGCCTCTGTACATATTGCCGGAACGGGAGCTATCCGGTTTCGAAGCGCTGATTCGCTGGCGGCATCCCGAGTTGGGCCTGGTGTCCCCGGCAGACTTCATCCCGGTCGCCGAACAGACCGGCGCCATTCTGGCAATCGGGGAATGGGTGTTCGACGAAGCATGCCGGCAGCTCGCGAAGTGGCCGGATGACATCTACATGTCGGTGAACGTTTCTCCGGTTCAACTTCGCTCTGCCAGCATCCTCAATCAGATTTGCGGCGCCATCGAGCGGCACAACATCCTGCCGCGACGCATTGAAGTTGAACTCACCGAAACCGCAATGGTCGAAAACAGCGAGCAAATCGCCTCGGTCCTGTCGGGACTGCGGGCTTTCGGTGTACGCATTGCCATGGATGACTTCGGGACAGGCTACTCCTCACTTGCCCATCTCAAGGCGTTCGAGCTCGATCGCATCAAGATCGACCGCAGCTTCATCGATGTTTCGCGGGAGGATGTCAGCGCCGCCGCGGTCGTACGTGCCGTTACGGGTCTGGCCCGCGATCTCTCGATTGCGACCACCGGTGAGGGTGTCGAGAATGAGGATCAGCTGGACAGCCTGATCGCCGTCGGATGCGAAACGGCGCAAGGCTACCTGTTCAGCAGACCCTTGAGCGCGGAGAAGGCGAGCGAATTGCTTAAAGGCAAAGGCAAAGACAAGACCGATAGCGTTTCAGTGTCGCCTGTATCGACACTATCCGGATACACCAGACAGAGAAGCGCCTGACAGCGCTTAATTGCTCCAATTGACCGGCAGCATAAACGCAAAAAGCCCCGGAGGTCCCGGGGCTTTCGCATGTCCAGCAACTAACGCTTGCGGCTACTCCGCGGCCTCCTTGCGGATGCTCTCGGCCGAAGCCATGCCGGGGGCTTCGGACTTGCCACCGAGTTTGTCGCGGACGCCCTTTTCGATCTTCTTGCCGGTCTCTTCGTCGATATTGCGCCAGTATTCGAAGGCGCGGACGAGGATTTTCTCGCTGACACCGTCACACAGATGACCGACGACATTATCGACGAGACGGGCACGTGCGGCATCATCCATCACATCGCGGACGAGCGTGCCAGCCTGGCTGAAATCATCATCATCCTCGCGCAGCGTGTAGGCCTTGCGCACCATGTCTCCGTCGGAGTGCCAGAGCCCGGCTTCCTCGGGCGCGGGCTGGGCCGACGGGCCGCCATAGCTGTTGGGCGCATAGACCGGATCGGACACGTTCTCCACCCGCATAGCGCCATCCTTGGAATAGCTGTTGACCGGGCTTTGCGGCTTGTTGACCGGGATCTGCTTGTAATTGCCCCCAAGCCGTGCCCGGTGGGCATCCGCATAGGAGAAGCCGCGCGCGAGCAGCATCTTGTCCGGGCTGAGGCCGACGCCGGGCACCATGTTGTTGGGCTCGAATGCCGCCTGCTCGATCTGGGCGTGGAAATCCGTCGGGTTACGGTCGAGCACCAGCTTGCCGACCTCGATCAGCGGATAGTCGGCGTGCGGCCAGACCTTGGTGAGATCGAACGGGTTGATGTGATAGGTCTTGGCGTCCTCATAGGGCATGATCTGCCATTTGAGCGTCCAACTCGGGTGGTCGCCCTTGGCGATCGCGTTGAACAGATCGCGGCGGTGGTAGTCGCCGTCCGATCCGGCCAGCTTGTCGGCCTCGTCTTGGCTGAGATAGGCGTTGCCGTCGCCCTGGTCGGTATGAAAATGAAACTTGACCCAGAACTTCTCGCCCTTGGCGTTGACCAGCGAATAGGTGTGGCTCGAATAGCCGTTCATCTCGCGCCAGCTCTTCGGAATCCCGCGATCGCCCATGAGATAGGTGACCTGATGCGCGCTTTCCGGTGAAAGCGTCCAGAAATCCCACTGCATGTCGTGGTCGCGCAAATCGTTGTCGGCGCGGCGCTTCTGCGAGCGGATGAACTGCTGGAACTTGATCGGGTCGCGGATGAAGAAGATCGGCGTGTTGTTGCCGACCATGTCGAAATTGCCCTCCTCGGTATACATCTTGACCGAGAAGCCGCGCGGATCGCGCCAGGTGTCGGGGCTGCCGCGCTCGCCGGCGACGGTCGAAAAACGCACCAGCGTGTCGACCTTGGCGCCCGGCTGAAACACGCTCGCCTTGGTGTATTTGCTGACATCCGCGGTCACCTCGAAATGACCGAAGGCGCCGCCGCCCTTGGCGTGGGGCTGACGCTCGGGGATGCGCTCGCGGTTGAAATTCGCCATCTGCTCGAGAAGGTAGTGATCATTCAGAACGATCGGTCCGTCGGGACCGACAGTCAGAGAATGTTCTTCGCTCTGCACGCGGATGCCTGCATCGGTGGTGGTGTGTGGAACCCGTTTCTTGTCGTCGGTCATGACCTCGTCCTTCTCGATGTGTGAAAGCCTCGAACCTCAACGGTACTGGGAAGCGGAGGTTCCTTGGCATTCTGTACAAGGCCGGGACAGATCAGCGCAGGCGGTGACAATCGATGCGGCGTTTGCCGAAAACGGTTCCTGTTCCGCTTCCAATCTGTCAGTCGATGATGATCGCCTTGCCTTCTGCGTGCATCCGCGCCAGCCCTGCCCGCATCCGATCGAGCTCATCAGGCGGATGGCCTCGCCAGCCGGTGACTTCGCCCAAAACGCGCAGCGGCTCACGGGAGCGGTAGGACATCGTCGGGTTGCCCGGGAATTTCTTGTCCGTCACATTCGGGTCGTCTTCGATCGCTCCGGTTGCTTCGACCACGTAAATGCGTCCCGGAGCGTCGCCTCGCGCCAGCTCCGCGCCCCAGATTGCGGCGTCGAGAGTGCTGGTGAAATAAACCCACGAGAGAACCCTGCCCTCCGCGAAATTGGATGTGTATCCGGTCGCAATCATGTCGCCCGGCTTAAGCGAAGCCCGCGTACCGTGAAAAAATGTCTGCATGAACATGCCTGCCCGGTCGGCGCACATGCGAATACCCTCCAGCGTCCAAAGTCTGCTTCGTCACGGCAGCGGCCTCATTTCAACGGGCCCCGCCAACAAAAAAGCCCCGGTTTTCCGGGGCTTCTCCTGATTCAAATTTCGTAAGTTCCTGACTTACTGCGCCAGTTCGTCGGTGGCGTAGTTGGTCTGCATGGCGAGTTCGTCGACGCCGTCGCGTTCGTAAATATCGTCGCGGAACTGGACGACACCATCTTCGGACGCCCAGGCGGTGATGTAGACGAAATAGACCGGCACCGGATCAACGAGCGAGATCGGCGTGTTGTTGCCGGTCTGGATGGTTTGCTCGATCTGCTGGCGGCTCCAGCCCGGCGTATCGCGCAACAGCCAGGTCGACAGGTCGCGCACGTTCTGAACGCGCACGCAGCCGGAGGATTCGAAGCGCATCAGCTGGCCGAAGAGCGACTGCTGCGGCGTGTCGTGCATGTAAACCGCATGCGGGTTCGGGAAGTTGATCTTTGTCGACGCCATGGCGTTGATCTTGCCCGGATCCTGACGGAACATCAGGTTCGGTGCCTTTTCGGCGTTCCAGTCGACGGTATCCGGCGAAACTTCGTTGCCCTGACCGTCGAACAGGCGGATCGAGTTGCGCTCCAGATAGGTCGGATCCTTGCGCATCAGCGGCATGATGTCCTTCTGGATGATCGAACGCGGCGAAGTCCAGTAGGGATTGAGGATGACCTCGTTGATCTTCGAGTTGAGGATCGGGGTCTGGCGGTCGATCTTGCCGACGATGGCGGTGTGGCGCTGGACTACGCGGCCATTTTCGACAGCCTCGATCTGGGCAGCCGGGATATTGACCATCACATAGCGGTCACCGAGGAAACCCGACATCGCGTTGAGGCGGACGAGGTTCGTCTGAAGTTGGCCGAGACGGATGTTGGCTGAAACGTTGAGTGCCTTGTAGCTGTAGGTACCCAGAACACCGTCGGCCGGCAGGCCATGGCGGGCCTGGAAGCGCTTGACGGCGCCATCGACATAGGAATCGAAGGAATCCGACACGCCCGCGGTCCGGTCGAGGTCGCCCGAAATCATCAGGCGCTGGCGCAGCACACGCACGTTCGACGACACATTGCCGAGCTGCAGCTTCTCATTGGCCGGCACGTTGGGCCAGCCGCCGCGCGAGACGATCTCCTGATACTGATAGATGGCGCGCTCGACATAACCAACGGTTTCCTGCGAGGTGATCGGCACCTTGGTCGCCACCTGCTTGACGGCGCGCGAGGATTTCGCATCGAACTGGTCGTCCCAGTTGCCGCGTCGCGGCGCCCTGATGATGTCCATGATCGAGGCCTGCGCCATCGCGGTGCCGCTTGCTGCCGCAAGCGCTGCCAGGCTCGTCGCGCCGCCCAAAAACAAGCGACGGGGAAGTGAGCGGGATGCGGTTGGCTTGGTCATTGGGCTTTCACTACCTTTGGTCTGGCTGAGGCCTTGATGCTTTCACATGGCTTGCAGCGGGTACTGAACCGTTTCCCGCCAAGATGGTATTCCGCCATGAAATACCATGTTAGCCTTAACAAATATATCCGGGACGCCTGGTGTCCAGTGACACATCGCACAGACGGCGCTTCCGGTCACATCGGACTGCGAAGCCGGACGCCCCGATCTAGCTTGCCATTCTGCGTTTCCACGGATTTGTGGCCAATTGATGGTCCCCTGCCAAGGTTGTGTTCTTGTGCGGCAAATTATCGTCATGATCGCGTGAACCGTCATGCGTAGGCCTTCAAACGCGAAAAGGCGGGCCTGACGCCCGCCTCTATCGATTCGTGTGATTTTGCTATCTCTCAGAGACGATATGCGATGGTGTCGTTCCAGAAGCGGTCGAGACGCTGCATCAGCTTGTTGAGAACCTCGAACTCGTTCTCACCGATGCCGCCAACCTTGGCAATCGAACCGACGTGACGATCGTAGAGTGCCGAAACGGTGGCTGCGACTTCAGTTCCCTCGTCGGTGAGCGAAATGCGGACCGAACGGCGGTCGACACGCGAGCGCTGGTGGTTGATGTAGCCCAGGTCGACCAGCTTCTTGAGGTTATAAGACACGTTGGAGCCGAGGTAGAAGCCGCGCGAGCGCAGTTCACCGGCGGTCAGTTCCGAGTTGCCGATATTGAAGAGCAAGAGCGCCTGGACGGCGTTGATATCGGAGCGGCCCTTGCGGTCGAATTCGTCCTTGATGACATCGAGCAGGCGGCGGTGCAGACGCTCGACCAGCTGGAGGGATTCGAGGTAGAGATCGCGCAGGTCGTTCTCGTCGTTCGCTGCGATGTCGCGGGGTGCCTTGGCGGCTGCCTGGTGCATGGTTGCCATTGGTATTGCCTCACTGTTTTGTTTTGGCGGCTTTGTGCCGTCCTTGAGGCCAACCTAGCGAATGCGCATAAAATTCTACTTAAAATGCAGGCTTAACAGCTACTTACCAAAGCCGAACCGGCAATCAGGGTGAATCATTTCCTACCCTGCCTGCGTTCCTGCCAGTTGCGCAGTGCCATTGCGAGACGCAGCGCAACGAAAAGTCCCGCGACCATCATCGAGAGAAGCACCACGAAAGGACGGGTGCCGAACAGATTGGTCATGAAGTGGTACATCGCCACCTCGCCGCCCGCGGCCAGACACCAGATGACGACACCCCAGGCCGCACCGAGCCACAGTCCAAGTGCTGCGATGGGAAAGAGGACCGAGAGGCAGGCGATGGCAAGCTGCCAGTGTGCCGGGAGAAGATCGAAACGGAAACCGCCGCCCATGGTGTAGCCGGTCAGGCGTCCCCAATAATAGAGAGCGCTCATGAGGCAGCTCAGCGCCACCACACGCATGAAGATCATGTAGATTGTATCGAGCAGACCCGACTCGATTGCCGGGCCGGTTTCGATGTCCGAGTCCACCATCACGGTTTCCGTCCCCTTGCCGGGTCAATCAACGCGATTCCGGGGGATGGCGCAAGCGGCGGCGCGCCGCCAGCCTACCAATCCCCAAACCAGGTCATGGCAGCGGCGTGCGCAGCGGAGGCATGCTACTGCCTTTTGCTGTCAGCAGGAGGCTTGTATGCTGACATCTCCTGTCACCATTATCGCCTTGGATTTTTTCATGTCCCGTGCCCGCCGTTTGCTCGATCTCGTTCAGGAGCTCCGCTCCCACCGCAATCCGGTCACGGGGGCCAAGCTGGCGGAGGCGACGGGCGTATCGCTCAGGACGCTTTATCGCGACATTGATGCCCTGAAGGCGCAAGGCGCACCGATCGAGGGCGAGCCGGGGCTCGGCTACGTGCTGATGCCGGGCTTCATGCTGCCGCCGCTGATGTTCACCGAGGACGAGATCGAGGCGATCGTGCTCGGCTCCAAATGGGTGGCGATGCGGGCGGACGAAAACCTCGGTGAGGCGGCGCGGTCGGCGCTGGTGAAGATCGCAAGCGTGCTGCCGCCCGACCTCAAGGCCAATGTCGAGGATTCGAGCCTCTATGTGGGCCCGGGCGCTCCGGTACCCGAAGGCGTGACACGCCTGAGCGACATTCGCGACGCGATCCGCCGCGAGCGGAAGGTGGAGGTCCGCTACGAGGATCTGGCGGGTGCGGTGACCGAGCGGACGATCTGGCCCTTTGCGCTCACCTTCTTCGACAAGGCGCGGCTGGTGATCGGCTGGTGCGAGCTGCGTGAAGATTTCCGCAGTTTCCGTGCCGACCGCATTCTCTCCTTCACGGTGTCGGAAAGGCGCTACCTCCGCCGCCGCCAGGTGCTGATGAAGGAATGGCAGGCGCGCCAGGCCCTTGAGCGGACCGCTAAGCAGCAGGAACTGCGCAACTGCGCGTCATGACAGCGGCGGATATTGTCCTGCCGTTATCAATTCGCTTGAGCCCTCACGAGAAGATGGAAAGCCGCAAGGGCCTTCTCACTACGCTCGGCGATCTCTTGAGGTGTCATCTCCCGGATCGCGCCCGTCACGCGCCGGACCTGCAGATCGCCCACAAGCAGCGACAGAAACCACTCCACGGCCTGACCGGGCGAAACGCTCCTCAATTGCCCGCGGTCAGCGGCAGCAGCGATCAGATCGCCTATGAGCGGCATGATGACCGAGCGGCCGTTTTCGGCCAGAAGACGCCCCAGTTCTCCGCTGGGATCGGCGGCGGCGGCGCGGTTGAGCGCGATGGCCCTCTCCCCTGTGAGCATAGCCAGAAGGCGCGGTGCGATTGCCGAGAGTTCCACCAACGGATCGTCGTCCGGCTTTACTGCTGACAGCTGTCTTTGGATGTCCGCCGCGTTGTTGCTGACCATGGCGCGAAACAGGCCCGCCTTGTCACCATACCAATTGTAAAGCGTCTCGTTGGAAGCGCGGGCCGCCTTTGCGACTGCCAGCATCGACATGCCGTCATATCCTTTCTCCCCGATCAGCCTGTAGGCGGCAGCCTCGATTTCTCGCTGGCGTTTCTGACGGTTCTCCTCGCGCATCCGCTTCTCTCCTTTGCCCCCTTGGTCCGGATGACCGGACGCGTTGACAGCAATCGTAATCATATGTACGGATATTGCAAATACGTACACATAATTACGGCTATAGGAGATTCAGTCATGCGCGTTCTTTCCCTGCTGTCCCTCACCTCTCTTATCTTCGGAGGCGCGATCTTCGGTTTCTTCTACGCCTGGGTCTGTTCGACGATGTGGGGGTTGGATGCGGCCGACCCGCGGCTGGCCATCGGCGCAATGCAGGCGATGAACGCCTCGGTTCGCAACATGGTGTTCGCTCCGGCCTTCTTCGGAACACCGGCGGTCATGCTGCTTACCGGTCTCGTTGCTCTTCGTGCGGGCGAGAAACATGCCGGCTTCTGGTTCTCGGGCGCGGCAATAATCTACCTTGTCTTCGGACTGCTGCTGACGATGCGTTTCAATGTGCCGATGAACCGTGATCTGGCGCAACTTGTCGTTCCAGAGGACATCGAAACTGCACGCGCCATCTGGCTCGACTATTCGCCGCGCTGGCAGGCTTTCAATATCGCACGTACCATCGCCTCCGGCCTCTCACTCTTGATGGTCGGGATGGGCATTCTGACTCTTTCCCGCCGGTGACGGACACGGGTCCGCAGTTCGAACTGTCCGGCGGCGAGATCGCGCCGCTCCCACCGCTTGGTCACGCAATGGCATGCGCCCCGCGAGGAGTTTGATAAATAAAGCCGCGAACCTAAACCGTTACTGCCATATTTTGGCAGTAGCTGGTTCTATGAGTGTTCCTGTTCCCCGCGATGTCCCGCGGGCTCAACTGAAAGGAACATTTCCATGGCCTCTCCTAATCTCATCATCCGTTACGTCGATGACGCACGTGTCAGCGCCGATTTCTACGCGAAACTGTTGGATGTAGAAGCGTCTTTCGACGGTCCGGTCTTCGCGTCCGTCCCCTTTCACGACGGCGTTCGGCTGGCGTTCTGGAACCGCCCGGTCATCCATCCCGCTGTCACCACGCCCGGCGAGGATGGCGAAATCTGCCTGAAGGCAGACACAGCGGATGCGCTCGATACTGCTTTCGCCGATTGGAAAGCCGAAGGCATCACCATCCTGCAGGAACCGGTGGACATGCCGTTCGGGCGAACCTTCACCGCTGCCGATCCGGACGGGCATCGTATCCGGATGCTCTATCGGGAAGCCTGAGCGAGTCCGGACGTCGAGAACGCGGTGGGCCGGCAGCGACCCACCGCCGCAGGTCAGGCTCGCCCTCGCTCCGTCACTTGACGCCTGTATCTTCCGGGTCCAAACAAGCGGAAATTCCCGAAAGACTACTGCGAAAGGCGCCGTCATGGACAAGAAACTGATCAACGAAAGGGCGCAGGCTGCCCCCGATGTCGACGGTATCACCGGCCATCGCCGCATGCGCCGCAACCGCAAGGCCGAATGGACACGGCGGCTGGTACGCGAGAACCACCTTTCGGTCGATGATCTGATCTGGACGATGTTCCTGGCACCCGGCACGAATGTGGAAGAACCGATTGATGCCATGCCCGGCGTCTATCGTCTCTCGGTCGACAAGGCCGTGGAAGCAGCCAAACGCGCCGCCGATCTCGGCATCCCCGCGCTCGCCACTTTCGGCAATATCGAGCAAGAGCTGCGCGACGAGACCGGTTCCAACATTCTGCTTGCCGACAACCTGATCAATCAGGCCACAAGCGCCATCAAGGCCGCCGTGCCGGAGATCGGTGTGATCACCGATGTCGCCCTCGATCCTTTCACCAGCCATGGCCATGACGGCATCTTGCGCGATGGCGAAATTCTCAACGACGAGACGGTGGCGCAGATTTCGCGCGCCGCGGTCATTCAGGCGGACGCCGGCGCGGACATCATCGCACCGTCCGACATGATGGATGGACGCATCGGCGCGATCCGCCGCGCACTCGACGAAGCCGGCCACCAGAATGTCGGCATCATGTCTTACGCCACCAAATTTGCCTCCGGTTTTTACGGCCCCTATCGTGAAGCCATCGGCACCGCCGGTCTGCTGAAAGGCGACAAACGCACCTATTACATTGATCCGGCGAATGCGTCGGAGGCCGTACGCGAGGCCGCACTCGACGTCGAGGAAGGTGCGGACATGCTGATGGTCAAGCCTGGCCTGCCCTATCTCGACATCTGCCGCACGCTGAAGGACGCCTTCGGCATGCCGACCTTCGCCTATCAGGTGTCGGGCGAGTATTCGATGATCAAGGCGGCAGCCGCCAATGGGTGGATCGACGGCGAACGGGTGATGATGGAATCGCTGCTTGCCTTCAAACGCGCGGGCTGCGACGGCATCCTCACCTATTTCGCGCCGGAAGCCGCGGAAGTGCTCAACCGCCGCTGACGCCGCGATTTGAAACAGCCGGAAGCAATCACCATATCCTCGTGGCAGGTGTACTTTGCACCACCACAAGGAGAAGAACGGCGATGAGCCAGGCCGAGACCAATTACGCCATGACCGACATGTTCGAAAATCCCGCGCTTTACGACGGGGTCCGGACACGGCGTGTGCTGGCCTTTCTGATCGATTACTCCTTCATCCTGCTTCTCTGCATTCCGGCGGCGATCGTCGTGTTTGTTTTCGGCCTTCTGACGTTGGGACTGGGCTTTTTCCTCTATGGCGCCCTCTTCTTCCTGGTTGCCATTCCCTATATCGGCCTGTCGCTCGGCGGCCGGGCCCAGGCAACGCCGGGCATGCGGATGACGGGAATCCGTCTCCAGCGCCTCGACGGCGGTCGGATCGACTTCCTCTTCGCACTCGTCCACAGCGTTCTGTTCTGGGCCGCCAATGCGATCCTGACACCGCTCATCCTGCTTGCGACGCTGTTCCTCGACCGGAAGCAGACGATCCATGACCGCCTGCTGGGCACAGTCGTGGTGCGTACCGACATTCTCTGATCCCAGAGATGTCTGCTTACGATCTGCAATCCAAAAACTAGCGGAACAATATTCTCCTGATCGAGGTTCGTTCGCTTCTTCACTTGCCGGAGAGAGGCAAAGCGTGAGAGTTTGAACCTGTGGAGAGGGACTTCCAGGCTGTAATGTCCCCTCGCCTCCGGTTCCCTGACGAAGCGAGTCCATGGACTTTCATCTTTACGCCACTTTCGCCATCATCGCCGTCACCATCGTCGCCTTTGCCATCGAACGCTGGCCTTTGGAGGGCGTCTCGCTTGGCGCACTGACGATTCTCATCCTGCTCTTCGGGATGTTTCCCTATACGCCGACCGGCGCGGAGGAGCCGCTTGGCATGGACGATCTGCTGGCTGGTTTTGCGGATCCGGCACTCGCCACGGTGCTCGCCCTGCTGATCGTCGGCCAGGGACTGTTCGCCACCGACGCCGTCGACACGTTGGCGCGAGTGATCGGAAAGTTCAGTGGATCGGGGGCCTGGCGGCCGATCATCATGATACTGGTGGCATCCGGGGCGCTGTCGGCCTTTCTCAACAATACCCCGGTGGTGGTGATCTTCATTCCGATCATGGTGGTGATCGCGGCCCAACGCGCCATCAGGGCGAGCCGCGTGTTCATCCCGCTCTCCTACATCACGATCCTTGGTGGCATGACAACCCTGATGGGGTCCTCCACCAACCTCATCGTGGCCGGCGTTGCCCACGACTACGGTTTCGATCTCGGCTTCTTCGACATCACTGCGCTTGGCGTTCCACTGGCGCTGATCGGCGGCGTCTATGTGCTCGGGCTGTTGCCGCGCATGTTGCCCGAGCGGGATTCCAGTGCCGGTCCGAAAGCCAAATCCGGTGCCCAGTTCATCGGCGAGATCACGCTCGGGAACCATCACCCCTTTGTGGGCCTGCAATCCAAGGGCGGCATGTTTCCAGGACTCGGCGACCTGACACTTCGCATGCTCGAGCGCCGGGAAGAGCCTTTTCTGCCGCCATTCGACGAATTGGAGCTCGAGCCCGGCGACACGCTGGTTGTGACCGGGACACGCCGCGCCTTCTCACGCGCGCTCGCCCATGGCCGCACCTCCAACGAAACCGTGGAGGAGACCGAAGAAGCCGAAGCCCCGCCCGGTCCTGACTACCATCTCGCCGAAGCCGTCATTGCGCCGGGTTCACGCTATTCCGGCCGTACCATTCAGCTGTCCGGCCTTTCCGTGCGTCTCGGCGTCTCCGTTCTCGGCCTGCAACGCAAGAGCCGCATGGCGCGGACAGCGCTTTCCGAGATCCGGCTTGAACCGGGCGATACGCTTCTGATCGGCGGCCCGATCGAGAACATCCGCGCGCTGCGCGGCAACCATGACCTTCTGCTTCTCGAACACTCCGCCGAAGCGGTGCCGCAATCGCGCAAGGCTCCGATTGCCGGGCTCATCTTCCTGGCCATCGTTATCTGCGCGGCCTTCTCGATCCTGCCGATCGTGACGGCTTCCATCGCCGGCGTGGCCGCCATGCTTGCGACCGGTTGCCTGACACTCTACCAGGCGGGCCGCGCCTTCGACCGGCAGATCTATCTGCTTGTCGGCGTTTCGATCGCACTGGCGACCGCTATGGAGCATACAGGAGGCGCCGCGCTGATTGCACACGGCGCCGTCAGCATGCTGGCCGACGCGCCTCTTGCCGTCACCCTTTCCGGCTTCTTCCTGGTCATTGCCGTCATGACCAACATTCTTTCCAACAATGCCACCGCCGTGTTGTTCACACCGATTGCGATCGGGCTGGCAAAAGGATTCAACGTCCCGCCGGAAGCCTTTGTCGCGGCTGTGATCTTCGGCGCCAACGCTTCCTTCGCAACGCCGGTGGGGTATCAGACAAACCTGCTCGTGATGGGGCCGGGGCACTACAGGTTTTCCGACTTCATCAAGGCCGGCACACCGCTCGTGCTTCTGATGTGGATCGCGTTCTCGATCCTGGCGCCGTTGTATTACGGACTGTGAGCAATCACGCGCTCCTGATCAAAAACGGAAAGCTCCCACCCGCCCCGGTTGACCTTTGGCGTCGCTACGCCATGGTAAAACCAGAATCGACCGCGTATTGTGGTCTCATAAAGAAGCCCGGGAATCATCAGCGGACATGACAACTCATTCCGTCAACTCACCGCAGTTCTTTCTCACCGCGCCCTCGGCCTGCCCCTATCTCGAGAACGAGATGGAGCGGAAAGTCTTCACCCACCTCGTCGGACCGAAGGCAAGCGAACTCAACGACCTTTTGACCCAGGGCGGCTTTCGCCGATCGCAGAACATTGCGTATCGCCCGGCCTGCGAGACCTGCCGTGCCTGCATCTCCGTGAGGATTCTCGCCGACGAGTTCAAGCCGGGAAAGACGCTGAGACGCGTGACCGCCGCCAACACAGATCTGATTTCCACGGACTACGCCGCCGAGCCATCCACCGAGCAGTACACATTGTTCCGGAAATATCTGGGCAGCCGTCACCAGTCGGGCGGCATGGCGGAGATGACCATCGGCGACTACGCCATGATGGTCGAAGACACGCATGTGAATTCCCGCATCATCGAGTACCGTCTGCGCGAGACCGGAGACGGAATTGCCGAGAACCCGGCCGGACGCCTCGTTGCAGTGGCCCTTACCGACGTGATGGGCGACGGGCTTTCCATGGTCTATTCATTCTTCGATCCGGAGGAAACCAAACGCTCGCTCGGCACCTACATGATCCTCGACCATATCCGCATGGCGCAGGCCCGAGGGCTGCCGCATGTCTATCTGGGCTACTGGGTGAAGAACTCGCCGAAGATGGGCTACAAGACCCGATTCCAGCCGCAGGAACACCTGATGCCCCAAGGCTGGCGGAGGTATGAAGGCTAGGCCCGCCCTCTCCTGATCGCGAACCCTTTGCGAAGCGAGCAGATCATGTTATAACTTCGTTATTACAGGAGCTCATCATGAACACCACCATCCGCAAGATCGGCAATTCCGAAGGCATTATCATCCCGAAGGAAATCCTCCAGCGTCTCGGATTGAAGGCCGGAGACGAGGTGGAGTTGCGTGAGGGAAGCCGCGGGATCGAACTTGTGACTCGACCCGCTGACCTTTCCGAGCAGCTTCAGGCCGCCCGAAAGGGCATGCAGAAGTACCGCAATGCGCTTCGCGAACTGGCGAAATGACCACGGTCAAATGGTTGTCGCGCGAAGCAATCGATCTCATCCATGAGGAACAGATTGCGGAGCATGGCGGCCTGCCGGGGCTTAAAGACGACAACGCACTCGAGGCAGCCCTCGCCCGTCCGCTCAACAAGTCCGCCTATGGGGAGACGGACATTCATCGGCTGGCCGCCGCCTACCTCTACGGCATCGTGCGCAACCATCCATTCTCAGACGGCAACAAGCGCACGGGCTTCCTTGCTGCCTATACGTTTCTTGCGATCAACGGCTTGGAGTTCGTAACCGAAGAGGCGCAGGTCGTCGCCTTCGTTCTCGCCGTTGCCGCTGGCGAGATCGATGAGGACGGAGCTACGCGGTTCTTTGCCGATTTCGCCGAGCCGATGGCGTGACGAGCCGGAGGGGCCGTATTTTCGCCACAGCCGCAGACTTCGCTTGGTAGCGATGAAAGTTCTCAAATATATCGCTGCATTTCTGCTCGTCTGTTTCCTCCTGCCGGCCGGCGCTTCCGTGGCGCTCTATCTCTCAGGCGAGCACCCCGATTCATGGCGCAATGCCGACTGGTCTGCGACCGGCATCCTCCCCGCACCAGAGCCGGGCGACGAAGCGGTGATCTACATCATGTCGGCGCGGACCGGCGGATTGAAGGGCGCGCTCGCCTCNCACAGCTGGATCCTGCTCAAACAGGNAAACGGTGCACCCTATGTGCGATACGACAAGGTGGGCTGGGGCTCGCCCATCCGGCGGAACGGCTATCCGCCTGACGGCCGCTGGTANTCGAACATCCCGGAAATCGTCGGCATGGTCAGGGGCGANAANGCCCAGGAGCTGATCCCCGAGGTCGAGGCGGCAATAGCGGCCTANCCCTATTCGGACCGCGGCGGTTACCGGATATGGCCCGGCCCNAACTCCAACACCTTTGTCGCAACNGTCTTGCGCGACGTTCCGGCACTCGGCATCCGGCTTCCGCCCGAAGCCGTGGGCCGCGATTATCTTCCTCTCACTTCTCCCGTCTCGATCTCACCCGATTGGCACGACATCGATCTCTCGCTCGGCGGATATGCCGGTTTGGGCATCGGGTTGGACACGGGNATCGAAGTGCGGTTCGCAGGTCTTGTTTTCGGAATCGATTTTCTCCGTCCGGCNCTCAAGTTACCGGGCTTCGGAAGGCTCGGCCTCCCGGTTGTGGAGAAGGCATCTTCTCCCTCNGCTTAACGGCTTTGAGGGGTGCGCCGGACTCTCTTTNTTAACGATGACGGCTTCATAGTGCGCCNCATCGGGGAGACCACGTATTCGGAGGTCCGNACCGGATACGCACACCNTACCGGCCTAATGCCCCGGACCGGATGAACGAGGCCTCGTTCAAAAGTCATGGCGGCGCTTCGACCAGGGGATGAATTCGTGAAGATCAGTACCAAAATCAAATTGATCGGNATCGCTTCGGCGGTCGGNTTTGCAAGTCTCGTNGCCATNGGCTGGCTTGCCGGCAACAGGACTTCCGGCACGCTGGATACNGTCAAAGTCGCCTCCGAGAACCTCATGGTTGTCGAGCAGATGAAGATCNCCCAGCTCGACCTGATNCTGGCCGCGATGGATGCCATCGTTGACCGCGAGGAAGGCGCNATCGCACCCGAACGCATGGAGATCATCCAGAATTCGATCGATTCCATCCGCGGAGGCGTCCCNGAAGCGCTTGAGGTTGCNAACATGCTCGAGCGGCCGGAACTCATGAACGGGTTCGACGATAATCTGGCCATCGTCGCNAAAGCCATTCAGGTCGAACTTCCCAAACTGATCGAAGCGCGCGCACCGACCAGCGCTTTCAGCGCTATTGACGATGCAATTGACCTGGGCGGAGAACGCCTTGGNGAAACGCTCGAAATCCTGACGAAGGACGGNCAGCTTCACATCAGNAANTTGCTNAATTCCACCGAGGAAGTCGCCACCACGTCCACNTTNTTCCAGTCCCTGTCAGCTGCAGTCTTTCTGATCGGCATCGGTGCNTTCATCTGGTTCGTGGGCAGAAGCGTCACCCGTTCGCTTGACGATTTTGCCGGCGACATGGGCGCAATCTCCGCTGGCAACCTCGACCATGAGATCCAGACCGCCAACCGCACCGATGAAATCGGTCACCTCGCAGAAACCCTCGTCAGCTTCCGCCANGCAGCAATCGACAAGCTCGGCCTGGAGAGAAATTCTGCCGATGCCCGCGANCGTGAAGAACGTGAGCGCAGCGCCCGGGAAGCNGAGCGCACCCGTGATGGCGCAGCGCTCAACCATGCCATCGACCAGTTGGCNGCAGGCCTCGANAAACTCTCCTCGGGAGATCTGACCGCTCACATCGATACCAGCTTCGAAGGCGACCTCGAGCGGCTGCGACGCGATTTCAATGAATCCGTCCAGAAGCTCGCGGAAACGCTCGGCGACATCTCCCACGCCACCAGCGCGGTGCGCGGCTCGATCTCGGAAATCACGGCCGCCAGCGACAACCTCTCGCGCCGCACCGAGCAGCAGGCCGCCTCGCTCGAGGAAACGGCCGCCGCGCTCGACCAGATCTCCTCNACCGTCCGCTCGTCGGCGGATCGNGCCGAACAGGCCTCCAGTATGGTCAGCGCGACCAAGAAGAACGCCGAGAATTCCGGCACGATCATGCGCGAGACCATCACCGCCATGGAGAAAATCTCGGAGTCCTCGGGTCAGATCACCCAGATCATCACCGTGATCGACGAGATCGCCTTCCAGACCAACCTGCTGGCGCTCAACGCAGGCGTCGAAGCCGCGCGCGCCGGTGAAGCGGGCAAGGGCTTTGCCGTCGTCGCCCAGGAAGTGCGCGAACTCGCCCAGCGCTCTGCGGGAGCCGCCAAGGAGATCAAGGAATTGATCGCCAACTCGTCCGATCAGGTGGAAGCTGGTGTCTCGCTCGTCAATCGCACCGGCTCCGCACTGACCGAAATCGAAAACGAGGTCAGCCGGATCAACGATCACATTGACTCGATCGTGACGTCCAGCCGCGAGCAGAGCACGGCACTTGGCGAGGTCAATTCCGCCGTCAACCAGATGGACCAGATGACCCAGCAGAACGCAGCGATGGTCGAGCAAACCAATGCTGCGACACAGGGGCTCGGTGAGGAAGCCGGACGTCTCGAAAAGCTCATCGCACGCTTCCAGATACCGGGTATGGGTGCCGCACGGCCNGCCTTCGCGACGGCCCACACCGCCTCCCCCANTTCTACCGCGCCGAGCGCTACGTCGCGGCCAGCCGTGNCGCGANCTCAGTCGGTCGCCGCACCGGCTGCAAAAGCCCCTGCCAACCGCAATACTGGTCCGCGCATCGTTGAAACAGGCAAGGCCTCCTCGGCCCCCTCGCCCGCTCGCGCCCTGAACCAGAAGCTGGCCTCGGCCTTCCAGGGCGGTTCGTCAGCGCCTTCATCGAGCCAAAGTTCGGACGGCTGGGAAGAGTTCTGAGTACCCAACCATCCGCGCAAAGGAAAACGCCGCCGGTCAGACCGGCGGCGTTTTTCGTTCTGTCATCTGAAATGACGTTGGACGCTGTCAGCTGAACTTGCCCGAACGCGGGAACCCCTTCGGCACGGTGCGGCCGGCCTGGGCGCGGTCGCCCATCCATTCCCGCAGTTCCTCGGCGCTGCGTGTGTGGACGCGGCCCGCGCTGTCTTCCCAACTCAGTCCTTCCGCCAGCGTGAAACAGCGGATATCGGAGACGCCGCCATCCTTGTAGCGCTGGAGGCGGACGCCCTTGCCCCGCGACATTTCGGGCAGCTGGCTCAACGGGAAGATCAGCATCTTGCGGTTCTGGCCGATCACGGCGACATGATCGCCGGACACAGGCACACATATCTTGGTTTCCGCAGGCATGCTGACATTCATGATCTGCTTGCCCTTGCGGGTATTGGCCACCATGTCGCTCTCGGACACCACGAACCCGTTGCCGATATTGGAGGCGATCAGAAGCTTGCGGTCAGGCTCATGGTTGAAAGCGGTCAGCACNGCCTGGTCATTGTCCATATCGACCATCAAACGCAGCGGTTCGCCATGCCCTCGCCCGCCCGGCAGCTTGTCCGCGCCGATCGTGTAGGCCTTGCCGCCNGTNGTCACGATGACGAGCTTGTCGGTCGTNTGACCCGGGAAAGCGATCTTGAGCTTGTCGCCATCCTTGAANGTNAGGCTGGAATAATCCGAGATGTGGCCCTTCATGCCACGGATCCANGCCTTCTCGGAAATGACGATGGTGATCGGTTCCTTTTCGATCATNGCCTGGTGNATCGCCTCGAGATCGGCAACCGGCGCATCGGCAAAGGTGGTGCGGCGGCGACCGAGATCGGTTTCCTTGGAGAAGGATTTGCGCACATCACCGATTTCCCAGGCGACGGCGGCCCACTGCTTGCTTTCCGAACCGAGCAGTTCCTCAATCTCCGCCTTTTCGCTGGAGAGACTGTCGAATTCTTTNCTGATCTCNAGTTCCTCGAGCTTGCGCAAGGACCGCAGGCGCATGTTGAGGATNGCTTCTGCCTGAACATCGGAAAGCTCGAAAGCCTTCATGAGTTCCTGCTTGGGCTCGTCCTCNTCGCGGATGATGCGGATCACCTCNTCNAGATTGAGATAGGCGATCAGGAAGCCCGACAGCAGTTCCAAGCGGCGNTCGATGGCNGCCAGACGATGCCGCGACCGGCGCTCGAGAACCTCNCGNCGGTGGGCCAGCCATTCGCTNAGNACCTCGTTGAGCGCCATGACGCGGGGCACGCGGCCCATCGACAGNACGTTGAGGTTGAGCGGCACACGGCTTTCNAGATCGGTGAGCTTGAACAGGCTCTCCATCAGGAGCGTCGGATCGACAGTGCGGTTCTTGGGCACCAGGACNAGNCGGATGTCCTCGGCGCTCTCGTCGCGGATGTCGTCGAGCAGCGGCAGCCGNCGGGCGATCAGAAGTTCGGCGACCTTCTCGATCAGACGCGACTTCTGCACCTGGTAGGGAATTTCGGTGACGATGATCTGATAGCCGCCGCGGCCGAGATCCTCGGTTTCCCAGCGNGCGCGTACCCGGAAACCGCCNCGACCGGTCTTGTAGGCCTCCAGCATGGTCGCCTTGTCNTCGACCACGATGCCGCCGGTCGGGAAGTCCGGACCTTCGACATACTCCATCAAATCCTCGACGCTGGCGCCGGGTTTGCGGATCAGGTGGAGGGCCGCTTCGCACAGTTCGGCGGCATTGTGGGGTGGGATGGAGGTCGCCATGCCCACGGCGATGCCTGTTGCGCCATTGGCGAGCAGGTTCGGGAAGGCGCCCGGAAGCACGGTCGGCTCGCGGCCTTCCTCGTCATAGGTGGTACGAAAATCGACTGCGTCCTCATCGATGCCCTCAAGCAGCAGTTCAGCCACCGCGGTCATCTTCGATTCGGTGTAACGCATGGCGGCGGCGTTATCGCCGTCGATATTGCCGAAATTGCCCTGCCCGTCGACGAGCGGATAGCGAACGGCGAAATCCTGCGCCAGACGCACCAGCGCGTCGTAGATCGCCTGGTCGCCGTGCGGGTGAAAGTTACCCATCACCTCACCGACGATCTTGGCGGATTTCTTGTGCGAGGAATTGGGTCGCAGCCCCATCTCGCGCATGGCATAGACGATGCGGCGGTGAACGGGCTTCAACCCGTCCCGNACATCCGGCAATGCCCGGTGCATGATGGTCGACAACGCNTAGGCNAGNTAGCGCTCTTCGAGCGCCTTCTTCAGGTCGACCGGTTCGATTTCGTCACCACCGCCACCAGGCGGCAAAATGCTTTGTCCCATAGGGNTTTTCCTACTGGACGGGGTGATTCGGAGCAAGGCCGCGCCGGTCTTAGACCACAGGCAATGTCAAGATGTGCGCCTTTGCACAGACGGTCATGTTTCAGCCAGCATATGCCGATAAGCGTCTTGTTGAAGACGGACGCTACAGCGGCAACCNAAATTGCATTGACGACAATGGTTGCCGNNNGCGTCCGCCACCCTATCATCTGTGCTCAACCCGGGCACGAGAGACTACCGGCGCATCGCGCCATCCGTTTGGAGGTTTTCACATGAATTTTTCTTTTGCATTTTCCAGCCGCGCACGCCTGCCGATTGCTGNCGTCCTGCTTGCCGGCACGGCCATNCCCGCGTGGGCNCTTGATGGCGAAGATTTCGCGGCCAAGCTCAACGCGGCCTATGCCATGAACGGGGCGAGCCTGTCCTATGACAGCGCCGATGTGAGCGGGTCNACNGTCACCCTGACGAACTCGAAGCTGAAAAGCCCGGGCGCACCGGACATGAATGCGGGCGACCTGGTCTTCGAAGGCGTCGAGGAAAACGATGATGGTGGCTACACGGTCGACCGGGCAACGCTCGAAGATATCGATTACACGGCGGAAGATACCCACATCACGATGAAGGATATCGAGGCGAAGGGGTTGGTCATCCCGGGCAAGACGGGCGCCGACACGATCGACCAGATGCTCTTCTATGACAGCTTCTCCACCGGCGCGATGGCCGTGAGTGTTGAAGGCAATGATGTGCTTTCACTGACCTCGACAGAGGGCAAACTCTCTCGTCTTCCAGATGACAACGGGTTCGAAATGTCGGCGTCGGCAGCCGGGATCACCATCAACACCGCCGGGATCGAAGAGGCCAAGGCGAAGAAAACGCTGTCCGATCTCGGCTATGAGAAGCTCACCGGCTCGGCCGAACTGACCATGACCTATGAACTCGACACCGGTCGGGTCAATGTCGAGGAATACTCCCTCATCGCAGACGATGCAGGCCGTCTGGACGTCTCCTTCGACATTTCCGGATACACGATGGAGTTGATGAAGGCGCTGCAGACAGCCGGTGCGAAGGCCGCGGAAAATCCCAACGACGATGCGGCCCAGCAGGCACAAGGCATGATGATGATGGGCCTGATGCAGCAGCTCACCCTCTCAAGCGCGAAAATCTCCTTCGATGACGCGTCGCTGACGAGCCGCCTCCTCGACTATACGGGCAAGCAGCAGGGCATTACCGGCGAACAGATGGCACAAGCAGTCAAAGGCATGCTGCCACTCATGCTGGGCCAGCTTCAGATCCCTGCGCTGCAGCAGCAGATCACCGCAGCGGCCAACGCCTATTTTGACAACCCCGAGTCCCTGACGATCACCGCGCAGCCTGCAGAACCGGTGCCCTTCGCCCAGATCATGGGCATCGGCGCGACAGATCCGCGTCAGCTCGTCGATCTACTCGACGTGAAGGTGACGGCGAACGANTGAGTTCAGCTTGCAATCTGAAAAACAAGGAGCCCCGCCATTGCGGGGCTTCTTCATTTCAGGGACAAGCGGCCTTGGTAACATCTCTGGAATGCGGCGAAAGGAACGAGGTCATGGCCATACCGACCTCAAAGACGGAACTTCTCGAGGCGGTCGAAACGAGTTTCGGCAAGTTGATGGCTGACCTTGCCCGGGTACCGCCGGAATGCGCGCAGGATCCCTCTCTGGAAGGCCACAGTGCGGGCACATCCATGAGCCCGGCCGATCTCGTCGCCTACCTGATCGGATGGAACGAGCTCGTTCTGAAATGGCTGAAGCGCGATGATTGTGGCGAGCCGGTCGACTTCCCCGAAAGCGGATACAAATGGAACGAGCTGGGCGCATTGGCGCGGAAGTTTTATGATGATTACCGCGCTCTGGACTGGGCCGAACGTCTCGACCGGCTGACGGCGGCAGAAACCGAGATCGTTGAAACGATAACGGCTCGNTCCGATCAGGAGCTCTACGGGCGGGAATGGTACGAGAAGTGGACGAAGGGNCGGATGATCCAGTTCAACACCTCATCTCCCTATGCCAACGCCCGGCGGCGCATCCGCAAGTGGCTCAAGGTAAAAACCCAGGCCGCGACGCCAGACCTCACTATCCCTGAAACCCGGTGACAACCGTTTCGCCGTCTTCCTTGGTGAAGGTGCCCGGACCGGTAGGTTCGAGGATNTCGAAGACCNTTTCGGACGGGCGGCAGAGGCGGATCCCCTTGGGGCTGACGACGATGGGCCGGTTGACCAGAATCGGATGCTCGACCATCGCGTCGAGAAGTTCGTCATCGGTGACATCCGGATTGGTGAGTCCCAGCTCCTCCGCGGGCGTCTTGCTCGTTCTCAGCGCGTCACGCGGCGTGAGCCCTGCACCCGCAAACAATGTCTGCAGCTGCGCGCGGGTCCAGCCCGTCTTGAGATATTCGATGACCACGGGCTCGATGCCGGTCGAGCGGATCATTTCGAGCGTGTTGCGCGAGGTGCCGCACTGCGGATTGTGGTGGATGACGACGATCATTCGGAAAAGCTCTCCTGACGAAGTTGCCAGTTGCAATAGACCCAGGCGAGCGCTGCGGCCAGGCATTGGGCGATGATGAAGGGAAGAATGTCGGCGGGGCGAATGCCGGCAAAGGTATCGGAAAAGCCACGCGCNATGGTGACGGCGGGATTGGCGAAAGACGTCGACGCGGTGAACCAGTAGGCTGCCGTGATGTAGAGACCGACAGCCATCGGCACGGCTGTCTCCCGCACTTTCAAGGTGGCCAGAATGACGGTGACGAGCCCGAAGGTCGCAACCCCCTCGGCAAACCACTGTGCCCCGCCGCTGCGTGCCTTGAGCGAGAACTGCAAGAGCGACTCACTGAACATCAGGTGTGCGGCCCAGACGCCGAGCAGGCNACCAATGACCTGGCTCAGGACGTAAAGGCCNGCGTCTCGGCTCGACAATTCACCGCGCAGGCGAAAGACGAGACTGACGGCGGGATTGAAGTGGGCGCCGGACACCGGGCCGAACATGGTGATGAGAACGACCAGAATGGCGCCCGTCGGGATGGTGTTGCCCAGGAGCGCGATTGCGACGTTTCCGTCGGCCAACCGCTCGGCCATGATCCCCGACCCGACCACGGTGGCGAGCAGGAAGGCCGTNCCTGTCAATTCCGCCACCANTCGGCGGGCCAGATTGGATGNAACTGTTGTANCGGCCACCTCGGCNGAGGCGGCATTCCCGGGGGTNCCGGATTCGATCACTNAATATCCCTACCCCCGGCTCTCTATNTCAGCAGGCTTCGCAGATNACTTGGTCGAGAATGGGTTCGCAAAGCTCCGGATTACCGCCGCAGCAATCTTCCATCAGGAAGCCGACGAGGTGACGAATGCCGGAATAGTCAGCAAAATACCTGATCTCCCTGCCGTTCCGCTCGCTGCGGATCAACCCGGCACGAGCAAGAATGCCGAGATTGGTCGACATGGTATTCTGCTTCACATCCAGATAGTCACTCACCTCACCAGCCAGCATTCCCCGCTCTCCCCGCTGAATAAGGAGGCGCAGAACTTCAAGACGNGTCCTTTGGCTGAGCGCTGCGAAAGCTGTGATGCTCTTGTCCATTCTCATACATCCAGATTGATTGATTTATATGACAGTACCGTGACAGTCGCACGATTAATCCACAAAACCTGATACTAAGTCAGAAAAATTTCAACAACTATTTTTTACAATGTATGCATAACGCNACAATCAGGCGCGCGCCNCGCGTCAGGTCGTCGAGNGANANNGCATTNNNNGGGTTCTCNCNANCNNCNANANCAAGTGGCGGCNCGTGGATAAATCCGCTCAGNGCCGGNTTCAGNTCCGCGAAATGCGAACTGCGTGACAGATAGAAGACGTAGTTGCAGAGATAGCCGCCTGCATCGTCCGACCAGGACCAAGGCAGTNTCGCGCGATCCAGTTCATCGGCGATCGCCTCCAGAGGCAGCGTNGAACTGCAATCCTCGCCGCCATCCACGATGCAGGCGCGGTCAGCTTGGTTTCCGGCATTGTCGGGTTTGCCGGCGGCGATCTCGTTGCGCGCGCGCCGTTCGAGCGTAAAGCCATGGGCTTTTGCATCGAGGCCGAAATGGATCGCGATGTCTGGNGAATGGGTGCGGCCGAGTTCAGCCAGAACATCCGGCACCGCCTGATAGTCGACAGGAAGAACGGCGGTGCGGATGTCACCGAGCCCGGCGAGATGCTCTGGCTCGGATTCGAGACGCCGGATCAGCGCCTCGGTCGGATTGACCGGCGCGCCCGGAAACGGGCCGAAGCCGGTTATCAGGACGCACGGGTCTTTCATCGATCAGGCCTCATTCCTTGGGCGGAATAACCCGGATGCCGAGATCGCGAAGCTGCGCCGGCGAAGCGGTGCTCGGCGCACTCATAAGAAGGTCGGCCGCCTGCTGGTTCATCGGGAACAGCGTGACTTCGCGCAGGTTCTTCGCATCGACCAGAAGCATGACGATGCGGTCGACGCCCGCCGCCATGCCGCCATGGGGCGGTGCGCCGTACTGGAAGGCACGATAGAGACCGCCGAAGCGCTCTTCCACCACATCCGGACCGAGGCCCACGGCGCCGAACGCCTTGACCATGAGTTCGGGCATGTGGTTGCGGATACCGCCCGAAGCGATCTCGAAGCCGTTGCAGACCATGTCGTACTGGTANGCCTTGATGGTCAGCGGATCCTGGTTTTCNAGCGCATCCATGCCGCCCTGCGGCATNGAGAACGGGTTNTGGGCGAAATCGATCTTCTTNTCGTCCTCGTTATATTCGAAGAACGGGAANTCGACGATCCAGCACANTTCGAAGCGGTCACGGTCGACGAGNTCNAGCTCCTCGCCCACGCGGGTGCGGGCGTCGCCGGCGAACTTGTGGAACTTCTCGGGCAGACCGGCNACNAAGAAGCAGGCATCGCCCTCGCCCAGACCCAACTGCTCGCGGATGGCCTCNGTGCGCTCAGGTCCGATATTCTTNGCAAGCGGGCCGGCGCCTTCGAGGCTCTCGCCTTCCTTGCGCCAGAAGATGTAGCCCAGACCCGGCTGGCCCTGGCCCTGCGCCCANGAGTTCATCCGGTCGCAGAANGCGCGGGAACCGCCGGTCTTTGCCGGGATGCCCCAGACTTCGACCTTCTCGTCATTGGCGATCATGTTGGCGAAGACCTTGAAGCCCGAACCGGCAAAATGCTCGGTGACGGCTTCCATGACGATCGGGTTGCGAAGGTCCGGCTTGTCGGAGCCGTATTTACGGATCGCCTCGTCATAGGCAATGCGCGGGAAGGTTTCGGTGACCGGCTTGCCTTCGGCGAATTCCTTGAACACGTCGCGGATGACGGGCTCCATGGTGGACAGAATGTCCTCCTGCTCGACAAAGCTCATTTCGAGGTCGAGCTGGTAGAATTCGCCCGGCAGACGGTCGGCGCGCGGGTCTTCGTCACGGAAGCATGGCGCGATTTGGAAATAGCGGTCGAAACCCGAGGCCATCAGAAGCTGCTTGTACTGCTGCGGCGCCTGCGGCAGCGCGTAGAACTTGCCCTGGTGGATACGGCTCGGCACCAGGAAGTCACGCGCGCCTTCCGGTGACGAGGCCGTCAGGATCGGGGTGGAGAATTCGGTAAAGCCCGCGCCTTCCATGCGCTTGCGCATGTCGGAGATGATCTTGGTGCGCTTGACGATGTTGGAATGCAGCGTCTCGCGGCGCAGGTCGAGGAAGCGGTACTTGAGGCGGACGTCTTCGGGGTAGTCCGGCTCGCCGAAAACCGGCAGCGGCAGTTCCTTGGCCTTGCTCAGGACTTCGATGTCCTGGGCGAACACCTCGATCGAGCCGGTGGGCAGGTTGGCGTTGACGGTTTCCTCGGTGCGTTCCTTGACGAGACCATCGACGCGGATCACCCACTCGCCGCGAACGGCCTCTGCCGTCTTGAAGGCCGGCGAATCGGGATCGGCCACCACNTGGGTGATGCCGTAATGGTCNCGCAGGTCGATGAAGAGAAGGCCGCCATGATCTCGTACCCGGTGCACCCAGCCAGACAGGCGGACGGTGGACCCGGCGTCGCTCTTTCTCAGAGCCGCGCAGGTGTGGGAACGGTAACGGTGCATGGTCATCCTCGTGGGGCTTGAAGCTCTCGGGTTTCGGCCGGNTCGTGATCAGCGCTTCAATGCGCGCGCAAACCGGGAAAAATCGCGCGGAAAAGCGCATGGCGCGCCCGATTTGTCAAGGTGAAAGGGGNCAGNTGCGACCGCNCANGNCNCCCATATCCATCCGCAAAGCAGCCGGGNCGNGCGTGCCGGCTATTCACACCTTAACAAACGGGGATAGAGACAAAGGCGAATAAACGCGCTAATCGAATGCACTATGGACATGATTACTTCGACCGAGGCGCTCGCTGCCGCCTGCACCAGACTCGCCAAACACCCATACATTACCGTCGATACGGAGTTTCTCCGCGAAACGACCTTCTGGCCAAAACTGTGCCTGATCCAGGTCGCGAGCGAAGACGAGGCGCTGATCATCGATCCGCTTGCCGGCAGTATCGATCTCGGCCCCTTCTTCGAACTGATGGCCAATCCTGACGTCATCAAGGTGTTCCACGCCGCGCGCCAGGATATCGAGATCATCGTTCACCTGGGCGATCTCGTTCCGCACCCGATCTTCGACACCCAGGTTGCAGCCATGGTCTGCGGCTTCGGGGAATCGGTCTCCTACGACCAGCTCGTCCAGCGCATTGCCGGCGAGCAGATCGACAAGTCGTCGCGCTTCACCGACTGGTCGCGCCGCCCTCTGTCCGACAAGCAGCTGACTTATGCGCTCGCGGACGTGACCCACCTGCGCGAGGTCTACAAGGAATTGAAGGCCGAACTAGAACGCGAAGGTCGTACCGAGTGGCTGACCGACGAGATGGCCATTCTCGAATCGCGCGGCACCTACGAAACGCATCCTGAAGATGCCTGGAAGCGCCTGAAAATGCGGGTGAAGAAGCCGCAGGAATTGTGTGTGCTCCAGCATCTCGCCGCGTGGCGGGAGCGCGAGGCGCAGACCCGCGACATGCCGCGCGGGCGTATCCTGAAGGACGACGCGCTTTACGAACTCGCCCAGCAGCAGCCGACCAGCACCGAAGCACTTGGCCGCCTTCGCACCATCCCCAAGGGCTGGGAACGCTCGAGCCAGGGCCGCGATATCGTTGAAGTGGTCAAGACCGCGCTTGAAACGCCGAAGGAAGACATGCCGAAAGTTCCGCGCCGCCGTCAGCCGCCGGAAGGCGCACAAGCCGCAAGCGAGCTGCTGCGTGTGCTTCTGAAGATGGTCGTCGAAAAGCAGAACGTCGCCGCCAAGGTGATCGCCAATTCCGACGATCTCGAACGGATTGCCGCCGAAGGCGAGGACGCCGAGGTCGCGGCTTTTTCCGGATGGCGGAAAGAGATTTTCGGCGATCTGGCGCTCAAGCTGCTGCGCGGCGAAGTGGCGTTGCGCTATGTCGACGGCGCGGTGACGCTGATCGACCTGCCGAAGGACGCCTGATTCCGTCAGGCATCGTCTTCCGGGCGCACCTGATCAGTCTTCGCGGTACAGATCCTCGCGCGCTCTAGGCAAGACGGAAGGCCCTCGCCTTCGCGGCGTTGCCACCGTCTGGTAAATCCGCGCGCTATTGCGCTCAAACGCGATCGAACACGCTGCCAGNTANACAAGCCANAGGCGGGTGGTGATCTCCCCGCCCTCCNTCACGGCCTCATCGTAATGCGCACTCAGCCGGTCGTGCCAGAGGCGGCAGGTGCGCGCATAGTGCTCGCGCCAGTTNTCGACGTCNTGCACCTCGAAGCCGAACTGCTCCATCTGCTGNANNGTGCCNCCGATNTTGTCGAGCGCNCCGCCGGGAAAGATGTAGCGGGTGAGNAGCTGCTGNTCGCGGCTTTGCACCCGGTTGTCACGCGGATCNCGCTTNGCCGGGCGNGTAATGGCGTGATGCAGAAANATCCCNGANNGNTTGAGCACACGATTGACGGTCTGATAATAGGTNGGAAAATTGTCGAAGCCGACATGCTCGAAGAAGCCCACCGANACGACCTTGTCGAACGTTCCCTCNACGGCCGCATAATCCTTCAGCTCAAANCNGCACCGATCCGACAGGCCCATCTTCTCGGCTTTNTCNCGGGCNTANGCGATCTGGTTNTCNGACAACGTCACNCCGANNGTGGTCACGCCNTAATGCTCGGCGGCATAGAGGCAAAGCCCNCCCCAACCGCTACCGATATCGAGAAGCGTCTCNCCCGGTTTCAGCCGCAGCTTNCGGCAGATCATCTCCAGNTTGTCGCNCTGCATCCGGTCGAGATCACTGTCNGAGGTCCGCGCATAGCCNCAGGTGTAGANCATCTCGCGATCGAGAAAGAGCGCGTAGAANGCATTGGAGACATCGTAGTGGAAGGCGATGTTGCGCTTGTTTTCCGCCTCGCTTCCNTCGGTCGGNCGNTTGGGCGCCACGTCGTCGAGCGGCCAGGGCCCGCCNCGCGACACAAAGAGAAACCGTGACAGCGTCGCGCCNAGCTTCAGCTTGCTGACACGCTTCCGCATTTCCCGGCTGCGCATTTGCGGGCGTCGTTCGAGCANGTCGAACAGGGTTCCATTCTCGAAATCGATGCGCTTTGTCACCCAGATGTTGGCAAGCGTTTCGGCCTTCGGGCTGCGCANGAGTGCNGCCACCACGCCCTCGTCGGNGATGCGGATGGTAAAGGCGTTTTCCGGCCANCCTTCCGGCNCCAGAGACCCGTCCCAGAGGCGAAAACCCATGTCCAGACCGAGTTCGTCTCGCAGGTGAGCAAGAAGTTTGCGAAACGAATTGACGCGTGCTTTCGCACCCATAGAGCGATCCTTCTCTGGAATGGCTTTTTCACGCACCATCCGAGAGACCTCTGCGGGGCGGATTGGGGTCTCCGGCACGGCGAATATGGGCCGATTATGACGGAATTCAAATATACATGCCAGCATCGCCCTGTGCGAAGGCGCACAGATTTCAGCTTTGGAAACGGGCATCCGGGTTTGTGACGCGGCACAGGCCGCAATATCCAGTTCGAGACGACCCGATGAAACCCGTACTCTCCTTCGCCGGCCTGATCATCCTGCTCGCAGGCACCGGCCTCCATCTTTCCGCGGAAGATTTCCGCATCCGCTCCGGCCGGATGATCGATCCGGTAACGACAGCCTCCATCGAGGCCCGGCTTATCGACACAAGGGGCGCCACGCCCTTCATCTTCGAATGCGATGGCCGCGGCACCGTCTACTTCGAGCGGACTCGCCAGACGCTGACGAGTGGCAAGTCTCCTGCCCGCGACTGCCGCAAGAGCTAGGTTCTTGTTGCAGTCATACTGGCAAGATTGCAGCCATCCCGGCGAGCCATACAACAACAACTTCAGCACGTTATAAAAAAGATGCACAACCATATTGCCAAACATACCAACTAGTCGGTATATTTCCGGTGAGCAAAGGAGAAAGCATGGCTCCCAGACATATCCACGCCCGCGAACGGCTGCTGGAAGCAGCCCGCGACGTCATCCGCGCCAAGGGGTTCTCCGCCACCAGCGTAGACGACCTCTGCCGCACCGCAGGGGTGACCAAGGGGGCCTTCTTCCACCACTTCCGCAGCAAGGAAGATCTGGGTGTGGAAGCCGCCCGTTTCTGGTCGGAGACGACTTCGGAGCTCTTTGCAAACGCGCCCTACCACCAGCCCGCTGATCCGTTCGACCGGCTGATCGCCTATCTCGAATTCCGCAAGGTGCTTCTCGCCGGCGACGTTCCCGACTTCACCTGTCTGGTCGGCACGATGGTGCAGGAGACCTATGACAGCGCTCCCGCGATCCGCGATGCGTGCAACGCCACCATCACCAGCCATGCCATGACGCTGGTCGCCGATATCCGTGCCGCCATGGAAGCCTGCGGCGTGACCGGCACAACCGCCGAGAGCCTGGCGCTTCACACCCAGGCCGTGCTGCAGGGCGCCTTCATCATGGCCAAGGCCCGGGGCTCGGCAGAGATCGCGGCCGACACGATAGACCATCTGATCCGCTACATCCGCCTGTTATTCAACAAACCCGCCAGGGAGGAAATACCGCAATGAGCACTGAATTTCCGAAGAACCGCGAACTTGTTCTCGACCGCGTAATCGAAGCACCACGCGCCGCCGTCTGGCGCTGCTGGACCGAGCCGGACCTTCTCGTTCAATGGTTCACCCCTGCCCCGTGGACGACGAAGAGTGCCGACATGGATGTCCGCGCGGGCGGACGCTTCAATACCGTCATGCAGGATCCGGACGGGAACACGCACCCGAATACGGGCATCTATCTCGAGATTGTTGATGGCGAGAAGATCGTTTTTACCGATGCGGTGAACGAGGGGTACGAGCCGTCCGAAAACCCCTTCATGGTCGGCACCCTGACATTTGCCGACGAGGGTAACGCCACCCGCTATCGCGCCATCGTGCGCCATTTCTCCGAGGAATCGAAGACAAGGCACGAGGAGATGGGATTTCACGCCGGCTGGAATGCCGCCGCCGATCAGCTCGAGGCGCTGGCGAAGACGCTTTAAAGCCGTACGGACACATGGTCCGCCCTTGAGTACATCCTTATGGAGGAGACAGACATGGCAGTGCAGAAAATCGCGCCTTTCTTCTGGCACGACGGGACAGCCGAGGAGGCGGCGCAGTTCCATACGCAGTTGTTTGGCGGAACGATAACAGAGATATCTCACTATCCGGATGCGGGCTGCGACATTCATGGCCAGCAGGCCGGTCAGGTGATGGTGGCGAGCTACGACATCCTCAGCTATCGGCTCCATGGCATCAATGCCGGGCCAATCTTCAAGCCCTCGCCCGCACTATCTCTCGTCGTGCAGATCGAGGACCGCAGCGAGATCGAGCGCATCTGGGCCGGCCTGTTGGAGGGCGGAAGCATTATGATGCCGCTCGACAACTACGACTGGAGCAACCTTTACGGCTGGTGCAACGATCGTTTCGGCGTCTCCTGGCAGATCACGCTGCCGTTTGGCCCTGATGCCGACCGACCGGTTACGCCGATGATGATGTTCACCGGCAGCGTGGCAGGGCGCGCGAAGGAAGCCCTGAACTTCTATGCGCAGACCTTTCCAGGCTCGACGATCGAACTGACCAACGATTATCCGGAAGGATCGAACGAGCCCGCCGGCTCGATCAATCATGGCCGAGCCACGATCGCGGGCACCGGGTTGATGGCGATGGACAGCGCCATGGATCACAAGTTCGGTTTCGACGAAGGCGGTTCACTCACGATCGCTTGCGAAAACCAAGACGAGATCAATTACTATTGGGACAAGCTGGTAGAAGGCGGCGGTGAGCACGGCCCTTGCGGCTGGCTCAAGGACCGCTTCGGCTTTTCCTGGCAGGTCGTCTCCAATGAAGTGATCGCCATGTATCTGGTCGAGGACCGCGACTACGCGGCGCGGGCCATGCAGGCAATGATGCAGATGAGCAAGATCGATATCGCGGCCATCAAGGCTGCAGCAAAGGGAGAGTAGAATGGCCTACGTACAAGGATTTCTGTTGCCGGTCCCGAATGCCAACAAGGGAAAATATACCGAGATGGCCGAAATGGGATCGCGCATTTTCAAGAAGAATGGCGCGCTCAGCGTNTTNGANTGCTGGGGCGACGACGTGCCGGACGGCGAGGTGACGTCGTTTCCGATGGCGGTGAAGCTCGAGAAAGACGAGACGGTCGTCTTCTCCTGGATCGTCTGGCCGGACAAGGCGACATCCCAGAGCGGCATGGAGGCCTCGATGAAAGACTTCGAGNCCGAACTGGGCTCNGACCCGTCCAACATGCCCTTCGACGGCAAGCGGATGATGTGGGGCTTCTTCGAGCCTATCGTTCAGGACTGAGCCTTTTCGNGNCTTNAACTCGCCGTCAGCCCAGCCTGATGGCGAGTTTCTTGCCGGTCAGTTTCGAGAGCTGGTTGAGACGTCCCTCGACGCGCTCACCGAGAAAATTGGCCATGTCCTTCGGCAGCACGAAATAGATTTCGGCATTCTCGTCACCCGGCTCGGCGCGCTCGAACTTCAGACGCGGAACCACNCCNTCCATCGAGGCCGAGCAGAGATAGATCACGCGCAGCATGCCGCCCAGCAGCTTGGCGAACTCCACGTANCGCGGGGTGGCGATGGTCGCGAGCGAGCGCGAGGAGCCGTCGTCGTTCAGTCCCTCGAAACGGTAGTAATTGGCGAGTGCGATATAGGCACGTCCGGCATGGCTGATGCCCGATAGCGTCGAGTGAGCGATGATGTTGAGCGCCTGAAGCCCACGATAGTCCGGATGCGCACGCCAGGAGATGTCGGCCAGAAGGCAGGCGGCCTGACGGTAGCGGGCGTCGTCCTCGGTTTCCTCGATGCCGAAGACCTCGAACATCGTTCCGGTCCATTCGGCAAGTTCGCGCGCATGGCGGGGTGAGCGAGCGCGCAGATTGGCCAGGACATCGGACGCTGCGAGCAGCGGATCCTTGACCGCGTCCTCCTCCGGCAGCAGCGAATAAAGATAACCTTCACGGACGCCGAGGGCTGAGAACGACAGTTTTTCGGGCTTCATGATCTCCATGAGTTCCTGCAGCGCCACGGCGCCGAAAGGCAGGAGGGCGCGACGGTTGCGGGAAATCTTCTTCAGTTCCTCGTCGCGGTTCGGCTTCATCCGCGCGACCTTCGCCAGGAACTCGAGCGCTTCATTGAGCGGCATCTCATAGGCCTGCATCATGTGCAGCGGATAGCCGGTCATCTCCATATGCAGCTTGGCGATGTTTCGCCACGTTCCGCCGACGGAATAGAAGGTGCGTCCCTCTCCTCCCTTGAGGATTTCGGCCTTCTTGAGGTGCGTGCGCGCTATGGTGCGCGCCTTGGCAATNGATCCTCCGGAAAGTTCGGAGAGCCTGAGGCCGCCGAGCGGAAGCGTGATACCGCCCGAATAATCGCGGCCGCGCACATCGACCAATTCCAGCGAGCCGCCGCCGAGATCGCCGGCGATACCGTCGGGATTATGNAANCCGCTGATGATGCCAAGTGCGGAGAAGCGNGCNTCCTCGACGCCGGTCAGGACGCGGATTTCGCAACCGATTGCTTCTTCCGCCGCCTCGATGAATGCGGCNCCGTTTTCCGCTTCGCGTGCGGCGGCAGTGGCGAGNACATGGATGTCGACGGCGCGGGCCTGATCGGAGAGCGCNCGGAACCGGCGCAATGCGTCGATTGCNCGACGGATCGCCTCCTCGTCCATACGNTTGCCGGAGGCAAGCCCCTTGCCAAGACCGCACAGCACCTTNTCGTTGAACAGGACCGAGGGTGAACGATTAAGCGCCTCGTANATGACGAGNCGCACGGAGTTCGATCCAATGTCGACGACGGAGACGGGATAGGTTCCCGGCGCGCGCCCATGGGCTTCAGTTTCTATCATAAAAGGCAGATTAGATCGTTTCAGGTGCAACTTGAAATGGGCAAAAAGTGCGTAGGCTAGCGTTCGGGGTGCGACACACGCCGCGCAATGAGCCTCGGAGCATTGGATTTCAAGGCTTCACCGCGACCAGACAGGCTCGGATTNGTCATGAAATAATGCTGTGCATTGAAGGGTTCCTCCCCTTCTTCGGTCACGATACGCCGCGAGGTGCCGTCGGGAAGGATTTCGTAGCTCTGCTGATTGTCAATAACGTTGCCCAGCATGATCTGCGAGAGAATCTGCTCGTGCACAGTCTGGTTCGTCATCGGCACCAGTGTCTCGACGCGGCGATCGAGATTACGCGGCATGAGGTCGGCCGAGCCGATATAGACCAGCGCCTGCTTTGACGGCAGGCCGTGCCCATTGCCGAAACAGTAGATGCGCGAATGCTCGAGGAACCGACCTATGATCGACTTTACGTGGATCGTTTCCGACAGGCCGGGAACCTGCGGACGCAGGCAGCAGATACCGCGCACCACGAGTTCCACCTCGACACCTGCGATCGATGCCCGATAGAGCGCATCGATGATCTGCGGATCGACCAGCGAGTTCATCTTCATCCAGATTGCCGCCGGACGCCCGGCCTGCGCATGCCGGATTTCAGCCTCGATACCGTCGAGAATGCGGGCGCGCAGGTTGATCGGCGAGACAGCGAGCTTTTCAAGCCCCTCCGGTTCACCGTAGCCGGTGATGAAATTGAACACACGCGCCACGTCGCGGGCAATAACGGGGTCGCAGGTGAAGTAGCTCAGGTCGGTGTATATCTTGGCAGTGACAGGGTGATAATTGCCGGTGCCCAAGTGGCAATAGGTAACAAGCTTGCCCTCCTCGCGGCGCACGATCAGCGACATCTTGGCGTGGGTCTTCAGTTCCACGAAGCCGAAGACCACTTGGACGCCCGCCCGTTCAAGGTCACGCGCCCAGCGAATATTGGCTTCCTCGTCGAAGCGCGCCTTGAGCTCAACCAGCGCCGTCACCGACTTGCCGGCCTCGGCTGCGTCGATCAACGCACGGACGATCGGACTGTCGTTCGAGGTGCGGTAGAGCGTCTGCTTGATGGCGAGCACATCGGGATCGCGCGCGGCCTGGAAGAGAAACTGCACCACCGCATCGAAGGATTCGTAAGGGTGATGGATGACGAGGTCCTTCTCCCGAATCGCGGCCAGCGTGTCGCCTGCATGTTCGCGGATACGCTCGGGGAAGCGGGCATTGTAGGATTCGAACTTCAGGTCGTCGCGCGGGGCCTTGCAGATCTCGGACAGCGTATCGAGCGCCAGGAGCCCCGGCAGCACGGCCACGCGATTGTCCGGCACATTGAGTTCGTGAACGACGAATTCACGCAGCGACTGCGGGATCTCGGAATCGAACTCGATACGGATCACCGAGCCGCGACGACGGCGCTTGAGCGCCGTTTCGAAGAAGCGCACCAGATCCTCCGCCTCTTCCTCAAGCTCGATATCGCTGTCGCGGATGATGCGGAAGGTGCCTGACCCCTTGACGTCGTAGCCCGGATAGAGCCGGTCGATGAACATCGAGACGACGTCCTCGAGCGTGATGAAGCGGATCACGCCGGTGTCGCTGTCGGGCAGCCGCAGAAAGCGATCGAGAGCGACGGGAAGACGTATGAGCGCCGTCATCGGCTCGTGGCTCTTCCGCCGCTCCAGCTGCAGGCAGATGGAGAAGCCGAGATTGGGAATGAAGGGGAACGGGTGCGCCGGGTCGATCGACAGCGGTGTCAGCACCGGGAAGATCGACTGGAGAAAGGTGTCTTCGATCCACTCCTTCTCGTCATCCTCTAATTGCGCGGGGCGGACGAAATGGATGTTCTCCGACGCCAGATACTGCTGGAGAACAGCGAGCGAGGCCTGCTGTTCGAGCTGCAGTCCATCGACCTCGCCCAGGATCCGGTCGAGCTGTTCAGCGGGATTGAGGCCATCGGCAGAGCGTGTCGCGATCCCCTGGCGCACCTGCCCTTCGAGACCGGCTACGCGCACCATGAAGAATTCATCGAGGTTGGCGGCGGAAATCGAGAGGAAGCGGACGCGTTCGAGCAGTGGATGGTTCTCGTTGAGCGTCTCTTCGAGAACACGCCGGTTGAACTGCAGCCAGGAGAACTCGCGATTGATGAAACGGTCGGGGCTGTCGAGCAGATCGTTATCCGGGGACTCCGGTGTCGGCTTGATCAGCGACTTCGTCTCCGGGACCTTGATCTCGGGCGACTTCGTCTCGACGGTCTGGCTTTGCGGGGTTTCGCTCATCTCGTTCATTCCCGTAGCATTCCTCTAATGGGCCGTCCTGTCCAGCGGCCAGCCAGGATCGATTCGCACAGATAGATCAGAAAACTATGACAGCGAGGCGTCGAAGTTGCCTGCTTCGAATTCGGCGAGAACTTCAGAGGCCAACTGGCGGGATATTTTCGACTGGCGGGAGAGCGCGAGATCGTCGAGGCGGGCAACGATACGGCGGGCCGCATCGAGCGAGCGCTCCATGCGTGAGACGAGATAGGAGACCACCCGCTCGTCGGGCACGATCTGGCGGTCTGCGAACAGCTTGACCAGCACCTGCGCCAGTAGTTCGTCGTCCGGCTCACCGATTTCCACCGTGGTCGCAGCCTTCAGGCGCGAGGCGAGATCGGGAAGTTTGACGTTCCAGGCCGCAGGCCAGAGCCGGCTCGTCATCATCAGCGTGGTGCCGTTCTGGCGGACCGCATTGATGAGATGGAACAGCGCCGTGTCGTCGAAGCCGATGCGATCGACATCTTCGACCAGCACGGGTCCGGCGGCGGCAAGCTCCAGCGTGACCGCATCGGGCCTGTCGACAAGAACAGGAACCGCACCCGATTGCTCTGCCCACACCGATGCCAGATGGGATTTGCCCGATCCGGTCGGACCAGCCACGATAACGATCGGCGACGGCCAGTCGGGCCAGCGGTCGATCAGGCTGATGACCGCACTCAGCCGGTCGGACTCGATGAGATCCTCGCGGCCCGCTGCCGGCTGGTGACCGAAATTGAGCGGGATCTGTCCCTGTTTCGAATTGTGCGGCATGAAGCTCGGCGTTTCCCTCGTCAGGTCCGGTCGTCGCGCTGGGTCTCGGTGATCACAAGCTGACGCGACTGGCCGTGATAAAGATCGCTGTCGAGGTATTTTTCAAGGGCGAAACGGACCAATACACCAAGTGCTGCCGCCGCGGGTACGGCGACCAGCATGCCGACGAATCCGAACAGCGCGCCGAAGGCGAAGAGCGCGAACATCAGCCAGACCGGATGAAGGCCGACCGAAGACCCCACCAGACGCGGCTGGAGGATATTGCCCTCAAGGAACTGGCCGAAGAAGAAGATTCCGAGAACCACACCGATCATGATGTAATCGGGCCAGAACTGGACCAGCGCCACGCCGAAGGCGAGGACGAGGCCAACCGTGGAGCCGACATAGGGGATGAAGCTGATGAGGCCGGCGAAGAGGCCGATCAGCAGGCCGAAATTGAGCCCCGCGATCGACAGCGCTATGCCGTAGAAGAGGCCGAGCACGATGCAGAGCGTGCCCTGCCCGCGAATGAAGCCGGCGACCGTGCGGTCGATGCGCCGGGCGAGTTCGCGGACGGTATCGACGTGATCGCGCGGGATCCAGGCGTCGATCTTGGCAACCATGTCGTCCCAGTCCAGAAGCAGATAAAAGGCGACGACGGGCGTGACGACCAGAAGGGCGACCACGTCGACGATCGACTTGCCGGAGTTCCAGATCTGCTGGAGGACAGAGCCGAGGAAGCCCGCGCCTTCCTTGATCAGCCCGGAGAAGGAATTCTTCATGCCCTCGATCTGGCCGGCGAGCCAGTCGGGCATGTAGTCATGCGCAGAGGTCGTCACCAGATGCTGGAGGTTTTCGAAATAGCCCGGCACCTTGGAGGCGAAATCTGCCGCCTGGGTGACGAGCAGCGGGATGATGATGATGAAGCTGGCAATGAACACCACGACGAAGAGAAGCAGGATGAACCCGGTGGCGGCAAGCCGGCTCATGCCCAGCCGCTGCAGGCGGTCGGCGACCGGATCGAGAAAGTAGCCAAGAGCCATGCCGGCCACGAAGGGCAGCAGGATCGACGAGAAGATGTAGAGAAAGAAGGCGAAGATCGCCAAGGCGATCAGCCAGAAGAATATCTGTCGGCGCAGCGCCGCGCGATCTACGTGGGTCGTCATGTCTGGCCCTCCTGTTTCGCCGGCGCTCACAAGACAGATGACGCGGATAACGCCCCCTGTCTAGTTCGTCTCTGCCATATGCCGCATCCAGGTTCGGAGATAGGCCGCTGCGGAAGCGATGGTCAAGACCGCCGTTCCCAGGCCGAGCCAGAAAACGGCAACCGACAATTCCGCAAAATCCGCCTGATCTGCAAGGGCTGCTGCAACCAGTACGATCTGGATGGTCGTCGTCATCTTGGAGACGAAGATCGGGCGGACCTCCACCGGCTGCGACATCAGGTGGGAGATCAGCACCGCACCGACGATCAAAACGTCACGCGAGACAACGAGCACAACCAGCCAGCTGGGAATTTCGCCGAGATAGCCGAGCGTGACGAAGCCACTGACCAGCAGCAGCTTGTCGGCAATCGGATCGAGATAGGTGCCGAGTTGACTCACCTGGCGGAACTTCCGCGCCAGATAGCCGTCGAACGCATCGGAAACGCCGGCGATCAGGAAGACGACAAACGCCCATTCCGTCTCGCCATGGAGCATTGCGAGAATGAACACCGGAACGAGAACAAGGCGACCCATGGTAATGAAATTCGGCCAGGTCATCGCCGCAAGCACTGCCTCCGTTATCGCAACTCTCCCTCATCCATAGCAGACTCTAGGGTCAGGCCCTGTTAATCTGGTTGGAATGGTCGGAGCAAATTTGTGCGGATGCGCGAAGCGAGTCCGCAGGAAGGCTGAAGCCTTTCAAGGCCTCGCGACAAAGCAGCCCGTGCAAATTTGTCCGATCCGAAGGACGCCTGATCTGGCTGCGATCTGCCGCGTCAAAGTCCTCGACCGGGGCGACGGCCCCGCTCTTCGGATTTTTCCTCGCCTATCTTGCCATCTCCGGCGCCATTCCAATCATATTAACAGGTCCTGACCCTAGATCGTTGAGCCTTGCCCGATTTGCAAGCGCATAGCGGTTGCTTAAGCTCGTGCGGGTGTGGATACCCGATGGCAAAGGGATTAGCTGCTTGCGCATATGCCGCCAAAATGCGATTTCGCGGGCAGATACCCGCTGCGGGCCGGAACGCCCGCCGGGCGAAGACACGACGCGAAAGAAGGTGCCGGCGAATGAGCAGCAAGGGCAATGGCCTGACCTACAGCGATGCAGGGGTCGATATCGACGNGGGCAACGAACTGGTCAACCGCATCAAGCCGCTGGTCAANTCGACCCGCCGCCCNGGTGCCGACGGNGAAATCGGCGGNTTCGGCGGNCTGTTCGACCTCAAGGCTGCCGGGTTCAACGANCCGGTCCTNGTNGCCGCCAATGACGGTGTCGGCACCAAGCTGAAGGTCGCNATNGAAGCNGGNAAGCACGATACGGTCGGCATCGACCTCGTCGCCATGTGCGTCAACGATCTNGTGGTCCANGGCGCNGANCCGCTGTTNTTCCTCGANTATTTCGCNACCGGCAAGCTCGACCCCGCNCAGGGNACCGATATCGTCGGCGGNATTGCNGAGGGCTGCAAGCAGGCCGGTTGCGCGCTGATCGGCGGNGANACNGCTGAAATGCCNGGCATGTATTCCGATGGCGACTACGATCTCGCCGGCTTTGCCGTGGGTGCTGCCGAACGCGGNCAGCTTCTGCCGGCCGGCGATCTGGCCGAGGGCGACGTCATTCTGGGTCTCGCCTCCTCCGGCGTTCACTCCAACGGCTACTCGCTGGTGCGNAAGATCGTCGGCCTGTCGGGTCTCGACTATGCGGACAAGGCGCCGTTCAACGCGGATCTCTCGCTGGCCGAGGCACTGCTCGCGCCCACCAAGATTTACGTAAAGCCACTCCTCAAGGCGATCCGCGAGACNGGCGCCATCAAGGCGCTCGCCCACATTACCGGCGGCGGCTTTCCGGAAAACATCCCGCGCGTNCTTCCNGAAGGGCTTTCGGCNGAGATCGATCTNGATGCGGTCAAGGCACCNNCCGTGTTCGGCTGGCTGGCTCAGACCGGCGGCGTTGAGCCCAAGGAAATGCTGCGCACCTTCAATTGCGGCGTCGGCATGATTGTNGTGGTTTCCGAGGAGAATGCGNCAAAGGTCACCGACATCCTGACNGGCGAAGGTGAAAGTGTCGTCCGTCTCGGCGCCATTNGCACCCGTGACGCCGGTGCACCTGGTGTGACCTANAANGGGACGCTGAGCCTGTGAGCGAGAGCGACGCCCCTGCCCCATCCCGCAAACCCCGCCGCAAGGTCGCGGTGCTNATTTCCGGTCGCGGGTCGAATCTCGGCGCGCTGATTGCCGCCGCCATGAAGCCNGACTACCCGGCNCAGATCGTGGCCGTCATCTCNGACAAGGCCGATGCGGCNGGTCTCGAACGGGCCAAGGGTTTCGACATTCCGGCCAAGGCCGTGGCGCGCAAGGATTTCGANAGTCGCGAAGCGCATGAGGCCGCGGTGATGGAAGCGATCGACGAGACCGGCGCGGAATTCGTCTGTCTGGCCGGCTACATGCGCATCCTCTCGGAAGACTTCGTGCGGCGCTGGAAGGGGCGGATGATCAATATCCATCCGTCGCTGCTGCCATCGTTTCCCGGCCTTGATACGCATCACCGTGCNCTGGCCGCCGGGTGCCGCGTGCATGGTGCAAGCGTGCATTTCGTGACCGAAGTCATGGATGATGGCCCGATCATCGCGCAGGCCGCNGTTCCGGTCCTGAACCAGGATNCCGCCGANACGCTGGCGGAGCGGGTGCTGAAGGCCGAGCACAAACTCTACCCTGCGGCTCTGGCGCTTCTGGCGCGCGGAGAGGTCCGGATGAGCGGAGACGGCATGTCCTCAGCTTCCGGCGCGGGTACATTTTCCACCGACGACGAGATGCTGATCGTCACCGGCTGAGCCCCATCGACACAAAAAAGTGTCTGCCGGCATGGGGGATTGCCGACAGACACCTGCCGCATTTTCCTCGGGAGGAAATGCGGTAGCGTTCAGATCACGCCTTACTTGGCGGTGATGACGGTCATGACAAGCTTGCCATCGACCTTGATCGGGCCGTCTTCCTTGGCGCCGAGGGTGTATTCGAACTCACCCTCCTTCATGCCGCCTTCCTCGCCATGAACCATCAGCATCAGCATGTCGCCTGAGGCCACGTCCTCATCGAGTTCGGCGGTGACGTCCTTGTTGTCACCCTTCTTGATCCAGGCATGACCGACGACCGGGCCCGGCTTCATGTCGGCGTCCGTGCGGTGAACCACGAGCCAGCCATCCTGCGCGGTCATGATGTCGGAAGCGGTGACGGTGCCGCCGGAAACGTCCTGGTCGGAACCGGAAATCGAATACTCGTCCATTGCGTTTGCCATGGCGAGCGATGCAGCGAGAGCGGTGGCTGTCAGGATCGAAGTGCGGAAAAATGTCATGTCTGTCTCCTCATTGTGTTTTTGATTACGTCCGCTGGGACGAGGCGACTGGCGAAAGAGTTTCACCCAAAGAGAGATTTTTTCGATCATTGCAGCTTGCTGTCCGGCTGCAGGCCGGACGTAACGAATGATTAGCGGTCGTTCGCATAGCGTTGAGAAATCGCCAGCAAGAATTGACATNCCGGACCCCGCCCCATGCTTCAATCGAACCACATTTCGCTCGCCGAACTCTGCGGGTCNCTGTCCTATGCGCTGGACCTGACCGAAGGACAGCCTGCCGGACACTGCATCCGCACGACNTGGATCGCCTATCACACAGGNCNGGCGGCCGGTCTCGATGCCGCCATGCTNCGCGACGTCTACTACACCGCCCTTCTCAAGGATCTCGGCTGTTCGTCCAATGCCGCGCGGATCTGCGATCTGTACCTGACCGACGACATCAAACTCAAACGCGAGTTCAAGCTGATGGGAACCGGCCTCGGGCCGGCGCTGAAGTTCGTGCTTCAGCGCACGGGTACGGAGGCCGGGTTGAAGCAACGTCTNGGCGCCATTCTCAACATCCTTCAGAACGGCGGACAAATCACCGTCGGGCTGATCGAGACCCGCTGCCAGCGCGGTGCCGACATCGCCGCCCGNATGCGCTTTTCCGAAACGGTTCAGGNCGGTATTCGNGCGCTCGACGAGCACTTCGACGGCGGCGGAAAGCCCTACGGCATCGGCGGCGGCGACTTGCCGCTCAATGCCAATCTGGCGCTTCTGGGTCAGGTCGCGGACGTTTTTCACGAAGTCTTGGGGCCTGAAGGAGCGGTTGCAGAGCTCCGCTCCCGGAGCGGAAGCTGGTTCGATCCGGCTCTCTTTGACGCTTTCTTGCGGGCCCAAGCCACCGCCGGGTTCTGGAGCGCGCTCACTGACGAAGCGCTGCCGGTGCGGGTATTTGCCCTGCCGCCTGGACAGGGGACCACACTTATTGATGAGGACTATCTCGATGACATCGCCGAGGCNTTCGCCGACGTGATCGACGCNAAGAGTTCGTTTACCGCCGACCATTCCGACCGCGTGACGCAGTATACCGACCTGATTGCCGAAGAGTTGGGCTTCACCCCCGAGCGCCGTCGCTGGTTACGCCGCGCNGCNCTTCTNCACGACCTCGGCAAGCTTGCGGTGTCCAACACCATTCTCGACAAGCCGAACAAGCTCGACGANACCGANTGGCAGAGCGTTCGCAGCCATCCGGGTATCGGACGAGCCATCCTTGAGCAGATCTCNGTATTTTCGGATATTGCNCCCCTGGCCGGCGGTCATCANGAACGNCTTGATGGGCGCGGCTATCCCGACGGNNTGAAGGGCGANGAGGTNACGCTCGNAATGCGCATTCTCGCAGTGGCCGACGTCTTCGACGCGCTCTCAGCGGATCGTCCCTACCGTGCGGCNATGTCGACCGANGAGGCACTCGCCATTCTCGACAACGGCGTGGGAACNGCCTTCGACGCCCATTGCGTAGACGCCCTCAAGCGCGGCCTCGCCCGCTTGACAGACGATGCAGCCGATCCTGCCCCGCTCGCCGCGGTCGCATGAAAAAACCCGGGCCGCGCGGCGACCCGGGTTGATATCGGTTAAAAGTCTGTCCGGATTCAGGNCAGTTCGGGCGTGATCGACAGCGTGCCCGACGTGGCGTGAGAATAGGGGCAGACCTTGTGGCCGCCGGCGATCAGGTCTTCGGCGACGTCCTTTTCGACGCCCGGAAGGTCGACCTTGATCTTCACATCCAGACCGAAGCCAGTGTCCTCGCGCGGGCCGATGCCAACGGAAACGGTCACTTTCGCGTCGTCCGGCACCTTCACCTTCTGCTGGCCGGCATAAAAGCGCATCGCGCCCATNAAGCAGGCGGCATAACCGGCGGCAAAGAGCTGCTCGGGNTTGGCGCCATTGCCNTCACCGCCCATNTCNTTCGGCACGGCGAGGTCGAGATCGATCGTGCCGTCCTCGGTGCGGGTATGACCGTCGCGGCCTCCCCCGGTGGCAGTGGCGGTGGCGGTATATGCGATCTTGGTCGGCATGACATTCTCCCTGTCANAATTAATTGCTTACGATTATATCGTGCACGATATATATGAGCGACACAAACCGTCGTCAAGTCTTGCGACCCAATCGCGCACGACATAGTTTCGGTACAGGAGTGAAACGCCATGACCGACGAAAAGTTGCCTGAGGACTATCGCCCGGCGCCGGAAACCATGCTTTGCTTCGATCTCTATGCAACGCATCACGCGGTTGGCCATGTCTATCAGACATTGCTCGCGGATCTGGGCCTCACCTATCCGCAATATCTCGTTCTGGTCACCCTCTGGACGGGTGACGGGCTGACCGTGGGCGAACTCGGCCACCGGCTGGGGCTTGAGTCCTCCACATTGACCCCGTTGATCAAACGGCTGGAAAACAACGGCTTTCTCGTGCGGGCGCGCGACAAGTTGGACGAGCGCAAGGTGCGCATTCATCTGACCGAAGCAGGCAGACAGATGGAGGAGAGTGCTCGCCACGTTCCCGGCTGCATTGCGGAAGCATTTGGATTACCGCTTGCCGAACTCCATCAGCTGCACGAGACGCTGACCCGTATGCGTGCCTCCCTGAAGGCGAGTATGGAAGACAAATAGCCGCGCTCGGGCCAGGAACACGGCAGGAAGGCCTGCGTTAAACCGACAGTGAAAGGTCTGTCGCAATGCCCCTCTCCCACATCATCGCCTGGCTGAGCCTCATNCTCGCAACCATTTGCGCCGTCGTCATCCTGATCGACATNCGCAGCCGCCCCCANCCAATGAAGGTCATGAGNTTCGTNTGGCCANTNTGCGCACTCTTCGGCGGACCATTCCTGCTGGCGTTCTATTATAGTTGGGGGCGAGCGCCCCGCNCNGAGGAGCAGGGNGAAGGTCATCATCACCATCATGGCCNCCAAGACACACCCTTCCCCATTTCCGTGGCCAAGGGCGCGCTTCACTGCGGGGCTGGCTGCTCGCTCGGCGACATTCTCGCCGAAAGTCTGGCTCTCGCAGTTCCTGCGGTTCTCGTTCCCTTCGGCTATCCGGGCCTGTTTTCCGAAAAGATTTTCGCCGCCTGGGGACTGGATTTCGTCTTCGCCTTCGTGATCGGCGTCGTTTTTCAGTATTTCGCAATCGTACCGATGCGAAACCTCTCGCCGCGGCGCGGCATCGTCGAAGCGCTCAAGGCGGATACGCTGTCGCTGATCTCCTGGCAGGTCGGCATGTATGGCGCCATGGCGATCGGACAGTTCCTCATTCTCGATGAACCGGTCGAGCCGAATATGGTCATGTTCTGGTTCATCATGCAGTTCGCCATGATCGCCGGTTTCATCACCGCTTATCCGACCAACTGGCTCCTGATCCGCAGGAGCATCAAGGAAGAGATGTGAGGNTTCAACCGGCCTTCTTCATCCAGACGCGNGTGTCGTGGAANGCGGCNCCGCCGAANGGCGCGATGGCNTCGGCGCNGGTGAGNACGTTGATCCCCTCGCCNCGCTCNTGCGCCTTGTTGGGCCAGATNCCTTCGGCAATCACCGTGCCGCGCTTTGTCTCNGTCGTGACCTTGGCATGGAGAACGACCTCCCCGCGGCCATTTCCGATTTCGANCCTCTCACCGGTCGCGATCCCAAAAGCNNCAGCGTCATCGGGATGNACCATCAGCTGCGGCCGCCCTTCCCGCTTCACAGAACCTGGCGTTTCGGTGAACGTAGAGTTCAGGAACTGCCGCGCGGGCGATGTCGCCAAGCGGAATGGGTGATCCGCGTCGGCGGCCTCAATCAGCTCGACGTGATCGGGGAATTCCGGCAGGTCATCAACCTTCCCCTGCAAGCCCATTGTTTCCGGCGGACGGGTGGCCGTCTTCTGTCCACGCCAGTCCGGCCTGAACCGGTACTTGCCGTCAGGGTGACCGAAACCTTTGAGGAAATGCGAGGTTTCGAAATCCGGCTGGACATCGGCCCAGCGCTCTTCGGCGAACGTCTCGAAATTGCCCAGACCGCGCATCTCAAGCATGCGATCGACGTGCTCGCGTGCCGTCAGTCCGAAACCTTCGCGATCGGCAACACCTAGGCGTGTGGCGAGTTCCTCGATCACGTAGAGGTTCTCGCGCGGCCCTTCCGGCGGATCAATCAGCTTCGGCCCAAGCAGAATGTGCTGGTTGCCGCCGCCGCGGTAGATGTCGTCATGTTCGAGAAACATGGTGGCCGGCAGCACGACATCGGCCAGTTCCGCCGTTTCGGTCATGAACTGTTCGTGGACGCAGGTGAAGAGATCGTCGCGCAGGAAACCCTGCTTGATCAGCCGCTGCTCGGGCGCGACGTTCACCGGATTGGTGTTCTGGATCAGCATGGCGGTGACCGGCGGCCCGCCATAGAGTTCGGCCGGATCGTTCGTCAGCACACGCCCGACCTTGGACTGGTCCATGCTGCGGATCGACTTGTCCTCGTAGGTCGTACCCTCGACCAGCGACTTCTCGATACCAAAGATGCCGCCATTGGTGTGGAAGGCGCCGCCGCCCTCATACTGCCACGCACCGGTGACGCTCGCCACGGAGAGCGCTGCATGCATGTTGGCAGTGCCGTTGCGCGAGCGGGTAAAGCCGTATCCCAATCGGAAGAATGTCCGTTTTGTCCGCCCGACCAGCGCCGCGAAGGCCTCGATTTCCTCAATGGAAAGACCGGTGATCGCCGCCGCCCATTCGGGCGTCCGGGTTTTCAAATGGGTCTCCAGACCGCGCGGATCGTCAGTGAATTTTTCGAGATAGGGCCAGTCGGCATAGCCGTCGCGGAAAGCCACATGCATGACGGCGCAGGCAAGCGCACCGTCTGTGCCGGGCTTAAGAACCAGCGCCATGTCCGCCTGTTTCATGGTCGGCGTGTCGTAGACGTCGATGACGACGATCTTGGCGCCGCGTTCCTTGCGCGCCTTGATCGCATGGGTCATCACATTGACCTGGGTGGTCACCGGGTTGGTGCCCCATATCACCACGCAATCGGATTTAGCCATCTCGCGCGGATCGGGACCGCGCAGAGCGCCGGTGCCCATGGCGATGCCGGTCCAGGCGGCATTGACGCAGATCGTGCCGAAGAATCCGGAATAGCGCTTGGCGTGGCGCAGGCGATGGATCGAGTCGCGCTGCACGAGTCCCATCGTGCCGGCATACTGATAGGGCCACACGGTTTCAGAGCCATATTTTTCTTCTGCGGCGACAAATTTCTCGGCGACGAGATCGAGCGCTGCTTCCCAGCTCGCCTCCTTCCAGTTCCCCTCGCCGCGCCCGCCGGCGCGGACCAGCGGCTTCATCAGCCGGTCGGGATGGTGGACCCGCTCGGAATAGCGCGCGACCTTGGCGCAGATGACACCGGCGGTATAGGTATTGTCGGGCGCCCCGCGGACGCGACCGATCTTGCCGGGACCCAGGATTTCGACGTCCAGCGCACAAGTCGAGGGGCAATCATGGGGACAGGCAGAGTGGCCGATCCGCACCTCGGACGCCTGACCCTTGCTACGGATGGGGCTCGCTTCGTTCATTGTTTCCCTATATGGGAAAGGCACGCCGACCGCCAGTTGTGCGGGTGAGCTGATTTTCCTCTTTTTGCCCGTTGTGGCAGGCAATTTTTCCCATGAACTACCGCCATATCTATCACGCCGGAAATTTCGCCGATGTTCTCAAACACGCGATCGTCGCGGCAATCATCACCTATCTGCAGAAAAAGGACGGCGCCTTTCGGGTGATCGATACCCACGCCGGCCTCGGGGTCTACGATCTCGGCTCGGACGAAGCGCAGAAGACCGGCGAATGGCAGACGGGTATCGGGCGCATCGCGGAAGCCGACCTCTCGGACGATCTGAAAGCCTTTCTCGCGCCCTGGCTCGCTGCAGTCGCCGAGGTCAATGGCGGATCGCTCGTCCCGCTCAAACGCTACCCCGGCTCGCCCCTTCTCGTCAGGACACTGTTTCGCAAGCAGGACCGGCTTTCGGCGATCGAACTGCACCCGCAGGATGCTGCCAAGCTCGCCAGGCTCTTTGACGGCGATCACCAGGTCCGGGTCACCGAGCTCGACGGCTGGCTGTCGCTTGGTGCCCATCTACCGCCCAAGGAAAAGCGCGGGCTGGTGCTCGTCGATCCTCCTTTTGAAAAGGAGGGCGAGTTCGACCGCCTCGTCGATGGCCTCGATCGTGCTACGAAACGCTTTGCGGGCGGAACTTACGGGTTGTGGTATCCGCTGAAATCCGATGCCGATACGCCTGGATTTCACGCCAATCTCAAGGCGCTGGGTCGTCCGCGTACCCTTGTGGCAGAGCTCTGGGTGCGCGATCTGAAGACCGAGAAGGGGCTGAACGGCTCCGGCATGATCATCGTCAATCCGCCCTTCACGCTCGCTGATGAACTCACCAACGTCCTGCCGGAACTGACGAAACTTCTCGCGCAGGACAAGGGTGCGGGCTTCCGTGTCGAAACGCTGGTGGGCGAATAAGAGGGGCATCCGTTCAGCAAACGGGTAAGAAAATTCTGGTTCAATAATATTCAAACCTTTTATGGAGTTGATCGCATTCCTATCTGAAGAGTTGTGAACCACACCCGGTGTACGCGCCGGCATGCCTCGGGGGACCCGGGGAGCAGACAAAAATTGGATCGACAATGAGCCAGTCCGATATCGGGTGGGAGCTGTGGCGCAGCTTTCTCGCCGTCATGAGCGAACGCTCCCTTTCCGGCGCCGCCCGCAGCCTCGGGGTATCCCAGCCCACCATTGGCCGCCATATCGACCAACTCGAAACCGCCCTCGGCGTCGGCCTGTTCACTCGGGCGCAAAACGGGCTGACACCCACCGATCTCGCCATCACGCTCGAACCGCAGGCGCAAGGCATGGCCGCCTCGGCTGCCGCTTTGTCGCGTACCGCATCTGCCGGTGCGAGTTCCGAGGACGGCGTGGTGCGAATCTCGGCGACCGAAATCATGTCGAGCGAAGTCCTGCCGCTGATCTTCGAACCGCTCCTGCGGGAACATCGCGGGCTCCAGCTGGAAGTCGATGCGTCCAACCGCACCGTCGATCTCCTGCGCCGTGACGCCGATATTGCCGTTCGGATGCAGCGGCCCGAACAGGGCGCGCTTCTCGCCCGACGTCTTGGCACGCTGCGGCTTGGACTGTTCGCCACACGGGAATATCTCGGCAACAGAAAGCCGCCCGAGAAGCCTGCCGATCTCAGCGAGCATCGTATCATCGGTCCGGACAAGGACCCGATCTACCGCAGCCGCTTCTTCACGAGCGTTCCCGAAATCGCTCCGGAAATCTTCACCTACCGCAGCGACAGCCATACGACGCAACTCGCCGCGCTGCGGGCCGGAATCGGAATCGGCATCTGCCAGATGTGGATTGCGGCAAACCAGCCCGATCTGGTTCCCATTCTTCCCGAAAGCATACGTTTTGAACTCGAAGTCTGGCTGACCATGCACGAGGACCTGCGCCACAGCCGGCGGATCAAGATGGTCTATGACCACATCGCCGAGTGCATGCCGCAATACCTGACGTGAGCAGGCTTCGGGCGTTCGCTATAACGCCTTGACCTTTCGGGCAGTCCTGCCCATCTTTTCGGCGATCGCTGAATCAGCATCGGCGAAACGAGCTGGAGAGTTGGAAACATGTCGAAATCCATCAAGGCGCTGATCGCTGCCGCAACGCTGGCGACGAGTTTCGCAGGCTCAGCCTCCCTCACCCCAGCCAGCGCCTTCACCGGCGGCCATTTTCCGGCCTGCACCGAGCAAGGCGTGCTCACCTACATGGCGAACCGCTTCGTGTGGACCGACGAACACGTCATCCAGCGCGGGCTCCGGGTGGACGACATTACCCACGCCCGCGAAAACAAGTATGAACCCGCCACCGAGATGAGCAAGATCGGCCGCCGCTATTGCCAGGCGACCGCCTGGATGAACGATGGCACCAAGCGGAAGATGTGGTACCTGATCGAGGAAGGCATGGGCTTTGCCGGCCTTGGCGACAATGTCGAGTTCTGCATTTCCGGCCTCGATCCCTGGCATGTCTACGGAGCCTGGTGCCGCTCGGTTCGCTGATCCTTGCGCATGACGCCCCGGATAGCGGGTTTTGTCCCGTTCATCGTTGCATCGATCCTTCTGTCCGCCTGCTTCGAAAGCGAAACGCCGGACCAGCGTGTCCCTGAGCGCAAGGTTGGTTCCGCCTCACCTGTGCCCACCGACTTGCCGCAAGGTTCCGGCTTCGACTTCTACGTTCTGGCGCTGTCCTGGTCGCCAACCTATTGCCTGCATGAGGGCCGCGAGCGGCAGGACCGCACGCAGTGCGGCAATCGCGAAAAACATGATTTTATCGTTCACGGCCTCTGGCCGCAGTTCGAGCAGCGCTATCCGGAATATTGCCCGACGCGCCTGAGCGACCGCGTTCCCGACACGCTCGGGCGCTCGGTGATGGATCTGACGCCCAGCATGGGGCTGATCGGGCATATGTGGCGCAAGCACGGCACCTGTTCGGGGCTTTCGCAAGCAGCCTATTTCACGGTGGTACGGGCCGCTCGCGATCGGGTCATGGTGCCGGACGCTTTCAAGGCACCGAATTCGGAGCAACGCATCTCGCCAAAGCAGGTCGAGGCGCTGTTCAGCGAGGCCAATCCCGGATTGGTGGCGGATCAAATGGCCGCGATCTGCTCCGGCGGAGAGTTGCGAGAGGTCCGCATCTGCCTTACCACCAATCTGGAGTTTCGCTCCTGCCCCGAGGTCGACCGGTCCGGTTGCCGCGCGGGAGCGCTCTCCGTTCCGCCGCCCGGCTGACCGCATCTTCCATCAATTGCCCGACCGAGGACATTCATGAAACTTCTTTTTTCTTCCCCCTCTCCCTATTCGGCAAAGGTTCGCATGGCTGCAGAGGTCACCGGCGTGTCGATCGAGTCCGTGCCGACCTCGACTGCCGACGAACCGGCCGAACTGATCGACAACAACCCGCTCGGCAAGATCCCGACACTGATCACCGATGACGGCATCACCGTCTATGACAGCCGTGCGATCATGGGCTATCTCGACCGTACCGGTGCCCAGCGGATTTATCCGCGAAATGCTGAGAAACGCACTGAAGTGGACGTTCTCGAAGCTCTCTGCGACGGCATCTGCGATGCGCTTCTTCTCTGCGTCTACGAGAAGCGCCACCGTCCGGAAGACAAGTTTCATCAGCCGTGGGTCGACACCCAGTGGCGCAAGGCCATGCGCGGCCTCGANNCNCTCGAAACCCGCATTCCCCGCATGGGCAAGAACCCGACCGCCGCCCATATCGCCATTGCTGCCGTCACCGGCTATCTGGCGCTCCGGTTCGACGGCCAGTGGGAGCGCGGTCGCCCCAAGCTCAAGGCCTATGGCAAGAAGTTCGCGGCGAACTATCCGGCNCTNGCACCGCTCATGCCTTCNGCTTGAGCGTNAGCTGATANTCATCACTAACGAAAAAGGCCCGGGACANACCCGGGCCTTTCANCTTTNGATCGCCTCACAAGTGGGCGATGGTTTTTTCAAACCTNAGAACTTGATGCCGATACCGGCGCGGACGGAATGCGTGTCATAGCCTGACGACACGTTGGTGCCGCCNAGGTTGAAGTCTTCCGANCCGTAATCGGTGTAACGGTATTCAAGACGCGCGGTGACGTTCTCGGTGATGAAGGTTTCCGCACCTGCTCCGACAGTCCAGCCGATCATGGTGTTGTCGTCCGAAACAGCGCCGTTGGAGAGCTCAAGGTTCGTGGCAGCGACACCGGCCGTACCGTAGATGAGAACCGGGTTCATGTCGTAACCGAAGCGGGCACGGAGCGACCCTTCAGTGCCCTGCTCTGCACGAATACCNGCGGCCGAGGTGCCATCGGCGCCCGANTAGCCCAGATCGCCTTCGATACCGTAGACGAAGTTGTCTGCCTGCCAGTTGTAGCCACCATAGACACCGCCGTTCCAGCCNTCGGTATCGCCTGCGGCATCAGTNTCGCCCCAGTTGTACCCGCCNAACACACCGGCATANCCGCCAGCCCANAGNTAGGCAGGCGCTGTTTCGATAGCGACCGGNGGTGCGGGCGGCGCTTCGACGATGGCATCAGCGGCACGCGCCTGCAGCGTCAGCGGCAGCGCCATTGCGGTCGTGGCGAGAGCCAGCGTGAACTTGCGCATATGATCTACTCCTTGTTTGCACACACATGTAACGGGAGTGGAGGAACTTCGTTCCATGCGAATTAGATAATTTAAGTTTGAGTTGCACAGGCATGGTGGCCGCATAACGCAAAAGGCCCGGACATTGTCCGGGCCTTGAGTTTTTCCAGCGTGTTAGCCGGATCCGATGTGGTCAGATATTAGAACTTCAGACCGATACCGGCGCGAACCGAGTGGTCATCGTAACCGGTGGAAACGGTGGTGCCACCAAGGTTGAAGTCGTCCGAACCGTAGTCGCTGTAGCGGTATTCAACACGGGCGGTGACGTTCTCGGTGAGGAAGGTTTCCACACCGGCGCCGACGGTGTAGCCGACCATGGTGTTGTCATCCGAGCCAGCGCCGTTGGANACTTCGAGGTTCGTGGCAGCGACACCAGCCGTACCGTAAACCAGGACCGGNTTCATGTCGTAACCGAAGCGGGCACGAAGCGAACCTTCAGCACCGGATTCCGTCGCGAAACCGGCAGCGGACGTGCCATCGGCACCCGAGTAGCCCACATCACCTTCCAGACCGAAGACGAAGTTGTTGGCCTGCCAGTTGTAACCGCCGTAGACGCCACCGTCCCAGCCGTTATTGTCGGAAGTGACGTCGGTTTCGCCCCACTTNTATCCGCCGTAGACACCGGCGTAGCCACCNGCCCAGAGATAGGCCGGAGCGGTTTCGATTTCGGCAACCGGGGGTGCGGGCGGTGCTTCTGCGATCGCATCGGCGGCACGCGCCTGAATTGTCAGCGGCAGCGCCATAGCAGTGGCGGCGAGGGCCAGCGTAATCTTGCGCATGTAATAACTCCTTATTTGCACACTCGTCTTGTTGGACGGGCAGACGGGTTGCGCCCCGTCTTGCCAACGATATCTGGACCTCGAATGCGGCATCGAAGGAGCCACATTGTGACGACACAGCGGCAGGAAGAAGACTCAATGTGACGTTGCTTAAAAGTCACATATCTTACAATCNCCNGTCCTACAGGGGGTTGCGCCCTGTCGATTGCATCTNAAGGGCGGCGTCCTATATGAAGTGCGAACCTTTTCGCCATTCAGCCTGCCCGCGAGACACATTTTTTCATGCTCAGTTTTTTGATGCTTATCGCCGGGATGGCCCTGCTGATGTTCGCAGGCGACTATCTCGTGAGGGGTTCGGTCGGCCTTGCGGCCCGTTTCGAGATCAACCCCCTGATCATCGGCCTGACGGTCGTGGCCTTCGGGACCTCCGCACCGGAACTCTTCGTCTCGCTGCAGGCGGCATGGAACGGCGTCTCCGGTATCGCCATCGGTAATGTGGTGGGCTCCAATATCGCCAATGTGCTCCTGGTTCTCGGCGCACCGGCATTGATTGCCGCGATCCACTGCTCGGAGCGAGGAATTGGCGCCTCGCTTGCGGTCATGATTCTTCTGAGCGTTCTGCTGATGGCGTTCATGGCCACCGGCACTCTATCGCGANGCGAAGGCGCNATCCTGCTTCTGGTGATCATCGGTTATCTCGCCTGGCAGGTCCGCCGTGCGATNAAGGACCCGGCCCACGCNGCGATCGGTCATGAAGACGACGAAGATATCGTGCCACCCGATTCGCCAAGAAAGATTGCGCTCTTTATAATTCTCGGCCTTGTCGGCCTGCCGCTCGGCGCCTGGCTCACTGTCTCGGGCGCGTCGGAAATCGCCCGCATGTTCGGCGCGTCGGAAACGGCGATCGGTCTGACGGTGGTGGCGATCGGCACGTCCCTGCCCGAGCTGGTGACCTCGGTGATGGCCGCCTGGCGGAAATCAGGTGCGGTCGCCATCGGCAATGTGGTCGGCTCGAACATCTTCAATATCGGCTTCATTCTGGGCCTCACCAGCCTGGTGCTGCCACTTCATGTCGATGAGCGTGTTATCCATGTCGATATGTGGGTGATGCTCGGCACGTCCGCCCTCATCGTCGCGCTGTCGCACTGGAACCGCCCGATCGGCAAGATCGGGGGCATTGCCATGCTGGCAGCCTTCGCACTTTATATCGTGACGGTATTCTGAGCCGTCGAATCGGCCAAATCGGAGCAACCGTGGTCACGGAAGACACATCGACTATCGCCCTCGTTACCGGCGCCGGCAAACGCATCGGTCGCGCCATCGCGCTCGATCTGGCCGTGCACGGTTTCACAATCGCCGTTCATGCCAACACGTCGAAGGACGAAGCGGAGGAAACTGCATCGATCATCCGCGATGCGGGCGGCAAGGCCGAGGTGTTTCTGGCCGACTTGGCCGATTCCGATGTTACCGCGAAGTTGATAGGCTCCGTGGCAAAGAGCCTCGGCGCACCACGTGTGGTGATCAACAACGCCTCGATCTTCGAGGCGGATTTCGCCGACGACTTCGATCCCGAGCTGTTCGACCGCCACATGGCGGTGCATGTGAAAGCGCCCACCCTTCTGGCCGCTGCCATGGCCGAGGTGCTGGCGAAAAACGAGGACGGTCTCGTCGTCAACATGATCGATCAGCGCGTGAAGCGCCTGACGCCCAACTTCTTTTCCTACACGCTGTCGAAATCGGCGCTCTGGACGGCCACCCGCACAATGGCGATGGCCTATGCGCCGAAAATCCGGATNAATGCNATNGGCCCCGGTCCGACGATCAAGAGCGCGCGCCAGAGCGATGAGGAATTTGCCAAGCAGGTCAAAGCCGTTCCGCTCGANCGNTCGCCGGAACTGGGCGAATTCGGTGCCACCATCCGTTATTTNTGGGCGAACAAGTCCNTCACAGGTCAGATGATCGCGCTTGACGGCGGCCAGCATCTGGCCTGGGAAACGCCCGACGTCATGGACATCGAGGAATGAGNGCNCCCNNNTCCCCCCNNCGCGANAANCGTGGCGCGTCGCCCGATTCCGGCGGNGTGATCTATGACGAGACGGAAAATGACGAGGACGAACAGGATGAAGTGGTCGTCCCTGCGGACACCGCCGCGAACGCCGTTCTCTCCTCGATCGAGTGGAACGAAAGCCCGGTCAGCAATCCTGGACTGAAGGGCGCGGAAGTCATCCAGGCCTTCGTCAAGCACCTGCCGAACCAGCCCGGCGTCTACCGGATGATGAACGGCGACGGCGATGTGCTCTATGTCGGCAAGGCCCGCTCGCTCAAGAAGCGCGTCACCAACTACGCCCAGGGGCGCGGCCACTCCAATCGNATCACCCGGATGATCCGGGAAACGGCGAACATGGAGTTNGTCACCACCCGCACGGAGACCGAGGCGCTTCTNCTGGAAGCCAACCTCATCAAGCGGCTNAAGCCACGCTTCAACGTCTTGATGCGCGACGACAAGTCGTTNCCCTATATCCTGATCACCGGCAATCACGAGGCACCGGCGATCTACAAGCACCGCGGCGCGCGAGCCCGCAAAGGCGACTATTTCNGCCCCTTCGCCTCGGCCGGTGCCGTCGGCCGCACGATCAATTCGCTGCAGCGCGCCTTCCTTCTGCGCACCTGCACGGATTCGGTCTATGACAGCCGTACGCGCCCCTGCCTTCTCTACCAGATCAAGCGCTGCTCCGGCCCCTGCACCGGCGAAATCTCGCCGGAGGANTATGCCGGGCTCGTCGACGAGGCGAAGGGNTTNCTNTCGGGCCGCAGCCAGACNGTGAAGGCGCATCTCGCGGAAGCCATGCAANCNGCCTCCGAGGATCTCGATTTCGAGCGCGCNGCCGTTTATCGNGACCGTCTCTCCGCCCTGTCNCATGTGCAGAGCCACCAAGGCATCAATCCGCGCACGGTCGAAGAAGCCGACATCTTCGCGATCCATGTCGATGGCGGGCTGGCGTGCATCCAGGTCTTTTTCTTCCGCACCGGGCAGAACTGGGGCAACCGCGCCTATTTCCCGCGCGCCGATTCGTCGATGGAACCGGGAGAAATCCTCGGCGCCTTCATCGGCCAGTTCTACGACGACAAGCCTGTACCGAGACAGATCCTGATTTCCGCAGAATTCGAGGACCGGGAACTGCTCGCCGAAGCGCTTTCCACGCGTGCGGAGCGCAAGGTGACGGTGAGCCTGCCGCAGCGGGGCGAAAAGCGCGAGCTCGTCGATGATGTTCTCAACAACGCGCGCGAGGCCCACGGCCGGCATCTGGCCGAGACCGCTTCACAGGCGCGGCTTCTCAAGGGTTTGGCCGAAACATTTGGGCTGAAGAAGGTACCCCGCCGCATCGAGGTTTACGACAACTCCCACATCATGGGCACCAATGCGGTGGGCGGGATGATCGTCGCGGGGCCGGAAGGTTTCGTGAAGAACCAGTACCGCAAGTTCAACATTCGCTCGGAAGACATCACGCCGGGCGACGATTTCGGCATGATGCGCGAGGTCATGGAGCGCCGGTTCTCAAGGCTGTTGAAGGACCATGCCGAGGAGATGCCGAAGCCGGCAAGTGAAACGTCCGAAACCGGCGATGACGAGGAAACCGGCGACACGCCCTTCCCCGCCTGGCCCGATCTCGTGCTGATCGACGGCGGTCAGGGGCAGATGACGGCCGTGCGCAGCATTCTCGACGAACTCGGCATTCGCGAAAACATCACCGCGATAGGCGTTGCCAAGGGCATGGACCGCGAAGCCGGCCGCGAGCGCTTCTTCATGGATGGCCGCCAGCCTTTCACCCTGCCGCCGCGCGATCCGGTCCTCTATTTCATCCAGCGGCTGCGCGACGAGGCGCACCGCTATGCGATCGGCAGCCACCGGGCGCGGCGCAAGAAGGAAATGGTCAAGAACNCGCTCGACGAGGTGGCCGGCATTGGCCCCAGCCGCAAGCGGGCGCTGCTGCTTCATTTCGGCACCGCCAAGGCCGTCAGCCGCGCGGGCATCGAGGATCTGCGCGAGGTCGATGGCATCTCCGCGGCCATGGCCGAGTTGATCTACAATCATTTTCATGAGGACAAGCNTTAGGTTTGCCCGGCTTNACGCCCCTGCGACCTTGCCACCCTTGACGCAGGGCGGGTGGCGGGTTCATTTGACGGCGAACTAAGATGCGGTAATTATTTATGGCCTCGCGCGCACTCAACATCCCCAACCTGCTGACCTACGCACGGATCGTCGCNGTTCCGTTGATCGTGCTGTGCTTCTTTATCGAAGGGCGGTTGCACGGATCGGATTTCGCGCGCTGGTCGGCGCTCGTGCTCTTTGCCCTCGCCTCGATCACCGATTTCTTTGACGGCTATCTGGCNCGGATGTGGGACCAGACCTCCAATATCGGCCGCATGCTGGACCCGATCGCCGACAAGCTGCTGGTGGCCTCCGTGCTCTTGCTTGTCGCCGCCGATGGCACGATTGCCGGCTGGTCGATCTGGGCTGCGATCATCATCCTGTGCCGCGAAATCCTCGTTTCGGGCCTGCGCGAATATCTGGCGGCGCTGAAGGTCTCGGTGCCGGTTACGAAGATCGCCAAGTGGAAGACCACGGTGCAGATGTTTGCCATCGCCTTCCTGCTTGCGGGCCCTGCCGGCGACAAGGTGCTGCCCTACACCACAGANATCGGGATCGGGCTCCTGTGGGTTGCGGCGATCGTGACCATATATACCGGATACGACTATTTCCGTGCCGGTCTCCGGCACGTGATCGACGAATAGGATATCGCTGCAATGAAACTCATCTATTTCGCCTGGGTGCGCGAAAGGATCGGCAAGGCCGACGAGGAGATCGACCTGCCTGAGGCTGTCACCACCATCGGCGACCTCATAGAGCACCTCAAAACGCTGGGCGAGGAATACGAGGCTGCCTTCGCATTTCCCGAGGTCATCCGCGCAGCCATCGATCACGAACATGTCGAGCATTCCGAAAAGATCGGCAGCGCAAAGGAAGTCGCCCTCTTTCCGCCCATGACNGGGGGCTGATAATGGCAAACGCGCCGCGCATCGAGGTTCGCGTTCAGGCCGAGGATTTCGACCTGGCCGAAGAGATGGCGGCACTCACCGAAGGGCGCGCCGATATCGGCGGCATCGCCAGCTTCATCGGTCTTTGCCGCGACGAAGGCGGCACGCTTTCAGCGCTCGAACTCGAACACTATCCCGGCATGGCTGAAAGCGCGATCCGTGCGATAGCCGAACAGGCGGTGGAGCGTTTCTCGCTGTCTGCCATTCGGGCCATCCATCGCTACGGCAAGATCGAGCCGGGCGGGCAGATCGTGCTGGTCGCGGCGGCAGCGCCGCACCGCCATGCCGCCTTCCAGGGCGCCGAGTTCCTGATGGATTTCCTCAAGACCGATGCGCCCTTCTGGAAGAAGGAACATCTGGTCGACGGGTCGACCGGCGAATGGGTGTCCGCTAAGGACGCCGACGACAGTGCCCGCGACCGCTGGAAAGCCTGACCATGAGCGAGGTTCAACTGGAGGAGAGCTGGAAGGCCGCTCTCGCACCCGAGTTCGACAGCGTCTACATGGCGAACCTCAAGCGCTTTCTTAAAGACGAGTACGCCGCCGGAAAAGCGATCTTCCCGAAGGGATCCGAGTATTTCCGGGCGCTCGATCTGACGCCGCTCGATAGCGTCAAGGTCGTCATCCTCGGACAGGACCCCTATCACGGCGACGGCCAGGCCCATGGCCTGTGCTTCTCGGTCAAACCCGACGNGAAGGTGCCGCCNTCGCTCGTCAANATCTACAAGGAGATCGAAGCCGATCTCGGCATTCCGCGCCCACACCACGGTTTTCTTGAGCACTGGGCGAAACAGGGCGTGCTTCTGCTGAACAGCGTGCTCACCGTCGAGCGCGGGCTTGCAGCCTCACATCAGGGCCGCGGCTGGGAAAAGTTCACCGACAANGTGATCGAGACCGTCAACGGGCTCGACCACCCGGTCGTCTTCATGCTGTGGGGCTCTTATGCNCAGAAGAAGGCAAGCTTCGTCGATACGNCGAAGCATCTGGTACTAAAAGCNCCCCACCCCTCGCCANTCTCNGCNCANCGCGGTTTTTTGGGCTGCGGGCATTTCTCCAAGGCCAACGCCTTTCTGGAAAANAACGGGCGCACACCCGTCGACTGGAGTTTGCCGGAGCGGATGTGATCATCAGGCAATGANCACGGTTTCGACNAGCAGGCCTGCGCCCATCAGGCACAGAACNGCACCGCTCCCCCGCGTGAGCCAGAGCACGACGCNGCCACGCAAGGCGTTGCGCGCGAANGCNCCGNCNGCGCAATAGACGAAACCGAAACAGGCTTCGAGGCTGAGCGAAACCAGGACCATGGTTGCGTAGTGGCCGAGGTAGCCCGATATCGCCGGGTCGATGAACTGCGCATAGAAGGCGGTGGCGAAGAGAATTGCCTTGGGGTTGGCGATGGCCGTCAGGAATTCCGCCCGCGCGGGAGAACCGCTCTTGCCGTCTCGCTCATTGCTACCGGCGGTTTCGCGCGCCCTGATCGCCTTGAAACCGAGCCAGATGATGTAGAGCGCGCCTGCGACGGTCAGCAGCCTGAACGCGTTGGGAAAGGCCATGATCACGGCGCCGAGGCCCAGACCGGCAGCGAGGAAGATCAGCGCATAGCCCGGCAGGCGGGCGAACATCGCGATGGTGGCCGGCCATAACCCNCGCACCATGCCGTGACGCAAAGCGAGCAGATTGTTCGGTCCTGGAGCGCCGTGAATGGGNAGCGAGGCGAGGATGAAGACGAGCCAGAGATGGGCGGACATNNCGACTCCTTTCGAGGCTGNCGNCAGTATGGCGCGGAAGGTCGNGGCATGTCCTTGCGTATTCGCACGTCCANTTNCCCAAAATTGGCAGTATCGTTTTGATTTNNCTGTTNCNCTGNCTTATTCTGCCAATATGGATNCAATCGACATCANGATNATTGCNGANCTGCANCGCGACGNNCGGATCAGCAACGCCGATCTCGCCGACCGGGTGGGTTTGTCTCCCTCCCCCTGCCTCCGGCGCGTACGGCTGCTTGAGGANCGCGGNATNATCAGCGGCTACCGGGCGACGCTCGACCGCGCCANGGCCGGCTTCGGGCTGACCGTNTTCGTGGAGATTTCGGTGCTCCGCCANAGCCGNGAGAATGCNGGCGAGGTGCAGGANCGACTGGCNGCCTTGCCCGGCGTGATCGCCTGCCACATGGTATCGGGTGCCGCCGATTTCCTGATCGAGCTGGTCGTTCCCGACCTGCCGGCCTATGAGAAGATCCTCAGTGAGGAAATCCTGACGCTGGAANCCGTTGGAGATGTGCGGTCGAATTTCTCNTTGCGGCAGGTTGCCGTCGACCGGCCGCTTCCGTTGGGCGGACGCTAGCTGCTGTCAGGCTCTGTCACCATCAACTCTCGTCCCGCAGAATTGCCGCTTGCGCCGCCACANTTACCGGTTATGGCTGCCGTAAGTNTTTTCTCGGGAGTGATCAGTGNCGCCTATCGATGCAAACTTNGGCTCCACAGCGACCAACCGNAAGGCCATCCTGTTGATGTGCCTGNGCGCATTGCTGCTGGTGATGAACGATACCTCCGCCAAATGGCTGGTCGATCGTTACGATCCGTTCCAGATCACTTTCGTGCGCAGCGTGATCACCGTCCCGATGATNGTTACNGTCATCCTCATGAAGGACGGCTTCAAGGGTTTGAGCACCNAACGGTTCGCGCCGCATGCTCTTCGCGGCTTGCTGGTTCTGGCGGCAACCTTCTGCTTCTTCAATGCGCTGAAGGTACTCTCGCTCGCCGACGCNACGGCGCTCTTCTTCGCAGCGCCCATCTTCATTACCGCTCTGTCAGTGCCGCTCCTCGGCGACAAGGTNGGCCCTCGCCGCTGGAGCGCCGTCCTCGTCGGATTCATCGGTGTCATGATCATCGTGCAGCCGAGCGCGGAGACATTTCAGCCGGCTTCATTGTTCGCGGTTGCCACGGCGCTGGTATATGCCTTCATCATGATCAGTTCGCGCTGGCTTCACTCCGACGACACAATGCGCACGGTGGTATTCTATCTCAGCGCCGTCCCCGCAGTTTACTCNAGCTTCGTGCTGTTCGGTGAATGGCCGGTGATCACGGCAACGGACTTCGCCGTTTTCGTCGCCATGGCGGTCTTCTGGTCATTCGGCGTGGCAGTCGTCAGTGAAGCCTTCCGGACAGCACCGGCGGCGGTCGTGGCACCGTTCGACTACAGCGCGCTCATNTGGGCAAGCNTCGTCGGCTGGCTGGTCTGGGGCACTATCCCGGACATGACNACCTATCTCGGCGCAGCCATCATCGCAGCCTCGGGCATCTACATCCTGCTGCGGCAGGAAAAGCTCAAGTCNTGANCANGCAACAAAAAACCGGGCCCTTGCGAGCCCGGTTNGATGAGTCATTCCAGCNACTTC
>PANK01000001.1:688602-1899196 GCA_002707605.1 Hoeflea sp.
GAAGCCGGGANANTGATTCAGCCGACGATTTCGGTGCCGGAGAACCAGTANGCGATTTCNTCGGCAGCGGTTTCCGGAGCATCCGANCCGTGGACCGAGTTCTCGCCGATCGACAGGGCGTGGAGCTTGCGGATGGTGCCTTCGGCAGCATCAGCCGGGTTGGTGGCGCCCATGACTTCGCGGTTCTTGGCAATGGCGTTCTCGCCTTCGAGAACCTGAACGATGGTCGGGCCCGAGGACATGAATTCGGTCAGTTCGCCGAAGAAGGGGCGTTCCTTGTGGACGGCGTAAAAGCCTTCGGCTTCACGCAGGCTCATCCACACGCGCTTGGAAGCAACGACGCGCAGGCCTGCATCTTCGAGCATCTTGGTGATCGCACCGGTGAGGTTGCGCTTGGTGGCATCGGGCTTGATCATCGAGAAGGTACGTTCGATCGCCATGGTTCTCTTTCCGTAGTTGGGTGCGGCCTGAGCGACCGCCGATTGGTGATTGCGAGACCGGGCAGCCATGGGCCGCCCGGAGTTGGCGCTTCAATAGCCGCCAACGCGCCNCGAAACAAGGGGCAAGNGCCCGATCAGGCGGCGGCNGGCACCTTGCGCCCGNCGCCTTCGAACAGGTCGAGNCANCGCTCGAACCAGGCANTCACCGGATCGTCTTCCGCCAGAAGTGTCACGCCGGAGGCGACGCGCGCCCACTGCAGNCCGCCGAAGACGATGTAGTCGGAGAACAACGGCGTGTCGCCGCCGAGAAACGGCTGGAAGGACAGCGTCTGGCGGAGCGGCTCGAGCCTCGCCGGATAGGCCGCAATGGCCGCATCACGACCGGCGGCCACCTCTTCGAGGGTCTTGCCGAAACGGGTCTCGCGGCTTTCGCGGAAATAGGCCTGATCCTCAGCCGACAGCTTGCCGTGGATATCCAGAATGATGGCCGGCATCAAAGGTGCATGCACATTGACNAGGCTCCAGCGCTCGATGAACCGGGCAGCGGCCTTGCCACCGGGACCGCCNAAAAGCGAGGGCGCATCCGGATAGGCTTCCTCGAGATANTCGGCAATCGCGAAGCTGTCGGCAACGGTCTTGTCGCCATCGACAAGGAACGGGACCGTTTTGGTGGCACCGTCCTCGATCTGCGGAATCTTGGTGAAAGGCGTCGGGACCGCGTCGAACGAGAGTCCCTTGTGGTGAAGCGCCATCTCCGCCTTCCAGGCATGGGGTGAGAAATGACAGTCAGCATCNGCGCCACAGAGGGTGTAGAGTTTGCGGGTCATATCTTGCTCCTGATGGAAAAGCCTGAGGCGGGATATGCACCTTGTATCGGTCCGCAACATGGCGCGCGCAAATCAATATGTTTGAACGTCGTCGTGATCGTGCCCCTCTCCGGAGTGAAGCGACCTCAGTTGGTCGCGCCGCACATCCGCAGAAGCCCCTGAATCTCCTGGTCTTCCGAACAGAGAATACCGCCCCACTGATAGCCCACGCGACCGTCGGTCAGCACCACGCGAAACCACTCGAAACCGTTGAATTCGACGTGGGAGTTAGCGTTGAGAATCAAGGGCATGCCTTCGGGCAGCGACCCGATGTCCGGGAATTCCACGCCTGGGCCCTCGCGCAGCTTTCCGCCGAGCGAGCGACCGGGCACGTTGATTTCGGCCTCGCCCATAGGCTGCTCGACATCCGCTGGCGGCGCCATGCCTGAAGGATCGGACGGAGCGGCGGCTGCGTTTTCGCAGGGAAACTGTGCGCCGCCGAGCACCACCACGGGCGGCAACTGTTCGGGAATGAACTGCACGCCCGATTCCCTGTTTACCCAGGCCCCCTGTCCGTCCGGCGTCAGCAGACCGCCGCGGCCCATCCCGTCAAAACCGCCGACGCCTTTTTCGGGCTCGATATCAATGGTGATGGAGAGGCCGCTCTCCGGATCGCCGCAGCGGTAAGACTCGGCGGCAAGGGTAGCGGAAGAGAGGGAGGCGAAGGCAAGAGCCGACGCCAGCAGCAGCGTTTTCATCGGTGACTCCAAGACANANTTCCGGACGTCAGTACCTGTATCGAGGCGGTATGACCATATCCGGATTTGCGGCGAAAATTTCTCCGTCGCGTTCGATGGCGCGCAGATCGAGTTCCTCGCGCTGCTTTTCGAAGCGAAGTCGTTGGATATCGCGGTGCATGCGTCGGATTTCGCCTTCGCCAGCCTTCGCCTCGATTTCGCCCTTCGCGATCTTTTCCTTGAGTTCCGAAATCCGGTACTCGCTCTGCCGGATCTGGTTCTCGAGGCTCTCGACCCGGCGGCGCTGGTCATGTTCCGCCTTGCCGAGATTGTAGCCACGAAGGAAACCGTCCGCGGCATCCGCCGGGCAGACATTGTGATAGGTCTTCCCCGCCTTGCCCTGCTGGAGACCGTTGAGCGGGGTGCAGTAGCGAACCACGCCGCTCTGGAAGCCCTGATACCAGACAGTCTGGTCTGGAACGATGCCGGCCTTTTCGCAACTCTTGGCGTGCGCGGCAAAGCGCGACTGCGGATCATATCCCGCCGCGCCATCGGTCTCGCCGACCACACGCCANTCGGCAGCCACGCATTCTTCCTTAGACATGGTCGCACAAGACCCGAGNATAAGTGGGANAGCCAGCACGGCTCCGCCCAACNCCAATCGCGGAAATTTCATGGATCATCCCCCTCAGCCGAGGCCCCCCGGCTTTCGGCATCTTCATGAANAGGAAAATTTTCTAGGAAAGCCAATGGCGGGAGTCAATTTTCAAATAGCCGGATGCGTCNCGTAATGGCACGCACAGGGTTTTCNTAGGTANTTCNACTCAACAACTCCCGGTAGATNNAATCCGCTTTAATAATCAACTTTCTCCGGCACAGCNNGCACATTNGNATGCGNATTTCCNTATGCTTCTCGTATAGATTGCACTAACCAATACNCCAATCGCGAGGAAACCAGCCAGCTCAACCCCGCGTTGCCCTCGCAGCTCAGGAAAACCCGAGCGGAAAAGAACAACGAGGAACAGCATCATGAAGACCNTCCACAAGCGACTTGCTCTCGGTCTGGCGACCGGTGCACTTGTTCTCGCCCTTCCCTTGGCGGCAAACGCCCAATCGATCGGGGGAAACGATAATGGCGGGCTCGGCGCCAGCGTCGGCGGCGTGTCGGCCGGGATCGGCGGCAACGGAAACGGCGGCCTCGGCGTCAGTGCAAACGTCGGCAACGCGGTCGGCGCGGATGTCAGCGTCGGCGGAAGTGAAAGTGTGGCCGATGTCGATGCCAATGTCGGAGGCACAGGAGGCGTCAATGCCGACGCCACGGTCAGCGCCAATAACGGCCTCAATGCGGACGCAAATGTCGGCGTCGGCAATCTGAATGCCGAAGTGGATGCAAATGTCGGCGACGATACAGGGATCGCCGCGGCACTTGGCTTCACCAACAATGACGATGATGACACCACCCCGCCCTCCGGCATCGATCCGGAAACGACTGCCGCCATCGGCAATTTGAGCGACGCCGAACTCGCAGCCTACAAGAAGAAGTGCATCGACGTCCTTCGCTCGCCGCANCGTTTCGAGAGCGACCTTGTCGATCTGTGCAAGCTCGTGCGCGAAGCNGCCTCGCGCTAACAANGCCGGGGTTTTCTCCTCCACCACAATGACAGGCACAACCAGGCGGCCCTTTCCGGGCCGCCTCCCTTTTCACCCGGCGCCCTCCCTTGCTGGCTCTTTTGCCACAATGGCCGGAATTCACGCTCAATGGCTTGCAACGCAACGCCGCGTCCGCCAAAAGCGCGGGCATGATTACGCTCAATGATATTTCCGCCCGCATAGCAGGCCGCCTGCTCATCGAAAATGCGACCGTGTCGATTCCGGACGGCGCCAAGGTCGGGTTCGTCGGTCGCAACGGCGCAGGCAAATCGACCCTGTTTCGCGTGATTACCGGCGAGATGCCGACGGAGACGGGTTCGGTGTCGATCCCGAAGAACACCCGCATCGGACAGGTGGCGCAGGAAGCCCCTTCGGAGGAAACCCCGCTTGTCGACATCGTGCTCAGAGCCGATACCGAGCGCGCCTCGTTGATGGCAGAAGCGGAAACGGCGACCGATCCGCACCGCATTGCCGAAATCCAGACACGGCTGGTCGATATCGACGCCCATTCGGCGGAAGCCCGTGCGGCCTCCATTCTTGCCGGCCTCGGTTTCGACGAAGCCGCCCAGCAGCGGCCTGCNTCGAGCTTCTCGGGCGGATGGCGGATGCGCGTGGCGCTTGCCTCTGTGCTCTTCTCCGCGCCCGATCTNCTGCTTCTCGATGAGCCGACCAACTATCTCGACCTCGAAGGNACNCTNTGGCTCGAGGAATATATCCGCCGCTATCCGTATACAGTGATCATCATCAGCCACGACCGTGATCTTCTGAACACCGCGGCGAACATGATCGTTCATCTCGACCAGAGGAAACTNACACTCTATCGCGGCAATTTCGACCAGTTCGAGCGCCAGAAGGCCGAGCGCGACATGCTGCAGATGAAGGCGCGGGAGAAGAACCTCGCCAAGCGCAAGCACATGGAATCCTTCGTGGAGCGCTTCCGNGCNAAAGCCTCGAAGGCGCGCCAGGCGCAATCCCGTCTCAAGGCGCTCGAGCGGATGGGCACGGTCGANGCGGTGATNGAGGATCACGTNACCGGCTTCACCTTCGCAGCGCCCGAGAAGATGCCGTCCTCCCCCATCATCGCGATCCGCGAAGGCTCCGTCGGATACGAGCCGGGCAAGCCGGTGCTCAAAAACCTCGATCTCAGGATCGATGCGGATGACCGCATCGCGCTTCTGGGCTCGAATGGGAACGGCAAGTCCACCTTCGCCAAGATGATTGCCGGGCGACTTGAAACCGAGGGCGGTGACATCAAGCTGGCGCCGCAGCTGAAGGTCGGCTTCTTCGCGCAACACCAGCTCGACGATCTGCGCCCGAGCGAAAGTGCTGTCGCCCATGTGCGAGCGCTGATGCCGGAGGCCGCCGAGGCCAAGGTGCGCTCCCGCGTTGCCCGCATGGGTCTGACGACGGAAAAGATGAACACACCGGCCAAGGATCTGTCGGGTGGGGAGAAGGCGCGGCTTCTGATGGGCCTGTCGACCTTCGACAACCCGAACCTCATCATCCTCGACGAGCCGACAAACCACCTCGACATCGATAGCCGCGCGGCATTGATCACCGCCCTCAACGAATTTCCGGGCGCAGTGATTCTCATCTCGCACGATCGCCATCTCATAGAAGCAACCGTGGACCGGCTATGGGTGGTGCGTGACGGGACAGTCAGCAATTTCGACGGCGACCTCGAAGACTACCGTCAGGATGTCGTGTCCGGCGGCAAGAGCCGGTCGAGCAAGGACAGCAGCGACGGGGCATCGAAAGCGGAGAAGCGGAGGGAGGCCGCCGACAAGCGCTCGGCTAACGCGACGCTGAAGAAAAAGATCAATGATCTTGAATCCTTGACCAAGAAACTTGGCAAACAGATTCAGTCACTTGATGAAGAACTTGCGGACCCGGACATGCTGGAGAATGCCGCCTGGAAGGTCGCGCAGCTTTCCAAGAAACGAGCTGACAAGGTGAGTGAACTGGAGCGCACAGAAGAAGAATGGCTCATGCTTCAGGCCGAGTATGAAGAGGCTGTCGGCGACGCTTAGTGCGATTTCACTGAGGCTATTCTACAACAGACTTAGGTAAAACTGACCATATCCCCCAGTCTTGCTTTCAATTTCGGGCAAGTTTCGTAGCCTACCCTTTCCTTGGGAGGAGTGACCAAGGGAACATAAAAATTGGGGACAGCTAATGAACACTCGAAAGATTGGCGCCACGGCTTCGGCCCTGGCGATCGCGGCTTCGTGCCTTGCGTGGTGGGGACCCGCAAACGCCGAAGTCACACAAGTCATCCACCATTATGACGTCCGGGGCACCGACGTTCAGGGATTGAAGAACAGTATCCGCTTGGGCGGACCACTCGGCGGACGCGCCTTCGGTCTGACGAACGTCGTCATCGAGCCGCAGTTTGCCTTCATGTCGGATGGCGTGAACTGCAAGACCGCAAAAGTTCAGGTCAACATGGATATCAACATGACGCTGCCGCAATGGGATGAGGCGCGGCCCGTTCCTGCATCGGTGTCGGGTCAATGGAAAACGCTCGAGGACACTGTGCGCGCGCACGAACAGATGCATGTGACGATCGCGGAGGAGTTTGCCGCGCGTATCGAGCACGTGATCTCGACAGCGAGCAGTACGGATGGATGCAAGGCGCTTCAGGCCGAACTCACCAAAAAGGTCCGTGGCCTGCAGATGGCTCATCGCTTTGCCCAGCGTGCGTTCGACGTTGAGGAACGCGCGCGACTGAGAGCGCTTCTGCCCTGATACGTATCTTCCAGAAAGAGGTCAGTCGTCGGCTACCGGGCCTTCGCCGTTAGCGGCTTCCGCGCGCTCTTCAACGCGATCCGCACCCTTGCGCTTGTCGCGCCCGNCCTTGGCTTCGAAGGCCCTTTCGCGCTTGAGCGCTTCCTTTTCCAGCCCCTCGCCGGCCTTTGCGGCGTGGCAGACTTTCATGGTTTGTGAGACGTCTTTCGGTTCGCTCATCGGTTTCTCCATAAGGTTGCCCTCCATGAAATACGTGCCGATGAAAGATAAGTTCCAATAAAGATGCAGCCGGCGCCAATCAGGTAGCCGTCAAACCGGTCAGCATGAGGGAATATGCCAGATGCCGTCGGTCATTTCTTCTGCCGGTCACGGGACAGAGTTGACGTGAGTACCGTCCGGCCCGATGCCACTCCCACCGGCTCGAAGAAACGCATTTCAATTGCGTCACAGATCATTGGTGTCGAACGGTCTTCAGCTTGGCTTTTCATCGCTGCCTGCCCCCAACCGNAATTCATACCCTGAACAAATCAGTGTGGGAACGTAAGGGCGGCTTAAGGGATNGNCNCTAGAAATACCGCACTGCCCCTGGGTTTGCACTTATATGTACAAGCCAGGGCGGGGATGAAGTGGCTTACTTTCATGAATTGTAATGTATTGGGTATTCAATTAACTTTCGCACCATAGCCTGAATGGATGAGTGTCGTAGAAACTTCCAAGGCGCACCTTTGAACATGATATTGCCAAACAAAACGCGGCTGCTTCGACTACGGNTTCANTCAGCAATTGGCATCGCAACTTGCCTTTCATGTTGTGATCGCGAGGCCAGTACGTATGGAAGCTGAACCNATTGCGGCTGCNAAGGAAGTTCCCGATGCCGACCTTGCGACCGCCTGGAAAGGCCTGTTTGCAAGCTCNGCCGTTGGCATTTTCGTAGTCGATAGCGGCGGCCGCATTCTTCACATCAGCGAACGGCTCTGCAAATTTGCCGGACTTACTGCCGAACAACTTATCGGCACGGACGGAATGCATCTGCTCCATCCTGATGAACGCCTTTCCTCCCGCGCGGCGTTCGTGTCGCTCACCGAAGGAACGAGGGAGACCTGGACGGCCGAACGTCGAATTCTCGACAAGAATGGCGAATTCCAGTGGGTGCTTTTCTCGGCAGCGAGGATGCCCGGCATGGAGGAAGCGAATGGCGGACCGGCCTTCGCTACCCAGATCACGTCGATAGGCAAGCAGAAGCAAGCCGAGAAGGCCGCCGAGGGAGCCTTGCAGCGCTGGACGTTCGCGCTGGAGAACGCCGGCCAAGGCATGTGGGATTACAACGTCGAGAAGGATGACTGGGACTTNTCGAGAGCCTGGAAGCGAATGCGAGGCTTTGAGGAAAACGCGACAGTCGAGTTCATCACCCATCAATGGCTCGACAGCATCCACCCNGAAGACCGGGAGATGGTTGCGGGCCTGTTTGAAAAACAGAAATCCGGAGAAGTCGACGAGATCGCCTACGAGTACCGCTATCGTCGTCAGGACGGTGAGTGGATCTGGGTGATGGTGCGCGGCTGCTGCCTCGAGCGCAGGCAAGACGGCACCCCTCTCCACATCATGGGNACCGACACGGATATCACCCTGCTCAAGAAGAGCGAGGATACCTATCACGAGTTGAGCGAGCGTCTGCAATTGGCGCTNAACACTTCCCGTATCGGCATATGGGAAACNGACCCGGCGACGCTGGAAACCATCTGGGACGAGCGAACNTGCGAAATCTTCGGATGTTCGCCTGATGACTTCCCGCACTCNTCNCAGGCCTGGCCGAGCATGCTGCANCCGGATGACAGAGANCAGGCCATGACGATCGCCGAGGCGGGTGTGGCCACGCGGAGCAACTACAACTGCCAATACCGGATCATCCGGCCTGATGGCGAGATCAGGCATCTGAGNTCCTTCGCAACNTTCTCCCAGCTTGCCGGCGGCAGCTGGAAAATGCTNGGCGCGAACTGGGACATCACCAAGGATGTCGAGCGCGCCGATGCTCTCGATCGCGCAAAAAGCCTGGCCGAGGAGCGAAACGCCGAGATCGAGACTGCACGGGCGGCGATGGAACACGCATCTCTCCACGACGCACTGACCGGGCTNGCCAACNGGCGCTATCTGGACAAGCTGCTCGATTCCTTCTCGAAGGACGGCACCTGCGAAAACCTCACCATCCTCCATGTCGACCTGGATCGCTTCAAGCAGATCAACGACACGCGCGGTCACGCGGCGGGCGACGCCCTTCTCGTCCATATGGCCGGCATGCTCAGCGCCATTGTCGGTCCGCGTAACACGGTGGCGCGCATTGGCGGAGACGAGTTCGTCATCGTCCTGTCACCCTCGCCCAATCCGGGCCGGCTGAACAGCATGCTCAGCGAGATCATCCACCGCAGCAACGTGCCAATCTACTGGCGCGGCCAGGAATGCAGAACCTCGACAAGCATCGGTGTCGCCATAGCCGATGGAAAGACCTCCGCGCGGCAGCTCCTCATCAATGCGGATCTCGCACTNTACCGGGCCAAGAATCTCGGCCGCAACCAGGCCACCCATTTCGATGCACGGATGCATTCCGAGATCGTTGCNCAGAAGCAATGCGGNGACGACATCATCAAGGGGCTGGCGCAGGGCGACTTCTTCCCATTTTATCAGCCGCAGTTCTGCAGCCGCACGCTTGATATCGTCGGGGTCGAGGCANTGGCCCGNTGGCGCCACCCTGTTGACGGAGTTCTCACGCCCGACCGCTTCCTCAGCGTCGCGCAAGATCTCAAGACCATGCACGAGATCGACCGCGCGATCCTTGAAAAGGTCCTGAAGGACCTCAAACGCTGGGACGATGCGGGTATCACGGTCCCGAAAGTATCGGTCAACGTGTCGGCCAACCGGCTTGCCGACGAAGGACTGATCGAAACGCTCGCCCGCAACGAATGGGCGCGAAACCGCATCTCCATCGAGTTGCTGGAATCGATTTTCCTCGACGACAGCGATCCGGTCTACGACAAACATATCGGCAAGCTTCACGAGCTTGGCGTTGATATTGCCATCGACGACTTCGGCACCGGTCACGCTTCCATCATCGGTTTGTTGAAGCTCAACCCCTACCGGCTGAAGATCGACCGGCAGCTCATCGCACCGATTGCGGACAGCCCCTCACAACGTGGACTGATCAAGTCCATCATCGACATCGGGAAATCCCAGAAAATCCAGGTCTGCGCCGAGGGTGTTGAAACTCGCGAACATCTTGAGGTTCTGCGCGACTTCGGATGCGAATGCCTTCAAGGCTTCTATTTTGNCCGACCGATGGCNGCTCACNACCTGGTCGACTATATCGCCAAGGAAAAATGGCGCNGCAACAGCTAGCGGCCCCATTTGTGCGAGCGNGGNGGGCGCGGATCGGTGCCGGGCTTCTTGCGACGCCGCATCACGATGAAAGCCACCCCTCCGATGACCAAAAGCAGAAAACCCGCAGGCGCNATACGCTCGTCNGNGACGACCGCCTTGCGCCTGACCGAGAGCACAGCGCTTTCAAGCCTTACGCCCTCNCCCTTTCTNGCGACAGTTATCCCGTAAGGCCCGCTGTCGACGGGATCGATGAGTAGTACAAGNTGCTTCTGGNGNGGCTGACTTGGTTTGAGCGCCTTGTCGTTGGCCGGATAGGTGAAGCGAAAGCTGACGTCNTTCTGCTCNAGCACCTCGCCGCCGCGCCTGACGACGANCTCATACATCGCTGTCGCCGGGCCTTCGGCAGGCTTTTCTGCGATGTCAGGGACGGATGCCGTGAGATAGATGCCAACCGGTGCATCCGCGCCGGACAGCGTCAACGTCGGACCGCTGGGCGCNGTGGGGACTGTGGCTACAGAATAGCGGCCGATTTCAGCGCCTGAACCCAAGTCCACCCAAGCGGTATAGCCGAACGCCATCAACGCGCCGGCGATCGCAACCAGGAGAGCGATCAGACGCATGATACCTTCCGTGCAGACCCAATCGCCCTCACGCCTTGCGCTCCCAGCGCCGGTCGGACGTCTGCTGCCAGTAGGTCAGCGTGTGATCGCCGGCCTTNAGNTCCTTCCATTGCNCACGCGCACGCTCGACCTGCGCCTGGTCGTGCCCGTCGAACATCAGGACCAACCTTTCGCAGCCTTCGAGCGAAGGCACGTCCGAGCCGTCGACCGCAAAGCGTACGCTCGCCTNGTTGGCNGGTTCATCCGACAGCGTCAAAAGAACCGGCTGGCGCTCTGCCATGCCGTCATCCGTCCCAAAGTCGATGCCATGCGGCAGGAAACTCTCGTCGCGGAATGTCCAGAGATGGGCATCGAGCGCATCGCGGCGCTCTTCGCTGCCGATATGGACGGAGACCTTCCAGCCGCGTTCCAGACTTTTTTCCAGAAGCGGCGGAAGGGCATCCTCAAGGCGGGATTCCGTCAGATGATAGAACAGCGCCTCGGCCACTTCGGCACTCAGCTCTCGTGGGTNTCGCGNACGTAGCGGTCGAGCAGGCGAACGCCGAAGCCCGAGCCCCACGAGCGGTTCACGTCATTGGACGGCGATCCCATCGCGGTGCCAGCGACATCAAGGTGCGCCCAGGGCGTGTCCTTGACGAAGCGCTTGAGGAACTGTGCCGCGGTGATCGAACCAGCCGAACGGCCGCCGGTGTTCTTCATGTCGGCAAACTTGGAATCGATCAATTTGTCGTATTCCGGGCCGAGCGGCAGGCGCCAGACCTTTTCCTCAGAGCTCAGACCGGCGCTGGTCAGCGCGGCAGCGAGGTCGTCATCATTGGANAACATGCCGGCATGGTGATGACCGAGGGCTACGATGACCGCACCGGTCAGCGTGGCGAGNTTGATCATCACCTTCGGGTCGAAACGGTCGCGGCANTACCAGAGAGCNTCGCANAGAACNAGGCGNCCNTCGGCGTCGGTNTTGATGATNTCGATCGTCTGNCCNGACATCGAACGCACGATNTCGCCCGGACGCTGCGAAGCGCCATCGGGCATGTTCTCGACNAGNCCGAGAATGCCGACNGCGTTGACCTTGGCCTTGCGGGCGGCAAGCGTGTGCATGAGGCCGATGACCGCGGCNGCACCGCCCATNTCACCCTTCATGTCTTCCATGCCGCCGGCNGGCTTGATGGAGATGCCGCCGGTNTCGAAGACNACNCCCTTGCCNACNAAGGCNAGCGGCTTGTCNTTCGACTTGCCNCCCTTCCACTGCATNACGNCGACGCGTGGCGGACGGGCCGAACCAAGCGCCACGCCCAGGAGCGCNTCCATCTTGAGCTTCTTGAGTTCCTTCTCGGTGAGGATTTCCACCTCGACACCGAGCTTTTCGAGTTCCTTGGCCTTGGCGGCAAACTCGACCGGGCCGAGCACGTTGGCGGGTTCGTTGACGAGATCGCGCGCCAGCTTGACGCCGCCTGCCACCGCCTCGCGGTCGGCAAACGCCTTCTTGCAGGCGCCGGCGTCGGAATGCACGATCGTCACCTTGACGGTGCCGGTCGCGTCCTCATCGTCTTCCTTTGGCGTCTTGTAGGTATCGAAATCATAGGCGCGCATGATCAGGCCGAGCGCCAGATCGGCGGCAGCGTCCGCATCGGGCTCGTCGCCATCGCCGAGATCGATCGTGACGGTCTTTGCCGAGCGGATCAGCGTAAAAATCTTTCCGCCGATGCGCATCCATTCATAGGCGCTACGCTCCTCGGCTTTGCCGGCTCCGACAATGGCGATGCGATCAGCCGGAGAATCCTTCGGTGCCAGAATATCGACCGTCGCATAGGCCTTTCCCTTGAAGCCGGCGACCGACACGGCCTTGTCGAGCACATCGGCGGGATCGAAGCCGCGCGCCGCAGCGGAAACCGGCTCCGTCTCGGTGCCGATGGCGACTGCGAGGCCGCCTGAAATCTTTGCGGATTTTGCGAAGGAAATATCGATTTCGACAGACATGGGTTCTCCAGAAATACGGTTGTCCAAATGAGGACCGGGCTCAGGCCGGCGATCATCACCCTTTTGGCCCTAAAGGCAAGGATCGGTTTGGAAGGTCTCGGCCTTGAGAAGCGGTTCCAAGCAGGTTTGTTATGGTAGTGCCTGCCCCTGCCCTTTCAAGCCCGCCTGCGCCCGGAGAATGGGCCCAAAAAGTTACCGGGGCTAATTCCCGTAACGGGAAAACTGGGATTTGGTTAACCCTGTTTGTTACCTCACAATTATCCAAATTGGTTTTTAATGGCGCGTCGGGATTGATTGACACTGTCGGGCGGGAGGGCTACCCGCCATACGCAGTCCAACCACGTCCAGCGGCGGGTGACTGACGAAACAAGGGTCTATGAGAGAGTTCGAAGGCTACCTTTTCCGGCGCATGGCGGTTCTGACCTTCTGGTCGCTGGTTTCGGCGACCCTTTTGGTGCTGACAACTCAGGTTCTCTTGCGGCTCAATATTCTCACATCGAGCGAGCAGGCGCTCCTCGCTTTCGGCAAGATTACCATCTTCCTCATTCCCAGCGTGCTTTCGATCGTGGCTCCGTTCGCGCTTCTCATCGGGATCACCCAGGTGCTCAACGGCATGAACTCGGACTCCGAGCTCGTGGTGATGGAGTCTGCCGGTGCCGGGCCCTGGGTCGTACTCCGGCCCATTCTCGCCCTGTCGGTTCTCATTTCCGCCTTCACATTCGCCAGTGCCAACATGCTGGAACCGAGGGCCAACCGGGCCTTTGGCGATACGATTGCCGAAGCCTCTGCCGACCTCTTGTCGCTGGCAGTGCGCAAGGGCAGCTTCCAGCGGCTGAGCGAAGGCCTGTACGTGCATATCGACCAGATGTATCCCGGCGGCGATTTCGGCGGCATCTTCCTGTCCGACCGGCGCGGCGAGAACAACGACGTCGTGTATTTTGCCAAGCGCGGCCGCGTGCTTCAGGTGGGCGAAGAGCGTTTTCTGGTGCTTGCCGACGGGGAGGCCCAGCAGCGCGACACACAGTCCGGCAAGATCTCGATCGTCACCTTCGATTCCTATGCGCTGGACCTGTCATCGTTCCTGCCAAGTACCAACGACCGCAAAACCTTCCGCCCGCGGGAACAATCGACGCTCTATCTGCTCAATCCGCCGGAAGACGATTATTTCAAGAACCAGCATCCCGGCGAAATCTCCAAGGAAGTCGTCGAACGACTGACCGGCTGGCTGTATCCCCTCGCCTTCGGTTTTCTCGCCTTCATCTATATGGGCAAGGCCGTGACCAACAGGCAGGAGAAGGTGCAGAGCATCGTCGGCGTCGTCGGCGCCGTGGTGTTGCTGCGCGCCTTCGGCTTCTATTCCGCCGAGGAAGCAGGCCAGTCCACTGCCGTGTATTTCGCCGCTTTCGCCGTACCGGTCGCCGCCACCGCACTATCCTTTGCGCTGGCTGCCACCGGAACCATTCCGCGCATGCCGTCGGCGCTTTCACGACGCATCGCCATCGTCACGCATCGGGTCACACAGTTCTATAACTACCTGGAAACCCGCTATCGCCGGAAGTTGCGGCGTGAAGCGAAGGTGAGATGAGAATCGTGCCCGGAACCCTCTGGCGGTATTTTTTCCGTCATTATCTCAAGACCTTCATCGGCTANTTCTTCGCCGTGGTCCTCATCATCCTTCTGGTCGACTTCAACGAGACGGCCGGGCGNTTGTCCAATTCGCCGGGCTACACGATCGGTCTCGGNCTTTACATCTCGCTGCTGCGNGTGCCGCTCGTGGTGCAGACGGCCATTCCGTTCATCGCGCTCCTGGCNTCAATCGCCACNCTGATGCAGCTCAACCGGAAATATGAACTGGTNGTNGCCCGTGCTTCCGGCGTTTCGGCCTGGCAGTTTCTCGCGCCTTTGCTNGTTGCCAATCTTCTCCTCGGTCTNGCNACGATCTTCCTGCTCAATCCGCTGGCCACGAATTCGAACGCACTTGAGGATAANGTGATGCTCGATGCCGGCATGAGCTCNTCGCAACCGGCTGCGGATAGCGGGCCGCCTTTCTTCCGNCAGACGACCGAGGAAGGTGCGACGATCATTTCCGCGGAAGTCAGTGCTGATGGCGGCACGCGGCTGGGGGATGCGACCTTCATTCGTTTCGGTGNCGACGGAGAGCCGCTCGACCGGTTGGAAGCCAAGCAGGCAGAACTCAGCGACGGCGCGTGGCTCTTGACTGATGTCACCCGTTACCAGGCCGGCGCTCCGCGNGAAGAACTCGAAGCGTTTGAAGTCCCCACCAACCTTTCGTCGGAGTTCCTCGACGAATCACTCGTGCCACCTGATTCCATCTCGATTTACGAGCTTCCCGGGAAAATCGCTGCCGCCCGCTCCTATGGCGTGTCGGCGGATGGATATGNCATGCAATTTCACCGACTTGTTGCACTTCCGGCACTATTCTCGGCAATGACGCTGATTGCGGCAATGGTCTCACTGAGATTTGTAAGGTTCGGGCAATCAATGGCGGTGATTCTGGGTGGCATCCTCGCCGGCTTCGTGCTTTATGTCGTTTCCGAAGTCATTCAGGCATTTGGCGAGGCTGGAACACTGCCTCCCATAGTTGCTGCCTGGCTGCCNGTGGTGGTAGCGGCTTCATTGGGGACGACGGTGCTTCTCCACAAGGAGGACGGATAGTGAGTGCATTGAGCCGATTTGAAAAATCAGCTCTNTATGGGGTATTGCGCGCCAGTGCGGCTGCGTGCGCGATTTTTGCCGGTATGGGTGCCATTGCGCCCTCGCCGGTATTTGCGCAATCCGNCCCGAGTATTGATGCCCCCGCCGATGCGCGCATGATGCTCACGGCCAATGAACTCATTTACAACAACGACACCGAGAAGGTGATCGCCACCGGCGGCGTTCAGATCGATTACTCCGGTTATAATCTCGTGGCNGATCGGGTCGAGTACGACCAGCAGACCGGCCGGATGCGCGCCTATGGCCGCGTGCAGATTCTCGAGCCGGACGGCAACACGATTTCCGCTGACGANATCGACATTACCGATGACTTCGCGGACGGTTTCGTCAACGCGTTGCAGATCGTGACGCCCGACGAGACCCGTATCGCAGCCGAAAGTGCGGAGCGCCGNGGCGGCGTCGAGACGACCTTCAACAANGGNGTCTATACGGCTTGCCAACCGTGCAGGGAGCACCCGGAAAAGGCGCCGATCTGGCANGTGAAGGCCGAGAAGGTGGTGCAGGACGAGCGCACGCGGACNGTGAAGCTGCGCAATGCGCGCTTTGAACTGTTCGGCATGCCGATCGCCTATCTGCCCTATCTCGAAGTGCCGGATTTCGACCGCAAGCGCAAAAGCGGNTTCCTGACACCATCCTTCGGGACCGATGACGCACTCGGCACCTGGGCACGNGTCCCNTACTTCCTGACGCTCGGGCCGAGCGCCGATGTGACCATCGAAACCTCAGGCTACACCAATCAGGGTTTCCTGCTCGACACCCAGTTCCGCAAGCGTTTCGAAAACGGCATCGTGACGCTTCGCGCTGCGGGTATCTCGCAGAATGGCCAGGACGAATTCAACTCGACCACTGCCGCCGTTGACCGCGCCGCAGACGATCGCGGCCTTATCGGNACAACCGGCAAGTTCAAGATCAATCCGCGCTGGGCCTTCGGCTGGAACGTGATGGTGGAATCCGACCCCACCTTCGCGCAGACATACGGCATTGAGGGGTTTGACGACGATCGTCAGAAGTCCGAGATCTACCTGACCGGTCTCGGCAAGCGCAACTACTTCGACGCGAGGGGTTTCTGGGTCGATATTCGCGACGGACTCGTCATCCCCAGCACCTCCACCAACCCGATATATTCCGGCTATCTCGGCCGTGACATGGCAGATTTCCGCGAGGACCGTGAAGCACGCGTTCATCCGGTCATCGACTACAACAAGATTTTCTCGCAGCCGGTTGCGGGCGGCGAACTTTCTCTCGACGTGAACGGCCAGGCAATCAGCCGCAAGCGCGAATATGTCGTCGACGGCATTTATCGCGGTATCGAGGGCTCGGATGAGCGCGCCACGGCTGAACTCGAGTGGAAGCGGACGCTAACCACCGAAGGTGGCTTGCGTTTCACCCCGATCCTGGCGGCGCGCGGCGATCTTCACAATTTCGACACCAACTCGACGCCTGCTACGCTATCGAGCAGTAACAGCGCGGCACGCGCCATGCTGACGGCCGGTGTTGAAACAAGCTATCCCCTGCTGGTGACGACAGAAACCTCGAGCCACGTGATCGAGCCCATCGCACAGATTTTCGTGCGCAATAACGAAAGACTTGCCGGCGGACTGCCGAACGAGGATGCCCAGAGCTTCGTTTTCGACGCGACAAGCCTTTTCGAGCGCGACAAGTTCTCGGGCTATGACCGGATCGAGGGCGGCACCCGCGCCAATATCGGCTTCCGCTACACCGGTACTTTCAACAACGGCGTGACGACCCGTGCGCTCTTTGGTCAGTCCTACCATATTGCAGGCGTGAACTCCTTCGCGGTGGACAGCCTGGCCTATGCCGGTCGTAATTCGGGCCTGGATCAGGACGTTTCCGATTTCGTCGGCTATGCAGGCATCGAGCTACCTGTCGGCGTCGGCTTTTCAGCAAGTGCGCGCTTCGACAAGGACGATCTGAATGTCGAGCGCGCCGACCTGACAGCCATGTTCTCTCACAAGAATCTGAGTGGCTCGATCACCTATTCCGACATCAATGCCCAGAGACCGGCGAATTCTCCCGGCTACGGTTTCGAAGAAGACCGATCCGGCGTCAACGGCGCGCTCAGCGTGCGTTTTGCGGAGAACTGGCGCGTCTTCGGTGGCGCCGGCTACGATCTCGTCGACAATCGCTTCTCCACCTCCTCAATTGGCGTGGCCTACGAGGACGAATGCATTGCTCTGACCATCGTTTACAACCGCAAGCCGAGCTATGTCAGCGATCCCAAGAAGTGGAGCGTCGGTGCCCGCCTGAGCCTCCGAACGCTCGGAGACCTTGACTACGGCGCCGCGACCGGGAAAACATTCTGACACGACAATGAACGCGCCCGCCCAGGCGGCGAAGGCTGACGGTGACCTATGGGACTGTCATCCTTTTGCCGCAAGTAGGGGCGATTGAGGCGGGCAATCAGAGCTGGCACGATCAGCGGATCGATGTCAGCAGGGAGACCGGCGGAGGAGCCGGACAGAAAAGGATACTCGATATGATTTCAGCGCCCGTCAGTCGCGTTGCCCGCTGCCTTTTCGCGGTAATGGTGACCGCAGCTCTTGCTGGCCCGGCCGTCGTCGCACCTGCGCAGGCAGCCAGCGAAATCAAGATCGTGGTCAACAAGCAGGCCATTACCAGCGTCGACCTCTCGCGGCGTGTGGCTTTTCTCAAGCTGCAGCGGGAGAAAGGCAACCTTCAGCAGAAGGCGCGCGAACAGCTGACCGAAGAAGCGCTGAAGATGCAGGAAGCCCGCCGCGTTGGGGCGACCATCCCCGATGCGCAGGTTGAGGCGTCATTCCAGCGCTTTGCCGCCAACAACAAGATGTCGACCAAGCAGCTTACCCAGATCCTGTCGCAGGCCGGCGTTACCGCAGGGCACTTCAAGGATTTCATCCGCGTGCAGATGACATGGCCGCGTATGGTCAAGGCGCGTTTCGGCTCTGAAAACTCGTCGACGCAGGACATGGTGGCCAAGATGCTCGAAAAGGGCGGATCGAAGCCCTCCACCACCGAGTACATTCTCCAGCAGGTCATTTTCGTCGTGCCGCAGAACAAGCGTTCGGGCTCCTATCTGGGGGCGCGCCAGCGCGAAGCCGAGCGGATGCGCGGTCAGTTCTCCAATTGCGGCACCACCCACGACATGGTGAAAAGCCTCAAGGACGTTACCGTTCGCGATCTCGGTCGCGTTCTTCAGCCACAGCTGCCGGGTGACTGGAAGCAGGCGATCGAGAGCACGAAATCCGGCGGTACGACGCGCACGCGCAAGACCGATCGCGGCATCGAGTTCATCGCCGTTTGCTCGTCGAAAACCGTTTCCGACGACGTAGCAGCCGCCATGGTGTTCCAGGCGGAGAACGAGGATGGTGCCGGCGACAGCGCCGACGCGGAAAAGTACCTCGACGAGCTGCGCAAGCGCGCTGTGATCTCGAACCGCTAGGACAGGTCCCTTATGAAACCCGAAGGCGGATCGGGCGCTCTTGCGCTGAGCTTGGGCGACCCTGCCGGAATCGGGCCTGATATCGCGCTCATGGCTTGGATGCGCAGGAATCCGGCTCGTCTTCCCGCATTTACCGTCGTGGGCGACCCTGATGTTCTGGCGAGCCGCGCGCATGCACTCGGTCTTGATGTCCCGTTGATCGAGGCTTCCCCCGAGGACGCATACACCCGTTTCGCCGATGCCCTGCCCGTGACGCCCGTGCGCTATCCGGAAGCCGTCACTGCGGGCAAGCCCAATGCAGCCAACGGACGCGCCGTCATCGAGACCATCAGGCTCTCGGTCGAGTATGCTTTCGAGGGACGGGTCGACGGCGTGGTGACCGCTCCGATTGCCAAGTCGGTTCTCTATGAAGCCGGCTTCAAGTTTCCCGGCCATACGGAATATCTGGGTGCGCTTGCATCCAAACAGGTGGGCTTCGAAGTCCTGCCTGTGATGCTGCTCGCCAACCAGTATCTTCGCGTCGTGCCGGTTACGATACACATCCCGCTCAACCGGGTCCCGAAGGCTCTCAGGACCGAGAATATCGTGGAGACCGGCCGCGTCCTCGCCTTCGGCCTGGAACGTCGCTTCGGCATTCGCAGCCCGCGCCTCGCGGTTTCGGGACTCAATCCGCATGCCGGCGAGAACGGGGCTTTAGGGATGGAGGACGAAGAAATCATCCGCCCCGCCGTCGCGCAACTGCAGGCCGAAGGCATCTTGTGTTACGGTCCCTTGCCCGCAGACACGATGTTCCATGAGGAAGCGCGCGCGACCTATGACGCAGCAATCTGCATGTATCACGACCAGGCGCTGATCCCGGTCAAGACGCTCGGCTTCCACGACGGCGTCAACGTAACGCTCGGCTTGCCGTTTATCCGGACTTCGCCCGACCACGGCACGGCTTTCGACATTGCCGGGACCGGCAAGGCGCGTCCCGACAGCCTGATCGCCGCGATCCTGATGGCGGCCGGTATGGCGGCAAGCGAAGCCGCAGCACTGCGGAACTGATTATGAGTATCAACCGATGAGCCTTGCTTTCGACGGTCTGCCGCCGTTGCGCGATGTCGTTGCCCGGCACGGGCTCGATGCGCTCAAGGCGCTCGGCCAGAACTTTCTCTTCGACCTCAACCTGACCCAGAAGATCGCGCGCTCGGCCGGATCGCTCGACGATCACATCGTCATCGAGATCGGTCCCGGTCCCGGCGGCCTGACGCGCGCCCTTCTCTCGTCCGGCGCGAAGAAGGTCATCGCCATCGAGCGCGACACACGGTGTCTGCCGGCACTTGCGGAAATCGGTGAGCACTATCCGGGAAGGCTGGAGGTCATCGAAGGCGATGCATTGAAGGTGGACCTCGCGGAGCTTGCCGGCGGCGAGACGGTCCGGATAGTTGCCAACCTGCCCTACAATGTGGGCACCCAGCTCCTGATCAACTGGCTGACCCGCGATGTAGACAACCCGTTCTGGACCTCCATGACGCTGATGTTCCAGAAGGAAGTCGGCCAGCGCATCGTCGCCAAGCCAGGCTCCAACCACTACGGACGGCTGGGTGTGCTCGCCGGCTGGATCGCCGATGCGGAAATCCTGTTCGACATTCCGCCGCAGGCCTTCAACCCGCCGCCGAAGGTCACCTCCTCTGTCGTCCACCTGACGCCGAGAGAGAGCCGCCTGCCCTGCTCGCTCGCCGACCTGGAACGGATCACCCAGGCAGCCTTCGGACAGCGCCGCAAGATGCTGCGCCAGAGCCTCAAGCCGGTGGGAGGAGAAGCACTGCTCGAAACCGCCGGCATCGATCCGACACGGCGTGCTGAAACGCTGTCACTGGAAGAGTTCTGCCTTCTGGCGCGCACCCATGGCGAGCGGCGCGGCTGACGGCCCGATGGGCGTCAGCTTCGGTCGGGCTCGTTGAGCAGATCGGAGACGAATTCGAACAGGCCCGGACGACGGTCGCGGCGCAGACGTTCGGATTGGACAATTGCCTTCACCGCATCATAGGCACGTTCGAGATCGTCATTGACCACGCAGTAGTCGTATTCGCGCCAGTGCTCGATTTCGGCGCGCGCATTGGCGAGCCGGCGTTCTATGACCTCGGCGGTGTCTTCTGCCCGGCGGTTGAGGCGAAGACGCAGTTCCGCCATCGAGGGCGGCAGCACGAAGATCGAGACGACGTCGGCGGACATGCGTTCCTGAAGCTGCTGCGCGCCCTGCCAGTCGATGTCGAAAAGCATGTCGCGGCCTTCCGACATGGCGCGTTCGGCGGCCTCGCGGGGCGTGCCGTAGAAATTGCCGTGAACCTCCGCCCATTCCAGAAGCTCGTCATTGTCGCGCATGCGCGAAAATTCCCGCTCGGTAAGGAAGTGATAGTGCACGCCGTCGATCTCGCTGCCGCGGCGCGGGCGCGTGGTGACGCTGACGGAGAGGCTGAGCTGCATGTCGGAATCGAGCAGGTTGCGCGCAATGGTCGACTTGCCGGCGCCAGAGGGCGAGGACAAGACCAGCATGAGGCCCCGGCGCTTGATGCGACTTGAAGGCAGTTCGTCGGGGCTGATGCCGGCCATGATCACTCCAGATTCTGAATTTGTTCGCGAAACTGATCGATGAGAACTTTCAGATCAAGTCCGATGGCCGTCACCTGAGCGGCATTCGACTTGGAACATATCGTATTGGTTTCGCGATTGAATTCCTGTGCCAGAAAGTCCAGCCTCCGACCGACCGGGCCGCCCTCGGACAGCAGTTCGCGCACCGCTCCTACATGGGCCTTGAGCCTGTCGATCTCCTCGCGCAGATCCGCCTTCGTCGCAAGGATCGCCGCTTCCATGTGGATACGGTCCATATCGAGGCTCTGATGGGCGTCGAGAAGGTTTGCCACCTGTTCGGCCAGACGAGCCCTGATGGCCTCCTGCGAGCGTGCTGGGCTGTTCTCGACGGCATCCGCCAGTTCCGCGATGCGGTCGACCTGGCCGGAGAGCACGCGCACCATTTCGGCTCCCTCACGCTTGCGCATTGAGGCCAGCGCTTCGATCGCCTCGGTGAGTCCCTTGAGGATCGCCTTGTCGCGGTCCGCACGCTCATCGGCTTCGAGTTCCGGCTCCCTGAGTTCGAGAATGCCGCGGATATTGAGAATCCCGTCGAGCGTGGGCTTCTGGGCGTCGAGGCGGTCACCGAGCTTGCCGACCAGACCGATGACGGCTTCGAGCGCATCCTCGTTGACCACCGCTTGGACAGCCTGAGCACCTTCGCCCGCCTGCAGCGTGACCTGCATGTTACCGCGGGCGAAGGCGTCCGAGACGGCCTTGCGAGCGGGGACTTCCAGAGCCTCGAAACCCTGTGGCAGGCGCATGCGAACGTCGAGACCCTTGCCGTTGACCGAGCGGATCTCCCAGACGAACCGGGCCCCATTCCAGCTGGCTTCAGACCGGGCGAACCCGGTCATGGATTGTACCGACATGCTCCCTCCATCCAGAGCGGCATCGACGACGCGCCTTTCCGCGCGGCCTCTCCCGCCTACTGGCTCCCCTCGGCCTGATTGGCCGCATCGGCTTTCGCCTTGGCTTCCTGTTCGCGCATCAGCTTGCGCCAGCGCGCCACATTGGCGTTGTGCTCGTCAAGCGACTTGGCGAATGTATGTCCGCCATAACCGTCTGCAACGAAGTAGAGATCCTCGGTACGCGACGGGTTGGCCACGGCTTCCATCGATTCACGACCCGGATTGGCGATCGGCCCCGGCGGCAGACCGTTGATCGTGTAGGTGTTGTAGGGCGTATCCTTTTCGAGATCCGACTTGTAGATCGGCCGGTCGGAGGGTTTTCCCTCGCCGCCGAAAATGCCGTAGATCACGGTCGGGTCGGACTGCAGGCGCATGCCCTTGGCAAGCCTGTTGTAGAATACGCTGGCCACACGGGGACGCTCGCCGGCGCGTGCGGTTTCCTTCTCGACGATCGACGCCAGGATGACGAGTTCTTCCTTGCTCTCGAGCGGCAGGTCCGGATCGCGACGATCCCAGATCTGGTCAAGCGCACGGGTCTGTGCCCGCTCCATCTGGGCCAGAATATCGGCACGTTCGGCACCGCGCGAAAACTTGTAGGTCTCGGGCAGAAGATCGCCTTCCTCGGGCAGGTCCTCCGGCAGATCGCCTGTCAGCAGCGGCTCGTCCCGCAGTTTCTGGATGATCTGGTACGTGGTGTAGCCCTCGGGGATCGTGAACGAATGCAGGATCGACCGACCATCGCGCATCTGGTCGAGGATCTGGCGCATGGAGGCGTGGGCCTTGATCTCATACTCGCCGGCCTTGATCGTGTCGTCGCCCATCACAGTGCGACCGGCGAGACGGAAGACGCGCTGATCGGAGATCATGCCGCGCTGTTCCAGCGAGGAGGCAATCTGGTTGAAGCCGGCGCCCTCGGGCACCATGAAGGCCGTCGTCTGCTCAAGCGGGCCTTCGCCTTCGAATTCGGTCTTGCCGTACCAGAACAGGCCGACGGCTGCGACTGCAACCAGGATCATCATCGTCATGATGAAGTTGAGGAATATGACCACCTGGCTGCGTGCCCGGCGCGACCGCTTTGGCGGCAGCGGCACTTTCTCGGGCTTGAGAGCCTGGGAGGGGGAAACCGGGACAATCGGGCCCTTGGCCTGTCCCTTGGCGCCATCATCCTGGCCCTTCTCAGCGCCTGCCCGTCCGAAGGTCCCGTTGTTGGCGTCGTTGGATTCAGTCACGTCATATCCTCATTTCGAATCCCCGAAATTTCAGGGATCAATGTGGCAAAAAGCCGGTTTGCCGCGCAATGGGCAGACGCGTTGATTCGGTCTGAAAGATAGGGATAAAACACCGCAAATCAAAGTTTGCGGATCAATCCTGGTAGCGGCGCAGAACCAGCGATGCGTTGGTGCCGCCAAAGCCGAAGGAATTGGACAGCGCAACATCCACCTGACGCTTGCGGGCGACCTTCGGAACCAGGTCGATCGCGGTCTCTCTCTCGGGATTGTCGAGGTTGAGGGTCGGCGGAACGATATTGTCGCGAATGGCGAGCGCCGAGAAGATCGCCTCGATTGCTCCGGCGGCGCCAAGAAGGTGGCCGGTTGCTGACTTGGTCGAGGACATCGAGACCTTGGAGGCCGAATCGCCGAGTAGACGCTCGGCGGCACCGAGCTCGATCGTGTCCGCCATGGTCGAAGTGCCATGGGCGTTGACGTAATCGATGTCAGCGGGGGTGAGACCGGCACGTTTGAGCGCCATCTTCATGCAGCGATAGGCGCCGTCGCCATCTTCGGCCGGCGCCGTGATGTGGTAGGCGTCGCCCGACAGGCCGTAACCAACAACTTCGGCGATGATGTTCGCGCCACGTGCCTTGGCATGCTCGAGTTCCTCGAGAACAACGATACCAGCGCCCTCGCCCATGACGAAGCCGTCACGGTCGCGGTCATAGGGGCGCGATGCCTCGGTCGGCCGGTCGTTGAAATCGGTTGCCAAGGCCTTGCAGGCGGCAAAGCCGGCGAGCGCGATACGGCAGACCGGCGATTCAGCGCCGCCCGCGACCATCACGTCGGCATCTCCAAGCATGATCAGACGAGCGGCATCGCCGATGGCGTGCGCACCGGTCGAGCAGGCGGTGACGACGGAATGATTCGGACCGCGCAGCTTGTGGCGGATCGATACCTGGCCAGAGACGAGGTTGATAAGCCGGCCCGGGATGAAGAAGGGCGAAATGCGCCGTGGACCCTTGTCTCGCAGCGTGTAGCCGGCCTCGACGATACCCTCGAGACCACCGATGCCCGAGCCGATCAGCACGCCGGTGGCGATCTGGTCTTCGTCGGTTTCGGGCTTCCAGCCTGCATCCTTCAGTGCCAGCTCGGCGGCTGCCATGCCATAGACGATGAAGGGATCAACTTTGCGCTGCTCCTTCGGCTCCATCCAGTCGTCAGGATTGTAATATCCCTCGTCCGTCGGATCCGTCGGAATCTGCCCGGCAATCTGTGCGGCCAGATCATCCACCTCGAAGGAGGTGACGCGGCTGATGCCGCTCTGGCTGTCCAGAATTCGTTTCCAGGTGATCTCGGTTCCGCAACCAAGCGGCGTGACCAGCCCAGTGCCGGTGATGACAACGCGTCTCATGAATTCAGGTCCGGATTAATCTGATGCTGCGGTGTTTAACTGTTCCCTGACGGGAAAGTTGCCACCGGAATCCAAAACCGCCGGAGGATACGCATACCCGTCCGGCGGTTGGGATGGATCAGGCCTGGGCCTTCTCGATGAATTTGACAGCGTCGCCGACGGTCAGAATGGTGTCGGCTGCATCGTCCGGGATTTCGATACCGAACTCTTCTTCGAAGGCCATGACGAGCTCGACAGTGTCCAGCGAGTCCGCGCCGAGATCGTCGATGAAGCTTGCGCTTTCGGTGACTTTTTCTTCCTCAACGCCCAGGTGTTCGACAACGATTTTCTTAACGCGGTCTGCGATATCGCTCATAACGGTTTCCTCAACCTGTCCAAGTTACTCCAACGCCCTTTAACGGGGTCGGCACTACCAATCAAGTTCGGCGGGACTTTTAGTTTGCCGGGTCGCCGCCCGCAAGGGCAGGACTGTGGATTAAGCATCCATGTTACCCGGTTGCCGCCGGTTCCGCGCCATGGTCGGCGGGACGTAACACGGTTTTTTTGCCGGGCAAAGCCGAAAATTATCCCCGTATTACATGATCCCCGCCGGTGTTGTGAAGGGGTTTGGCCCAGCCGCCCCTCACAGCTATCAGATCATCGCCATGCCGCCATTGACGTGAATCGTCTGGCCGGTGACATAGCTTGCCTCGTTCGACGACAAGTAGGACACCGCGGACGCCACTTCGGCACCAGTGCCCATCCGCGACATCGGGATCGCGCCCATGATCGCGCCACGCTGCTTTTCGTTGAGCTTGTCTGTCATGGCGGATTCGATGAAGCCCGGCGCCACGCAGTTGACGGTGACGTTGCGGCTGGCGATTTCCTGCGCGAGGCTCTTGGACATACCGATCATGCCGGCCTTGGCGGCGCAGTAGTTCGCCTGGCCGGGATTGCCGGTGACGCCGACGACCGAGGTGATGTTGACGATGCGGCCATGGCGGCGGCGCATCATCGGGTGAGCCAGTTCGCGAGTGAGACGGAACACCGAACCGAGGTTGACCTCGAGAACGTCGTCCCACTGCTCGTCAGTCATCCGCACAAACAGACCATCCTTCGTGATCCCGGCATTGTTGACGAGAATATCGACGCCTTCGAGCGTTTCCTCGGCTCGCTTGCCGAGGGCCGCCACTTCAGCGCGGTCCGACAGGTTGGCGGCGAGCACATTGCAGTTGGAACCGAGATCGGCGGCCAGAGCCTCCAGCTTCTCGACACGGGTGCCGTGGAGCCCGACGATCGCGCCCTGCGCATGCAGCGCACGCGCTACCGCTTCGCCAATACCGCCGGAGGCGCCAGTGATGAGGGCCTTGCGGCCGGTCAGATCGAACATGGGATCATCCCTTTCAGGGTTATCTCTTATCTAAAACGTATCAGCCTTCGAGGCTTGCGAGGAAGGCGTCTATATCCGACGGAGTTCCGAGCGCCACGGAATTGAGGCTGCGATCGATGCGGCGGGCGAGGCCCGAGAGTACCTTGCCGGAACCGACTTCGGCCAGCGTGTCGACGCCGTTAGCGGCAAACCAGGCAACGGTCTCGGCCCAGCGAACCTGGCCCGTTACCTGCTCGACGAGCAATTCCGCAATTTCCTCGGGATCGGTGACCGGGGCGGCACGCACATTGGCCACGACCGGGACGACAGGCGCCTTTTTCGACACGTCGGCAAGCGCCTGGCGCATCGCTTCCGCTGCCGGCTGCATGAGAGCCGAATGGAAGGGTGCGGACACCGGCAGCATGACCGCGCGCTTGGCGCCCTTGTCGGTGCAAATGCGGGCTGCGTGCTCGACCGCAGGCTTCATGCCTGAGATAACGAGCTGTCCGCCGCCATTGTCGTTGGCGATCTGGCAGACGGCATCGCCTTCCGCAGCTTCTTCGCAAGCAGCCTGAACATCGCCCGCCTCAAGACCGATGATGGCGGCCATGGCACCCTCGCCGGGAGCAACTGCCGACTGCATGGCATTGCCGCGAATACGCAGCAGGCGGGCAGTATCGGCAAGTGAGAATGTCCCGGCAGCGCAAAGAGCGGAATATTCGCCAAGAGAGTGGCCGGCGACGTAGGAGGCGAGATCTTCGAGCTTGTGGCCGCGCGCCTCGATCACCCGCATCACCGCCATCGATACAGCCATCAAAGCGGGTTGAGCGTTGGCGGTCAGCGTCAGCGTTTCCTCTGGACCTTCGAACATCACGGTCGAAAGCTTTTCGCCGAGAGCCTCGTCGACTTCCTCGAAGACCGCCCTCGCCTCAGCGAAGGTTTCAGCGAGCTCTTTGCCCATGCCGACGGACTGGCTTCCCTGACCGGGAAAAGTGAATGCGCGCGCCATGACGTCTCCCTTATCGGTTTTGTCTCATTGCCGGAAACCTGTGTGGGCCTGCCGGCAAACGCTTGTTCATTTGGGCGCGTTCCATCGACATTCCCGAGGGTAATGTCAAGGCGATGAGCCGCGCGTGCGAGTTTTCAAGCCGTTTCCCAACACCCAACTACGACTATTTTGCGCTCCGACATGCAGCCCACTTGAAAGCGCCGCAATGTGCGCTCATTTATTCGCACGCAGCGCTCGATTTCAGCAGCGCCATATTCGGATTGTCGCCATGTCGCATCCCGCCTCTGCCGGTCAAAGCCCGGACAACGCTCCCTCCACCATCAAGGTCATCGAAAAGAGCCCTCCGGTTCGCCGCAGCCTGATCGCTGCACTCCTGCTTGCCTCGGGCGCGATCATACTGATCGGCTCGGAAATCTGGCTCGTCGCCATGCTTCTTTACTGGGCGACGGTCGACTTCATCGGCCACAGCATGGTCGTGCAAGTCGTCTTCGGTGCCGTGATCCTCGTGCCTGCTCTCTGGGCCACCTGGAAGCTGGTCGAGATGGCGATCGCGGCGGAACGCTACCCCGATCCCAAGCCTGAAGCCGAAGCGCTCGACGCCTGACGCACAATGTCCACTGCTCTTGTTTCGACGCTGCCCGGCCTGCTGGGCGGCCTTGTTCTGCTGTCGCTCGGCGCTGAGGCTCTGGTATCGGGCGCAGTTACGATCGCCCGCCGTTTCTCGATGCCGCCGCTCCTGATCGGTGTGACCATCGTTGGCTTCGGCACTTCGCTGCCGGAGCTTGTGGTGTCGGTAAAGGCTGCGCTCGATGGCGCGCCTGACATCGCCATCGGCAATGTGGTGGGCTCCAATATCGCCAACATTCTGCTGATCGTCGGAGTGGCCGCGCTGATTGCGCCGATCGCCGCCAAATTCATCGCCTATCGCCGCGATCTTCTGGTGATGCTCGCGGCCAGCATCCTGATGCTCGCGCTCGGCATCTGGGGCGGAGTCGGACGGATTGCCGGCGGCGTGATGCTGCTGATGCTCATCGGCTATCTCACCTATGCGGCGCGAAGCGGCATAGGCGTGGAAACCGAGAACCAACCGGATACGCTTCCCGCCTGGCGGCGCTCCATGCCGATCGCCGCAGCTTCGGTTCTGATCGGGCTCGTTGCTCTGTTTGCCGGCGCCAACTGGCTCGTGGGTTCGGCTATCGAGATCTCGCGGGCTTTCGGGCTGTCGGAAGCAACCATCGGCCTGACCGTCGTTGCCGTCGGCACCTCGCTCCCGGAACTGGCGACATCAGTCGCGGCCGCCATCCGCCGGCATGGGGATGTCGCGCTTGGCAATGTCATCGGCTCGAATGTCTTCAACATTCTCGGCATTCTCGGGATTACAGCGCTGATCTCACCAGTCGGCATTTCAGCGGGGATGGCTGCCGTCGATATCCCGGTGATGATCCTCACGGCATTCCTGTTGGCCGGCCTGATCGCCACCGGTCGCGGAATTGGGCGACTGGCCGGGATCGGGCTGCTCGTCCTTTATAGCGGCTATACCGGCTGGCTTCTGCTTGCCTGAGTTCAGCCCAAGCCGAGTTGAATGCTGAGCGGTCGGCAGGGTTGATCTCGACCGCTTAGCCATTATCTTGCGGCGCACCACTCCCGACCAACCGGAAATCCCTGACATGAAAATGAACCCGCTCGGCCGCACCGGCATGACCGTGAGCGAAATCTGCCTTGGCACGATGACCTTCGGCGAACAGAACACCGAGGCCGAAGGCCACGCCCAGATGGATCGCGCTGTCGACGCCGGCGTGAACTTCTTCGACACCGCCGAACTTTACCCCACCTGCCCGCTTCGCGCCGAGACGCAAGGCAAGACCGAGGAAATTCTCGGAAGCTGGTTCAAGAAATCCAGCAAGCGCGACGAGATCATTCTCGCGAGCAAGATCACCGGCAACGGCAATGAGTGGATTCGGGGCGGCGAGGATATTTCGCGCGATTCGATCACGCGCGCGCTCGACATGAGCCTCGATCGTCTCGGTGTCGATCACATTGATCTCTACCAGCTGCACTGGCCCAATCGCGGCTCCTATCATTTCCGCAAGAACTGGGATTTCGACGCATCAAAGCAGCCCAAGGGCCGGAAGATGCTTGAGGACCTTCTCGACACGCTGCGCGGGCTCGACGATGCGGTGAAGGCAGGCAAGATCCGCGCCTATGGCGTCTCCAACGACAGTGCCTGGGGCATCATGCAGCTCATCCGGCTTGCCGAGGACAACGGCCTGCCGCGCGTCGCCTCGGTGCAGAACGAGTACAACCTGCTCTGCCGCCATTTCGACCTGGATCTCGCCGAAGTCGCACATCACGAGGATGTGGGGCTTCTGACCTACTCGCCGCTTGCCGCCGGCATTCTGACCGGCAAATACCAGGACGGCTCGGTTCCGGAAAACTCGCGCCGCTCGCGCGTGGAGAATCTCGGTGGGCGCTGGACCCCGAACGTCGAGGCTGCGACGGACGCTTATCTGTCGGTCGCCAGGAAGCACGGCCTCGACCCCGCCCAGATGGCGCTCGCCTTCTGCATCGGCCGTCCGTTCATGACGTCCACAATCATCGGTGCCACCTCGATGGAGCAGCTCGACACTTGTCTTGGTGCCATCGACGTGAAGCTGTCCGACGAGGTGCTCGCCGATATCGACGCGGCACGTCGCGCGCATCCGATGCCGATGTAACGCGCCCGCACAAACGGGATCGGAACCCCCGCTCTTCGCTCAGGAGGCAATCGGCTCTCTTACGGAGCCGTTGCTCTCCGGCTGGCTGGCGTCGAAGCTGTTCAGGATGGCTGCGGCAAGGTCTTCGAGCGGCATGGGCTTGCCGTAGAAATAGCCCTGCCCGGTCTGGCACCCGGCCCGACTCAACGCGTCAATCTGGCCGTTCGTCTCCACGCCTTCAGCGGTCACATGGATACCGAGTTCGCCGGCCATCGAGGTGATCAAGCGGACGATGGCACGAGCGCGCCGGTCCGTTTCCAGCTCCATGACAAAGGAACGGTCGATCTTGATTTCATCCCAGTCGAAAGACCGAAGATAGGACAGCGCCGAATAGCCTGTGCCGAAATCGTCGAGGGAGATGGAGACGCCGAGCGCCTTCAGGCGGACCAGTGTGTCCACCGCGCTGCCGGCGTCCGAGATCATCAGCGATTCGGTCACCTCGAGCGTCAGCCGCTGCGGCGACAAACCGGTGGCCTGAAGCGTTCTGCGCACCGTCTCGACAATGTCGTCGCGGAGAAACTGGTTGACCGAGAGATTGACCGAAATACCGATTTCCTCCGGCAGGTTGAGCGCGTCGCGACAGGCGGTCTCCAGGATGGTACGCCCGAGTTCGACGATGACGGAGGAGCTTTCGGCGATGGGGATGAACTCGCAGGGAGAAACCATGCCGAGTGCGGGATGAGACCAGCGCGCGAGTGCCTCCAAGCCGATTACCCGACCGGTCAGGATATCCACTTTCGGCTGATAATTGGGGCGGATATCCCCGGCCACGAGGGCATCACGCATGTCGCTCTCGAGCCGGCTCCGCCGTTCATACGTATCCCGAATGTTCGGATCGAAGCGCAGAACCGTGCCCTTGCCGTGTGCTTTCGCTAGCGAGAGTGCAAGATCCGCGTCGACCAGCAGATCCTTGGCATCACTACCAGTCGATGAAAGCGCGACGCCGATCGTGGCGCCGAGCATGAGTGTGGTGTCGCTCGATCGATAGGGCAGGCACACGTCAGCAAGGAGTCTTTGAGCCTGTGACAGAACTTCGTCTTCACCAACCGCTGCATCGAGAACGACAACGAACTCATCGCCGCCCAGACGCGCCGCGATCAGCGTGTTGGATAGTGAAGAAGTGCGTCTCTCCAACCGTTCCGCGACGGCCCTCAACAACAGGTCGCCGACCGCGTGGCCGAGAGTGTCGTTGATACTCTTAAAACCGTCGAGATCGATGGCAAATATGGCGAGCCCCCGGTCCGGATATACCGACTGCTCCGCGATCAGCCGTTCAAAGGTCTCGTTGAAAGCCATGCGGTTGGGCAGTCCGGTCAGCGCGTCGTGGCGGGCCAGATGGGCGAAATCCACAGCGTTTCGTTTGGCTTGGCGGTGAGCGCGGTCGAGAAAGCGGTTCTGCAGCGCCACAACTCCCACAACCGTGGCGATCAGGACGAACAAGCCGGTCGTCAGCCAACGCTGGAGCTGTTGCTGCCGGCGGACCTCCTGTCGGTAGAGTTCGGCTGCCTCGACCGATTCCGTATGTGCCTCGGCGCCGACGCGGTCGACTGCGCTCAACACACCCGCAAGGCGTTGAGTAAGCTCCGCGAGATCGCCGTCAGCGAGACTTTCCACATCGAGTAGTTGCGGACGCGCCTTCAGGAACTCGCCCTCCGCGCGATCAAGAATTCGCTCGCGGCCCGGTTTGGCGTTGAGAAAAGCCCTGAACGCAGGTGCTTCATAGATGCCGAAGCGATTGACGAGGATCTCGGTATAGAGGGCCACCTGTGCAGCGGCCTGAGGATCTTTCGTGCTGATATAACTGGCAAGGGCCATCTGCAGCTTGGCTGCTTCCAACCGGCCGCCGGCTCCGACCCAGGCGACGTCGTAGCGCGCCGACCGCTCCACCGCATCCTCGGATGCGGTAATCAGGCTCGAATGAACGAAGTAGATCGCGACGATGACAAGTGCTGCGCCGACCGCGAACAATCTGAACCCTTTTGAAGCAAAACGCACGTGCACCTCCTCTCAGGCCTCACACCGTCATTCGACGGTGATCGAGCGAACCTGCCAGGCGGAGCGGGAGTAATAGACCTCGTTGCGCAGCTCCGGATATTTGTCGAAGGGATAGATCACGAAAAGCGGCCCCTTGTCGCTGACGGGCATTGGCTGCCCCTCCTTGCGACTGGCAAGAATGACGCCGAATTTGGCCGCGTCCTCGACAGGCACACGGGTGCGGTAGTCGTTGAGAGCAACGATATCGAGTTCGGTGCCGGTCGCACCGACCTTTTCGAGGAGGCGTTGGAGCGGGACACCTTCAAAGACAACCTTTCCATCATGCCAGGGGGTTGTCGTCTCGATTTTCTCGACGCCGAGCGCCTCGATTTCATCAACGGTCATGTCGACGTGGCCGCCGGCGACAGCTCCATCGAGGGAGAGGACAACCTGCGAGGCCCATGAATTCTGTGCGAAGAACGCAACGGCAAGCGCCGCCGCGACCGCGAGGAAGCGATTTGTGCTTTTCATAGCTATACCTTGGGAAAAACAAACCGGCCCTGATGGCCGTATGTTGACATGAAAGGCATAAACCATCCCCGCATAAGCTGCGGTTAAGCGGTCAAATGCAATTTTAACGATGCATGCCGCTTGATATACGCGCTTATACCTAGATGTTTGAACGGCGGATGCCGCCTCGATCCCGCTTTCTGGGCCAAAGCACTTGTGTTTCCGCGAGAGAGCGCGTATAGGCCAGCCCGTTCGAACACCCGGTCAATCGGCTGGTGGCTGTACGGAGGGCTGGCAGTCAGCCTGCAGGGACAAGAGTGTCCCGGCCTCCCGTGTCTCCGCTCACGACCGTCTCGAAACGTCTTTCTTGCGCGGTGCAAACCGACAGGCAAGTCGCTGGGGCTTAGCGCCGATCCGGGTGAATTAACGCAAGAAAGGCAAAGAAATCATGGCGCTTTACGAGCACGTATTCCTTGCCCGGCAGGATGTATCCGCCCAGCAGCTCGATGAACTTGTGAACACCTACAAGGGCATCATCGAGGAAAATGGCGGCAAGGTCGGGCGTATCGAAAACTGGGGCCTCAAGTCCCTTACCTACCGGATCAAGAAGAACCGCAAGGCCCACTACGCGCTGATGGACATCGACGCACCGGCCAAGGCTGTCCAGGAAATGGAACGCCAGATGCGCTTCAACGAAGACATCCTGCGCTTCATGACCGTTTCGGTCGAAGCTCACGAGGAAGGCCCGTCGGCCATGCTGCAGAAGCGCGATCGCGATGATCGTGGCGACCGCGGCCCCCGTGGCGATCGCGGCCCGCGCCGCCCGCGCGACTAAGGAGAGACAATCATGGTCGATATCAACCAGATCCCGACGCGCCGCCCGTTCCACCGCCGGCGCAAGACCTGCCCGTTCTCCGGTGCCAACGCTCCGAAGATCGACTACAAGGACGTCCGTCTGCTGCAGCGCTACGTTTCCGAGCGCGGCAAGATCGTTCCGTCCCGCATCACGGCTGTGAGCCAGAAGAAGCAGCGCGAACTCGCCAAGGCGATCAAGCGCGCCCGTTTCCTCGGCCTGCTGCCTTACGTCATCAGCTAAGCTGATAACACCGGCGGTCCACGGATCGCCGGTCATGCCTTTTCCGGGCGGACTTCGGACCACCCGGATTTTCCTCTTCGCGGGAGGCCGCGAAACGGGATCGAACCAAAAGAACCGAGTTGGGGCTTTGAGGCGAACCGCCCGCCCCTAACTGCGCAATGCAGGACAGCGAGATGCAAGACACCAAAGCCATATCGGCCCTCGTCGGCCTGATTGCCGGGATCGCGTCAGCGCTCCTGCTGGCCGGTGCCACTGCGCCGTCCTACATGGCCATGCTCCTGATCGCTTCAGCGTCGCTGCCCGTTCTTATCGCGGGCCTCGGCTGGTCGAACCTCGCGTCGATCATCGCAGTTCTCAGCGGCACCGCCGTGATCGCGACAATTTCCGGCCCGCTGGCTGCGCTGTCCGCTGCCCTGACCTCCCTCGGCCCCGCNGCCTGGATTGCGCATCTGAGCAACCTGGCGCGTCCGGCCGAGGAAATCGGCGGGCCGGAAGGCCGGCTTGCCTGGTANCCGCTTTCCGACATCGTNGCGCAGATCTGCACCATCGTNGCCGTCGTCCTGGTCATTCTCGGCGCGGTGATGGGCTACGGCCCNGAGCTTGCCGGCGAACTGGTCGATTCCTTCGTTGAAATCCTNAAGGAAGGNAATCAGGGCCTCACACTCGATGCGGCCAGCATCGAGGACATGAAGTCGCTGATGCNGGTGATGCTGCCNCTNGTNCAGGGCGCCACCTGGGTCGGCATTCTTTTNGGNATGTANTATGTNGCCCGCGGCATCGTCTCGATGTCGGGTCGTGCCAAGCGTCCGCGCGAGGACGTNCCGGCACAGCTGCGCATGCCGCGTACCTCGCTCTACACCTTCGGCATCGGCATCGTCATCACGCTGCTCGCGCCCGCNCCCTACGATCTCGTGGGCTGGGTGATCATGGGCGCGTTCGGCGCAGGCTTCATTCTTTCGGGCTTCGCGCTGATGCACTTCATGACCCGCGGCAAACCGTGGCGNCCGNTCGCCATCTGGTTTGCCTATATGGCGGTGATCCTCTTCACCCTGCCGCTCATCTTCTTTCTGGTCTTCGGACTGACTGCCACCGGCCGTCTGGCGACCATGACACCCAATCAACCGAAATCCTGAACACAAAGAACCACCACGAAAGGACTGTAAAAATGGAAGTCATTCTCCTCGAACGCGTCGCCAAGCTCGGCCAGATGGGCGAGACTGTAAAGGTTCGCGACGGCTACGCCCGCAACTTCCTTCTGCCGCACGGCATGGCGCTGCGCGCCAACGAAGCCAACAAGAAGCGTTTTGAAGCACAGCGTGCCGATCTCGAAGCCCGCAACCTCGAGCGCAAGTCGGAAGCCGAATCGGTTGCCGAAAAGCTCGCCGGCAAGTCGTTCATCGTCGTTCGCTCGGCTGGCGAAACCGGTCAGCTCTACGGTTCGGTTGCCGCCCGTGACGTTGTCGCCATCCTTGGCGACGAAGGCTTCAACATCGGCCGCAGCCAGGTCGATCTGAACAACCCGATCAAGACCATCGGTATCCACCAGGTCAATCTTGCNCTGCACCCCGACGTTGTCGTCACCATCGAGTTCAACGTTGCCCGTTCGGCCGATGAAGCCGAACGCCAGTCCAAGGGTGAAGACCTCACCTCGGCTGACGCCATCTACGGCGTTGACGAAGACGAAGCCGCTGCTGCCGCGGAAGCTGCTGCCAACGACCCGGACTTCGAAGAAGACGACGCAGAAAACGCTGAAGGCGAAGAACAGGCCTGATCGGCTCACTCTTTTTCGTAATACGGAACGCCCGGGTCTCACGGCCCGGGCGTTTTCTTTTGCAGCNTGCTCTGCAGCTCTCCCCTTNCCCCGCGCAGCCCATCGTCGTAGAAGGANGGCATGACCGTTTCCACCGAGCCGACAGATGCTGGTGCGCTTGAGGCGCTGATGCTTTTCTATGCCGANGCNGGCGTGGACACGCCTCTCGAGGACNTNCCGGTCGATCGCTTCGCNGAAAGCCAGGAAGAGGCGCGAAAGCGGCAGGCGGCACGCATGCCGGCAAAACCGGGCGGCAATGNTGCTCAAGCNGGGCAACAGAATCGGGANCGCCAGTCGCCGGCNCGGNACGGCGCGGCAAGGCAGGAGCCCGCCCCCAAGCCACCGGGCGCGCCGCAGCANCTCACCGTTCCGGATGCCGCAGCCTTCGAGGANGCGCGCGCCACCGCCNAGGCCGCNAATACGGTCGCCGANCTCAAGNCCGCGCTCNAGAATTACAACGGTTGCAATCTCAAGCATTCGGCNCGCAATACCGTGTTCATGGACGGCAATCCCGAAGCCAGGCTGATGATCGTCGGCGAAGCACCGGGGCGGGACGAGGATCTNCAGGGACTTCCCTTCGTCGGCCGTGCGGGCCAGCTTCTCGACCGGATGCTTGCGGCCATCGGCCANGACNGNTCNAGCGTATGCATCACCAACGTGATCTACTGGCGTCCACCGGGGAACCGAACCCCGACCGCGCACGAGATCGAACTTTGCCGGCCGTTCGCCGAACGACATATCGANCTGGTCAAGCCCGACGTGCTTCTCTTCCTCGGCAACGTACCGACGAAGGCGCTTCTGAAGACGGAAAAGGGTATTCTTTCGATCCGCGGCAAATTCCAGACCTATGAGCGCGCCGATCTCGCCATCCCTGCGCTGCCGAGCCTTCATCCGGCCTATCTGCTGAGAAGCCCGGCGCAGAAAAAGCTCGCCTGGGCCGACCTGTTGACGCTTTCGGACAAGCTCGAGCAACTTTGATTTCGTCGGAATCGGCAAAATCGAAATGCGTAAATGAATTCAGTCGCCTCTCGAACCTATCCGTTTACGCCTAAAGGCGAAACGGTCCGGGCGCTGCCGGCTAGACAGCTACCTTAATTTTGCCACCTGAATCGCGACGAGAGACGTCAGGCGTGTTGCCATGTCAACATGTCGTGATTTTCCTTGAGAGTGTCGTGGCCGCGCAATCTTTCACTTGCCGCGCAATGGCAAAGCGCTCAAGGGAGGACTTGAAAACGTAACATGCATCTAACCGGGATACCCGTATCATGATGAGCACCATCGCCCCGGTCGGCGCACTGCTACTCTCAACTTTCTTCGTACTCGTCGCAGCGGGTCTTTCCGGCTACGTCATACCGCTCCGCGCGGTGGCCGAAGGCTGGTCGACACTCGTCATTTCTCTCATGGCGACGAGCTATGCGGTGGCCTTTACCGCTTCCTGCGTGATCTCACCGCGCCTGGTGCGCCGCGTAGGCCATGTGCGCGTCTTCGGCGTGATGGTCACCATGCTGTCGGTCTCCCAGCTTCTCAACGTGCTGGTTGTGGACCCGACGATCTGGATCCTCTCGCGCGGGATGACCGGTTTCGCGCTGGCCGGAAGCTACATGATCATCGAAAGCTGGCTCAACGANAAGGTGACCAACGAGAACCGTGGGGCGCTGTTCTCGGTCTACATGGTCGTCACCATGGGTGGCCTGACCGTCGGCCAGTACATGGTCCCCTTCGGCGANCCGCTGTTGCCCACGCTCTTCATCATTGCCGCGGTGATCTATTCCTTCGCGATCATGCCGACNTCGCTGTCGAGCGCCCAGTCGCCGCAGCCGCTGCATCAGGTCCGGATGAACATTCCACGGCTGTTCCGCAATTCCCCGGCCGCCGTGATCGGCATGGTGATGACCGGGCTGATCGGCGGCATCTGGAACGGTCTCGCGCCGGTGTTTGCCTCGCAGAGNGGCCTGTCGACGGCGGAAGGCGCGACCATGCTCGCCACCGCCATGATCGGCGGCACGGTGTTCCAGTACCCGTTGGGNCGCGCNTCNGACCGCATGGACCGCCGCCGNGTCATGGTGGTTGCCGGTGGCATCGGTTCGGTCGCCTGTCTGATCGCAGCGCTGTTCGGNGCGGAATCGCGTTGGGTCTTNTTCGGCGGCATGTTCCTGCTCGGCACCGTGCTCTATCCGATCTACGCGCTCAACGTCGCGCACGCCAATGACCGCGCCGAGCCCGACGAATTCGTGGACATCTCCTCCGGCCTGATGATCATTTACGGGGTGGGCGCCATGTTCGGCCCGCTGATTGCCGGTGCGGCGATGGATTCATCCGGTCCCGCCGCCCTGTTCGTCACGCTTCTCGTGTTCTTCGTCGGCTATGGCAGCTACGCNGCATGGCGCATCACCCGCCGCGAGGANATGCCGGAAGANGAGCGCGGCGAATTCCAGGCAACCCTGCCCGGTCAGGAAACNACGCCNCAGACCACGGAACTCGACCCGCGCTCCGACCCTGAATGGGGCCAGAGCGACGAGGACGAAGAGGAAGAGACCAGCGCTAGCTCTGCGACGTGACAATTCTNCGCTGGGACTTGCGTTCAAGGCCCAGGCGGTGTTCGCGGAAGATGATNGCGATGCCCGCCGAGACNACGATCGCGGTGCCGATCAGCATGGAGAGCGTCGGCGTTTCGTNGAACAGGAAATAGCCGATTGCCAGACCGAAGATGATCGAGCCGTATTCAAACGGAGCGATCGTCGAAACGTCGGCATAGCGATAGCTCTGGGTGAGAAGGATCTGTGCGCCACCGCCGCAAATGCCCGCGACGATCAGGAGGGCCAGCGTCAGGGGATCGGGCATGACCCAGCCGAAGGGGAAGGTCAGAAGCGACAATACGGTCGAACTGAGCGAGAAATAGAGCACGATCGTATANGTCTGCTCGGTAATGACCAGCCTGCGCACCTGGATCGCTGCGGCAGCNGCCAGNACGGTGAAGCCGAGCATGGCGAGAAGCCCGAGNGCCTCGCCGGANCCAAGGCCGCTCTCNATGAGNGTAACCTTCGGCAGTGAAATCACCAGGACCCCGCAGATGCCCACGGCAACCGCNGTCCAGCGGAAGAGCCGCACCTTTTCGCCNAGGAANACGGCTGCGAAGACGACCGTCATCAGAGGCATAGCGTAGCCGATGGCAATCGCGTCAGGCAGCGGCAGCAACATGACACCGAGGAAATTGCAGGCCATCGCGGCCGAGCCGACAAGTCCGCGCCANACNTGNCCCAGCGGATGCTCNGTCTTCCACGCCTGCACGAAAACCCCGCGCACGATCATGTAGGTGAAGACCGGCAGCGTGGCGAAGGCTGAGCGGAAAAACACAATCTCGCCCAGCGGTATGTCGTCCTGGCCGGCCAGCTTGATGATCGTGATCATGGCCATGAANGAGACGAGCGACATCAGCTTGAGCGCGATGCCGAAGAGCGGCGAACTGCCTCCCGGCTCCGGCGTCTTCAACAATGGCGCGGCAGGTGCAGCCGCCGGCGCGCTCGCGCCGGACGGTGTCTGTTCGTATGTCATCGCCATTCCCGTGATCAGCCGTTGAGCAGCTGCCACACCTTGAGCGGGGTTACCGGCATCTCGATGTGGCGGATGCCCTTGGCGTGATCCAGCGCATCGATGACGGCGTTCATGACCGCCGGACATGCGCCGATCGTGCCCGCCTCGCCCGCGCCCTTGATTCCCAGCTTGTTGGTCGTGGAAGGCACGTTGCGGGTCTCGAATTCGAAGAAGGGAACGCCATCGGCGCGCGGCATGGCGTAATCCATGAAGCTCGCCGTCATCAGCTGGCCCTCGGGTTCGTAGACCACTTCCTCGGCGAGCGCCTGCGCCATACCCTGGACGATGCCGCCATGGACCTGACCGAGCAGAAGCGTCGGGTTCACCGTCATGCCGAAATCGTCGACGACGGAATAGTTCACCACCTCGATCAGTCCGGTTTCCCGATCAATCTCGATCTCGCAGACATGAGTGCCGTTCGGATAGGTGTTCTCGTCCTGAGCGATATCGGCATCGGCCTTCCGGTCGGCCTCATTTTTGGCGGCCCTGGCGAGTGCGGCGTAATCCATCGACCGGTCGGTGCCGACGATGCGGGCCACACCATCGACAAGCTCGATATCGGCGGGTGCCGCCTCGAGTTCGTCGGCTGCGATCTTCTTCATCTTGTCGGCGAGCTTTTCGCTCGCNGCATCGACNGAAACGCCGCCGAGCGGAATGGAGCGAGACCCGCCGGTNCCGCCGCCCTTTGGCAGGTGGNTNGTGTCGCCCTGGCGCACGATGATCTTGTCGAAGTCGATGCCGATCTTGTCNTAGATGAACTGCGCATAGGCNGTCTCGTGGCCCTGGCCGTTGGTCTGCGTACCGATGTCGAGAATGATCTCTCCGTCTTCGGTCAGTTCGAGCCGGGCTTCTTCCGAACCTGCAAAAGCGCAGGCCTCGATATAGGTGGCNAAACCNTAGCCNCGCAGCTTGCCGTTCTTCTCGCTTTCNGNACGACGGGCAGNGAAGCCTTCATAGTCGGTCTTTTCCAGCGCGCGCGTCATGTGGCCGTCGAACTCGCCGACGTCGTACATGCGCCCGCCCGGCGTGTGATAGGGAAACTGNTCGGGCNTGATNAAATTGCGACGGCGGATCTCGGCGCGGTCGANACCCATCTCGTGGGCACATTCATCGACCAGNCGCTCGATCAGGTAGGCCGCTTCCGGGCGCCCTGCCCCGCGATAGGCATCGACAGACATCGTATTGGTATAGACGGCATCGACGGTCACATCCATCGACGGAATGTCATAGACGCCGGTGGACATGGTGATACCGCCGGTCGGGATATTGGGGCCGTACTGGCCCATATAGGCGCCCATCGCGGCGGTAATATTGGCCTTGAAGGCCAGGAACCGTCCGTCCTTGTCGAGCGCCATTTCGGCTTCGACGACATTGTCGCGGCCATGGCTGTCGGCCATGAAGTGCTCGGTGCGGTCGGAAACCCACTTGACCGGGCGACCGAGTTTTTTCGCTGCGGCCATGGTCAGCGGGTATTCGCGGAACATGAACATTTTGGTGCCGAAGCCGCCGCCGACGTCGGACGTGATGACGCGGATCTTGTCGCCGTCCATCTTGAAGATCTTCTTGGCCAACATGTCGCGCAGATCGTGCACGCCCTGGGAACCGGTATGGAGGGTGAAGGAGCCCTCGCCCTCGTTCCAATCGGCAATACAGGCGCGCGGCTCGATGTAGTTCGAGGCGAGTCGGGTGTTCAGGAAGGAGATCGAAACGACCTTGTCGGCTTTGTCGAAGGCGGCTTTCGTCGCGTCCTTGTCCCCCATATGGAAGAGGTAGGCGCGATTGTCCTCGGCATCGTCCCAGACGAGCGGCGCGCCCGCGCCGAGCGCTTTGGAGGTGACGGTGTTGGCGTCCTTCTCTTCCCAGTCGATCATGATCATCTCGGCGGCGTCCTGCGCCTGCGCGAGAGTTTCAGCCACGACATAGGCCACGGCGTCACCGACATATCTGACTTCGCCGTCACACAGGATCGGAGCCTGACGCAGCTTGTGCTTGCTGCCGTCGGGTTGCCGGACACCGGAGAAAACGGGGACAGGACCCAGATCCGCGACATCCTCGGCCGTCAGGATCGCAACGACACCGTCGGCCTCGCGGGCCATGTCCAGATCCTCGAAGGTGAACTTTGCCGCCGGATATGGCGAGCGGACGACATAACCGTAAAGCTGGCCTTCGAGGTTCTTGTCGGCGGTATAGGTGCCGTGTCCCTGGATGAATCGCTTGTCTTCCTTGCGCAACGCGGAAGCGCCGACGCCGAATTTCGGTATAGCCGTCATGAATGGATCCTGAAAACGTCTGAGCAGGTCTTTGGCGAATGGCTTTAAAGAGCCGTATTTGGGGAATGTATAACTTAACGGGCCTTTGTCGAGGCCCAAGCTGAACACCCCGCCCCTCAAAGGTTTGCGTCCTTTGTAGATATTACGTTAGGACATCAAGGTTACTGAGAATAAAAATCGAGTGATTCTGGGGATCTCATGCGGACGGAAACGGGACAGGTATTCCATCTCAAGGACTATACACCGACAGCTTTCGAGGTTGAGCGCATAGATCTCACCTTCGAACTCCACCCGACGGAAACGAAAGTTGCCGCCCGATCCATCCTGAAGCGCCGGGAAGGCGTGCCAGCCGACGCACCGCTGGAATTCGATGGCGACGAACTGGCGCTCGATGCCCTTCGCATCGACAGTATCGACGTTCCCGAGAGCGATTACGATGTCAGCCCGGACAAGCTGACGGTGCGCAATCTGCCTGAATCCGAACCCTTCGAGATCACCGTCGAAACCACGCTTTCGCCGGAGACCAACACCCAGTTGATGGGGCTTTACCGTTCGAGCGGCAATTACTGCACCCAGTGCGAAGCCCAGGGCTTCCGCCGCATTACCTATTTCTACGACCGTCCGGACGTGCTGACCGTCTATACCGTGACGATCATCGCGCCGAAGGACGTTCCAGTCCTCCTTTCGAACGGCAATTCCCTCGGCACCGGCAATTACGACGAGGGGCGGCATTTTGCCGCCTGGTTCGACCCTCACCCCAAACCATCCTACCTGTTTGCACTCGTCGCCGGCGATCTCGGCGTGATCACCGACACGTTCACCACCATGAGCGGTCGCGAGGTCGAGCTGCGGATTTATGTCGAGCACGGCAAGGAAGAGCGCGCGGCCTATGCGATGGACGCGCTCAAGCGCTCGATGAAGTGGGACGAAGACACCTATGGACGCGAGTACGACCTCGACATCTTCATGGTCGTCGCGGTGTCCGACTTCAACATGGGGGCGATGGAGAACAAGGGCCTGAACGTCTTCAACGACAAGTATGTGCTCGCCGATCCGGAAACCGCGACCGACCAGGATTATGCGAATATCGAGGCAATCATCGCCCACGAATATTTCCATAACTGGACCGGCAACCGCATCACCTGCCGCGACTGGTTCCAGCTGTGCCTGAAGGAAGGCCTGACGGTCTATCGCGATCACACCTTCTCGCAGGACCAGCGCTCGGCGCCGGTGAAACGCATCGCCGAGATCAAGACACTGAAAGCGCACCAGTTCCCCGAGGATGCAGGCCCTCTCGCCCATCCGGTACGCCCGTCGAGCTACAAGGAAATCAACAACTTCTACACGGCTACGGTCTATGAAAAAGGATCGGAAGTCGTTGGCATGATCCGCACGATCATCGGCGACGAGAAGTTCCGTGAAGGCATGGATCTCTATTTCGAGCGCCACGACGGACAAGCGGTAACGATCGAGGATTACATCGCCTGTTTTGCGGACGTGTCCGGCGTGAAGTTCAAGCAGTTCATGCTGTGGTACAATCAGGCCGGCACGCCCCTCGTCTCCGCATCGACAAGCTACGACCGGGTCAAGCAGACGTTCATGGTCGTTGTCGAGCAGACGATCCCCCCAACACCGGGGCAGTCCAAGAAGCAGCCGAAGCACATTCCGCTGGCTTTTGCGCTCATTGCGCCCGACGGCACGGTAACGACGCCATCCGTTGACAAAGACAACGATACTTCGGGCGTTTTGCAGCTGACCGAGCGCTCGCATACCTTTACGTTTTCAGGCATTGCCGAGCGCCCGGTCCTCTCGCTCAACCGCGGCTTCTCGGCTCCCGTGAACCTGCAGATCGAGCAGTCGGATGCCGATCTCGCCCATATCGCCCGGTACGAGACCGACGGCGTTGCCCGCTGGCAGGCCATCAACGCCTCGGCCACCACTCTTCTGGTCAATGCCTCGAAGATCGCGCGTGACGGCGGCGACATGCCCTCTGCGGACGATCTGGCCGATATNCTGATTGCCGCNACACAGGACGAAAGNCTGGAGCCCGCCTTCCGGGCGCAGGCGCTGCAGCTNCCCTCAGAGGCCGACATTGCCCGNGANATCGGCAGCAATATCGATCCCGACGCAATCCATGNCGCGCGNCGCTCCGTCTTCGACGCGATCGCCAAGAAGGGCGAGGCGCTATTCGNCAAGCTNTCGNAAGATCTTCCGNAAGGCCCCTATTCGCCGGCGGCAGAAGACGCCGGCAAGCGCGCGCTCGCNGCAATTGCNCTGTCCTATATCTCCGCAGCCGAAGACAACCCGTCGCGTGCCAAGGCGACCTATGATGCCGCNGACAACATGACCATGCTGGCGGCAGCGCTGCAGATCCTCGTTCACCAGTTTCCCGATGCCGCNGAAACGAAGGACGCGCTCGCAGACTTCGAGAACCGTTTCGGCGACAATCCGCTGGTGATGGACAAGTGGATGTCAATCCAGGCCATGGCGCCGGGTGCGGCAACGAGCGAGCGCGTGATCGAGCTCATGGACAGCCCGCATTACAATGCCGGCAACCCGAACCGCGTTCGTGCGCTTATCGGAGCCTTTTCCGCAGGAAATCCGACCGGTTTCAACCGCGCCGACGGCCAGGGCTACCGCCTGCTTGCCAAGGTGGTCATTGAAACCGATCCGAAAAACCCCCAGCTCGCCGCCCGGCTTCTCACAGCCATGCGCTCCTGGCGCTCTCTGGAGAGCGGACGGCAGAAAGAGGCACGACAGGCGCTGGTCTCCATCCAGTCGACCGAAAAGCTCTCGACTGACGTGAGCGATATCGTCGACCGCACGTTGAACTGAGGGCATGCCCTCAAGAATCGCGTGCGAACCTTCGGGACTCCCCGGAGGTTGCGACTCCGCGATATCGTCCGACAACCATAAGTGATTTGCCTCAGACAGGTGATTTGCACTGCGGATGAGTTGATCCGCGCGCCAGGACCCGACTCGAATCCGTAAGAAACCGATCAAAACCAAATGGTTAAAAAAGTTTTTACGGAAGCACTGGACAAGCCGAATCGGCAATGATTCATTATGGCAGATTCGGCGATGCGGAAGCCGGATCCCAACGGGGACATAGTGAATATCATGGCGGATGCGCAGCACATCACTGCGGCCGGACGGTCGAATAATGCCCAATCGGGCACGCAGGCAAGGGGCTTTTCAGGCCACGCNCGCTTCTTCGCCCAGCCNGCCTATGAACGGCTCATCAGCGCAGAACCGTTTCTGAAGAAATCCATCCCCGTTCTCATCATNGCGTTTCTCGCGGTGGTCGCGATCGCACGCTTCATGAACATGGTCGATGACTACCAGGCCAAGGAAACCTCGCTCAGGCAGGTGACCGGTCTTACGCTTTCGGCCACCCTTGCCTCGCTTGCCGCAGATCCCGTGCCGGTGGCAGAGCGGCAACGCTGGGAAATCGAGGCGCGGATCAATCGCGCATTCGCCGGCATGCCGGACAGCCACACCAACTTCGCGGTGATGGTCACCAACGCCAAGGGCGACATCGTCGCGGCCAATTCGACAGGCGCGGCCTATGTCGGCCAGTCGATCAGAAATTTCGTGCCTGACTGGTCGCCGCTCGCCCTCTTCGGCGCACGGGCCGGCATTCAGGAAATCGAGTTCGACGGCGTTCTGGTTCTGGCCGCAATGGGCAAGTTGCCGGAAAAGAGCGGTCAGGTGCTTGTCGCGGCCCCCGCCGGCCATCTGCGGACCGTCTGGCGCCGCTCGGTGTCGGTCAACGCCACGCTCTTCATCGCGACTTCAGCCATCCTGCTCGTCATTCTCTACGCCTACTTCTCGCAGGCCGGACGGGCGCAGGAAGCCGACGAGATCTATCTCGAATCCCATCGCCGGGTCGACATGGCGCTCTCACGCGGCCGCTGCGGNCTNTGGGACTGGGACATGGCGCGGGGCCGGCTCTACTGGTCGCGCTCTATGTACGACATTCTCGGCCTCGACAGCCGAGACAGCGTGATTTCNTTCGGCGAAGCGTCCGAACTGATCCATCCCGAGGACGGCAACCTCTACGAGATCGCCCGACAGGTCGCCGCCGGCGAAATCAGCCAGGTCGATCACCTTTTCCGGATGCGCCACGTCAAGGGGCATTGGGTCTGGATGCGTGCCCGTGCACAGGTGGTCGATCCGTCAGCTGCCCAGACGCACCTGATCGGCATCGCCATGGACGTGACCGAACAGCACCGCCTGCAGCAGCGTTCGGCAGAAGCCGACCAGCGCCTCTTCGATGCGATCGAAAGCACNTCGGANGCCTTCGTGCTCTGGGATCGCGACGATCGCCTCGTTCTGTGGAACAAGCACTTCCAGGCNGTTCATGGCCTGCCCGACGATTCGCTGGTGCCGGGCGCAAGCCGCGCTTCCATCGAACGATCGGCAACCCGCCCGGTNATCGAACGCCGTCTTGCCACTCCTTTCGCCGCCGGCCAGGCACGCACCTACGAAGTCCAGCTTGCCGACGGTCGCTGGCTGCAGATCAACGANCGCAAGACCCGTGACGGCGGGGAGGTTTCGGTCGGCACCGACATCACCCAGCTCAAGCGCAACCAGGAACGCCTGCGCGATTCCGAAAAACGCCTTATGGCNACCATCGGCGACCTGTCGGTCAGCCAGGCGGAACTCAAGCGCAAGGCCATGGAGCTCTCCGCGCTCAACCAGGACTTCCAGATCGAGAAGGAGCGCGCCGAAGCCGCCAACCTCGCCAAGTCCCAGTTCCTTGCCAATATGAGCCACGAGCTGCGCACGCCGCTCAATGCCATCATCGGCTTCTCGGAAATCCTGCAGGCCCGCATGTTCGGCCCGCTCGGTTCGGAGAAGTATGAGGAATACACCTGCGACATCCACAATTCCGGCATTCACCTGCTCAGGCTTATCAACGACATACTCGACATGTCGAAGATCGAGGCCGGCCAGATGCAGCTGAGTTGCGAGGAAATCGACATCGCGCCGCTCGTCGACGAGACGATCCGTCTTGTCTCGGTCAATGCCGAGAAGAAGAACATCACGGTCGAGCAGGAAATCGACAAGGAACTCATGGTCGAAGCCGACCAGCGCGCCATCAAGCAGATCCTGCTCAACCTCCTGTCAAACGCCACCAAGTTCACCGACGAAGGCGGCAGCATTTCGGTTCGGGCCCGCAAGACCTCGACCGCGGTGACGCTGACCATCGCCGACAGCGGCATCGGGATCCCGGCCGCCAACCTGCCGAAAATCGGACAGCCCTTCGAGCAGGTGCAGAACCAGTTCTCGAAGAGCCAGGGCGGCTCCGGCCTGGGTCTGGCCATCTCCCGGAGCCTGACGCTGCTCCATGGCGGCGCGATGCGCATCTTCTCCACCGAAGGCATCGGCACGATCATCAGTGTGCGCATTCCGCTCGACTGCGTGTGCTGCGATGACGAAAGCGACCTCGACGAAGATGAAGAGGAATTCGCACTGGCTGCCGCAGATGAGGAAGAAGGCCCTCAGGATATCGCTGCAACCAGCTGAGAGACACCTCCTCCCAAACAATTTCGGCCGCCCCTCATATGAGGAGCGGCCGATTTTTTTCTACCGGACTGGCAGTGGGTCGGATCAGTCGTCCCAGCCCTTGTGCCATTCACCGCGACGGTGATCCCGATCACCCTTGCCGTGATGCTTGCCCCAGCCCATTTCGCGGCGTCCCTTGCGGAATTCGTCCTTCGAGATCATGCCGTCATTATTGGCATCGAGAAGGGCAAAGCGCTTCTCCTGACGGTCCTTGAGTTCGGCAGTCGTCACCTTGCCGTCGCCATCGACGTCGAAGCGGCGCAGGAAGCGTTTCTTCATCCGCTCTTCGCGTCGGGCTTCCCAGGCCGTCTTCATTTCATCAAAGGTGATTTCGCCGTCGCTGTTTGCATCGGCGTCCGTCATCATGCCCGGGCCCATTTCCATGAACTCTTCCATGGAGATCGAACCGTCNTCATCGGTATCGAAACGGCTCATCATGCGGCCGCCATGCTCCATCTTGCGATGCTTCATCGCACCGTCTTCAGGGCCCTCGTTCTGGGCGTAAGCCGGCATGGCGATCAGAAGTGCGGCCAGTCCGGCGAAGGTCGTCAAGGTCTTGGTCATCTTGCATTTCCTTTGCATCGTTNTGTCACCCCCGATGCGGGTTCTGGTTCNCTCCCNCGCTCCCATGCGTCAGGATCAAACCGGTTCGGAGCCTCAGGCTCCCTTCCCTGCCGCCGCTTCCGGCGACCGGGAATTGCGTGTGATCTCGTCAAACAGCGCGCGGATGTCGCGCGAGGTCATTTTCATGTCCGCCTCCAGTGCACGCATGTCCGGCGCATTGGCGGCGCGAAGCAGGATATCGGTCAATCCGGCCGGTGCATCGTCCGGCTCNAANANGCCGTCCACNCAAAGCCGCAAGATCTGCGTCTGCGCCATCCANAGGTGNTGGGCGGCAACAAGCTTCTCGACAGCCTCCACGCCGATCCTGTCCGGTCCCAACGTCTCGAGCACCTCNATCGTTCCCGTCAGCGCCTCGCCCGGCTCAAGCCCNNCGGCGCGAGCCGTGAGCGAGAGATACTGGGCGATGAATTCGATATCGATCAGCCCGCCCGGTATCAGCTTGACGTCCCACTGGTCTTTCGGCGGCTTCTCGGTCTCGATCAGTTCGCGCATCTCGCGCAAGTCCTTGAGCAGGACGGCCGCTTCTCGCTCTTTGCCGAGGACAGCATCGATGGTCTCCCGGACATCGCCCGCAAGATCATCATCGCCTGCGACCGCGCGGGCGCGNGTGAGCGCCATGTGCTCCCAGGTCCAGGCTTCTTCGGCCTGATACTTCGAAAATGCGCGGATCGAGGTCGCGACCGGGCCCTTGTTGCCGGAGGGACGCAGCCTCAGATCGACCTCGTAGAGCACGCCCTCGGCCATGGGCGAGGACAGGGCAGCCACCAGCCGCTGGGTAAAGCGGGTATAATAGCGTACCGGGTCGAGCGGCTTGTCACCGTCGGATTCCGGTAAGTCGGGATCGCAGTCGTAGAGAAGAATGATATCCACGTCGGACCCGGCGGTCAGCTCGCGACTGCCGAGCTTGCCCATGCCGAGAACCACGGCGCGTCCACCGGGCACCTTGCCGTGGGCCTCCTCCATCTCAGCCTTCACGGCATCGAGTGACGCGGCGATGATGAGATCGGCGAGATCGGTAAATGCTTCGCCTGCGCGTGCGGCGGAGATCGCGCCAGTCAGCAGGCGCACNCCGATCAGAAACTTCTGCTCCTGGGCGACGATGCGCAGCCGGTCGAGCGTTTCCTCGTAGGACAGCGANCCCGCAAGNGTGGCCGAGAGCCGTTCCTCGAGATAGCCACGTGTCGGCAGTTCCGCCATCAAGGTCGGATCGAGCATGCCGTCGAAGACATGCGGACGGCGGGCGATGAGATCGGCGAGTTTTGGCGCCGCCGTCATAACGGTGACGAGAAAGGACAGAAGCCCCTTGTTGTTGCCGATCAGCGAGAAGAACTGAATGCCNGCCGGCANNCCCTTCAGGAATTCGTCAAAACGAATGATCGCCTCGTCGGCACGGCGGGTCGNNCCGAANACCTCCAGAAGCCTGGGCGTGAGCTCGGTCAGTTGCTCACGGGCTTCCGCCGAGCGGGTGGCGCGATAGCGNCCATAGTGCCAAGTGCGGATNNTGCGAGAGACATCCGCCGGNCGCTCGAANCCGAGCCGNTCNAGCGTTTCAAGCGTACCGGGATCGTCATCCTCGCCGGTGAAGACGAGATTGCCGGCTTCACCCGAAAGCCGCTCTTCNTTCTCGAANAGGCCNNCATAGATGGTCTCNACGGTCTTGAGCCGTTCGGTGAGCGATGAGCCGAAGGNCGCGATATCNTTTTCACCGGCCATAAGAGCGACNCGGCGGAGTTCGTCCTCGTCCTCGGGCAGCGTGTGGGACTGCTCGTCGCGCATCATCTGGATGCGGTGTTCGATATCGCGCAGATACCAATAGCAGCCGGTCAGCTTCTCCGCCGCTTCCGGATCGATCCAGTGCGCCTCAGCCAGTTGGGCCAGCATCTGGTCCGTGCGGCGGCCCCTCAAGGCGGGGGTGCGACCGCCGGCGATCAGCTGCTGGGTCTGAACGAAGAACTCGATCTCGCGAATGCCCCCGCGCCCGAGCTTGACGTTNTGNCCCTTGACCGCAATCTCGCCGAAGCCGCGATGGCTGTGGATCTGCCGCTTGATGGAATGGATGTCGGCGATCGCGGCATAGTCGAGATATTTGCGGAAGACNAAGGGNGCCATCTCNGCGATGAAGCGTTCGCCCGCNTTGAGNTCNCCCGCAACCGGCCGCGCCTTGATATAGGCCGCGCGNTCCCAGTTCTGGCCGCGGCTTTCGTAATAGTTCATCGCCGCATCNACNGGNAANGCNAGCGGNGTGGANCCGGGATCGGGNCGCAGGCGCAGATCGGTGCGGAAGACATANCCGTCGGCGGTACGCTCCTGCATGATGCGCACGAGGCGACGCACCAGCCGCGCGAAGGTGTCGGTCGCCTCGTCGGCATCGACGGCGATCTCAGCCTCGGGCTCGAAAAAGACGACGATGTCGATGTCGGAGGAGAAATTGAGTTCCCCCGCCCCGTGCTTGCCCATGCCAAGGACGACGAGACCGGAACCCTGCGACGGNTTTTCGGGATCAGGCAGNTTGAGCTTGCCGCTGTCATGACCGGAGCGGAGCAGNAANTCGAATGCGCCCGCGAGGCCGGCATCGGCCAGNCGCGTCAGACCGGACGTCGTGTCCTTCGCACCAGTCAGTCGCGCAAGATCATGGAGCGCNAGCGCCACAGCCGCGCGCCGTTTGGAGCGTCTCAGCGCAGCCATGAGGGCCGTTTCGGTGACCACACCATCGTCGTCGCGCCAAGCGTCGCGCATCTGCGCTTCTGCATCGTCCAGAAGTTCATCGAGCGGGGTGAACAGTGCCTCGGCCAGGGCATCCGGATCGACGCGGACACTGTCCGACAACCAGGGCGAAAGCGACAGAGCTGCGCATAGGAAATCGCGGGCAGGACTCTTTTTGCCGGCAAATTCGGCGAGCTGAGGCTGGTCCTCGCCCAGCTCGACAAGCAGCTCCAGTGCCTCTTCCGCGTCGTCTTTCGAGAGAGGCTTGATTGGCGAATTCGCGAGATCCACGAGGCGTTCGGTCATGGCATCACCCTTGCAGGCAGAACAATCGTGGCATCCAGACCGGGCCGGACTTCATTGCCGGTGTCGGTCGTCGAGAGTTCCAACGCGCCGCCATGAAGACCCGCAACCGCGTGAACCAGGCTTAGGCCAAGACCGGTTCCCGGCTTCGTACGGCTTTCATCGAGACGGACGAAACGCTTTATCACATCCTCGCGCCGATCCTCGGGAATTCCCGGGCCGTTATCGCTGACGGAAAGACGGACATTTTGCTTGTCGGCTGCGAGCCCAACCGTAATGCGGCTTTCCTCGCCGTCTCCCGCATATTTGACCGCATTGTCGATCATGTTGGCAAGCGCCTGGGCCAGAAGCTCGCGATTGCCTTTGACCGTGATGCCGGGGGCGATGTCCTGAGTGAGCACCACGCCCTCTTCCTCGGCCACCGGCTCATAGAGCTCTGCAGTGTCGGTCGCCAGTCCCGACAGATCGACCTCGCCCATTTCGGCCACGGAGGAGCCGGCCTCGACGCGGCTGATCATCANGAGCGCATTGAAGGTGCGGATCANNTGNTCGCTCTCTGCGATCGTCTCTTCGAGCGCCTGGCGGTAGCCTTCCTTGTCATCGGTCGAAACGAGCGCGGCCTCGGCCCGGTTTCTCAGCCGCGTCAGCGGTGTCTTGAGGTCATGGGCGATATTGTCTGAGACCTGACGCAAGCCCTCGTTAAGTCGCTCGATGCGGCCGAGGAGCGTGTTGAGAGAGCGGCTCAGACGATCGAACTCGTCGCCTGAACCAGCCTCGGGCAGCCGCTGGCTCAGGTCGCCGGCCAAAATCTTGCGGCTGGCGTCCGACATGTGATCAATGCGCTTGAGCGCGCGACGGCCGACGAAAAACCAGATCGCCAGCGCGCCGACGAACATGATGGCCAGGGCGCGGGCGAGCGCATGACGCACGAGGCCACGGAATTTTTCAGGCTCACCGACATCGCGACCGACCAGAAGGCGCATCCCGTTGGGCAGCGCCACNACGCGGGCCATGGCGCGGTGGGTTTCCTCNCCCTCTTCGGCATCGCCATAGCGCTCATAGGTGAATGGCGTCTCGATCCAGCCGTCCTGGTCGAGAACGCCGGGCTGGAGCGATGCNACGTTNCCGGCGATGATCTGACCCTGTGGCGCGGCGATGATGTAGAGATTGGCGCCGGGCTGGCGCGAGCGGCGCTCNATGGCGCGGACCATGCCNGCCATCCCGCGCACCTGGTANATGCGGGAAATATCACGCAGTTCGGAGTGNATCGCGGTTTCGGTCTGACCGCGCAGGAGCCCTTCGGATAGCGACGTGACGTAAAAGACNAGCACCACGGCGCAGATAGCGAACAACGCGAGATAGAGGGCCGAGAGCCTGACGGCGGTNGTGCCCAGCATGGCGCGGAAGCGTCCCCACATGCCGGGTTCAGTCCCCGGCCTTCATCATGTAGCCGGCACCGCGAACGGTCCTGAGCAGNGGCGCGTCGAAATCCTTCTCGATCTTCGACCNNAGNCNCGAGATATGAACGTCGATGACATTGGTCTGCGGGTCGAANTGNTAGTCCCAGACATGCTCGAGCAGCATNGTNCGGGTNACCACCTGACCGGCATTCTTCATCAGATATTCGAGAAGTCGGTATTCGCGCGGCTGCAGCGGGATCACCTTGCCGGCCCGCCTGACCTCATGGCTCAGCCGGTCGAGTTCGAGATCACCGACCTTGTAGTGAGTATCTGCCTCACGCACGCTCTTGCGGCGGCCGAGGATTTCAACACGGGCCAGAAGCTCCGAGAAGGCGTAGGGCTTGGAGAGATAATCGTCGCCTCCGGCGCGCAGACCGGTAACCCGGTCATCGACCTGCCCGAGCGCGGAGAGAATAAGCGCGGGGGTTTCATCGCCGGAGGCGCGAAGCCCGGAGATGATCGACAGGCCATCCCGCTTGGGAAGCATGCGATCGACGACGAGAACGTCGTAATCATTCTCCGAGGCAAGAAAGAAACCGCTGTCGCCATCGCTGGCGTGGTCAACGGTCATGCCGGCCTCGCGAAAGGCCTTGAGGAGATAGGACGCTGTCTCGAGGTCATCCTCGATGATGAGAATCTTCATGGCGTCCGTATTAGCGGTATTGCCGCTTTCCCCACAAGCCTCTGCCATGCGTGCCGGCCCCTGCGAGCCGTCGGTNTGGAAATAGGCATGNTCGGTCATTGCGAGGTCTCCTGAAAGCGACAGCGGGCCGATGGGGCAGCCCGCTGTCTTTGCTTGCATCGCACCGGCCGGGGGGCGACTGGTCGATCGGCCGGCTTCTGCAGGCAGTTCGGCCTGGACTTGTCAGCCCTGGTCGATGGGCAGAGCCACGAAGCGCGACCGGTTGTCGTTCTCCACCTGGAAGAGCGCTGCCTTGCGTCCGTCTTTGGCCGCCTTGTCGATGACCTGGGTCATCTGCTTGGCGTCGGTCACATCCTGGTTGTTGACCGAGAGAATGACGTCGCCGGCACGAAGACCGCGCTCGGAGGCTGCGCTGTCGGGATCGACGTCGGTGATCACCAGGCCCTTGCCGTCATCCGACGGGACCACTGTCAGACCGAAGTCATCGAGGGTCGTCGTCTGCGACGGGGCCTGATCTTCCGGCTGCTCCTGATCCGTCTGCGCGGAAGCCAGGTTCGTCGGAAGCGTGCCGAGGGTCACGGTCTTTTCCTGGCTTTCGCCATCGCGCCAGATGGTGAGATCGACCTTCTGACCGGGCTCGATATTGCCGATCTTGCGGGCGAGTTCACGCGGGCCCTTGACGGTTTCGCCGTTGACAGCGGTCACCACGTCGCCGGATTCGATGCCGGCCTTGGCCGCCGGGGTATCTTCCTGCGGCTCGGTGACGAGCGCGCCTTCCGCTTCGGCAAGACCGAGCGATTCAGCGATGTCCTTGGTCACCGGCTGGATCTGCACGCCGAGCCAGCCACGCTGGACGGAACCGTCGCGGATGAGATCCTGAACGACATCCTTGGCGGTCGAAGCGGGAATTGCGAAGGCAATGCCGACATTGCCGCCCGACGGCGAGAAGATGGCGGTGTTGATGCCGATCACTTCGCCGTTGAGGTTGAAGGTCGGACCACCGGAGTTGCCCTTGTTGACGGCCGCATCGACCTGGATGAAGTCGTCATANGGGCCGGCGCCGATGTCACGGCCGCGGGCCGAAACGATNCCNGCGGTCACGGAACCGCCGAGGCCGAANGGNTTACCNACGGCGACCACCCAGTCNCCNACNCGAACCTTGCTGTCATCGGCGAAATCGACNTAGGTGAANTTGCGGGCTTCCTCGACCTTGAGGACCGCGAGATCGGTGCGCGGNTCCTTGCCGATCAGCTTGGCATCGAGTTCGGTCCCGTCATCCATGATCACGGTGAAGGCGGTGCCGTCGTCAACGACGTGGTTGTTGGTGACGAGATAACCGTCTTCGGAGATGAAGAAGCCGGAGCCCTGACTGACCGGACGGGCGCGGCCATGATGCTTGGGACCGGGACGCTCGGCGCGGGGGCCGCGATCACCATCGCGTCCGCCGAACTGGCGGTCGAACTGGTCGAAGAACCGGCGCAGCGGGCTGTCTTCGGGAAGCTGGTCGAGGCCACGGCCATTGAAGTCGAAGCTGAAGCCGTCATTGGAGACGGGCTCGACATCGGACGCCACGCGCACGGAAACCACGGCCGGGGAGACGGCTTCCACCACGTCGGCAAAGCTCGGAGCCTGCGGCGCCTGCACCTTTACCGCGTCCGCGAGTGCGGGGTTGGTGTGCATCGGCACGCCAACGGCGAGCATTGCGGCTGCAATGCCGGCAATGGCGGTGGTCGCGAGCAGGCGGTTGGTCTTCTTGGGGGAGTTGTCGGACATCTATGTCTCTTCCTCTTCTCGAAAGCGATTTCGAATTTCGGGCGCCGGGAACTCCCTTTGTTGGGGGCGGGAGTGACTGGAGGTCCGGCGTTGGAAGAGAGATGTAGAGGAGTGCGGTTTACGGCAACCTTTCCGGAACATTAAAGCTTGGTAAGGTTGGCGGAAAGAGAACCGCGCGAGACTATTCCTCGCGCTTCATCAAGCGGTCGATCTCCGCCTGTTCTTCTGCGCTCAGCGCTGGCGTTGCCCGCCTTGCGGCGCGACTGCGCGCGCCGATGACGATGGCCGCGATGCCAATCAGCAGAATGAGAAAAGGAGTGCCCCAGAGAAGAACGGTGCGCACGGAAAAGCGCGGCTTGAGCAGCACGAACTCGCCATAACGTGAAACCACGTAATCGAGCACCTGCTCGTTACTGTCACCTTCTTTCAACCGCTCGCGGACGAGAAGCCTCAGGTCACGGGCAAGTTCGGCATTGGAATCGTCGATCGACTGGTTCTGGCAGACGAGGCACCGCAGTTCGAGCGAGATCTCGCGGGCACGGGATTCGAGGGCGGGATCAGCCAGAACCTCATCCGGGTTTACCGCGAAACCAGGACGGACGAGCGACAGTCCGGCCAGAAGCGAAAGTGCGAGAACCAGGCAGAACCGCCTCACGCCACGGCCTCCGCGGTCTTGACCGGACGGGCGGCCTTGCGCGGCGCCCCGATCCGCAGGCGACGGTCGGAGAGCGAGAGTGCACCGCCGATCATCATCAGGACCGTGCCGTACCAGATAAAGGTCACCCAGGACTTCCACCACACCCGAACCACGAGTTTGCCGTTCGATTCCATGTCACCGAGCGCAATATAGAGCTGGCTCGCGCCGAAGGTCAGGATGCCTGCTTCGGTGGTCGGCATCTGGCGGGCCGGATAGAAGCGTTTGGCACTTGCCACCCGTGCCACTTCCACTCCTCCCTTGGAGACAGTGAACTCGCCTGATTTGGCGGTATAGTTCGGTCCCTGCACATCCTTGAGGCCATCGAACCGAACCGTGTATCCGCCCGCGTCGACGGTGTCGCCGTCACTCATGGCGCTGACATGCTCCGTCGAGTAGACGCTCGCGGCAACGACGCCAATCATGGTGATGCCAAGGCCGGCATGGGCAAACGCCGTGCCGAACGCCGAGCGCGGAAGCCCCTTGAAGCGGGACCAGGCGGTTGCCGCCGGAAGCCGGCCAATACCGGAACGGTGCACGAGATCGGTCAGCGCGCCGAGAATGACGAAGACGCCGAGCGCCATCCCGGCGGCGGCGAGCACCGGTTCATCGGTGGTGAACGCCATGACNACCAGACCGACNAGGATGGAGATGCCGATCGCCGCNTAGAGCCGTTGCGTTGCACCCATCAGGTCGCCGCGCTTCCANGCCAGAAGCGGACCGAAGGGCACGGCGATCATNAGCGGNATCATCAGCGGGCCGAATGTCAGATTGAAGAATGGCGCGCCGACGGAGATCTTGGTGCCGGTGGTGGCTTCGAGAAGCAGCGGATAGAGCGTACCGACAAAGACAGTCGCCGTCGCGGTGGTCAGGAAGAGGTTGTTGAGTACCAGCGCCCCTTCCCGGCTGATCGGCGCGAACAGACCACCGGTTCTGAGCGCAGTCGCCCGCAGGCCGAACAGCGCGAAGGCACCGCCGATGAACACAGCGAGAATGCCGAGGATGAATACACCACGCGCCGGATCAGTCGCGAAGGCATGAACTGAAGTCAGAACGCCGGAACGGACAAGGAAGGTGCCGAGCAACGAGAAGGAGAAGGTGAGAATGGACAGCAGAACCGTCCAGACCTTCAAGGCTTCCCGCTTTTCCATAACGAGCGCGGAATGCAGAAGCGCGGTGCCGGCCAGCCAAGGCATGAAGGAGGCGTTTTCGACCGGGTCCCAGAACCACCAGCCGCCCCAGCCGAGCTCGTAATAGGCCCAGTAGGAGCCCATGGAGATGCCGGCGGTCAGGAAGGTCCAGGCAACCAGCGTCCAAGGACGCACCCAGCGCGCCCAGGCGGCATCGAGACGGCCTTCGATGAGGGCAGCTGCGGCAAAGGAGAAGGAAATCGAGAAGCCGACATAGCCGAGATAGAGAAGCGGCGGATGGATGGCGAGCCCCAGATCCTGCAGGATCGGATTGAGGTCGTTGCCCTCGGCCGGTGGGTTGGTCAGCCGGATGAAGGGATTCGACGTCAAAAGAATGAACAACAGGAAGGCGACAGTGATCCATGCCTGCACCGACAGAACGTTGGCGCGCAGCTTGTCCGGCAGGTTACGGCCAAAGCTCGCGACCAGCGACGAGAACAGAACGAGGATCAGCACCCACAGCAGCATCGAGCCTTCGTGGTTCCCCCAGACGCCGGTGATCTTGTAGAGCATCGGCTTCATGGAGTGGGAATTCTCGACGACGTTCAGGAGCGAGAAGTCGGATATCACATAGGCATAGGTGAGCGTGAGGAAGGAAAACGCGACCAGCACGAAGGAAAGGTTCGCGGCCATCGGCCCGACGGCCATCATCCCGGCATCGTTGCGCTGCGCGCCGATAAGCGGCACCAGCGACTGAACCAGCGCGGTGGCGAGTGCCAGTATCAGCGCGTAATGGCCGAGTTCGGTGATCATCGCCTCATCCCTTCCTTTCGGGTCCTCGGCCTTGAGGCCGAAGGCAGTCTCTCGCAATCAGTTAGTCGCAGACCCCGGCTTCGGTCCGCCTTCGCCCTCCTGCCACACGCCTTGCGCCTTGAGCGCATCGGCCACTTCCTTGGGCATGTAATTCTCGTCATGCTTGGCAAGGATCGTGTCGGCGGTGAAGATGCGCGAAGCCGGATCGTAGATGCCCTCGGCGACGACGCCCTGCCCCTCGCGGAAAAGGTCCGGCAGGATACCGGTATAGGTCACCTTCACGGAATCATTGGTGTCGGTAACCTCGAATGTAACCTTGGCCCCCTCGCCTCGGACAACCGTGCCCTCTTCCACCAGTCCACCGAGACGTATTCTTGTATCGGGAGAAACCTGCTTGGTGTGAATGTCCGTGGGCGAGGAGAAGAACACGATCTGATCGCTCAGGGCCGACATGACGAGCCCTGCGGCAGCTGCGAGAAAAATGGCACCGCCGGCAATGATCGACAGTCGTTTCTGCTTCCTGTTCATCGTCTCAGTTCCGTTCTCCGATGGCCAGATCATTGGCCAGTGAGTCGATTGCGCTGATCTTTTCGGGCTGGTCACCGAAGGCCGATTTGGCGCGCGCAATGGCATTGCGGGCCTCGTCTTTCTCGCCGAGCACCGCATAGGAGCGGATCAGCCGCAGCCAGCCCTCGATATTGTTGGGCTCGGCCGTCAGCTTCTCGTCGAGCGAGGCGACCATGGAGCGGATCATCTCCTGGCGATCATCAGCCGACATTTTCTCGGCTTCGGCAATCGCTTCCGCCGACGGATTGCCAAGCGTGGATGTCTCACCGGATGCCTCCCCGACGGCATTTCCCTTCGGCACAATGAAGGGGCCGTTTTGCGGGCCGCCATTGCTCGTCCCGGGCGTGGCAAGCGGACTGTTGGTCGTGGCCATCGGCACACCACCCAGTTCAGCTTTGGCATTGAGGCCGAGTTCGTTGCCAAGCTTGACGAGCGCGGGTGCCTGCGGCGCTGCGGGAAAAACAGAAAGTGCGCGATTCAGCGAACGCTGCGCGCTTGCCTGATCACCGAGGACGGCATGGGAGCGGATCAGCATTTGCCAACCATCGAAATTTTTCGGGTCGCGCGCCAACCGCGTTTCCAGCGTCGAAACCATCGAGCGGATCATTTCGTCACGCTCTTCCGGCGATTTGCCGGCAGCGGCAGCCGCGATTTCCGCGGGCGTCGGACCGGTTACACCCTCATTGTCCTCGGCCTGATCGAGCGAGGCGAGCTGACGTTCGATCGCCGGGATCCAAGGCGCATCGGGCGTCGAGCGGTCGATCAGCGACTGGAATTGTCGGCGCGCCTCGTCCGTCTGGCCTTCCTGCGCCTTGGCCATTGCGAGGAAGAAGGCAGGACGGGGATCTTCAGGATCGAGCTCGCGGGCGCTCTGGAAAATCAGGCGTGCTTCCTCGGTGACGATGCCGCCCGACTGGGTGACGAGCGCCTCGCCGAGACCAGCCTGCCGGGTTGCGGACGGACCGAGCAAAGCGATCGCCTTGCGGAATGCATTTTCTGCATCCTCCACACGGCCCATGCGCAGATAGATCGGCGCGAGCACGTCCCAGCCGCGACCGTCGTCGGGATTGGTGGCCAGATGGTGTTCGGCATTGGCAACGAGAACGGAGATATCCGAGCTTTCGGGATCCTGCGACAGGCGTGCCGATAGCGGCTGCTGTTGGGCGCCGGGTGCGCCCAGTTCCAGATAGGCGGGAACGGCTGCGAGGGGGATCAGGATCAGAATGGCGGCCGCCACATAGCGGTGACCGGTGCGGCGCGGCTTTTCCTGCGCTTCACCTTTTTCGACCTTGCGGGCAGCGCCCAGAAGCCTTCGGCCGATTTCGGCGCGAGCGGTGTCCGCTTCCTGCGCGTTGATCAGCCCCTCGGCATGGTCGCGCTCTATCTCGGCGAGCTGGTCGCGATAGACTTCGACATCATGGGCTTCGGACGCGCTCGCCACTCCTGCATTGCGCCGCCCCAGTAGAGGCAGCAGCAACGCCAGACAGGCGGCAAAGGTCATAAAGGCGGCTATGATCCAGAAAAACATGGGCTTTCATTATCCGAGCGGCCGATTGTTGCCAACAGCATTCGGCCCGTCACACAGGCATTAGGGCAATTGGTCGCGATCAACTTTGTGCTATCTCAAACCGGCACCGGCTTTTTCCATCGGCTCGTCCACAGACAGCCCGGTATCTTTCCGCCGACACCGCTCAGGTCAGTGGCGTCCAGCTGCCGTCTGGATCGCGGCACGCAGCCCCCTGCCCGGTCACTGTCTGGCCGCCGATAGTCGCCGTGTGGGTATACTGGCGGCAATTCTGCTGACCGACCTGATAGGGTGTTGCCGCAATCACCTGACCGCTGGCGCGTCCATCGAAACTCTTCCATGCAACGGGCAAACCGCCAGGCGCGGATTCGAGCGCCTTGTATTCGGCTTCCAGGGCGCGCAAACGATCGGACTTCGACAGGTTCGTCATTGATCCGGCGGGCAGGACGCCGCCATTGAGGGCCGAGAGAAGCTGGTTTGAGCCGAGCTTTGAAGAACTGCTCGCGCTTGCGAAGGAAAGCGGCGCGACGCCGGTACTCGAGGTCGCACAGCCGGAAATCGCGAGTACCAAAGCCAGAGATGCGGTCGTGAAAACCAGCTTAAGGTTATCCGCCGTTTTGCCGCATGCGATCATCTCAATCCGTCTCCTCAGTAAATCGTTCGCCTGGGAACGACAGGTGAAGACGAGCTGCCTGGCCCACCCCCACCAATTCTCCGCCTTGGTGCGGCATTGCTGTGGCCGCAATATGGCGCTGTTCCCCGTTCTGTCGAGGCAAAGAGCGCCATATCAAGATCACGTCTCAGCCTTCAAGCCCGGCAGAATCATCCGGGCGGCCAGTCCTCCTGCCCTGGATGCCTCCAGCGAGAAACTGCCGCCATATTCGGAACAGATCTCGGACACGATGGACAGGCCGAGACCTGTGCCGGGCCGCGATTCATCCAGTCTGCGACCGCGCTTGAGCGCTTCCCTGCACTCGTCTTCCGTCAGCCCCGGACCGTCATCCTCGACAGAGACCGAAACCCAATCCGCGGCAGCGGCACCTTTAGGGGCCTGTGCCGAGGCGACGCGAACCACCACGCTCTTCTTTGCGAAGCGGGCAGCGTTTTCCATCAGATTGCCGAGCGCCTCCTCGAAATCCTGCTGTTCGACGGCAAGCTTGGTCTGGGCAATCTCAACGGCCGCGGAAAATTCGACCTCGCGGTTCAACTTGCCCATTACCCGGATCATCCGGTCGATTGCGGCTCGCGCATCCGAACGAGCCAGAACGCTCCCGCGCTGGGCGGCAATGCGGGCGCGATCGAGATAGGTCTGCACCTGCGCCTGCATGGATTCCACTTGGGTGCGGACCAGGCGGCCCTTTTCAGGTTCGAAATCTCGGCTCTCATTGAGGAGCACGGCAATCGGCGTCTTGAGCGAATGGGCGAGATTTCCGACCTGCTTGCGGGCACGCTCGACGACGCGGGCGTTCATTTCGATGAGCTGGTTGATTTCGCTGGCGAGCGGCGCGATCTCTTGCGGAAAATCACCGGTAAGCCTGTCCGCCTGGCCTGCACGAATGCGCTCGAGGGCCCCGCGCGCATGGTCGAGCGGCTTGAGCCCCACGAGAATGGCAATGCCGTTGATGATCAAACTGCCGATGCCAAACAGGCCGAGGGCGAGAAACAGGCGCTTGTTGAAACCGGAAATGTCGCGCTCGATCACGTCACGATTTCCCGAAACCCGAACGCGCGCGGCACCGGGCCCCAGATCGACCTCGGTTTCGGCGACAACGAGTTCGTTGCCGGCCTGATCGGTTGCCGGATAGGTCCGGACATATCTTTGGGAGAAGGGATAGTCCTCGACGGACGGTACCGCGAGACTTTCGGCACCCAGGGAGGGTGAGGCAAGTCGATTGCCGCCTGCCGGTTGGATCGGGTCGACTATCCAGTACCAGCCGCTTTCAGGACGCGAATAGGCAAGCGAGCCGAGCTGCGGATTGCCGCTTAGCCTGCCGGTCTGATCCATCGAGACGGCGTTGATGATGCCGTTGAGATTGGCGCGCAGCAGGAAACGGAATCCACGTTCGGAGGAATTGCGATAGAGGCTGGAGATCACCAGGGCGATGGCGACGATACCGATCGCTGCCCATATGGTGGCAAAGAAGAGAACACGGATGGTGAGCGAATTGAACCGCAGCATCAGCCCGCTTCTTGATCGTCGGGGGCGCGCATACGGTAGCCAAGCCCGCGCACGGTCTCGATCAGATCGACCCCCATCTTGCGCCGCAGACGACCGACGAACACCTCGATGGTGTTGGAATCCCGGTCGAAATCCTGATCGTACATGTGTTCGACCAATTCGGTGCGCGAGACGACCTCGCCGATATGATGGATTAGGTAAGAGAGAAGCCGGAATTCGTGGGAGGTCAGTTTCAGCGCCACTCCATCGACAGTCGCCTTGGACGATTTGGTATCGACCTTGAGCGGACCGCAGGTGAGTTCCGACGAGGCGTGACCTGCAGACCGTCGGATGAGCGCGCGGATGCGCGCCATGACTTCTTCGAGATGAAAGGGCTTGGCGACATAGTCATCCGCACCCGCGTCGATACCTGCGACCTTGTCCGACCAGCGATCGCGCGCGGTCAGGATCAGCACGGGCATTACGCGTCCGTCGGCACGCCATTTCTCGAGAACCGTGATCCCGTCCATCTCAGGCAGGCCGATATCGAGAATGACGGCGTCATAGGGTTCTGTATCGCCGAGGAAATGGCCTTCCTCACCGTCGTGGGCGCGGTCGACGACATAGCCCTGCTCGGTCAAAGCATCACAAAGCTGCCTGTTGAGATCGTGATCGTCTTCCACCACCAGAATGCGCACTTAAACCACTCCTCCGCGTTCTTATGATTCTTGGCCCTTTCGTCCGGGCGGGACGCTAGCGCAATCAGGCGGGGACGGAAACCGTCACCTTCTTCGGACGCTCGTTGCCATTGCCGGGCACGAGGACGGTAATGACGCATACGGTTTGGCCACCTTGGTTCTGCGGCGTGGCGGAAAGCAGCTGGCCGCCGGTCTGTGACACCACGCGGGAGGCGGCGGACGAGCAATCGGCCGCTGTGCCAGGCGCAGTCAGCGACAGCAGAGCCGCGAGCGCGAGAGTGGTTTTCGTCAAAAGATTCAGTCGCATGTCTTGCCCCGTTATCCGCCTGGCTGGCGGGTTTTGGCGTTTTGTTGAACCTCTTTTAGGTGAAGCTGGCTGAACGGGGAATGAATGACAAGAGATTTTGCCGGGCCAGTCATCCCTGAGAGACAAATGGCCCGGACCGCGTCGCGGTTGCGTTTCAGCCGATCCGGTCTTTCGCCACGAGGCGACCAACGAGAGAAACGAGTGCACCGAGGGAACCGGCTGCGGTGGTGGTCAGCGTGATCAGCACCTGCTGGTCTGCAGGGGTGATCGGGGTGCCGACGATCGCCGCCACCATCGAGCCGATCGTGATGATCGAGCCCCAGACGGACTTCGACTGATACCATGCTTTTGTGTCGTTCATTGCATTCTCCTCTTCTCGCGTTGTCTCGGGATGTTCAGGTGACGAGGACATGTGCGTCGCGCGGCACGCCCCAGGGAACCGTCCGTCCGCCCTGCTCGATGCGGATGTCGAAGCCTGTCTGCGCGCTGCCGAAATCCGCGATCTCGGCGCTTTCCTCATAGGTCCAGCCCGGTTCGTTGGTTTCGGCGACGCTAATCGCGGCTTCGCCATCGAAAACGGTGATGCGGTAGCGCTCCTCGGCTTCGACGAAGGGCACCTCCACGGGCGCCCAGCTGTCGGCTTCGGGTGCCCGACTGCGCCTGATCCAGCTGAAGCGGACGCCTTCCGCGGTGCGGATCGCCTTCGGATGGACAGGAGACAAGGGCGTACGCGCCCTCAATCCGCCTGAAAAGGCGCTCGGCTCGGTTCGGCGTCCATCGCCGCGTCCGGCAAGCTCGGCGGCGTAGTTGCGCGACAGCCCCGCCTCACCCGGGCTGATGCCCAGGGAATTGACCGCCCGGTCGAGCATGAAGACACGTGCTCCCTCCTCGGCGATCTCCAGCATCAAATCGTCGGTGCCGGCCTGACCACGCAGCAGCGACCTCAATCGCCAGAGACGGGCCTCGATCTCCTCGGCCATCTCGAACTGCAGGATTTCCCAACCGGAGGCATGTTCGAGCGCCAGAACATTGCCGCCGTCAAGGACCGCCTGTCGCGTCAGATTTTCAAACCCGCCGAAGGGCAGTTGAACGATCATCTCCTTCGATGCATCGAAGCGGCCCTCTACCGCGCCGGGGGCAAGTGTTTCGGCCAGGCGTCCCACGCGGGCGGGCAGATCGAGCCGGGTGCGCTGCTGGTAACCCGCCGAACCGGACGAAGATGAAATGACGAGCGGGCGCCAGGGCTTCATGTGGGCAGCCGCGACTGCCCAGGCACTCTCGTCGGCACCCGACAACATCGGCAGATCCGCGAACACGATGTCAGGCGCAAAACCGGCATTCGCATCGCTGTTCGTGGTCGTGCGCAGCGGCGTGGCCGGCTCGAGGGGCAGCGGAAACGAATGGGCCCGTGCCTGGATGCGGCGAAAGGCGCCGTCCTCGATCCGCTCGACACGAAAGACGCCTTCCGGCGCGTCCGCGAACGTGCATCGGAACAGGTCTCCGGGCTCAATTGCGACTTCAGCGGGTGAGACCGAGAGCCGCAGCGAACGGCGTCCGGCCCAGCGGTCCTTGAGCCAGAGATCGGCAACACCGCCCGCGCTTGCCACATCGAGTGCCAGATCCAGAGAGAACGTCGTTTGATTGATCGATCCGTCGACCAAACGCCGCGAGCGGGCGCTAGCGATCTTGTAATCGTCGAGCGGATCAAAGAACCGTATCAGGCTTTCCCCCGGCAGTTCGGTCTCCTGCTCGCGGGTCTCCTCGAAACGCGGCTCGTCGTCGGGATCGGCCACGACATCGATCATTTGGGGAAAGCCGGATACCGAAAGACGCGAGAAGAACTCCAAGCCGCCTGCACCTTCACGCATATCGATTGCGAAAGCTTCCATCAGCGGCTCGAGGATCTGACGAGCCGACCCCGATCCATTGACCGCATGCCCGCCCACCGCACCGGTGATGCCGGAAACATCGAAACGGGTAAAACCGGCTCTCGTCAGTACGGCGGCGAAAATGTCTGCCAGAGCCGCCCCGCCCATCCGGCCGTTGAGCCAGTGGCCGGTTCGCCAGTTTTCATGATCCGACCACAGATCAGAAAGTGCCGGAAATGCCGGATAGGGCCGGGCGTCCCATGTCCAGACAAAGACCTTCGACGGATCAACCATGAAGTCAGCATTGGCCGGGCCGGTCCAGTGGTCGATATGCGCCGAAAGAAAGGCCCGCTGCACCGCATCGTCGCGAGCTCCNGTCGAAAAGCGCGGCANNCCGCCCTCCGCCGANCGNNGATCGGGAAAGCGGTTNGGNTCATTGGCGCCCTTGTCGACGGCNGGACAGCCGATCTCCGTCANCCAGACNGGCTTGGATGCGGGCACCCACGGACTGGGTTCGACGGCTTCCACTCCACCCTGCCTGTCGTAATGGGCGTTCTCCCACCAGCCGCGGATATCCTTGACGCGGTAGATCCAATCCTTGCCCGCCAGACCGTCGGCAATCGGCGTGCGGATCCGCGCCTTTCGGTCACTCTCCGAGGCATAATACCAGTCGAACCCCTCGCCCCCTGTGATCGCCCGAGCAAATCCCGCGCGGTCCGTTCCGTGGCGGTCCCCATCCGGGTTGCCGGTCTCCCGGTCGCTGTCGCGCCAGTCGGAGAGCGGCATGTAATTGTCGATGGCCACAGCCCCGATTGCCGGGTCCGCCCACAACTTGTCGAGATGGAAGAACACGTCGCCGGAGCCGTCTTCCGGGCGATGACCCCAGTATTCGGTCCAGTCGGCAGCGTAGGTCACTACCGTCTCCGTCCCGAGCATGGACTTGACGTCGTCTGCCAGCTCGCAGAGCGCGTCAACGAAAGGAAAGGCGTCCGTCTCGTCCCTGAGCGGTGTAAGACCACGCAATTCCGAGCCGATCACGAACCCGTCGACACCGCCTGCGGCCTGGGCAAGTGCGGCATGGTGCAGGATCATGCGGCGATAGCCGTTATCGCCACCGCTCCAGCTGACCGTACCTCCCGAGACGTGAATCTGCCCGGCTGTCGTGGTGCCGCAGAAGGACGCCATGTCGGCGCGTATCTGCGCGCTTCCGTCGGGCGATCCCTCCTTGCCGGGCGCCGGATTGCAAGTGATCCGGCCGCGCCACGGAAGAGCTGCCTGTTCTGATCCCCCATAGGGATCGGGCAGCCCGTTGCCGGACGGGATGTCCATCATGATGAAGGGATAGAGAAGAACTTCGAGACCGCGCGCCTTGATATCCCGTATCGCCTCGATGACCGAAGCATCAGACGGTGTTCCGCCGTAAGCCGGGTCCCCCTCGGTGCTGCTGACGAGGCGAGCCGTGGCGCGGTTGAAATTGCCCACACGCCAGACCCGATTTTCGGACGGCCGCATGCCGACCTCTACACCGGGGAGGAACTCACATTCCCCCAACCGCAAGTCTGTGCCCATCCAGGCGGTAACCAGCGCCACCGATTTGAGATTGGGACAGAGCGCCATCAACTCGTCGATGGACACGGTCCAGTCGCTGCTGCCGCGCCGGGTATTACGGTTGATCAGCCGTTCCTGACCAATCGAAGGAGTCTCGGTGATCGTGGTCAGGGCATAGCCGTGTTCGGTGCTCGCCGGAATGCAGGTGACAGCCTCGATGCGTGCTTCCAGATCGCCGATCGGCCGCACCACCTCGAAGTTGAAGACGGGAATGCGGTTGCCAAAGTCGCCCAGTGGCAGGCGCTCGAAAACGACATAGCTCAGTCCGCGCCAGGCCGGCGTCTGGCCCACCCCCTGTTTCGCCTCGATCAGCGGATCGGGCAGCTGATCTTCTGTTCCGCGATGAAGCCGCATCTCGATGGTCGAAAGGTCGAGTTCTCGCCCGTCGGCCCACACACGGCGGACAAGGGCGATCGGGCCCTCGCAGAGGCCAAAGGCAAAATTGCCGAAATAGGTGTGCTGCTCGATCTCCACTCCGCCACCACCGCCCTTGCCGCCGGTGCGTTCGTTGGTCACCTGCTCCTCGAAACGGGTCGCCCAGATCAGCGTGCCGCTGATGCGCGCCGAGCCCTGAACGCGGCAGATGGGGCTGCCTTCGTCGGCAGCGGGTATGCGCACGGAGGACAGACCTTGCCCCCTGATCGTCCGCGTACTGCCGAACAGGGCGGAATCGATCATGCTGCCGGCAATCGCACCTGCGGCCGTCCCGATGATCGCGCCGACCGAGCCGAAGACGCCGCCGAGCGCCGCGCCTGCTGCCTGCAAAAGGATGACAGCCATNTCGGATCACTCCTCCGGAAAGCGGAAGACACCAACGACACGGCGCGCCCAGCCGGGTGTCAGCGGCGATTCGATTACGCCAGCCTGCTCGTAGGCGTGGATGAAACGGCGGGGCGCGGAGAGAATGCCGGCATGTTTTGCGGATGAGTGATCGCGCCAGCGGAAAACGAGAATGTCGCCGGGAATCGCCTCCGGGAAATCGAGCGGGTCCCCGCAATGGGCGCGCGCGGCGTCGAGCAGGCGCTCCTCGCCACAATACTCGGCCCAGTCGGCGGCATAGGGCTCCGGACGTTCGGGCGCCCGACCCATGACCTCCTCGAAGACCCCGCGGACCAGCCCCAGGCAATCCGCACCCACGCGGATACGGCTCGCCTGGTGACGATAGGGCGTGCCAATCCATCTGCGCGCGGCAGCGACGATCTGATCGCCGCGCGCGACATCGATTGTTTTGGTCATGAAATGTCCTCAGATGATCAACGGGCGGCCGTCGTGCTCGGTCTCGCCATCGGCGTAGCCGTAGGCGAAATCGCTGCCGGGCATAAAAGGAAAACCCTGAAAGTTCAGGATATTGGCGAAACGATCTCGACAGGTTTCGCGCCTCTTGTCACAGCCGGCAACGATGGTGAACGTGTCGCCGGGCTTGGGCCGTGCAGAAGGCGGCGACCAAAGCGTGATCCGCGCCTCACCGCCCGCCCCGTCATGTTCGGCAACGGTCGAGGAAACGCCTTCGAGGGGGCCGGAGGAAAAACTGATCTTTCCCTGCCTGAACCAGCCGTCGTCGTATCCGTCGAGCCCGGAGACCCGGAAGACGTCATCAGAGAGAACATCGCTGACGATGCCTGTTGCGGTGAAGGCCGAGGTATCGAGATCGACGCCGCAGCGGCCGTCCCCGAGTTCGGCATCGCAACTGCGCGAATAGACCCGCCCGCCGGGCCGGTCGAGCCTGGCAGCCAGGCTTCTCAGTTCAGCGTGAAAGGCATGGGGCCCGCTGCGCACTTCGCCCAATTCGCGGGTCGAGCGCAGCACGTGATCCTCGGGTGATTGCCAGTTGACCAGGAAAGTCTCGACCAGCGCGCCGTCATAGCGACCGGCGGCCAGGTCNGCACGGCTAATGACANCGGCCGAGAAGGCGCCGATCACGTCCGCTGTCTCTGCGCCGAGACCGAGTCCCGTTTCCACCTCGCTGCCATCGGCGAAACCGGTCATCGCCGCAAAGACGGTTCCGTCGAATGCAAGATCGCGATCATGCTCGGTGAAGCCCATCGCCGTCCCATCCGAACGGGTCAGCCGCCAGGCGTGGCAGGTCGTGGTCGCCTCACCCTCCAGGTGCGCCGCGAGATTTTCAGGGATCTGTCTCATGGCCGGATCTCCACCAGCGGCACTGTCGGGGCGGAACCGGCACGGAAGGCGGCCAGATTTACCTCGATCCGGTCGGCATCGAACCTGACCGGTATGTCAAACTCGTAGCCGGCAGTGACGATCGCGCCTTCGCCCGGCACAGCTCCGGCCTCGAATGTGATCTCGCCTGTGGTCTCATCGGCGTCGAAATCGCTCGCGCTTACGGCCATACCGTTGACCGCCACCAGAACGCTGCCCGGGACAGGCTTGCCGATGATCCTCTCCGTCTCGCCGTAATGCTTGACGAGTTGAAAGACAGCCTTCTCTCCGTCTCCGGTGCCTATTTCCTGATCCGTGGCGGCAATCGAGGTGCCCGGTGCTGCGCTCGCGTGATCCATTGGATCGCGGAAGCGGAAGCCGTAGAGTTGCCCGCGCCGCGCCTCGAAAAAGGCCGTCAACGCATACAGATCCTCGATCGAGCGGATCCCCGTCCCCACATCGTAGCGGCGTCGGGAGTCTGCCCACCGGGCATTGCGGGATTCGCCTCCGTTCGACAGCGCAACGATATCGGTTCGCCGTGCCGGGCCGCCCGTGGCCCCCAATGCAAGCCGCAAGGGAAGCGAGACCTCATGAAAGCCTTGGGTCATTCTCAGCCCTCCTCACATCCCGCGGCGGCCACGACCCACCGCACGCGCCAGCATCGCGGTGATTTGCGTTTCGGATTTCCTGAAGCTCGCGGCATCGGGTGTCGTGACGTTGAAGGTCACCTGCACAGGCGATGACGTGCCACCGCCCGCCACGCCCAACCGTCCGTCGGGCCCCCGCGCAAGCGGCAGGATCGCCTCCGTCCCCGCCTCACCCATCAGGCCGATATCGCCGCCCGGCATCGGGAAAAGCGTCGGTCCGCCCACCAGACCGCCATTAGCGAACGGATGGAGACGCCCCGGCAGGCCGCCCCGCTCGAAGGGCAGCAGATTGCCGATCCCCGCCGTCAGGCTGGAAGTGAGATTTCCCGCAAGGCCTGAGAGCAGGTTCTCGAGCGGCGCCAGACCGGCGTCGAGCGCAATCGCCGACATGCGGGCAGCGAGCCCCTTGAGCACATCATCGAGGCTGCGCCCGTCGATGACCGCCTGCTGCAGCGCCCGGCTGATTGCCGAGCCGAAGGAATTAGCCCGGCGCTCCAGTTCCGCCAGTGCGCGTTCGGTACCTTCGATATCGTAGTCGGGCAGGTTCAGGTCATCCTCGGCCATGTCTGTCTCCATCGGGGTAGCGTTGCGCCAGCGCTTCCAGTTCGGTGCGCTCCGTCACGGCCAGTCGCAGGGGCGCCAGCGGGGCGGCCATCAACCTGAATTCCGTCAGGCTGAGCGCCCAGAATGTCTCGGGGGGAAGCCGCATCCGTACGAGCCCGAACGTCATCAGCGCCGACCAGGGGATCGGCGAGTTCACAGGTGGCTTCGTCGTCACGGATGCTGCTCCGGAGGGTTTAGGGTCTCTCCTGTCCCGAAGGCTGAGACGAGCAGTTCGGCGGCAATCCGCGCCATTTCCGGCACCCCGCCGTAGAAGCTCATCGCCGCAACATCGTCGTCGCTCGCAACGTTGCCCCCGCCGCGCAGTCCGGCCGCGAGGATGCGGATCAGATCTATCGACGAGAAGCTTCCGGCGCCGAGCCTGGCACACAGTCCTGCAAGCCCGTCCGTCTCATAGGCACCTTCGAGTTCGGCGAGCGCGCCGAGGGTAAGGCAGAGGATCCGGTTTTCACCGTCGATCTTCGCAACCACCTCGCCCCGCAGCCGGTTGGGCGGCCGTCCGAAGCCGGCCATCAGGCCGCTCCGAACACGAGTTCGCCGGCGGATTCGAGCGCCATCTCGAACGTGACCTCGCCGTCATGCCGGCCGGCATACTCGAGTGCTACGATCTGGAACGGCCCGGTGACGGTTCCGAAATCGGGGATCACCACCTGCCAGGACCGGATCTCGCCTGAAAAGAAGACTTGGCGGACAAGCGCGTCGCTGGTGGCGTCCTTGAACAACCCGCCGCCCGAAAGGCTCGCACGCTGCACGCCCGCACCCGCCAGCAATTCACGCCAACGCCCGGCGGATTCGGCGTCGGTCACGTCGACAGCGGCGGCATTGAAGGCAAGTCGCCGCGCCCTCAGTCCGGCCACCGTCACATAGCCGCCGCCGCCATTATCGATCTTGAGAAGCAGATCCTTGCCCTTTTTTGCGGACATTGCAGTCTCCCTTTCAATGGTGGTGTCAGGATGCGGGTTCGAGAACGGCGCGGAATTCGATGCGCGACCGGATGAAGCGCGTCTTGGCTTCGCGGCCCGTCCGGGTTCTTGAGTGCCGCAGATTGATGAGCTGAAAGCCCGGCACGGTCAGTGCCGCGTCGTGGAGCGCGTCATGCACCGCTTCGGCAAGGCGTGCCGCTTCCTTGCGCCCCCGCGCATCCGACCAGACCTCGATTTCGAACCGGTGCTCCGCGCCCTCTTCCGTTCCTGTGGACCAGTCGTCAGTCCACCAGTCGCCGAAGGCCAGATAAGGCCGCTGCATCCGTTCCGGTCGGCCGTCAAAAACCTTGCCAGTCCCCGCGAGAGCGATGATATCCGCATCGTTCGTCAGCCGTTCGAAGACAGCCCTCTGGAGCGCATTCGCGCTCATGGCGCCATCTCCCTGCACTGGCAGGTGAGATAGACCCCGCTCTCGTCGGGATCGGAGACCACCTCGATGAAGAGCACCCGCCCCTGCCAGGAAAAGCGCATGCCGCGCAGAACATCGTCACGCACCCGGATTGTCACCCGGTGCGTGAGCGTGGCGGCAGCCACGGCCGCTTTCTCGCCCGGACGAACCGACACGGGTGCGACCGCGCCCCAGAGCCCCGCCACATTCACCCAGGTGATCGTTGCGCCGCCCTGCCCGTCAGCGATCTCGGAAGGGACTTCCAGCGTCAGCCACGCGTCGAGCCAGCCGGGATCCTTGAATATCCGGCGCATCAGATCACCCTCCGCATCCATGGACCGATCAGCGAGCGGTAGCCTTGCGGGATTGCGGCCGGCTGCATCTCGGGGCTCACCGCGCCGCGGAATTCGTACATCAGCGCCACATGCAGAAGCATGGCTCGCCTGAGCTCGGGCGGGATGTCGGCAGCCGTGCCGAAGCCGGCCGTGAAATCGATCTCGATACCGTTGATGCCACGCGCGGTTGGCGGTCGTCCGGCCGTGAGAAGCCGCGCAGGCCGTGCCCGGCCATCGAGCGTCATGCCGGTCAGATCGAGTTCGACCGGATCGCCAGCGGAATCGAAAACCGTTACGGAATCAATGCTCTCGACGGGAGACTTGGGGATTTGAATCACCGCGGTCTCCGGCCAGTCATCGAGGAAAAGCCGAAAGCTCTGGGTCATCAGCGCCAGCCCCGTCTCCGCCTCGCAATGGGCGCGAGCGGCCGCAATCAGGCTCGCGACGAGATCGTCCTCGGTGCTCGTGTCGAGACGCAAATGCGCCTTGGTTTCGGCAAGCGTCAGCGGCTCTCCGAGCGCCGGCCCGGTGAGGATCAGGGTCATGGAATATCTCCGATGAAAAGAGAGAACAGATGCCGCCCCGGCCAGCGGGAGGTCGGACGGACCGGGACGGCATCCCGGCCTCCCCGCGCATGGAGGCGCGAGGAAGGTTTGGTGTTCCCCGGGCTTACGCCTCGGAGAACTTCAACATCTTGATCGCCTCGAAGTTCTGCACGCCGCCGCCCACGCGCTTGGTGGTGTAGAACAGCACGTAGGGTTTGACCGAATACGGGTCGCGCAGCACACGCACGCCGACCCGGTCGACCACCAGATAGCCGCGGCGGAAGTCGCCGAAGGCCAGCGCCAGCGCATCCGAGGCGATGTCCGGCATCGCCTCGGCCTCGGTCACAGGGAAGCCCATCAGCGAAGCCTCGCCTCCCGCGGCTGCCGGCGGCATCCACAGATAGGCGCCATCCGCATCCTTGAACTTGCGGATCTCAGCCTGGGTCGAACGGTTCATCATGAAACGCCCGTTCTGGCGATAGCCGGATTTCAGCGCATAGATCAGGTCAATCAGCTTGTCGGACGGGTTCGCGCCGAAGGCGCCGTCCACGCCGGTCGCCACATGACCGAGCTTGCCCCAGCTCCAGGAGCCATCGGCAATCGTGTCGTAATCGATCAGTCCGCGCGGCTTGTTGACACCGTCACCTGTGATGAAGGCTTCGGCCTCCTGCTCGGCGAAGGCGGCTTCGACTTCGGATGCGATCCAGGCCTCCACATCGATCGCTGCATCATCGAGCAGCGAGGCGGTCGCCGCCGGCATGGCATAAAGTTCCATGGTCGGGAACTGCAGCTCGGCGAGCTGCGCATTCGCCGTCTGCGGGCGCGCGTCCTCCTCGCCCACCCAGCCGGTCGCCATGCCGGAGATCGCAAACGGCTTCTTCAGCACCGCACCCGACACCTGCCGAACAGTCGCGATCGACCGCATCGGCGAGAGCGTTGCCAGTCGGCGGCCGATCTCGGTGTCGAGCTCGTCGGGCACCAGATAACCGCCATTCGGATCACTGCCGACCGACATGGCTTTTTCCTCGACCTGGCGCAGCTCATGCTCGTCGCCACGCCGGATATAGGCGGAGAACGCCTCCTTGTGCTCGCTCGCACCGGCGTCCTGCCGTGCGCGGCCGAGCGGCGGACGGGCGCGCTTGAGAACCAGATCGTCGAGCACGCGCTTGTGCTCGTCGATGGCACGGTTGATTTGGTCCACTTTCTCGACCGAGATCACGTCCGGGGCCGAGCACCGCTCGATCTCGTCGAGCCGCCGGTCGTTGGCTTCGCGGAAATCCTGGAAGGTTTCCATGAACTCGTCGAAGGCGGCGGCGACATCGCTGTCGGCGACCTTTGTCTCAAGCTCGCCGGCGGGGTCCTGGCGGCCTTTGGTTTCGAGCGCCATCATGTCCGGGCGCGCGCCCGTCTCACGCATCATTTCCATGTCCTCGTCCTTTCGGTTGGTAAAAGTCAGTGCCGTTCGGCGAGCGTCCGCGTCGCCCTCCGGATTGCGGCAACGAGGCCAGCTCGTCCGGCCAAATGCCCCGTCAGATGCTTGACGCTGGTCACCCGCGCGCCTGGCTGCATCGGGAAGGTGACGACGGAGATCTCCCAGAGATCGGCCGCGAGAATGCGGCGGATGCCGTCGCTTCCCTTCCGCGCCGCGCGCACCGTGCGAAAACCGATCGACAGACCGTCGACGGCCCCCGACTTCATCAGTTCATGCACCTCGCGGCCGCGCGCAGTCGCAAGCGCCAGCTTGCCCTCGACAAACAGTCCGCGCCCGTCTTCGCGTATCTTGGTCCAGCGCCCGATCGGCTGGTCCGGATCGTGCTGGAACAGCATGCGGATCTCGCTGGGCCTGCGTTTGCCCAGACACTCGGCGAACGCGCCCGGTTCGATGACGTCGCGGCCGAGATCGACTGCGCCGAAAATGCTCGCATAGCCGGAAAACCGGCCGTCGCCCGCCACCGTGTCGAGTTCCAGCTCGACACGCTTCTTCTGCCAGCCGCCCGGTCGCGCGCCTGTCGCCATGGTCTGTCCTTTCAAATTCTGTCGCTGAATTTTTGGCGGCGTCGGCCGCGTCAATCCTTGCCGCGCGTCTCGTCATTACGGCCCACCCTGTCGGCAATCCGCACCAGCGCGCCAAGCACCCACCAGACGCTCATGCTGGCCGCCGCCGAACCCATCAGCTGGATTTCCGGCGGTCCGACCTGGGCGGTGATCGCGAACTTCTCGGCCAGCACCGCGCCCACCGGCGCGCCAAACACGAGCCCCGAGGCCACGCCCGCGAGTGCCCGTGCGCCGGCTTCCCGCGTGCTCTTCGGCATCAGGTAGGCGAGCGAAACCAGCGCGCCCGCCACCGAGCCGCACAGCCGTGCGGCCAGCATCGCGGGATCGGGATCGATCGAACTCATCGGCCTCTCCTTTCGCCTCGCCGCCTGTTTGAAAGATTGATTCAACTGTCTTCCGAAGTGATTCCGCTACCTGCGCCAAGCGATTGATATCCAACGGCTTCGCGCTTCTCGTCGGGGGTCAGGAAATCCGCTTCGCCGAGCCGTTTCCACAATTGCTCGCGCTCTGAGGCCAAGCCCGGCAGCTGGTCGGCATCGAAGCTCAGCCGCAGCTTTCCGCCGTAGACCGGCGCCAGCCAGCCCGTCATCGCTTCCGCCGTTCGCGCCACCAGCGGCAGCACCGTGTGGCGGCAGAAGGCGCGGTTGGCTTCCTGATAGTTCGCATAGGTCAGGTCACCGGGAATGCCGATCAGCATGGGCGGCACACCCAGCGCCAGAGCGATGTCGCGCGCCGCCCCGTTGCGGGCCTCTGTGAAATCCATGTCCTTCGGCGTCAGCCCCATCGCCTTCCAGTCGAGGCCGCCCTCGAGTAACATCGGTCGCCCGGCCCGGCTCGCTCCCTGATAGCCTTCCTCCAGTTGCGCCTTCAGCCGGTCGAACTGCTCCTCGGTCAGGTTGCCGCCATCCTTCGGCTGATAGACCAGTGCACCGGACGGCCGTGCGGAATTGTCGAGCAGCGCCTTGTTCCAGGTCATCGCCTGGTTGTGCATGTCGAGCGCCATCTGCGCGGCGCCCAGCGGCGCGAACCCGGCATGATCGTCGAGCGGATGGAACAGACGCAGATGCAGAAGCCCGCGGCCCGCCACCGGCTCCACCGGATAGCGTCGCCGCGCCTCACCCACCGCATATTCGTGCGCCACCGGCCAGCCATCCGCCCCCTCGATCACCCGCACCCGGTCGGGCCTCAGCAAATTGAGCCCGATCAGCCCGTCCGATCCCTCCACCGCCTCGATCCAGGCATTGCCGGAGATCAGGAGATGCCCGTAGAGCGTTTCGAGAAATTCGGCGCCCGAGGCCTGCGCATTGGGCCGCGCCAGCAGATCGAGCAACGGGTGCTCGTCGAGCTCGCTCGACCCGTCAAAAAGCAGCCAGGGCGCAGCCGCCGCGGTCTCCGAGATCATCCGAACCGCGCGATGGGCCACCGGGTTCCTCATGAACCCCTCGCGGGCGAGCGCCGCATAACTCCGTCCCGACCACGCCGCTCCCGTCGCGCCTCCGAGTGCTGCCAGCACCGCCGGGTTCGCGGTTCCGGCCTTGCCCTCGGGAGGCTGCAGCTTTGTCTGTGAGCGATCGGCACGCGAAGAGGCGCGCGCGCCACCAAACGGCAGGCGCAATGACCAGGCCATGAACTGTTCTCCAACAAAAAAGCCCGCCAGATGGCGGGCTTGGTATCGATGTGTTTGGCAGTCCCCTCTCCCCCCTTGCGGGGGAGATGTCACCGGAGGTGACAGAAGGGGGGTGATGCGGCGAGCTCAGTCTCTCTTCTCGTCATGCCCGGACTTGATCCGGGCATCCATGCCATTGAGCGCTCGGCGAGTTCTATCCAACGCAGAGACGAGAACGCTCTTCATCGGGATAGTGGAACGTCCGCCGCACCATCACGGTATGGATGCCCGGATCAAGTCCGGGCATGACGACCATAATTGGCTCCGCGCCCAGACTATCTCGTCAATCTCGCCGGCATGGCGCTTTGCTCCNCCGCTACTCCGCNTCCGGCACCACGTANTCCGCNGCNACCCGCATNTCNCNCANNGGCCGCACCANNTCGATCGATTCCTGNTAGANNGGATGCGCCTTGTAGGCNGCCAGCTGTTCCGCGTCGTCGAATTCNCCGTAGACCACGAAATCNACCTGCTCCGANATCGCGTCGAGCTTCTTGTCNACGCNGCCCACTTCCANGTGCCGCTTNTGNGGATTGGTCTTCAAGAGTTCGAGGCCCTTTTGGACCTTCTCGCGGTTTTCCTCGGCGGCAACGCTGAAGAAGACGATATGGCGCAGCATGTCTTGTTCCTGAATGTCATTGGGTGCCAACCGCCTAGACCATGCCGCGCCTTCGGTAAAGACCGCGATCCCACTCACAATTGCCGCACCCCCGGTTCGCCGCGCCGGTTGAGCACCAGTTCGGTCAGCGCCCAGACCAGCGCATCGAGCCGGTCCGGCGAACGTCCCGAACTCAGCCCGTCCGGCCCGAAATCGCACATCTGGTCTTCCAGCGCCGGAAAGTGCCCGGCATGAACCACCCGTCCCTGCTCGTAGAGAGCCGCCACCGGTTCGGCGCGCAGCCACTTGCCGCGCGTCGCCCGCACCTTGCGGATCGGCAGCCTGGTATCGACAGTCCTGAGGACCGCCTCCACCATGTCGCCACCCTGGTTGATCTCGGCAACGATGCAATCCGCATCATAGCGCCGGTAAAGCGCCGTCACCTTCTGTGCCCATTCCTGCGGCCGCGCGTTCTCCACCGACCCGTCATGGACCACCACCGCACGTCCATCGCCATCCAGCCCCGCCACCACGATGCCGCAGCAGCTGTCGCGCGCAGCGCTGCTCGCCGGCGGATCGACCGCCACCACGATCCGCCGCAACGGCCCGTGCTTGCGTATCACCAGCGCATCGAGCTGGCCGCGCCGCCAGAGCCCGTCCTCGCGGTCCTCGATCAGCTCGCCGTCGAGCTCCTGCCGTCCGAGACGCGTGCCGCCATAGCGCTCCGTCAGCGCGCCGATAAAACCGCGCGCCAGGTTCTGCGCATTGGCCGCCGTCGCAATCCGCGTGAGCCGCGTGCCGGGATCGGCCACCAGCGCCTTGATCAAAGGCGTCGGGCGCGGCGTCGTCGTCACCAGCTGCCGTGGGTCGCGCCCCAGCCGCAGCCCGAACTGCAGCATGTCCCAGGTCTCGCGCTGGTGGCGCCACTTGCCAAGCTCGTCGCACCAGGCGGCGTGAAACTGCGGTCCGCGCAGTCCCTCGGGTTCTTCCGAGGAAAACAGTTGCGCTACAGCGCCCGACGACCAGACGAGCCGACGCCGTGTCGCCTCGAAATGCGGCCGGTCGAACCGCGCGATCGCGCAGATCCCCGACACCCCGTCGATCATCACCTCGCGCGCATCGGCAAATGTTTCGCCCACCAGCGCAATGCGTCCATCGCCTCCGAGGCCCGCGAACTGCCCGGTCGCCAGCCCGTGCACCCATTCCGCCCCGGCCCGCGTCTTCCCCGAGCCGCGCCCACCCATCAACAGCCAGTTGCGCCAATCCCCCTCCGGCGGCATCTGCTCGGGCCGGCCAATGAATTGCCAGTCGCCCGACACCTCCGCCGCTTCCCGGTCGTCGAGAACCTCCAGCTGCGCCAGAAGCCAGGCGCGATCATCTTCTGAGGCAGGCAGCATGCGATACATCACCTCGTCAGATCGATTGCCCCGATGGTCTTGCGGCCATGGATCCTCGGGTCAAGCCCGAGGATGACGAGCGGAGGGTTCCGCATCCGCCCCTCTCCCCCCTTGCGGGGGAATGAAGAGCGTATCCCTCCACACTTCGTCATGCCCGGACTTGATCCGGGCATCCATACCGTGATGCTTCCGCACACTCGTAGCGTTCCGTCCACTACTCAGATGTGCCGCGCATTTCCCTTCCTTCTTCGTCATCCTCGGGCGGGCGAAGCGAGACCCGGGGACCCAGCAGCGATCATGTCCATGATCCCGAGAAACCGTTTCGCTTGCGGTCATGGATCCCCGGGTCAAGCCCGAGGATGACGAGTTGGNGGTTCGGCACCCACCCCTCTCCCCCCTTGTGGGGGAGATGTCCGACTTGTCGGACAGAGGGGGGTACTTCTCCGCGAACTCGATCCCAGCCGCATCACCCCCCTCTGTCACCTGCGGTGACATCTTCCCCGCAAGGGGGGAGAGAGGCATGTCCATCCTCCTCATCCCGCATCCGCGCCAGCTTCCGTTCCGCCAGCGTGTCGATCAGATCGGCTACCGTCTGGCGCAGGGCGGCGCGGTCGCCGGGTGTCATCCGGTTGCGCTCGGCATCCACCTCGGCCATCTGGCGCTCCAGCTGGTCGACCTTTTCGAGCGTTCGGGCGATCAGCGACACGAGATCGACCGCCGCCTTGCCGTCGATCCCCTCGCCGTCCGGGCCGCTGGCAGCACCCGCAAACCGGTCGAGCTCACGCGAGAGCACGCCGCGCATCTGGGCGAGCATCCTTGCCGTCCCCGAGGGATCAGCGCGCCCCGCGCCCGCCTCGACGCGACTATCCAGCGCCTGCTTGATTTCGAGAATGCGCGCGACCGGCGCCATCTTGTCCTGGGGCCGCGTGTCGGGCTCCTCACAACAATCATCCACCTCAGGCCTCAGACCCTCCATGCCCTCACCTCCGCGTTCGCCCCGCACAGCGCACCAAAACAAAAACGCCCGCGAAAGCCGCGAGCGTCCACCCAACCCAAATTGTCTGCAAAATCGACCGGCTGTCCGGCCTCAAATCTTGTCTGTCAGAAGGCTTTTTCAGCGGCCCCGATCATCCGATCCGGACGCAATTTCCTGACGATGACACAACCCTACCAAACCACCGTTGCGCTGTCAAGGAATTTTTTCCTATCTTCTATCTGTCACTTTTGGATGGATAGTTTCAAAGCGATATCGGGCTGCTCGGATAGCTCCTCATAGAGCCTATCAGCCTGTTGATCGCCGCGATATTGATGCATAATTCCCAAGTCGATGATCCAACTTGCCAATTCCTCATTGTCACTGATGATGCTCTTGAAATCGGCGGCCTTGTAAACAAAGACATCTTTTGCGGTCGCTGGGAGCGCCAAAAGGTGTGCTGGATCCGCGAGCAACAATGCGTCAGGGAGCTCTATCGAATATCCCCAGACCCTATGGGCTAGTTTGTTTCTTGCCTTTTCTCTCGATTTGACAATTGAGAGGATTGCTTGAAGCACCTTGTAGTGCTTCGGAACCATGCGCTTCTCTCCAACGGCTAGGATCACGTTCAATTTTGCGCTGCTAGTTGTCAGAGCTAGATATGCAGTAGCTACGAGCGACTCCGCTCCGCCAAACATGTTCAAATAGAACTTCAAAAGTTCAAATTCGACACTGGACCATGTTGATATCGCTTCGGCAAACATTGTGGCCAATTCCGGGTGTCGGGATACAGCACGATCACCAGTCTGGCCGATGATCATGCCTGCTTCAGGAACAACTGTCGAAAGCGGTTGCGGCATACCCACGAATTCCTCGTATTCGGCGTGAACTTTTCTACTATATCCTACCCCATCCCCTCGATCACATCCTTTGCCCGCTTCCTGAGCGCGTTCTGCGTCTCCTCGTCCATCCGCTCCCAGTTGGAATAGATCCGACCCATGCGCGGGTTGTCCTTCAGGGTCTTTTCGTGGCGGGCGATAAAGTCCCAATAGAGTGAGTTGAACGGGCAGGCGTCGTCCTCGGTGCGCTTCTTCACGTCGTAGGCGCAGTTCTCGCAATAGTTCGACATGCGGTCGATATAGGCGCCCGAGGACGCATAGGGTTTCGAGCCCAGAATGCCGCCGTCGCCGAACTGGCTCATGCCCAGCGTGTTGGGCAGTTCCACCCATTCGAACGCGTCGATATAGACGGCGAGATACCATTCATGCACCTGGCGCGGCTCGACGCCGTAGATGAGCGCGAAGGTGCCTGTGATCATCAGCCGCTGGATATGGTGGGCATAGGCATGGTCGCGCGTCTGGCCGATCGCGTCCTTGAGGCACGCCATGTCGGTCTCGCCCGACCAGTAGAACCAGGGAAGATCGCGCTGCGCCCGCATCGCGTTGCGCTCGCGGTATTTCGGCATTTCCTGCCAGTAGACGCCGCGGACGAATTCGCGCCAGCCGATGATCTGGCGGATAAAACCTTCCGCCGAATTGAGCGGGATCTTGTCGTCGTCATAGGCTTCGGCCACCTGCTTGCAAACATCGAGCGGATCGAGCAGACCGACATTGATGTAGGGCGAGATCAACGAATGCCAGAGGAAGGGCTGGCCTTCCAGCATCGCATCCTGATAGGTGCCGAAATCCGCGGCGGCCTCCTTCAGGAAATGTTGGAACGCCTTCTCCGCATCCTTCCGCGTCACCGCCCAGCCGAATTGGTCGAGCTCGCCGAAATTGTCGGCGAATTTGTCCGCCACCATGTCGATCACTTCCTCGGTGATCTTGTCGGGGTCGAAGCGCTTGCGCTTCGGCAGAAACAGGTCGTTGTCCGCGGGCTTGCGGTTCTCCTTGTCGTAATTCCATTCGCCGCCGGCGGGCTTGTTGTCCTTGGTCATCAACAGCCCGGTCTTCTTGCGCATTTCGCGATAGAAATACTCCATCCGCAGGCTCTTGCGCCCGTCGGCCCAGTCCTCGAATTCCGACTTCGAACACACGAAACGCTTGTCGGGCAGGCAGTCGACATCGATGCCGAATGTCTCCGTCCAGCCGTCTATCATCTCCTGCACGCGGTATTCGCCTGCGTCGGTGATCAGGATGCGATCGGGCTCATGGCGCTTGATCGCGCGCTCCACCTCTCCGGTGAAACTGCCTGTGTTGTCCTTGTCGCCCAAGCGGATGTAATCGACCGTCCAGCCGTCATCTTCCAGTTCCTCGGCAAAATGGCGCATGGCCGAGAGAATGAAGGCGATCTTCTGCTTGTGGTGGCCGACATAGGTCGTCTCATCCTCCACCTCGCACATCAGAACCACGTCGCGGTCCCTGTCAGCCGCCGAAAGGCTGGTCATGGCGGGGGAGAGTTGATCGCCGAGAATGACGACGAGAGAGGGGCGATCTTCTTCGGACATGCGGGCTGTTCCTCCAGGCAATTCCATCCCTAGATGGAAGCGCGTGATATTTCCGCAAGCCCAAACGCCAACCACATTTGTAAGCAAAACTAACAAAAAACTAGCGATCTCGACTCGTCGAAACAGATACACGACACCGTTACAACCAGTATTTATTCCAAAAATTATTAATAATATCAATATAATAAAATAATTATTTAACAATTGTCACAAATATCATCGCCTCCACTGCAGGCCATCCTATTGACATCAACACCCAAATAATAATTTAATATACTAATCATGAGGAACATACTTGCTGCATCACTACTTATGCTATCTTTGACGCCAGCAAAAGCTGGCTTTCTCGATGATGTGTGGGGTGTAATCACCGATCCGCTTAAACTTGATCGCGGATCGGAGAACTTGATACATACAGTTGAGCGAGCAGCACTCCATTTTGATAGGATCCGCGGAAACATTGACGAAAATGTTGAGGCCCACCTCAATAGGATTAGTGAAATAATTAAAGAAACTCAGCAATCATTCAATGAAAGCTCAGCTGACACATTTAATCGTATTGATAGTACTATTGAAAAAATTAATGATCTACAAAAAATAATATATCGCGACACAGCCCAACTGGTTAAATGCACTACTGAAGTATCCCTCCTCCAGCTTAGATCCGCATTAGCGAAATCTTTAAATGATCTAGGAAAAAGAAATCCTAGGTTAAAATTTTTCGGAATAACAATAGTAAGCGCCGAAATTGAATATCAAGATATAAATAATCCTCTAGAATCTTTTAGAGAAATAAAGAGATTGATTCAATTTGAATTGCAGAGCGTCGGCGAAACAGATCATCCTTCCAAGATAACAGACGCATACGCTGAAATTCAACGGTTATCCGATCTAACAAGATGCCACTATAAAGACGATTCTAAAATATGGTCCGACCTATACGAATACGAGCTTGATTACATTCGCCTACAAAAATACTGGGTAAACGTTAAGCCACTATGAGGTGAAAATATGCGTCAAATATTGATATCGAGCATTATTTGCTTAACCTCAAGCACAGCGCAAGCTCAACAATGCAGCACTGTGGCAGATTGCTCTCAGAAGGCGATGGAAGCCGCGTATCAAGCAAAACTTGCATTGGAGCTCGCGGTACCCAAAGGAGCAGTGATGGCATTCGCACTTGCAGCCTGTCCTAAAGGCTGGGAGATATATGAAGCTGCGGAAGGCCGCTTTCTGCGCGGTATCGATACAAAAGAATCTGGGGTCGATCCGGCAGGTGTTAGGTCGCCGGGGTCACAGCAAAGCGACTCGATTCGAGATCATAATCACTCAATGCCGGATCCAGTACAGTCGGTAGCACATGCCCCTGGGAACAAAGGCATTCAGGGATATCACAACGGAACTTACGGCCACAACGTTACCGATAGCGGCCCCGTAAACCAAGCCACTGCACGAGTAAATCCAGACGAAACGAGGCCAAAGAACGTAGCAGTGCTTTTCTGCGTTAGAGCATAGCCGAATTCTTCGTTACTGAGCTACTTCGCACCTTGGGGGAACTCGTCCGGCCAGGATACGAGATGGTCTTCGTAGTCCTCCACATCAAGGCCATCCTCGCTCACAGTCTTGCCGCGCACCGAGACGCCCGCCTCATGCACCGTGTCGGGGCTGCCGGAGACCAGATAGTGCCACCAGTAGAGGTCCGCACCCTCGTCGATCAGCCTGTAGGCGCAGGTCGGCGGCAGCCAGGAGATCTTGCGCACCATCTCGGGCGTCAGCCCGATGCAGTCCGGCACAATCTTTTGCCGGTTTTCGTAATCCGTGCAGCGGCAGCTCTCGCCATCAAGCAGCGTACAGCCGATATTGGTCCAGACGATTTCGCCGGTATCCCAGTCCTCGAGCTTGTTGAGGCAGCACCGCCCGCAGCCGTCGCAAAGGCTTTCCCACTCGCCGCGCGTCATCTCGTCGAGGGTCTTTTGTTGCCAGAAAGGCACTGTGTTCATCAAAATCTCCGGATATGGCGCGAGCCACGTCCCAGTCATGCAAGTTACTTGTTCTTGCGCCAAAAATACGCCAAAAGCGGGGATACGCCAGACCGCAAGGGGCAGCAAGTGCGCGCTGGCTGGACGGCCGGCCCATTAGGGGCCGAAACGGGAGCTTGAATCCTTGCAGGATCCTTTTGACGGGAAAAACCGCAAGCGCAAGCGGTCCAACATCTTGTTGCGGATCGATTCCTGGATCGATTCGACGATGTGGAATGCTGGTTTTTCCGCCTCGCAGCGCTGGGAAGACATCACCATTTTCTTCCGCCGGTTCCGCACACGCGGGCCGATGAAAGTCTTGTTCGAGATCGCCGGCGAAGGCATGAACCTCGGCGCCGCCGGCGCCGTGCTCATGCTCGCGCTTGCCCTCCCCGCCTTCGAGGAGACCGCCGGCAACTGGCGTGCCCGCGACGATTTCGCCGTCACCTTCCTCGATCGCTACGGCAACGAGATCGGCCACCGCGGCATCATCCACGAGGATTCCGCGCCTATCGACCAGCTGCCCGACCATCTGGTCAAGGCCGTGCTCGCCACCGAAGACCGTCGCTTCTTCGAGCATTTCGGCATCGACGTTCTGGGCCTTGTCCGCGCGATGACCGAAAACGCCCGCGCCGGTGGCGTCGTCCAGGGTGGCTCGACGCTCACCCAGCAGCTCGCCAAGAACCTGTTCCTCACCAACGAACGCACCATCGAGCGCAAGATCAAGGAAGCCTTCCTCGCGCTCTGGCTCGAAGCGAACCTGTCGAAGAAGGAAATCCTCTCCCTCTATCTCGACCGCGCCTATATGGGCGGCGGCACGTTCGGGGTGGCGGGCGCATCGCAGTTCTATTTCGGCAAGTCGGTCACCGAAGTCTCGCTCGCCGAATCCGCCATGCTTGCCGGCCTTTTCAAGGCCCCTGCCCGCTATGCCCCGCATATCAACCTGCCGGCTGCGCGCGGTCGCGCCAACGAGGTCCTGACCAACCTCGTTCAGGGCGGCCTGATGACCGAGGGTCAAGTCATCGGTGCGCGGCGCAATCCCGCCACCGTCATTGACCGCGGCACGATCGAGGCGCCGGACTATTTCCTCGACTGGGCCTTCGACGAGGTCAAACGCCTCGCGCTCCGGTTTGACGAGCATTCGCTGATCGTGCGCACCACCATCGACATGGGGCTGCAACAGGCGACGGAAAGTGCTGTCGAAAGTGGCCTGCGCGAATTCGGCAAGTCATTGCATGCCGGTCAGGGCGCTGCTGTCGTAATGGAAAATGGCGGCGCGGTTCGCGCCATGGTCGGCGGTCGCGACTATGGCGAAAGCCAGTTCAACCGCGCCACGCGTGCGCTCCGTCAGCCGGGGTCGTCGTTCAAGGTCTATGTCTATTCGACTGCCATGGAGAACGGCTATACGCCGCAATCGACCATTTCGGACGCCCCGATCACCTGGCGTGGATGGTCCCCACGCAATTACGGTCGCAGCTATCGCGGCCGCGTGGACCTGATGACGGCGCTCGCCAAATCCATCAACACGGTGCCCGTGCGCCTGTCGCGCGAGCTCGGCACCGAAGCTGTGGCAGCCAAGGCGAAAGCCATGGGCGTCGAGACGCCGATCCGCACCGACAAGACCATGGCGCTCGGTACTTCCGAAGTCACGGTCCTCGACCAGGCGACCGCCTACGGCGTCTTCATGTCCGACGGCATGCAGTCACGTCGCCACGGCATCACGCAGATTCTCGATTACAAAGGCGATCTGCTGTACGATTTCTGGCGTGACGAACCGCCCGCCGAACGGGTTCTGACCAAGGAAGCCTCGGATTCCATGAACCAGATCCTCACCCAGGTCCCCGAATGGGGCACGGGACGGCGCGCCAAGCTCGACGGCATCAAGACCGCCGGCAAGACGGGCACCACCCAGGCCTATCGCGATGCCTGGTTCTGTGGTTACACCGGCAACTTCTCAACCGCGGTCTGGTTCGGCAACGACGACTACACTTCGACCAACCGGATGACCGGCGGTTCGCTTCCGGCGATGACCTTCAAGCGCATCATGGAATATGCCCACCAGGGCATCGAGCTGAAACCGATCCCGGGTATCGAGGATCCCCTGCCCGATCCCGACGCCGCTGCAGAGGCGACAATCGCGGCCAATGCGGCGAATGCCGAAGATGGCTATGTGCCGCCGGTTCGCCCACGCACTCTCAGCGCGCAGACTACCGCCTTGTTGCGCGAACTGATCGAGACCTTCCGATCGACAGAGCCGCTCAAGGCCGCCGGAGAGAAGCTCGCGGCCGCTCAAACCCAGGTTCCCCAAACGACCAAACAGTGATAATCGATTTGCGGTGTTTCGGAAGGCGGGGGCCGGAGCGCGTTTTCCTCTCCTGACCGCCGAAATTATCAATCACCAGACGTCCCGTAGTGCCAGTCGTGGCGGGACGGCATAAGAGACCGAGAAGCCGTCCCGAACGTGTTCCGACTTCCGATTTACGTCCTGATCGCTCTTTCCATCGCCTTTGGTGGTGGCACCTGGGCGAGCATTCGCATCCTCAAGGCGACCTCCGGCTTCGGTGCGATCACCGTCGGACCGTGGGAGGCCTTCCCGGAACTTCAGACAGCCAATGCCGACCCTTATGCGCGGGCTCACCGGGCCGATGACGGCCGGCTCCTGTTCGGACGCGCCGAAGGGCTCGTCTTCTCGGCTGCAGAGGATTCCAACGGACGCAGGCTGTCAGCTGAGTGTTCCTATCACCTCGACGGACAAACGCCGCCAGCACGTTTCTGGACACTGCGGGTCACCGACCGCGCGGGCGCGCCGGTCGCGCCCAATCCCACCACGCCCCGGAGCCTGCAATCGTGGCGTCTCCTGCAGGACAATGACGGCACCTTCCACGCCACCATCGGCGGCGAACCGCGCCCGGGCAACTGGGTCTCGATGACGGGCAGCGAAGACGTGAAATTCGTCCTCACGCTTATCGACACGCCGACAGCCGCCTCCGTCTCTCTCGGAGAAGTTCACCTGCCCAAGATCACGCAGGAGGCATGCGATGGTGCGTAATCTCATTCTTTCCGTGCTGACCGGCCTCGTCGGCGCGGCCCTCCTGCANATCATCATCGTGCTCGCACTTCCCGGTTGGGCCGGTCGCGATGCCTTCAGCCGTGTCGTTGATCTGGGAGAAACGGGGCAGTTCTATTCGCTCGCCAACGAGGAAAACCCCACCGGGCTTGCCAACGAAGATCCGCATATCCGTTCGGCGGTATGCCGGTTCGATCTGTCGGAGAATCCGGTCCGGGTCACGGCCCGCACCCCGGTGCCGCTCTGGACACTCGCGGTTTTCGATACAGCCTCCGACGAGGTCTATTCGATGACGGACCGTTCGGCCATCGGCAACGGCGTCGATATCACGCTTGTCACGCCTGCGCAGATGCTGCAGCTCAGACGCAACATGCCTCCTGCGCTCACCCAGTCGGTGCTCGTCGAATTGCCGGATGTCGAAGGTTTCGTCGTCCTCAGGGCGATCACACCCGAGGCCAGCGGCGAACGCGCCGCGCGTAGTTTCCTGGCGGAGGCCAACTGCCTTGCGCTGGTTTTCGGCTGATTTTCTAACCGGGCTCGCCGAAATACGTCCCGCATCCCCTCCCGGGGTGCCACTCCTCGCTGAACGAACTCACAGCAGACTGGTCAGGCAACAGCTTCTCGCCTGACGGTGAAACGGTCGAGTTGCGGGTTGCTCACTTGCCGGTTTCGCCAATCATCTGACGCTTGCCGAGCTTGTGGCTGATCGAGGGGCGCTGTTTCACCTTGCGCGGACCATCTGCCGCGACGAATACAGCTTCCTCACGGCGCTCATAACGGACGCCGGTGAAAAACAGTACTTTCGCGGGTCCTTTGTGCGCGCCGCCGCGTGGCGCAACACGGCGCGGCTCGGGTTCGAAGGGAATAATCTCCGCCATTATCGGTCTCCATCGTCCCTGCGGNCNGACCTTGGTCTCGCCCNGGTGAATGTGCCGAGAATCGGATGATCAGGGACGTCTACATCCATCTACGGCCGGGAATGACGCGCAACATGATGTTCCCTGGTACTGCTGTATCAAGCCATCACATAGTTAACAGCTTGCTAACGATTAAGCGGTAAATTTATCGATAGTGTGTATTGCGTCTATAGGTGTCCCAGTGTCGAACAGGTTCCGTGACCTCGAAGATCCGTCCGCAGGCAAGAAGAAAGATATCGTTCTCATGGCTGCAGTCAGCGGGTTCGAAAGCCTGACGCGGCCGACGCGCGAAGATTACGTGAGGTTCTCCTCGCTCTTTCCCAGCCTCTTTGAAAATGCCAGCGTGGAAACCCGCCGCACAGCCGCTGCTGCCCTCTCCCGCCTTGATCACGTCCCCGACGGCATCGTTGAACTGATCGTCAATCAGCCGGTGGAGATCGCCGCACCCTTCATCAGCCACTACGAGAACCTGTCGGAAGCGACACTCGCGCGTGCGATCGGTCGCCATGGCGCCGGCCATGCGCGTGCTGCTGCGCGCCGTTCCAATCTCTCACATGTGGGCCTTCAGGTTCTTTGGGGGCTCAAGGATGAAAGCGTNGATCGCGCCTTGAAACTCCGCGGNTTGACCATCGACAGCCTCTTCGGCGCCGAAATCGACATTCCGGCGCTCGATGCGCTTGAGAACATGGCCAACGTTCCGCCGCTCGCCCGTCTTGATGAACTCAACGGCACCGACGCCGCCTCCGAAGGCCTGCGCGACGTGTTGCGCCAGATGGCGACCGCTGACATTCGCAAAAGCGCTGACGCCCAGCGTCCNGCCGCTCATCACATGGCCGATCTGANGGACGCCTACTGGAACTACGGGCCCGATGGCGTGCGCCAGGGTCTCGGTGTCGCCGCGCATCTCGANCGCATGGCCCGNTTTGCTGCCAACGGCAANGCNGAGTGGTTTGCAACCGCGCTTGCCGACGCGATGGGCACNGGCTTNGCNCTTGCCGAACGTATCATGCTCGATCTCTCCGGNCGCCAGCTTGCGACCGCCATGCNGGCCCTCGGCGCGCATCGCGACATCATCGTGACTGCGCTCGAAACCTATTTCCCGCACCTGAAGAAGGTCACTGACGGACATTCGAAGGCGGAGCACGAGATCGACGCCCTGCACAAGCATGAATGCCTCGCCCGCCTCGGAGCGTGGCAGCGCGCNGATGCCTATACCCGCCATCTCGAAGGCCCGGACATCGAGCCGTCACTCAGCCTTGCCGATCTCTCGATCGACCAGTGGGAAGACGCCGAAATCCCGGAAGCTTCCAACGACGATCGGCATGCACCCGTGCCGCTCGAGCGGCGCAGGTCTGCCTGATGGCGTTAGCCATCAGTCGTTCGACCTGTCAATTTCCAGATAATTCTCTGGCCGGTCGGTCTCGATCTCGACGATCCAGACGTCGGGATCGAACTCCCGTTCCCGCGCAAGCGCTTCGGCCACTTGCCATTCGGGTGCGCGGGCTTTCCTGATCTCGAAGAGCCTGTCCTCGGGCTTGTCTGTCTCGAAAAAGGATTGCGGCGCTGGCGAGAGCCATGTCTCCGTGCCATCGCGATGACGGGCCCGCACATGGATCGCACCGGCCTCCGGCGCACCGCGCCGCTCGATCGCACCCATACCCCCTTCGGCGAAGATGCGCCTCAGAAGCGCTGCAACAAAGATATCTGACTTGAGCCGGCTCATGGGCCGTTCATAGGCTGGTTCGGCCCGACTGGCAAAGGTGTTGCACGGACGCGTCTCAGAGCGCGCCGATTTCCTTGAGCTTGTTCAGCACCGCATCATTCGGCTCACCGGTCACCGGCAGGCGATAATGCTTCTCGAAGGCGCGGATGGCGTTCTTCGTCTGCTCTCCCGCGTAACCGTCAACCGCGATATCGGCATAGGCGATATTGCCAAGACCCGCCTGGATCTTGCGCACCATCTCGTCGCCGCCGGCAACGGCGGGGATGGCTTCCGGCCTTTTATTGGCGCTGGCATTGATCAGGTCACGCAGCGTCGGCTCGCTCTCGGCAACNGGCTGGCTNGGGGTTGGCGCCGCCGGCTGAACCGACGGCTTGGGGCGCATTTCGGNGCTCCNNTCCACNTTCGGCTTCTTCGCNGGCGCAGGCGCGGCCGCCGGCACGGTGACCGGAGGCTCGACNCGCTTGACGATGGAATCCGGGCGGCCGCCGATCTTGAGGCTTTCGAGCACGCGCGCCGACGGCTTGCCATCGATCTCCATCCCCGCCTTGCGCTGCCAGTTGGTGATGGCCGCTGCACTCATCGGCCCCATCAATCCGTCAACATCGCCGCCGTAAAACCCTTTGCGCTTGAGCTCCTTCTGGATGGCACTCAAGACGGGATCGGGTGCGGGCTTGGTATGCACCGCCTCTTCATTCCCGGCGACCGGCACAGTCTGGCTCGCAACCTGCGCTCCGGTTTCGGGGCGGTGGCTGGGAACCGGGATGCTCGCCGTCTGNGGGTTTTCCTCCGCACGTTCGATCTTGAAGGTACTGACTTCCCGTTCGGGAGACGCCTCGATGGCCTGGCGGATCAATCCATCGTCCGGAGCAACTGCAATCTGCTGGGTTTCGGGCACTGCGCCGCGGGTGGGCAAGATTGGCGCTGGATGACGGCCACTCTGGTAGAANAGCGCGTTNATCGACACGAAACCGAAGATGACGGCAAANGCGGCACTGCCGCCGGCAATCGACGGATAGGCCGCNATCAATTCGCCAACGCCGGCAAGGAATCCGCCNTGGAANTCCTCGTCGTCGAGATAAGGATCAGGCAATGCGCGCTGTCGCGTCATTATCGCTCTCCTGTTCATTTACGTCTGTACGGTGCAGGTCGGGCGACAGGCGCGGAGGGAAGGCCAACGTCCGGTCGTGAACCACGTCCCCGCTGGAAATCCCCTCGCCATTGGCGGGAAGCTCGATAGCGATGCTTGTACCCTCGCCTTCCCGGCTTTCGANCGAAAAACTGCCGCCATGGAGCGAGACCAGTCCCTTGACCAGCGACAGGCCGAGGCCCGTNCCTTCATAATTGCGNGACAGCGAATTCTGACCCTGCACGAAAGGTTCGCCGATACGGGCGAGNTGATCTTCCNGGATGCCGACACCGGTATCGGAGACGACGATCCGCAGGGCATCGCCGGCGCGCTCGATATCTGTGCTGACGACACCACCGGGCTCGGTGAACTTGATGGCATTGCCGACNAGNTTGATGAGGATCTGCTGGATCGCNCGGCGGTCGGCAACGATCTCGCCGGCATCGCGNGCCAGGCGCTTGGTNAGCGTCACGCCCTTTTCCTCNGCCTGGAGACCCAGCATGGCCACACAGTTCTCGACAGGCTCGGAAAGCGAGAATGTTTCCGCAACCAGCTCATAGCGGCCAGCCTCGATCTTCGACATGTCGAGCATGGTGTTGACCAGCGACAGGAGATGATGACCGGAGCGATGGATCAGGCCGACATATTCCCGCTGGCGCTCGTCGGAAAACGTACCGAAATATTCCCGCGCCAGAATGTCGGAAAAGCCGATGATGGCGTTGAGCGGCGTGCGCAGCTCGTGGCTCACGGCCGCCAGAAAACGGCTCTTGGCTTCGTTGGCATTTTCGGCCTGTGCGACTGCACCTGCCAGATGCGTGCGGTTTTCGACCAGTTCGGATACGTCACGGCTCTGCACCACGGCGCCGAGGAAGGCGCCCTCTTCCGTGCGCTCGGCCATCAGGTCGACCGCCAGATGNGAAAACTGCGCCTCACCCGTGCCNAGACGCTCCATCCGGAGTTCGACGCGACGACGGGCTTCCCCGCGGCGCAGTGCATCGAAAGCGTCGAGAAAGGCGATCCGATCGCTGATATGGATACGCGCCAGGAAGTGATTGCCGATCGGGTCGCCCATCCAGTCGATGAAGGCCTGTTTGTCGGCACCGGCTGAACGGATCACGTTGCCGTTGCGGTCGTGCAACGTCACTAGTCCCGGCAGCCGGTCGAAAATGTCGGCCGGATCGAAGGTGGTAGTCTCCGGTTCTTCCTCATCGAGCGGTGCTTCCGCGTCAACTTTCGGGGCGCCCGCAAGGCTCAGAGCCCGCACGCTGCAATAGACGAGAAGGAAGACAAGTGTTGCGGCCATTGCATTCACAGGTACCGCAGAGACGAACTCCGAAAAGGAGCCGATGGCGGCAGCAAGCAGGACAGCGGCACTTGCGCCAACTCCGGCCACCACACTGCGCGCAGTGCGCCGGGCGAAGGCCGACTCGAAAGGCAAGAGAGCCGCGAGCAGCAGGAAGGGAGACACCAGACCGCCGGTCGAAACGGCAAGAGATGAAATCCCGAGAGTGGAAGCTGCGAGTGCCGTCAGGCGTCCCGCCTTGAGCGAACCGGTGGCAGCAAGCAATCCGGAAGCGGCAAGAGGAACGGATGCCGCATATAGGCCGCCGGCAATCGCCAGAGGCAGGTCGAGACTGATCGCGAGCACAGGCACGGCGATCGCAAGAAGCAGGATNCCGGCGCCAAGCCAGTCGACGATCTGGCCCAGCGCCTCGTCGCGCTCCCGACCGGACAGCGCACTGCCGGCGAGCCAGCCATCAGCCGCCTCGACCAGCAGGTCTTCCAGTTTTCCGGTGAANTTCGCCTTCCGCATTCCTGCCGATTCCATACACGCCGCAGTTTCTTGTTAGCTGGCCCAACACTGCCAAAGGCGACTTAAGGAATGGATAAGGCTGCGCTTGGAAATCACCCGGAAGAAATAGGGAACGCCGGGTTTTCCGGTCATTTTGGCAAGACTTCGTGCAACATGGTTAACAGCCGGTTCAGGTGGGAACGCTGCGCCGCAGAAATGCCCGGTTTCGCAAGTGNTTGAGGCCACTTTCGCGCCNTTTTNCGCTCCGAAATGAAACAGGTTCAGCCTCGAAAACGCCNNCTCCGGCGGGTTGTATAAAATTTGAATCAAATCCTGGCGCGCAACACAAACCCGTTTTGGGACATTTCCCCAATGATCGCCCTGTCTTCGGAAAAGCGCTTTCCGACCCGACGGACAGAAGGGCCACCAACGAACAAGCGCACCGAGGGCCGGGGACAGGGATAGAAAGACACGGGACCATGTGGTTTTTGATCAAGACGACGTTTTGGGGAATGCTGGTGCTGGCCGCGCTGCCTTTCTTCGTGAAGGCCGATGTGGAAACCAGCACCCAGCCACAGGAAGAACAGGCGCAGATCGGCGTGACCGAGAGCATTGGTGCCGCTTTTTCCGCGCTGAACGACATTCGCCGGATCTGCAGCCGTCAGCCCGACGTTTGCGAAAAGGGCGGCGAAGCACTCCATGCACTCGGCCTGCGCGCCCGCGACGGCGCACTGATCGCCTACCAGCTGATCGACGCCAAGCTCTCCGATGACGAAAAGGAAGCACTGGCCCCGATTGCCGCAGAACTGGCAAAGGCCGGTATCGACGAAAACGATGTCGCGCAGATCATCACCGGNTCGNTGCCGGCGTCTCAGGANTATCCNGGNCTGCCAGAACCGGCNAATGTGCCGATACCCACCTTCTATCGATAAATCAGCTGTCTGATNGCTATTNCAAACCGGCCCTTCGCGGCCGGTTTTTCATTGCGNTCCNNNCGCTACGGGTGGCAATTCCGGNNGCGTTTTAGTATATCGGCTGATATCAACGGAGCCGCAGATGACCGATATCCAGACGATCAAGGACGATTTCGCCTTTCTCGACGATTGGGAAGACCGCTACCGCTATGTGATCGAACTCGGCAAGGCGATGCCGGATCTGCCGGAAGCCGACAAGACCGACGAGAACAAGGTCCGAGGCTGCGCCAGTCAGGTCTGGCTGGTCACCGAGACGTCGGGCGACAGGTCCGACCCTGTCATGACCTTTCGCGGTGATTCCGACGCNCATATCGTNCGCGGCCTGGTGGCCATTCTCCTGGCCGCCGCGACCGGCNGCAAGGCCTCCGATCTTGNCACGCTCGATGCCGGGTTGCTGCTCGACGAACTNGGCCTCGGGGAGCACCTGACGGCCCAGCGCGCAAACGGACTGCGTTCCATGGTCGAGCGGATCAAGGCGGAAGCCGCGCGCGCCAGCGCCTGACCGATCACCCTTTCAGGTCTGCGTCCATGTGCGGACGATAGCCCTCCGCCCCCCAATTGCGTAGCGGCCCCGAGTTANGCTCACCGGGGTCATAGTGACGGGCCAGCATGTCGAGCGCGGCGCGCAGCATAAGCTTTGCCGACCGTTGCGGCCATTGTCTTTCGCGCTCGACAAGCTCCANCCCCTTGAGATGGCAGCAAATATCCACAAGCAGGCCCGAAAATTCCNGNCCGACGGCATCCATTGCCTTTTCCACCCGCATCCGCGCGGCAAGCGCCGCCTCTGTCATTTCTGCAATCCCGCCACCCCGCGCGGCACTGCCACGACTTGTCACAGGCTCGAGCCGTGCGCCCATCGCCTGCATATATTGCCCGCGAGTGAAGTCGGCGCGCAGCCGGTCACCAGCGGCAATCAGTTCTGGCGTGAACCAGCAATTTCCATCCTTGCGCTTGAGCCGTGAGAGTGAGGCCAGCGGAGATTCCGTCAGATTGACTGCCAGCGTCCCGCCGTCACCATCTGCCCGCATGGCAATNTCCCGGTGCTGGGCTGCAAACCGGTCACCGCCGGCATCGAGCCTGCGCAAGGCAGCCTGACCTGCGTCGGTGAGCGAGAGCCTCTTCTGCCGGCGTACCGCGATGCCCCGACGCTNAAGGTCCAGAAGGACTGCGGCGGANACACGCAANCANCGTCCATCCGGNTGTTGGAGAAAGGCGAGTTCGGCCTCGCCATCCATGANGCCGCANCCCTTGCCGCCGGTTGATGCGAGCAAACGGATAACAGAAATGGCCGACCTGTCAGCCCCGCGCGACATGATTGCCCTCATCCGCCTTGCCGAAAACAGCCCGCACGCATTTCTCGCAGCGGTCGATAAAGGCATCGTAATCCGCTCCGTCACGCCGGTCCTCGATCACNGCACATCCGTGGATNACGGTGGAACGATCGCGGCTGATGGCATCGGCGATGTGCTGATAGGGCATGGAAAGGACCACCCGGCAAAGATACATGGTGATCTGGCGGATATGGCAGGCGGGCCGNCTTGCAGCCGTTGCCGCACCGAGAGGCCCCTGGCACCCAAGATGGAAGAGCTGGGCGACGAGTTCCCTGATGACGACAACCTGCACCTGACGCATGGCGCGGCNCTCCTCGGCTTCGAGAATGCNGATCNCTTCCGACCTGGANCGGTTGTCCGATCCGGTTGATGACTTGATAGTCAGGCCTGGGATGTCCACGCGATTGCGAGGTTGGCCCGCGTATACTTCCTGTGTCATGGTTCGCCTCCGTGATAGGAATATATTCTTATCACTTAAGCAGAATGCGTGGACTTGCAGCCAGCAGNCGAGTACAACCATGCCTTGTTTTTGCTANGNTTTTGGCANTTTGTCCCGAAAATTCGAGGTTTTTCTTCCTCTTATCTTCCCGACTAATTTTCCATGCGACCGGCCAGGTGGAGCTGAACCTCCGCCAATCGCAAAAAGAAAAAGGCCCCGGGGAATCCGAGGCCTTGATCTGAATACGGCAGCCTGTGTCAGGCAGCCTTGGACTTTCCGCGGCGGCGCTTCTGACCCAGGCCCATTTCCTTCGCAAGACGCGAACGGGCTTCGGCATAGGCCGGGGCGACCATCGGATAGTCGGCCGGAAGGTCCCACTTTTCGCGGTATTGTTCCGGTGTCAGACCGTAATGGGTCATGAGGTGACGCTTCAGCGACTTGAACTTCTGGCCATCTTCGAGGCAGATGATGAAGTCGTTCTGCACCGAACGGCGCACCGGTACTGCTGGTTTTGGCTTCTCGGCTTCTTCAGCCTTTTCGCCAAGAGCAACGCCACCCAAGGCGTTATGGACATTGTTGATCAGCGTCGGCAGATCAGCGGCAACAACAGCATTGTTGCTCACATAAGCGGCGACGATGTCTGCAGTGAGTTCTATGAGGAGAGTTTTGTTTTCCTCGTGGGGATGTTCGCTCATTTCTTGATCCTTATTACGTCATGCATGCGGCGCAATTTATCGGAAGATGTCACTTCTTCCCGAAATCGCGATGATCACTTCCAAAACCCCCACCCAAGTCTGGAACCGATTCATTTCGTGAATACTCTCTATTCTTGAAAAGACAAGAGAAATACAATTCGTGTATCCATTTTGAATACACCCTCCACAAAAATTGGGCGAAAAAAAGATAAATTCCCTTATAAAGAGTTAATATTAAACCACAGCTTGCACGCCCGGCAGGCAACACTTTACTGCACTGCACACAACTACCAATTCTAACCAGCTATAAATACTTAGTCAGACGAAGCGGCAAGTAAGAAGAAATGCGCGCAAGAAAGTTTTTTTACAAAGCTATGAAATGCTGAAAGATAAACGCGGCTCTCTTCAGTCGCGGTCGACCGGTGTGTCGTCGGGCATCTCGTCACGAACGGCAATCGGCCCGAGCCTATAACCGACGGTGTAGGCTGCCTTGGCGAGAAGATGCGCCGAAATAGGAGCCGTNAGCAGGAAAAACACCACACCCGCCAGCGCNCGTGCAAATACGCCTGCATCCGCGGCATGGATCGCGAGNGCGATCAGCAAGAGCCCCGATCCCATCGTACCGGCCTTGGANGCNGCATGCATNCGGCTGTAGAGATCCGGNAGCCGCAAGAGCCCGATNGAGGCCACAAGNGCGAAGAACGAGCCAATGAGCACGCAGGCGGCAGACAGCAGCATGATGAAGTCTTCGATCATCGGTTTGACCTTTCGCCCTGCTTGCGCGCCTTCCTGATGCGCTTGTTCTCTTCGTTTGCTTTCTTGCGAGCCGTTTCGGCGGCCATTCGTGCCTCGCGCAATATGTCATCCTCGGTCTTGCCCCGGGACAAGACGAAACGTGCGAAAGCAACAGTGGCCAGNAAGCCGACCAGACCGAGCGCNATGGCGATATCGATGTACAGAATAAAGCCGGTCTTGATGCCGATTGCGGCGATAAAGCCAATGGCGGCAGCCACCAGCATGTCGAGCCCCAGGATCCTGTCCGGCAANGTCGGTCCGCGCACGATACGGATGATCGTCAGCAGGAACGAAATACTGAGAATGACCAGCGCTATATTGACCGAGTAGTCGAGAACGGTTTCCGCGAAGCTCATCGGAAGGCCTCCATGATCTTGCGCTCGAAACCCTCGGCAATATCGCGGCGTGCCTGCTCCGGGTCGGAGGCGTCGATAGCGTGCACATAAAGTGTTCGACGGTCATCGGAAACGTCCACCGAGAGCGTCCCGGGGGTCAGGGTGATGAGGTTCGCCAGAAGCGTGATCTCGAAATCGCGATCGACCTTGAGCGGGTAAGCNAAAATGCCGGGCTTGAGATCCATTTTCGGCGACAACACCAGAACNGCCACNCGCACNGCCGACAGGATCAGCTCGTAAACGAAAAGAAGGAACAAGGAGATCACCCGGCGAGCACGNGAGAAGTAGCCCACGGAGCCGACCTGCTCGCGGATCAGCGACAATGTTCCCATCGCCAGCACGAAGCCGAAGGCGAGATTGAGGAAGGTGAACGATCCCGTCACCGCCGCCCAGGCAAGTGCGAGGAGAACATTGACCAGGAAAAGGCTCATTGCGGCACCTCCCCGGGGAAGACCGACAGGACGTAGGACGAGGTNTCGATCANACCNCGCGCGGCATCCTGCGANATGGCGATCAGCGGTTCGGGCCAGAGGCCGAACACGACNGTCAGAACTGTCAGCATGCCGAGGCCGATCACCGAGGACATCGGTANCTTCTGGCTTTCCGGCTCGAGCGGATCTGCACCGGCGGCCCTCGGCTTCCAATAGGCGAGCGCCCATATGCGACCGACGGTAATTGTCGTCAGGAAGCCGGTCACCAGAATCGTTCCCGCCAGCCACCATTCACCGACATCAAGCGCGGCCTTCACCAGCATAACCTTCGGCCACAGGCCGGAGAAAGGCGGAAGCCCGGCCATGGAAAGAAACAGGGCGAGCGTCGTGAACGCCAAAACCAGATGCGAGGCATAGATGCCGCCGGAGCGCGACAGCAGGAAACTCCCCGAAACGCGACCNCCAATGCCCGCGGCAAAATAGATCGCCGTCATCACCACCATCGAATGGGCCGAATAGAGGATGGCGCCGGCCAGTCCGCTTGGNCTTCCGAGTGCGATGCCCGCNAGCATCATCCCGATACCGGAGATCACGAGGAAACCGACGGCGCGGCGNGTATCGTTNTGCGCCAGCGCACCCAGTACACCAAACACCATNGTACCGGCAGCGAGCACTGCAATCACCCAGCCGAGTTCCATGCGCTCGANNGGGAAGAGCATCACNAGAACGCGAAGAAGGGCGTAAATGCCGATCTTGGTCAAAAGGCCGCCGAACAAACCGGAGACCACCAGTTTCGGCGTATGATAGGAGGCCGGCAGCCAGAAGTTCACCGGGAAAGCCGCCGCCTTCATCGCGAAGGCGAGAAGATAGAGACAGACCAGCGTCATCAGCGGCGCGGTCTGGCGCAGTTCAGGCGCCTTGACCAGGATGTCGGCCATGTNGAGCGTGCCGAACAAACCGTAGAGGTAACCGGTGGCCACGAGGAAAAGCGTCGTGCCGACAAGGTTGAGGAAGGCGTATTTGGTCGCGCCGTCGATCTGCTCGCGCTCCGAACCCAGCACCAAAAGGCCGAAGGACGAGATCAGAAGAACCTCGAACCAGACATAGAGGTTGAACACGTCGCCGGTCAGGAAGGCGCCCGAGACGCCCGCCATCAACAGAAGCAGAAACGGATAGAAGCCATAACGGCGCCCGGTGCTGTCCACGTCATCACGGCCGAAGATGCCCGCAGCCAGCGCCACGAGACCGGACGTCATCGTGAAGAATGCGCCCAGCAGATCCACGGTAAAGGCAATGCCGAAAGGTGGCAGCCAGCGGCCCATCACCATGGTGAAAGNNCCACCGTCCAGAACGCGCCAGAGCAATGCGGCGTCGAGCAGGCACAAGCCGACAAGGGCAACGATGCCGATCGTCGCCTGCAGNTCGGTGCGCTTGCGCAGCATGAGAAGAATCGCGCCCGCCAGCAGGCACCAGACCACCGGCATGACCACCAGCCAATCGGCAAGCGGCGCCGGGTCCAGGTTCATGGCCTGGGAAAGATCGACACTGTGAGATGATGTAGCGGCCATCTGGTCGCAAGTCTCCTGGTGTTAATAGCCCAAGGGTGGGGCTTCCTCGTCAACCGGCTCGGCNACACGCATCTCGTCGGTGTCGTCGGTCTCGAGTTCCTGGAAGGCGCGGTAGCCGAGAACGAGAAGGAAGGCGAAGAAAGANAATGAAATGACGATTGCCGTCAGGATGAGCGCCTGGGGCAGCGGGTTTGCGGCAGCCTGCTGCAACGTATCCTCGCCAGCCTGAATGACCGGCGGCACCTCGCGCAGAAGGCGGCCATTGGTGAAGATCAAGAGGTTCACCGCATTGCCGAGGATCGCCACGCCCATCAGCACGCGGATGATGTGCTTGGAGAGGAACAGGTAGATCGAAACGGCAAACAGCGCNCCGACAAGAAGAGAGAANAGAGCTTCCATCAGTCGCGGTCCCTTTCCTCGAGTGCGAGCGCGATCGAGGTGATCGCGCCGACGACGACGAAATACACGCCGATGTCGAAGATGAGCACGCTCGACAGGTCGATATCGACGCCGAAAAAGCCAAGCTTCATCCAGTTGCCGGTCATGAACGGAACCGAGAGCGGCAGCGAGATCATGCCGGCNATCGANGACATGAANAGGCCGAATGCAGAGATCGCCATGGGGTGGAAATAGATCGCCCGGCGAACCGGCGCCACGCCGCAGGCGATACCATAGATCGCGAAGGCGGAGGCCGCGATCAGNCCACCGATAAAGCCGCCGCCCGGCTCGTTATGGCCGCGNAACAGCACGAAGATCGAGAACAGTACCATCAGGCTGGTGAGATAGGGGGCNACCGTGCGGAAAATGACCGTGCGCATCANTTCTTCTCCTCANGCNGNGCGTCNGGATCGTTNTCCGCNAGCATNCCCGGCTTCCAGCCCGGACGCACACGGATGAGCGACAGGATCGCCAGCCCNGTCACCATGACGACTGCGATCTCGCCCAGCGTATCAGTGCCGCGGAAGTCGACGATGATGACGTTGACCACATTGGCGCCGTGGGCGATCACCTTCGAATAGGCGATGAAGAAGTCGCTCAGATAGCTGCGGAAAGGCACTTCCGTGACGGCCAGAAGATAGAGCATGAAGCCCGCGCCACAAGCAGTGGCCACGGTTGCATCAAGGATTTTCTGACCNGTGGGGCGATGATCGGCCAGCGTCAGGCGCAGCCNCGTCATGACNAGGGCGAGAATCACCACCGACAGCGTTTCGACCATGAACTGGGTGAAGGACAGGTCGGGCGCACCGAAGAGCATGAAGATCANNGCCACGGAAAAGCCCTGGATGCCCAGCGACACGATCGCCGTCAGCCGGTCCTTTGCCGCGATCACTGCGCCGAGGCCGATGAAGGCGATCAGGATGACGGCGAGCTCATGAATCTCGGCGTCAGCNGGCCATGCGGGCATTGCCGGCAGCTCGTCGAAGATGATCATCGGCGCCAGCAGCGTGATCGCCACGGCGGCAAAGGTGACCGTCATGTAGATGTCGAGCTGGCCCGGCTGGACGAATTTCGTCACACGNTGCGANAGNCGCACCATGCCGGAAATGAACTGGTCGAAGCCCTTGTCCGGCCCCCACCCGATCGCCGTCAGCGTGGATGCGATAGCAGAGCGTGCGGCATCGACCTTGAGGTAGACGAGGACCGCGAAGACGATCGTGATCAGCGACAACAGAAGCGGCATGCCGATATGGGGGATCAGCGAAATGGTAATCTCTTCCGGCTCACCGGCCACTGCCGAGACCATCGGCGAAGACACATACCGGTGGAAGACCGGCGAGAATACGGCCGCGAGAAGACCTGCCGTCGCCAGTGTCGCGGGTCCGATCCACATGAGAAGCGGNGCTTCNTGCGCGTGTTTCGGNGTCTCNACNTCNTTNCCNANGAACGGCTTGATGGCGATGGCGAAGCCGGCCACGAACATCAGTCCGTTACCCATAATTGCGACCACGGTCATGAAAATCGACCAGGGATCGGCGTGCCATAGCCCATAATAGATCTCCTCCTTCGACAGGAAGCCGAAGAAAGGCGGCAGGCCACCCATGGAAAAGGCTGCGGCCATGGCGGCAAGAAAGCTGATCGGCATCAACTTGCGCAGACCGCCGAGCTTCGTAATGTCACGCGTACCNGCCTCGTGGTCGATNTTGCCCGCGAGCATGAAGAGCGCGCCCTTGAACATCGAGTGAGCGATCAGATAGAGCACGCCGGCCGCCGCTGCGTGTTCCGAGCCGAAGCCCGTCATCATCACCATCAGGCCGAGCGAGGAGACCGTCGTATAGGCGAGCATCAGCTTGAGGTCGGTCTGGCGGATCGCCAGCAGGGAGCCCACGACCAGCGTGGTACCGCCGAAGATCGGCAGAATGGTCTCCCAGGCGATCGTGTCACCGAAGGCCGGGTTCATCCGCATGACGAGATAGACACCCGCTTTCACCATGGTGGCCGAGTGCAGATAGGCCGAAACCGGCGTCGGCGCTTCCATGGCNTTGGGCAGCCAGAAATGGAACGGNAACTGCGCGGACTTGGTGAACGCACCNCCGAGCAACAGGATCAGCGCCATCAGGTAGAACGGGCTTGCCCGCACCTCGTCGCCGAGATTGACCAGAAGCGAGAGCTGGGTCACGCCGGTGATGTTCCAGACCACCAGGAGCCCTGCCATCAGCGACAGGCCGCCGAGGCCGGTGACGATCAGCGCCTGTAGCGCCGAGCGGCGCGAAGCCTCGCGGGTGTGGTCAAAGCCGATCAGCAGGAACGAGGTGATCGAGGTCAGCTCCCAATAGACGAAGAGCATCAGGAAGCTGTCCGAGATCACCAGCCCCAGCATCGCGCCCATGAACAGGAAGATGAAGGAATAGAAGCGTCCGAGCTGCGGGTGTCCTTTGAGATAGCCGCCCGTATAGAAAACGATCAGCGTGCCGATACCGGAGATCAGCAACGCGAAAGTCAGCGACAGTCCATCGATGAACCAGGAAAAGCTGACATTATAGGAAGGCACCCACTGGAAGCCGCCGGTTACGGCGCTTCCGGCTGCGACTTCGGGCAGAAACTCGAGAAAACGGATGAAGACAAACAGCGGAAACAGCGCGAGCACCCAGGCCGCATTGTGGCCNAGGCGGCGAACAAGNGCGGGAGCAACGAGTGCTGCGATAAAAGGCAGGCCGAGAGCAATGATCGTCATGCCATCCAGGGCAGCCATCAGTTCTCCATAGGTTTTGGGCCGCAAAAGCGGCATTGGCGGTTGAAATGACACTTAAATTCTGTGCGCCCGCACCGCAAGTCGAACCGGTATCCATCCCACGGAATTTCACCGTTTCCGGATGTTTTACAGCGGTCNTGNNNNGTTCTGAATANACCATGACAGCCCGCAACCCCCTGCCCCGGCTCACTTGTTCAACTTCGCGTCACTCACCTTGAGAGAGCAGTCACGCGACACTATGTCCCGGTACATCAAACCGGTTTCAAACCATCAGCGAGTTCAAAAATCCCATGCCGCACAAATCAAAAGAAGAACTGCGCAGGAAACTTACCCCTGAGCAGTATCAAGTCACCCAGGAACATGGCACCGAGCGTGCCTTTACCGGGCCTTATCTCGATAACAAGGATGACGGCCTCTACCGCTGTGTCTGTTGCGGCAAGCCCCTGTTCCGTTCGGAAACCAAATACGAATCCGGCAGCGGCTGGCCGAGCTTCTATGCCCCGGTCGACGAGGATGCCGTCGCGGTGTTCCGCGACCAGTCACACGGCATGATCCGAAACGAAATCCGGTGTGCGGAGTGTGATGCCCATCTTGGCCATGTTTTTGAGGACGGTCCGCAACCCACCGGCCTGCGCTTCTGCACCAACGGCCATGCGCTCGATTTCGACAAGGACGAGAAAGCCTGATCGAANCGGCCANNTNGCTNTNGANAANTTGANANCCGNCGCCCTGACNATGGGCGGCGGCCGAAATCACCTANTTGTCCTCGCCATTGCTCCGACAGCTCCATGAGNNCCATCAGTTTGAGCGTGTTGCCGTAATAGTCCTCATCNGCNATCGGAATGGCCGTCAGTGCGGACCACAGCGCATCTATCCATTGCTGATCCCCGGCCGGGTCCCCGCTTCCCGCNACNGCNGCNGANGCGAACATTGCAATGAATGCGGCGGAGCCGGTGGTCTGATCGTCAGGAGTGCTGCCGTCGAGCCGATAGGTCGTCGAGATCCGCATCGGATCACCGCGCGATGACTTGCGAATCCAGCGGTTGATCCTGACCAGATGCCCGGATGCGCGCGACTCCCCGGTCTCCAGAAAGTCGAGCGAGAGTCGCCACGGGAATCTGAGGGCATTCCATGAAAACTGGCCATCACCTGCTCCCTCCAGAAAGAAGGACTGAGCCGGTCTAGGATCGTCGGGCAGTCCCGATAGAAAATCCGGTACCAGGCCTGTNTGGCGAGCATGGTGCTCAGAGATTNTTCCCCAAACCGAATANCCGCGATCCCGGATTGCGCTCCAGCGGCTCGCATTTCCGCCATCGGCGCGAGCAAATGCCGCAAAACTCGCGGGCATGAAGTCGGAGGATCGAGACGCGTCAGCATATTCTCCTTCAGTGGCCCAATCACCCAAACGCATCATGTCGTCATCGGTAACATCGCGCTCCAGAATGGCAGTTTCCGCTTGCATGAAGGCGTCCCGATACCCGCCCCATTTTTCATCGGCCAAGAGCAGTGCCAGGGCTGTATCCAGATCCCCGTCGGTCGCGGACATGGTGCCGCCGTNCGGCGCATCCCTGCAGTCGCGCGTCTGGTTCCACGCCATCAACCCCGGACCGGACGCGGCCTGGTGATCGCGATAGAATGACGCCATTCTTGCGAACCGCTCCTGCGCGAGTGGATCGCGGGATGCCATTTTGACAAGAGCCAGCATGCCGTATCCATGGGCCTCGGAGACCGTGAGCGTCTTTGCGGCACTGCCTCCCCAAGTCGGCTTGTCATCACCCGAGGTATCGACATAGGCGCCTGCGCAACCATCCCGTAGATAAGTCGCTTTCCAGTCTGCCCAAAACCGGTCCAGAACTGCGAGGCGATCCGCCTTTGGAATCGATGGAAACAGCGGCTTTGCCTGTACCGCGAAACACAGGATCAAGCACCAGATTGACGCCAGAACGAAACGGCTCATGACTGTTTCCATGCCAATTGCGACTCCGCGAATGCTAGCGCCTCGGCAATGGACAAACAATTCGCCTTACGTCCCAATCAGTTGAGGTGAAGCGCCAAATTCGGCCAGTTGACTTAGGCTCCGACTTTCGCGGCGCGACTTGATCGCGTTGGGCCGAGGACTTAAATCGGGCCCACCGCAATCCGACTCCGGAGTCCCCATTGTCCGCCTTCAAGAACCTTCCGGCCGCGCCGCGCGCGGAGAGCCGTCCGGCCAGCGATACCCGCCACGGCATTACCCGCACCGACAATTATGCCTGGCTGAGAGCCGATAACTGGCAGGCGGTCTTCAAGGATACAGAGATCCTCGATGCCGCCATCCGCTCGCATCTGGAAGCCGAGAACGACTACCAGGAGGCCGCGATGGCCGACACCGAGGACCTGCAGAAGACGCTGCTCGCGGAAATGCGCGGCCGCATCAAGGAAGATGACAGCTCCGTCCCCTCGCCCGACGGTCCTTGGCGCTATGGCGTCCGCTACGTCACGGGCGGCGAGCAGCCGATCTATTTCCGTCTGCCGCGCGAAGGCGGCGAAGAAACCGTGCTGCTCAACGGCGACGAGGAAGCCAAGGGGAAGGCCTATTTCCGTCTTGCCGGCACATCGCACTCGCCCGACCACGCGCGTCTGGGCTGGGCGGCCGACGACAAGGGGTCGGAGTTCTTCACGCTGCATGTGCGCGATACCGCGACCGGAGAAGACCTTCCCGACACCATCGAGAACACCGGCGGCGGTGCCGCCTGGGGCGCGGACAGCCAGGGCTTCTTCTATACGGCCGTCGACGACAATCATCGCCCGACGCATATCTATTACCACCTTCTCGGCACCGAGCAGTCGCAGGATATCGTGGTGCGGGAGGAAACCGATTCCGGCTTCTTCATGAGCGTCGGCGCAAGCCGCCTCAACGATTTCATCTTCATCGAGGTCAACGACCACGAAACGAGTGAATGCTGGATCCTGCCCGCCGATCAGCCGAACGCCGCACCGCGGCTGGTCGCCGAGCGCCGCACCGGCGTCGAATATTCGCTGGAGGAAGGCGGCGACGTCTTCTTCATCCTCACGAATGCGGATGGCGCCAAGGACTTCAAGATCGTCGAGGCACCGGTTTCGGCNCCCGAACCCGNGAACTGGAAAGAAGTCGTCCCGCATGAACCGGGNCGCCTGATCCTCGCCGTCTCCGCCTATGCNGGCCACATCGTCTGGCTTGAGCGCAAGGACGGGTTGCCGCGGCTCATNGTNCGCGANCGCNNNACCGGCGANGANCACGCCATNGCCTTCGATGAGGAAGCCTATTCGCTCGGGTTCCAGGGCTCGATGGAATATGACACCGAGACGGTACGCTTCAGCTATTCNTCGATGACGACGCCAGGCCAGTTGTTCGAATACAACATGCGGACCCGCGAGCGGACGCTTCTCAAGCAGGATGAAGTGCCGTCCGGGCACAATCCGGACGACTACGTCACCCGGCGCATCATGGCGCCCGCCCAGGACGGCGAAGANGTGCCGGTCACCCTGCTCTACCGCAAGGACACGCCGCTCGACGGCTCCGCGCCATGCCTCCTCTACGGCTATGGCTCCTACGGCATCTCGATCCCTGCGGGTTTCAACACCAACTGCCTNTCGCTCGTCGATCGCGGCTTTGTCTATGCCATCGCTCATATCCGCGGCGGCAAGGACAAAGGCTTTGCCTGGTACGAAAACGGCAAGCGCGAGAAAAAGGCCAACACCTTCCGCGACTTCATCGCGGCAGCCCGCTGCCTCGTGGAGCAAGGTTTCACCAGCCACGACAAGATCGTCGCCCAGGGTGGCTCTGCCGGCGGCATGCTGATGGGTGCGGTCGTTAACATGGCCCCCTCCGCCTTCGGAGGCATCATCGCAGCTGTCCCGTTCGTCGACGTCCTCAACACCATGCTCGACGATACGCTGCCGCTCACCCCGCCCGAATGGCCCGAATGGGGCAATCCTGCTGCCTCCGAGCGCGATTACAGAACGATTGCCGCTTACTCTCCCTATGACAACGTCTCGCGCCAGGCCTNCCCGCCGATCCTGGCGCTTGCAGGTCTCACCGACCCGCGCGTGACCTATTGGGAACCCGCCAAATGGGTGGCCCGCGTTCGGGAATTCTCGACCAGCGGCGAACCCGTATTGTTGCGGACCAACATGTCAGCGGGACACGGCGGAGCAGCGGGACGTTTTCAGCGTCTCGAGGAAATCGCCTTCGAATATGCCTTTGCATTGAAGGTTACCGNACGCGACTAGACACACGTCCTCTTTCGCGACACTGCGTNAGCANNTGTGTCGCCNTGAGACNCNNCGTTTNCGTTCAGGCGAGTTCAAGCTCCCGNCCGCNAAGGCGCCGGGAGCTTTTTTACTTTCAAAAGNTTGATCCNTATCAGGCTAAATTCTGCAGGCTGACGTAAACTGTCGCTGCCCCGCCACGCCAAAAATTNTCNCTGCAAGCGACATGTCTCTTGCGCNACCATCTGCCCGTCTCAAATCAGGACTCTCTGATAACCGTTGCATTTCCGGCAGAAATCGGAGGATTCATTCAAAATTTACGCACAATATTAGGATGATGCTTACCTGCGACTGCTAATTTTCGGCCATCAAGTGTTTTAGCCAGAAGGGTCGAGAAATGGTTATTCGACGGCTTGCGCATTCCGTTCGCACCTTCATGACGAAGGAAGACGGAAACTTTGCGATGTTTGCGGCAGTGTTGATTCCGCTGACATTTGCAGTTGGTAGTTTCGCGGTTGATTTCGCGAGCACCATATCGATGAAAACGCGTCTGCAAAACGCGGCTGACGGTGCGGCTCTCGCAACGGCGAGCCAACTNGCGCAGAAAACGATCACCAAAGAACAAGCAGAACAGTATGCGATTGATTTCTTCAACGGGATGATCGATGGCGATTCACGCGCCTACAGCGGCTTCTCCGCTTCTCCGCAAGCGATCATTACTCCGATTGCAAACGGAGGATCGACGATCTGGAAAGTCGAGGTCAAGACCAGCGGTAGACAGCTATTGACGCCTATGGCGCATCTCGTGGGGCAAAAAGACATTACGGTCAATGTCTCNGGNACCTCGGAATCATCCGTCGAGGCGACCACGCCGCTTTCGATGTANCTTGTGCTCGACCACTCGGGTTCGATGAGCTGGGATTCGGGACAGATAGGCCCCGTGGAGGTCACCAAGTACTGCACCGAATACCAGACCCGATACTGGTTTGGATTTCCATACAGGGTCGAGGTGAAAGTCCCCTGCGGGACAACCACGGAAGAACGCTCGCTTGACAAGATGACGGTGCTAAAGACTGCGGTTCGTGATCTGGTTGACCATATCAAAGAAGCGGATCCGGAGAATAAGTACTCCCGCATGGGAGCCGTTGCATACAATTCGGATACGACACCCTACGACAAATTGCTTGCCGACTGGGACAAGACCCGCGTGTCGACATTCACGAATAACCTCTCGGCAACCGGTGGCACTAACTCGCAATATGCGATGAAGTGGGCCTCAGANCAGCTCAAGACCGGCGTCGAGGAGCTTATACACAAGGCCTACAACGGCTCGAATGAACCGGTGAAGTTCATCGTCTTCATGACGGACGGTGAAAACGACACAGGCAATGATGCAGATGACGATTACGCAGACATGAAGACGAAAAAGTACTGCAGCGACGCGAAAGCCAACAAGGTTACGATCTTCTCGGTTGCCTTCCAGGCGCCGAAACGTGGCAGGGATTTGCTTGAAGCCTGCGCATCAGGCTCCAGCCATTACTACGATGCGAAGAGCGCTGATGAACTGATCAAAGCCTTCAAGGAGATCGGCGAGAAAGCGACCAGTCTTTCGACCCGACTGACGAGCTGATAATTCGGTTTATCTCCAGACGAAACAAAAACCGCCGGGCCTCAGAAACCCGGCGTTTTGCTATTTCGCGCTCGCTCGCTCAATGGCATGCGGCAGAACGGCCTTTACGACATCGCATTCGAGGACGCGATAGCCATGAAAGGGTCGGCGCGCGGCTGCAACGCAGTCCTGTTCCGGGACGAACCTTTGCAGAAAACCCAACGAATTTTCCTGATATCACGAGCTTTAGGGGGTTTTTTAACGACCACCGTAGGTAAATCCTAACCGATGACATTTAGCATGCCTTCAGAACACCAATCTCATGAGGTCACTAGATGACAAACGGACAAATTTTCCGGCGTGTCCGATCCTTCTGCAGCAATAAGGAAGGCAACTTCGGGATGATCGCCGCTGTACTTGCGCCGGTCATTATAGCCGGAGCCGTCTTGGCCGTGGATTTCACCAATCTCGTGTCGATGAAAAGCCGAATGCAGGACGCTGCCGACGGCGCAGCGCTGGCGACCTCCACTCAGCTTGCCGATGGTGATCTGAAGGACATCCTGGCCGCCGAGCGTCACGCGGAAGATTTCTTCAAGGGCTTGATAGCCGACGATGTGGCCAGAAACGGCGGCCTTGCCGTTACGCCAAAGGCCACCGTTACGCTGCTCAGCGTTTCCGGCAAGGAGTTCTGGCAGGTCGATGTCCGCGCGGAGGCGAAGCAGAAGCTCTCACCGATGGCCGCCGTCATCGGCGGCAACACTGTCGATATTTCAGTAAACAGCGTATCGAGGAGCGCGCCGGAAAGCCGCAACGCGTTCACCATGACTCTGGTTCTCGACAAGTCGGGATCAATGGACTGGTACGGTGAGAAAAGCAATTCGCCGAAGAATGGAAGACCGAAGAAGATCGAAGCGCTCAAGACTGCGGTGAGCGGTCTCCTCGGCCAGATCGATAAAGCCGATCCGGGGAAAAAATACGCGCGCGTCGGAGCTGTCTCCTATGACAGCTCAAAGGGCAAGACCACCCACCCGAACTGGGGCACATCCAATGTCAACTCCTTCGTGAAAGGCCTGTCCGCATACGGAGGCACCTCCTCGACGGATGCCTTCAGTTGGGCCTTGATCAAACTCACCGACCACTTAGAAGATAAATTACACCTCAAAATGAACGGTCTGATACCTTCGAAATACATCGTTCTCATGACGGACGGGGACAACACCTACTCGAAGGACGACATCAAGACACAAGCGTACTGCGAAACAGCGAAGGCCGCAGGAGTCACCGTTTACTCGGTCGCTTTCATGGCGCCTGAACGTGGCAAGAAACTGCTGCACGCCTGCGCCTCCGATGACAATCATTATTTCGATGCCAATGATGCTGACGCCTTGATCGCTGCCTTCGAGAATATCGGCAAGAACGCGGCCAAGGAGTTCTCGCGGCTGGTGAAGTAAACGCATTCGTCCTGCTTGAACGCAAAAGAGCCGGCTTCGCGCCGGCTCTTTTTTGTTATCAGCCATCGACCGAGACGACAGATCCAGACCGTTTCGCCTTCGGGCGTAACCGGATAGCATCTACAAGAAACTGAATTCACTCAGGCATTCCGATCTTGCCGATGCCGCCAAAATCGGAATTGCTCTAGTCACCGTTCGAATGAGCCGGGATCGCCTTCAGATAGGCGGCGATTGCCTCCCGGTCAGACGGCTCGAGCTCGGCCATGTTTTTCTGCACGTCGACCATCGATCCACCGACGGAATCGAAATCCGGGGTAAACCCGCTTTCCAGATAATAGGCGATGTCCGAAGCGCTCCAGCCGGAGATGTCCGGGCCACCCGGGGTAATGTTTGGTACAACACCCTTCCCTTCCGGGTTTGGTGCACCCGCCAGCCACTCGTCTGTCTTCAGTCCGCCGAGCAGATCGCGCGGCGTGTGGCATTCTCCGCAATGCCCCGGCCCTTCGACAAGATACTGTCCACGCGACACCTGATCGTCGGCGTTCGCGATCTGCACGCGCGGATCGTCGTTGAGGAACAGGAACTTCCAGCCTCCGACCAGACGGCGGATGGAAAACGGAAATTTCAGCTCGTGCGGCGCGTTGGTCTTGTCGCTGGCCGGAAGCGTCTTCATGAAGGCGTAAAGGTCGGCCACGTCCTGATCGCTCATCCGGATGTAGGAGCCATAGGGAAACGAGGGATAAAGATGGCTACCATCGAGGCTGACGCCCGCGAGCATCGCATTGGAAAATGCCGCTATATCCCAACTGCCGATACCGGCATCGGGATCGGACGAAATATTCGGGACCACGAAGGTTCCGAAATCACTGGTCAGCCGATGACCGCCCGACAGGACGAGGCGGTCTTTACCTTCGGCGCCGTCGGCAGCATGACAAGAGACGCAGCCTCCGGCCCAGAAGACCTTCTCGCCCCGTGCGGCGTCGGCCTCGACGCCTTCGATAGAGGCCAACCGCTCTTCGCCGACCGGGTGAGGCTCGGTGACGAACCAGAACACGCCGGCGCCGATGATTGCGGCAAGGACCAGTCCACCCAATATGTAAACGCCCGCCCCTTTCGAGGCGGGTCGCTTGGTATCATCGGAAGAAGAGATCATCCCTCTTTCTTCAGCCTGTAGGTTTCGTGGCAGCTGCCGCAGTTCTTGGTGAGGGGGCCGAACATGGCCTTGAGACCATCGAGATCAGCAGGCGGATTGGCGATACCCGCATCGGCATCTTCCTTCAGGGCCATCGCCTTGGCGTCAAAATCGTCCTTGTTCTCCCAGATTGCCGGTGCGGCTTCGGTGTCCATTCCCGTCTCGGATCCTTCCGGGAACTGGTCCGGGAATTCAGCCATCGTGTTGGAGATCGTGGTGAGCGCCTCGATCACCTTGGCCTGATCAAATTCGTCTTCGCCTTTGACCATCTTGGCCATTGCCCCGGTTGCGCCACCGACATGCTTCATCATTTCCTGGCGCATCTCCTGGGGTTCAGCCGCATAGGCTGCCGCGACGGCTGCGAGCCCAAAGGCTGCGGTGGTGAACACGGTTCTGATCGACATGAATTTCTCCGTAAATTGCTTGAACTGAGGGTGGCCCATGATTGCGGCAAGAGCTTCCGGGGAAAAGTCACATAAGCGTGAACCCCGCCGTCCCGACAATAAAAAACCTCCGGGGCAAAAACCCCGGAGGCGCATCTTTTGTTCCGTGTCTGGAAATATCAGACGGCGGCTTCGTACATTTCGAGCACGTGATCCCAGTTGATCAGGTTATCGACGAACGCTTCGAGATATTTCGGCCGGGCATTGCGGTAATCGATGTAGTAGGAGTGTTCCCAGACATCGACGCCGAGGATCGGCTTTGCGCCGTGCATCAGCGGGTTTTCACCGTTGGGCGTCTTCATGATCTCGACCTTGCCGTCCTTGACGGCGAGCCAGGCCCAACCGGAGCCGAACTGGCCGACGCCAGCTGCGACGAAATCCGACTTGAACTTGTCGAAACCGCCGAGATCGGAGTTGATCGCCTTTTCGAGTGCGCCCGGAAGCTTGTTGCCGCCGCCGCCCTTCTTCATCCACTGCCAGAAGTGAACGTGGTTGTAATGCTGGCCNACATTGTTGATCAGGCCTGCGTTACCGTCCTTGTAGGCAGCCNCGCAGATTTCCTCGATCGACTTGCCTTCATACGGCGAGCCGGAAATCAGCTCATTGCCCTTGGTGACNTANGCCTGATGGTGCTTGTCNTGGTGAAACTCGAGGGTTTCCTTCGACATGTAGGGGGCGAGTGCCTCGTAATCGTATGGCAGAGCCGGCAGTTCGAGAGCCATGGTTGTATCTCCCTTTTTCAGGTTATCGGCGCACGNGGCGCCCTTTGGAAAAATCGTGCTTTTCGCACCTTGAACTTGAATGGCGCAGGTGGCGGTCAACCCACGCTGGAAATAGCTTTATCAACGTCTTGAGACCAACATAGTGCTGCACCCTTGCTCTGGCAACGCGACGCGAGAGGCTTTTGTTCCGTTCGCGTTCAAGCTCTGCAAAAGGAGCCAGGCCAGGAACCGTCAAAGCGCCCCTGATACGGCGTCTCGCATCCGAAACGANCTGCGGATAAAGCTCTAACTTTTTTCCTTGGAATCTTACTCAGGAATAGCTGGAGCGGCTCCATGGACAACGCGACGAAGAAATTCGCAATTCGGGCGCGATCGAGGAATGTGCCTCTCCGGGACTTTCCTTAGACGTGGGGGGCGAGGGGTCGATCCCTCAGGCCATGAGCAATCTGAAGAATTCGGCCACACCACTCCGCAGTTGATTGACTGATCAGCCGGCCATATGCCTTGCACCTCACGCCGGCCTTCGAGCCGGCGTGAGGTGCATTTTGGATTACATTACGCGGCGTGCGCCCAGTCCATGTAAGCCTCGCGCGTCAGACGCGCGACAGGCCCGGCCTGGAACTCGCGATCCTCGAATTTGGTCACCGGCACCACCTTCGAATGGTTGCCCGTCGAGAATATCTCGTCTGCCTCGAGGAATTCCTGAACGCTCATGGTCTTCTCGACCACCTCGGTACCGGCCGCGCGCATCAGNTCGATGGCCCGGTAACGGGTAATGCCTGAAAGGAACGAGCCGTTGGGGATCGGGGTGAAGACCACGCCGTCCTTGACCATGAAGATGTTCGACGCAGCAGTTTCGGCGACGTTGCCGTTCATGTCGAGCATCAGGGCATTGTCATAGCCGCGGGCCTGGGCTTCGCGCATGGCGCGACCGCTGTTGGGATAGAGGCAGGCTGCCTTAGCATTGGTCGGCGCCACCTCGAGGCTGGGGCGGCGGAAGGGCGAAACCGTCATCGAAAAGCCGGTCGGCTCCTGCATCGGGGATTCGAACAGGCACAGACAGAAGCGGGTGGATTCCGGATCCGCAGGCACGCCCATATAGCCCCCATTCTCCGCCCAATACATCGGCTTGATATAGATGGCCGTATCGCCCGAGAACTTCTTGATGCCCTCGCCCGCAAGCGCCTCGATTTCTTCCGCGCTCTTCAGTGGGTCGAGCCCCAGAGCCTCCGCAGAGCGGTTTATGCGCTGGCAATGAAGGTCGAGATCTGGCGAAACGCCATCGAACCAGCGCGCACCGTCGAATACCACCGAAGCAAGCCACATCGCATGGGACTTCGGACCCAGAAGCGGCGGATTGCCTGACAGCCATTCGCCATCGACAAATGTCCAGCTTTCGAACGGGGTTGCGGCATTCGCGGCCATGCTAGTCTCCTCAAACTATTCAGGGCAGCAAACCAACTCCCCCGGCCCGGCTGCGTCAAGGCGAAATACGCCTCTTCNCGCCGATTGCTCTGACACAAGCAGGATCGTTTCGCGAAANCCGGCGATGGGGAAAGAAATCATCGGGTGGCAGGCCNGCCCTTTGAATAGTTCGCTCACTCTTCCGTANGACGCGCATGCATTCTGGTCCACGTGACGATGGAAAACCGGCGCGACGGGCTTGACTGGAGCAAACGGCAATCTCTAATGTTACTTTATAACATACCAAGGAGATTGAGATGCCTACCGNCCGTTCGAAACTTCCCGTTACGGTCCTCTCCGGCTTTCTGGGTGCCGGAAAAACGACCCTCCTCAACCACATTCTGAACAATCGGGAAGGGCTTCGCGTCGCTGTGATCGTCAACGACATGGGCGAGATCAACATTGACGCGGACCTCGTCCGCGACAGCGGTGCCGACCTATCCCAAACCGAGGAAAAGCTGGTGGAAATGACCAATGGCTGCATNTGCTGCACCCTGCGCGACGACCTGCTCTCCGAGGTTCGNCGGTTGTGCNAGGANAACCGTTTCGACTATCTCCTCATAGAAGGNACGGGTATCGCCGAGCCGCTTCCGATCGCTGCCACGTTCTCCTTCCGCGACACCGACGGCAACAGCCTTTCGGACCTNGCACNTCTTGATACCATGGCAACCGTGGTCGATGCGGCAAACCTTCTGCGGGATTACGGGTCCAATGACTTTCTGAGCATGCGCGGCGAGACTGCCGGTGANNGNGACGATCGCACCCTTATCGATCTGCATGTCGAGCAAATCGAGTTCGCCGACGTGATCGTCATCAACAAGATATCCGAGGTCTCCGCAGAAACACGCGAGCAGGTGCGCAACGTCGTTCGGGCGCTCAATGCCGATGCCCGCATCATNGAGACGGACTTCGGNCGGATCGACAAGCGGGAAATCCTCGACACCAACCTCTTCGACGAGCGCCGGGCCGAGATGCATCCGCTATGGGCCAAAGAACTGTATGGCTTTGCCGACCACATTCCGGAGACTGAGGAATACGGCATCTCGAGCTTCGTCTATCGCGCCCGGCGGCCTTTCGACCCCGGCCGGTTTCAGCTGTTCACCCAAGCCGTCTGGCCTGGTCTGATCCGGGCCAAGGGCCACTTCTGGCTTGCNACCCGNCCCGACTGGGTCGGCGAATTCTCACTCGCCGGCGCACAGGCGCGAACCTCCCCTCTGGGCCGCTGGTGGTGCGCCGTGCCGAAATCGCGCTGGCNGCAGAACCCGCAGTGGCGNGCGACGATCGAGAACAATTGGGATCCCATCTGGGGAGACCGCCGGCAGGAAATCGTCTTCATAGGTGCCGGCATGAACAAGGCGNCCATCACCTCCGCACTTGACGCCTGCCTCGTGGCACCCGTCGATGAATTNGTGCCCGCGAACTTCGAAGATCTCGACGACCCATTCCCGGCGTGGGGACAGCTCGCAGCCGCCAGCTGAGCCGGCGTTTCGCTCCACCCGCATCTCTCGGTTTCGGTGGCGCATCGCTGCGTCATCGCNCCACCGGGCCTTCCCGCCCCGGAAGGCTCGGTGGCCACGACATATCCGCACTCTTGACGCCGANGCNTCTCCGTGAACATCGTCGCCCGCGTTTTTTCTTCCCAAAGGGAGCAGGAGTCCCCGATGTCGCATGCCGCTTTTGTCTTCGATGCCTATGGCACGCTCTTCGACGTTCATGCGGCTGTGCGCAAACATGCAGACCGCGTTGGTCCAGACGGACAACTTTTCTCCGAAATCTGGCGCGCCAAGCAGCTCGAATATTCCTGGACCCGCACGCTGATGGGCGCCTACCGCGATTTCTGGGTCCTGACCGAAGAAGCACTCGACTACGCATTTGCGCGCGTTCCCTCCGCTGACCGCTCNTTGCGCGCCGAACTTCTGGAAGCCTATTTCAAGCTCGACTGCTACCCGGAAGTTCCCTCCGTGCTGAAGGCCTTGAAGGAGACCGGCTCCAAGGTCGCGATCCTGTCCAATGGCTCCCCGGAAATGCTGGCCTCGGCAGTGAAGAATGCTGCACTCGATACCGTGATCGATGACGTGTTCTCGGTCGATCCCATCAGGCAATTCAAGACCGCGCCCGACGTTTACGACATGGTCACGACGGCNTACCGGCTCTACCCGGATGCGGTNTCNTTCCAGTCGTCGAATCGCTGGGACATCGCAGGCGCGACGAAATTCGGTTTCCGCACCGTNTGGATCAACCGTTCGCAGATGCCNGACGAATATGCCGATCTGAAACCCGCAATGATCCTGCCAGACCTCAACGCCCTCGTCTGATTGCATTTTCACCGACCGACCGCCGTGCACACCTCGAAGGCAGACCGAAATTCTGCCTTCGAAATTTGCATGCACTGCAGCAATGCGTATACTGCAGGTGCTAATTAACTTTTAGAAAGCGATGGAACTTTCCCGCCACACCGATGTTAATCGGTATAGCGTAGCGGGAGCAGGACATAATGGAAAACTCAACAAGCTTTTACCAATTCGTCGGGTTTCAGCCACCGCAAGGNCCCGATACNGATGGAATTGAAGAGCTCGACATCGACCCTGGCGAATACGCCTTGTTTTCCGATTTCGACGGCACAATCGTCGACATCGCNTCCAGACCGGATGCCATCAAATANANCGGCGAGGACGCGGATCTCTTTGCCAAGGCGATGAAGAGNTTCGGCGGCGCCGTGGCTATCGTNTCNGGTCGAAATCTNGAGGATGTCGCCCACTATGTCGGCGTTTTCGATGGCGTGATTTCGGGCGGACANGGAACCGAGCTGCGNATCGACGGCGAAATCGANCGCCACGAACTTCCTGACCCTGATCATCTCGAGCACATCAAGGCTGCGGTGGCCGAATTCGCGGTCATTGATCCCCGGGTGATCCTCGAAGAAAAAACCTACGGCATCGTGCTCCATTACCGTCAGAACCCGGAGATGGAATTCAAGGCCCGAAAATTTGCCGAATGCCTTCTCGAGGGCCGCGACGACTTCGAGATCCAGCCGGCCAAGATGGCGCTGGAAATCAAGCCGAAGAACATTTCCAAGGCAGCCGCGATCGAAAAGATCATGCTGGCGCCGGCGTTTTACGGTCGCACTCCCATCTATGTCGGCGACGATGCGACGGACGAAAGCGCGTTCGCCTATGTCAACGAACATGACGGTATATCCATCAAGATCGGAGACGGGCCGACCATTGCCCAGTACCGAACCGGCAGCCCGGCCAGCTACAAGAAGTGGCTCAGCCGACAAATCAACAAACGGAGAGACTGAAGTGCCTAGATTGGTGATCATTTCCAACCGAGCCCCATCCCTTGATGGAGCGGGGGATTCGGGAGGACTGGTCGTAGCTCTCAAGGACGCTCTCAAGTCTCGCGGCGGCCTCTGGATCGGCGGCGCGCCGGCGACATCGGAAGACCCCTCTCCTACCATTCTGATGCACGAAAGGCCCGATTTCGATATCGGGCTCTTCGAGCTCGAACCTGAGCTGCAGCGCGACTACTATCTCGGCTACTCGAACTCCGTGCTTTGGCCGGCTTTCCACGGTCGCCTTGATCTTATCGATGTGCAGGAACACTACACGGCCGCCTACAAGGAAGTGTCCCGCCGGCTGGCCGAGATGATCGCCAAAGTCATCACGGACGATGACATTCTCTGGATTCACGACTACCAGTTGATCCCGCTGGCCTTCGAGCTCAAGAAGCTCGGCGTGACGAACCGGATGGGCTTCTTCCTGCACATTCCGCTCCCGGACCTGCAGACATTCAAGGCGATCCCAAACTGGATGGAACTGTCCGAATGGTTTGCCGCCTACGACATGGTCGGCTTCCAGACCCGGCGCGATCTGGCCCACATGATCGACATCTTCCGCCAGACGATGCGCGGCGAACTGCGCTTCAACGGCAATATCGACATCAATGGACGAGAGATTTCGCTTGGCTGCTTCCCGATATCCATCGATGTGAAGGGTTTTGCCGAGATGGCCGAGGAAAAGGCTCAGACCGTCGATCCGGCGCCGCTGATCCGCATGATCGGCGTCGACCGTCTCGATTACTCCAAAGGCCTGCCGCAAAGGCTCGCCGGCTACGAACAGTTTCTAGCGGATTATCCCGACTATTGCGGCAAGGTTTCGCTGTTGCAGATCGCGCCGCCGACGCGCGACAACGTCGAGGCCTATCAGGACATTCGCGAAGAGATGGAGTCGACATCGGGCCGCATCAACGGCCGTTTCGGCACCATCGACTGGGTCCCGGTGCAGTACATGCACCGTGCTCTGCCCCGTGATGAACTCGCCGTGCTTTATCGCTATTCCTATATCTGCCTCGTCACTCCTCTGTTCGACGGCATGAATCTTGTCGCCAAGGAATTCGTGGCAGCCCAGGATCCTGAAGATCCGGGCGTGCTGCTCCTCTCCCAGTTTGCGGGTGCGGCGGAAGAGATGAAGGAAGCCGTCATCATCAATCCACATGATCCGCACGGCCTTTCGCGCGCCATCAAGCAGGCACTCGACATGCCGCTCGAGGAACGCAAGGAGCGCCACAACGCGCTCTACGAGCGACTGGCGGAAAATGACGTGTCGAAGTGGAGTGCCGAGTTCCTGCGCCGGCTTGAGAAACCGGCCGGCATCCCCGGCGCCAAGCATCCGTCTCTCAAACTACCGGACGTTCCTTTTCACGCCGGCCAGTAAAGCTGACACCGAATAGGTAGATATACTCTTCCGCATTTTCTGATGGAACCAACCCGTCCCCAGCGCTTTTTGCGAAGGGGCCGGGTTCACGCTTTCGTCATTCAGACAAGTGCTTGGTGTGTCCAGCCCGCCACAAGCTGGCCGTTGGATAAACACATTCGAGCGCACAGTGCCGGACTGAAACGGCCCATCACGGAAGATGAAATGACTGACATCATGCGTAACCCCGCGTCCCCCACCGGCTTCTCGCGCCGTAATCTGCTGCGCCTCGGCGCCGGTGGCGCNGCAGCCAGCCTCCTTGGTGGTTGTGCTGCCCCCCAATCGACNGCCAATTTCCGCGCGCAGACAGCGCCGATTTATCGCTCGGACAGCCANCCNGANCGCGGNCTGACCCGTCGCGATCCNTTCTACGANGAAATCTACGGCGCCAAGCCCGATGAGGAATTCCCGCTTCCGGCGATCCCGTACTGGGANATCGAGCCGCAATATCTGCGCCAGGAAGTGGCCGACCCCANCGGCGAACGGCCCGGGACAATCGTNGTCGACACCCANCAGCGCTTCCTCTATCTCGTTCGCGAGGGCGGCCGCGCCATGCGCTACGGCGTCGGCATCGGTCGTGACGGTTTTTCCTGGTCNGGTCGCGCAGTCGTTCAGTGGAAACAGCGCTGGCCCACNTGGACCCCACCCGCCGAAATGATCGCCCGCCAGCCCGAGTTGCAGCAGTACTCGGCAGAGAACGGCGGCATGCAGCCGGGGCTGATGAANCCGCTCGGNGCCCGTGCGCTCTACATCTTCCANGGCGGCGANGATACGCTCTACCGCCTGCACGGCAGCCCCGAATACAAGTCGATCGGCAAGGCTGTCTCTTCGGGGTGCGTCCGCCTGATCAACCAGGATATCTGCGACCTCTACGATCGCGTCCCGGCCAAGACCCCGATCCTGGTGCGCTGACAGCTCATCATCGAGACAAAGAAAAAGGCCCGGAGCNTTCGATGCCCCGGGCCTTTTCTTTCGTGACGATGGAAGCTTCTCTAGAACCCCTTCTTGAGCGATCCGAGAATACCGCGAACCAGCGCCCGGCCGATCTGGCTGGCGGCGGTGCGGGCGACCTGCTTGATAACCACCTCGGTTACTGTCTGGCGCTGATAGCCGGACCGCCTGCGGGTGCGGGTCGAGGTCTTGCGGCGGCCGCGATCGTCACGGTCGTCATCATCATCGTCGCCACCGAAGCCCGGCAGCNTCCAGCGCCGGTTTTCGGGAATTTCCTTGTCCTGTTCCTCTTCCTTGCGACGGCGCTCTTCCTCTTCCTTCGCCGCCTCCGCGGCGCGCTTGCCCAGGATCTCGTAGGCGCTTTCGCGGTCGTAATCCTCATCGTACTGGCCGGCCACAGGCGAAACCGCCATCACCTTCTGCCGTTCGGCTTCGGTGATTGGCCCCAGACGCGAAGCCGGCGGGCGGATCAGCGTCCGCTCAACCATTGAGGGCACGCCCTTGGATTCGAGTGTCGAGACCAGCGCCTCGCCAACGCCGAGCTGGGTGATTGCCTCGAAGCAATCGAACTCTGGGTTGGGGCGGAAAGTATCGGCAGCCACTTTAACGGCTTTCTGCTCGCGCGGTGTGTAGGCGCGCAGCGCATGCTGGATGCGATTACCGAGCTGCGAGAGCACGGTTTCGGGCACATCGAGCGGGTTCTGCGTCACGAAAAACACGCCCACGCCCTTGGANCGGATGAGGCGGACCACCTGCTCGACGCGCTCGATCAGCACCCTCGGCGCATTGTCGAACAGCAGATGCGCTTCNTCGAAAAAGAAGACGAGCCGCGGCTTGTCGGGATCGCCGACCTCGGGCAGTTCCTCGAAGAGTTCGGAAAGCAGCCAGAGAAGGAACGTCGCGTAGAGCCGCGGGTTCATCATCAGCTTGTCGGCGGCGAGCACGGAAATCGCTCCGCGTCCGTCATTGGTGGTGCGCATGATGTCTGAAATCTTGAGCGCCGGTTCGCCGAAGAACTGCTCAGCGCCCTGCTGCTCGAGTACCAGCAGATCGCGCTGGATCGCTGCGACCGACTGCGGCGAGATATTGCCGTAGATGCGCGAGAGTTCGCCGGAATTCTCGGACATGTAGGTCAGCATCGAGCGCAGATCCTTCATGTCGAGGATCGGNAGACCGCCCTCGTCGGCGATCTTGAAGGCGATGTTGATCACGCCTTCCTGCGCGTCGGTGGCATCCATCAGACGCGACAGAAGCAGCGGCCCCATTTCCGAGACGGTTGTGCGGATGCGATGCCCCTTCTCGCCGAAGAGATCCCAGAAGATGACCGGNAATTCCTGCATCTCGTAGGGNTCGAGGCCGATGGTGGCAGCCCGCTTTTCGAGGAAGTCCTTCTTCTCGCCCATCGCCGCGATACCGGAAAGGTCACCCTTCACGTCGGCGCAGAATACCGGCACGCCGGCATTGGAGAAGCCTTCCGCGAGAATCTGCAGCGTCACCGTCTTGCCGGTGCCGGTCGCNCCNGTCACCANGCCATGGCGGTTGGCGTATTTGAGGTCGAGATACTCTCCCTTGTTGATCGTGTCGTCCGGTTTGCGGCTCGTGCCGACATAGATCTTTCCGTCCTGGAGCATTCCCACCTTGTCCCTCACTGCAACTCCCGAAACCCCTTCGGGCAACTCGTCGATGAAAACTTATAGGCATGTTCCAACGCGCAAACAATGCTCGCCACAAGCCATAGGGAGGTGACCGTTGACCTGTCATGCGAGCCTCCTATGGTGGCGTTGTGCGGTGCGAGAGCGCCCTGTCGGAAACCGGACATGGAGCTTCAATCATGAAAGTCGGGATCGTCGGAACCGGTATGGTGGGAAGTTCTGCCGCCTACGCGATGGCGCTTCTGGGTGTCGGCAACGAGATCGTGCTGGTCGACGCCAACGAGAAACTGGCTTTGGCCCAGGCGCAGGACATCGCGCATGCCACTCCCTACGCGACCACCACGTCGGTCCGCGCGGGCAGCTATAGCGATCTGGACAATGCATCTATCGTCATCATCGCAGCAGGTGTGAGCCAGAAGCCGGGCGAGGACCGGCTGGCGTTGCTTGAGCGCAATGTCGAGGTTTTCCGAAAGGTGATCGCNGGCATNATGGAAGCAGCACCCGAGGCAATTCTGCTGATTGCCTCGAACCCGGTCGACATCATGACGTTTGCCGCCCTAAAGCTCTCGGGCCTTCCCNCAAGCCGGGTNATCGGCTCGGGCACCATCCTCGATACAGCCCGCTTCCGCAATCTGCTCGGGCGGCATCTGGAAATCGCGGCGCGNTCNGTNCANGCGGATATCCTCGGCGAGCATGGCGACAGCGAAGTNGCGATCTGGTCGTCNGCAACCGCCGGATCCATGCCAATCATCGAATTCGCGGAAGAGATCGGCAAGCCGCTCGACGCCGAGACACGCAAGCGCATTGCAGTCGAGGTCCGGGATGCCGCCTACACCATCATCGAAGGCAAGGGCTCGACCTATTACGGCATCGGCGCGGGTCTGGCACGCATCGTCCGCGCCATTCTCGCCAATGAGCGCGCCGTGCTGACCGTTTCGCAGGTTACTTCTGAGATCGCGGGCGTATCGGAAGTTGCCCTGTCCCTCCCCCATATTGTCGGCGCGGAAGGCGTTGCCGCAGCTATCATGCCCTCGCTTGACGATGCGGAAGAAGCCGCGCTGCAGAAAAGCGCCGAGCTCATTGGCAGCTATTGCGGCAAACTTTCCTTGTGACAGACAAGAAGGTCCGTGAGACTTAAATTTGACATGTGCAGCTTGCATCCAAACCTTACCTTGTTTACGCGTACGTAAATTATTTCGGGAGAAGGAGCCCATCCATGGAAGAACTCATCAAGCGCATCGAGGCAGCAACCGGTCTCGACGCGGAAACGGCACAGAAGGCAGTCGGCGCCATCCTCAACTTCCTCAAGTCCGAAGGTCCGGACGGCAAGGTCGCCGAAATGCTGGCCAAGATGCCCGGCGCGGAAGTTTTCATGGAAATGGCGGCAGGCGAAGGCGGCGGCATGCTCGGTGGCCTCATGGGCGGCGGCGTCATGGGCCTCGGCTCCAAGCTGATGGGCATGGGCCTCGACATGGGGCAGATCTCGTCGGTCGCCAAGGAGACCGTGGGCTTCGCACGCGAGAACGGCGCNGGCGATGCGGTCGANGACATCGTCAATTCGATCCCGGGTCTGAGCCAGTTCGTCTGATCGGCGGGGCCGAAGAGAGAATTGAAAGCCCGGCGATCAGTCCGCCGGGCTTTTTTGTTTTGATACATCTATCGCTCAGGCAGCGTGACCGCCTTTGCTTCGCCTCTCCCCCTTGCGCCGTTCATCCGGATCATCGGTAAAGCAGACCGTACCCCGACCACTCTCTTTCGCCCGGTAGAGCGCGTTGTCGGCGGCGCGGAGAACTTCCTTCGCCGAACTCCCCGCGTCAGGCCACCAGGCGACCCCGATGCTGGCGCCGATCTGGGCCTTGCCGTTTTCGAAATGGATATCCTGCGAGAGACGGTAGATCATGGTCTCGCAAAGCACCCGAAGACGCTCCTTGTCAGCGTCCTCGACGAATAGCGCCACAAATTCGTCGCCTCCGACCCGGGCGACAAGCCCGGTGTCACCCACCATCTGCTCGATGATTTCCGCTGCACGGCGGAGTATTTCGTCTCCGGCCTGATGACCGTAGTTGTCATTGACCAGCTTGAATTTGTCGAGGTCGATGCACCCCACAGCCCATCGCTTGCCGTTGGGGTCTTCCACAAGCGTCTCCAGCGCGGCATTGAACTGGGTTCGATTGGCAAGCCCGGTGAGCGGATCATGAAGCGCAAGGTAGCTGTTGCGCGCGTCACGAACCGCAAGCTCCCTGGCAATCTTGGCATAACGCGTAGCGATCACTCCCAGTCCGGCAACGACAATGAGGAACACGGCAGCGAGCGGCGGCAACATGCCTTGCCACATCGCGCCGGAGTCGGGCGGCGTCGTCCAGGTGACCATCAAGGATTNCGCACCCGGCTGNCCTTGAAGGAACATGGATTCNGGCTTCTTTTCNNCCGGNTCGGCATCAACCAGCTCGATTTTCAGATCTTCGAACCCCAGAAGCACCNTTGCNTGATCCAGAATAGTGTCAGTCACGGGCTTGATGGTCAGCAGAACTTTCGGCGTTCCGGCTGGTACGATCGCGGACTTGTCAGGCACGATAACCTGGGCGACAACGATTGCCGGTTGCCCTCCATGCGCACGGATATCGGCGGCATATAGCGGATTGGACCGGTCGAGCGGATCGTTCTCGATGGTGAACCCGTTGCCAGACGGAACTTTCATATCGTCGAAATTACTCACCGCGCGGCGAATGAGATCGAGGTTCTCATCCACATCGGCGCGAAGGGTTTCCGCCGCGACCGGCGTGTCTTCAATAACGGCGATTTCCACCTGATGGTCATGACCGACCACNATTGTCGTCCGGATGCCNAAATCATCCCAGAGCCAATCGGCAATATCCCGGCGCACGAAGCTNTCGACCTCGACGCCGTNATACAGAGCCGCGACTGCATCGTCCCAATAGGAGATCTGTGCCTGGTCGCGCGCCGCAAGCACCTTGAGCTGNCCAAGCTCGTGCCCGACCAGTTCGCGATCAACCTCAACCTGATGCTGATCGATGTGCCTGCCTGCCACATCGAGGAGCCTGAGATTGGAGGCGGCAAACAGCAACGCCAATGCTGCGCAGATCACATAGACCTGTACGGTAAGCGGAAANCGCTGTTTCTTGTCCTGAAGTCTTTTCACGGCAGTTCCCTGTCTCTGAATCGCGTAGAGTGACAGGGATCGCTAAAAATTAACCTAAACTGCGTGGTAACCAAAACGATAACGGACACACGCATACGATGCGAATGTCCGTTGTAGGCTTGAAAAGACGTCGTCGGACGGGCGGCTCCTGCGGAAGGCTCCCGCCTTGATGCACTCCCGGGTACACCGCTTCCGTCCGACGCTTTTGATAGTAATGCCGACACTCGTAAGCGCTTTGACCTGTATCAAATGACTTCGCGATTTCTATGCGCNGACCGAAATATTTCTGGAGTTGNAGCCTGCACAAACAAANGCCCCGCCAGAGCAANAAAGCTTGGCGGGGTGTGATCATTCCAGCTTGNAAGAATTTGGCCCGGGCGAGCGCCACGGACCNGAATTCAGCTCAACGGGCGACCTGCACCAGCTTGAGCAGTCGTGCCGACAACAGCCATGCAACCGGCAACGCCAGAACCGCNCCCGCCGCCGCTGCGATCCCCATGCTTGCGGGATCCACTCGGTTCATCGCAAGAACCGCGGTCACGCATGCCCCGGCGAGAACCGATGCGGCCAAAAGATACATGACAGGAAAAAGCTTGATCATCATTTGCCTCCGATGACGCGTCTTCCGTACGGCTGATGTGCCGTTCGGACAGCTTGGGAAACGAACGGTCCACAACCGNCGCAGCGCATCAAGAAGGCGGCCCGGCGCTGTGGGCCTTTCGTCAGTTCAGGCATTTGCCGTTCAAACGGAGCGCGAGGGGCAAATGCCGAAANCCCGGGCGCACCGGAAAACCANCGCNGGACNGGCGGCTCCTGCGAAAGCGTCCCGCCTNGATACTGCNTCCGGGTGCACCGCCCGGTCCGACGAGACTGACGCTAATCCCTTTGCGACCAGTCACCTTGATCTCGCTCAAACTGCCGGTTTCCTCGATGCCGCGCCTTAACCTTTTCCATTCCGGCACAGCGTATACTGGCACGGNTTGTGTTCGGGACGTGTCATGACCAGTAANCGCGTAATTTCACGACGAAGCCTGATCGGCGGTATATTTGCTGCCGGCTACGTCATGTCCGCCTCCCCCGGTCGGGCCGCGAGCGGGCTGTTCACCGATGTCGGCCTACGCGGCGGGCATGACACAGACCTCGCCAACCTTCTGCCGGATACCGCCGATGACCAGAGCCGGCGCCTGCAGGATGCCATCGACAGTTCGGCCCAGGCAGGCCGGATCCTGCGGCTACCATCGGGAAGCTTCCACTTTTCCAACCTCAAGCTGCCAGACGGCACCCGCATCGCCGGCGTGCCCGGCGCGACGCGGCTCATCTACACCGGACAGGGCCATGGCCTCCTGGCAGAATCAGGCCGTTCCGTCCGGCTGGAGGGGCTGACCATCGACGGGGCGAACCAGCGTCTCGGTGAGCATGTGCGCGGTCTCGTTCACCTTCGTCTCGTTGAACAGGTTTTTCTCGATGACGTGACAATCGCCGGCTCATCACGTGACGGGCTTGTGGTCGAAGGGTGCGGCGGACGCATCGAACGGTGCGACATCTCGGGCGCCGCCGAATCCGGGCTCTTCGCGGTCGAGAGCCGGGAGCTGGCGATTACGGGCAATTTCGTCCACGATTGCGGCAATGGCGGCATCTTGGTTCATCGCTGGACGCAAGGTTCGGACGGCACCGTCGTGTCGGGCAACCGTGTGGCGCGGATCGCTGCACGGCGCGGCGGCACCGGCCAGTTCGGCAACGGCATCAACCTGTTCCGCGCCGGCGATGTCACAGTCAGTGACAATCATGTCAGCGACTGTGCGTTTTCAGCCATCCGCGCCAATTCAGCCAACAACGTCCAGATCCTGTCGAACAAAGCACTGCGCTCCGGCGAGACCGCGGTCTATGCGGAATTCTCCTTCGAGGGTGCACTGATTGCCGGCAACTTGGTCGATGGCGGAACAATGGGAATATCGGTTGCCAATTTTGCCTCGGGCGGACGGCTCGCTGTTATTTCCGGCAACATGATCCGCAACATGCGCGCCGAGGGTCCTTACAAGGCGGAAAACTCTGGCTTCGGTATAGGGATCGCGGTGGAAGCCGATGCCAGCGTGACCGGAAACACGATCGAAGGTGCGCCGAAATGGGGCATGATGGTTGGCTGGGGGCCGTATCTGCGCGACGTGGCGATCACCGGCAACATCATCCGCGACGCCGGCCTTGGCATCGCCGTGACTGTGGTTGATGGCGCCGGCAAGGCACTGATCAACGACAATGTCTTCTCCGATACGCCCGGCGGCGCCGTCGTCGGCACGCGATGGAACGATGCGGTGACGGACGACATGGCCAAGACCGGTGCATCCGCCTGGCCGCATCTGACCGTGGAACGGAATTCGGTAAGCTAGGCCAGTTCGCCGGCGGGTTGCAGAGACCCCACCATCATCTTGTTCCAGTTTGAGAGTTTCGGCCGTGCCTTCTCGGCAAGCTTCGCCGACAGCTCGGCGTCATCCTTCAGGAGCTTGGCAAGTACGGCCGCGATCATGACGTTGGCCGCGCGCTCCGCGCCGTCCTCGCATTTGAGCGCAATGCCCAGACCCAGTTCGGGGATCGCCCCGCAATACACGCCCTCGGCACCCACTTTCACGAAGATCCTGCCCGGCGCGAGCTCCATCAACTCGGTACACATGCGTCCTGTTCCTGCAACATAGAACGGTTCGGCCATGCAGGCGTCCATGAGTGTCTTGGCGGCCTTCGCCCGCTCTTCTCCAAGCCGCACGCCGGTCGCCATGCGGGCAAAGCCATGGGCGATGGATTTGAGCGGCACCGCATAGGTGGGGATCGAGCATCCGTCGAAACCGCAGACGTCGGTGCCGAGCGGTGCACCAGTCAAATCCTCCATGACATCACGGATGCCTTCCTGAACGAAATGGTCGTAACCGGTGTACCCGTGATGATCGACACCGGCATGGCAGGACACGCACAGAAAGCCCGCATGCTTGCCCGAGCAGTTGTTGAAGAGCTGGTCCGGCTTGTTGTGGTCGCGCACCTGCTCGATCATCACCTTCGGATAAAAGCTCCAGTGCGACCCGCACTCGAAATCGACTTCCGACAGTCCGGCGCGCGCAACCATGTCACCGGCGGCGGCGACATGTTCCGGTTCGCCGGAATGGGAGGCGCAGGACATGGCGAGTTCCCGGTTGCCGAAACCGTAGGCTGCGGCAGCGCCGTTCTCGACGAGCGGCAGCGCCTGCATCGATTTGACTGCCGAGCGCGGATAGACCGGCAACTCGATCTCGCCGAGCCCCATGACGAGCTTCCCGTCGCCATCGACAACGGCAACCATCCCGCGATGGGCGCTTTCGACACGGTCCCCGCGGGTGACCTCGACAAGTACGGGATTCTGCATGGTTGGCGGCTCCACTGTTTGCGGGGATTCCAATCGCAGAATGGGCGCGCGAGCGCAACATCAGCGGCCTTTTCATCCACCTCTTCGCAGGTGGGCGCATCATACCCCCCGGCTGCCGACAACTTCCACGTGGGCGAGAATTGCCAGACGAATGCGCCATTAGATTGCATCTTGCATAAAAATATCTTTTAAGTTGTATTAATCATCTCGACACAATCAAAAGAGGCATGGGGGACGCGATGTATCTGAAGAAGAACGTGAAGGGCTCTGCCGTCCGCGAGCTCTGCAAAAACCTGAAGAAGCTGGGGTATTACTCCGGCCCAGAGACCGAACTGTTCGACAACGACGTCTACAAGGCGGTCAAGGCTTTCCAGATGCAGAACGTCGATTCCGCGGGTCGACCGCTGGTCGTCGACGGCATCGTGGGACCACTAACCTTGGAGGCCATCAATCGGCGTCCGGAGGGGGTAGCCCCGCCCGTTATCGGACCCGTAGAGACCAAACCCTCCCTCGCGAACGGTGGCTCGCCGACGGCGCGGGCGGCGCTGAAGAAGGCGCTGGACGAGCTTGCCGACGGCGCTTGCGAGATCGGCGGCAACAACTGCGGAAAGTACGTCAAGAAATATCTGAACGGAGTGGCGGAAGAAGGATCTGCTTGGTGCGCAGCTTTCGTGAGCTGGTGCTTCAAGAATAGCGGGCATCCTATGCCGTTCAAATACACGCTCGGGGCGCGCAACCTGCTGGGCCAGCTCAAGGCAAAGAAACTGGTCATCAAGCCTACCCTCGCAAATCCGCCCATTCCCGGCGATATCATCGTCTGGTGGCGCGGAGCGCCGAACGGCTGGCAGGGCCATGTCGGGTTCGTGCTCGACTACCGGGACGGCGTGGTGCGCACGGTCGAAGGAAACAAATCGAACCGCGTGCAGATCTTCTCCTACACGCTGGACAAGATTGATCGCCTGCTCGGCTTCGCGCGCATTCCGTAAGGAGTTCAGACAATGCTCAGTCCCTCCCTCCTCCGCCACCTCTATCCCGCAGCCTCCGAGGAGATGTTGCAAGCGTTTGCCGAAGGCAGCGGCGAGATACTTCCCCGGTTCGGTATTTCCGAGCGGCGCGACCGTCTGCATTTCTTTCTCGCCCAGATCGGTCACGAATCCGGGGGTCTGCGGATCACCAGTGAAAACATGAACTACTCCGCCAAACGCATCCGGCAGGTTTGGCCGAAGCGGTTCAATACCATCGCGGACGCCGAACCCTATGCGCACAATCCCGAAAAGCTTGCCAACAAGGTCTATGGCGGGAGGATGGGGAACGACCAGCCCGGAGACGGGTGGGCCTATCGCGGTCGCGGCTTGATCCAGATCACCGGCAAGGAAGGCTACAGGGAGGTGGGCAAACGCGCGCATCTCGATCTCGTCAAGCAACCCGACCTTGCCTCCGACCCTAGATACGCGCTCACGGTCGCCTGCGCGTTCTGGACGTGGAAAAATCTCAACAAGCTCTGCGATGGCGGCGATTTCGTCCTCGTGACCAAACGCATCAACGGCGGCACGGTCGGATTGAAAGATCGTTTCGAATGGCTGGCCAAGGTGCAATCACTGGTCGCCTGGCCGCCGGCGGCCAGAGTCGTGAGCGACGTGGAACTGTCGTTGCCGGTGGCGCGGATCAAGGCGGTCCAGCTGCGGCTGCGCGAAATGGGCCTGTATGCGGGGTCGATCGACGGGATCTTCGGAAAGCTCAGCCGCGCAGGACTGCGGGCCTACCAGTCTCAGGAAGGGCTGCCGATCACCGGCCGGATTACGCAGGCTGTGCTCGATAGACTATCCGCTTGATCGGCAGAACGGAGCGGTCCGCCCAGACCGCTCCGTTCTGCAGAGCTTGAAATATTGCCGCATTTTACCGTCTGGACAAAACCCTGCCGGGGGAGTCATGGTCCCGGGCTCACCGGCGCCGCCGGTTCCGCAATACAAACCGTCCCGTCCGGACCGGAATTTCCCCATGCTCCAGACCATCCTGATCTCCGTCCTCGGCCCGATGCTTTGGGGCACATCCTATGTGAATTTCACGGAGTTGCTGCCGGTCGACCATCCGTTTTTCGTCGGTGCTATCCGGGCGCTCGCTGGCGGGCTCGTCCTTCTCGCGATCAATCCGCGCATTCCCCGTCCGGTCGTGATGGCGCGCTACGCGGTCCTCGGCACTCTGAACATGGCGCTGTTCTTTGCNCTTCTCTTCGTGGCTGCGGCGCGNATGCCCGGTGGACTTGCNGCCACGCTCGGTGCCGTNCAGCCNNTNGTNGTCATNGCGCTGTCNTCGCTCCTGATCCGGCGCATGCCGCATCCGGTACAGCTCGCGGCCGGCGTGGCCGGTGTNATCGGTGTCGGTCTTCTGGTCCTGTCGCCATCGGAGCACAAGCCGGATCTGATCGGCGTTCTCGCAGCCATCGGAGGCACCTGCTCGATGGCGGTGGGCACGGTGCTGATCGATCACTGGGGNCGCGACGGCAAGCCGCTCGAGATGGCGACATGGCAATTGATCCTGGGCGGACTGATCCTCTTGCCGGTCGCGTGGATCAAGGAAGGTCTGCCGCCGGTGCCGGACGGCCCCGCGCTTGCGGGCTATGCCTGGCTGATCCTCCTCGGCACCGCTTTCGCCTATTATGTCTGGAACCGGGGCATCACCCGGCTGGGNCCAAGCGGTGCCTATCTGGCGCTCGCAAGCCCGGTNGTCGCAACNCTCATCGGCACGATCTGGATGAACGAGATCTTCAGCNTCTGGCAATGGATCGGCATCGTTCTGGTGCTNGGCGCCATCATCGCCGGCGTCAGCGTCAAGCGNCGCGCGCCCGTCGATCCNAANCCNGTGCCGACGGCGGCAGCCGAGTAGGCCGCTGAACGACAGGCCGGATCACGCACNGAGTGCGAAGCGCTTGCGATAGGCCGATGCCGAGAGACCGGTGATCTCCTGAAAGGTCCGGGCGAAGGCCGAGAGATCGGAATAGCCGACGACCTCTGCAATCCCGGCAACCGGCATGCGTGAGTTCTCGAGAAATCCCCGCGCCTTCTCGATNCGCAGATTGCGAACATAGGCATTGGGCGTAAGGCCGGTGGCGGCGGAAAAGCGGCGCGCCAGCGTTCGCTCGGACATGCCCGCACGATCCGCCATTGNGGCGACCGTCCAGTCGCTCTCGGGCGTGGCTTCCATGGACAATTGCAATTGCCTCACCCTTGCATCGCCATGGTCCAGAACCGGGCGAAAGGAGCGGTAGTTGCGCTGCTCACGNCCGACGGGNTCTATCAACAGATGCCGCATCGTCAACGAGGTGACAGCAGTTCCCAGCGTGCGTCCGACGAGGTGCAGNCCAAGATCGATCCAGGCCATGACACCACCGGCTGTGACGATGTCGTNATCGTCAATCAGGATGCGCTCGGCAGTGAGCCGAACGCTCGGGAAAGCCGTGCGAAACTCGTCCTCAAGCAGCCAGTGGGTGGTTGCCGGGCGGCCATCGAGCAGGCCGGCATGACCGAGCCAGAAAGCTCCGGCGCAAACCGAGGCGATCGTNACGCCATCGGAATGACGTCTTCGCAGNGCGTCATGAAGATCGNTGTCTGCTTCGCCCCGGGCGCCTGNGAGATTGGGCGGCAGGACAAGGATGTCGTAGCCCNCCAGATCGAGATNGGCNGGNTCTCCGGCGGGAACGATGATCCCGCTCANCGTTCTGTCGGCGCCCGTCCCTCGGGCATGGCTGCCTGCGACATTCAACAAATCGGCGAGGCCGTAGAGCGCGGCCTTTTGCGCACCTTCATAGTCGATCAGGCCGACGCGGATTGTTTTTGGCAGATTTGACATGATCTATGTCATATCCGCCAATCGCAACCTCGCCAAGTCTCGGGCACGCTCCGGTCATCGCAACGCATGCTTTCAGGAACCCCCATGCCCAAGACCGCACTCATTCTCATCGATATTCAGAACGACTATTTCGCCGGCGGTTTGTGGACCGTTCCGGAGATGGAAAGGGCCGCGGCCAATGCGGCCCGCCTGCTCGCGAAAGCAAGGGACACCGGCGAACTCATCGTACATATACGGCACGAGTTTCCCAGCGAAGCTGCGCCCTTCTTCAGACCGGGCAGCACCGGCGCGGAGATCCATGCCTCGGTCGAACCCCTTTCGAGCGAGAAGGTCATCACCAAGGATCGTCCCAATAGCTTCCAGAACACACCGCTGCTCGACCTGCTGAAAGGGGAAACGATCGAAGCGGTGACGCTGTGCGGTGCCATGAGCCAGATGTGCGTTGATGCCACTGCTAGAGCGGCAGCCGATTTCGACTTTGCCGTTACCGTGGTGGAAGACGCCTGTGCCGCACGGTGCGTGAGCTTCGAAGGCCGCGACATCGATGCCTCGATCGTCCATGCCGCCTTCATGGCCCCGCTTGCCTCAAGCTACGGCAAGGTGGTGCAAACCGAGGCCTATCTGGAAGCATAGCCAGGCCACGAGCAGGTAAGGCGCGGAGGCCCTAACCCTCCGACGTGATACCCGCCGCCAGAAAACCGCCATCGACGGCCAGCACATGGCCGTTGATGTAGCTGGCCTCTTCGGACAGAAGAAAAAGGATGGCGTTTGCCACCTCGCCGGCATTACCGTAGCGGCGCATCGGGGTGCGCGAGGTCCAGACCTTGCGATCCTCCGCGGTATGCAGCGCCTTGACCATCGGACTGTCGATCGGGCCCGGCGCGATCACGTTGACCCGCACGCCATGGCTGCCCCATTCATTCGCGAGCACCTGGCTCATCATCACGACGCCGGCCTTGGATGCGCCGTAGGCCACCCGCCCCGCATTGGCCCTCAGACCGGAAACTGAGGCGATGTTGACGATCGAGAGCCCGTCGCCCATCTGCTCGAGCGCCGCCTGACAGAGAATGAAGGAGCCGGTGAGATTGACGTCGAGAATCTGCCGGAATGTCTCGACCGGGGTCTTCTCGGCAGGCATGTCGCGGGCGATGCCGGCGCAATTGACGAGGCCCGTGAGCGGACCGAAGGCGCCGGCGGCTTCAGCAAGCCGCTCGGCCACTTCATCTTCGTCGGTCACGTCGCAGGTGAAAGCCGCGATATCCTCGCCTTCGAAACGATCCTCCATGCGGAGAACAGCATCGCGGTTTGCGTCGAGAACGGTCACCGCCACGCCCTCATCGAGAAGTGCTATCGCGGTGGCCTCGCCGATCCCCGATGCGCCGCCGGTTACGATGACGTGACCGGAAACCGTCACCGAATCCGTTCCAGAATGGACACGTAATTGGCGACCGCGGCACCGCCCATGTTAAAAATTCCGGCAAGCGTGGCGTCCGGGATCTGGATACTGCCCGCCTCACCTGTCAGCTGCATGGCCGAGAGCGCATGCATGGACACGCCGGTAGCCCCGATCGGATGCCCCTTGGCCTTGAGACCGCCCGACGGATTGACCGGCAACCGGCCATCCTTCTCGGTTTCTCCCGACAAGGCGACATCGGCGCCCTGCCCCGGCTTGGCGAGGCCCATNGCCTCGTATTCGATGAGTTCNGCAATGGTGAAGCAGTCATGGGTTTCGACCAACGANAGGTCGTTGAGCGTCGTGCCGGAATTGGCGAACGCCCGNTTCCANCCNTCCGCNCAGCCTTCGAAGGCAAGAATGTCGCGCTTCGACATNGGNAGAAAATCCTGCACATGNTCNGCGGCGCGGAANAGGATGGCACGNNGNGCGGTCATTGCGGTCGGCACGTCGGCGAGCACAANGGCAGCCGCNCCATCGGAGACGAGCGAACAGTCCGTGCGCTTNAGCGGCCCCGCGACGAAGGGGTTCTTTTCGCTTTCNGTACGGCAGAACTCGAAGCCGAAATCCTTGCGCATCTGNGCATAGGGGTTTTCGACACCGTTCTTGTGATTCTTGGCNGCAATCGCCGCCAGCCCGTCGGACTTGTCNCCGTATTTCTGGAAATAGCTGTCGGCGATCTTGCCGAAGACGCCGGCNAAACCGGCGGGCGTATCGCCGTCCTCGGGCAGATAGGATGCCTTGAGAAGATTGAGNCCGATCTCCGGTCCGGGGGTCGTGGTCATCTGCTCGACACCNACGACGAGCACCCGCTTCGCTGCACCCGCGCGGATTGCCTTGATACCCTGATGGACNGCCGCNGANCCGGTGGCGCAGGCGTTTTCCACGCGTGTCGCCGGTTTGAAACGGAAGTCGTCATCGGCCTGAAGCACNAGGCTCGCGGTGAAATCCTGCGCGGAGAANCCGGCGTTGAAATGCCCGAGATAGATCTCGTCGATATCGCCGGCTTCGAGNCCGGCATGNTCCACCGCCTCCCGGGCGACGCGGGTGATCAGGCTTTCGACGGTTTCTTCCGGATGCTTGCCGAACGGCGTATGGGCCCAGCCGATAATGCAGGCGGTCATGCAAAATTCCTCCACATTTCAATTGCGGGGAATGATGCGCCAAACGAACCGCTTGTAAAGGCCATTCCGGTATTAGCCGATTCCGCAATGTGACCCGGATGCCAGGTCCTTCTTCAACCACCTCACCCGATTGTGATCCCAAAAATTCCTTTCCTGACTGGGAAGGCCACTCTTTTCCGGTAGATAGGGCGACATGAGTATCCGCCGTATCATTGTCTNTTGTCTCCTCCTGCTGGCGCTCGTTTCCGCCGGCCCCTTTGGNGCATCGCTGTCGGGCCGGGATGCGAACACCTCGCCCATCAAGGTGGCAACGTCCGATGCTGCCATGACCGCCAAGACGCGCGGCGTCCGGCACTGCCAGCGCGGTGTCGCCGGGCTCTTGAGCTGCAGCATCGACAAGACGATTGTACGAACGGAACTCGGCGCGCAATCCGACGGAGNGGGCCANAAACTCGCACTGGCCGAGGCTCCGCTTCCATCAGACCAGCACGTTTTCAAACACTTCCGGCCGCCGCGCGTGTCCTGAGCCTCCAAACCGGCGCGCGGCAGCGCGCCATCGACATCCGAGATATCAGGACAATNCCATGATCACCCGACGCATTTTCATGGGGGCTGCGGCCTCCGCNGCCCTTTCGGGCTGCACGACCGTTGGCACTGGTGGAAAGACCACCGTTCCCGCCGCACCGAAACCGACCATGCCCGCCTTTTATGGCCCNGTNCCCGACGAGCCCTACCCCATTCCGGCNGTTCCCGCCGGCGTGGTNCCCGAGCGCTACTGGCGGACCACGGTNGACAACCCCTATCCNCAGTATGCCGCCGGCACGGTGGTGGTCGATCCGGAGAACTTCTATCTTCACCACATNGAGGGTGANGGCAGCGCNACNCGCTANGGCGTCGGCGTNGGCAAGCAGGGCTTTTCCTGGTCAGGCAACGCGGTGGTGCAGTACAAGCGCAAATGGCCGCGCTGGAAGGCGCCNGACGACATGGTGGCNCGCAATCCNGAGCTTGCGCCCTANTCCGTCGCNGCAGGCGGGATGGACCCCGGGTTGATGAANCCGCTCGGNGCCCGGGCCCTNTATCTCTTCGAGAACGGCAAGGACACGCTNTACCGTCTGCACGGCAACCCGGAAGCCAACTCAATCGGCAAGGCCGTNTCCTCGGGCTGCATCCGGCTTCTGAACCAGGACGTGATCGATCTCTANAATCGCGTCCGGGATGGCAGNCGCGTGATCGTGCTNAATTCGAGCATGCCCGCCGGTATCGCCTGAAACCCTCTGCATCGGACGGCAGNTCCTCGCAGGCACTGCCGTCCGGCACGAAACCAAAGCTCATCCTGCAGCGGCAATCCGAAATCCNCTTATATNCATGAAATATATGCATTTCTCTCGATTGATTGATTGATCAATCAATTCTTGTTACACTCTGCGCAGNTANATTCCGNTTGATACAACAAACAANCGGGAGGTCCCGTTATGCGCAGGACCGACANNGAGAACGTGCGAAAGAAGGCNNTGACCGACGCTGCCATCCAGGCCGTGGGTGCCCAAGGGTCGATGGACGTGACGATGGCGGACATCGCCGCGCGCGCCGGCGTATCGCCCGCCCTCGCCCATCACTATTTTGGTTCAAAGCAGGATCTGATGCTGGCCTCTGTACGGTCGCTGCTCGCAGAACTCAGGTCCGATACCGTGATCGCACTCAGGCAGACGCGGACCCCGCGCGCACGTGTTTCCGCGATCATCCAGGTTTCATTTTCCAGCAAGCAGTTTTCCGACCACGTCGTTGCAGCCTGGCTTGCCTTTTATGTGGAGGCTCAGCGCAATGCGGCTCTTTCCCGGCTGCTCGGCATCTATGGCCGGCGCCTCCACTCGAACCTGATGAGCGGACTGCGGCCGATGGTGGGTGAGCGTGAGGGTGCCCGCATTGCCGAGGGTGCCGCTGCGATGATTGACGGTCTCTATATCCGCAAATCGCTTGGTTCGGCCGGCACCCGTGCCGAACCGGTTCAGCTCGTAGAGGACCACGTCGAAACACAGATCGCATCCGTGAGGAGATTTGCCTGAGATGACTGTATCGTCCCGCCCGAACATCCTTGTCCTCATGGTCGATCAGCTCAACGGTAAGCTCTTTCCGGACGGCCCGGCCGAATTCCTGCATGCGCCCAATCTCAAGAAGCTCGCAGCGCGATCCTGGCGCTTTTCCAACAATTATACGGCCTCGCCGCTTTGCGCGCCCGGTCGGGCGTCCTTCATGTCCGGGCAATTGCCGCGGCGTACGCGTGTCTACGACAACGCCGCCGAATTCGGGTCCGATATCCCGACCTTCGCGCATCATCTCAGGCGCGCCGGCTACCAGACCTGCCTGTCGGGCAAGATGCATTTCGTCGGCCCTGACCAGCTTCACGGTTTCGAGGAACGTCTGACGACGGACATCTACCCCGCCGATTTCGGCTGGACGCCGGACTACCGCAAGCCCGGCGAGCGGATCGACTGGTGGTATCACAATCTCGGCTCGGTCACCGGCGCGGGCGTCGCCGAGACCTCGAACCAGATGGAGTATGACGACGAAGTCGCCTTCTTCGCCAACCAGAAGCTCCATCAGCTCTCCCGCGAAAGCGAGGACGATGACCGCCGCCCGTGGCTGCTGACAGTCTCCTTCACCCATCCGCACGATCCCTATGTGGCGCGGCGGAAATATTGGGATCTCTATGAAGGCATCGATGAACTGAAGCCTGAGGTAGACGCGATCCCCTTTGACAAGATGGATCCGCACTCCCAGCGTCTCTACAAGGCGAGCGACTGCGCGAACTTCGACATCACCGAAGAGAATATCCGCCGCTCGCGGCAGGCCTATTTCGCCAACATCTCCTATCTCGACGACAAGATCGGGATGCTGCTCGAAACGCTCGAAGCGACCCGCATGGACAAGGACACTGTGATCCTGTTCTGCTCGGACCATGGCGACATGCTGGGCGAGCGCGGCATGTGGTTCAAGATGAGTTTCTTCGAAGGCTCGTCGCGGGTGCCGCTCATGATCGCGGCTCCCGGCGACAAGGGCGGCTCCGTCAGCGCGCCGGTTTCCAATCTCGATATCACGCCCACACTGGCTGACATCGCCGGCGTCTCGATCGATGACGTTGCCCCATGGACCGATGGCGAAAGCCTGATGCCGCTCACCCGCGGCGAGGCCCGCACCTCTCCGGTGCTGATGGAATATGCGGCCGAAGGCTCCTATGCACCGCTGGTGAGCATTCGCGAGGGCAAATTCAAGTTCAACCATTGTGAGCTCGACCCGCCGCAACTGTTTGATCTTGAATCCGATCCCTTGGAACTCGAGAACCTTGCCGAGAACCCCGAATTCGCCGACCAAGTTGCCGGCTACATGGCCCGGGTGCGCGAGCGCTGGGACATGAACGCCTATGACGCCGAGGTTCGCCAGAGCCAGGCGCGCCGCTGGATCGTCTACGAGGCGCTACGCAACGGCTCCTACTATCCGTGGGATTTCCAGCCGCTTCAGAAGGCATCCGAACGCTACATGCGCAACCACATGGATTTGAACGTACTCGAGGAAAACAAGAGGTTTCCCCGCGGAGAATGATGAACAGACAGGAACTCGAACGGGCGCAGACACACTCGCTCAACAATCGTGGCGAACTTGAACGGAGCCGGCGCTGCGGCTGCTACCACTGCGAAAGCGTGTTCACCGCCAGCGCGGTGATACGCTGGACCGAGAAAAGCCGTCCGGAAAGCGAATGGACCGCGCTCTGCCCGAGCTGCGGGATCGACGCGGTGATCGGGGATGCCGCCGGTTTCGGCATGAGCCCGGTCTTCCTGCGCGAAATGCGGGATCGCTGGTTCGGCTCCGGCCGCCCCTGATCCTGAACCCGAACCGATACACAGATTTGAACCCCCAAAGGCCAGACACATGACCACCGCACAGCCGAAAGCTTCCCATCACATCAACGGGGCCTACCGCGATGACACTTCGGGCAAGTCCTTCGAGAGCCGCTATCCCGCCACCGGCGAGGTCATCGCGACGCTCAACGCCGCGTCGACTGCACTCGTCGACGAGGCAGTCGCCGCAGCCCGCTCCGCCCAGCCGGCCTGGGCGAAGATGACCGGCGTCGAGCGCGGCCGCGTGCTGCGCAAGGCAGCAGACATCATTCGCGAGCGCAACGCTGAAATCTCGCGCATCGAGACGCTCGATACGGGCAAGGCGATCCAGGAAACCCTGGTGGCGGACGCGGCCTCTGCCGCCGACTGCCTCGAATATTTCGGCGGCATTGCCGGCGGCATCACCGGGGAAACCGCGGATCTCGGTGGCGACTTCATCTACACTCGCCGCGAACCGCTCGGTGTGTGCGCCGGTATCGGCGCCTGGAACTACCCGATGCAGATCGCAGCCTGGAAAGCCGCACCGGCGCTGGCCGCGGGCAACGCCTTTGTTTTCAAACCGTCCGAGATGACGCCGCTAACGGCGCTCATCCTCGCGGAAATCCTGACCGAGGCAGGCCTGNCNGACGGTGTGTTCAACGTGGTNCAGGGCTTCGGCGAGGTCGGNGCNCANCTNGCNTCNCATCCGGGCGTCGACAAGATTTCGCTCACCGGCTCNGTGCCGACCGGCGAGAAGGTNATGGGGGCCGCCGCCACCACGCTCAAGGANGTAACGATGGAGCTCGGCGGCAAGTCCCCGATCCTCGTCTTCGACGATGCCGATCTCGAAGACGCCATCGGCGGAGCGATGCTCGGTAATTTCTATTCGACCGGGCAGATCTGCTCGAACGGCACGCGCGTTTTCGTCCAGCGCGGCATCTATGAACGCTTCGTCGAACGTGCCCGCGAGCGCACGGAATCGATTCGCATCGGCGACCCGCTCGATCCCGATACCCATCTGGGTCCGCTGATCTCCGGCGCGCAGCTCGAGAAGGTGCTGGGCTATATCGAGAAGGGCAAAAGCGAGGGCGCGCGTCTGGTCGCCGGCGGCAACGCGCTGTCGNTGCANGGCTTNGAGAANGGNCATTANATCGCGCCNACNATCTTCGCCGANGTGACCGACGACATGACNATCGCGCGCGANGAGATTTTCGGGCCNGTNATGTCGATTCTTCCNTTCGACACGGAGGAGGAAGCCATCCGCCGCGCCAACGANACCGAGTTCGGANTGGCNGCCGGGGTCTTCACCGCNGATCTCACCCGCGCCCACCGNACGGTCGCGGCGCTNGAGGCGGGCACGACCTGGATCAACACCTACAACCTCACCCCTATCGAAGCCCCCTTNGGCGGNGTGAAACGCTCAGGCATCGGGCGCGAGAATTCCAAGGCCGCGATCGACCACTACACGCGGCTCAAGAGCGTCTACGTCGCCACCGGTCCGGTCGACAGNCCNTACTGAAGCGNGTTNNNCCCGGANGTTTGAAGTCGAGGATTTNTCATGGAAGCTGATTTCGTCATCGTGGGCTCCGGCTCCGCCGGTTCGGCCCTTGCCGCGCGNCTNTCGGAGGACGGCAAGAACNCCGTCATCGTGATCGAATATGGCGGCACCGATGCCGGGCCGTTCATCCGCATGCCGGCAGCNCTGTCCTANCCGATGAANATGGGNATCTATGACTGGGGCTATTCGAGCGAGCCCGAGCCCCATCTCGGCAACCGCCGTCTCGCCGCTCCGCGCGGCAAGGTGATCGGTGGTTCCTCCTCGATCAACGGCATGGTCTTCGTGCGCGGNCATGCCGAGGACTTCAACCACTGGTCCGAGATGGGCGCGACCGGATGGTCCTATGCNGACGTGCTTCCCTACTTCAAGCGGATGGAAACNTCGCACCAGCATGGCCGCATCGGTGGTGAGGNNGGCTGGCGCGGCACCGACGGNCCNNTGAANGTCCGCCGCGGCGANCTCAAGAACCCGCTNTTCAGGGCCTTCATCGAGGCGGGCCGACAGGCGGGNTTTGGCGTGACCGAAGATTATAACGGCNGCCGTCAGGANGGCTTTGGCGAGATGGAGCAGACGATCCATGACGGCCGTCGCTGGTCGGCCGCCGACGCCTATCTCAAGCCGGCTTTGAAACGTGAAAACGTGAGTCTGGTCAAGGGACTGGCGCGCCGAATTGTCATCGAGAATCATCGGGCCACCGGCGTCGAGATCGAGATCAGAGGCCGGGTTCAGGTGATCAATGCACGCCGCGAGGTGGTCATCGCAGCCTCGGCCTTCAACTCGCCGCAACTACTCATGCTGTCGGGCATCGGCCCGGCGGAGCACCTCGCCGCCCACGGAATTGATGTCGTGGCGGATCGCCCCGGCGTCGGTTCCAACCTGCAAGATCACCTGGAACTTTACATCCAGCAGGCCTCGACCAAGCCGGTCACGCTGAACGCGCATCTGAACCTGTTCTCAAAGGCGCTTATCGGGGCGCAGTGGCTGTTCCTCGGCAAGGGGCTCGGCACGTCCAACCAGTTCGAGGCGGCGGCATTCGTGCGCTCTGCGGCGGGAGTCAAATATCCCGACATCCAGTTCCACTTCCTGCCGGGTGCCATCCGCTATGACGGCAAGGCAGCGGCTGCCGGTCACGGCTTCCAGGCCCATGTCGGGCCGATGCGCTCACCCTCGCGCGGCACGGTGCGGCTGAAGTCGGATGATCCAAAAGCGGCTCCCGAGATTCGCTTCAACTACATGAGCACCGAGGAAGACTGGCGCGACTTCCGCCACTGCATTCGCCTCACCCGCGAGATTTTCGGTCAGCAGGCGTTTGACGAATGGCGCGGCGAGGAGATTTCCCCCGGCAGCCAGGTGCAGTCCGACGAAGACCTCAATGCCTTCATCCGCGACCACGCCGAAAGCGCCTATCATCCCTGCGGCACCTGCCGCATGGGTCGCGCCGACGACCCCATGGCGGTGGTCGATCCGGAGACCCGCGTGATCGGGGNCGANGGTCTGCGGGTGGCCGATTCGTCACTCTTCCCGCGCATCACCAACGGCAACCTCAACGGCCCGTCGATCATGACCGGCGAAAAGGCGGCGGACCATATTCTCGGCAAAACGCCGCTCGCGCCGTCGAACCTCGAACCGTGGATCAACCCGGACTGGGAAACGACGGACCGGCTGGCCGGAGCGGTTTAGCTCTCCAACCGATCGCAATCGATCACTTTCGCCTTTGAATTGCATGTTAGCGATGCGATACTCGCGAAATGATCATTGAATGCGAAGTCAAGATCGACGGCGAATGGGTGACTAGGAGCGCATCAGAGGCGTTGGAATTGCCGGATGCCATGAAGCGCTGCCCACATTGCCATGGTCGCGGGTACATCTATAACGACGGCCAAGCGACGCTTCACTTTACCCATCGATCGGCACACGAGGGATGTGAGGGAGCTTGGAATTTCGCGGGTCCGCCAGCAACGCTCCACCCCGACGCTATTGATTGAGGCAACGAACGGTGCCGGTTTAGAGTTTGTCGGGCAAGATGAAACGCCTGCGCGGATTTTGGCGGAGGCGCACCGGCTGAGTTATCCATACCCAACCAACATGGTTAACGGGGAATTAACCGAGCGCGGGGCATTGTCGGGCCGGTGGATTTTCCGGCAGGGACGGGTTGGCTTCGCATCATGGCTCAGACGCCGACGACATATGGACAACCGTCTTCCGGTTATGGATACGGCGGCACGGGAGGCCTTTCCGCGTCTTCTCCCCTGATGCGGTTGATTACCGTGGCCCTGTGCTTTACGGGCCTCTCGCTCATCCTGATATCGTTGCGCCCGTTTCAGGCGCAGAGCATCGTCGCGGAAATCCCCGAGAGCGGCGACAAGCTGAAACAGGTCGGCTTCCTGGCCGCCGGCGCCGTTTTCTCTNTCGCGCTTCTCACGATGGCCGACCCGCGCAGGCTCCGCAGCCTGATCACGCCGGGCTTCGTGCTTCTCGGGATTCTGGTCGTCTACGAGGTGCTGCGCTCACCCGACACGATGGCCACGGCGCGAACATTGATCCTCACCGTCATCGGCATGATGATCACTTTCGCCATCGTCGCCCTGCCCCGAACGGAACGCGATTTCCGCACCGCGCTGTCGGCAGCCGCGATTGCCCTGATGGCCGTTTCCTATGGCGGCATCATATTGCTGCCCGATCTGGCAAAGCATGGTTACGATGCCTTCGAGCCCCAACACGCCGGTCTTTGGCGCGGACCGTTCTCACACAAGAACATNGCCGGTCCNGTGATGAGCGTGATCACCATTTTCGGGATCTACATGTTTCGGTCCGGCATGCGGTTCTCCGGGTTGGTCATCACCGTCGCGGCCTTCGTCTTCGTGGTTCACACCGGTTCCAAGACCACGTCAGGCTTCCTGCCGCTATCGATTCTAATCATCGGCCTTGCGTCTGTGACCGGCCGGGCATGGCTCGCCATTCTCGCCCATCTGGTGGCGTTCTCGGCGGCTGCGGTGTTGACGCTGGGTGCTGCGTTCAACGACAGGATCTTCGCCCTCATTCATTCGCTGCTCGGTGATGGCACCTATACGGGCCGGACGACGCTCTGGGAGTTCAACGTCTCGATGATACCGAACCATCCCTGGCTCGGTTACGGCTATGACAATTTCTGGCTCAAGCCCGCCGTACTCGGTCTCGATGAACCCTTCTGGGCGGCATGGGATTATCGCTACATCATCCACGGCCATGAGAACTTTCTCGACATCCTCAACAATCTGGGCGTGGTGGGTGGATCGATCGTGATCTGGGTGCTCTTCATCACCCCTCTCTTCAACTACGCCAAAGCGCGGAAAATCCCGAACAACCGGAAACTCGCGGACATGTTCGCCACCATCATCGTTTTCCTCACGCTGATGTCGCTTCTGGAAACNTTCTTCCTGCGCCGTATCGATCCGATCTGGGCNATGCATTCGCTGGCGATCTTCGGTTTGCACATCACNGCCCGTTTCGATCTCGGCGGNATCCACAAGCGCCGCCGGAAAGGACGTCGCGTCGTAGAGGCGTGATATTTTCCTGTCACATTTCCATTGAATAGAATNGATGCCCGCATGCGGCGGTGCAAAAAGGATNGTCATTCCTCGCGACTTCGCGTGCCAGCGGCGATGATCGGCAGCGAAACGGAGAGTATCCATGCAGAACGCACGGANTGCGGCCACCAGCCGCCATGACGAAGCACATGCCCTTGCCACGGCGCTTGCCAGACTGCCGCTCGACGAGCGGCTGAAGCGGGCTGCCGAATTGGGCNATGCGGTATTTACCACCTCTCTCGGACTTGAGGACCAGGTGNTGACNGCGGCCATNGCCCGCTCGGGNGCGGCCATCGCGGTCAAGACGCTCGAAACCGAACGGCTCTTTCCCGAGACCATNGAACTCATCGGCGTGACGCGTCAGCGTTACGNNATAGNGCTCGAAGAGGTTCATCCGGCCNAGGCCGACGTCGACGCGTTNGTGAGCGCCTACGGTCTCAACGGCTTTTACGAGAGCGTGGANGCCCGNCATGCCTGCTGCGATGCNCGCAAGATGAAGCCGCTCGCCATTGCTCTNGAANNCGCNGANGTNTGGATCACCGGCATCCGCCGTGGCCAGTCGCAGAACCGTTCGGACACGCCGCTCGCCGAATATGATCCGGTGCGNGATCTCATCAAGATCAATCCGCTCGCCGATTACGATCTCGAAACCCTGAAGGATCTGGTTGTCATCGANGACATCCCGATCAACCCGCTGCATCAGCGCGGNTTCCCCTCGATCGGCTGCGAGCCNTGCACCCGNGCCATNAAGCCGGGCGAACCNGAGCGGGCCGGCCGCTGGTGGTGGGAAAACGACGAAAAGCGCGAATGCGGCCTGCACGTTTCACCCGCCGCAACTACTCTCAATCCGCCAGCCGGGCANCCCGAGGCCGGCCAACCCGAAGCCGAAAAGGCTCATTGATCATGACTGCAACTCCCCACATCNTCGAGCACGGGCGCGGACGCCCNCCGCTCGATCCGCACCTGAAGGCACTCGAAAACGAGGCGATCCACATCTTCCGCGAGGTCGCGGCCGAATTCGAGCGTCCGGTGATGCTCTATTCGATCGGCAAGGATTCCTCGGTGCTCCTGCACCTGGCGCGCAAGGCNTTCCATCCGGGCAAGATCCCCTTCCCGCTNCTNCATGTCGACACGACNTGGAAGTTCGCCGAGATGATCGCATTCCGCGACCGGATCGCGCGCGAGTACGATCTCGATCTTCATGTGCACACCAATCCGCGCGGCCGTGANGAGAACATCACNCCGTTCACCCATGGCTCGGCNCGCTACACCGACATCATGAAGACAGAGGCGCTGCGCCAGGCCCTTGATGCCGGCAAGTANGACGCNGCCTTNGGCGGTGCGCGNCGCGACGAGGAAGCCTCNCGCGCCAAGGAGCGCATCTACTCGTTCCGCACGCCNGATCACCGCTGGGACCCGCGCAACCAGCGCCCGGAACTNTGGTCGATCTATAACGGCATGATCCGNCCCGGCGAGAGCGTGCGCGCNTTCCCGCTGTCCAACTGGACCGAGGTCGACATCTGGCGNTACATCGAGGCTGANGAAATCCCGCTGGTGCCNCTCTANTATGCCGCNAAGCGCAAGTTCGTGGAACGCGACGGCATGCTGATGATGGCCGAGGACGAGCGGTTCGAACCGCTGCCGGGCGAGACCATTCAGGAAGACTTTATCCGCTTCCGGACGCTAGGTTGCTGGCCGCTGACGGGCGCCATCCGCTCGCACGCCTCCAACCTTACCGAAGTGATCGACGAGCTCGAGATCGCCACCGTGTCGGAGCGGCAGGGCCGCGCGATCGACCGTGACCAGTCGGGCTCCATGGAAAAGAAAAAGCGCGAGGGATATTTCTGATGACCGCACCCTCCAACAATCCCGCTGTGCGCCTCGTCAATTTCGAGGATGATGCACCCGCGCCACATCACGCCGGNAAGGATTCCCGTCCGCTGCGCTTCATCACCTGCGGCTCCGTCGATGACGGCAAGTCGACGCTGATCGGCCGGCTGCTCTGGGACACCAAGGCCGTGAAGGAAGACCAGGCGGCCGCACTTTCGCGTGATTCCACCGGCAAGCAGAACGATCTCGGCCTGCCCGATTTCGCGCTGCTGCTCGACGGTCTTCAGGCCGAGCGCGAACAGGGCATCACCATCGATGTCGCCTATCGCTATTTCTCGACCGACAANCGCGCCTTCATCGTCGCCGATACGCCGGGACACGTGCAGTATACCCGCAACATGGCGACCGGCGCCTCGACGGCAGACCTCGCCGTGCTGTTGGTCGATGCGCGCACCGGTCTGCTCGAGCAGACCCGCAGGCACGCCACCATCGCCGCACTCATGGGCATCCGGCAGTTCGTGCTTGCCGTCAACAAAATCGATCTGACCGATTACGACGAGGCCGGCTACCACAAGATCGCGCGCGACTTCCGCGAGCTGGCGCTCACCCTCGGCGTCAACAACGTGGTTTCCATTCCGGTCTCGGCGCTCAAGGGCGAGAACATCGTTCTCCCCGGCTCCACATCGATGCCCTGGTATGATGGCCCCACGCTTGTCGAGGTTCTGGAACGCGCCACACAGCGCGGCGGCCAGTCGACAGGCTTCCGTCTGTCCGTGCAGCGGGTCTCACGCCCCGGCGAGGGTTTCCGCGGCTATCAGGGCACCGTGTCCGGCGGCTCGATCAAGCCGGGGGACAGTGTCGTGGTTCTGCCCTCGGGCGTGGAAGCCAACGTCAAGCAGATCGTCACTTTCGACCTGATCCGNAACGCGGCAGTCTCGGGCGATGCGATCACACTCGTGCTCGACCGTCCGGTCGACATCGCACGTGGCGACATGATCGTTGCGCTCGACCAGCGCCCGCAGACCGGCACGGCATTCTCGGCGCGCCTCGTGGCATTGTCCTCGGACGCNATCGAGCCTGGCAAGCGCTACTGGCTGAAGGCCGGCTCCCGCCGTCAGCGCGTAACGGTCACGCCGACCCAGAACCTCGATCTCACTTCGGGCAAATGGCAGCCGGCAACCACGTTGTTGCTCAACGCCATCGGAACCGCCAATCTCGACTTCGACGAAGCTGCGATATTCGATGCCTACGAGACGAACCGGCAGACCGGCGCCTTCATCCTGATCGACCCCGACACCAACAATACGGTGGCCGGCGGCATGATCCAGGGACGGCGGAAGTCACCCGATGGTCTGGCTCGCGAAGGGGTGGACAAGGTGACGGTGACGATCCCGGCGCATCTGCTCGAAGCCTTCCGCGCGAGTGACTTTGCCCGCGACCATGCCGGCGAAATCCGCATTTCGGCTGACGAGGACGAATAGTCCTGACGCAACTGACCGGCCTCTTATTTCCAGAAGGGGCCGGTCTTCTCCAGATCCTTCCAGAGATCGGCGGCATACTCCCATTCGAGCCGCGCCTTGACCTTGCTCGAGCCGATGACCCAGCCGATCGCGCGTTGCAGACCGGGATCCGTNTCCTCGATCAGACCGGCATCGCGGAAGAGCTGGCGGGCCACATTGGCATCCACGACATCACCGAGCACCGTCTGGATACCCTTGAGCTGCTTGAGAAACGCCTTGACGTCCTTCTTCTTGTAGAGCGGGGCGAAGAATTCGACGAGATAACGCAGCTTCTTGAGTTCCTTGCGCAACTCGTGACGCGCCTCTATCTCGAGGTTCTCGACGTCGTCACCCGCCTTTTTCTTGGCCTTGTGCCAGCGCTTGGACAGCGCCTTTTCGGCAAAGCCGGAGAGCGGCTGATCGAGGTCCTCGNCTTCNTCGTCGCCCTCTCCCANNGTTTCCGATATCAGCGACAGGTCCAGCAGGAACCCTTGCGTGCGCACATCGGCGAGCAGCGCGCGCAGTTTGGCGCGGCGGCTTGCGGCCTGGCGNTCGAGCGATGAAATAAGCGCNTCGAAACCGGTCTCGTCAGGGTTCGCGTNGGCGAGCGGACGGATGACATCGGCGATCACAGCCTCGATGTCGCGCAGTTCCCCGGCCCCTGAGAAGAGCCAGCGGGCCTCGCCTTCAAGAAGACGCAGGCGGGATTTATCGGNTACCGATCCGAAGACCATGAAGAGGCTNCNGAGCCGCCTCAGGCCNATTCGAAGCTGATGCGGNCCTTCNGGCTGAATGGTCTGNTCGACCACCGGNATGTTGAGNGAAATCTGNTCGATACATTCCCGNAGNGTTGNCCGCATGGCGTCACGCACGCTCTCGTCGGGATCGAGCGCCACGTTCTTGGCGCGACGNGCAACAGGTTCCGGCTCGATCACNCCCTTCTCGGCCAGCATGTAGCCGCGCTCGGCCTTGGAAAAGCGCGAGAAGCGAAGCCCGCCTTCNGGAAANAGTTTCCCNGCAAGCGAATAGAGCGCGCGCGGNTCGCCCTCGATCAANTCGATCTCGACCTCGCAGAAATCGACGGAATGATCGCCCGCCGAGATCAGCCCGGCGTCGAGAGCCAGTTCAACCACCGAGCCGTCCTCCAGACGGATCTTGTCGGCGCGGCGATTGATCATGGTCCAGCAGACGGCTTCAATCGGGTCGTCGCCAATCTTCGACTGGACNTTCTTGCGNGCCTTTGNNTCNGGAATGGCCAGAAGCTCGATGGCCTTGCCGGGNACTTCGACCTCGAACTCCTCGGCACGCGACAGGCCGGCATTNAGCCGCCNNTTGTATTTGACAGTCTGGAGCCACTTGTCGCCNTCACGGCGGATGCGCAACGAAATGCCCGCCTTGCGGAGCCGCTTGTCNGGCGTGTCGTAATAGACGCTTTCAAGCTGGCGCACGGAGGGTTCGGCATGGGCATAGCCGAGCTCGATGGCGCGGTTCCACACCGGCCGTCCCCGCTCCTTATCGACCATGAACTTGAGTTCGATCTCGCTCACAGACGTACTCCATACAAACCGGCGTCCCGATCAGGGTCCGCTCCCAGCCCATGACCATGCATCAGGGTGGCGATAGATTGCAAATATTGCAGTTTGACGACGGTGCCGGCAGTCATGTTGGGACAACAAAAAACCCCGGCCGTTGCGGGCCGGGGTTTTACAGTCAAACAGCACGAAGCCGCTTGTTTCTGAATCGCTTACGCGGCCCGGTGAAGGCGCGAGTAGAAGAGCGGGCCGGACGACAGCGCCCGGGCTGCCTTGGCGCCAGCGAGAACCGCCAGATCGATGAGCGGCTCGAGCACGATCACCAGCATGTAGGCCGCACCGAAGGAGCCGATGGACGCCAGATTAGCGGCAGTGAAGCCGTGACCGTAGAGCGCCCAGAAGCCGACCCAGCCAACGATACCGGCCTGGTAGGCGGTCGACAGTGCAAGCGCCTGGCCATAACCGAGATCGACGTAAGCGGTATCCTTGCGGATGATTTTCTTGGCGAGCAGCGACACGCCCCAGAGCGGCACCAGAAGCGTGGTGACGTTCATGCCGTATTGCGGCAGGTCGAACGGCGCGAAGAACAGCCCCTGCAGGAGAAGTCCCGCAGCCAGACCAATGGCAGCAGGGCCGGCGCCAAAGAGGAGATAGAGGGTCGAGCCGAGAATGAGGTGAACTTCGGACACGCCGACCGGATAATGCGGAAGGATTTCGAAGAACGAGAAGACGAGNGCTGTTGCGATCACCGAACGCGACAGAAGGGCTGAAACGCCGCCTTCCTCGCGAAGGGTCTTTGCCGACATTTTGGCTGCAAGGCCGAGCGATCCGACTGCTGTCGCATAGCTGAGCGCGATCTTGGCGCCGTCAACGACGCCGGGTTCAATATGCATCTTTTGCTCCTGTCCGCACCCACCGTGCGGTTCCGGGTTGAAGGTTGGACGTTTCCGTCCGCTCGATGGCAGGTTTCCTGGCTCGCGGTTTTCGCCTCATCCGCCTTCCCGGCACTTTCGCGCCAGTGGCATGTCCGGATTCGGCAACCGCTTACAGTTGCGGGGGCAGCCACGGTTTCGGTCCCTGATGGGTACGCCTCACCGTGTTCCCTTTTACATCCCGCCTCGCTTCGTCTGCGGCGGGAACCATCAATTGCTTAAGTACGCCAAGGGTTCGTTGAACGGCAAGAGGGGAAGGAGACATTTCATTCTCCATCCGCGACTTGTTGTTCTTGAGCGCAAAGTGNCTCANGCNCCCTTGGGCCGAAATACCTTGATGAAGTCGTCATTANCCTCGATGCGNCCGGCGCCNATGAGNTCGAGGCAATAGGGAATNGCNGGGAANACGGCCTTCAGGCAGGTNTCGATNGCCGCAGGCTTGCCGGGCACNTTGACGATCAGCGTCGTGCCGCGCACGCCCGCCGTCTGACGCGAGAGGATGGCCGTCGGCACTTCCTCNAGGCTNACGCGGCGCATCAGTTCNCCGAANCCNGGAAGCTCCATGGTGATGACCTCGCGCATNGCCTCNGGCGTCAGGTCNCGCGGGCTCGGGCCGGTGCCGCCGGTGGTCAGGATCAGNTCGGCTTTCTCGTTGTCGCACANANCGATCAGCGTATCGCGGACNCTCTCCATGCCGTCGGGGATCACACGGCGGANCATCTCGAAATCCGAGGAAATCGCCTTGCGGCACCAGTCCTCNAGCGCCGGGCCGGACTTGTCCTCGTACTCGCCCTTGCTGGCGCGGTCGGAAATGGTNACGGCGACGATCTTCATGCTGGNCTCCTTACANTCTCNGCANGAGACCTAGTGGAAAAGGNGNGAGNNGNNAAGCGTGGGCNGTTTNNTCGCGCTCGNGCCGTCATCAAANCGTCATCGGCAAACATGCAAGGGGAAAGCGCCCTGAGCGGGTTGGCAAGCCGGAACACCGGGAGTATCGGGTGGCAGCCAGTCGCGCGGGGATCATCCCTGCCCCTCCCGCATTCCGAAAGGACGCCTTCATGGCCGACAATTCCGACCGCCTCGCCTTTGCCATCGACCTCGCCCAGCGCGCAGGNTCGAGCGCGCTCGCCTCNTTCCGCAAGCTCGAGACGCTGACCATCGAGAAGAAGGGCCATCAGGANCTGGTGTCGGAAGCCGACCGNGATACGGANACCTTCATCCGCGCNGAGATCGCCNAGGCCTATCCNGACGATGCGATCGTCGGCGAAGAACACGCGCCGACACCCGGCACATCCGGCTGGACCTGGGTCATCGACCCGATCGACGGCACCGCCAATTTCGTCTCCGGCATTCCGCAATGGTGCGTGATCATCGCTGCCGTCCATGACGGGCAGATCGAGGTCGGTGTGATCGAGGAGCCCTGTAGCGGCGAGACCTTCTCCGCCGGTCGCGGCAAGGGCGCATTCGTCAACGGCCGCCCGATGAAGGTGTCCGATGCCACGAGCCTCGGCGAAGGCTCGGTCGGCGCGGGTTACGCCGCACGCGAGGACGAGAAGGCCGCAATCGCCGTGCTCGCCGATCTTTTGAGCCAGGGCGGCATGTTTTTCCGCAACGCGTCCGGTGGCCTGATGCTTGCCTATGCGGCAGCGGGCCGGCTGATCGGCTACATCGAGGAATCGATGAACCCCTGGGACTGCCTCGCCGGCATGCTGATGATCCAGGAAGCAGGCGGCAAGGTGCTGATGCCCGCGCCGGAAGCCCTGACCCGGGACCGCTTCCCTCTCGTCGCCGGTGGCCCGGGCGTTTACGACGCGATCGAGACACTGGCCAGGACCCACCTGCCCACCGTCTGATTCACTTTGCCTGCACGACGACAAAACAGGCATTGCTAAGACATGCCCAACGACTGTGCATTTTTATGGGATTTCGGGGACGGCGAGCATTGCCAACCCCAAAGTAGTATTTTAACGTTTGGTCAAAATTTCAAAAAACCGGGACCAGTTTCAAACAGGAGCGTCTGACATGTCGAACTCTTCGAACTTCCTCTTCAAGCGTCGCCAGATCCTGGCAGCGAGCGCGCTCGGCGCCCTCGCCCTCACCGCACCGGGCCTCATGGGCACGGCTTACGCGGCCGACCCGATCAAGGTCGCGGCCATCTACACCGTGCCGGTGGAGCAGCAGTGGGTGAGCCGCATCCACAAGGCGGCCCTTGCTGCGCAGGAACGCGGTGACATCGAATATGTCTTCTCGGAAAGCGTCTCCAACAACGACTACGAGCGCGTGATGCGCGAATATGCCGAGGCCGGCAACGAGCTGATCGTCGGCGAAGCCTTCGCCGTTGAGGATGCCGCCCGCGCGGTTGCCGACGACTATCCGGACAAGGCCTTTCTGATCGGTTCGTCCTTCAAGCCCGATGATGCGCACCCGAACTTCGCGGTCTTCGACAACTACATCCAGGACGCGTCCTACCTGACCGGCATCATCGCCGGCGCAATGACCAAGACCAACAATATCGGTATGGTCGGCGGTTACCCGATCCCGGAAGTCAACCGCCTGATGCACGCCTTCATGGCGGGTGCCAAGGAAATCAATCCGGATGTGAAGTTCCAGGTTGCCTTCATCGGTTCATGGTTCGATCCGCCCAAGGCCAAGGAAACCGCCTTCGCACAAATCGATGCGGGCGCGGACATTCTCTACGCCGAGCGGTTCGGGGTGTCCGACGCGGCCAAGGAAAAAGGCCTGCTCGCCATCGGCAACGTGATCGACACCCAGGCCGATTATCCGGACACCGTCGTTGCTTCGGCCATCTGGCACTTCGAGCCGACGCTCGATGCGGCCATCGAAAAGGTCAAGGCCGGTACCTTCAAGGCTGAAGACTACGGCGTCTATTCCTTCATGAAGGAAGGCGGCGCATCGCTGGCTCCGCTCGGCACCTTCGAGGGCAAGGTTCCGGAGGAAGCCATGAAGATGGTCGACGAGAAGCGCAAAGCCATCAAGTCCGGCGAGTTCACCGTCGAAATCAACGACGAGGAGCCGAAGTCCAGCTGATGGACAACGGCACCGGGGGAAAGGCGGAGGAGGTTCTCCGCCTTTCGGGGATCACAAAACGCTTCGGCAAACTGACCGCGAACAATGCCATCTCGCTGACGCTCAAGCGCGGCGAGGTGGTGGCTCTTCTCGGTGAGAACGGTGCCGGCAAGACCACATTGATGAACATCCTCTTCGGTCACTACACGGCCGATGAGGGCGATATCGAGGTCTTCGGAAAACGGCTTGCTCCGGGTGAGCCCCGCGCAGCGCTCGATGCCGGCGTCGGCATGGTGCACCAGCACTTCACGCTGGCCGAACAGATGAGTGTACTCGACAATATCGCGCTCGGCACGCAATCGATCTGGCGCCCTTTCCTGAACCGAAAGGCAGCGCGTGACCGCATTTCGAAACTCGCAACCGATTACGGCCTCGCCGTCGATCCGGACAAGCAGATCACCGACCTCTCGGTGGGCGAACGGCAGCGCGTCGAAATCCTCAAGGCGCTCTACCGCGATGCCCGCATCCTCATTCTCGACGAACCGACGGCGGTTCTGACCCCGATGGAGGTCGAGGCGCTCTTCAATACGCTCAAGAAGCTCGTTGCCGATGGCCTCTCCGTCATCTTCATTTCCCACAAGCTGCACGAAGTGATGGCTGTCTGCGATCGCGTCGTGGTGCTGCGCTCGGGAGCTGTAGCGGGTTCGCGCGAGATCGGTGACACCGATACGCATGATCTCGCCCAGTTGATGGTCGGCTCCGAACTTCCCCAGGACGACGTCTCGCCTGCCACGCCCGGCAAGGTGCTCTTCGCCATGGAGAACGCCTCGACCAAGACCGAGGGCGGCGCGGGGCTTAACGCCATCAATCTCGAATTGCGGGCCGGGGAAATCACCGGGCTCGCCGGCATTTCCGGTAACGGCCAGGCCGCCCTTGCAGCCGCCATCGCCGGCACGCTNCCGCTGACNTCNGGNTCNATNCGCATTCACGNCNAAACNATGNCCGGCTGGAGCCCACGCANGGCNCTCGCCAACAAGCTGGGCCGCATTCCCGAGGATCGCCANGCGACCGGCATGATCGGCGACATGAGCGTCGCCGAAAANGTCATTTCGGAGGCCTANCCGACCCGGCGTTTCTCCCGCTACGGGATCATCGACTGGACCGCGGCCGCAGCTTTCGCCCGCGAAATCATCGCCGATTACGACGTCAAATGCCCCTCCGAGAACGCCCGCGTGCGGCTTCTCTCAGGCGGCAACATGCAGAAACTCATTCTCGGTCGGGCGCTCGACGGCGATCCTGACGTCATTCTCGCCAGCCAGCCCACGCGCGGGCTCGATATCGGCGCTGTCACCTATGTTCATCGCAAGCTGATCGAGGCGCGCGACCGCGGCGCGGCCATCCTTCTCATCTCCGAGGATCTTGACGAGATCCAGTCGCTGTCTGACCGCATCGTGGTGATGTCGGAGGGCAGGCTTTCGGCGCCGTCCCTGCGTGGCGAACGCAGCCAGCGCCAACTCGGCATCCTGATGGCTGGCCATGGTTTGGAACAAGGCCTCGAGGGAGACACCTCCCATGCGGCTTGAACCCCGCCCCAACCCCTCGCTTGCGCGCACGCTCGGCTTCACGGCGCTCGCCATCGCAGGTGCGGTGATCTTTTCCTCCATTCTGGTGATGCTGGCGGGCGCCAATCCGTTCAACGTATTCGGCCTGGTGATCAAGGGCGCTGCCGGGACGCAGTTCGCGCTTCTGGAAACGCTGACCCGCGCAACGCCGCTGATCTTCACCGGCCTGGCCGTTGCGGTCGCATTCCGCGCGCGTCTGTGGAACATCGGTGCCGAGGCGCAGCTCTATATCGGTGCGGTGATGACCGTTGTGCTCGGCACCGGCGCAATCACCATTCCTTCGTTCGGGCTGGTCCCTATCATCATGGTCGCGGCGATGCTGGCGGGCGCTTTGGTCCTGCTGGGACCGGCGATTCTGAAAACCCGCTTCGGCGTCGATGAAGTGGTGACCACGCTGCTTCTCAACTTCATCGTCATCCTGTTCGTATCGCTTCTCTTGGAAGGTCCGCTCAAGGACCCGATGGGGCTTGGCTGGCCCCAGTCCAAGCGCATCATCGCCGAAGCCAAACTGCCGCGCATCATCACCGGGAAGCGGCTGCATTACGGGTTCGTTCTCGCTATCGTCTCGGCCGGCATCGTCTGGTTCATCATGAAGAAGACCGTACTTGGTTACGAGATGCGCGCCGTCGGCCACAACGCGGAAGCCGCGCGCTTTGCCGGCATTCCGGTCAATCGCGTGATCGCCAAGACCGCACTGATCTCCGGCGGCCTTGCAGCCTTGGCCGGCTTCTCTGAAGTCGCGGGGCTCAAGGGCAATCTCACGCTCGATCTGTCGCCCGGTTATGGGTACACCGGCATCGTTGTTGCCATGCTTGCCATGCTCAACCCGCTCGGCGTGGTGCTCGCCGCCATCTTCGTGGCCGGCATCTTCGTCGGCGCCGATGCCATGAGCCGGTCGGCAAACGTCCCGAGCTACATCGCCCAGGTGATGGTCGCATCCGCCCTTCTCACCATGGTCACCGCCATGATGCTCATGCGCTACCGGATCAGGTGGAGATAGGATGATGGAAGCCTTCGAGATCCTTCTGACGGCGAGTTTCTGGGTGGCGGCGATACGGATTGCCTCCCCGCTGATCTTCGCGACGATGGGCGAACTCGTCTGCGAACGCGCGGGCGTGCTCAATCTCGGCATCGAGGGGATCATGACAGCGGGCGCATTCGCCGGCTGGTTTACGGTCTATCTGGGTTTCGGGCTGTGGACCGGGGTGCTGGTTGCAGCACTTACGGGCGCCGCCTTCGGTCTCCTGCACGGTTTCCTGACGGTGCCGCTCGGTCTGTCGCAGCACGTGACCGGCATCGGCATCACCTTGCTGGCAACGTCGCTCACCTATTTCTCCTACCGCATCCTGCTGCCCGAAGTCTCCTCACCGCCGAAGATCGAGCCTTTCCAGCCGCTCGAGATTCCGGTCCTCTCCGATATCCCGGTCGTCGGCCAGGCGCTCTTCAACCAGACGCCGCTCACCTATTTCGCCTTTGTCTGCGTGGCCCTCGTCGCCTGGATTCTTTACCGGACGCCGGCGGGCGTGGCGGTCCGCGCCGTCGGCGAAAATCCATCCGCCGTCGAGGCGCAGGGGATTTCGGTGACGGCTGTGCGCATGGGCGCGGTCATGGCCGGCTCGGCGCTGATGGCGATTGGCGGGGCGTTCCTCACCATGTCGTCCTTCAACTCGTTCTTCTTCGAGATGATCAACGGCCGCGGCTGGATTGCCATCGCACTCGTTGTCTTCGGCTCCTGGCGGCCGGGCAAGGCGCTGATCGGCGCCATTCTCTTCGCCGCATTCGATGCCTACCAGGTGCGCCTGCAGCAACTCACCGGCGGCGTGATCCCCTACCAGGTCTTCCTGATGCTGCCCTACGTGCTGTCGATCGCAGCACTCGTGCTCGTGGCACGCCGCGCCGGCTATCCCAAAGCGCTGATGACCCCATACCAGAAAGGCGAGAGATGAGTTTCGACCTCCTCCTCAAGGGCGGCACCCTGCCCGACGGCAAGACAGCCGACATCGCGATTGCCGGCGGCAAAATCGCCGCGGTGGAAGCCAACATTTCCGGCGAGGCCCGCGAGACGATCAACGTCTCCGGCCGACTGGTCAGCCCGCCCTTCGTTGATCCGCATTTTCACATGGATGCGACGCTGTCCTACGGCACGCCGCGGATCAATGCGACCGGAACGCTGCTGGAAGGCATCGCACTGTGGAACGAGCTCAAGCCGATCCAGACGGTTGAAGAAATCGAGAAGCGGGCCATCGATTATTGTGATTGGGCTGCCTCGATGGGGCTGCTCGCCATCCGCAGCCATGTCGACACCTCCGACGAGCACGGGATGAAGGGCGTCGAAGCGCTTCTGTCCGTGCGCGACAAGGTGAAGGATTATCTTGATCTGCAGCTTGTCGCCTTTCCGCAGGACGGGCTCTACCGGGCGCCAGCCGCGAAGGAGTGTACCATCCGCGCCCTCGACATGGGCGTCGATGTCGTCGGCGGCATTCCGCATTTCGAGCGCACCATGGAAGACGGGCGACGCTCGGTCACCGAACTCTGCGAGATCGCCGCCGAGCGCGGCCTGATGATCGACCTGCATTGCGACGAGAGCGACGATCCTCACTCCCGCCATATCGAGCAATTTGTCTACGAGACCCAGCGTCTCGGGCTGGGCGGACGTGCGGCCGGATCGCACCTGACCTCGATGCATTCGATGGACAATTACTTTGTCTCGAAGCTCCTGCCGCTGATGGCGGAGGCTGGCGTCGCTGCCATCGCCAATCCTCTGATCAACATCACGCTGCAGGGCCGGCATGACACCTATCCGAAACGGCGCGGGATGACCCGGGTGCCGGAGATGCTGAAATACGGTATCCGTGTCGGTCTCGGTCAGGATTGCGTGCTCGATCCCTGGTACTCGCTCGGCACCGCCGACCTTCTGGACGTAGCCTTCATGGCGCTGCATGTGGCGCAGATGACGAGCCCTGCCGACATGACGCAGTGCTTCCACATGGTCACACGCGAGAACGCAGCTATCATGGGTCTGCAAGATTACGGGCTGGAGAAAGGTTCGGTCGCAAGCCTTGTGGTGCTCGATGCGAACGGCCCCGTGGAAGCGGTGCGCCTGCGCGCCCAGCGTCTGCTCGTCGTATCCAAGGGAAAGGTGATCGCGCGGCGTGAAAAGTCGCCTATGACGCTTTCGATACCGGGTCGCCCGGAATCAATCGACCGGCGGTTTTAACCCCGCCGGTCGCTTCAGATCAGATATTCAGACCGATCAGAAATCGATGCTGAACTTGCGGATGAGGGCGAAGGACAAGCCGTACTGGTCTCGCGATCCCTGGGCTGTGATCGGCGAATCGCCGGCGTCACCCTGCAGGCGGCTCCAGCTTGCCTTGCTCTCGGCGGCCCATGTGTCGTTGAAATCGTAGCGCGCGCCGACTTCGAGGCCGGTGCTCAGAAGGCCGCCATCCACATTGGTCTGGGCAAATGACGAGACAGCCGCTTCTGCTGCGGAAACGCCGAAATAGGTGTTGGTGAATTCCTCATCGGCAAAGCCGAAGCGCGGTCCAGCATAGATCGCGAGCTTCTCGGTCGGCTTGAAGAGCGCGTCGATGCCCACTTCCCCACGGATACCGTGATGGCCGCCGAAACCATGGCGGATGGCGCCGGATACGCGCAGGTGCTGGAAGGTGTAGCTGGCGCTCACGCCAAGCTCGACTGCCGTATCGACGGTATTGAGACCGGTGAGAACCGGATGATCGGCAGCTGAACGTTCACCGATGAAATCAAACGACGGACCAATCGAGAAGCCGGTCTCCGGGCCGCCGCCGAAGGTTCGTCCGTTAGGCAGCGTCAGACGCTGGATGCGAATGACCGGCACCGGCGAAAGGATGTAGCTGCTGGAGCCGAAATATTCGGGCGAAACGCCTGCGCCGAGACCCAGTTCGAAATCGATACCGGGGGCCTGTCCGTAGCTGTCCTGGGCGTAGGCCGCGGCAGGAAGGAGAAGAGCGAGCGCGAGGCTGGCGGAACGGAGCGGCTTGATCATGAAGGGTATCCCACAGTGCATGCAATTTTTCGTCGCGGGCGCAATGTGAGGCAAAAATGGTTTCCAGTCTGCAAATGCGCCGGGAAATCGGCTGTTGAACGCCACCATTCCCGCCGGCTGTGACATTCGGGCAACTGGCGCGCAACCGAACCCAAATCACGGAACGGTTCCGGCTCGCACGCGTTTCGCTTCAAAACGGGAGTATTGTCATGACCAAAGAGAATTTTGAAATTGAACAGCGTCTTAACGGTTACAGCTTCGTGATCGACAACCGACACTCACCTGTCTATTCGACCCGCGAGATGGCCGAAACCGCCGCCCGCGAAGAGCTCAAGACCATGAAAGAGCGCGAAGACGATGAGGACGAACTGGACGAAGGTCTGGAAGACACCTTCCCGGCCAGCGACCCGGTTGCCGTCACTTCGAGCGGACATGCCGGTGAGCCGGGCCGCGGCAAGAACAAGCACGACGAGGGCTAATCCCAGGACGCGCCCTCCGAAACCAGAGGACGATGCTCACATTACGAGCCGGCGTCATCGCCGCCTCAGCTACCCGAAGCCCCGGACGACCGGGGCTTTTTCTTTTCCACGTTCCATGAGCACGGTGTCGCTTTTGTTTCCATCCGTCGCCAGGCCGTTTCGCGTTTACGCGTAAACGGATAGGTTCGACAGGCGACTGAGTACATTTACGCATTTCGTTTTTGCCGATTCCGGCAAATTCGAAATTGCTCTAAAGACGTTTCATGGGACGGTGGCAAAGACAAATTCTCGACTGGCTGAAGGTGGCAGTTTCGCAGGGGCTGATGTTCGCCCTGCTGATTGGCGCCGCCCGATTATCCCTTGTTCCTTCCACCAGTATTGCAGCCCTCGTGGCGGCTCAGGCAATCGGCGCATCCCTGATCGGGCTATTGCTGCGTCTTCGTCTTATCTGGCTGCCGGTGCAGCTTCTGCTTCCACTGGGGCTCGTTTACGGAAGCGCCGCTCCGGCCTGGATCTATCTTCTGGCCTTCGCTGCAATTGCGCTTGTGTCCTGGAACGCCCCGTCGGAACAAGTCCCTCTCTATCTGACGAACCGCAAGACCCGCGATGCGCTCGGTCGGCTTGTCACGGAATCCGGTGCCCGCTCCTTTATCGATCTTGGCTGCGGCACCGGCGGCGTCATCAGCTCGCTCAAACGCCGCCATCCTCAGCTCGCTGTGACGGGTGTGGAGACGGCGCCGCTGGTCTTCGCGCTCGCCTGGTTGAGACTATTGCCGCTCCGGGGAAAAGGAGTCGCCACAGTGGCTTACCGGAGCCTGTGGAAGGAGGACCTCAGCCGCTACGATATCGTCTACTGCTTCCTTTCCCCTGCCCCCATGGGCAAGCTCTACGCCAAGGCGAAAGCCGAGATGAAGCCGGGCGCGCTGCTCGTCTCCAACAGTTTCAAGGTCACCGATGTCGAGCCCGAGCGGATCATCGAACTCGGCGACGGGCGCCAGACGGGCCTGTACATCTACCGGCCTGGAGACATCTGACCGCACCAAATTAAGGTGTCTCCGTCGAACCAAATCGGCAGCCATTCGTTGTTCCAGTCAAGAACAATAAGGAGCCTGATCATGGCAAGACCGAAACGCGACCCCTCCGCCCTGTCCCGGGAAGAAGACTATCGCGATTATGAGGCCCGCGAGATTGACGAGGGCTGGCCCTATTCCGACGAGGACGGCGAAAAGAAGGCTGCCAATATCGGCTACGGCAACTCCGAAAGCAATTTCGACGAGGCCGAGGTTCCGGGCGCCGAAATCTCCGCCAACACCGCGATTGAAAGCTCGGGCGGGCCCTCCGTTTTCCCCGAGGACGAGGATGCGATCATTGAGGATGATGCGATCGGCGAACAGATCGCCCTTGCCTATGAAGCAAATGATCTTGACGGCCGTGACGTCACGATCACCGTTCACAAGGGTATCGCCGAATTGTCGGGCCGTGTGGATTCGGACGCTGACAAGGCCAATCTCATTCGCGTGGCGCTTGCCGTGCCGGGTGTCAAGAACGTGACCGACGGGATCATTCTGTCGGGCGTTGACACGCACATTCCCTCCGACGTGACAGAGTAAACCAAGGGAGGCAGGCAATGATTGCCTGGATAAGACGAGAATTCGGCCGCCGGATGCCTCAAGTCTTTCCGGCGGTTCCCAGCCATCAAGCCGACATCATGGCGGAGCGCCGGATCAAACGCGCGCTGATCGTCGCCAGCGTCGCCATTGCATGTTTGATCGGGGTTTTTGCCCTGCTTATGGGATGATATGCGTCTCTTGATGCTTGCCGATCAAGGAGATCCCACCTCTTTGCTCACTCGTGTCGTCACTGAGGCGACACACCCGACCACAAACAAACTGCTTGCGAGACGGAACAGCATGACACGCCATTCGTTTCAGTTGTGCTGCAATCCCGATGCGAGACTTCAATGCACAAGCGGTGGTGTCCGACTGGAAATGCCGATGAACAGTCGGTGAAAACGAAAAACCCCGCCGTAGCGGGTTTTGCTGGCTGGTCGGAGCGAGAGGATTCGAACCTCCGACCCCCTCGTCCCGAACGAGGTGCGCTACCAGGCTGCGCTACGCTCCGATCCAGCGGCGTCCGTATAGCTCCCCAGTTTCCGTTCATCAAGCCCCCTCACGCGGGTTTTGGTACAATTGGTCACAGCCTCCCCAAAGCACACGACTTTGCATGGCGCAGGAAAAGGGCGCATAGTGCGCAAAACCCAGCGAATATTGCGTTTGAGCAGGGAATCCGGCTTCGGAGGCCCCGGCATGAAAATTGACAAATTTCTAGATGGACTGACCGTCGGCTACGACATTCCGGCCTTGCCGGGCATGCGTCAGGAGGAGATCGTCACGCCATGCCTCGTGATCGATCTCGACAGCCTGGAAACAAATCTGAAAAAGATGGGTGAATTCGCCCGTAAGAGCGGCGTGAAGCTGCGACCGCACGGCAAGATGCACAAGTCTGCCGACATCGCGCGCCTGCAGATGGAAATTGGCGGCGCGACCGGAATTTGCTGCCAGAAAGTGAGCGAGGCGGAAGCCTTCGTGCGGGCGGGCATCACGGACGTCCTGATTTCCAATGAAATCCGCAATCCGCTGATGATCGACCGGCTTGCGCGCCTCTGCGCCGGGGGCGCGAAGATCTCCGTCTGTGTCGATGATCTGGAAGCAGTGTCCCAGCTCGAAGAGGCAGCGGCTCGACATGAGACAAAGATCGCCTGTCTGGTCGAGTTCGAGACCGGAGGTCGGCGCTGCGGGGTTACCACGCTGACCGGGCTTCTCGAACTTGCCCGCGCTGTCATCGCTGCGGACCATCTGACATTTGGCGGCATCCAGGCTTATCACGGCATGATGCAACACATCGTCGACTACGACGACCGGCGCGCGGCAGCCGTCAAGTCAATCCAGCATGCCAATGCGGCCGTCGAGATGCTCATGGTCAACGGCATCAAATGCGCAACCGTTACAGGTGGCGGAACCGGAAGCTATGCCTTCGAGGCAGGCTCCCGACTCTATACTGAACTGCAATGCGGATCCTACGCCTTCATGGACGTCGACTATGCACGCATCGAGGACGAGAACGGCAGGCGCTGTCAGGATTTCGAGCAGGCACTGTTCCTTCTGACCAGCGTGATGAGCACCTCGCGGGCCGGGCGCGCAGTTTGCGATGCAGGGCTCAAGGTGCAATCGGTCGACAGCGGCCTGCCCGAAGTCTGCGATCGCGACGACGTCGTCTACGTATCCGCCTCGGATGAACACGGAACGCTCACCGATCCATACGGACATCTTGTGGTCGGCGACCGGTTGCGCCTCATTCCGGGTCATTGCGACCCCACCTGCAATCTCCACGACTGGTACGTGGGTATGCGCCATGGCAAGGTGGAAACCATCTGGCCGGTAACCGCGCGCGGCAAGGCTTTCTAGCTGTATCTTCGTGCCAATCGCGGGCTCCGGCCCGCTATATCCAAGGGGGTGGAAAGCTGATACACTGATACTCGCAGAAATATTAATATACGCATTTCAAGAGCCGCAACTTCGGTTTCGCTCCCACCGCCGTCAGGAGGCGAGCACATGTCTGAATACGAATACTCCGCACTTACCGTTTCGTGCCACGGCTGCCAGAAGCGTAATACGATCGTCGGCAATATTCCCGAGTTCGAGATCGTCAACTGCTCCGGTTGCGGCAAGCCGATGGGCCAGCTGCGCGTACTGATGGCTGATGCAATGATCGAATCGCACCAGCCGGGCGCGCAGATCGACGAGGCCGGCACACCGGCCTGACGGATGGCCTGAATCAATTCCGGCACTGCCTCCATGGGGCCCGGTCCAATCCCAGTTTCAAAGCCCGGACATTCACTCGCTGATATCAGGCGTGAGGGATGGGCTTGCCAAGGCAACCTCACCCGGCCAGCATTGAATGGCCGGGATTTTGGTTTTGGGGCGGCCTGACGACCCACAAGACCAAGGCATTGAATATCAGACGTTGCATATACATCTACATCAATATAAACGCACGTTGATATTGAGAATCGGCGCAATGTTGGTGGCAAGCGGCTCTGCGGAGTCCGCCCGGGGTTGGATGATATGACAGCACGTTTCGCACCCGTTCTGCTGGCGGGACTTTCTCTTTACGCAGGCAGCGTGTTCTGCACAGGCCCGGCGCTTGCGGAAACACTCACGCTCTCCCCAGTGAAAGTGACGGAATGGAAGGCCGTTTACGGCAGCGTCGAAACACGCGATGTGGCCCCTGCCCGGGCCCGTATCGGCGGCGTTGTGGTTGAACTTACCGTCACCGAGGGCGATGCGGTCGAGGAAGGCCAGACGATCGGGCTCGTGCGCGACGACAAGATCAACTTCCAGATCGACGCTCTCGATGCCCAGCTCGCCGCATTCGAGTCCCAGCTCAAGACCGCCGACACCGAGCTCGAACGCGCGCAGAAGCTGATGGCGCAGGGTGTGGTCACACGCCAGCGGCTCGATCAGCTTTCCACCCAATCCGACGTCCTGCGCAACCAGATCGCTTCGACCAAGGCCAATCGTGCGGTGCTCGAGCAGCAGCAGAACGAGGGCGAGATACTGGCGCCGGTCGCAGGCAAGGTCCTCACCGTTCCGGTCACACCTGGTGCCGTGATCATGCCCGGTGAAGCCGTGGCGACAATCGGCGGTGGCGGCTTCTTCCTGCGGCTCGCCTTGCCCGAACGACTGGCGCCGATGCTGGCCGAGGGGGCAGAAATTCGCATCTCGACAGATGGTGGCCAGACCTCAGGAACACTTGCCAAGATCTATCCGCAAATCGAAGGCGGCCGCGTAACCGCTGATGTCGAGGTCGAGGCACTGGACACCCAGTTCGTCGATGCGCGCGTGCTGGTGGAAGTGCCCGTGGGCGACCGGAAGGCCCTAGCCATACCGCAACCGGCCATCTCCACCCGCAACGGGCTCGACTTCGTGACGGTGGAAACCGGCACAGGCGCAGCCGAACGCGTGGTGGTCACCGGCGGACCGGTCGAGTCTGCCGACAAGAATCAGGGCGATCTCGTGGAAATCCTCAGCGGTCTCGCCGCAGGGGACCGGGTGATCGTGCCATGAATACCTCCAATGGTCCGAAAAAGCCCGGCCTCGGGATTGCCGGTGCGCTGACCCGCGCCTTTATCAAATCGCCGCTGACGCCGCTGTTTCTCATCGCCGCCTTTGCCTTCGGCCTGGTGGCGCTGATGACGCTGCCGCGAGAGGAAGAGCCGCAGATCTCGGTTCCGATGGTCGACATCCAGGTTCGCGCCGACGGCTTGAATGCCGCGGATGCCGAAAAGCTGATCACCGAACCACTCGAGACCATCGTCAAGGGCATCAACGACGTCGAGCACGTCTATTCGCAGACCTATGACAACAAGGTTCTGGTCACCGCGCGCTTCATCGTCGGAACGGAGGCCGATTCGGCAGTGCTGCGCGTTCACGACAAGGTGCGCGCCAATCTCGACCGCATCCCGGTCGGCATTCCCGAACCGCTGATCGTCGGGCGCGGCATCGACGATGTCGCCATCGTCACGCTGACCCTGACTCCGAAATCAGCGTCCGACACACAGGTAACGGCCGCCGACATTTCGCGCGTGGCGCGGGAGCTTCGGACCGAACTCGCCAAGATCGACGATGTCGGGCTGACCTATCTGGTGGGCGAAACCGACGAGATCATCCGCATCTCGCCCGATCCGAAGCAGCTTGCGCAGTACGGCGTGACGCTGCAGCAACTGGCGCAGAAGGTCACCGGCGCCAACCGCGCCTTCCCGGCCGGCCAGTTACGCGACGACGGCGACCAGATCGAACTGATGGCGGGCGAGACGCTGTTCGCCCCTGCTGAGATAGGCAATCTGCTGATCACCACCCGGGACGGCCGTCCGGTCTACGTTCGGGACGTGGCCTCGATCGAGCTGACGCCAGACAGTTCCGAACATATCGTTTCGACCATCCGCCGGGAGGACGGCGCAGTGGTGCGCGTCCCCGCCGTCACCATCGCACTTGCCAAGCGGGCCGGCTCCAACGCGGTCAGCGTTGCGGACAACGTGCTTGAGCGGGTCGTGGCCCTTGAAGGACGGCTGATACCGGACTCGATGTCGGTGGAAATCACCCGCGACTATGGCGAGACGGCGAACGAGAAAGCGAACGAGCTGCTCTATCACCTCGGCCTGGCGACGGTTTCGATCATCGCGCTCGTCTGGATCGCGATCGGCTGGCGCGAAGCTCTGGTGGTGGCCGTCGTCATTCCCGTCACGATCCTGCTCACGCTCTTTGCCTCGCGGGTGATGGGCTACACCCTCAACCGCGTTTCCCTTTTTGCGCTCATTTTCTCGATCGGGATTCTTGTCGACGACGCGATCGTGGTCATCGAGAACATCGCACGACACTGGGGCATGAAAAATGGCCAGGACCGGCAGCAGGCGGCCATCGAGGCCGTGGCGGAAGTCGGCAACCCGACGATTGTCGCCACCCTCACTGTGGTCGCAGCGCTGCTGCCGATGCTGTTCGTTTCGGGCATGATGGGCCCCTATATGAGCCCGATCCCGGCCAATGCCTCGGCGGCGATGGTGTTTTCGTTCTTCGTCGCCGTCATGGTCACCCCGTGGCTGATGCTCAAGGTCGCCGGCAAGGCGGAGCTGCACCACAGCGATGGAGATGACGGCGCTCATGCGGGCGGTGCGCTGGGCCGGGCCTACCGCGCGGTGGCCACTCCCATACTCGCCACCAAGGCGCGCGCCTGGATCTTTCTGATCGTCGTTGGCATCCTGACGCTCGGATCGCTCAGCCTGTTCTACACCAAGCACGTGACGGTGAAGCTGCTTCCCTTCGACAACAAATCGGAGTTGCAGGTCACCGTCGACATGCCGGAAGGCACGTCGGTTGAAGCCACCGACGCGGTACTTCAGGCGGTCGCAAACCGGGTGATGCAACTCGACGAGGTTCTCTCGGCGCAGACACACGCAGGCACCGCTGCGCCTTTCAACTTCAACGGGCTGGTGCGCCATTCCTTCTTTCGCACCGACAGTTTTGTCGGCGATGTGGCGCTCAATCTCGCCCCGAAGGATGCGCGCGACCGGACCAGCCACGAGATTGCGCTCGATATACGTGCGCGTCTTGCCGACATACCGGTCCCCGACGGCACCGTCTTCAAGGTCGTCGAGCCACCGCCCGGCCCGCCGGTCATGGCAACGCTTCTGGCCGAAATCTACGGTCCCGACCCCGAAACGCGACGCGCTGTTGCAGAAAAGGTGGAGACCGCCTTTCACTCGGTGCCCTTCATCGTCGATACCGACAATTCGTGGGGACAGCCGGCCCGACGCCTGCGCGCCACCATCTCCACGGATGATGCCGAGTTCTACAAGGTCGAGGAAGGCGACGTGTTCGACACGATCGCAATCCTTAACCAGGGGCGGACCGTTGGCTATTCGCACCGCGGCGGCGGGCGCCAACCAATCACCATCCGGCTCGAGCGCGTCAAGAGTGAGCGGGTGATGGACGAGGACTTTCTGACCACCCCTATCCCGGCAAATGTCCTGCCCGGCGGGCGTGGCGTCGTGGAACTGGGTGACGTCGTCCACGTCACTGATGAGCGCGCCTCCTTCCCGATCTTTCGGCACAACGGGCGACCGGCGGAGATGGTGATGGCCGAACTGGCAGGCGACTATGAAGCACCGCTCTACGGCATGCTCGCCGTTCAGGACGCTATTGACGCGCAGGACTGGACGGGGCTCGAAAAACCCGAGATCAAGCTGCACGGTCAGCCCGCTGACGAGAGCGCTCCGGTGCTCCTGTGGGACGGCGAATGGGAGGTCACCTGGGTGACGTTCCGCGACATGGGCGCCGCCTTCGGCGTTGCCCTTCTCGGCATCTACATCCTCGTGGTCGCGCAGTTCGGTTCGTTCAAGGTGCCGCTCGTCATCCTGACACCGATCCCGTTGACGTTCATCGGTATTCTGGTCGGCCACTGGCTGTTCGGCGCGCCGTTTTCGGCCACCTCGATGATCGGCTTCATCGCGCTTGCGGGCATCATCGTGCGCAATTCGATCCTTCTCGTCGACTTCATCCGCCATGCCGACCATGAAGGCCGGAGCATGACGGAGATCCTGATCGAGGCAGGCGCCATCCGATTCAAGCCGATTTTTCTGACAGCTCTCGCCGCCATGATAGGTGCCGGAGTGATCCTCACCGATCCGATCTTCCAGGGACTGGCGATCTCGCTTCTCTTCGGGCTCGCCTCCTCGACGCTTCTGACCGTGCTCGTCATCCCGGCGATCTACCGGGTGCTCAGGACCTGACAGGCCGATTGACAACAGGGCGGACGAACCGGCAAGAACAGGTCGGAGCCGCCCTGCCCTTTCGCGAGATCGGGGACGGTCTAGGAGAGAGATTGTTCGCCGTCCCATGGCAAGCCCGACGCCCCCGATAGAGCTGGTAATCTTCGACTGCGACGGTGTCCTCATCGACAGCGAGATCATTTCGGCACGCGTGCTTCTGCAACTCCTCAAAACCGTCGGAGTGCACGTTGACATCGCCCATTTCCAGGCCAATTTCCTGGGCCGCAGCTGGCCCAAGGTCGTCGCCGACATCCGCATCAATTACGGGCTGTCGCTGGGTGAGGACTTCGAGGAAGGCTACCGCAGCGAACTGCTCAAGGCCTTCGAGACAGAACTCGAGACCACGCCGGGCATCGAGGCCGTGCTCGGGAAGCTGAGTGTGGCGTCGTGCGTGGCGACGAGCTCAACGCCGCGGCGACTGCGACGGTCGATGGAGATCACCGGCCTCGACCGCCATTTCGGCGATCACACCTTCACTGCCTCACTGGTCGAGAATGGCAAACCCGCGCCGGATCTCTTTCTACTCGCGGCGGAACGCATGGGTGTCGCCCCGGAAAGATGCCTCGTGATCGAGGATTCGGCGCCCGGGATCGAGGCCGCAAAGCGCGCCGGCATGCGTTGCTATCACTATATCGGCGGAAAACATCTGCGCGGCCACGACCTAGACAGCAGCGGCGTGTCGCGCATCGAGGATTGGGGCGAGCTCGCCCAGTGCGAACCCGCCCTTTTCAAGACTATCCCCTAGAGCAGCGTCTCCGGGATCGGCTTCCATGTGCCGTCTTTCTGGGTGAATTGCGGGATGTGCGCGAGGCTCTTGATGAGCTTGGCGTCCTCGCCCATCGGCTCCATCCACTCCTTGGCTTCGGTCAGAACTACGCCGATACCGACGACATCGCCGCCGGCCTTGCGGACGATATCGACCGAGCCCTTGATGGACGAGCCCGAGGCGATCACGTCATCGACCACGACCACGCGTTTGCCCTTCAGAAGCGGGACCGCGCGGCGGTCGAGAAGCAGACGCTGCTCGCCCTTGGAGGTAATGGAGGTAATCGTCTGGGTGAGCGCGTCGCCGAGATGGATTTTCGGCGATTTCTGCAGGATCACGTAATCGTCGAGACCGAGCGAACGGCTGACTTCGATGGCGACAGGAATGCCGAGGGTCGCGGCCCCCACCACCACGTCGGGCTTCAGCGACGCCAGTTGTTCGGCGAGTTTCTTGCCGACATGCTCGCCGAATTTCACGCCCAGATCGATGATCATCATGAGAGAAATGGCAAAATCCGGCTTGATGGCGACGATCGGGAGATCGATCGTGTGGCCGGCAACATCGACCGCATAGCTCTGGTCGGTCACGCAGGTATCAGTCATGGGGAGTTCCTTTCGTAATGGGAAGCCGCGGTTCGACCATCAGGCCGACATTGCGCCAGGTGGTTCTGCGGCGGCGCATGTCGTAGCCGGAGATGGACAGCGACAGCGAGATTGAGTGGGCCATGCGTACCGCTTGCACGAGCAGCGGCACGCCGCGGGCGAGTGCGAAGCGGAGGCGGGTGAAGAATCCGACATCGTCGATCTCCATGCCGCGGGCACGCTGGGCGTCGGCGATGCGCTCGAAGTCGTCCCGCAGCATCGGAATGATGCCGAAGGTGAGCGAAAGCACGAGCGTGACGACCGGCGGCAGGCGCGCCGCGGTGGAGGCCGCAAGGATGGCACCGGGTGTCGAAGTCTCCATGACGAAGAAAAACGCCGCCGTCGTGGTGACCAGCCTGAGCGCCATGCCGACGGCAATTGCGAGCGCGTCGAGCGGGGTTTCGCCCTGGATCAGCAGGTTGAGCATCCAGCTCGCGACCACCAGAAGAACCAGCAGCGAGGCGCCCTTGAGATAGCCGCGCAGGCCCGGCACCTTCGCCAGAAACAGGGCCAGAAGCGTCACCGCAGTGAGCGGCAGCCCGTAGCGCCAGTCCGTGAAGATCCAGGCCAGGATCGTCAGCGCCAGCGCGCCGCCGAGCTTGACGAAGAAATTGACGTCATGAATGCGCATCGGACACCTCCCCTTCGGCGGCAGCACGGGGTCCCGGCCAGCCGAGTTGCCGGTAGGCCGGACTTGTCCAGAGGTCAGCCGTCGCACCCTCATGGGCGATTACGCCGTCATCGAGCAAAAGCGCGCGCGTGGCGATATCGTCGACGAGTTCGAGATCATGGGTGATCAGAAGGATCGCCCTGCCCTCGGCGATAGCGCGGTCGCGGAACTGTTCGAGCAGGCGGCGGCCGTTGAGATCACGCGCCAGGAGCGGTTCATCGAGAATGGCGAGAAGGCTCCCGGCAGCTTCCGCGCAGGCAAGACCCAGAAGGGCCTGCTGGCGCGACGAGAGCGCAAACGGGTTCGCCTCGGCGAGATCGGACAGACCGTAACGGCTGAGAGCCGCATCGGCCCTTTCGCCGTCACCATCGCTTTCCGGGCCACCAGCGGTGATGGCGAAGAGCACTTCCTCACGCGCGGTCATGTTGAACAGGATCCGTCGCATGTTCTGCGGTAGGTAGGCAATCTGGCGGGCGCGGCGGGCCGGTGTCCAGTCGTCGGCATGTTTTCCGTCAATGGCAATCGATCCCGCTTCGATTCCGGTGAGACCGAGGATCGCCTGGAAGAGCGTGGTCTTGCCCGCGCCGTTGCGTCCGACGAGCGCCACGGTCTCGCCACTGCGGATCGTCAGGCTGGCATCNGACAGAACAGGTGTGCCGTCGNGGCGGCAGAGTTTTGTCTTGATTCCGCGCACGGCCAGCACTTCTCTCCCCTCCTCTTCTTCAGCGTGAGATGGTGCTGAGGTCCGGCGGGTCGGCGGCAGTATGCCGGCCTCNAGCCATGGNACGGATTTCTCGAAGATCTCGGCAAGCGGCCTNGGNGCAGTGANGCGACCGTGCTTGATGAGNGCCACGTCGTCAGTGATCTCGGCAACGGAGGCCGGATCCTGCTCGGACACGATCAGCATCGGCACCTTCCCGCGCAGACCCGACAGGATAGAAACCAGGCGCTGCCGNGCCTCNGGATCGAGNCCGGTGGTCGGCTCGTCGAGAACCAGAACCTCGGGCTCGGCGGCAATCGCTGCGGCGATGGCAACCATGCGGCGCTCGCCGCCTGACAGGCTGAGAACCCGGCGGCCGAGAAGGCGCTCGATATGAAACTGCCGGATGATGGTTTCCAGGCGCGCCCGGATTGCCGCCTTTGGATGACCCCGGTTTTCCAGCGCCATGGCGATCAGATCCTCGACGCCGAGGTCCCACATCTGGTCTTCGACATTCTGCATGACGATGCCGACGCGGGTGAAAAGCTCGTCGTTCGAAATCGACGAGAGAGATTGCCCGGACAGGCTCACCGAGCCCGAGAAAGGCGCGGCAGGTATCAGCCGCGGNACAACGCCGGCAGCCGTCATCATAAGCGTCGACTTGCCGCTTCCGGCCGCCCCGCAGACGAGAAGCCAGCGGCCTTCCGGCGCCAAAAGCGAGACTTCGGCGAGCACGGAGGTGCCGCCGAAGCCCACAGTCACATTGTTGAGTTCAAGCACTGAATAAGGCCTGATCAGAACCGCTTGAAGCCGGCCGGATGGGCGCTCTTCAGGATCTTGATCGCCGGAATGACGAGGAGCGGCGTACCGATCAGCATCGGAACGATATCCGAGAGACCGAGATACATCACNGCCCACCAGAACGGGAAGATGCCGAGATAGGCGAGGCTTGCGGAGACGGCAACGACCATCACCAGGCCAACGATGAGGCAGGTTGCTGCAATCTTGAGCAAGGTCGTNCGGTCCATGACGGTTTTNGCCGGATCAAACAGGAGCCCCGGAACAAGACCGGTCAGGCCGACCATGATGCCGTCGACGATCAGCGAATGGGCCGGAATGAAGGTGCCGGCGAGCAGCGACCAGACGATNGTGCCGAGNTAGCCGCAGATGAAACCCGAACGCCAGCCGAGCAGAATCCCCACGAGTGGCGGCAGAAANGCAAAGATNCGCCATTGGATCACGCCCGGAACGAGCTGGATCGGATTGGCGTAAGCCCACAGCACCCCGGTTGCCGCGGCGGCCACGATGGAAAGCACGAGCGGGAAAAGCGTATTCCCCTCGGCGGGCGAATGTGTCGTATCGGACATGTCCATTTTCTCCAGACGAAAATTACCCTCCCCGTGTGGATAAAATGCAAAATCGGTGCCATACGCCCTGAGATTTTATTGAAACAGTGCCGGGCTCTTTGGGTGCGATCGACGAAATGATGACCGCAAGCCGATGGCGGGTTTACACCCCTTCGATCACGGCGGGCTTGACATCGGGCGCTTCGCCGGACGCTATGAGCCCGGATAGGAGGGANNCAGGAGATGGCTGGAAAAGCTGACAGCGAGGCAAGTCGCCTCGACGACGCGGCGCGCGCCGGCTGGCTCTATTATGTCGCCGGCAACACGCAGGACGAGATTGCCCGCAAGCTCGGGGTCTCGCGCCAGTCGGCCCAGCGTCTCGTCTCGCTNGCCGTTACCGAGCGCCTNGTCAAAGTNCGCCTCGACCACCCGATCGCCAAATGCATGGAACTGTCGATGCGGCTCAAGGAGCGCTTCGGGCTGCTGGGTTGCGAGATCGTGCCGTCCGATCCCGATGCGCCGAATTCGACGACCGGGGTGGCGCAGGTCGGTGCCGTCGAGATGGAGCGGCACCTGAAGTCGCACCACCCGAAGATCATCGCCATCGGTACCGGCCGCGCGCTGCGGTCAGCGGTGGAGCAGCTGCCGCCCATGGACTGCCCGCAGCACCGCATTGTTTCGCTGCTCGGCAACATGATGTCTGACGGCTCGGCGACCGCCTACAACGTCGTCATCCGCATGGCCGAGCGAGCCAATGCCCGCCACTATCCCATGCCGCTGCCGGTTTTTGCNCGNTCNGCCGAGGAAAAGAAAATCCTCCATAACCAGGAACCGGTTCACAACATCCTCGAACTCGCCCGCCAGGCCGACGTCACNTTTGTCGGCGTCGGCAATATGGGGCTCGAGGCGCCCCTCTTCGTTGACGGGTTTCTGACACGCGAGGATGTCCGNTCCCTCGATCGTGCCGGAGCGGTCGGCGAGATCACCAGCTGGGTCTACNACGCCGAGGGCAAGCTGATCGACGGTCTCGTNAANGACCGGGTGGCCAGTTCGCCGCTGATCGTCAACCCTGCCAATCCGGTGGTCGGCATCGCGGCTGGCGAAGCCAAGGTCCAGGCCATTCTGGGAGCCATGCGCGGTCAGTTGATCAATACACTGATCACTAATGAGCATACGGCTGAGCTTTTGCTCGAAAGCTGAGCAAAAGAATTCCCCAGACCAACTAATTGTTTTTTCTCGTCAAAGCTCGCCGCTCGCTGCACTGCAGCGACGATTTTGCCGTGCGCGGAGATTGACTTGCACGCCCGCGTTTGTGAATATTCGCCCGCCAGTTAGGCAAATGCCCAACTCAAGCAAATGCCCTAGCGAGGGCTTTGGGAGGAAAACATGAAGAATTTCAAACGTGCCCTTTTGGGTGCGTCTGCGCTGTCGCTATTTGCCATGGCAGCACAGGCCGAAACCACCCTGACGATCGCGACCGTGAACAACGGCGACATGATCCGCATGCAGGGCCTGACCGACGATTTCACCAAGAACAATCCCGACATCAAGCTGGAATGGGTCACGCTGGAAGAAAACGTCCTGCGTCAGCGCGTCACCCAGGATATCGCCACCAAGGGCGGCCAGTTCGACGTGATGACCATCGGCACCTACGAAGTACCGATCTGGGGAAAGCAGGGCTGGCTGGTGTCGCTTAACGACCTGCCCGCTGACTATGACGTCGACGACCTTCTGCCGGCCATCCGNTCGGGCCTGACGGTCGATGGCGAACTCTACGCCGCTCCGTTCTACGGCGANTCCTCGATGGTGATGTACCGCAAGGACCTGATGGAAAAGGCNGGNATGGAAATGCCGGANGCGCCCACNTGGGACGACATCAAGAAAGCCGCCGAGGCGATGACNGACAANGACAATGAAGTCTACGGCATCTGNCTNCGCGGCAAGGCCGGCTGGGGCGAGAACATGGCGTTCCTGACCGCCATGTCGAACTCCTACGGCGCCCGCTGGTTCGACGAAGACTGGAAGCCCCAGTTCGACTCGGATGCCTGGAAGGCGACGCTGACCGATTATCTCGACATGATGAACAAGTACGGCCCTCCCGGTGCNGCCTCCAACGGCTTCAACGAGAACCTGGCGCTGTTCCAGCAGGGTAAGTGCGGCATGTGGATCGACGCCACGGTGGCGGCTTCCTTCGTGACTAACCCCAAAGATTCCACCGTCGCCGACAAGGTCGGCTTCGCTCTGGCTCCGGACAAGGGNCTGGGCAAGCGCGGCAACTGGCTGTGGGCATGGTCGCTCGGCATTCCCGCCGGCACCGACGCCGAGGATGCGGCCAAGAAGTTCGTCGCCTGGGCAACCTCGAAGGCCTACACCGAACTGGTCGCTTCGAAGGAAGGCTGGGCCAACGTTCCTCCCGGTACCCGTCAGTCGCTGTACGACAATCCGGAATACCAGAAGGTTCCGTTTGCCAAGATGACCCTCGAGTCGATCAACTCGGCGGACCCGACGAACCCGACCGTCGATCCGGTTCCCTANACCGGCGTGCAGTTCGTCGCGATCCCTGAATTCGCGGGCATCGCAACACAGGTCGGCCAGGAGTTCTNCGCGGCCCTCGCCGGCCAGCAGACCGCCGAAGAGGCCCTTCAGAAGGCCCAGACGCTGACTGCCGAAGAAATGGAAGCTGCCGGCTACTAATTACGGCTCCTCCCGGGGGCGGCCACGGCCGTCCCCATTTTCCATTGACGTCTTTTTATGAGCGAAGCTTGAGCCGTCGCCGCCTTTGACAGCGCGCGAGGGAGGAGGACAGGTACATGGCCACTCAGCATTCCCGATCCGCAGCCCGCCTGATGATGGCGCCAGCCGTGATGCTGCTTCTGGGCTGGATGCTCGTCCCCCTNATGATGACGCTCTANTTCTCGTTCCGCCGCTACCTTCCGCTGCGGCCCGGCAACGAGGGATGGGTCGGCTTCGACAACTATGTCACCTTCTTTACCAGTTCGTCCTTCGCCGACAGCATCATCGTCACACTTATGCTGGTGGGCTTCGTGCTGGCGATCACCGTGATCCTCGGCATCCTCCTGGCGATCCTTCTCGATCAGCCGATGTGGGGCCAGGGCGTGGTCCGCATTTTCGTCATCGCCCCCTTCTTCGTCATGCCGACGGTCTCCGCGCTGGTCTGGAAGAACATGTTCATGGACCCGGTCAACGGCTTGCTCGGCCATGTCCTCGAATTCTTCGGATTGCCCGCCTATGACTGGCTGACACAGGCGCCGCTAACGTCGATCATCATGATCGTGTCCTGGCAATGGCTNCCATTCGCCACGCTGATCCTGCTCACCGCGATCCAGTCGCTCGATTCCGAACAGCTCGAAGCCGCCGAGATGGACGGGGCCAACGTGTTCTCGCGCTTCTACCACATCATCCTGCCGCACCTGTCGCGGGCGATCACCGTGGTCATCCTGATCCAGACGATCTTCCTGCTGTCGATCTTCGCGGANATCTTNGTGACCACGCAGGGTTCGTTNGGCACGCGGACGNTGACCTACCTCATCTACCAGCGCGTTCTGGAAAGCCAGAATGTCGGGCTCGGNTCCGCCGGCGGCATCTANGCCGTCATCCTCGCCAACATCGTCGCGATCTTCCTGATGCGGATCGTCGGCAAGAACCTGGACGCCTGAGGAGGGGACCATGGCCCGCGCCGTCACCAACAACCGCAAAATCGTCAATACGCTGATTGCCTGGTTCTTTGGTCTGCTGATCTTCTTCCCGATCTTGTGGACCATCCTGACCAGCTTCAAGACGGAAGCCCAGGCAATCGCCGATCCACCCGTCTTCCTGTTCTTCAACTGGACGCTGGAAAACTACGCGGTCGTCCAGGAGCGCTCAGACTATCTGCGCTTCCTGTGGAACTCGATCGCCATTGCCGGCGGCTCGACGCTTGTCGGCGTCATCATCGGAGTTCCGGCGGCATGGTCGATGGCCTTCGTGCCCTCCAAGCGCACCAAGGACATCCTGATGTGGATGCTTTCCACCAAGATGCTGCCCGCCGTCGGCGTGCTGTATCCGATCTATCTTCTATTCATCCAGGCGGGACTGCTCGACACCAAGACCGGTCTGATCCTGGTGGTGATGCTGTGCAACCTGCCGATCATCGTCTGGATGCTCTACACCTACTTCAAGGAAATCCCCTCGGAGATCCTGGAAGCCGCCCGCATGGACGGGGCGACGCTCAAGGAGGAAATCCTCTACGTGCTCACCCCCATGGCCATTCCCGGCATCGCATCGACGGTTCTTCTGAACTTCATCCTTGCTTGGAACGAAGCCTTCTGGACCCTCAACCTGACGGCCGCCAAGGCCGCCCCGCTGACGGCGTTCATCGCAAGTTACTCAAGTCCGGAGGGCCTCTTCTACGCCAAGCTCTCCGCCGCCTCCACCATGGCCATCGCACCCATTCTCATTCTCGGCTGGTTCAGCCAGAAGCAGCTGGTTCGCGGCCTCACCTTCGGCGCTGTGAAATAGGACAGGATCATGGGACACATTTCGCTCAAGCAAGTCACCAAGAGCTTCGGTTCGGTCAATGTCATCAAACCGCTCGATCTCGAAGTCAACGACGGCGAGTTCGTGGTTTTCGTCGGGCCGTCGGGTTGCGGAAAATCGACGCTTCTGCGCCTGATCGCCGGCCTCGAGGACACATCATCCGGTGAGATCGTCATCGACGGCACCGATGCCACCAGCCTTCCGCCGGCCAAGCGCGGCCTGGCGATGGTCTTTCAGTCCTATGCGCTCTATCCGCACATGTCGGTCCGCAAGAACATCGCCTTCCCGCTGAAGATGGCCAAGATCGAGCAGTCCAAGATCGACGAGAAGGTTGCGAACGCAGCCAAGATTCTCAATCTGAGCGACTATCTGGAACGCCGCCCCGGCCAGCTTTCGGGCGGCCAGCGCCAGCGCGTCGCCATCGGCCGCGCCATCGTTCGCGAACCGGCGGCCTTTCTCTTCGACGAGCCGCTGTCGAACCTCGACGCGGCGCTCCGCGTGAACATGCGGCTTGAGATTTCCGAACTGCACCAGACACTGCAGACCACCATGATCTACGTCACCCACGACCAGGTGGAGGCCATGACCATGGCGGACAAGATCGTGGTGCTGCGGGACGGCCGGATCGAACAGGTCGGCTCGCCGCTCGATCTCTACCGCAAGCCGGACAACAAGTTTGTCGCCGGCTTCATCGGTTCGCCGAAAATGAACTTCCTCGAAGGCGAAGAGGCCGCGAAATACGGGGCGCACACGATCGGCATACGTCCGGAACATCTGGTGCTCGTCGATCAGGGCGGCTGGAGCGGCAAGGTCGGCGTCATCGAACATCTGGGCTCGGACACCTTCATGCACGTCCATCTCGACAACGGCCTCGGCACGGTCAACGTGCGCACCGATGGCGACAACATCGCCAAAGCAGGCAACATGATCGCCGTAGCGCCCATCGACCAGGACCGTGTCTACCGGTTCGACAAGGACGGAATGGCTATCCGATGAAACGGCTCGCAGGCAAAACCGCGCTGATCACCGGATCGGCGCGCGGCATCGGACTGAAATTCGCCGAAGCTTACATTCGCGAGGGGGCGAAGGTGGTTATCGCCGATATCGACATCAACCGCGCGGAGAATGCGGCGAGCGATATCGGCGATGCCGCTATCGCGGTGCAAATGGATGTGACCGACCAGGCCTCCATTGATGCGGCCGTCACGTCTGTCGAGGAGCGCCTGGGTGGCATCGATATCCTGATCAACAATGCGGCGCTGTTTACCGCCGCCCCGATCGTCGAAATCGAGCGGGCAGATTACGACAAGGTGTTTGCCGTCAATGTCACGGGGACCCTTTTCACACTCCAGGCGGTCGCAAAGTCGATGATTGCGCGCGGCAAGGGCGGCAAGATCATCAACATGGCCAGTCAGGCCGGTCGCCGCGGCGAGGCGCTCGTCGCCGTCTACTGCGCCACCAAGGCCGCCGTGATTTCACTGACCCAGTCAGCCGGACTCGACCTGATCAAGCACGGCATCAACGTCAACGCCATCGCTCCGGGGGTTGTCGATGGCGAGCACTGGGACGGGGTCGATGCCTTCTTCGCCAAATACGAAAACAAGGCACCCGGCCAGAAGAAGAAGGAAGTGGGCGAAGCCGTTCCGTTCGGGCGAATGGGCACAGCCGAAGACCTGACAGGCATGGCGATTTTCCTCGCCTCGCCGGAAGCCGATTACATCGTCGCTCAGACCTACAATGTCGACGGCGGAAACTGGATGAGCTGAGCCCCGCAATCGGGCCGAACCGCAATGATCGAAAAATGCGTGACGGCCCATTTGCCGGCGCCAGAAGGAAGGGGTCGAAAATGATCCATAAGCTTGCTCCCGATGAAGGCGTGTCGCCCGCGAACACGCTCTCGCGCCCGAAATACGACCGCTCCCAGCTGAGCGCCGGCATCGTGCACATCGGCGTCGGCAATTTCCACCGCGCCCATCAGGCCCACTATCTGCACCGGCTGTTCAACACCGGCCGCGATCATGACTGGGCGATCGTCGGCGCGGGCATCAAGTCTTTCGACGCGGCAATGCGCGAACGTCTGGAGCAGCAGGATTGGCAAACCACGGTCATGGAACTCGACCCGGCCGGTTTCTCCGCCACAATCGTCGGTTCGATGGTCGACTTCGCGCCCATCGATCCGCAGGCGATCATCGACACAATGAGCCGGCCCGAAATCCGTATCGTGTCACTGACTGTGACGGAGGGCGGCTATTTTATCGACGCCAAGACCGGTAGTTTCGATGCGAGCCATCCCGAGATCCTGGCGGATGCCCATAATCCGAAAACACCGAAAACCGTCTTCGGCATCATCATCGCCGCGCTCCAGCAACGGCGAGACGCTGGCCTGCCGCCATTCACCATCATGTCGTGCGACAACCTGCCGGGCAACGGCCACGTCACCAAGACCACGGTGATGGGGCTTGCAAGCCAGATGGGCGGCGACATCGCCTCCTATATCGAGGACAATGTCGCCTTTCCGAACGGCATGGTCGACTGTATCACACCGGCCACCGGCCCGCGTGAGATCAAGCTCGTCAACGAGACCTTCGATCTCGACGACAAGGCGCCGGTTGTTTGCGAACCCTTCCGCCAGTGGGTGCTGGAGGACGATTTTCCGCAGGGACGGCCAAGGCTCGAGGATGTCGGCGTCGAGTTCGTGGAGGATGTTGCGCCCTACGAGCTGATGAAGCTCCGCATCCTCAACGGCGGGCATGCGGTGATCGCCTACTCCTCAGCCCTTCTCGGCCACACCTACGCGCATGAAGGCATGGCCGATCCGCTGGTCACCGGTTTTCTCGAAAAACTCGAATTCTCGGAAATGATCCCGACGGTTCCTGAAATTCCGGGCGTCAGCCTGACCGACTACTACCACAAGATCGCCGAGCGCTTTGCCAATGCCGAACTCGGCGACACCATTGCGCGGCTTTGTCTCGACGGCTCGAACCGGCAACCGAAATTCATCTTGCCCACCGTGGCCGACCGGCTGAAAGCGGGTGAGAGCATCGACGGGCTGGCACTCGAATCGGCCCTCTGGTGCCGATACTGCACCGGCACCGGGGAAGATGGCAGCGAGCACAAGATTGATGATGTACTTGCCGAACGGCTGAAGGCGACCGCACTGCGTGCGAAAAGCAATCCCGATGACTGGCTGAAGATGCACGACATCTACGGACCGCTCGGTGAGAACGAGACATTCCGAAAGGCATTTGCCGACGCGTTGAACGCCATCTGGGCGAACGGCACCCGCGCCACGTTGGAAGCCTACATCAAGGGTTGACGCCACAGGCCGTCCAACGAAAAAGCCCCCGGTCTCTCGGCCGGGGGCTTACCAGCCGTGTCGCAGGTCATGTGCGATAACACCGCTATGGTGCCACGACGCGGAAGGCATGTCTGACCTTGTCGACGAACAGCCCGAACGGTCGTGCAAGAATGATCATGAACAGGATGGCCAATCCGATCGCAGCGCCAATCTCGGTCAGGCTTGCGCCAGCAATCAAAAGCGTGGCGGCGTAGACCGGAGCCTGAAACGAAAGGAACGCGGCAATGTCCGTCAAGGCAGCGCTCCAACCACGTTGCGGTCGTACCTGCTCGATAAGCCAATCGCGCCATCCCGTATAGGGCCGTCCAGTCACGATCATGATCGGTATCATGAGAAGTCGTGTCGTAAGCACCTGTGACGGCTCCATACCCGCTATGACGAGTTCAGAGAAGGTGGCAACCACGGTAAAGAAGAGGATCGTGGAAAGCGTGTCGATCAGGAAGAGGCGCATGCCCCGACCTTTATCACCGGAAAGCCTGTCCGCAAGCTCGCTGGCCGGGAAAAGGTTTGTTCCGCCAAGTAGCAATCAGAACATGTCCGGCTTGAAGCCGGCATGTTGGACGCTTATCTTGAATAAAGCAGACACGGAGTTTCTTCGTCATGAACAACAATCTCGCAGCCATCACCTTCCCTGCCCATTTGCGAGATTGCCTATCCCATGCCTGCCTCCATTTCCCTTTACGATCTGTCGTGGTCCACACCTGACAACAGTTCAGTCCTCACCGATCTGACACTCACCTTTGCGGCCGAACGCACCGGTCTCGTCGGGCGCAACGGCGTGGGCAAATCCACATTGCTCAAGCTGGCCTCCGGTCAGCTGCAACCGACTGGTGGTCATGTCGAGCTATCAGGCAGTATTGCCATGATGCGCCAGGACGCGCTTGACGGCGGCGATGAACTGATCTGCGATCTCTTCGGCTGTCGGTCCGAGCTCGCGCTTCTCGACAAGGCGGAAGCCGGGCTTGCCAGCGTCGAAGAGCTCGAAACCGCCGATTGGACGTTGCCGGCGNGGATTGAGGCCGCACTTGCCAGGACGGGGCTCNCCGCTGGACCAAAGACGCCGCTTTCCACCCTATCCGGCGGTCAACGCAGCAGCGCCGCGCTCGCCTCGCTGATATTCGCCCGGCCCGATTTCCTGTTGCTCGACGAACCCACGAACAATCTCGACAGTGAAGGTCGCGCCGCGGTGATACAGCTCATCCGCGAATGGAAAGGCGGCGCGATCATCGTCAGCCATGATCGCGAAGTGCTTGAGGAAATGGACGCGATCGTCGAACTCTCTTCCCTTGGCGCGAAACGCTATGGCGGCAATTTCACCGCCTACCGGCAGGCACGCCAGATCGAACAGGCCGCAGCCGCGCATGATCTCGCCCATGCCGAGAAAACCATCGCGGAAGTTGAGCGGCAAGCTCAAATATCTGCCGAAAGGAAGATGCGGAAGGACAGTTACGGGCGACGGATGCGCACGAGAGGCGACCAGCCGAAAATGCTCATGGATGCGGCGAAGGAACGCGCGGAAGCATCGGACGGTTCGGGCGCGCGTCTGCGCGATGCCCGGCGGGAGAGCGCACAAGCGGAACTGCGGAAGGCACGCGAGCGGATCGAGATCCTCACACCGGTCGCCATGGACATCCCGAGATCCGGGCTTTCGTCCAATAAGCAGGTGCTGGAGCTCGACGCGGTTACCGGGGGCTATGACCCCGCGCATCCGGTGATCCGGGACATGTCGTTTTCCATCCAAGGGCCGGAACGCGTGGCGATCACCGGGCCCAACGGAAGCGGCAAGTCGACGCTTCTGAAGCTGATCACCGGCGCGCTAAGGCCCGACGTGGGAGCGGTGAAACTACATGTTTCCCACGTCTCACTGGATCAGCATTTGGACTTCCTTGCCCCGCATCTCTCGTTGATCGAAAACTATCAAAGATCCAACGGGGACAGTACCGACAATCTCGCCCACTCTGCNCTGGCCCGTTTCGGTTTTCGTGCCGGAGATGCGGAGCAGACCGCCGGGACGCTGAGCGGCGGAGAGCGGCTTCGCGCAGCACTGGCTTGCACGCTTGGCGCCTCGCCCGCGCCGCAGTTGCTCATTCTCGACGAACCGACGAACCACCTCGATCTGCAATCACTCGAGATACTCGAAGGCGCCCTTGCCGCCTATGCCGGCGCTCTGCTCGTCGTCAGCCACGATGCGATGTTTCTTGAAGCGCTGCGGCCGACCCACTTCATCCGGCTGTAAAAGAAACATAAAAAATCCCCGGCTTCTGCCGGGGATTTTGACATTCTGATCGTTCAGGCAATTGCCAGTTCGGGACCATTGTCCTCTGGATCGGGTTCCTCCGACCGGCCTTCCCAAGCTGCCAGGTAGCGGTCGTGGAGCGCCAGGATCGCGGGGGGATTTGCATCCCAGGGAACCTGCATCATCGAGGTACGCGCGGGCATCGAACTCCAGCGCAGGATGATNGCCGACAGNATCATGGGAATACCGACNGGCANGAGCCACGGAAACAAGACCGGCGCGAACTGCCAGGTGATTGCCAAACCACCGGCACCGATCGCGGTGATCCACCAGGACGCAAGGAAACTCTCTTCATAGGAGAGCCTACCGTCGCCGCGATTGTTGGATGGCCAGCCGCCATCGCTGCCNGAAAGAACCTGCCAGACCGAGCGGGTCGCGTACATCAGGAGGACAGGAGCAAGGAGCGACGTGAACAGAAGTTCAAGAACGGTCGAGGCGAACGCGTCAGCCGGTCCGCCAAACTTCCTCGCCCGGCCGGTGATTGCCGCTTTGAGCGCGATCAGCAGTTTCGGCACCACCAGAAGTCCGAAGATACCGATGAAAAGACCGATGGCTTTCCAGGCCTCCGACGGCGGGAAGTAGGGGAACGGCCAGTTGGGTTCGGGAAAATAATCAGGCTCTGCAACGAAAGCAGGCGCCAGCACGGAAGCAGCGATAAAACCAAGCCAGAAGAGCGGCGCGATATAGGCCATGATCAGCTGTGCGAAGACGAAGCGCGACCAGAGACGGATACGCGGCGCGCCGATGATCCGGGCGTGCTGCAGGTTACCTTGGCACCAGCGGCGTTCGCGCTTGGCGTAGTCGACGATATTCTCCGGACCTTCCTCGTAAGAGCCTTCGAGATCGTCATCGACACGCACGGTCCAGCCGGCGCGGGCCAGAAGCGCAGCTTCCACGTAATCGTGGCTGAGAACGTGGCCGCCGAACGGCGGCTCGCCGCGCAGGGCCGGAAGTCCGCAGGATTCGGCGAAGGCCTTCACGCGTACGATGGCGTTGTGGCCCCAGAACGGGCCGGTACGTCCCTGCATCATAGCCAGACCACGGCAGAAGACAGGCGANAAGAATGACGCCGAATACTGCATGGCGCGGCCAAAACGNGAGCTGGCATTGACGATCTTGGGCAGNGTCTGCAGCAGTCCGAGNTTCGGNTCNGCCTGCATGCGCCGGATCATNTCGAGGATGGTTTCGCCCTCGATGAGGCTGTCGGCATCGAGAATGACGGCATAATCGTAGGCACCGCCCGATCGGGCAATGAAGTCCTCGATATTGCCAGCCTTCTTNCCCGTATTGTCCGCGCGGCGGCGATAGAAAAAGCGGCCGATACCGTCATGCTCCGAGACGAGCTTGGCAAACAGCAGTTCCTCGCGCTGGGCGATGTCGTCCTTGCGGGTATCGGACAAAACGGCGAAGTGGATTTCGGCAGGGTTGCCGGTGGCGCGCAGCGAGGTCTCCATCGCCGCAAGTCTCGTAAAGGTTGCGACCGGATCCTCGTTATAGACCGGCATGAGGATGATCGTCTTGCCGTCGATCGGGCGCGAGCGGTCGTAGTCAGGCGCTCGGGCCGTTGTGGTCAGACCGATCAAGCCGAGGGCTGCGCCCCAGGCGAGCCAGAGGGTGGAGATAAATATGAGCAAAGCACGGACGACATCGAGAGTATCGATACCGTCCGCGCCGCCGAACTGCAGGAAGAGTATGAAGGCGCCAGCGGCCGTCANAAGCGAGAAGGCAACCGCCCCGCTTCGCAGGCCCCAAAGGCCAATACGACCCATTAGACGCTCCGTTCGGGGGAACCCAGCGGAAGGCGACGGGCCTGGAGCCTGAGCGCTGTGATCAAGCGACGGCCGATCGAATGCTCGCGCTCAAGCTCCTGACGCGGCATGGCGAGCGGCGCTTCGGGAAGAGCGCAAGGGCCGGAAATCAATTCGGCGGGAGACATGAATTCGTCCGAGCGTACTTTCTTCACTGCAAACTGGTCATGGCTAAGTGGCATGTTCATGGACATGGGAGGTTCCTTGAATGTCACGGTTTGATCCATTGGTACGCCCAGGTTTCGCTGAGCTTTCGTTCGTAACCTTCGAGACGGGCAGTAAGTTCCACAGTTGCATTACTTTCTGCTGAAATATCCATCACGAAGCGCCAAACCCCCTCCTCCGGGATTGGCGTAAGCGTCTCATGCACGATCTTGCCATTAACGATGGTCGCCACCGGCCTGATGTGATCGGCCTCGGCGGCAGGCAGGTTGGTAAGCGGCCCGCCCTTGAAGTCGACCACGAACTTGCGTGTACCGTCAGTGTTCTCGACACCCGACACGCCACCGCTGCCCGCACGGCTCGCCAGTACATAAGCGAGATCACCGTCCTCCTCCGGCGGCAGATCGCCCCAGGAAAGGCGATATTCGAATTCCAGCGCATCACCGGCCTTGCCATCCTGTTCGGGGACCCAGAAGGCGACGATATTGTCGTTGATCTCGAGGTCGGACGGGATTTCGACAAGGCGAACCACGCCCTTGCCCCAGTCACCCCTGGGTTCGACACGGAGCGACGGACGCCGCTCGTAATCGGCGGAAGCGTCCTGGAAATGATCGAAATCGCGTTCACGCTGGTAGAGGCCGAAGCTCTTCGGGTTGGTCTCCGAAAAATAGCTCGAAGCGAGCCGGCTCGGGTTCGACAAAGCGCGCCAGATACGGGTTCCGCTCTGGTCCTCGATCATCAGGCCGTCGCTGTCATGNACCTTCGGACGATAATCATCAAACTTCTCGCGATTGCGTTCGCCATAGAGATACATCGAGGTCAGCGGCGCCACGCCCAGTTCGTTGACATCGGACCGCAGAAAGAGGCGCGCAGTCACGTCCATCGTGGTCGCCTCACCCGGGGTGATGACAAACCGGTAGGCACCGGTCAGAGACGGGCTGTCCATCAACGCATAGACGTTGATCGAGGTGTCGCCGGATACGGGACGCTCGATATAGAACTTGGTGAAAACCGGGAACTCTTCAGGCTCAGTGGTACCGGTGTTGACGGCGAGACCGCGGGCCGAAAGGCCGTAGGTCGAGCCACGGCCCAGCGCACGGAAATAGGAGGCGCCCTGGAAGGCGATAAGCTCATCGAGAATATCGGGGCGATTAAGCGGGCTGTGCAGACGGAAACCGGCGACACCGGGAAGCTCCCAGTCAGCCGGNAGCTTGCCCTGNGCCTCACGCTGATAGAGGAANTCCTCGGTGGTGAATTTCATNGGCTTGGCGCGGTCGCCCTCNACTTCCATCANCGTGATGGGATTGGAGAACAGCCAGCCGAGATGGAAAGCCTGAAGCTGGAAATGGCTGCGCGGCACATCGGCAAANCGCGCCTTGGACGGATTGAACCGGATCAGGCGGTAGAGATCGTAGTTGAGTTCAGACAGAAAGCCGCCGACCTTTGCCGGCTCCTGATAATCCTCNCCGGCCTTGCGGCGCATTTCCTCGGTGATGAGGTCGAAGCTGAAGGGNTGCGAGCCATCCGCCGCGGGCATCAGGTTGTTTTCCGCATCCGCATTTTCGGANGACGCGTCCTGCGCGTGGGNNGAACCGGNGAAGGCCAGCAGAACGCCGGCGGATGCGGAGGCAAGAAACTTCCGGCGACAAAAAAAACGAGACTGGGGCGTCGTGCCGTCCCATCGCGAATTAAAGGAATCCAAGATCAAACAATCCTTACGTCTGTCACTCAATAAAAGACTCGTAATGCGGCAGGCGCGTGCACCAACGGTCGAAACCATTGTGCACTGCCGAAACGCTTATGCACGAGAAAAGTTCCTGCCCGAAAATGCGGAAAATTTGGGGCAGATTCCGCACGCCCGGTCAAAAAGGCTCATACGCCTGGTAAGGTTTGGTTACAATCGGATAAATTACTGACTTTTATCCGTTTTCTGTGAACAACGTAAATGAAGCGCTTCAGAGGNGGTACTTCATTTCGCCNGCNATCTTCTCNGCCATCATGACCGTCGGAGCATTGGTNTTTCCGCCGATCAGGGTGGGCATGACCGAGGCATCNACAATTCGAANATTCTCGATATTTCGCAATCGCAGCATCGGATCGACGACCGCATCAGCGTCGCNTCCCATCCGGCACGTCCCGACCGGATGGTAGATCGTATCNGCGCGATTACGGATGGCATCCATCAGCTCACNGCCCTGCATTCGGTCGTGACCGTGGATCTCGCCCTTGTCATAGGCGTCGAAGGGCGAGGCNCGCATGATCATTTGCAGCATTTCGACGCCCCGGCGNANCTTTTGCGCATCGCGTTCGTCAGAAAGGNAACGGGGATCGATCCTCGGCGCGTCGGTCGCNTNCGCACTGCGCAGGGTNACCGAGCCGCGCGAATGGGGCCGGAGAACACAGACATGCGCCGAATAACCGTAGCCCCAATGGAGCTTGCGGGAATGGTCATCGACCAGACCGGCGGTGAAATGAAACTGGAGATCCGGCACATCGATATCCGGATGGGATTTGAGGAACCCTCCGGCCTCTGCGGCAGGCGTGGCACACAGCCCCTCCCCGGTTCGCCACCACTTTATCGCCTCGCTGAGAAGATGCCATCCCCCGCGGAGACCATAGCCGACGCTCTCGGTGCTCGACGTCCGGTAGTTCATGACAAAATCGATGTGGTCCTGCAGGTTCTCACCAACCTGCGGCAGATCGGCGATGACCGGGATACCCTGACGCGAGAGCTCTTCTGCAGGACCGATGCCTGAGAGCTTGAGCAAATGAGGGGATCCGAAAACGCCTGCGCAGAGAATCACTTCGCCACGCGCCTTCACAGTCTGAGTCTGACCGTTGCGACGGAACTCGAGCCCAGTCGCCCGCCTGTTATCGAAGAGAAGACGGGTCGCGAGAGCGTCAGTAATGGCGTGAAGGTTCGGCCAGCCCATGCGAGGATGAAGATAGGCGGCGGCCACCGAGCAGCGCTCGCCACGCGTCTTGCCGTCAAAGAACTGTGTGACTTGATAAAGCCCGATGCCTTCCTGTCTGGGGCCATTGAAATCGTTGTTGAGTGGGTGCCCCACCTCGTTCGCCGCCTCGACAAAGGCCCGGCTCATCTGGCGCGGCTGTTTCTGGTCGCCGACCTGAAGGGGACCCGAGAAACCGTGGTATGCATTGGTGCCACGTTCATTGCGCTCTGAGAAGCGGAACCAGGGCAACACATCCTCCCAGCTCCATCCGGTACAGCCCTGCGCGGCCCAGCCGTCATAGTCCGAGGGATGGCCGCGTGTGTAGAGCATGGCATTGATGGCGCTCGATCCGCCAAGGCCGCGGCCGCGCGGCTGGTAACCCCGGCGTCCGTTCAAACCGGCTTGCGGCTCGGTCTCATAGGCCCAGTTGGCGAAGCGGAAAAAGGGAAATGCGGGAACCGTGCCGGCAATTCCGAGCGGCACGCGAATGGCGAGATCGCGTCCCTCGCCGCCTGCTTCGATCAGGCAGATCTTCAGCTTGGGATTTTCTGCCAGCCGAGCGGCCATGACACAGCCGGCGGAACCGCCGCCGACGATCACGTAATCGAATTCCAAAGTTCTCCTCCCGCCGCACGCTTTCGAAAATGCGACGGGAGGAGACTACGCCCTCGGGTGGGCAACGCAAGCCGTCAGAACATCCGGCTTGCAGGAGCGGTTCCGGTCAGTTGGAATGATCCGCGTGAGCGTCGCCGTTCATCTTGGAATGGTCCATCTCCCCTGCTTCCGGTTTAGGAGACTGGACGGCGAATTCGACGGTGACATCACCGGCATGCTCGAAGGTCAGGGTGGCCTCCTTCATCTCGCCTTCCTTGAGCGGTTCGGCGAGCTTCATGAACATGATGTGCAGACCGCCCGGCTCCAGCTTGACGGTTTGGCCCGGTGCGATCTCGATGCCGTCGGCGAGCTGGCGCATCTTCATCACACCATTATCCATGGACATTTCGTGGATCTGCACCTCGCCGGCGAAATCCGCTGCCCCCGAGACGAGGCGGTCGGCCTCGCTGCCGTTGTTGGTGATTTCCATGAACCCGCCGCCGACCGGCTGGTTGGGAAGCGTGGCCTTGGCCCAGGGATGGTGAATGGCGAGCTCGCCAACAGTGAAGTCGTGGGCGTGGGCCATTCCGGTCAGAACGGTGAATGCCAGTGCGGCGGCAAGAAGCTTATTCATGAGTCTTTTCCTTGAAGTACGTAAACTCGTTTCGGCTTTGATTCACGACGGACTCCGCCGCGAACATAGCGCGTGGAAGGTTCCTGTATCCCTGCGTCAGCAATCTGTGACGGGCATCGGAGCGAGACCGGAAACCGTAGGATCAGGCTAAAACTGCGGGTGGGCCTTGGGGCGGCGCGGCGGGCCAGAAGGCAGGTTCGCCCCGAAGAAGACTTGCCAACGCGACGGGAGAGACACGTTTTGCGGCGTCGATCGGAGCACCATGGAGAGCGGGCGGAACCGCAACGGCAATCGCACCGGCAATACGGCAAAATTCGCAGGCCGCATTCCCCTGGTGATGGTCGCCGTCTTTCTCGCCGTTGCCGGTCAGACAGATGACAGGAAGTGAGCCGTCAGGCAGGGCATAGGCGAGAAAATCTGTCGCCGGAGCTGCGTTGACGGGAGCTGCACGGTGAGCAAAGGCAGTCAATGCCAGGGCAACAATGACCACCAGCCGAACGAGGAGAAGCCTCCCGCGGCCGCGTGTGGTCATTCCTGAGATGATGGGCAAATGCCTGCTCATGAGAAAATTCTATAATGCGCGGCAATGGATGGAACAAGTTAAATTCCGCGGCGTTCTATGTGTCGGAATGCCGCCGTGCCTCCGTGTTCCACCCATCTCACTTAAGAGCTGGTGGCATTCCAAATCCTGCCATTTCAAATACTTCAAAAAGGCATTCGTTAACGACAGCACAGAGTTTAATCGCTGCCTATTTTTTAGGCTTTGTCGCGTATTTTTTCGTCAAGTTTTCTACCCTTGCGAGACCGCGCCGCCGAAACACACCGAAACAGCCCGCTAATCATAGTTGATGCAAACTGGCAAAGGTCTTGCATTGGACTGCCCCGTGGACACGCAACAGCACGGAGGCTGACAATGAAATTTTCGACCAAAGCAATGCGTTTGGCAGGCGTTACCGCCCTTCTCGCAACCACCATGGCCTACTCTCCCGCCCAGGCCGCTGACGACACCATCAAGGTTGGCGTCCTTCATTCCCTTTCCGGCACCATGGCGATTTCCGAAACCACGCTGAAGGACACGGTCCTGATGCTGATCGAGGAGCAGAACAAGAAGGGCGGCGTACTCGGCAAACAGCTCGAAGCCGTCGTCGTCGACCCCGCATCCGACTGGCCGCTGTTCGCGGAAAAGGCACGCGAACTGCTGACCGTCGACAATGTCGATGTGATGTTCGGCTGCTGGACGTCGGTTTCTCGCAAGTCGGTTCTGCCGGTGATCGAAGAACTCAACGGTCTTCTGTTCTATCCGGTGCAGTACGAGGGCGAGGAGTCGTCAAAGAACGTCTTCTATACAGGCGCCGCACCGAACCAGCAGGCCATTCCCGCCACCGATTATTATCTTGAAGAGCTTGGCGTCGAGAAGTTCGCACTTCTGGGAACCGACTATGTGTATCCGCGCACGACCAACAAGATCCTCGAGGCCTATCTCAAGGACAAGGGCATTGCCGAAGACGATATTTTCGTCAACTACACCCCCTTCGGTCACTCCGACTGGTCGAAGATCGTGGCTGACGTCAAGGCGCTCGGTGCAGACGGCAAGAAGGTCGGCGTGATCTCGACGATCAACGGCGACGCCAATATCGGCTTCTACAAGGAACTGGCAGCACAGGGCATTTCCGCAGACGACATCCCGGTTGTCGCCTTCTCCGTGGGTGAGGAAGAACTTTCGGGCCTCGACACCACCAACCTCGTCGGCCACCTGGCCGCCTGGAACTACTTCATGTCCGCCGACACGCCGGCCAATGCCGAGTTCATCAAGACCTGGCACGCCTTCACCGGTGACGAAAAGCGCGTGACCAACGACCCGATGGAAGCCACCTATATCGGCTTCAACATGTGGGTGAACGCCGTCGAGGCTGCCGGCACCACCGAAGTGGACCCGGTTATCGACGCCATGATCGGTCAGAAATATCCGAACCTGACGGGCACCGAAGCCGAAATGCTGCCGAACCACCACCTGACCAAGCCGGTGCTCATCGGCGAAATCCAGGCCGACGGCCAGTTCGACATCATCTCGCAGACCGAGCCGGTTCCGGGGGATGCCTGGACCGACTACCTGCCGGAATCCGCCGTTCTGGAGTCCGACTGGAAAGACCTGAAGTGCGGCATGTACAACACCGAGACCAAGACCTGCGTGCAGATGAAGTCGAACTACTGATTTCATCATTGACCTGCCACGCAACAGGGAGGCCCGGCGACGGGCCTCCCGCCACTGTCCCCTGGCTCCCGGTACCATTCTCATGCTTCGACCGCTTCTGATCGCCGCCCTTCTTGCGTTCGCGACGCCGCCACTCGCCCTTGCGCAGGACGCCGCTGCGCCGAGCGACACGCCAGCCGCCAGCGAACAAGTCCTCGACGACACGACGCCGGAAACACCCGCCACGCTCGGTCCCTTGCAAGCGATCCTGCAGGAGCATCAGAAAGACGTCGCCAAAGCCTCGCGGCGCACGGTCGATGAAGTCATCGCGGCGGTCCGCGAAGCCGGGCTGCCTCAGGGGCTGACATTTCTCGAACGCTGGGGCGACCGCGAACTGTGGCAACGCGAGGAAGACGGGCTCTTCTTCTTCACCAAGAAGGCGGAGGGACAGAACCTGACCCTCATCGATATCGATACCGGCGAGGAAGTCGGCACCGTTTCCAAGCGCGACATGACGAACCTCAAGCCCAATAGCGGCGTGCGCACGGTGATCGCGTCGAGCCTTGTCGCCAGTCAGCTTGAGGATCCCGACCCTGCTCGCCGCCGCCAGGCGCTCGAGGCCATCGAGCGCCGCGCCGAGAAAGACCATCTCGAGCCGCTCCGCGCCTCGATAGAGACCGAAACCGATCCGGTGATCAAGGCGCGAAAGGAGCGGCTCTTGCGCGTCATCACCATTTCCTTCGGACAGACCACCGAGAACCGGGTCGAGGCGATCCGCAGCTTCTCGCAGGATCTGAGCATCGACGCCCGCGCCGCCCTCAACCCTCTCGTCGTTACCCGCATCGGCTATTCCGAAGGCGAGCCGGAAGGCGTCAACGTCGCTCGTATCCTGACTCCGGGAAGGACAATCGGCCGCGAAGAGGCCTATGCGCTGCTCGTCAACGACGACAAGGCCATTGCCGCGCGCACACGGGCCGAACGCAAGGCCGCCCTCGAAGCCAATATCGAAGAGGGTAAAGTCGGCGGCGTGCCGGTATCCGAACTCTCGTCACAAGAGGCACGCGACCGGGCCTATTCCAATCTCGTCGATGAGGGCAAGGCGCCGCCCTTCGTCACCGACGAAACCATGGACGCGGAACTCGCCAAGTACACCTTCTATGAAGCCTACGCGGATTCGAATACCGAGGTCACAACCGCGGCTGCCGAAACGCTCGATTCCATCGACCAGTATGTCGGCCTGAACCGCTTCTTCTCGCTCGTGCTCGACGGGCTTTCGCTCGCCTCGATCTACTTCCTCGCAGCGATCGGCCTCGCCATCACCTTCGGGGTGATGGGCGTCATCAACATGGCGCATGGCGAATTCATCATGATCGGCGCCTATACAGGCTATGTCGTCCAGCAGATCATCCCGAACTACACGGTGTCGATCCTGGTCGCGCTGCCGCTCGCCTTCGTCATCGCGGCGGCTGCGGGTATCGCGCTCGAAAGACTGGTCATCCGCCATCTGGCGAGCCGGCCACTCGAAACGCTGCTGGCCACTTTTGGTGTCTCCATCGCGCTTCAGCAGATTGCCAAGAACGTGTTCGGCACACAGGCCAGGCCGCTGACCTCGCCCTCTTGGCTCGATGGAGCCTGGGTCATCAACGACGTGGTGGCGGTTTCCTATATCCGCATCGCCATCTTCGTGCTCGCCATCATCTTCTTTGCGCTGCTGCTCTTCGTGCTCAACAAGACGCGGCTGGGGTTGGAAGTACGCGCCGTTACCCAGAATCCGCGCATGGCGTCATCGATGGGCATCAACCCCGACCGCATCAACATGCTCACCTTTGGGCTCGGCTCGGGGATCGCCGGGATCGCGGGCGTGGCGATCGGGCTTTTTGCCAAGGTCACCTCCGAACTCGGCCAGGCCTATATCGTCCAGTCCTTCATGACGGTGGTGGTCGGCGGCGTCGGCAATATCTGGGGCACGCTCGCGGGCGCCACGATGATCGGCTTCCTGCAGAAGGTGATCGAGTTCTTCAATCCATCGAACACGCTCGCCGCCCAAACCTACATGATCATCTTCATCATTATATTCATCCAGTTCCGGCCGAAGGGCATCATCGCCCTCAAGGGCCGCGCGGCGGGAGATTGAGGACATGAAGAACACCTTTCTCGCACGCCACCCATCGGTCATCGTCTTTATTCTGATCCTGGCCGTCATCACGCTTCTCGCGACCGTCTTCTCCGAGGCCTATGGCACCGGGCTGCTGCCGACCAACTACGTCAAGATTCTCGGCAAGACGCTGTGCCTGTGCCTGATCGCCATCGCGATGGATCTGGTCTGGGGCTATTGCGGCATTCTCTCGCTCGGCCATTTCGCCTTCTTCGGGCTGGGTGGCTACATGATCGGCATGTGGCTGATGTATGCGCGCACGGAAGACATCGTCATCGCCTCGATGACGAATGCCGCGCTGCCGCCAACGCCGGACGAGGTGCGCGACGCCATCGGCACGCAGATCTTCGGCGTTGTCGGCGGATCCGACGTGCCACTGGTCTGGACTTTCGCGCATTCGCTGCCGATCCAGCTGGCGCTCGTCGTACTGGTGCCGGGACTGCTGGCGCTGGTCTTCGGCTGGCTTGCCTTCCGGAGTCGGGTGACGGGTGTCTATCTCTCTATCCTCACCCAGGCGATGACGCTCGCCCTGTCTCTCTATCTCTTCCAGAACGACAGCGGGTTGCGCGGCAATAACGGGCTTTCCGGGCTACAGAACATTCCCGGCCTGACGGATATGCCGCAGTCGGTGCTCTCGATCTGGTTCATGTGGGGCTCCGCCCTCGCCCTGGGCGTGGGCTATGTGTTCGCCGCGTGGATGGTGTCGGGTAAATTCGGCAACGTGGTAAAGGCCATTCGCGACGACGAGGCCCGGATCCGGTTTCTCGGCTACTCGGTGGAAGCCTACAAGCTCTTCATCTTCACCATCACCGCCGTGATCGCCGCTATCGCGGGCGCGATCTACTATCCCCAGGCGGGGATCGTGAACCCGGCGGAAATCGCCCCGATCGCGTCGATCTATCTTGCCGTGTGGGTGGCGATCGGCGGGCGCGGCCGGCTCTATGGCGCAGTCATCGGCGCGGCCCTCGTCTCTCTTCTGTCGTCATGGTTCACCGGTGGCCAGGCGCCCGACGTCCCGCTCGGCTTCTATACGATCAAGTGGGTCGACTGGTGGCAGGTGCTGCTCGGCCTGTCCTTCGTGCTGGTGACGCTGTTCGCACCGCGCGGGATCGCCGGCATGTTCGACCGTCTCGTCAGAAAGGATGCGGCATGAGCGCGCTCCTCGAAGTTCTCGGCGTCTCCGTCACCTTCGACGGGTTCCGCGCCATCAACGACCTGTCCTTCTCGATCCAGCCTGCCGAGCTGCGCGCAATCATCGGGCCGAACGGCGCGGGCAAGACCACCTTCATGGATATCGTGACCGGCAAGACCCGGCCCGACAACGGTCGTGTTCAGTTCGGCACCCCGCCGGTCGATCTCCTCAGGCTGCGCGAGAGCGATATCGCCAAGATCGGCATCGGGCGGAAATTCCAGCGACCGACCGTGTTCGAAGCCCAGACGGTGTTCGACAATCTGTCGATGGCGCTCAAGAACGAGCGCTCCCCTTTTGCCGCGCTCGGCTACAAGGCCGGCCGCACCGACATCGAGCGGATCGAAGAGATCGCCTCGGAGATCGGCCTTGCCGAACAGCTTCACCGGCTATCGGGCGAACTGTCGCACGGCCAGAAGCAGTGGCTCGAGATCGGCATGCTTCTGGCGCAGGATCCGCAATTGCTGCTCGTCGACGAACCCGCGGCCGGCATGACGCTGGGCGAGCGCGAGCATACGACCGATCTTCTGGTTCGCACCGCCAAGACGCGTGCGGTCATCGTCGTCGAACACGACATGGAATTCGTCCGGCGGCTCGACTGCCCGGTCACTGTCCTCCACGAGGGTTCGGTGCTCGCGGAAGGCTCGCTCGACCACGTCACCGCCAATCCGGAAGTCATCGAAGTCTATCTCGGGAGATAGGACGCCATGCTCGAAATCTCAGATCTTACGCTCCATTACGGACAGTCGAAGATACTCAACGGGGTGTCGCTGGCGGCCGAAGTCGGCAAGGTCACTTGCCTGATGGGCACCAACGGGGTGGGCAAGACCAGCCTTCTGAAAGCCATTTCCGGCGTCAAGCACCGCTCGGGCGGCGAATATCGGCTCGATGGCGAGGAGATCGCCTATCCTCCGGCCCATGCGCTGGCAGCCAAGGGCATCGGCTATGTGCCACAGGGGCGCGACATCTTTCCGCTTCTGACGGTGACCGAGAACCTGCAGACAGGATTTGCATGCCTTCCGAAAAGCGAGCACACCATTCCGGACCATATCTACGAGCTGTTCCCGGTTCTCAAGGACATGCGCGGGCGGCGCGGCGGCGACCTGTCCGGTGGCCAGCAGCAGCAACTCGCCATTGCGCGCGCGCTCATCACCAAGCCCAAGCTGCTTCTGCTTGACGAGCCCACCGAGGGCATTCAGCCCAATATCATCCAGCAGATCGGTCGGGTCATCGCCCACCTGCGGGATCAGGGGCAGATGGCGATCGTGCTTGTGGAGCAATATTTCGAGTTTGCCTACGATCTGGCTGATCGTTTTACCGTACTGAAACGCGGAACGGTGGTTATGGAAGGCAAGAAGGACGAATTGAGCAAGGATTCATTGCGCGATTCCGTCTCGGTCTGACCGACCAGAGCCCAAAACATACCCGGCTAACCCTCTTCAGATTCCGCCGCGATGCCAAAAAAGGGGGCATTGTTCACCGCACACGAACGCTGCGGTCAGGAATTAAACTTTATTATAGCGCTTTTGCGGGCTTGCTCACGTAGATGCGAGCAATTGTGACACACTCATACCATTGATTTTAAAAGAGAAAATTTTCCCGTAAACTGGAATATGACAATTTCAAGAGCACGAAAATGTCAGCCTGCAACACGATATCGTTCTTTGAAACTTATCGCTCCAAGGCGCATTTCCACTCCATCGACGGCGGGCAAAGACGCACCGCCCGATCGGAAAGCCGCCCGCCGGCACCTGCAATAAGGCACACGCCGGCAGCTTTCCGAGTGAAACTTTAGGGTCGCCCTCCCCGTAACCCAAGATACGGGACGGCAACGACCCAACCGATGGAGAGATGAAATGAAAAACGTTCTTATCGCACTTGGCCTCACATTGGCCGCTACCACTGGCGCTTTCGCACAGAGCTCGCTCCTGGATGTCCAGGGCACCCCTGAACTCAACCGCGGCAACGCTGCAGTTTCGATCCCGCTGAGCAACTATGACGGCAGCAACGAGCTGACCAACAACGGTCCGTTCGACGATCGCTCGCCGACCTTCGCTGCTCCGGTCAACACCGGCGTCGATTACACCGCGACTGCTTCGATCAGCGACGGCCAGCCCGGCCCGTCAATCGTTCGCCAGCCGCGCCTGGGCGATGGTGTCCTCCCCTACTAAGGGGCGGACTGCCAACCGACAGATCTCACAAAGACATTCGATTTACGGAGTCAAGACAATGAAAAACGTTCTTATCGCACTTGGTATCACTTTCGCAGCAACTTCAGGCGCCTTTGCCGCCGGCACCACGGCCATTGACGCCCAGTTCCTGCCGCAGACAACCGCAGCCTCGAACCCGGCCGCACAGATTGCCCAGAGCGACGATGCCAACCGGTTCGTCAACAACGGCCCGTTCGATGACCGTTCGCCGACCTTCAACGGACCGGCTGCAACACAGGTCGATTACACCGCCACTTCGGCTATCGGTGGTGGCGTGCACGTGCCGCTTAACAAGAGCCCGCGCGCCTACTAAGCCTAATTTTCCCTCGCTCCGAGGGAAACAGGTTTCATCCGTCACCCCCGCCACCGTACGGATGAAAAGGGCGGCATCACCGCCTGGTCTTGACGGAGACCGATCACCTTTCCGTTGTTGGTGGGGGCGCGACCTGGTCGCGCCCCCATCTACGTTTTTGAAGGGGACACTCGCTTCGGCTGTCATGAAAACGCTGCAAAACCATGACAGCAGTTGACGCAGCCAAGATTTGCGGCACACTCTTGCCGCACTGGAAGCGAAGGAGCTGCCCCTTGAAAAAGGTCCGAACCTATCTCTCTTCCGCGGCCTGCGCCGCAGTCCTTCTCGCGTCGCCCGCCGCTCACGCATCGGTCTGGCTGAAGACGGGAGGCGAAACTTCGCGTCCTTATGGACATGTGGAGTATTGTCGGAAACACAGTTCCGACTGCCGTGCCCAATCCGCCAATGTGCTGCCGCCCGCCAATCTCTCGACCCTCAACAAGGTCAACAGGACGGTCAATCGGTCGATCAAGCCGATGTCCGACATCAAGCGCTTCGGAAAACGCGAGTATTGGACCGCCAACACCAATGCCGGCGACTGCGAGGATTTTGCGCTCGCCAAGCGCCGTGCCCTGATGGCACGCGGCTACAAGCCGGCCAATCTTCTTCTGACGATGACGCGACGGCGCGGTGAAGCCCACACGGTTCTCGTCGCGCGTACGCGTGATGGAGATTTCGTGCTCGACAATATGCGCGACGACGTCTTGCCGGTGAACCGAACCGGGCTCGGCTATGTGAAGATGCAGTCAGACCGCAATTCGGCTCGCTGGGTGAACATTACCGGCAAGACCGGCAAGGTCGCCGAAGTGAAATAACCGCTATCAAATCGACAAACGGAAAAGGCCGCCTTCCCAGACGGCCTTTCCTTTTACCGGGTCGAAGTCCTCAGCCCGATGTCTTGGCACCGGCGTCAGCTGGCACAAAGGTGAGCGCGACACCGTTGAGACAGTGGCGCTTGCCTGTCGGCTCCGGGCCATCGTCGAAAATGTGGCCAAAATGACCACCGCAGCGGCGGCAGTGGACTTCCGTGCGGCGCATGAATAGCGAGTTGTCCTCTTTCGTACCGATCGCATCGGGCAAAGACTGCCAGAAGCTAGGCCAACCGGTTCCGCTGTCATATTTGGCTTCGGACGAATAGGCCGGCAGGTCGCAGCCCGCACAGTTATAGATGCCCTTGGCGTAATTCTTGTTCAGCGGACTGGTGAAGGGGCGCTCGGTCGCCTCTTCGCGTAGCACGGCATACTGCTCGGGTGTGAGCTTCTCCTTCCATTCCGCCGGTGTCAGCGAAACCTCGAAGTTACCTTCGGTGGCCTCCGCCTTGCCGGAGAATGGCCGCAAAAGTGCCGAAAGCCCGACGATTGCGCCTCCGCCGACGCTCGCAAGCAATATGGATCTGCGGTTCAATCTGGGTGACGTCATGATCTTCTCCTTCCCCATTATAGCTAGTGGAGAGCGTTCCCACTTTCAAAACAAGCCGGCTCAACTGACCGTGAGCGCGTGTGAGCGGATGAAAACGAAACAACCCCGCGCGTGTCGCGCGGGGTTGTACGGGCTTGCCGGCAGGCGATGAGGCCAAAACCCGCCGGCCACGCCAACTCACATCTTCGGCAGAAGAACCTTGTCGATGACGTGGATGACGCCATTCGACTGGTCGACGTCAGCAATGGTGACGTTGGCAACATTGCCGTTCTCGTCTTCGATCATCACCTTGTCGCCCTTGTAGGTGATGTTGAGCTTGCAGCCACCAACCGTATTGACCGGGTGGGTGCCGCCATCGTCATCGACCATCTTCATGATCGCTGCCGCATGTGCATCGGCGGCCACCACGTGACAGGTCAGGATCTTGGTGAGCTGATCCTTGTTCTCGGGCTTCAGAAGCGTTTCAACCGTACCATCCGGCAGCGCTTCGAAGGCTTCGTTGGTCGGCGCGAAAACGGTGAAAGGTCCTTCGCCGTTGAGCGTATCGACCAGGCCGGCGGCCTTGACCGCCGCAACGAGCGTGGTGTGATCCTTCGAGTTCACGGCGTTTTCGACGATGGTCTTGTCAGGATACATTGCCGCGCCACCGACCATCGGATTTTCGGCGTGCGCGACCGTCAGACCAGCTGTCATGACGGCTGTGGCGGCGAGCATACGAAGTGCAATTCTCATTGTTGAAACCTCCTCACGGGGACAGATTTTCTTACAGTCCCTTCGTTCGCGGCATCGGCCGATTGCCAATACCTACATGTGAGACGACGAGGCTGCTCGCGGTAAAGTTTCAGGAAAAATTGCAGGATCGGAAATAAATCGGTCGAGCCCGCGGGGGACGATATTCCCCCTTAAAACGCAACAACCCCCGCGCGGTAGCACGGGGGCTGTGCCGGATACCAACAGGCGGTGCGGCGAATTTGCCCGCTGGCATCGACTTCAAATCTGCAGGTTCGAATATTTAACCGGATTTTTTCCGGCGTTTCCGTCCCATTTTGTCCGGCGAAAGGATTTTACACCCTTCAACCTCTTGTTTAGCACTCTCTACGAACGAGCCGCCCGAGTGGATCTGTTCTTTCTATAAAAATCCTCATATCGACTTATATCGATTTTTCAATGCTAAATCCACAGATAAATATTATTTATTGCGAATTCATCTCAGCCCAGCCTTACGCCTTGGCTATTGGAGTGCGCCGGCAAGCAGGACCGGGCCGGTAGGCGCACCGGTAGGCGAACCGCCGGAGGGTTCCAGACTGACGGCGAGCGTCACGCCCTCGCCCAGTTCTTCGGCCTGACTGCGATCAATTGCGATCAGACCGCCGTCATGCGGAACCAGACCAAGTGACCGCGGCACGCCGTCGCCAGGGACCGCCCAAAGCTCGAGCGAGTGTCCACCGTCGTCCTGCAAAGCGGCCGGAACGATATGAATCGTGTTGTTGCCGCTGTTGAAATGGGCAATGAGGCCGATCGGCGCATTCTCGCCGGCAAGATCGGCAATCAGTACGGGCGCCCTGTCGTCGGTCGGCACCAGAATGCCGGACATGGCGACCGCGAGCCCAGCGGCGACCAGTATCGAAGCCAGCGTCAGTCCGCGCCAGAATGCAAGCGAGCCCCAGAGCCCCGGAGACCTCGCACCCTGGTCGCCGAAGAGGCGTCGCTCAATGCGTGCCGCAATCGCCGGCGGTACGTTTTCAGGTGCAAAATGATCGTCGAGCACCGCAAGTTCGGACTGCCAGCTTTCAACCATCGCGGCGAAAGACGCGTCTTCCTCCATCCGGCGTTCTGCCGCCCGGCGCTCCGCTGCAGGCAGCACGCCGAGCACATATTCACCGGCGAGCGCGATGTCGCGCTCGGGGCCCGGCTCCATGGCTGTGGTGTCACTGCTCATCGCTGCAGGCACTCCTTGAGTTTAATCAGGCTGCGCCGGAGCCAGGTCCGCATGGTGTTGAGCGGTACGCCGTGCTCTTCGGCGAGTTCCTGATAACTGTATCCTTCCACATAGGCACTGACCACGGCACTCGCCCGGTCAGCGTCCAGTTCTTCCAGGCACATGTCGATCCGACGCCCCTCGCCGGCGCTTACAGCGGCGGCTTCGGGATCGGGCCTCTCGTCAGCCACGGCCGGTGCATCATCGATGTCCACCGGATCGGGACGGCGCGCGCGGATCACGTCGATACAGTGATTGCGTGCGATCGTTACCAGCCACGCCATCGGCGCGGCCTTGCCCGCGGCAAAGCTTGCGGCGCGCCGCCAGATCTTCACATAGATTTCCTGGAGTGCGTCTTCGGCTTGAGCCTGTTGTCTGAGAATACGAAGGCAGACGCCAAAAAGTTTCGGGCTGGTCTTCTGATAAAGAGAAGAAAACGCAGCGCGGTCGCCCATGGCGATACGGGAGATCATCTGGCCGAGTTCGTCATCGCTGGCGATTGTCGACATGTTTTAAGGACGCCCCCTGTTCCGGCCTTTCGACCGTTATCCGCAATTATAGCCGAAGAATCTAGGGGCACAAAACGCGGGCGCAAGGCAGGTGACTGACAAAGCTTGCAAAAATGGCTCTCCAAGCGGCGCACCAAGGCGTTTACCCGTTCTTTACCAGTTAACCAATGTTACCTTCCGGTATCACGCCAAAACTGCGGAGAATCCCGCGATTTCAAGCCGGATCAGTCAAGCATTACAGTCCCTTGGCGCCATGGACGCTTCGCGACATCCAGCATTTCCAAAGCCGCTCGGCGGCGTCCCGAAAAAGAACGACATTCAGTCTTTCTTCGCAATTCATCGTTAAGGATGAGGACTTGTACGAACCGTCACCCACACACGTAAAGAGTACGGGTCACCATGCGGATCTCAGCATACAAAGGCACTGCGCTGGCAGTCCTTCTCAGCCTGCTTGCGGGCTGCACATCGTCCGGCATCGACGCACTGGATATCGCCAAACCCAGCAAGGTCGACCCCGGTGCCACCGCCTCCATTCGTCCCATGGTTCCGCCGGCCGGTCTGGATGTTGCAGACGTGCCTCAACAGTCGGCAACGACCATCGAGGCGACCACCGAACTCGGCTTCGCCTCCGAGCATGCGAAGTCACCCGTCGAACTGGCCGTCATTCGCGCCGAAGAACCTGTGGTCCCGACAGTAAGCCCGGTTCCGGCGCCGACGGATTATGCCCGGCCCAAGATTTACAAGGCATCATTCTCCGACGCCAAGCCCATCAATTTCGGCCGCCTCTCGCCCCATCCGTTTCAGGTTCATGGTGTCGACGTCTCCCGCTGGCAGGGTGATATCGATTGGAAAAAGCTCCGTCGAAACGGCGGAAACTTCGCCTTCATCAAGGCGACCGACGGCGGCGACCATAGCGATCCCAATTTCCGCAAGAACTGGAATGCCGCCCGTGAAGCCGGCGTTCCACGCGGCGCCTACCACTTCTTCTACTGGTGCCGTACGGCCAGCTCCCAAGCCGACTGGTTCATTCGCAATGTGCCGAAGGAAAAGGGTGCCCTGCCCCCGGTGATCGACGTCGAATGGAACCACACGTCGAGCTGCAAGAAGCGCCCGTCGCCCGCCACCGTGCGTGAGAAGATGCAGGTCTTCATGGACAAGCTCGAAGCACATTACGGCCAACGCCCGATCATCTATACGGCACCGGATTTTTACGAAGACAATCTTCAGGGTGCGTTCAAGAATTATCCGTTCTGGCTGCGTTCGGTGGCCGCTCATCCCTCCAAGGTTTATCCGAACAGGGATTTCGTCTTCTGGCAGTATTCCGGAACCGGATTGGCGGCGAGCCACGATACCCGCATCGACCTCAACGTCTTCAACGGCTCGGAAGCCGGTTGGCACAAATGGCTGGCGCGGAACCGGCACTAACCCAACCGGAATCGACCAAAAACCGGGAAAAACTTTGCAACGGCGCCGCATGACGCCTATTGAAACGTCGAAGATGTTTCTTTGGAGTGGACGGCGATGCTCGACAAATTGTCCAAGACGGCACCCGACGAGATCCTGGCGCATGGACGCGACGTGATCGCGATGGAGGCCGAAGGCCTTTCCGCGCTGGCAGCCTCACTTGATGGTACCTTCTCGGATGCGGTCAGCGCGCTTCTGAGCGTCGAAGGCCGGGTCGTGATTTCAGGCCTCGGCAAGTCCGGCCATGTCGGCAAGAAGATCGCCGCGACACTGGCTTCAACGGGCACACCCGCTTCATTCGTTCACTCCGCGGAAGCCGCGCATGGCGATATGGGCATGATCTCGTCGCGCGACGCTCTGATGCTGTTGTCGAATTCCGGTGAAACCGCCGAACTGTTGCCGGTGATCGAGCACGCGCACAGGATCGGGATTCCGGTGATTGGAATTTCATCCGGCAGCGATTCGACACTGATCAGGGCAGCCAGCATCCCGCTCGTTTTGCCCGCCGCCCAGGAAGCCTGCCCGATCCGCATGGCGCCGACCACCTCCACCACGATGATGCTGGCGCTTGGCGATGCACTTGCCATGGCGACGATGCGCATGCGCGGCTTTTCGCGCGAGGACTTCCAGAAACTGCATCCGGGCGGCAGCCTCGGACTGAAACTCATGAAGGTTCGGCAGTTCATGCATTCCGGCGATCGGCTGCCGCTCATTCCGGCCGACATGCCGATGACGGAGGCCGTGATGGTCATGACGTCAAAGAGTTTCGGATTGGCGGGTGTGATCGACGACAATGGTCATTTGATCGGCGTCGTGTCCGACGGCGACTTGCGCCGGCATCTGCACGAACTGAACTCGGCGCTCGTAGAAGAAGTGATGAACAACCACCCGCGCATCATCCAGGCCGATATGCTTGCCGAGGACGCGCTGCGCTTTCTCAACGAACAGAAAGTCATGGCCCTTTTCGTCGTCGAAGACGAGACAGCCGAGCGCAGGCCGGTGGGTCTCGTTCACGTCCACGACTTCATCCGCCTCGGACTTGCCTGATCTTCAATTCAGCTTCGGGCTTCGTGTGCCGCAACGATCGACCTCGGCCGTCGCCGCGACTCGCGAAGAATCATGGGAATTCCGCCGGGCTGGGCAATAGAAAACCGAAACGTGGCCTTCCCGCTCGAACTGGAAGAATGGCTGGGGCGGCTGGATTCGAACCAGCGCATGGCGGTACCAAAAACCGCTGCCTTACCGCTTGGCTACGCCCCAGCATCGGCGCAGCACGCTCTACCCAATGTCTATCTCTTTGGCAATCCTCGATCTTGATTTCGCNGATGGCNGGGCGGAAACGAGNGACGGCCTGATGCTCAAGTGACAGTGAGANGGNTTTTGCGTATACGGGGGCATCGGTTACCAACTCAAGAGAACTGCGAATGACGAAACGCGCCCTGATCACCGGAATCACAGGCCAGGACGGCTCCTACCTGGCGGAGTTCCTGCTGGAAAAGGGGTACGAAGTTCACGGCATCAAGCGTCGCGCCTCGTCTTTCAACACGCAGCGAATCGACCATATCTATCAGGACCCTCATGCACCGCATGCGCGCATGAAACTNCACTACGGCGATCTGACGGATTCATCGAACCTCACCCGAATCATCTCTGATATCAAGCCGGACGAGATCTATAATCTCGGGGCTCAATCTCATGTGGCGGTGAGTTTCGAAGCTCCGGAATACACAGCCGACGTCGATGCGCTCGGAGCCCTTCGCATTCTCGAAGCGATCCGGTTTCTCGGCCTGGAAAAGACCACACGCTTCTATCAGGCCTCGACGTCGGAGCTTTACGGGCTTGTGCAGGAAACGCCGCAGCGGGAAACGACGCCGTTTCATCCGCGCAGCCCCTACGCGGTGGCAAAGCTCTATTCCTACTGGATCACGGTCAACTACCGNGAAGCCTACGGCATCTACGCCTGCAACGGCATCCTCTTCAACCACGAGAGCCCNCGGCGCGGNGAGACATTTGTCACCCGGAAGATCACGCGCGGGCTGGCCAATATCGCCCAGGGGCTGGAGCCGTGCCTCTATATGGGCAACATCGACGCNCTGCGAGACTGGGGTCATGCGAAGGACTATGTGCGCATGCAGTGGATGATGCTGCAACAGGACNCNCCGGAGGATTTCGTGATCGCGACGGGCGTCCAGCACAGTGTNCGGCAGTTCATCATCTGGTCTGCCGAGGAGCTTGGCATCCGGCTCAGGTTCGAAGGCGAAGGCGTGGATGAGATCGGCATCGTCGACAGCATCGACGGCGAAAACGCCCCTGCCGTTTCCGTCGGTGACGTCATTATCCGCATCGATCCGGCATATTTCCGCCCCGCGGAGGTAGAATCGCTGCTCGGCGACCCGTCGAAGGCCAAGGCCAANCTCGGCTGGGANCCNCATATCACCGTCCAGCAGATGTGTGCNGAGATGGTNGCNAGCGATCTCATGGAAGCACGNCGCCATGCGCTGTTGAAAGCTCATGGCTTTGCCCTGCCCCTCTCGATCGAAGGACAATGACGGCAATGCAGAAGATCTATGTCGCCGGTCACAGAGGGATGGTGGGCAGCGCCATTCTGCGCCAGCTTGAAAAACGAAAAGCGGCCGNCGCCGACATCGAGTTGCTCACNCAGACGCATGCNGAGCTTGATCTCNTCGATCAATCCAGCGTCCGTGCCTTCATGGAAAAAGAGCGCCCGGATGCGGTAATCCTGGCCGCTGCCAAGGTTGGCGGCATTCACGCCAACAACACCTATCCGGCTGATTTCATCTACGACAACCTCATGATGGAAGCCAACGTGATCCATTCCGCGCATATGTNCGGCGTGCAGCGGCTGCTTTTCCTCGGNTCTTCCTGCATCTACCCGAAGCAGGCNGAGCAACCNATGGCGGAAACCGCGTTGCTNACGGGTCAGCTCGANCCGACAAACGAGCCCTATGCGATCGCCAAGATCGCCGGCATCAAACTGTGCGAGAGCTATAACCGGCAACATGGTCGGGACTATCGGTCCGTGATGCCGACCAATCTCTATGGCCCAAACGACAATTTTCACCCGGAGAACAGCCACGTTCTTCCCGCGATGATCCGGCGTTTCCACGAGGCGAAGGAAACCGGCGCNTCGACAGTCACNATNTGGGGNACNGGAACGCCCCGGCGCGAGTTTCTCCATGTGGATGATATGGCGGAAGCGTCCNTCTTCGTCCTCGACCTGCCCAACCCGGTCTATGAGGCGGCCACAGATCCCATGCTGAGCCACATCAATATCGGCACCGGAACGGACATATCGATTCTGGATCTTGCGCGGCTCGTCGCGCAAATCACCGGATTTGAGGGTGACATAGAAACCGATCCGTCGAAGCCCGACGGCACGATGCGCAAATTGATGGATGTGGGCAGGCTGAAAACCCTTGGTTGGGAGGCCGGCATCGATCTCGAAAGTGGATTGGCGGACACCTATCGCTGGTTCCTGCAGCACCAGTCAGACTTGCGCGTGTAGACGGGTTTTGCGGTCGGGCTATGTCACAGCCTAGTCTCGCCACCACCTCAAGATGTCCGCAAGGCGCGCGAGGACAGCATTCCTCCGGATTTTGACGTAGCGTTCCATTCGCTTGAAGANTCCCAAGCGTTTTTCCGGCTGTGCGTGGTCAAGCGGCAGGAGAAACGGTTTGCTGAATTTGAAGTTACTGCCAAGTGCCGAGTTAAGGGCATCGACAACAGCTTGCGACTTCCGCGCATTGATGTGGAAGTTTCTATCGCTGAGAGACGGAATGATCGTTCCGTCCTCATTTGAAAAAGAGCTGCGAAAGTCCACAAAGGGGAAGCCCNTCCGCCTCAGACGCTCGTTCACATGGTCTCTGATGCGGCTCTGCTGCCGAATGTGACGATCAAGATCACGCCCTGTCAGTTCGAGAAACTGCGGATTGAANGGAACGATGCAAGCGAGCGCCAGCTGGGCGGGACATGTTTTCGAGAAAGCGTTCAAGGCAGTTCCGAACCGATCGCAGAGATCATCAGCTTCCTGTATGGCACTTCGGCCCTTGAGCTTCGCCTGTTTCTCGATATGAACCCTGCAGTCGATTTCGCCGAAGGAAAGGACCATCACGTCACCGGTTGCCGGGATGCAATTCCGTGGCACCAGGCTGGCAATTCCGTCACGAGCGGCGCGGTGCATCGTGACCGGTCCACGCCAGAATATCTTCGCGCCCTTGACGCCGCAAAAACTGTATGCGGAATGGCTGTCACCAAGTACCAGCAATCGCATTGGAAACCCTCGCCAACCCCAGCTCCAGCTGAGATGGCACAACCGCAACTCAGCCGATGTTATAGCGAAGGCATCACGCGGTAAACTTGCGGAGCGAGCCGATGCGCCTGGTGGTGGAAAAAATGGGAGTGGATGCTTTGGAAATCGTCGTCGTCAATCTTGCGCGTTCGAGTGAGAGACGTCGGGCGATGGAGCAGTCGCTTGCCCCGCTCGGATTGCCCTACAGCTTTTTCGAAGCAGTCGACGGACGCGCCGGACCCCACCCGCTTTTTGCACACTATGACGAGCACAAGGCCCTTACGCGCCGGGGTATACCGCTGTCTGCGGGTGAGCTGGGCTGCTTTGCAAGCCACTACATCTTATGGCAGCGCTGCGTTTCTCAGGATCGCCCAATTCTCATTTGCGAGGACGATATCGAGATCGGCCCGTCTTTCCTGGAGGCTTATGGCATCGCCACTGGAAAAATCAGCGAATACGGTCTGCTTCGGTTCTCCGCACATCGCTCGCGCCGGCACACTCTGTGTGAAACCGTTTCTCGGAATTTGAAGATCGTCCGATATGAGCGCCCTGTATTTGGCACCTCGTGTTATGCCATCTCGCCACAAGCTGCGCGGAAGTTGCTGCAGACAGCAGAGACTTGGTTCGAACCGGTAGACCTGCATCTCGACAGGTTCTGGACTCACAACGTGCCTATCAGAGGGTTTCTGCCGACGCCGGTACATCATGCTGCGGATGCCGATGAAGCGTCTGAGATCAGGCAAAGCAGTATGCCTGTAAAGAAAACGAGCCAATACAAAGTGAGAAGGCTCGCCTACAAGCTATGGTCCGAAGTGAGGATGTCTCTCCATAATTTGAGATACACAGGCCGTTGGACCAGCTCAAATTGAGCAGCATCGCCACCCACCAACAGTTATCGCAAGGCGCAACAGTGAAGAGAATCGTCATCACCGAACACTGCTTATATGCGGTCAAACGGACAGACGCCGAACAATGAAGCAGCAGTCTCAAACAGGTCAGCCGACTTCGCGTTTCCGGAGCTCGGCGCAGCCATGATCAAGGCAGGTTTCTCCGCCGGCCCCGGGGAGTGGCCCTGGCACCGGCAGTTTCCAGGCGGCAATCCGACTTGGGAAGATGTGGAGTTTATCTTCGACGGCGATCTGTCTGAGTGCGATGTCGTTTTTCTGTACGGGGATACACTGGCATCTCAAGCGGATGGTCTGACGGTGAAACGGGCCGTTTTCGTCGCTTCCGAGCCGTGGACCTTCAAGTCCTACAGGTCACGATTTCTCGCGCAATTCGATCGCGTGCTCACAACGGATCCCGAATGCAATCACCCGCATGCAATCTTCAGCCAGCCCGGCCTCCCTTGGCACGTTGGCGTCTTCCGCGAGGATGGCGCGTTGCGCGATCAGCCGATGCCATATGAGGATTTCCGGACCTATTCCCCTGAGAAAACGAAACTCATCTCCGTGGTGGCCTCGGACAAGGCCATGACGCGCGGGCATCGAAACCGGCTGGAATTCGTCGACAAGCTCAAGCAGCATTTTGGCTCGGAAATCGATTTCTACGGGCGAAACGTCAATGGCTTCGGCGACAAGCTCGAAGTGCTTGCCGAGTACCGCTATCATATCGCAATCGAGAATCATGTCGGACCCGACTACTGGACCGAAAAATTGTCGGATCCCGTCCTGACGCTCACCTATCCAATCTATGCGGGCTGTACCAACATCTCGGACTATTTCGACAAGACATCCTACACCGCGATCGACATGAACGACCCTGACGGGGCAATCGCCACGATCCGCAAGGTCATCGATTCCGATCTAGCCGAGCGGGCACAACCGGCGCTTGGAAAAGCGCGGAAAGCCGTGTTGGAAGAGCACAATGTGTTTGCTGTTCTTGCGCCGATAGCGAAGGACGCATGCACTGAGCCGGAGCGCCCTCGGATCCTGCTCCCGGAACGCCGTTTCCGGCGAGACCTGTGGCGCAAGATCAAGTCCTCATTTCGGACGGCGTGACCCCGCCTCGCGCAGTATCAGCTTCTGCGAACCCATTTTTCCCAAACGAATTCATAGCACCAGAGACACTGGTGCGTCCTGCCGAGAGCGTCGCGGATTCGATTGCGCTGCTGAATGGCCTTGGGGACGAAATTGTGGAACTGGATGAGGAATTGTTCCACCCGGTCGACAATGCCGCGATCGAGAACATGCGTCATGAGATCATACTCGCCGCCTTCGATATTCATCTTTATGAGCGAGATATTCTCGACGCCCAGCTCCATCATCACATCGGCGAGCGGCCGGATCCGGATATTCTCGGACGGCTTGGATTTATCGCCTCTCTCCGTCGAGGAGGCATCACCGGCCACTGAAACCGTGAATGTCGCTTCCGAACCTCCAAGTCCGAAATGGAAGCACTTTATCTTGTCATTTCCGGAGAACCTTGCGACGCAGGCCTCATAATATTCCGCAACGGGCTCAAAGATGTAGATCGCGCAATTGTAGCGCTTGGATATTTCATCCGCGAAATCGCCTTGAAACCCGCCGACATCGAAAACAATGGAGTTGGCGTCCAAGTCGTTATCATACCGCATGTCGGACTNTTCATTGTCGGCGAACCAACGCTTGACGTCGCGGTAAAAATTGTCGCCCAGAACGTAAATGCGGTAGCGCTTGATCAGGCTCTTCTTGAGCTTGGCGAAAAATCGCAACGACATCCCCTATCGTGATTGTGAACAGTTTCTAGAGCAATTCTGATTTTGACGGAATCGGCCAAATCGGAATGCGTAAATGAATTCAGTCGCTTGTCGATGCTATCCGTTTACGCCCAAAGGCGAAACGGTCTAATTCAAAGAGCGGAAGAAAACTGTCTCTCTGGCGATCGATCTGGATCGTCTGTTTAGACCCTTTTCCAGCTTTCAGGAACAAGGTCCGTTGCATCCATTTCCTTGGACCTGAACCACTGCTTTGGCGCAATCACGCGCTTTTCCGGGTTCGGATTGAGCCATGCGCCCCACCAGCTGAATGAACTGTTGGCGACGATATGGGAATGGCACGCCGCCATCAGTTGCATGTCCTGCGCGTCGCGGCCATCCGAGCCGGGTTCAACGAGCGTGACCGCCCGAGGAAAGGCGATGTTATCCTTCGCCCATTGGGGATCATCGGAAAACAGGAAGAAGGTGGCGTTAGGCAGGCTTTCGACCATTTGTGCAATGGCCATATCGTACCATACCGGCTCGCAGGTACCGTGAACGGAATTGGCATGCGCGTTCGACACATAGTCGCCGCGGCGGACATGGACAGACACCGGCTTGGACGCCGTACGGATGGCGTCGAATACCTGCTGGCGCTCGGCGGTGAACGGTTGCGCGAGAGCGAAATCTCGCCGGATCTCCGCGGCAAAGTCGTTGAAGTATCGCTCGCTCTGGAAGTATCCGGTCAAATGGACGGGTTCGGGCAGTTGCCTCACCTCGGGATCGAAACGGAGAGATGGCTCGACATATCGCACGGTTTGGCTTTTGTGACGCCCTCTCAACTGCCCCAGTTTTGCTTTCAGGCCTTTTGGCTTCCGGGCCGGAATCTCAGTCGGATCCGCAATCTCGGCGCGAATGGCGAACTGGTCGAGGGCATAGCTTCTAAGCTGGTAACCCGCCATGTCACTCAGATCGAGCTTCAGTTGCGTATTTCGAGAATCGGCGAAGGCCCGGCCGGCAGCGTATTGGAACATCTGGTTCCCCAGACCTCCAATGATATGGGAAATGATCAACGGCCCGCACTTTCCTGGTCTTTAATCAGCCGCGCGACGCCGTCGCGACTGGCGGAGATGAAGAATGGGTTGGCGAAATCCACATCGTCCGGCTGTTCACGCTTGCCGTAGGTCAGCGGCTTGCCGTCGAGCGTCACCGTCAACCCACCCGCCGCACGAAGAACAGCGTCACCTGCCGCGGTGTCCCATTCCATGGTACGGCCGTAGCGTGGATAGAGATCGGCCTCGCCACTCGCCAGGAGGCAGAACTTCAATGAAGAGCCGATGGCGCTCGTCGTCGCGCCTTCGAAGCGGGCAATAAAGGCTTCGGTTTCGGGCGTGCGGTGAGATTTCGAGGCAACGATGCAGGGCGGCGTCTGCCAGCCACGGCACCCGAGGTCACGCGGCGGACCCGGCCTGTGGTCACCCTCTGCATCCGCCATCCAGGCATGGTCACGACAGGCCGCCCAAAGGGTGCCTCGGATGGGCGCGTAAACAACGCCCGCGACCGGCGCGCCCTTCTCGATGAGGGCAATATTGACGGTGAAGTCCGGACGTCCGGCGATGAACTCGCGGGTCCCNTCGAGCGGATCGACCAGAATGAAACGCTCGCCGAGGGTCTGNGGCAAACAACCGGCAGACGCNGNTTCCTCGGCAACGACNGGGATATCCGGGCAAGCCGTGGCCANNCCTGNGAGNATNAGCGCTTCCGCCTTCCGGTCGGCCTCGGTGACNGGCGANTGATCNGCNTTCTCCACNACCTTTGTGCCGCGGGCGCGAATATCCAGAATGATCTCGCCAGCGCGCAGGGCTAGCCGGGAAAACTCCGCCACCAATTTCTTCAACCCGTCATCCATCGAAATGACACTCGNATCCTTCATGCAGTTCAGTCCTGTCNCGNCGCTGCATCACGAGACAAAACCGTTTGCCTTCAACCAGTCAATAATTTGTTCGACCAGCTGGTCGGGCGTCTTCTCTGTCGTTTCGAGCCTGATATTCGGGTTTTGCGGCACTTCATAGGGTGAATCGACGCCTGTGAAATTCCGGATCTCGCCCGATAGCGCCTTGGCATAAAGTCCCTTGGGGTCACGCCTTGCGCACTCTTCGAAGGGCGTATCGACGAAAATCTCGACAAAATCGCCGTCTCCCACAAGTTCGCGGGCCATGCGGCGTTCAGCCTGGAACGGGGAGATGAACGACACNAGGACAATGAGCCCGGCATCAGNCATCAGCTGGGCAACCTCGCCGACACGTCGGATGTTTTCGACCCTGTCCTCATCGGTNAAGCCGAGGTCGCGNTTGAGCCCGTGNCGNACATTNTCNCCATCCAGAAGATAGGTATGNCGACCATCGGCGTGAAGGCGCTTTTCCAGAAGGTTGGCGATGGTCGACTTGCCGGAACCCGAAAGCCCGGTGAACCACAGAACCGCTGGCTTNTGGTGTTTCTGCTCGGCGCGCGCGTTGCGATTGATGTCCAGCGCCTGCCAGTGGACGTTCGTGGCCCGCCACAGCGGATGCGTGATCATGCCAGCAGCAAGCGTCGCATTTGTCATTCGGTCGATCAGAATGAAACCGCCGGTCGAACGGTTGTCTGAGTACGGATCGAACGGGATCGGTGCGCCAAGCGACAGATTGACCATACCGACGGAATTGAGAACAAGCGACTTTGCCGCCTCATGGGCGAAGGTGTTGATGTCGAGAGCGTATTTGAGAGCGCTGACGGTTGCCGGCACCTCGGCGGTCTCGGTCCGCAGGACATATTGCCTGCCAGGCAGAAGCGGTTGCTCGGAAAACCAGACAAGGCGCGCCTCGAACTGATCGGCAACCTGCGGGCGCGCNTCGGGAGCAACGAGCATGTCACCGCGCGAAATGTCGATTTCCTCTTCGAGTGTCAGGGTGACTGACTGGCCGGCCCGCGCCTCCTCCAGATCGACCTCACCGAGCAAGATCCGAGCGACCTTGCCCGCACGTCCCGAACGGGCTTCAACCACCTGATCCCCGACGCGGACCTGCCCCGAAGCAAGGGTGCCGCAGTAACCGCGAAAATCGAGATTCGGGCGGTTCACATATTGGACAGGGAAGCGAAGCGGCGCGGCTTCGAGATCGTCTCCCACGGGAACGTCTTCGAGATGCTGCAGTACCGAGGGGCCGTCATACCAGGGCATGTTGCCCGAAGGCTCTACCACGTTGTCGCCAAACCGGGCGGAAATCGGGATCGGCCGGATGGTTTCAAACCCCAGGTCTCCGGCAAACTGCATGTAATCGGAGACGATGCGATCGAAGACAGCCTTGTCGTACCCCACAAGATCGATCTTGTTGACGGCCAGCACCACGTGCCGGATGCCCAGCAGTGAAGCGATGAACGAGTGCCGCCGCGTCTGGGTAAGAACCCCCTTGCGGGCGTCGATCAGAACAACCGCAAGATCGGCGGTCGAGGCACCGGTCGCCATGTTGCGGGTATATTGCTCATGGCCGGGCGTGTCGGCGACGATGAACTTTCGCTTCGGCGTGGCGAAGAAGCGGTAAGCCACGTCAATGGTAATTCCCTGCTCGCGTTCGGCTTCCAGACCATCGACCAACAGAGCGAAATCGAGGTCCTCGCCTGCAGTGCCGTGGCGNCGGGAGTCGCTTTCAAGGGATGCGATCTGGTCTTCGAAAATCAGCTTGGTGTCGAAGAGAAGCCGGCCGATAAGGGTCGANTTGCCGTCGTCCACCGATCCGCAAGTGAGAAAGCGCAACAGCGTCTTGTTTTCCTGCTCGACCATATAGGCCCGGATATCATCCTCTTCGGTGGAGCGCGGGTGACTTGTCATCAGAAATAGCCCTCCCGCTTCTTCTTCTCCATCGAGCCGGATTCATCGTGATCGATCATCCGCCCGTGACGCTCCGAGGTGCGGGCGATCTGCGTCTCGGCAATGACGGCTTCAAGCGATTGGGCCCTGCTCTCCACAGCGGCGGTCAGCGGGTAGCAGCCGAGCGTGCGGAAGCGAACCATCCGGTCTTCCACGACTTCGCCCGGCTTCAGCGCCATGCGTTCATCATCTCGCATGATCAACATGCCCTCGCGTTCCACCACCGGACGTGGGGCGGCGAAGTAGAGCGGCACGATCTCGATATTCTCGCTCAGGATGTACTGCCAGATGTCGAGTTCGGTCCAGTTGGAGAGCGGGAAGACGCGAATGGACTCACCCTTGGCGATCCGCGTATTATAGGTCTTCCACATTTCCGGCCGCTGGTTCTTGGGATCCCAGGCATATCCATCCGAGCGGAACGAGAAAATGCGCTCCTTGGCGCGAGACTTTTCTTCATCCCGCCGCGCGCCCCCGAACGCGGCGTCGTATCCACCGGCATCGAGCGCCTGACGAAGCGCGACAGTCTTCATGATGTGGGTATGCGTCGACGAGCCGTGGGAGAACGGACCGATCCCCTCGGCCATGCCCTCCGCATTCTTGTGGACGATCAGATCAAAGCCCTTCTCCGCCGCCATTCGGTCGCGGAACGCGATCATCTCGCGAAACTTCCAGTTCGAATCGATGTGCAGGAAGGGGAAAGGCGGTTTGGCGGGCGCGAAGGCTTTGAGTGCGAGATGCAGCATCACCGACGAATCCTTGCCGATCGAATACAGCATGACCGGATTGGAGAATTCGGATGCAACTTCCCGAATGATGTGAATGGCTTCAGCTTCAAGACGCTGAAGATGTGTCAGCGGTACCGACATAAAACCCGATCTTTTTCTGCCCGTGTGCACGTCCCTCCCTCGCGAAAGGGATGAGCACTCTTGCCATCACCCTGTCATCGATACAATGCTTGCTGCCTTGATCCGGCCGCTTAAACGTGATCTCCAGACTGCATCAACTCGGCCAACAGCGCCTTCGCTGATCCCGATCTGGAGGCNGCCTTTCTCAAGCACCCTTTTCCTCCAAGCTGGCAAGNCGGCAGNTTTACCGCTTATGTTGGCCTTCCAACAGCTATCGNATGACTGACGCNGATGTCAGCCTCACCGTAGCCTTCGCGACTAGGACAGAAATCATTGGAAGACCCCGAATTCGATCGCGCCTTCGAGGCGGCACATGGTCAGTCCNTGCCATTGGAAGACGGCATCNCCCGTGTGACGGCNCCAAATTCGGGCCCGCTGACCTTTACCGGCACGAACAGCTATATCGTCGGCACGGAGACCCTTGCCGTCATCGATCCGGGTCCGGAGGACGAGAGCCACTGGCGCACNCTGCTNACNGCNATNGGNGGNCGNCCCGTCAGCCACATCTTCGTCTCTCACACGCACAAGGACCACTCGCCACTNGCCGCACGNCTGAAGGCAGAGACGGGCGCTACCATTGTCGCCGAAGGCCCTCACCGGGCTTCCAGACCGCTCCACGACGGAGAGATCAACCCGCTCAAGGAAAGCTCCGATATGGACTTTCGCCCGGATATCGCCGCCGCCCATGGCGATGTCTTCCACGGTGATGGCTGGGAGATCGAGGTTCTGCACACGCCCGGCCATACGGCCAATCATGCGGCCTTCGCCGAACGACGCAGAAACGTTCTGTTTTCAGCCGATCACGTAATGGCATGGGCGACCACAATCATCGCGCCGCCGGATGGAGCCATGCGCGAGTTCATGGCGTCACTCGATATGCTGATCAAGCGCGACGACCGGATCTACTATCCGGGCCATGGCGGNCCCGTGACNGCNCCGCAGAAATTCTCCCGCGCGCTGAAAGCNCATCGCCGGATGCGGGAGAGCGCGATCCTCTCGCGCATCGAGAAGGGTGACAGAACGATCCCGGAGATGGTCGCGGTGATTTATCGCGACACCGACAAGCGCCTGCACGGAGCCGCGGCACTCTCCGTGCTGGCGCATCTGGAGGATCTCGTCGAGCGGGGCGCGGTGGTGACCGATGGCCCGCCGGCGCTCAAAGGCATCTACGAACGCGGCTAGAGTTCAGCCGCCGGCGATGCCGAGTAGGGCGACGTCGAGATCGTGCAGGAAATTTTGCACCAGCCGGGCATCGAGGCCGAGATCGTGCTGGCCTGTACGGGTGGCTGCGCGAATATCGACAAAGGTCGTTTCTTCCTCCTCGACGAGCCGGATCATGATGTCCTGCCGCAGCCCGAGAATGAGACTGCGATGGGTGAACTGCAGCCGCACGATCGGTGAGGATACTGCCGTCACGCCTTCACCCGTTTCAGGTCTCGGGACCGGGATCGGAACAGCGCCCTCGCCTTCTTCGGCTTTCTGTTCCGTGCCGGGCGGTTCCTGATCGGGAATGAGGAAATCCGCGCCTTCGGTGTCGACCAGGCGCCACTTGCGTTCCTGAGTAAGCGCGGTGATCGCCTCGAGGACACGGTCGATGGCGCCGCCATATCGGCGGCCGGTCAGTTGCGGATAGGCGGCGAACTGTTCGCCACGCTCTTGCGCACTGACAGTTGCGGAGCGCGGCAACCAGCTCGCTTCGACCGGCGGCTCGTCGAGCCATTCAGGCGGCGCGATGGAATCGGTCGATATGTCGTGGATGGCCGGCAGCATGACGTAGCGTGCAGCGCCAATGCCGACCGGTGTCAGCACCATGATCGCCATCATCATACCCCAGAAGGAGGCACGCCCTCCCCGCGCGCCGATCAGCCAAAGCATGGTGAAGCCGATGACTGCCAAAGCCACTGCAAAGACGTCGATNACCGCTGCGAGNAGGATGACGGCGATGGCGTTGGCGAGCGTGACGATCTCGAANCGCTGAAGCACGAAGGCCGTCAAGGCAAGCACCAGCGCGAACAGGCCGAGCCGGCGCGACCAGATGGCGGCGATGGAAACGGGACGTTCGGGGCGATAGGGCATCGGGATGGAGGCCTGCTGGAAACGGACGGGCAACGAGCCATATCGCGCGAATGTCGCAACGGCAAGCGCCACACTTCAGCCATTCTTGAAGGGAACCATGATTGCGGGTCTGGGGTTATGTTTGGCAGCGGCATTGGAGATGCACACATGCAGGACATTACCCAGGATATCACCCCGGCAACCGGGACGGCCCAGCTTCCCCAGCAGACATCCCGCAAGCGATCGATAGAGGAGATCGAAACCGCGCTCGGCGAAACCACGCCCGACCGAGCCGGTTTTGTGGCAACCGTTCAGTCCGCCGCGCGCGAACTGGATGCGGAGTATCTCTTCGAACTTCCGGCGTCCGGACTTGCGCTCGACTGCGAGCGCATCGCCATGCTGCGGATGAAGGCCGACGACCGCGAGGATATCTTCCTGCTCGTCAAGCTCGGTGCGGATGGCGAGACGATCACGGTCGCCGAGCCGGACGAGGACACAAAGGGCCTGACCGATTTCGCCCGCGCCTTCGTCAACGTATTGACCCGCCTCTGAGAGCAGAGACGGGCCGAAACTTTTCCCCGATAAAACGATCTGGCTTATTCGCCGGGCTGCAGCTGCGGCTGGGCGAAGCGGCCGTTTTCGATCTGCTGGAGCACCAGATCGGTGACGGCTGCGCCCGCGATCATCGAGGCGAGGCCGATCAGCGAGGAGAGCGCCAACACCGAACCGCCGGTGAAGCCCGCGCCGATGGTGCAGCCGACCGCCAGGATGCCGCCGAAGCCCATCAGCACGGAGCCTGCCGTATAACGCAGGATCGACGGCGTATTGGGCTCCGAGAAGGTGGCGATACGGAACTGGCGGAACAGGAGGGCCGCCACGAAGGCACCGGCGAGGATGCCGATCAGGATACCCTGGTCGAAGCCGAACAGCGCGTCGCTCTCTGTCGCATAGACGATGGAGGTCGCCAGCGGACGGATGAAGGACAGGCTTTCGGCCTGGACCGGCTCGAACACCTGGATCGACATCTCGTAGGTGAAGTACCAGCCGCCGACGATGGTCGCGCCCACGAGCGCGCCGCCGATATAGCGCAGCACCGAAATCTTGGCGCGGAACGCCGCCAGCAGCGAGCCGGCCAGCAGCAGCACGCCGATGCCGACGCCGACGATCTGCGGCTGGCCGAAGATCGCGAGAAGGTCGTTGCCGCCGGTGGCCTGCGTGCTCATGAGCCCGCCGATGGAATCGCGCAGCGGCACCAGAACGCCGGTATAGGTGGCGTAGCCGACGGCCGTGATGACGAAGATCGAGAAGACGGCGCGCAGGTTGCCCGAGGCGCCCAGCACCAGAAGCCGCGAGACGCAGCCGCGGGCGAGCACCATGCCGATGCCGAAGACCAGGCCGCCGATCAGCGCGCCCGAGAGCGACTGCGCGGTCGAGAAGAAGCGGGTTTCCATCACGTCAACGCGGCCGGACCAGACGAGGAGCTGAACGCCGAGAATGGCGACGGCAAAACCGGCCAGCCAGGTGGCGAAGGCGGTGAAGCCCGCGCGGCGGGTGAAATCGAGAACGGCCGAGCGCGTGCAGAAGGCGGTCCGCTGCGCGAAGAAGCCGAAAACGGCGCCCAGCACCGCACCGCCCAGAAGGGCCGTACCGGCTTCGCCGTAACTGTCAAAGAATGGGACCAGGTCCATTGGATCTATCTCCAAATTGTGTGCGCGCAGATTACCCTGTTCCCGGATGGCCCGCAGGGTCGCGGCTTACAGCCCCATCGGGGATAAGAGAAAATTATTCCGCCAAACGCCCTCTTCGCGCTTTCCCATTCCGCTTGTCTTACGTATTGCCGATGCGTCCGCGTACCAGATCGTGGATGAAGCCGAGCTTGTCGATCACCGCCGGCGACAGGACGAAGGGATAGAGATCCCCGTGGCCCATCGCGCGGTTGAAGGAATTGAGCGACGCGGAGAGCACGAACCAGGCGTCCGCAATGGTGCGCATGTCGACGTCTTCGGCGTAGGGATCGAAACCGATGCTCGTCGAGAGCTGTTCCGGCTGGTCGATGCGCGGGGCGATGGTGACACCCCAGGCATGGCCGGTTTCCAGCGTATCTATGATGTGGAGGTAATGCGCCCAGGTTTCGGCGAAATCCTCCCAGGCGTGCGAGCCGGCGTAAAAGGAGACGAAATTCTCCTGCCAGCCCGGCTGCGGGCCGTTTTCGTAATGGGTCTTCAGCGCCTCCGCGTAGTCGGCCTCGTCGTCACCGAAGACGGCGCGGCAGGCGGCAAGCGTGCCCTCCGGCCCGTCGCGGACGAGCCGGTCCCAGTACCAGTGGCCCACCTCATGGCGGAAATGGCCGAGCAGCGTGCGATAGGGTTCGCCGAGCTGGGCGCGCCGGCGCGTGCGCTCGGCCTCGTCGGCTTCGGCAAGCGCGATCGTGATCAGCCCCTCGTCATGGCCGGTCATCACCTTCGGCTTCTTCGGCTGATCCGGATCGGCGAGGAAATCGAAGCCGAGGCCCTCGGGATCTTCCTCGCGGGTGACGAGCGGCAGGTTGAGATGCAAAAGCGTGTAGAACAGCCGCCGCTTGGCGATCTCCATCGCCTGCCAGAGCCTGAGATTGTCGCCCTTTTCCGGGTCCGGGACGGTGACGTTGTGGCGGCAGGCGAGGCAGTAGACATGCTCGCCGCCCTTGGCCGCCTGCTCGGCCGGCACCAGCCAGTTGCACACACCGAAGCGGTAATTGTCGCAATAGCGCAGCGCCGGGATCATGCCCTGGCCCGACGCATCGGTGTAGGTGCCGACCGGCTGCCAGACATCGCCGGATTTTTCCAGCGCGACCATGGCATCGGCGGCCGGATCGTAGCCGGTGGCGCGGCCGCAGCGCACGCAGGTTACGTTTTCGAAATAGACCGCCTGGCCGCAGGCCGGGCAGGAAAAGAGCTTCATGGGAATTCCCCGTTGATGGCGCGCGACAGGCGCGCGGCGCGTGTGCCCCTACAAGTCGTGAAAGCGCGCAGGGTTCCGTCGCATGGTGTTGCGGGCGGAATGAGTTCTTCCACTCTCCCCCCTTTCGCGGGGGAGATGTCGGCGCAAGCCGACAGAGGGGGGCATTCGCAGGTTTGAACCGTGCCGCGTTCCCCCTCTCTTGGTTCGTCGAACGACTTGGCCGATGCCAAGCCGTGACGAACCGTTCTCTCCCTCGAGGGGAGAGAGGGAGGTTGCCGCAGCTTCCACTCAACCCGCCGACACTCATCCATGTCCACTCCCTTCGTCATGCCCGGGCTGAATCCGAAAATCCCTCCACTCGTCATGCTCGGACTTGATCCGAGAATGACGAAGAGTGAGTGGCAGCGTTGGCGCAGAACGTGACGGTACAAGCACCTTTGTTCCGGCACAGCGAGGCTGCCCGGATTGTCTCATCATAAAGCCGGAAAGGCCGCGCTGGCGCGATGCCTCTCTAGGAATAGATTATTTGGCCCGCGCCGAGCGCGTACCCGAGACGTTCTCGGGGGCCGGTTTCCTGCCCCGTCAGGCCATGGCCGCCTCGACACCCGCGCGAAACCCGCAAGCTGGCCGATTGACGGGATCGGATTAAGTCAGGGCGAATGCCTCGCCCGTGACGGATACCCGCCTTCCATCGCCTCCCGGATAGACGGCCGCACGTTCCGGCCGCCGCCCCGGGCGTCTCCCCCCGCCCGCGCCGGGACGTTTCCGGCGTGTCCGATTACGGAGGAGATGACAGTATCGCATGGGGTTGGAGGAGGTGGAAAAGATGGGCGAGCTATTTGCCGCAAAAGGCGTCATCGAACGCGTAAAGAACCCTTTTCGCAAGCCGATGGGTTGCCATTGCTTCTTCGATCGTAGTGTTTCTGACACCGGCATGAGCGAAATCATGTCGCCAATCTAGTATTTGCTTGTACGCAGCCTCAATGTTGCGGCCAATTCTATCATCTAGCGCAGCTTTCCTATCCCGAAGTAGAATCTTAAACCGAGCCCCCACATTATCATCAAACGTCTTCGTATATGAGTATAAATCTCTTATGTTAATTCGACTGTTTAACTTATTATAATTTTTCAATGTATAGCTTTCAAATGCAGCATGATGACGACGAGCAAAACCAACGAGCGTCTCTTTAACGCAACTTTCGTAAGATGCCGCGATCGTCACAACAAGCAATCCTGCTAAATCGGCTCTGAAATCCAAAGTACCTGTAGTTTCAGAAGGCACGTGTCTAGATATTTCTCCCGCAAGCTTTTCAATCCTATCGAAATGAATGCGAAGATCTTCTCTAGCCATTTATGAGGATCTCTCTTGACGCTTCAAGCCGCGATTTCAATACTTGAGTATCTGTCGTAGCTCGACTCACTGATTCAGAGAACGCTTCACTAGCCAAGAGTTTAGGGTATCGATCCGACAGCTCACCAGCTGTAATCTCGTCATTTTCGAGCAAAGTAACCATAACAGCCTCGAGTACAGCGGCATTGATCACCCCTTTTGGACGAAATGGGGATTCGAGCGACTCATTGACCTTTTGCACGACCGACGGAAACCGCTCGGCAAACCGGCTAGCTCGCGGAGAAGAAAAATCGCGATTAGCATCCATTTGATTATTTAAATACCGGAGCATTGGCTTTTCATAATCTGACCACACTTCGAACAGCGAAAATAATCGAAGAACTAGCTCAACATCTTTTTGATTTTTATCAGGCTTCTTCAAGCCCAGAATTTTCTGCCACTCAATATTGCTATTCAAATCCTTGAGGGCATCAACAATATTGCCTCTATAAACAGCATTGCGAATTTCTTGCGGTTTAAGCTGCGTCCCACCCGTATTTAGGCGTTCAAAAATATGAAAAACGCTATCATTTCTAGAACTGGGCATTAGCTGCTTAATATTGATTGCCCGCAGCGTAGCGTTCCTTAGTCTGCGCTGATCACGAGCCGGAAGCTCATCGTATGTCTTTCCATTATATTCGGATCGCTCTGAAAGACCCTTAAGTCGAAAAACTTGTCTTCTGTTGTTATTATCAGCCTCACCAAAAAGCCCATCGAAAAAATATTTGATAGACATAATTCGCTGCTGCCCATCAATAACCTCAAGCTGATCATCCTTGTTTATATACAGAAATACTTGAGGAACAGGCAAGCCCATCAAAAATGACTCAATTAATCGTGAAGCCTGCTCAATTTTCCAGACATACTTACGCTGATAAAATGGAACTATAATATCCCCTCTTTTAACTTGATTAGCTAAGAGCTCTAGACTCGGATCTGACGGGGATACAGATATATCGAACTCTACAAATGGAACATCATCTGCCTCAGCCTCTGTATTAAGTTCACCTTCACCGTCACTCATCATAAGTTCCTCTAAATACAATTAGCGCGACGTCTAAAAGACGCACTCCGTTTCGTGCGAAAATCGCCGCCAAGTGATCTCACTTTTAACTGGAGAAAGCAATTTCGCATAAGACATGAAAGCGACTCGTTTCCTGCGCTTCAGTCTATCAACGTCCGTCATGCTCGTGCTTGACCCGAGAATGACGAGGGCGAGGGATAGGCGCTTGCCGCATCCCCCCTCTGTCTGCTGGCGCAGACATCCCCCCTCCGCGGGGGAGAGGGTTACTCCCCCTTCCCCACAGCCTGCGCCGCAGCCAGTCTTGCAATCGGCACCCGGAACGGGGAACACGACACGTAATCCAGCCCGACGCTCTCGCAGAAGCGGATGGAGGCCGGGTCGCCGCCGTGTTCGCCGCAGATGCCGAGTTTCATGCCGGGGCGCGTGGCGCGGCCCTTTTCGGACGCGATGCGGACGAGTTCGCCCACGCCCTCGGTGTCGATGGTGACGAAGGGGTCGGTATCGATGATGCCCTTCTGGCGATAGGTCTGCAGGAAGGACTGGGCGTCGTCGCGGGAGATGCCGAAGGTGGTCTGGGTCAGGTCGTTGGTGCCGAAGGAGAAGAATTCGGCGGCCTCGGCGATGGAACCGGCCTGGATGGCGGCGCGCGGCAGCTCGATCATCGTGCCGACGAGATAGGCGATCTCCTGGCCCGCTTCGGACATGACGTCGCTCGCCACCTGGTCGATGCGCGCCTTGACGAAATCGAGCTCGGAGCGCAGGCCGACCAGCGGCACCATGATCTCGAGTTCCACCGGTGCGCCGGTGGTTTTTGCCGCTTCGATGGCGGCTTCGAAGATGGCGCGGGTCTGCATTTCGGCGATCTCCGGCCAGGAGATGGCGAGCCGGCAGCCGCGATGGCCGAGCATGGGGTTGAACTCATGGAGTTCCTCGATGCGGGCGGCGAGCGCCTCGGCGTCGATGCCCAGCGTCTCGGCCACCTCGGCGACTTCCTCCATGCCCTTGGGCAGGAATTCGTGCAGCGGCGGATCGAGCAGGCGGATGGTGATCGGCAGGCCGTGCATGATCTCGAAGAGCTCGACGAAATCCGAGCGCTGCATGGGCAACAGCTTGTCCAGCGCCGCGCGGCGGCCCTCCTCGGTGTCGGCCAGGATCATCTCGCGCATGGAATTGATGCGGCCGTCCTCGAAGAACATGTGCTCGGTGCGGCAGAGCCCGATGCCTTCGGCACCGAAGGAGCGCGCCGCGCGGGCATCCGCCGGCGTTTCGGCATTGGTGCGCACGGTCATGCGGCGGGTGGCATCGGCCCATTCCATCAGGCGGCCGAAATCGCCCGAGAGTTCGGGCTGGAGCATGGGGACTGCGCCCCTGAGCACCTGGCCGGACGATCCGTCGATGGTGATGACGTCGCCGGGACCGAGCTTGGCGCCCATCGCCAGCAGCGTGCGGTTGCGCATGTCGATGCGTAAGCTACCCGCGCCCGAGACGCAGGGCTTGCCCATGCCGCGGGCGACGACGGCCGCGTGGGAAGTCATCCCGCCGCGCACGGTGAGAATGCCTTCGGCGGCGTGCATGCCGTGAATGTCTTCCGGGCTCGTTTCCACACGCACGAGGATGACCTTGCGGCCGGCGCGGACGGCTTCCACGGCGTCCTCGGAGGTAAAGACGATCTCGCCGGTGGCAGCGCCCGGTGAGGCGGGCAGGCCCGAGCCGATGACGGGGCGCTCGGCGGCGGGATCGATGGTGGGGTGCAGGAGCTGGTCGAGCGAGGCGGGCTCGATACGGCGGACGGCTTCTTCCCTGGTGATCATGCCGGCGTCGGCCATTTCTACGGCGATGCGGATCGCGGCCTTGGCCGTGCGCTTGCCGGTGCGGGTCTGGAGCATCCAAAGCTTGCCGCGCTCGATGGTGAATTCGAGATCCTGCATGTCGAGATAATGCGCCTCGAGCCGCTTGGTGATCTCGACGAATTCGGCATAGGCCTCGGGCATGGTCTTTTCGAGCGACGGCTTGTCGGAGCCGGACTCGATGCGCCCGGCCTCGGTGATCGACTGCGGCGTGCGGATGCCGGCGACGACGTCCTCCCCCTGCGCATTGACCAGGAACTCGCCATAGAGACGGTTCTCGCCGGTCGACGGATTGCGGGTGAACGCCACGCCGGTGGCCGAGGTGTTGCCGAAATTGCCGAAGACCATCGCCTGCACGTTGACCGCCGTGCCCCAGGAGGCGGGGATATCGTGAAGCCCGCGATAGGTGATGGCGCGTGCGTTCATCCAGCTCGAAAAGACCGCGCCGATGGCGCCCCAGAGCTGCTCGCGCGGATCCTGCGGGAAGGCCTGACCCAGTTCGTCGGAGATCGTCTGCTTGTAGCGGGCGATCACCTCCTGCCATTCGGATGCGGTCAGATCGGTGTCGAGTTCGTGGCCGAGGCGGGCCTTCTCGTCTTCCAGGATTTCCTCGAACACCTCGTGGTCGAGCCCCATGACGACGTCGGCATACATCTGGATGAAGCGGCGGTAGGAATCCCAGGCGAAGCGCTCGTCGCCGCTCTCACGGGCCATGGCGAGCACGCTGTCATCGTTGAGGCCGAGATTGAGGACCGTGTCCATCATGCCGGGCATCGAGGCGCGCGCACCGGAGCGCACGGAGAGCAGCAGCGGACGATCGGGATCACCGAAAGCGCGGCCGGCCATGGCGCCGACCTTTTCGAGCGCCGTCATGACATCCGCCTCGAGACCGTCGGGGAAGGATTTGCCGCTCTCGTAATAGGCGTTGCAGGCTTCTGTTGTGATCGTCAGCCCGGGCGGCACGGGAAGACCGAGCGAACACATCTCGGCGAGATTGGCACCCTTGCCGCCGAGAAGATGGTTGTCCTGGGCCGAGCCCTCCGCCTGGCCGTCACCGAAGACGTAAACCCACTTGGTCATTCGCATATTCCCCTAAAAGTCCCTCGGACCCTGGCGGTTCTTGCGCCGCACACAAATCCTTCCAATGGCTTAGGCGCGCGAAAAGGGCAGCGTCAAGGCGCGCGGGCGCCTCATCGACCGTTCATATCGATTGAAAGGAAAAAAGACGGGAAAAGCTCACCTACCGGAAACTCCTCCCGCTTCATCGGATGCCTCTTCGGTTACCGCCTCAGCGACGGCGTCAAGCCTTCTGGCGGTAAAGCGTGGCGAGGAACGTGGTGTCAGAGACACTGCGCAGGAGAAGCGCGATGATGCCGGTGGCAATCACCGCGAAAATCACCCGGCCGACGAGCACCGTGTAGATGTCGGCACCGAGGGCGAGCACCAGGATCGTGTCCTCGATCACCGAGTGCGCAAACCCCATGAAGGCACAGGAGAGAAAGACCTGGCGCGGCGACACGCGGCCCGATCGCGCCTCCTTGACGAGAAAGCCGGCGCCATAGGAGATGCCGAGAAACAGGCCGATGGCCGTGAGTTCGCCCGCCTCCCCCTTGATACCCGCGAGCCGCAACATCGGCGAGAGCGCGCGCATCAGAAAATCCATCAGCCCGATCAGCTTCATGATCTCGAGCACCCAGAAAAGCCCGACGAGGATGACGAACATCCAGATCATCGCCTCGCCCAGGCCGAGGAAGAAGTCCGACCAGGTGGTCGCGCCCGACAACGGAATCCAGACCGGATCGACCGGAGCGGACAGCCAGCCGGTGGCCGTAAACAGGTGATGGAGGATGAAACCGTAACCCAAAGCACCGGCAATGCGCAGCATCGTCGTGATCGTCATCCCGGGGCCTGCCTGCTGAATGATCTTCTGCTCGATCGGCAAACCGTGGGCAAACAGCATCAGCACGGAAAAGATCGTGACGTCGGCAATGCTGAGTGTCGAGATATCGACGAGCGAAAACAGAAGCGGCACCGCGCCCCACATGCCGACGATCATCGCAGTCAACCATGCGAGCCCGAGTTCCGGCGGAAGCCCCACGAGGTTCATCACCGGCGAGAAGACCGGCGCCATCCACTCGATCAGCCCGAGGCGCGATGCGACCTCCGCCAGAATTGTCACCGGCACCGTGATGCGGAAGAGCATCCAGTAGATCGAAAAAATCTCGGGCGTCCGGCGGAAGATATCAATGAGTTTGGACACGGGAAGGCTCCTGGCGAGGTCTGGTCTCTTTACCAGCATTCTCTAACGCGTCCAGCTTCGAATTTGTGGTCAAATATTGCATAGTTTTGCAATTTTATTGCAAAACAGTCGGGTGACGGTATCGTCGGGCAATGGACCGGATCGACCGCAAAATCCTCAATCTCATGCAGCGTGACGCCTCGCGCACCAATGCCGATATCGCCGACGAGGTGGGCTTGTCGCCCTCGACCTGCCTGCGGCGAGTGCAGCGGCTCAGGAAGACCGGTGTGATCGAGAAGATCGTCGCGATCCTCAACCCTTCGCGCGCGGGCCGCGGCATCAAGGCCCTGGTGACCGTCGAACTGAAGCTGCATGGCGAGCAGCACATGCGGCAATGTCTGAACCTCGCAGTCCAAGAGGATGCGGTCTCCCACGCCTATTCGGTCACGGGAGAAACAGATGTCGTCCTGATGTTGCGGCTGGTCGACATGGAAGAGTTCGACGCACTGTGCGACAGGCTGTTCCGGGACCAGACCAACGTGGCGCGCTTCTTCACCATGATGATCATTCGCACCGCCAAGGAAGAAACGGCGATCCGGCTCTAGCGCTGGAACACAAGAGAGACGGAGCTACTGCACCAGAACGGGTCGACCACAATCGACGGCGGTTACGCTCACATCCGCTTCGCCGACCTTCACGCCCAAGGCGAGTAGCGTGTTGTAGATCGCCTCGTCGATCGGCGCTGCAGCGTTTTCCAGCGTCTGACCGACAAGCGACAATGCTGCATCGGGACTGACCAGCGACAAACCACCGAGCACACGGGCCTCAAGACGCACCTTGTCGGCAAGATTTCCTGCCAGCGAGCCGATGAAGTTGCGCGTTGAGACTTTCCTGACCGCGTGGCTGTGAATGTTGGTGCCCGAAAAGGTCACTGTGCGTGAGGAGGTGTCGGAAACCGCCAAGTCCGCGATACCGGAGACCTTCAGCAAAGGTGCATCGACGATGGTCGCTCTTTCAAGGGCGAGTGGTCGTGAGAAGTCATCGAATTTGGCGTCATCGACCTTTCCGACCGCGAGCTTGGCGAGGCCAGGCGTGACATCGAGCTTCACCTCGTCCCCGACATAGCTTGCACCGCAGGTGATCGAGCGAAGGCGCGCTTCGGCAAATGCCGTCTCCACATAGACGGGCAGATTGATCTTCGTGCCCAGCAGCGCGAGGAAGCCGGAGACCTCGACATCGAGCATCAGGCGCATCTGTGCGGTCCGGACCGTATCATTGACCGAGCCAACCGCGATCATCGGCGAATGTCCGGCAGGTTCGCCGATGGCGAGCTTGGCTGTGACCTGACCGATCCCCGGGACCACCGTGCCGAGGTCGATTACAACCTGCCGGCCCTGCTTGCTGAGCGCAGCGGCGGAGGAGACCAGCTGCAGAAGGTTGCCGTGCACCTCAATATCCTGAAGACTGTCGATCCGGTCATTGCCGACCGCGCCAAGATCGATGAGCTTGCCGAGCCTTATTTCGGTATCGGCGTTGCCGATTGACTTTTCGATGGCGGCGAGAGCCGTAGCGGCGGTACCGCTCACGCCTCGCGTTGCTCTCATGGCACCGAGCACTTGCGGAAGGGAAACGTCGGCGGCCAGCACATCGTTGAACGTGCCGGCCTGAAGCGACGCACGGCTGGCCAAAGCCTTCGAGAACGATAGGAGATCGAGATCGACAGCGGCGAGTGCATTGTAGTCCATCACGTTCAGGGACAGTTCGGTGCCCAACAACGCGCCGGTGACCTTGTTGAGGATGCCGCCGTTCAGAGAAGCCAGGCGTGAACCTATCCAGAAGGATGCCTGCTTCGTCACGGAAGCCGTGCCGGTAACCTCGAATTCGAAGGGATCGGTCAGCATGGACGCAAAATAGAGCTCCGCCTTCTGCCGCGCCCTCACCCGGATAGCGTCGGGCGCGGATGGTCCCGCAGGCACGAAACGCTCGCTAACCACAAGGCTGGGATCTGGCTTGTATGTTCCGGCTTCGAGCTCAATGACCGTGTTCGTGAGGTGAAATACCTCCTCTTCCCCAACGATCTTGCCATCAGCGAGGAGATAACCCTTGTCGACTGAGATCGCATAGTCCAGCCGGTTGTCTTCGAGGTAGCCGCGAACCATCTCCTCGGCTTGAGTGATATGGCTTGCCGCCTGGATTGCCATGATATCAACCATGGCCTGCGCCTTGCGGTTCTGAAGGGTGATCGCCCCATAATCGACGCCAAGTGCGAGCGTGCCGACAATCAGCATGAGCGACGCCGCCGCCGGTACCGCGATGCTGCCGGACATGTCTTTCGAAAAGCTGGAAAGCTTATGGCCACGCGATTTCATCACACACCTCCCACGCGAATGGTCGAGTAGCGCGAGATCTCCTTGCCGGGCATGGCAAAAGAATAGAGCGCCCAGATGGGCAGGTCGGATGCATCATAGGTGAGGGTCACAGTGAACTGATTGCTGTTCTTGGCATCAGCTTCGACGCGCACGGCGAGCTTGTCCTGATCAAGGAAGCCGTTCGAGATTTTCGATGTGTGGATATATGTGTTCGCAAGGTCCTGGCGCTCGGCTTCGCTCAGGCCGGCGATCGAGGCGCGGGCGGCATCCGCCGCCAACTGCTGCACAGAGTGAGCGACACTGAGATAAATCCCATATCCGACCAAGGTAAGTAGAATGAGGATGAAGAGCGGCGCCACGATTGCGAACTCGATGGCGGCGGCGCCGTCATTGTTCCTGGAGAAATTGCGAACCTTCATCAAGACACGTCCTCCTTCTTCTGGAGGACATTAAAAGCCGTGAGTAGAGATTTTTACGTAGACAATGTTTGAGCAGATTGCGCCCGCGAAAATTGGCTACTACAGGTAGAAACCCGTCGATCTCTCCATCCTTATTTATGGGTTTTCAAGCCGGGCTCTCTCAACAAACCTTAACGCGCGCGAAAGAAGGGTTACGACTTTTGACAATCCCGTAAAAAGAACATATCATGAACGAATTGTTCCGTTCGTCAGGAGTAGAGCATGCGGAAGACTGGTAAACTCGATTACCTTGAATTGCCTGCCCCGAAGGGTTCCATCGACAGCATGAAGGCCTTCTATGCACGCGCCTTCGATTGGTCGTTTACCGATTACGGACCGAGCTATGCGGCATTCTCGGAAGGCCTTGACGGCGGTTTCGACGGCACACCCGAGCTTGAGTTAACCAAGCCGCTGCCCGTGCTTTTCTCTGAGGATCTGGAAGCCACGCTCGCGACGGTCACCGAATCTGGGGGGACCATCACGCGGGAGATTTTCGCATTCCCAGGCGGGAGGCGATTTCACTTTACGGATCCGGCCGGCAACGAACTCGCTGTTTGGAGCGAAACCTAGCTCGCCTCGCGCAGCTGCTCAGCGGTTTCGAGGTCGACGGAGACGAGCTGGCTGACGCCCTGCTCGGCCATTGTGACGCCGAAGAGGCGGTTCATGCGGGCCATGGTGATGGGGTTGTGGGTGATGATGACGAAGCGGGTCTCGGTGGTCCGCGCCATCTCGTCCATCAGGTTGCAGTAGCGCTCGACATTGTGGTCGTCGAGCGGTGCATCGACCTCGTCGAGCACGCAGATCGGCGCAGGGTTTGTCAGGAACACCGCGAAGATCAGCGCCATGGCTGTCAGCGCCTGCTCGCCACCCGAAAGAAGCGTCATCGTCTGCGGCTTCTTGCCCGGCGGACGCGCGAGAATCTCAAGACCGGCTTCGAGCGGGTCGTCACTCTCGATCAGTTGGAGTTCCGCCGTCCCACCACCGAAAAGATGGGTGAAAAGGCGCTGGAACTGGTCGTTGACGACGGTGAAGGCGGCAAGAAGCCGCTCCCTGCCCTCGCGATTGAGGCTCTGAATGCCGGCGCGCAATTTGCGGATCGCCTCGATTACGTCCTCGCGCTCGGTGACAATGAGGTTGAGGCGCTCGGACAACTCCGCCTGTTCCTCGTCCGCACGCAGATTCACAGCACCCAACCGCTCGCGCTCGACGCGCAGACGGTCGAGATTCCGGTCGAGGATAGCCGGATCGGGCAGCGCGTCGTCGGGCTTTAAGCCGGACTGGCGGATCGCTTCGTGCGGCGAACAGTTGAGCGCCTCGCGAATGCGAGCCTCGCCTTCCTCGCGGCGCNCNCGCGCCGCCATCAGCCGCTCTTCGGCGCGCCCCCGGCCCTCGCGTGACTGAGACAGCGCGGTGATCGCCTCGGTCGCCACCTTGTCGGCCTCGCGCGAGGCAGTCTCCGAGACCGCCAGCTTGTCTGCGGCTTCCTTGCGAGCGGTCTCGGCCTTGGTCAATTCGCTCATCAGCTGACGGCGCTTGAGATCGATCTCGTCAGGTGCGTCGGCGATCTTCTCGGCCTCTTCACGCGTGCCTGTCAGCCGCTCTGCGAGCGACGCCAGATGGCTCTCCGCCTTAGCGGCACGGTCGATCCAGCCCTGCCGCTCATTGGCAATCGACGCCAGGCGATTGCGGCGACCGGCGTTCTCACGTTCCAGACCCTCATGAGCGGCGCGAGCTTCTGCCACGGTCGCGCGATCGCCGGCGACTTTCGCCTGGATCTCGGCGAGTGCCCGGTCGAGATCGGAGAGATCCGGCGCGTCGGCCATCGCCCGGCTTGCCCCCTCATGGGCTTCCACCGCTTCGGCCAGTTGCGCGCCGACCTGGGCACGGGATTCGGTCAGCACCTCGCGGCGGTTCGACAACTCGCCGGCAGCGCGTTCGGCCTTGGCCAGTTCGTCGCGCGCACGACCCAGTGCCGACGTCGCCTCGCGAATGGCATCGCGGGCGGTGCGCTGCTCGTTGGAAAGGGCCGCGAGTTTCTCACTGGCCTGTCTCAAACCGTCCTCGGCCTGGCGCAGTCCGGTGGTGGCCTCGATCACCTCGGCGTCGAGTTCGGCGAGCCGGTTTTTCTGTTCGAGCCGCATCGCGGCAGCGGTCGGCGCATCGGCGGAGGCGACATAGCCGTCCCAGCGCACCATCGCGCCGTCCTTGGTCACCAGCCGCTGACCGGGCTTGAGCTGTGCCTTGAGCGAAAGGGCGGTGTCGAAATCGCTGACAATACCTATCTGGCCGAGGCGTCGGGAGAGTTCACCTGGCGCGCGAACATGGGTCAGAAGCGGCGTTGCGATCGCCGGAAGCAAGGGATCGTCCCCGCCATCGGCGAGCGACCAATAGGCGGGCGCGGCGTCATCCGTCGGCAGTTCGAGATCGTCNCCNAGTGCCGCACCCAGCGCGGTCTCGAAACCGCGATCGACCTTGATCTTCTCGAGCACCGGCGGAAACAGGTCCGAACTCGCGCCAGCATTGAGCATCCGAGCAATCGTGCGCGCNTCGGTCTCGGCCGCNTTCANCCGNGCCTTNGCNTCNGCNACCGGTCCACGGGCTTCTGTCTCCGCAGCGCGGGCGGCTTCGAGNGCNGCCTCGATATCCGCGAGTNTGNCTTCNGCNGNNGCNAGCGTNTCGGNNGCACGCTCGACATCGGCCTTCTTGGCGACGGGATCGGGCAGGCCNGCGATACGCTCNGCCAGCGCCGANANTTCGNCGTCCTGNCGCGCNATCTGGCTNTCNAGGCGCTGCNTGCGTTCGGCNAGTTCCCGNATCGANTTTTCNAGCTGGCTGCGCTCGGCGGCNGCTTCCGCGCGATTGCCNGTNATNCGNGCGAGTTCGGCTTCGCTGTCGGCGAGCTGNGCGGCAGCNCCNTCATAGGNNTCCTTGAGTTCGNCNGANCGACCNCCCGANGCTTCNAGNGCGGCGTTGAGTTCGTTTTCCTCNTCCGACAGNCGCGCAAGNACGCCGGCNTTGTCNGCNATCANNACATTCTCGCGTTCCATGTCGGNTTCGAGCTGGCGNACNCGNTCCTCNAGCTCGGTCTTGCGGCGGGCGACGCGGGTNGCCTCTTCCTCGATCTGGGTNCGGGCNATCTGNAGGCGCTGGAGNGCNGCCGCGGCGTTNGCCTCNGCCTCNCGCAGTTCCGGCAGNTTGTGNGCNGCNATCGCCTGTGCCTTGGCTGCNTCCATCTGCTCCTGCGCCTTCTGGGCGACAAGNCTNGTGGCCTGCGANAGCGCNCTNTCNGCNTCCGCNTCCTGCTCNTTNGCCGCCTTCCAGCGGATATGNAGAAGCGTNGCNTCGAGTTGGCGNATNTCGGCGGACAGTGANCGGAAGCGGTTNGCCTGACGGGCCTGNCGCTTCAGGCTCTCGATCTGGCTTTCGAGTTCGGAGGTGACGTCGTCGAGNCGTTCGAGATTGGTTTCGGCNNCCCGNAGACGAAGCTCGGCCTCGTGACGGCGNGAATGNAGNCCGGAAATGCCGGCCGCCTCTTCNAGCAGCTGGCGGCGGGCCTGNGGCTTGGCCTGAATNAGTTCGCCGATACGTCCCTGCCCCACCATCGANGGCGAGCGCGCGCCGGTGGAGGCGTCGGCGAAGAGAAGCTGCACATCCTTGGCGCGGGCTTCCTTGCCNTTGATGCGGTACACNGAACCGCTTTCGCGCTCGATGCGGCGGGTGACCTGCACTTCGTCCTGATCGTTGAAGGCNGCCGGTGCGGTGCGGTCNGAATTGTCGAGATAGAGGCCGACTTCGGCTGTGTTNCGCGCCGGNCGGTTGCCGGAGCCCGAGAAGATGACGTCGTCCATGCCGGACGCACGCATGTTCTTGTAGGAGTTTTCNCCCATCACCCAACGCATGGCTTCAACCAGGTTGGATTTGCCGCAGCCATTGGGGCCGACGATACCGGTCAAACCGCGCTCGATNACNAATTCGGTGGGTTCGACGAAGGACTTGAAACCGAGAAGGCGCAGGCGGTTGAACTTCACGGCCGGGCGCCTCCGGTCATGAGGTCAGGACGTGCGGAAGCCGCGAGCGTCACCGCCCGCAGCTTCCGCACTTTGAAATCAAAGCAGCGGGTCGATAATGGCAGACATCTGACCAATCGACATATCCCCCGAATACCGCTTTCCATCGATGAAGAAAGTCGGCGTCGCGTCGACCCCGAATTCCTCGGCAGCCTTTGTTCTGACGGTGTTCACATCATCGAGAAGCTGCTGGTTCGTCAAGCAAGCCTGGAAGCTCTCCTGTGTAAAACCGGCCAGCTTGGCGATATTGAGAAGTTCAGTGCGAGCATCCTGCGCAGTTGCCCATACGGTCTGGCGTTTGAAGAGCACGTCGACCATGGCGAAATACTGGTCGTTGGGCGCGCAACGGGCCAGCATGATGGCCGCGGCGGCACGNGGGTCGAGCGGNAATTCACGCAGGATGAAACGCACCTTGCCGGTGTCGATGTATTTTTCCTTGAGCGCCGGATAGGTGTTCTCGTGGAACTGACGGCAATGCGGGCAGGTCATCGACATGTACTCGACGATCGTGACCGGAGCATTTTCCTCACCTTCGGCCATTTCCTTCATCGGGCCGGGCGCCATCAGCTTGTCGACGTCGACCTCGCCACGTGCTTCCGGAGCCTCGGTCTCACCTACCGTTTCATCGGTTGTGTCGGCCTGGGCCAGTTCGACGGCATCGGTCTTNGCGGGCGCGGCAGNNTCGTTGCTCTCNACCGGCGTCACGGATCCGGTGGTTTCCATCGACGGCGCGGGCGCTTCGGCTTTGACAGCCGTGTCGGAGCTGTCGGAGCAAGCCGTAAGCGCGAGTGCAATAACCGCGGCGGACANTGCGGTGGTGAGCCTGCTGGTCAACGAAGCCATAAGTGAATTCCCTGTGTTATTGTTCGCAAGGTGGTGCCCGAAACACATAGGCAACACCTGCCGCCTGCAAAGCGGCAGNTGCCCGTTTTCCTATAGGTTCAAATGTGGCCAAACAAGAGCGGGCCCTCTCACACCGGTGTGATAAGGCTGGTTGACGGCAAGATTACTCAGTTGCCNAGCGCCATATGCGCCGAACCCACGACCCGGTCCAGAAAGCCCTTCTCGATGGATGCNAGGCGTTCTTCCTCGTCCTCGATATAGTTNCGGGTGATCGGAACCGCATCNCGCTTGTTGGCGAGCTGCANCTGGAAGACNTGGGACGTGCCATCCATGAAGCTGGCTTCACACATGGTGAGGTAGAACTCCCACATCTTGCAGAACCGTTCGCCCATGATCTGCACGGCCGTATCGCGGTTGGCGGCAAACCGTTCNCTCCAGTGGGCGAGCGTGTAACCGTAGTGCTGGCGCAGGATCTCGCANTCGAGAAGCCAGAGANTGGAGTTCTCGACNGCTGTCATNGTTTCCGAGAGCGCCGGCGTGTAGCCACCGGGGAANATGTATTTGTGCAGNAACGGCATCGAGCCGCCGGGCGGCGCGATCGACGAGATCGCATGNATGAGTGCCACGCCGTCGTCNGTCAGACGGTCGCGCACGGTGGAGAAATATTCACCGAGGTAGCCGGCGCCCACATGTTCGAGCATTCCGACGGAAACGACCCGATCGAATTTCTCAGTGACAGCGCGATAGTCCAGCAGTTCGAATTTCACCCTGTCGGAGACGCCGAGGATCTCGGCGCGACGCTGCGCGACTTTCAGCTGCCGCTCCGACAGCGTGACNCCCAAGACCTCCACATCAGCGAGATGGGCGAGATAAAGCCCCATACCGCCCCAGCCGCAGCCGATNTCGAGGATCCTCTGGCCATCAGCGATCTGCAGCTTGGCGGCGATGTGGCGCTTCTTGAGTGTNTGGGCTTCTTCGAGCGTCTCCTCGCCTGTCGGGAAATAGGCGCAGGAATATTGCATGTCGCGGTCAAGGAAGAGGCGATAGATGTCCTCGCCGATGTCGTAATGGACGGCGACGTTCTTCTTGGCGCGACTGGCAGGATTGTATTGTTGGATAAAGCGGAAGCGGTGGGCGACCTCTTGCCAGAAACGCTGGAAGGGCGACTGGTTCATCCGGTCGCGGTTGATCATGAAGATACGGATCACGTCGTGAAGCGTGCCCTCCTCGATGACCAGCTTGTCGTCCATGTAAGCTTCCGGACCACCGAGTTCCGGATTGAGCAGGATTTGCCTTTCCACGCCGGGCTCGGTGAAGCGGATGGCCGCATCGGGTCCAGGTTCCAAGCCACCGAACTGCACGCGGCTGCCGTCTGTCTTTGTAACCTTGAGGCGACCCGCCTTGATGGCACGGTGAAGAATGGGATCAAGTAAACTCATACGCCGAACCTCGCCACAGGCGGACGTTGGCACTTATCCGGTTCGCAGGCCGGCCGAAGCCGATTGTCTTGCCCCATCGATACCACCACGCCGCTTGAAATGGTGAACAACGGATAAAGCTCGGAGCTCTCTCCGCACAAAGTATTAAAAAGCGTGGATTGTCAGGAAATCAAGTCCGGCGGTTCTTGCGGGACATGACGCCCGTTCCGAGGCGCTCAAGAGCCGCGCGCAATTTCGGATCCTCCACCTCGTCGAGGATGTCGTCGAGCTTGCGTTTCTGCAGCCGGTCGAGTTTGGGCTCGGGCGGCTTCTGCGACGGCTGGCGGACAGGCTTCTGCACGAAGCGGATGCGATCGACGGCGGCAAAGCCGAAGAAGGCGTTGACGCGCGAGACGAGCTGGCGCTCCTCGTGCATGAGAAACACCGCACTCGCCCCTTCGCAGGCGACCGTCAATTGGCCGGGCGAAAATCCCGCGCCGGTTTCCGTCTCGCCATTATCCCGCGGCCAGCGGATGCGTTCGGGCCGCGAAGTNTCCGAAAAGCGCTCGCCCACGATCTCGCCCCATGAGGAGAGCAACATCGAATTTATGCCGGCCTTGCGGGCAAGCAGCGGATCGACCAGCTTGTTGGCNAGTTCGGCAATGGTGGCGACGCGTCGCGGTTTGTAGGCCATGGATGCGGGCANTCTCTTCATNTGACAGAACCACGATAGCACATCTCGAACCCGACGTGCGAGGGCTCGACAGGCATGTCCGCTCTGANTGNAGAGGCTATCCGGCNTCCTTCACCTTGNNCTCGCGCCAGATGACATAGATACCGCTCGCGGTGATGACNGCNGCGCCGANATAGGTCGCAAGNTCAGGCATGTCGCCCCAGAATANGAAGCCCAGAATGGTCGCCCATATCAGGCCNGTATAATCGAAGGGTGCGACAATGGCCGCGGGCGCGAGCCGGAAAGCCTGACTCATCATCGTCATGCCGGNCGTGCCGAAAACGGCAATGCCGAGAAACTGCCAGATATGTTCGGCCTGCAAGGGCACCCAGACGAAGGGCACGACGAANGCGCTGAGAACCGCGCCGGTTCCGGTGAGCCAGAGNAGCAGCGTCCAGACGCTCTCGCGGGGATCGACCCAGCGGGAACTGATCATCAGGAAGGCGTAGACCGCAGCCGCGCCNATCGGCAGGAGAGCCGCCGACTGNAACGCAGCGCCTCCCGGACGNACAACGATCAGCACNCCCANAAAACCGATGCAGACGGCGAGCCAGCGTCGCCAGCCGACATGCTCCTTGAGCACGATCGCCGAGATGGCCGTTATGAACAATGGCGCGACGAACACGATCGCCGTTGCCTCTGCCAGCCCCAGATGCATGAGGCTCGTGAAGAAAAACATGGTCGCCGCAATCCAGAGGAAACCGCGCACGAAATGCGCGAGCGGCCGGCGGGATCTGAGAGCTGCGACACCGCTCATACGAATTGTCAGGAGGATTGCGATCGGCAGGGCAATGATATTGCGCATGAACAGGATCTGCAGCGGCGAATAAACGTCGGTCAGCGATTTGGCCATCGCATCGTTCATGCACAGGCTCGCCACGCCCACGCACATGAAGGCGATACCCGCTGCGGAATGTTGCGGAGTGTTTTCGTTTGCCATAAGCCGGTCCTGACGCTCCCCCACGCCGAGTATTTGCGAGACACGTGTTTTAGTGTCCACGAACAAAAGACGCCACCCGCCCCGATGACTTCCGAAATCGCTCCCCATCTTCTTGCCTGGTATGATCGCCACCACCGGTCGCTGCCGTGGCGGGTCACGCCGGATGATCGTGCGGCGGGCGTGATCAACGATCCCTATGCGGTGTGGCTGTCGGAAATCATGCTGCAACAGACAACCGTGAAGGCCGTCAAACCCTATTACGAGCGGTTTCTGGAGCGCTGGCCGACGGTGAAACAACTGGCAGGCGCCGAAGACGAAGACGTCATGCGGCTCTGGGCCGGGCTCGGCTATTATTCCCGCGCCCGCAACCTTATTGCCTGCGCGCGCGCCGTTGCCGATGATCACGGCGGGCGCTTTCCGGAAACGGCCGAAGGGCTCTCGAAACTGCCCGGCATCGGTCCCTACACCGCGGCCGCTATTGCGGCAATCGCCTTTGATGAGAGCGTGGCGGTGGTCGACGGCAATGTGGAGCGGGTCTTCACCCGGCTTTATTCCATCGATACGCCACTGCCAAAAGCCAAGACCGAGATCAAGGCACGGGTGAGCGAAGCCCTGCCCAAGACCCGCGCCGGAGATTTTGCCCAGGCCCTGATGGATCTCGGCGCCACGATCTGCACGCCGCGCTCGCCGGCCTGCGCGATTTGCCCGCTTCTGGAAGACTGCGAGGCGGGCGGCGCCGGCAATCCGGAGGCCTTTCCAGTCAAGCCGCCGAAAAAGGTCAAGCCGGTGCGCCTGGGCGCGGCATTCGTCGCGTCCCGGCCCGATGGCTCGGTTCTGCTCGTTCGGCGTCCGGACAAAGGCCTGCTCGGCGGCATGCGGGTCGTCCCGACCACCGACTGGACGGCGCGGCAGGATGGAGCGACGGATACAGATGCCGCCCCCTTCCCCGCAAGCTGGGAGAAGAAGGGGCAAGTCATCCACGTCTTCACGCATTTCGAATTGCGTCTGAACGTCTTTCACGCTCTTGTCACATCCGACGACAAGAGTGCCGGCACGTTCGACGCATTTCTGGACGCGCGGTGGAGCGATGCTGAAGACCTCGCCGGCGAGGCGCTGCCCAGCGTGATGAAGAAGGCGATCACCATCGCACTGCCCGAGGCCTTCCGGCCACGCAAACCGGGCAAGGACTGACCTGACGATCAAGAGGAAGAGTACCATGACCGAGACCACACCCGTCCGCCATATCGTCTTCGACATCGGCAGAGTCTTGATCCATTACGATCCGAACATCCCCTACAGCCGGCTCATTCCCGACGATGCGGAACGCGCGGAGTTCTTCGCCACCGTCTGCACGCACGAATGGAACCTCGAGCAGGATCGTGGCCGCAGTTGGGAAAAGGCCGAAGAGATCCTGATTGCCGAACACCCGGAGAAGGAAGACCTGATCCGTGCCTTCCGCGTCCACTGGCCGGAGATGGTTTCGCACGCCTATGACGGCAGTGTCGCCATCATGCTCGACTTCATCGAGAACGGACACGACGTGACGATGCTGACGAATTTTGCCGCCGATACGTTCAAGCAGGCCCAGGAAAAATTCCCTTTCCTGAAGGCCCCGCGCGGCGTAACGGTTTCGGGCGAGATCGGCCTGATCAAGCCCGACCAAGCAATCTACGATCGCCATGTCGACGTGTTCGATCTCGATCCCGCCGCGTGTCTCTTCATCGACGACAGCCTGCCCAATGTCGAAGGCGCGATCGCTGCAGGTTGGCAAGCCGTTCATTTTGTCGATCCGGCGCAATTGAGGATGGATCTCAAGGCGCTTGGACTACTCGAGAACGCCTGATTTTCAGGGCTTCGCGCCAAAGAGTCAGATTAAGGACCATTTTTCTAAATTTTTTCGGAACCGCTTCGGCGTCTGCGCGTTAACCCCGCAAGGGAGTTATTGCAATGACATTGAAGACCGATTTCTGGGACCTCGAAAAGCACTTCTGGACCGAAGGTCCGGGCTTTTATCGTGACAACATGGCCCGCAACGCGATCATGGTCTTCCCGGCCCCTGTCGGCCTCCTGAGCGGGCAGGAAATCATCGACGGGCTCGATGGCACGCCGCGCTGGGAGGAGGTCGAATTCGAAGATCGCAAAAAGCTGGAGAACGGCAAGTTCACCGTGCTTTCATATCGCGCGGGCGGCAAGCGCGCCGACGGCGACAGCTATTCGGCGCTTTGCTCGACGAGCTACTACAAGGAAGATGGACGCTGGAAGCTGTTCGCACACCAGCAGGCCGTCGCCTGAGAACATCGGCCCGTAACGGATAGACAACGCCCGGCTCAAAGCCGGGCGTTTTGCTTATCAGGTGGAGGTCGTCGCCGTCTCGGGCGGGAAAAGCAGGTCGTAGCCCCAGGTGAAGACGAATGCGTAGGCCATGTAGAAGCCTGCGAAGGCGATATCGATCAGGAAGGCCTGGAAGAGCGAAATCCCCATCCACCAGGCAAAGATCGGAAGAAGCAGGATCATAAGCGTGATTTCGAACAACACCGCATGCAGGATCCTCAGCGGCAACGTCTTGGTCGTATGGCCGCGCCATGCTCGTAGCGCGTGATCGAATCCGAGATTGAAGAGATAATTCCAGAGCGTGGCGCCCGTCGCACCCATCAGCGCAAGTACGCCGGTCTGCTCCATGGGATGGGAAAACAGCCAGGCAAACAGCGGCGTGACGATAATGAGCCCGATGATCTCGAAACTAAGGGCCTGGCGGATACGGTCTTTGGTGCTGCGCATGGGGTGCTCCGATTATAATGCATCGGGCCGTCCCGCATGGTGACCGCAAGGGCCAGACGAAGCCGTCTTCGTCCGTGGCTGGATATAAGTCCATCGCCGCAGCGAGGCAATATCCCCGTTTTCATGAAAAACGCCCGGCCTTTGGGAAGCCGGGCGCTCTAGTTCCACCGGTGACTGGAGATACTCGACGACCCGGTGGTATTTGCTCATATCATCCGGCAGGTTTTCACCAACCGGCGAACCTTCACACGTGTTAGCCTGCGCGTGCCATTTCGGCGCGCACGATAGTCCGGAATTCATCGATCGGGGCGAGGTTGCCGTCCTTCTCGGTGTGCCAGAAGGTCCAGCCGTTACAGGCATCGAATCCCTGGACGGCAGCGCCCACCTTGTGGATCGAACCGGCGACATTGTCGGCGACCACGGTGCCGTCGGCGCGCACGATCGCCTTGAAGCGCTTGCGGCTGTCGGTCAGCACCTGGCCCGGACGGATGAGGCCGGCTTCGATCAACACGTTGAACGCCACCCGCGGCTCGGCACGCTTGCCGGTCATGACGGTGAGTTCCGCCTTGCCGAGTGGCTCGACGGCGTCGATGCGCTTGCGGGCGGCCTCGATATAGCTGTCCTCGCGCTCGACGCCGACGAAATGACGGCCAAGGCGACGGGCGACAGCGCCGGTGGTGCCGGTGCCGAAGAAGGGATCGAGCACCACGTCGCCAGGCTTGGACGATGCCATCATGATGCGGGCCAGAAGCGCTTCCGGTTTCTGGGTCGGATGGACCTTGCGGCCGTTCTCGTCCTTGAGACGCTCACCACCGGTGCAGATCGGGAACAACCAGTCGGAACGCATCTGCACGTCGTCGTTAGCCGCCTTCATGGCCTCGTAGTTGAAGGTGTAGGACTTTGCGTTTGCATCGCGCGAGGCCCAGATCAGCGTCTCGTGGGCATTCTGGAACCGGCGTCCGCGGAAGTTCGGCATCGGATTGGTCTTGCGCCAGACGACATCGTTCAGGAGCCAGAAACCCAGATCCTGCAGCGAGGCGCCGACGCGGAAGATATTGTGATAGGAGCCGATGACCCAGATGGTGCCGTTCGGCTTGAGCACACGGCGGCAGGCCAGAAGCCAGGCGCGGGTGAAAGCGTCATAGGCCTGGAAGCTTTCGAACTGGTCCCAGTGATCATTGACCGCATCGACCGCCGACTGGTCGGGGCGGGTCAGGTCGCCTCCGAGCTGCAGGTTATAGGGCGGGTCGGCGAAGATCATGTCGACCGAGCCAGCCGGCAGCGCCTCGAGGGCTGCCACGCAGTCTCCCTTGATGATGGTGTCGAGCCAGGCGTTGTCGGCTGCGGGGGAGAGCTTACGGATCTCGGCAAGCGAAACAGAAGAAGCCATCGCGGTACTCACTACTAGGACGCGGAACAATTGGCATCATGGTTACCGAACAGAGTAAACAACCGGTGAATGACTGACATTTTTCGGGAAAGAGGGGTTTGGGACGCAGACTTCGCTCCCTGCGGAAATCGGCACGAAACCCTGCAATGCCTTGCATCCGCCCCATCCTTCAGGTAGCCCGCCATCGTCACGAACAAGGAGACCGGAAACCCCATGTCAGGTTTCGACCTCATCATCTTCGATTGCGACGGCGTGCTCGTCGACAGCGAGATCATCGCCGCCCAAGTGGAAAGCAAGCTGCTCGGCCAGGCCGGCTACCAGATTTCGCCTGAAGAACTGGCCGCTCGATTCGCAGGTCTGACTTGGAAGGACATTCTTCTGGAAGTCGAACGCGAGAGCGAGATCCCGCTGCAGGCAACGCTTCTCGACAAGAGCGACAAGATGATCGACCAGCGCCTGGCCCGCGACCTGCTCGCGATAGATGGTGCCGCCCGTGCGGCAGCCCTTCTGCCGGGCAAGAAGTGCATCTGCTCGAATTCGGGCTCGAAGCGGCTCGAGATGATGCTCAAGCGCACCGGTCTCGCTCCGATATTCGGCAAGAACGTCTTTTCCGCGATGGATACGCCGGATGTGCGCACCAAGCCCGCGCCCGACATTTTTCTGTATGCCGCCAAGGAAATGCAGGCCAAGCCCACCCATACGCTGGTGATCGAGGATTCGGTTCACGGCATCGAGGGTGCGAGGGCCGCCGGCATGCGCGTCATCGGCTTCACAGGCGCTACCCACAGCTATCCCGGCCATGCCGACCGTTTGACGGATGCGGGCGCTGAAACGGTGATCCACCGCATGTCGGACCTGCCTGCCACGATCGAAGCACTTTCGGCCTGGTCGGAACTGAGCTGACAGTCACGTCTCGTATCGACCTAACGCGATGTTTTCCGCTGCAAAACGCGCCTCTTGAGTACTCCAAATAATACTGCATCGACTACCATTTGGTAGTCGTGAGGCTGTGAAAACCGACCTACGAATCCCCCCGAAATTCAATATTCGCAGCGGGGATTTAGTGCATGAACATTACCAAGCTTTGTAGCGTAACCATGCTGCTTGCATCGGCGGCACTCGCCGGATGCAACAGCACCGGCTCGTCAGGTACCGGCGGCACAGGCGGGGGAACTGATGGCGGAACCGGCGGTGGCACGGGCGGCGGCACGGGCGGCGGGCTCACCAACAACCTCTATACTGCGAGTTATGCAACGGGCAGCAAGAACAGCATGGCCACTGCGTTCGCCGCGGCGGGCGACAAGCTCGAAAGCGGCACCGGGGCGGTTCGCCGGACTTTCGGCAACCCTGACGATACCCATTCGCTCGACCAGCCGACGAAGGTCACCGTGACGAAGACGGCCAACGGCTACGATCTGGCCTATGGTGAAGCGAGTTTCTCGTTCACCGATTCCGATCTCGTCGATGGTTACTACGAGAAAGAAACTGCAAACAGCAGTGCATCGCTCTTTGCACTTGAAGGCGATACCGACGTAGCGCTCTCCTCCCCGCGTGCCATGGTGCCGCTCGGGTTCGGAGCAGCACTCGACGGTGACGATGCAGCCGGTACCGACGACGCGACATCGCAGCTGGCCGGCTATACGGTGGTCGGCCTTGAAACCAATCCGGACGATATGCCCAACAGCGGAACAGCGACCTATACCGGCAAGGGGCGGTTCGACTTCTACAACAAGTCCTTTGAAGCCGGCAGCGAGGACGTCAGGCGCATCCGCTATGGCGGCAATTCCTCTATCACCGCCGATTTCGATGCAGCGACCGTGAACGGCCAGGTCGACGTAACCAGCCGCGTCGTCAGGCTGGGGGACGGTACAAATACGGCGGATGACATCTCTGCGAAGGGCGCATCCGTCGGCTTTGAAAGCAACATCGTGGAAAACGGCTTCGTCATTGATGAAATGCTCGGCAACGCCGCGCTGGAAGCCGAACTCGCCGATGTGGGAATCGGGGAAGTGGAAGCTGGTGGCGAAGGCCGCTTCTACGGGGAAAACGCCGAATCCGTCGGCGCAGTGATTAGCGGCGAATCCGAAACCGCAGCGATGACGGGCATCATTTACGGAGACGAGGTGAAGTAGTTCGATCGCCTCAGGCTCCCGGCACGCTCCGATCCTTAGGCGTGCCGGGAGCACCCCCAACCGGAATGATACGGAGCCGACGCCTCGGGCAGCGGCTCAAAAGGCTTTCACTCTTCCATGCCCAAGCGCCACACGTTGCGATCGCTTCTTCTCTCGGCAGCCATGCTTTGCGGCCTTGCCGGCGAGAGCCCGGCTCAGCCGTCAACAGAGCTGCCGCCGACAGATCTGGTCAACATCCTCATCAGCAAGGGCGGGTTCGATGCGGCCGCATCGGCCGCAGCAGGTATCGCTTCCCAGAGCCGGCAATATGCCTGGCTGCCAGAGTACGTCCGCATCAACCGCATGTTGGCGACGGGTGAGGCTGCAAAAGCAGAGCCACACACGCGGGCACTTCTCAAACAACATCCCGACGAGACCGATATAAGACACCTGCTCGTCAATATTCTGATCGCACAGAAGAAATACAAGGCTGCACGGTATCACATAGGCAAAAGCACCGGAAAGCTGCGCGACGATGAACTCGACGCCACCTACAAGCGTTATCTCGACGCCTATCTCAAGGTTCACAAACCCTATGGAATGAAGGTTTCGTTCGGCGCCACACCTTCGACCAATGCCAACCGCGGCTCTGCCGAAGAAACGGTCGATATCGGTGGGCTGAGCTTCAACCTCGACGACAATGCCAAGGCCCAACAGGGCGTGAACCTCGAAGCCACGCTTTCCGCGTTCTATCTGCAGCAGATCGGCGAGGACACCGATCTTCTCATGCAAGGGGCGGCGACACTCTCCAAGAACACGTCGTCCGAAGACAATGATATCGTCACCCTCGTAGCCTCACCCCAACTCCAGCACCGTTTCGACAAGGGGCGTTTCGGCATTGGGCCCGTCGCCGAGTATCAGTTCGTCGGCTACGCCCCCTACGTCGCGCGATACGGTGTCGCGGGAAGCGTAAGCTACAAGCTCACTCCCGATATCATCATTCAGAGTCAAGCGAAGTTCGTCTGGCAGGACTACGACAAGGAAGACTATCGCGACGGCACCAAATTCACCGGTCTATCGCGCATTCTCTTTCCCGTAGCGGACCAGCTAACCGGAGACGTTTCGGTCCGGTATGAATTCGAAAGAACGCAAAGAGACTATCTCGATTCCAACCTTGCAGGGGTGGGTGTCGGGTTGACCCGGAAATGGGAAAGATTCGATCTCGCAACGTCGGTGAGCGCTGAATACGCCGTCCGGGAGTTTGACGGAAATTATCCTCTCGCCGGATACGCGCGAAAGGACGAAAAGCTGACGCTTTCCGTATCTGCATCCAGCAATCGTTTCTCGATCATGGGCACCCGGCCGAGCATTGGCTACGAGTATGTTCAAAACAACTCAAACATAGCAATTAAGTCATATAACTCTCACAATATTCTCGTTGGCACCAAGCGCTCCTTCTGATTTCCAGCAAGCGAGGCAATGGAACCTTCGTGTTGGAAAGTGAGGCGGACGGTTGACTGCATCTAGCCACCTTGCACTGCCTCAACACAATAGAAACGCTTATTAAGCGCACCTAATACAACCATTTTTTCAATAGTTTTTTTGATAAACCCAATTGATTGATTTCAACATATCTGCATTTACTTGAGGACAGAAAGCCAAGACACAGCCGGCGTGGAGAGAGTGTTTGCAGGATCTGACGACCATCGACTCCTTGTATGAGGCAGCCGTTGTTCCCGACCGCTGGTCCCAAATTCTTCGAAACCTATCGCTGCAGGTTGACGCAACGGACGGGCTGATCATTTCGAATATCGGCCCGCGCGTGGAAATGCTGGGCTCATCGGATAGGTTCATCTCCATTGGGCAGGAGTTCTACGCTCGTTTCGGGCCCGACAATCTGCGCACCAAGCGCGCGCTGCAGAAAAAGATCCCGGAATTCGTCGTGGATGAAGACCTGCTCTCGGAAAGCGAGATCAGGGAAGAGCCCCTCTACAAGGATTTTCTCGTACCGGAAAAATACGGCCGGTTTATCGCCACCCATATCGACATTCCGGACGGCGACACGATCCTCGTCCATTTCGAGGGAGACCGCAGGGACGGACCCTTTTCCCAGAGGGCGCGGGACCACCTCAACGCACTCCGCCCCCACATGAGCCGTGCAGCGGTGCTCGCGGCTCGCTTCGGCTTGCAGCAAAGCCGGATGGCGGTCGCAACGCTGGAACTCATCGGTCTTCCGGCAGCGGTCCTGTCCCATGCCGGCCAGGCCGTCACGATGAATGACCTGTTCGCCGCAATGGTACCAGGACGCTTTCAGGATCGCCGCGCGAGACTGATGGCCGTGGATACGCAAGTGGACACGGTATTGAACAACGCCCTGGCCTCGATTGCGGAGTTGGGGTTTCCGGCGCCGGTCGGTTCAATCGCCCTGCCCGCCGCCGGAACATTTTCGCCGGCGGCTCTTCATCTGGTTCCAATCAAGGGTCTCGCGCATGACCTCTTTTCCAGAGGCGGCACGATCGCAATCGTGACGTCGCTCGGACAGATCAATCAGCCGCCGGAAGAGCTCGTGCAGGCGCTGTTCGATCTCACGCCCACCGAGGCACGGCTCGTCAACGCCGTGGCCGGAGGCAACACGCTCAAGGAAATCTCCTTGTCGGAGAACAAGGCCGAAACGACCACGCGCCAACAGCTCAAGCAAGCCATGGCCAAGCTCGGGGTCAGCCGCCAGCTCGATATCGCCAACCTGTTGAATTCGATAAGTTCGCCGGTCCGCCTGGATTAGCGACACCGGCGGGCCGGTTGGAACTGCTCAGTAGCTTATGGTGTGTCGTAGGGGCCGGGATCGAAGCCGACCCAGACCTTGACGTTGCCGGCCTGGCTGGCCGGGAACGTCACTGCATCATTGGTGAAGAGGAACTGCGCGGTCGGATCACCGGAAGGCAGGTCAACCGTCGTCTTCTGCAGGTTCGAATAAAGAGTGGCTTCGTTGCTGCGCACCACGACGCGAAGCGGAAGTTCAACGGTTCCGGGACCACCGGCGGGGCCGGCAACCACGCGGCCCGAGGCCTGCACGGTCATGACGATATCGGAACCTGAAATACGGCACTGACGGGTGGTGTCGGAAATCGAAGCCTGATGAATCACTTTGGATGCATCGCCATCGCCGCCCTTGGCATATTTCGTGAAATAGGCCGTACCTTCCCTCAGCGAAAGCGTCGGGCACGTGCCCTGCACCACAGCCGACTGGGTTTTCTCGTCAATGCCTGACTTCAGATTTGGATTGAGAACCTTGGCGGCATCCGTACCCTGACAGGCCGTCAAAAACGCGGCGAGCGTCAGGGCGGTGGCGATACGCGGTAACGAATTGAACACGATCTAACTACCCTCGAAACAACCCCTTTTTATGCAACAGTAAGGGGCCTTTGCATGTCAATGTGGCTTGGTTTATACCAGCGCCGCGGCGGAAATGCGACCGGCGTTATGTCATCTCGCGCCGTCCGCGTCCAGATCGGACACGATCCGCCTTCAGGGCCGTCAGAATTGCCGGCTCAATCCATATCGGGGAAAGTCAATTGGAATACATCTCGACACGCGGCGAGGCCCCTGCACTCGGTTTCAGCGACGCGCTTCTGGCCGGTCTGGCGCGCGATGGCGGCCTTTATGTTCCGCGTGAATGGCCGCAATTTTCGAGCCGAGATATCCGGGCGATGCGCGGACAGAGCTATCAGGAAATCGCCTTCCGCATCATCTCGCGGTTCGTTGACGGCGAGATCGCCGATGAAGCGCTCCGCGCCATGATCGAGGAAGCCTATGCCACCTTCCGGCATCCGGCCGTCGCACCGCTTGTCCAGTCCGGGCCCAATTCCTTCGTCCTCGAACTCTTCCATGGCCCGACGCTCGCCTTCAAGGATGTGGCGATGCAGTTGCTCGCCCGCCTGATGGATCATGTCCTGGCAGAACGCGGCGAGCGGGCAACCATCGTGGGTGCCACGTCGGGCGATACCGGTGGCGCCGCGATCGACGCATTTGCCGGACGCGACCGCACCGACATCTTCATCCTCTTTCCCGAGGGGCGTGTCTCGCCGGTGCAACAGCGCCAGATGACCAGCTCGACCGAGGCCAATGTCCATGCGCTGGCTATCGAGGGTAATTTCGACGACTGCCAGGACATCGTGAAAGCGATGTTCAGCCATGCCGAATTCCGCGACAAGGTGCAGCTTTCCGGCGTCAATTCGATCAACTGGGCGCGAATCATGGCCCAGATCGTCTACTACTTCACCGCAGCGGTCTCGCTTGGCGCACCGTCGCGCAAGATCTCGTTCACGGTGCCAACGGGCAATTTCGGCGACATCTTTGCCGGCTATGCCGCCAAGCGCATGGGGCTGCCGGTTGCCAAACTGGTGATCGCCACCAACGAGAACGATATTTTGGCGCGTACGCTGCGCACCGGGCGCTACGAGATGAAGGGCGTGACCGCCACTACTTCGCCTTCCATGGATATCCAGATCTCGTCGAACTTCGAGCGGCTTCTGTTTGAAGCCTCGGGCCGGGATTCGGCTTCGGTGCGCGCGGCCATGGGGCAGATGCGCCAGTCGGGCGGCTTCGATCTCGAAGAAACAACGCTGAAGGCGATCAAGAAGGAGTTTTCGGCGGGGCGGGCCAGCGAGAAGCAGGTGAAGGCCAAGATCGCCGAAATCGCAGGTCAGACCGGATATGTGGTCGACCCCCACACGGCAGTCGCCATGCATGTGGCGGCGAAAGCCGAAAAGGCCAACGCGCCGATGGTCGCACTGTCGACCGCCCATCCGGCGAAATTCCCCGAAGCGGTAAAATCCGCAAGCGGTATTGACCCGGCGCTTCCGCCGTGTCTGACTGATCTGATGCAACGGGAGGAACGGTTCCAGGTGTTGCCCGCAGCCCAGGGTAAGGTTGAAGCCCATATCCTAGCAAAAGCGCGGGCCGTTCGCTGAACCGGGAAAGCACAAGCATGAACGTACGCACTACCACACTCTCCAACGGTATGACTGTCGTCACTGAGACGATGCAGCACCTGGAGAGTGCCGTGCTCGGCGTCTGGGTACGCTCGGGATCACGAGACGAAAATCCGGATGAGCACGGTATCGCCCATCTTCTAGAACACATGGCCTTCAAGGGCACAAGGCGTCGCTCGGCCCGCCAGATCGCCGAGGAGATCGAGAATGTCGGCGGCGAAGTCAACGCCGCGACATCGACGGAAACGACCTCCTATCATGCCCGCGTGCTGAAGGACGACGTGCCGCTGGCAATCGACATCCTGGCCGATATCATCACCTCCTCGACATTCGATGCCGGTGAGCTCGAGCGCGAGAAAAACGTCATCCTGCAGGAGATCGGTGCGGCCAACGATACGCCCGACGATGTGGTCTTCGACCGTTTTGCGGAGGCCGCCTATCGCGACCAGACGATCGGCCGGCCCATCCTCGGAACGCCGACAACCGTCAAGTCGTTCACGCCCGACCAGCTGCGTGGCTATCTCAAGTGTCACTATACCGGCGACCGGATCGTCGTCGTCGCTGCCGGCGCTGTCGACCACGAGCGCTTCGTAAAGATGGTGGAAGACGCCTTTGGCGACATGATTGCGCCGACCAACGACGCATTGCCCGAGCTGACGGAAGCCAAATATACCGGCGGCGAATACCGCGAAATGCGTGACCTGATGGACGCGCAGGTTCTCATCGGGTTCGAGGGCCGCGCCTACCAGGCACGCGATTTCTACGCTTCGCAGGTTCTGGCCAACATTCTGGGCGGCGGCATGTCCTCGCGGCTGTTCCAGGAAGTGCGCGAGAAGCGCGGACTNTGCTACTCGGTCTACGCCTTCCACTGGGGTTTCTCGGATACCGGCATGTTCGGCATTCACGCNGCCACCGGNCCGGAAGATCTCGGNTCACTGATGCCGGTGATTTTCGACGAACTCTCCAAGGTCGCCGACCANGTCGATGTCAGCGAAATCAATCGTTCGCGCGCCCAGACGCGTGCGGCCCTTNTGATGTCGCAGGAAAGCCCGGCNGCCCGTGCCAGCCAGATCGCGCGGCAAATGCTCTTGTTCGGCCGTCCGGTCTCCAACGCCGAACTGATGGAACGGCTCGATGCGATCACCCCGGACCGGCTGACCGATCTNGCGGGCCGGCTGTTCTTCGAGACGCCGCTGACGGTTTCAGCGGTTGGTCCCGTAACACCGCTGATGGACGGCGACACCATGAAAGCCGCCCTTTCCGGTTCGCGCCGGATGCAGACGGCCGCAGAATAGCGGTACGCCCGGGAATATGCTGAGACCGACTTTCCGCTTCCGCCAGCGCCTCCGCGATATCACGGTGCTGGACGGAGAGAAGGTCTATCTCGCCCACCCCCGCCACGAGGATTTCGACAACTGGCGCGAGCTGAGAAGCACCAGCCGCGCCTTTCTCGAACCGTGGGAGCCGCGCTGGCCGGTGGACGATCTCACACGCGAAGCCTTCCGCCACCGGATCCGTCGCTACGATGCGGACCGGTCCGGCGGGTTCGCCGATCCCTATTTCATCTATTTGACCGAAACGAACGCTCTCGTCGGCGGCATCACCATCGGATCAATCCGCCGGGGCGCATCGGAAAGCTGCATGCTCGGTTACTGGATGGGCGAAAGCTATGCGGGGCAAGGGCTTATGTATGCCGCCCTGCAGGTGCTCATTCCCCACATCTTTGAAAAGCTGCGGTTGCACCGTATCGAGGCGGCCTGTATTCCCGAAAACCAGCGCAGTTCCAAACTCCTTGAAAAAGTCGGGTTTCGCCGTGAGGGGTATCTGCAAAGTTACTTGCGCATCAACGGCGTTTGGCGTGACCACCTCCTCTACGCGATGATCGCGGAGGAATGGCGGGAGCGGCAGGCCGCCTTGAAGGCCACGAGGTGAATTTGTCCCATTCCCGATCTCCTCATCGCAGCGGGCTGAGTTGTTTGAAGAACGCCGTGATCTTGCTCGGGTTGATGATGACGGCGCTCATCGAACTCACGGGTGCGGCCCGCGCGCTTGAGCCGGTTCGCATCAGCCGCGAGGACACGGCGCTCGATCTTACCGCCACGACTGAAATCTACCGCGCACGCGGTGAAGCCTTCCAGGTCTCCACCGCGCCGGGGGCTGACGGCATCGTCCGNCGCATCGAAGTCCGCGCNTCGGATGCAANGCATTCAGGCGACTGGGCGGTTTTCGCACTCGCCAACGTCTCGGATGAGCAGCTCGACAGGTTGATCGTGGCACCGCATTTCCGCCTCGCCGGCTCTGGCGTGTTGTGGCCGGATCTCGGCTCCGAGCGCATTCTCTCGATCACACCGAGCGAAGGCTTTGCGCTCGACCGGGTGCCGAACGANGAGGACGATGTTTTCCGCATCACGCTCAANCCCGGAACCGTGGTGACCTTCGTTGCCGAACTGGCGACCCCCGACCTGCCGCAGATCTATCTCTGGGAACCCGACGCCTACAAGGACACGGTCAACGCGTTCACCCTCTATCGGGGCGTGGTGATGGGCATTGCGGGCCTCCTGGCGGTGTTCCTGACGATCCTGTTCGTGGTCAAGGGCACCTCAATGCTGCCNGCCACTGCCGCACTCGCCTGGGCGGTGCTTGCCTATGTGTCTGTCGATTTCGGTTTCCTGTCCAAGCTCATCAGCGTNACGCCCGGAGACGAGCAGATGTGGCGGGCGGGAACGGAGGTCTTCCTNGCAACCGGCCTGGTGGTCTTCCTCTTCGCCTATCTCAATCTCAATCGCTGGCACATCAATCTCGCCTTNGTNACNGCGGCCTGGATCATCGGTCTCGGCGCCCTGTTNGCCGTTGCCATCTACGATCCGGCCATCGCCGCGGGCATCGCNCGGCTGTCACTGACAGCGACCACAATNGCCGGCGTGGCGTTNATCCTCTTCCTCGGTTTCAATCGTTATGACCGCGCCATCATGCTGGTGCCNACATGGGCGCTCGTGGTGTGCTGGATGTTCGGCGCCTGGCTGACGGTCACGGGTCAGTTGTCCAACGACATCATCCAGCCCGCACTCGGCGGCGCTCTGGTTCTGATCGTGCTGCTGATGGGATTTACGGTGGTCCAGCACTCGTTTGCCGGCGGTGCGTTCCATCATGGTCTGTTCTCCGACATGGAGCGTCAGGCTCTCGCCCTGACCGGCGCCGGCGACATAGTCTGGGACTGGGATGTGCTGCGCGACCGGCTTATCACCATCCCCGACATCTCGCCGACCTTCGGTTATTCGCCCAACAGCCTATCCGGAGCTGTCAGGAACTGGTTGCCACATATCCATCCGGATGATCGCGACCGTTTCCGCACCTCGCTCGATGCACTGCTCGAACACCGTCGCGGNCGGCTCAACCTCGAATTTCGCGTCCGGGCCGAGGATGGCCATCATCACTGGATGCAGCTGCGCATCCGTCCGGTCCTCGGATCCAGCGGCGAAGTCATCCGCTGCGTCGGGACCATCGTCGACGTGACCGAGCAGAAGGCAGCCGAAACCCGTCTGCTTCACGACGCCGTGCATGACAACCTGACNGGACTTCCGAACCGGCAGCTCTTCGTCGACCGCCTCGAAATGGCNATTGCGGCAGCGGAAGCCAATCCGGTCATGCGNCCGACCGTGTTCATGATNGATCTCGACGATTTCCGNCGGGTCAATGAGAAGCACGGCATGTCGGTGGGCGACACGATCCTGCTCGCAGTGACGCGGCGATTGAAGCGCCTATTGAAGCCNCACGATTCGCTGGCGCGCATTGCNGGTGACCAGTTCGGCCTGATCCTTGTTTCCGAACAGGAACCGGCCCGGGTTGCAGCACTGGCCGAAGCCATCAGCACCGCGATCTCGGCGCCGATTGATTTCGCCAGCCANGAAATTCATCTGACCGCGTCCATNGGCCTCGTGACNTGGGTCGANCGNGGCGCGGTTCCCGANGAANTGATGAAGGATGCCGAACTNGCCATGGCCCAGGCCAAGCGTTTTGGCGGCAATCGCATCGAGCCGTTCCGGCCNGCCTTCCGCACCGTCGGNTCCAATCGCCAACGCATGGAACAGGANCTGCGCCGCGCGATCGACCGCGGCGACCTGAACCTCGTCTATCAGCCAATCGTGCGGTTAGAAGATGCCGAGATTGCCGGTTTCGAAGCGCTGCTGCGCTGGGATGACCCGAAGCGCGGCGTGGTCTCGCCTTCAGAATTTATCCCCATCGCCGAGAGCTCGGATCTGATCCTGCGTCTGGGCATGTACGCGTTGCGTGGTGCGGCCAACGACTTGTCCAGCTGGCTGGCATCTGTTGGCGACATTCCGATATTCATGTCGGTGAACCTGTCCTCGGCCCAGCTGTTGAAAGCCGATTTGTGCAACGACGTCATCCACGCGATCTCGGATTCGCGCTGCGCGCCCGAACGCTTCAAGCTGGAACTCACCGAAACGCTGGTGATGCACAATCCGCAGCAAGCGCTGGTCACGCTCTCGCGGCTGAACGAAGCCGGTATCGGGCTGTCACTCGACGATTTCGGCACAGGGCATTCGTCATTGTCCTATCTCACCCGCTTCCCCTTCTCGACGATCAAGATCGACAAGTCGCTGGTCAGCGAGCCGACCGAGCGGCGCGGCGTTCTGTTGCGCTCGATCGTCAAGCTCGCCAAGGATCTCGACATGACAGTGGTGGCNGAAGGCGTTGCGAACGAGGACGACGCGGACCTGCTGACCGATATGGGCTGCGACTACGCGCAGAGCTTCCTCTATGGCCCGCCGATCGGCCCTGATTCGGTGCTGCGGCTCCTGCGCGAGCGCTACAGCCATTCCGCCGACGGAACCGGCACGGACGGCTAGGCGGCGCGCAGCAGGCAGCCCATTATCGAAAAATCATAAGTTTGATCAGGCGCGACCGGCCTGCATGGACAGCATGGCGGGCTGCACGCCCATCATCTTCAGGACGCGCTCATACTTGTCGTCGGTATAGGCGTCGAAGACGATGTCGTCATTGGCGGGACAACTCAGCCAGGCATTGGCAGCCATCTCTTCCTCGAGCTGGCCAGGTGACCAGCCGGCATAGCCCAGAAGCATGATGCCGCGCTCGGGGCCCCTGCCCTCATTGATGGCACGCAGTATATCGACCGTTGCCGTCAGGCAGAGTTCGTCGCTGACGGGCATGGTCGACTGGCTGTGGTAATCATCCGAATGAAGCACGAAACCGCGGCCTGTATCGACCGGCCCGCCCGAGAGTACGGGAAAATCGACGGCCTCGCCCGATGCGCTGCCAATGGCCTTGGCCCGATCGGCGTTCTGGAAGTCGAGTTTGTTGATGAGCTCGGAAAAGCACATGTCCTGCGGACGATTGATGATGAATCCCATCGCGCCGTCATCGGAATGGGCGCAGATGAAGACCACGGTCCGGTTGAACCGCTCATCCGCCATGTTGGGCATGGCGATGAGAAAATGGCCGTCCAGACAGCCGCGTTCCCGAACTGACAGGTGTTCTTCAGGTTTCGTCATGCAGTCAGCGTAGCAAGTTTTGAGCGGTTGGGAAGGGCTATTTGGTTACGTAAAACCGGGATACCCCGGAGATCGGTATGTCACGCGGATATGATCGGCGGTGAAACTTGATCACTGGCAAAGGGCCTGGCACCGCGATAGTTTCCCGGGCACCAATGCTTCGCAGGAGACAGGATGTTCCGCAAATCTGCCGTAACGGCACTTCTGGCCGGTGTTTTGGCCGTTTCGGGCACACCCGCAATCGCACTCGACAGCGGCTGGGTGACGACAGAGGGCGCACGCATGCGTCTGGTCGTCGATCCTGAACCCGATCCGTCCGGCATCACGCGGGGTGCACTCGAGATCGACCTCGACGAAGGGTGGAAAACCTACTGGATCGACCCCGGTGCCTCCGGCATACCGCCACAGATCGATTTCTCGCCCAGTACCGGCATCGAACTGGACGCCCTTCGCCTGCCCGCTCCTATTCGCGTCGATGACGGCTACTCGGTCTGGGCCGGCTACAAGCATCCGGTCAGCTTCGCGCTCGAAATGAAGCGGGATGGCGCTGCCGATCTCAAGGCCAAGGTTTTTCTCGGCCTGTGCGAAAAAATCTGCGTGCCGTTTCAGACGGAGTTCAACATCGAAATTCCCGCACCTGCGGATATCACCGGCACCGATGTGAAGGCGAAGGTTGCCGTAGAAAAAGCCTTCTCCGCGCTTCCGGGCAACGTAACGGAGAACTTCGACGTCCTCTCCGCCCGCAGCGATGAAGACAACAGGACGATCACCGTGGATGTAAAAGTCCCGGAGGGTAGCGAGGATCAGGCCGCGATCTTCGTTTACGGGGCCGGGGGGTGGCTGTTCGGCACGCCGGAACCGGTAATCAGCAATGACGATACCCTGCGCTTTGCGCTCCCGATCGAGGGACGCCCCAAGTCGGCTGCAGATGAAGCTGAACTCGATATCGTTGTCACACTGGGCCAGCAGTCCATCGAAAAATCAGTTCTTCTCGAAACGAACTGAATTTCTTCGTCCTGTCAGCTTTTCGTGCTCTCGACCTTGCGCCCGCATGCGATAGATATGGACACATCCGCTTTTTCATAACCATCAGATACGGAGATACCCAATGACCATTTCGATTGGCGATAAGCTGCCTGAAGTCACTCTCAAGGAAACAGGTTCCGATGGCATGAAGGAAGTGACCACCAGCGAACTCTTCGGTGGCAAGAAAGTGGTCCTCTTCGCCGTTCCCGGCGCCTACACTCCGACCTGCACGCAGAACCACCTGCCCGGCTATCTGAACAACTACGATGCCATCAAGGCCAAGGGCGTTGACGATGTGGCTGTCGTCGCCGTCAACGACGCGTTCGTGATGGACGCTTGGGCGAAATCGACCGGTGGTGCAGGCAAGCTGCGCTTCCTCGCCGACTGGGATGCTGCCTTCACCAAGGCGCTCGGCATGGAAATGGACCTCTCCGCCGGCACGCTCGGCACGCGCTCGAAGCGCTACTCGATGATCGTCGAGGACGGCAAGGTGACCCAGCTCAACGTGGAAGACAGCCCGGGCGAAGCAGTGACCTCGGGTGCGGAAGCGCTACTCGAACAACTCTAAGGCTGTAACAAAAAAAGTGGGCTTCGGCCCGCTTTTTTATCGTCTTCAGATAAGGTTCTACCGGCTACTTCTTGAACGGCGCCATGCCTTCGCGGGCCAGCTCGTCGGCGCGTTCGTTTTCCGGATGGCCGGCATGGCCCTTGACCCAGTGCAGCGTCACCTTGTGGCGGTTGCGGGCCTCTTCAAGCTGCTGCCAGAGTTCGGCATTCTTGACCGGCTTCTTGTCGGCAGTTTTCCAGCCGTTCTTCTTCCAGCCGAATATCCACTTCGAGATGCCGTCCTTCACATAGGCGCTGTCGGTGTAGAGGTCGATCTCGCAAGGGCTCTTGAGGGCGTTGAGNGCCTGGATNGCNGCCATCAGCTCCATACGGTTGTTGGTGGTNTGAGCNTCCCCGCCCGACATTTCCTTTTCCTTGTCGCCATAGCGCAGGATCGCGCCCCAGCCNCCCGGGCCGGGNTTACCGGAACAGGCACCGTCGGTGAAAATATCGACATGTTTCATTGGGCAGTGTCCTCGATATGGCCCGCGCGGCGCAGGCCGTATTCGGAGGCATTGTCGACCGCGCGNTGGAAGCGCAGCTTGCGGAGNTATTCNCGCGGNTCCTTCTTGACNACCAGCGCNCCCTCNGGCGTCGTCAGCCAGTCATAGAGGCGGGNGAGNAGNAAGCGNAGTGCCGCGCCCTGAGCGAGGATCGGCAAAGCCTCGACNTCNTGCTCGGACAGGCTGCGCACNNCNGTNTANCCATCGATCANCNCCATACCCTTGGTNAGGTTGTANGAGCCGTCCGGCTCGAAGCACNANGCATTGATGCAGATGGCGAGGTCGTAGACGAGAAAGTCGTTGCAGGCGAANTAGAAGTCGATGATGCCCGACAGGTNATCGCCGATGAANAAGACGTTGTCNGGNAACATGTCGGCATGGATGACGCCTTCCGGCAGAGCCTTCGGCCATCCNGNTTCCAGTTCGTCGAGCGCCTGCGTGATCTCGATGGCGAGGCCTTCCTCCACCTCGTCGGCGCGGTCGGCAGACTTTTCCCACAGCGGACGCCAGGAATCGACCGACAGCGCATTGGGGCGGGTGATATTGAAACCCTCACCGGCGATGTGCATGGCGGCAAGCGCGCGACCGGTCTCGCGGCAATGGGTAACAGACGGCTTGCGCGGCCACATGCCCTCGAGAAAAGAAATGATGGCGGCCGGGCGGCCGGCCAAAACGCCAAGCGTCTCGCCATCCTTCCGCCGGATCGGCAGCGGGCAGGACAGGCCGTTGCCGGCGAGATGCTCCATCAGCCCGAGGAAGAATGGCAGATCGTTGGGGTTCACCCGCTTTTCGTAAAGAGTGAGGATGAAGTTGCCTTCCGACGTGTGGAGCAGGAAATTGGAATTCTCCACCCCCTCGGCGATCCCCTTGTAGGAGAGAAGCTGGCCGATGTCATAGTCGGCAATGAAGAGCTGGAGGTCGGTTTCCGAAACGTCGGTATAGACGGCCATAGTCAGTTGGTTCCGTTTACGAAGGCCATGTCGTCGATGGTCAGCTCGACGTCGCGCAGCTCGCGGTTGACGAGAAAATTCTCGGTTTCCTGTGTGGTTTCGGCAAGCTCGATGGTGACATCGAACCGGTCGCGGAAGGCATCGATGATTTCGGCCACGACCACTTCAGGAGCCGAGGCGCCGGCGGACAGGCCGAGCGTCGAAATCTCTCCGATGTCATCCCAGTCAATCTCTGAAGCCCGCTGGAGCAGGATCGATCGTTCAGCACCCGCCTTCAGCGCCACTTCCACCAGACGGCGGGAATTGGACGAGTTCGGCGCACCGACGACGGCGAAGAGGTCGCAGCCCGGGGCCGCAGCCTTCACCGCATCCTGACGGTTGGTGGTGGCGTAGCAGATCGATTCGGCGGCAGGTGCCGTAATGGACGGAAAGCGCTCGTGCAGACGTGCGATCACCTGCGCAGTGTCGTCGACCGAGAGCGTGGTCTGGGTGACAAAGCCGAGTGCTTTGGGATCGGCTGGCGAGAGCGCATCTACATCTTCCACGGTCTCGATGAGGGTCACCGCGCCGTCCGGCAACTGGCCCATCGTGCCGATGACCTCGGGATGTCCCTTGTGGCCAATGAGAAGAACATGGCGGCCGAGCCGTTCATGGCGCATCGCCTGTTTGTGAACCTTGGAGACGAGCGGACAGGTGGCATCGAGATAAAAGAGATTGCGGCCTTCGGCATCCGCCGGCACCGACTTCGGTACGCCGTGGGCGGAGAAGATAACGGGCTGGCCGTGATGCTCCGGCGGGATCTCGTCGAGTTCCTCGACGAAGACCGCCCCTTGCGCTTCAAGTCCCTCGACCACGAAACGGTTATGGACGATCTCATGGCGGACATAGACGGGCGCGCCGTATTTCTTCAATGCCAGCACCACAATCTGGATGGCGCGATCCACCCCGGCGCAGAATCCGCGCGGACCACAAAGCCTGATCGTCAACTTGTTTCGGGTCATGGATTGCATCTCACGGCTGTTTCTCGCGGTCTGCCAAGGCGTCGCGAGGCATCGTTTGGTTCTCGCCCTTAGACAGATTAGGCGTGGCTTCTGTCAAGGCACGGGCGGTCCGGTTTCACTTCTGGCGACGAAGAAAGCGGGCAGCAAAGACACCCGCGAGTGCGAGCGCCAGCCCATACCAGGTGACAGCATATTGAAGGTGATTGTTTGGCAGAGAGATGATCGTCACGCCGCCCACCGGCCAGCCGCCGGGATTGGGCGTGTCGTCTGCATCGACATAGAGATCGATCACGCGCGCGAGATCGAGACCGGCATTTTTCGTAAAGCCGTCGAGATCCTTCCAGTAGAAGATGTTCTTGGCCGGCTCGTTCTCCGGCACGATCCATGAGGGCTTTTCGTGAAGCGCGTCGCGGGCGAGCCCGGTGACGGTCACCTCACCTTCGGGCTGGCTTTCGGGCCGGGTTGCCGGGTCCTTGTAATCGATGCCGACAAACCCGCGATTGATGAAAATGATCGAGCCGTCGGCGCGCTCCATCGGCGTGTAGACGTAGTAGCCCGAATAGCCCTTATGGGTGGCGAAGAAGAACTGCTCGCGATCATTGAGAAAGCGGCCTGTTACGGTGGTGCGGCGATACTCGACCGGCTCACCCTCCGCCTGCATGGCCAATATTTCGTCGAGCGGCAAGGGCTCTGCGTGGCTGCGCTCATCAATGGCGGCCAGCAGCGCTTCCTTCCAGTACAGCCGCTGGACCTGCCATGTGCCGAGCGCGATGAGGACCGCAAAAGCGGCGAGCGCAAGCACGGAGAGGAGGACGCCGGGTCCGCGCCGGTTCTTGCCGGAAGCAGTCTCAGCCACGATCAATGCTGCCCTGCGCAGCCTTGTTGCGGTACTGGAGCGCAATCAACAGCCCCTTGCTCATCCGCAGGCCGGCCAGACACAAGGCAGTAGCCACGGGCAGCCAGATCAGCGCCTGCAGCCAGACCGGCGGCGAATAGTTGATCTCGAGCCACATGGCGAAGCCGACGACGATAAAGCCGACGATCATGATGACGAAGACTGCCGGCCCATCGCCGGCGTCGGCAAAGGAGTAGTCGAGCTTGCAGTTAGCGCACTTGTCTTTGACGCTCAGAAGTCCGTCAAACATCGCGCCCTGCCCGCAGCGGGGGCAGCGCCCCCTCAGCCCGACCGATACCGGGTCGACGGGCGGGAAATGGGCAGTGTCCTTGCTGTGGTCTTCCATGATGGTCCTGACGTTTCTGTTGAAGTTCGCCGCCTAGTTGACGACGTCCTTCCATTCGGGATGGCGGACGGCCTGCGCCTTGAAGAAAGGACAGAGCGGAATGATCTTCCAGCCCCCTGCCCGGGCTTCGGCGACGGCGTGTTCCGCAAGCGCCTGACCGACCTTCTTGCCGCGCAGTTCGTCGGGCACACCGGTATGATCGATGATGATCAACGTCTCGGATGCGCGCGAATAGGTCATCTCCGCCTCGTGGCCCTCAAGCGTGGCAACATAGCGCCCGCCGGAACCGGTCTTCTCCTCGGTTATATCCATTTCGCATCTCCTGAAAAAGCGAGGGGCGGTTGCGCAAGCACAACCGCCCCGTCTGAAATATGACCGGCGAACGGTCCGCGTTACACGACTTCGTGGATCGGTGCACCCCAGCCGCCCCAGACGTAGACGGCGAAGAAGAGGAAGAGCCACACCACGTCGACGAAGTGCCAGTACCAGGCGGCGGCCTCGAAGCCGAAATGCTTCTGAGGCGTGAAGTCACCGCGTGCGGCACGGATCAGGCAGACCAGCAGGAACACGGTACCGACGAACACGTGGAAACCATGGAAGCCGGTGGCCATGAAGAACGTGGCGCCGTAGATCGAATCCTTGAAGGCAAACGGAGCGTGGACATATTCGTAGACCTGCACACAGGAGAACAGAACGCCAAGCAGCACGGTGAGCGTCAGACCATAGACGAGGCCCTTGCGGTCATTGTGCAGCAGCGCGTGGTGCGCCCAGGTCACGGTCGTGCCGGAAAGAAGCAGGATCACCGTGTTGTAGAGCGGCAGGTGCAGCGGATCGAGCACTTCGATACCGGCCGGCGGCCACTGACCACCGGTGAATTCCGCGCGGGCAACCTGGTGAATTTCACCGGGGAAGAGGCTTGCGTCGAAGAAGGCCCAGAACCAGGCAACGAAGAACATCACTTCGGAGGCGATGAACATCATCATGCCATAGCGCAGGTGAAGCGAGACGACGCGCGTGTGATGGCCTTCGTGGCTTTCCTTGATGGTATCCGACCACCAGCCGAACATCGTGTAGAGCACGATCAGGAGGCCGATGAAGAACAGCCAGGGGCTGGCCCAGTCCATGCCGAACATCAGCATCTGGGCGCCTTCTGCATATTTCATATAGCAAATGGCACCGAAAGCCATAACCAGCGCGCCAACCGAGCCGACGAAGGGCCAGGGACTCGGGTCGATGATGTGATAGTCGTGGTGCTTGCTGTGAGCGTCGGCCATTAGGTTACCCCCGATAAGGTCACGTCTCGCACCGGGTCTCTCCCAACCCGGCGCAGATTGATCAAAGTTGTTTATTGTCTTGCACCGGCTTTACGGCCGCTGCAACGGGTTTTTCCTTCTCGTGCGGATAGAAGGTGTAGGACAGGGTTATGGTGGTGATGTCCTTCGTGTCCTCGTCATTGACGATGTCGGGATCGACGAAGAATACCACCGGCATTTCGAGTTTCTCGCCCGGCTTGAGCGTGGTCTCGGTGAAACAGAAGCACTGGACCTTGTTGAAATAGGCACCCGCCGACTGCGGCGTCACGTTATAGGTCGCCTGCCCCGTCAGCTCGTGATCGGTATTGTTGTGGGCGACATAATTGGCCTGCACCGTCTCGCCGATCTTGAGTGTGATCTCACGCTTTTCCGGACCGAAATCCCAGGCAAGACCCGAGCCCGTATTGGCGTCGAAGTGAACCTTGATATCGCGATCGAGCACTGTATCGGACGCCTGCTCGACGCGCTGCGTGGTGCCGCCATAGCCGGTCACCTGGCAGAACATCGCGTAAAGCGGCACGGCTGCGTAGCTCATGCCGACCATGCCGCCGACGAAAGCCAGGCACGCGAAAACGATCCGCAAATCCTTGCGGCCGGTCTTCTTCGCCTTGTCGTTCGTATGTTCGGTCATGGGTCTTTCCAGATCAGATTACATGGGGCGGTTAAAAAGATTAGGGCCGAGCTTGGCCACCGTAATCACATAAAAGAGCACGGCGAGCGCAGCGAGCACCACGCCGAGCGCGATCGAGCGGCTGCGGCGGGCTTTCTGCTGCGCTTCGGTCAGCTCCACCTTTTCCACTTTCTCATCCATCTCAGAGCACCATTGCCAGAAGCTGCGGTACAACGGCATCGACAAGGAGCGCACCGAAGATGATGGCAAGATAAAGCAGCGAGAAACCGAAGAGCTTCTTGGCAGGGATCATACGCTCGTCGCCTTCCGGCATGCGGAGCACGGCGAGCGAGTACCAGACGAAGCCGGCGCCGAGCAGCAGCGCAACTGCGCCATAGGCGAAGCTCGCGAAACCCATCACGGCCGGAAGAACTCCGGAGATAGCGGTCAGCACCGCATAGACCACCATCTGGCGCTTGGTCGATGCTTCGCCCACGACGTTCGGCATCATCGGGATACCGGCCTTGCCGTAGTCGCCGGACTTGAAGAGCGCCAGCGCCCAGAAGTGAGCCGGGGTCCAGAGGAAGATGATCATGAACAGGACGACGCTTTCGACCGTCACGTTTCCGGTGACAGCCGCCCAGCCGATGACCGGGGGCAGCGCGCCGGCAGCACCGCCGATGACGATGTTCTGCGGCGTCGAGCGCTTGAGCCAGATCGTGTAGACGACGGCGTAGAAGAAAATGGTGAAGGCGAGCAAGCCGGCGGCAAGCCAGTTCGCTGCGAGCCCGAGGGTCACCACCGAGAAGGCGGCGAGCGTGAGACCAAAGCCGAGGGCGGTCGAGCCTTCGATGCGGCCTGCGGGAATCGGACGATTGGCGGTACGGCCCATGACGGCGTCGATATCGGCGTCATACCACATGTTGAGCGCGCCAGATGCACCGCCGCCGATCGCGATGCACAGGATCGCGATGAAGCCGATCGCCGGATTGATATGTCCGGGAGCAACCAGCATGCCGACAAGGGCGGTAAATACGACGAGCGACATCACCCGAGGCTTGAGCAGCGCGAAGAAGTCGCGCGCATCGCCATCCGAAAGAATCGGAGTTGTGCCGAGGGGCAGGCTTTCGTCTGTCGAAGTGACGGACATGGATCTTCCCGATTTTTTGTTTTCCTGGCCGGCTGCGATCCGGCTGGGTGGGAGACAGGCCCGCCATCATCTGTGCGGGCCTGTCGCCTTGTCTTGTTCCGGCGCTTACTTGATGCGCGGAAGCTGTTCCCACTGGTGGTACGGCGGGGGCGACGAAAGCTGCCATTCGAGCGTGGTCGCGCCTTCACCCCAGGGGTTGTCACCTGCAATGCGCTTTTTCGCGAAGGCTTCCCAGACGCCGTAGAGGAAGATCACCACACCGAAGGCCGAGATGTACGAGCCATAGGAGGAGACCGCATTCCAGCCGGCGAAGGCATCCGGATAGTCGATGTAGCGACGCGGCATGCCGGACAGACCGAGGAAGTGCTGCGGGAAGAACACGAGGTTCACGCCGATGAAGGTAACCCAGAAGTGGATGCGGGCGACCGTCGGGTTGTACATGTAGCCGAACATCTTCGGGAACCAGTAGTACCAGCCGGCGAAGATCGCGAACACTGCGCCCAGCGACAGCACGTAGTGGAAGTGTGCAACCACGTAGTAGGTGTCGTGGAAGGACCGGTCGAGACCGGCGTTCGCCAGCTGCACACCCGTCACACCGCCGACGGTGAACAGGAAGATGAAGCCGATCGCCCAGAGCAGCGGTGTGCGGAAGGTCAGCGAACCGCCCCACATGGTGGCAATCCACGAGAAGATCTTCACGCCCGTCGGAACCGCGATCACCATGGTGGCGAAGACGAAGTAGCGCTGTGTGTTGAGCGACAGACCGACCGTATACATGTGGTGGGCCCACACGATGAAGCCGACTGCGCCGATGGCGACCATGGCGTAGGCCATGCCGAGGTAACCGAAGACTGGCTTACGCGAGAAGGTCGACACGATGTGGCTGACGATGCCGAAGGCCGGCAGGATCAGGATGTAGACTTCCGGGTGGCCGAAGAACCAGAACAGGTGCTGGAAGAGGATAGGGTCACCGCCGCCGGCCGGATCGAAGAAGGTCGTTCCGAAGTTGCGGTCGGTCAGAAGCATGGTGATGCCGCCTGCCAGAACCGGCAGCGAAAGCAGCAGCAGGAAGGCGGTCACGAGCACCGACCAGGCAAACAGCGGCATCTTGTGCAGCGTCATGCCCGGGGCGCGCATGTTGAGGATCGTGGTGATGAAGTTGATCGCACCGAGGATCGACGAGGCACCTGCAATGTGGAGAGACAGGATGGCGAAGTCCATCGCCGGTCCGGGCTGACCCGAAGTCGACATCGGCGGATAGATCGTCCAGCCGCCACCGGTGCCGTAAGCACCTGCAGGACCTTCGACGAACATCGAAAGCAGGAGCAGGATGAAGGCGGGCGGAAGAAGCCAGAAGGAGATGTTGTTCATCCGCGGGAAGGCCATGTCCGGCGCACCGATCATGATCGGCACCATCCAGTTGGCGAAACCGCCGATGAGGGCGGGCATGACCATGAAGAAGATCATGATCAGGCCGTGGGCGGTGGTGAACACGTTGTACATGTGCTTGCCACCGTCGATGGCGGCGTCACCCTCGAAGCCGTAAACCATGGCGGCCAGACCGTGGAAGATCTGGATGCCGGGCTCCTGGAGTTCCATGCGCATGGCAACAGACAGCGCGCCACCGACAATGCCCGCCATGATGGCGAACATCAGGTAGAGCGTGCCGATGTCTTTGTGGTTGGTCGAGAAAAGCCAGCGACGGACAAAACCCTGCGGCTTGTGGTCGTGGTGTTCGTGAGCTGCAGCGGTACCTGCCATGTTTCCCACTCCCTTGATTATTCTGCGTTGGAAGCGACATCGACGGACTTGGCGTCGTCGATGGCTGCCATCAGATTCTTGTTAGCCGCCTGGAGATCGTCGGCGGCGGCCGTGTACCAGCTGTTGTACTGGTCTTCGGAAACGACGCGGATGGCGATCGGCATGAAGGCGTGGTCCTTGCCGCACAGTTCCGAGCACTGGCCGTAGTAGAGGCCTTCACGCTCAGCGTGGAACCAGGTCTCGTTGAGACGGCCTGGAACGGCATCCATCTTAACACCGAAGGACGGCATCGCGAAGGAGTGGATCACGTCGGCGCCGGTGACGAGAAGACGAACGGTCTTGTCGACCGGAACGACGACTTCGTTGTCGACAGCCAGAAGGCGCGGATAGGCGGCGAGATCTTCCTTGCCGGCACCGGCGCGGTCGCCGTCCTGAAGCATGAGGGAATCGAAGGAGACCTCGTTCTCGCTGTCGGTCTGGTACTCGTAGCCCCAGTAACACTGATAGCCGGTGGCCTTGATGGTCATGTCGGCTTCAGGCGGAGAATATTGCGCAGTCAGGAGATTGAAGGAGGGGAATGCGAGGAAAAGCAGGATAAACACCGGCCCGAGTGTCCAGATCACCTCAATGGTGGTGTTGTGGCTGGTCCGCGAAGGCACCGGGTTCGACTTCGCCCTGAAGCGGAACATCACGTAAACGAGCAGCGCCAGAACGAACAGCGTGATCGGAATGATGAACCAGAGGGTGTAAATCTCGAATGACGTGATCTGAGCCATGATGCCGGTTGCGGCATCCTGAAAGCGCATTTCCCAGGGCTTGGGCTGGTCTGCCCAGGCAGCACCTGCCAAGGCGGCATAGGACGCAATGGTCCCAGCGAGTAGTTTCGTTTTCACACTGTATCTCCCTCAAGCGGGCNTCCATGTCTGCGACACACGGAATCCCTCTTATCTACGGGCAGTGTAAAACCACAGTTTCAAAGCGCCCGCAACTGTCGCCAGAATGCGCCCCTGCGGCATTTTTTNGCAAGAGCCAGCCTTAGTTTTTCCTTGCAGGCACCTCAAAATCAGCGTGTGGAGCCGCGACCGTTGCGCCACAAGCGCGCGTGGCCTGTGCATAGCAACAACTTTACCCGACCTTTTTGCAAGCCTCATTTTCGCCCTCAGTCCGTGAAAGAGGCCTGAAAACGGGTTTCAATTTGGTCGCTGCCCACTACACAATACACAAAGTGATTCGCTGCACAGGTTGGTTATGAGAGTGACGTTCGCTAAAAAACTTTTCATCGGCCTGATGGCCGCAGCATTCTCGACGGGCATCGCGGGCACCCTGCCCGCCTCCGCACAACAGGCCGGCACGGTGAAATCGAGCCATGGGGCNTGGTCGATCGTCTGCGACACACCGGCAGGTGCGCCNGAGGAACAGTGCGCNCTGATGCAGAACGTGATNGCCGACGACCGTCCCGAAGTCGGNCTTTCGGTNGTTGTGCTCAANACGGCCGACCAGCAATCGAAGATTTTGCGNGTGCTCGCNCCGCTCGGCGTGCTGCTNCCGTCTGGCCTCGGCCTCAATGTCGACGGCAAGGACATCGGTCGCGCCTATTTCGTGCGCTGCTTCGCCGACGGNTGCTANGCCGAGGTGATCCTCGACGAAACCCTGTTGAAAACGCTNGAAAGCGGCACNCAGGCCACCTTCATCGTNTTCCAGTCACCCGAGGAAGGCATCGGCATCCCTGTCGATCTCGCCGGTTTCACCGAAGGCTATGCCGAACTGCCGTAAGGCAGCNGGACGCGAGACATAAATTTCCGACGATGTGAGCTACGGGGTGAAATGGCGTACCCGATCGCCTACCTATAGGCCAAGCGCCTATGCCAAGTCGGGCGGACAGCCGCCCTGCCCCGCATCACATTCCGGAGAATTTCATGTCCCAGGACCTTCTTTCCCAGTTCGATATCGATGAAGCCGCAGTCGAGCGGATCGTCGGCGATGCTCTCGACGGGGCGGAGGACGGCGAACTCTTCCTNGAATATGANGAGGCGGAAACGCTCCTGTTCGACAATGGCAGGCTGAAATCCGGCTCNTATTCATCGGATCGGGGCTTCGGTCTCAGGTCGGTTTCAGGCGAGACGACGGGCTTTGCGCATTCCGGCGAATTTTCCGAAGCAGCCCTCAAGCGCGCGGCTGACGCTGTGTCGGCCATCTCGCGCGGCACGGGCGGCACCTATTCCGAGCCGCCGCAAGGCACCAACCGCATTCTCTACACGGATGCCAACCCGCTGAGCGAACCCGGCTTCGAACAGAAGGTGAAATTGCTCCAGGAAATGGACGCCTATCTGCGCGACAAGGACGACCGGGTCCGCCAGGTCACCGCTTCCCTGAGTGCAAGCTGGCAGGTGGTCGACATCCTGCGGGCCGATGGCCACAGGGTGCGCGACATCCGCCCACTGACCCGGCTCAACGTGTCGGTCATGGTCGGCGAAGGTGACCGGCAGGAGGCGGGCTCGTTCGGCATGGGCGGACGCCAGCTCTTCGGCGATTTCCTGACCACTGAAAGCTGGCAGCAAGGCGCCGACGAAGCGTTGCGCCAGGCTCTCGTCAATCTCTCGGCCATCGATGCGCCAGCCGGCACCATGGACGTGGTTCTGGGTGCCGGATGGCCCGGCGTNATGCTGCACGAGGCCGTCGGGCATGGGCTCGAAGGCGACGCCAACCGCAAGAAGACGTCCGCCTTTGCCGGCCTGATGGGCCAGCGCGTGGCCTCGAAGGGCGTGACCGTCGTCGACGACGGAACCATCGAAGGCCGCCGCGGCTCCCTCTCCGTCGATGACGAAGGCACGCCGTCGGGCTACAACGTCCTGATCGAGGACGGCATTCTGGTCGGCTATATGCAGGANAGGCAGAATGCACGGCTGATGGGCGTNAAGCCAACCGGCAACGGTCGCCGCCAGTCGCATGCCCACCAGCCGATGCCGCGCATGACCAACACCTACATGCTCGGTGGTGAGCACACCAAGGACGAGATGATTTCGTCGGTCAAGAAGGGCATCTATGCGGTCTCCTTCGGCGGCGGCCAGGTGGACACCACCAGCGGCAAGTTCGTGTTCGGCTGCACCGAGGCCTACATGATCGAGGACGGCAAGATCGGCGCACCGGTCAAGGGCGCGATGCTGATCGGCAATGGGCCGGAGGCCATGCAGCGGATCGCCATGGTCGGCAACGACATGGCGCTCGACACCGGAATCGGCATGTGCGGCAAGCAGGGCCAGAGTGTGCCCGTCGGCGTCGGCCAGCCACATGTGCTGATGAATGCAATGACCGTCGGTGGCACGCGGGTTTAACTCGCCCAATACTTGCACTCCGTATCAACGCACCTCGATTCAGCATCGGTTAAACCTCGGCTGATATTCTCACTTACGGACACTCCGCGAGCCCTTATATTAGAGGCGTCTCAAAGAGACGGGGGAAACGATGCATGCTGCAAGGACCTACAGCGGTGGCCGCGAGGCGTTGGATCAAACATACGGCCATCACGGGAGGCCTTGAAATCCTGTCGCTTGCAGCGCGTAGCGGACTGGCTCCCGGACAGCATAATGCCGGGGCGATCTTCACCCTTCATCATGTCCGACCGCCCGAAGGAAAGGTGTTCGACCCCGCAGCACACCTCACCGTCACGCCCGATTTCCTCGAAGCCGCGATCGTGGCGCTGAAAGCCTCCGGCCGGAAACCTGTCGCGCTGNCGGATCTTCCAGCGAGGATGGCGCAGGGCGATGTCGAGCCATTGATGGCCTTCACGCTTGATGACGGTTACAAAGACAATCTCGAATTCGCACTGCCGATCTTCGAGCGCAACGAGGTTCCCTTTACCGTTTTCGTCACTGGAGGTTTTGTCGACAGAACCCATTCTATCTGGTGGAAGACCGCCGANGCTCTGATCGGCAAGCTCGACAGGTTCGATTTCGATTTCGGCGACGGCCCGACACGNCTGACAACCCGCTCGCTGCAGCAGAAATACGCCGCCTATGATCGGCTCTATCACGCGATCAACTGCNCCGATCAGCATGTGATTATCGAGCGGCTGGACGCTTATGCACGTGCCAACGGTATCGAGCCGCTCGAGATCGTCGACCGCGAGGTGATGAACGAGGCGGATCTCAGGCAGCTGACCAAGAGCCCGTTTGCCCGCTTGGGCGCGCACACGATCAGCCATTGCAGCATGGCGCATCTTCCGGAAGATGAACTTCACAGCGAGATCGAACGATCGGCGGACCGGGTCGAGGCAATCACCGGAAAACGCCCCCGCGCATTCGCCTATCCCTACGGGGATTCCTGTGCCGTCGGCGAGCGTGAATTCCAGGCCGTCCGACAGGCGGGTTTCGATCTGGCGGTCACGACGATGCCCGACGTCATCCGCGACACGTCCGTCAACGAGCCGCACCGGCTCAATCGCATATCGCTGAACGGCTATTACCAGAAGACGCGTTACGCGGAGATACTGGCTTCCGGCCTTCCCTTCGCAGCCCGCAAACTCGTCTCCGGCTGACGCCCTGTNTCCTCAGGGATAGAGCCNGGTCTTCGACCAGGTCTCGCCTTCACCGCTGCGCTTGAACANCACCCGGTCGTGAAGNCTGAACGGCCGGTCGTGCCAGAANTCGATCTGGGTGGGCATGATTCTGAAGCCTGACCAGTGCTCGGGCCGCGGGATGGAGCCCACCGCGTAGCGCGCAGTGTATTCAGCCACAGCTTTTTCCAGCGCCCAGCGCCCTTCCAGTGGTCGCGACTGTTTAGACGCCCAGGCACCGATGCGGCTGCCACGGGGACGCGATTCGTAATATTCGTCGGCTTCTTCGTTGGAGACGATTTCCACAGGTCCGCGGACACGCACCTGACGGCGCAGGCTTTTCCAGTGAAAACAAAGGGCTGCCTTCATCGTGGCGAGAATTTCCTGACCCTTGGCGCTCTCGAAATTGGTGTAGAAAACGAAGCCCCGCTCATCGAACCCCTTGAGCAGAACCATCCGCACATCCGGCAAGCCATCGGTGTCGACTGTGGCCAATGCCATCGCGTTTGGGTCATTGACCTCACTTTCGCCCGCATCATCTAGCCAGTCTGCGAACAGCGCGAAGGGCTCTCCAGCTTCGGTAAAGTCACCAGTTGTTAACCCTGTATCCGGCATGATTCGACCTCTGTAGGGGTAAAATGGGCCCCGACTGCCCGCCAGGGAATTGGATGAGTGAACTAGCAGAAGCGATAATGGGGGAAAAGAGGGGCGGCCGTCGCGGCTTCGCGCCCGTAGCCGCTTGTCTGTGCGCGCTCGCTCTCTCGGGCTGCATGAACACGCTCTCCAATCCGGTGGCGGCATTGTCAGTCGACAAGACCACGACTGCCTCGGTCCCCGAACGTGCGCCGGAAGCCGAGACGCTTTCCGATGAGGCAACGATCGCAACCGCCGTGGGGCTCGCACGCCCCGGCCTGGCCTATCCCTGGTCGAACAGCGTCACGGGTGCGGCGGGCGTGGTCACCGACGTGGCCGAAAGCTATGCCACCGGCCGTCAGTGCCGCACATTCAAGACCAGCCGGCACGGGTTCGAGGGCATCGCGCTTTACGAAGGCTCCGCCTGCCTCTCATCCACAGGCCTGTGGGAATTGCAGGACTTCCAACCCACTTCTTGACGCTTCCCCGCTGATTTCCGATTTATTTTTCCCGTACACCGATGGTTAGCAAATGGTGATTACCCTTTGCTGACGCGCCCTGCGTGTTTTGTTTGCAGGGGCAAGAGTGCGGGAACAAGTAATGCGTAGTCCCTATGCTGTGCTCGGCGTGCCCAAGTCTGCCGATCCGAGCACGATCAAGTCTGCCTATCGTTCGCTTGCCAAGACCTGGCACCCGGACCAGAACCCCAACGATCCATTGGCGGGATCGCGGTTCGCGGAAATCACGCAGGCCTACCAGATACTCGTCAATCCGGAGTTGCGTCAGCGATTTGACCGCGGCGATATCGACGCTCGCGGACGCAAGCGCAAGTCGCCGGAACCCAAGGGCGATGCCTTCGCAAACTTCCGCGCGGCATGGCGCAAGCGCCCGCAGCCTTCGGCTCAGGCCGGTTCGTCGGCGGGCACGACAACCTCAGGCGCCTCGGAAGAATCCGGCGCCTATGACGATCTCGCCGGCTTTGACGCTATGATCAAGCACATCTTCGGCGATCACGCGGACGCGTCGCACGCCGCTCAGGCGGGTGACGCGGCCAAGGCGGCTGATCCACTGGCAGCGCTCGATGAACTGTTTGCCAAATGGAAGACCATACACCGGGCGACTGCCGAACAAACGCGATCGAGGCCACAGCAAGCGCAGCCAGGTCCTGCGCGCCGGGAACGCTCCGAAAGCCGGCAGGTTGTCGAGATCGATCTTGAAAAGGTGCTTTCGGGCGGAAAGGCCGAAATCCTGCTGCCTGACGGAGGGACCACCTGGATCGAAATCCCGGCGGGTGTCTCCGATGGCACCGAGATCCGCCACGAGGACACAAGCGGCAGCCGGATGCACACGACCATCGCCATCATCCGCCATCGCGCCCATCCGTCTTTCCGCGCGGAAGGCAAGACGCTGCATATGGATCACGTGATCGAGTTGCCGCAGGCGGTCCTTGGCGGGCACATCGTCATCCCCACGCTCGACGGTCCGGCGCGCATACCCCTCGACGAATGGACGACCGGTGGTCAGCCCGCGATCGTGGAAAGCAAGGGACTTCCGGGCGCGGACGGTGTTCGCGGCGATCTGCATGTTCACCTGCGCATCCGGCTTCCCGGCAAACCGGATCCGCAGCTGATGGACATGATGCGGTCCAAGCGCAAATCGGTTTTCATGTAAGTGGACAAAGGTGCTGACAGCTTTCCCTCATATTCGATATGGGTAAGCTTGTCGGCGCATGGCCGCGACTTGTAAGCGCAATCGTGCTGTGCCATAGCCTGCGCGACATGACTATTAGGAGATTATCATGGCAGAAACCTCGGGTCTGATGAAGGGCAAGCGCGGTCTTGTCATGGGCGTGGCCAACAATCGCTCCATTGCCTGGGGTATTGCCAAGGCATGCGCCGATGCCGGCGCTGAAATCGCACTGACCTATCAGGGCGACGCACTCAAGAAGCGTGTCGAACCGCTTGCCAACGAGTTGGGCGCCCTGCTCGCAGGCCATTGCGACGTGACCGATCCGGCCACGATCGACGCCGTGTTTTCCGAGCTGGAATCCAAGTGGGGCAAGATCGACTTCCTCGTCCATGCCATCGCATTTTCCGACAAGGACGAACTGACCGGCCGCTACGTCGATACGAGCCGCGAAAACTTCGCCCGCACCATGGACATCTCCGTCTTCTCGCTGACTTCCGTCGCCAAGCGCGCCGAGCCGCTGATGAAGGAAGGCGGATCGATGCTGACGCTGACCTATTACGGCGCCGAGAAGGTGATGCCGCACTACAATGTGATGGGCGTTGCTAAGGCTGCTCTGGAAGCAAGCGTGCGTTACCTTGCCGTCGATCTCGGCAGCAACGGCATTCGCGTCAACGCCCTGTCTGCCGGCCCGATCAAGACGCTGGCTGCCTCGGGTATCGGCGATTTCCGCTACATCCTGAAGTGGAACGAGTACAACTCGCCGCTCAAGCGCACCGTGACGATCGATGAAGTGGGCGATTCGGCTCTTTATCTTCTCTCCGATCTGTCGCGCGGCGTCACCGGCGAAGTCCACCATGTCGATTCCGGCTATCATACGGTCGGTATGAAGGCCGTCGATGCGCCCGACATCTCGACCGTCAAGGACTGACATTCCCCACGCGACCCGGCCCCCACGCGCTTGGAAAGGCACGATCCCGGATCATGAAAGACCTGTCGCTCTACGTCATCCGCCACGGGCAGACTGACTATAATCGCGAGGGTCGCCTCCAGGGCGCGCGGGACATCCCGCTCAACGAACTCGGCCGCAGCCAGGCCGCCGGCAATGGCCGACGCCTCGCAGCCCTTCCCGGCTTCGATCCGAAAGCCCATGCATGGGTTTCCAGCCCGCTGTCGCGCACCCGCGAGACGATGGAACTGGTGCGCGAGAATGCCGGCCTCGATCCGAAAGCCTACACAAAAAACGATCTCCTGATCGAACTCAGCTTCGGTGACTGGGAAGGCCGGACCTTTCCCGAGATCGAAACCGACTATCCCGGCATTGCCGAAGACCGTGATTCGCGCAAATGGGAGTTCTGCCCGCCGGGTGACGGAGCCGAAAGCTACGAGATGCTCGCAAAACGCATCGACCGGTTCCTCGAAAGTGTTTCCGGTCCGATGGTGGTGGTCGCGCATGGCGGCGTGATCCGCGCGCTGTTCAACCGCATCGGCGGGATCGAAGGCGACGAGGCGGCGATGATCGACATTCCGCAGGACCGGATTCTCAGGATCGAGAACGGCACTATCGGCTGGCTTTAATAGACAACCGACCAGGGAGGATGGCATGCATGCACAATCTTGGTCGGGCGGCTGCAACTGCAGCAAACTCCGGTACACACTGAAAGCCGAACCGATGGTGGTCCATTGCTGCCATTGCACCCAATGCCAGCGAATGACGGGTAGCGGCTTCGTCATCAACGGGGTGATCGAGACGTCCAACGTGGAGATCAAAACAGGCAGTCTGAAGGCGTTCAACCTTCCCAGCGAGACCGGCCGGAAGCTGATCGTGTATCGCTGTGCGGAATGCGGGACCGACATCCACACCGACTATGGCGGTCGGGAGACAATGATATTCGTCAGGATGACGACCCTCGACGATCCGACGCGTTTCGGACCCGATGTCCACATCTTCACCCGCAGCAAGCTGCCGTGGATTTCACTGCCGCCGCAAGTGCCGGCTTACGAAGCCTTCTATCCCACCTTCGAGGAGGTGTGGACGTCGGAAGCACTCCAGCGCCGCAGGGCGCTCGGCTTCTGAAATCCCTGCGAACCGGAAAACCGGAAATTACTGAATGACTTCGAGATCGTTGATGACGCGCTTGCCGTCGATGACGGTGTAGAACACCGTGACATGAACCCCAGCCTCGAGACCTTCGAAGTTGAACTCCGACGGAGTTGTATAGGTCTCCCCGTCATCGAGAACGATCTGCGCCTTCTCGGTCGATACGTCGGTGATGGTGGCTTCCACGTCCGCGCTCTGGGCAAAGGCCGCGAGAGGGGACAGAAGCGCCGAGGTGGCGAAAAGAACTGAGATAACGAAACGCATAGAAATCTTCCTGGCGGTTTATTCGTGTCAGCCCATTAAGTGCCTGAATGTGGCAAAATTGGACTTGGCTGCAATGTTGGCGTCGAAAAACGGGTTCCCGATTTCGTGGACATAAATCTGCGGGAGCGCTAGGGAGACATGGTTTCCGATTTATTACAAGCCGCTGAATCACCCGGCCCGCGCGCGCCTGCCGCGGCGCCAGGGATTTGACATGACGGGTGCTTGCGATAGAAGTCCAGCGCGCGCTGATGGCGCTATCGAAACCAATCGGTCAGGTACATGTCGCACAACACTTTCGGCCATCTTTTTCGGGTCACCACCTGGGGCGAGAGCCACGGGCCGGCAATCGGCTGCGTGATTGACGGCTGCCCACCTGGCATCGCCTTTTCCGAAGCCGAGCTGCAGGCATTCCTGGACAAGCGCAAGCCCGGCCAGTCGCGCTTCGTCACCCAACGGCGCGAGGCCGACGCCGTGCGCGTTCTCTCGGGCGCCATGCCGCAGGAGGATGGTTCCTTCATTTCGACCGGCACACCGATCTCCCTGATGATCGAAAATACCGACCAGCGCTCGAAGGACTATTCCGATATCGCCAAGCGCTATCGCCCCGCCCATGCCGACTACACCTATGACGTCAAATACGGCATACGCGACTATCGCGGCGGCGGCCGGTCCTCGGCGCGCGAAACCGCGACACGCGTGGCTGCCGGCGGTCTCGCCCGCAAGATCGTGCCGGGCATGACTGTCCGCGGCGCGCTGGTCAGGATCGGCAAACATCCGATCGACCGTTCGCGCTGGGATTGGGATCAGGTCGACAAGAACCCGTTCTTCGCACCGGATCCGGAAATCGTTCCGGTCTGGGAAGAGTATCTCGACGAAATCCGCAAGGCCGGCTCATCTGTCGGCGCGGTCATCGAAATCGTCGCCGAGGGCGTGCCCGCCGGCATCGGCGCGCCGATCTATGCCAAGCTCGACCAGGATATCGCCTCGGGGCTGATGTCGATCAACGCGGTCAAGGGCGTAGAAATCGGCAACGGCTTCGAATCCGCTGAAATCACCGGCGAGGAAAACGCCGACGAGATGCGCATCGGCCCAGATGGCAAGCCGCAATTCCTGAGCAACAACGCAGGCGGCATTCTGGGCGGGATCTCGAACGGCGAACCGATCGTTGCCCGTTTTGCGGTCAAGCCCACCTCCTCGATCCTTACCGAGCGCCAGTCGATCGATTCCGACGGCAACGAGGTCATGGTGCGCACCAAGGGCCGCCACGACCCCTGCGTCGGCATCCGCGCCGTTCCGATCGGCGAAGCGATGGTTGCCTGCGCAATCGCAGATCACTATCTCCGGGACCGCGGCCAGACCGGCCGGCTCGACTGACAGGAAATACCCCTATGGCCTATGATCAAAAGCGTGTTGTGGAGGCCATCCGGGCCTTCGAGGCAGGCGAAATCGTCGTCGTCACCGATGATGACGGGCGCGAGAACGAAGGCGACCTGATCGTCGCCGCCGTCCACTGCACGCCGGAAAAGATGGCGTTCATCGTGCGCCACACGTCGGGCATCGTCTGCACGCCGATGCCGCGCGAGGAAGCCAAGCGGCTCAATCTCACGGCCATGGTGTCGGAAAATGATGCGCCGCATTCGACTGCCTTCACCATCTCGGTCGACTACAAGCACGGCACCACCACCGGCATTTCCGCTGACGATCGGACGCTGACGGTCCGCAACCTCGCCAACCCCAATGCGGGCGCGGCGGATTTCGTCCGTCCCGGCCACATCTTTCCGCTCGTTGCCCGCGAAGGCGGCGTGCTGATGCGCTCCGGCCATACCGAGGCTGCGGTTGATCTCTGCAAGCTCGCGAACCTGCCGCCTATCGGCGTGATCTGCGAACTGGTCAATGACGACGGTACTGTGACCCGCGGCGAACAGGTGGCGGAGTTCGCCCGCACCCACGGGCTCAAGCAGGTCTCGGTCGCCGATCTCATCGCCCACCGCCAGCGCAAGGAAACGCTGATCCAGCTGGTCGACAGCTTTTCAGTTTCCACCGTGGCCGGTCCGGCCAAGGCCCAAGCCTATGCGCTGCCCTGGGATCCGATGCATCATCTGGCCGTGGTTTTCGGTGATGTGCGCGACGGCGAGGACGTTCCGGTCCGCTTGCATCTGGAATCGGTGGTGGACGACGTGTTCGGCCAGCGGCGCATCCTCGACGAGATCATGACCCGGATGAAATCCGAAGGCCGCGGCATCGTCGTCTATCTGCGCGAAGGGTCCGTCGGCGTCGGCCATCGCGGTCCGCGCCCGACGAGCACCGAGAACGAAGAACACGCCGAAGCCCAGGCCCGCGAGGACGAATGGCGCGAAATCGGTCTCGGCGCCCAGATCCTGCGCGATCTCGGCGTATCCTCGATCAAGCTCTACACCTCCCGTGCTCGGCACTATGTCGGTCTCGAAGGTTTCGGCATCAAGATCAACGCCACCGAGATCCTCTGATCCGGTCCGTTACGCGTCCAGCCAGTCGTCGGCGAGAACCACCTCGCCGACGCCGGCAAAGCGCGCGATCCTGGCAAGTTCCGAGGCGAGCTTGTCCATCCGGCCTGCCGATGCCCTCACCTTCGGCTCCCACCACAATTTTCGGACATTGAGCGTGCCGGCCTTCCGGTCCGCCTTCATGTCGATGCGGCCGATCATCCGCTCGCCCTCGATCAGCGGGAAGACGTAGTAGCCGTATTGCCGCTGGGGTTCGGGCACGAAAATCTCGATGCGGTAGGAGAAGCCGAAGAGACGCTCGGCACGATTCCGGTCCCTGAGCACCGGATCGAAGGGTGAGAGCACCCTCACCCGGCCCGGCGGTTCGGGCCAGTCGTCAGGGTTGGCCGACAGTCCCGGGAGGGCAAACGATGGCCGCGACTTGCCGTCCACGGTTTCGATGGAGACATCAATTAGCTCATCGCGATTATTGGCGACCCAGGTCTTGGCTTCTTCCGGTGTGACCAGCGCCCAGAAGGCGGCGATCTCGCCGTGGGTGGCGAAACCCAGACGCTCGAGCGCCGAACGGCAGGCCCAGTCGATAAAAGCCTCGTGGCTGACCTCCGCCTCGCGGTGATGATCCGGGATCACGCGTTCGCTGAGGTCATAGACCTTCTGAAAATTGCGCCGGGAGTGGATCGAGAGCCTACCGGTCTGCCAGTAATATTCGAGCGCGGTCTTGTTCGGGTGCCACTGCCACCAGCCGCCGGACTTGTGGTCGTCCGCCTTCATGTCGCGCGCCATCACCGGCCCGTTCTCGGTGATATGCGCCAGCGTCTCGCCGAAGGCGCTGTCATAGTCCTCGCCACGCCACTTGGTCCAGCGAGCGCGAATATGGGCGTCCTTGCGCAGGAAGAAATGCTTCCAGTAGGGATAGAATTCCGTCGGGATGATCGAGGCGTCGTGGGTCCAGTGCTCGAAAAGCGCGCGATCCTCTTCGATAAGCTTGGTCAGCTGCGCGGGCCGGAAGGTCTGGTTGCGCGAAAACAGGATCATGTTGTGCGCGCGTTCGACGGTGGAGATGGAATCCACCTGAACGAACCCGATGCGCCGGATCAGATCCAGCACCCCGTCATTGGAGATTGCCGCGCCCGGCGCATCGCAAAGGCCCTGCTTGGCCAGAAAGATGCGGCGTGCGGCGGAATTGGCGAGATGAAGCGTCATCCCGCCACTGTGCACGGCACGTGATGCGGTTCAAGCGGAGGCATGTCAGCTTGTGGCAGTAGCTGAACTCACGCCGCCTTTGCCGGTTCGAAGACAAGAGAGCGGTGTGATGCGGCCGCAGCCATCGCTCCGTCGCTGACGGAAAACGCGACATTACCTGTCAGACGCACATTGTCACCGGCCGCGTAGACGCCGGGGATCGAGGTGGCGCGCATGTCATCGGTTTTGACCCACGCTCCCAGCGGGCCGTCCTCGAAGGCGCAGCCGAGCTGTTCGGCCAGCGGGCTCGCCATCACCATACGCCCGGCGGTGAAGAGGCCGGCAACGGAAATCACCCGACCATCGGCGAGGTGAACATCGGTGCGTTCCCCCTCGATCGCGCGAACCGGTGTAGTCTCAATCGTCACCCCACGCGCCACAAGAGCGGCAAACTGCTCGGTATCGAGTGTGAAAGCGTTATTTAGGAAAAAGGTCGTCTGGCCCCATTCGGTCAGCAGCAACGCCTGGTGCATGGAGTGCTCGCCGGTTGCCAGAACGCCTACCGGCGCCTCGTTCAGCTCGTAGCCGTCGCAATAGGGACACATGAAAACGCTGTCTCCCCATCGATCCGAAAGGCCGGGAACATCCGGCAGGATGTCCGCCACGCCGGTCGCGAGGATCAGGCGGCGGCCATGGTGAAGCGAGCCATCGGCCAGTTCGACAGAGAAGTGATCATTCGTGCCCGTGGCCGAAACTGCCTCGCCCTCGACAAAAGTGACATTCGGATAGGCGAGAACCTGCGCCCGCGCGTCCTCGATGATCCGGCCGGGTGCCTTGCCGTCCTGACCGAGAAAGCCGTTGGAGTGAGCGGCGAAACGATTACGCCTCAACCCCAGATCGATGACCAGAACCTTGCGCCGGGTGCGGGCAAGCTGCAGGGCGGCGGACAGGCCGGCAAAGCTGCCGCCCACGATGATCACGTCATGCCTCATCGGAATGATCCTTCTTGTAATTATGGAATGCACTGAAACGCTCGCGGACGCTCTCCCAGATATCGGCAAGGGTGATGGTCCGCATCCGCGCATTAAAGACGGCGCGCATCTCTTCCATCGTCGCATCGAGTTCGCGATTGACTGCCTGCTCGATCAGGCAGCCGGACATCTCGTCCTTGTTGGAAAAGCCTATCACGTCGGGCTCGCCGAGGCTTTCATGGATGTCGAGCAGACTGATCTCGGCAAGCGGACGGGCGATCACCCAGCCCCCGCCGTGGCCCTTCTCCGAGTGCACGAAGCCACTGTCGCGCAAACCCGCCATGGTGCGGCGGACGACGACGGGATTGGTATCCATGCATAGCGCAAGCTCGGCAGAGGTCATCGGCTTGCCCTGAGCTTGCATGTGAAGGAGCCCGTGAAGGACGATCGAGAGGCGGCTATCGCGTTTCATGTAACTATAAATGTTACTTGAAACGTGCGAAGTCAAGGGGCCTTGTCCGAGAGCTCGAACTCTTGTCGTGTGACATGTCGCACTGACCGGCTTCCCCGGCCCGCATATTCCGGTGATCAACAACTGCACCCGAACAAGGAAACTGGGGAAAAACATGTGGGACTTCAGCATATCGAGAACGCTCGGCATCATGGGCCGAACCATGCCGTTCATCCTGACGCGGCTCGCGGTCTATTTCGGCATCACGCTCGCCTACATGCTGGCGGTGGGCGCTGGCACCGGCGTCGGCTATGGGATGGGAACGATCAGTGGCGATCCGGCATCATTTGCCATGTGGGGCGGCATCGTCGGTTTCGGCATCGTGTCAGCGGTCATCTACTGGATCCGCGAATACATCCTCTACATGGTCAAGGCCGGACATATCGCCGTGATGGTCGAGCTGATCGACGGCCGTCAGATCGAGAACGGCAAGGGACAGGTCGCCTATGCCCGCGAGGTCGTTCAAAACCGCTTCGGCGAGGCCAACGCGCTGTTTGCGCTCGACCAGTTAATCAAGGGTGTGATCGCGGTTGTCACCGGTCTCATCGGTGGCGTGGCGCGCTTCCTGCCCATTCCCGGGCTCGACGCGCTGGCCGGATTCCTGAACGGCGTGATCCGCATGTCGCTCACCTATGTCGACGAGGTGGTGCTCGGCTACAATATCCGCACCCGCTCCGACAATCCCTGGGAAAGCTCGCGCCAGGGCCTCGTGTTCTACGCCCAGAACGCGAAGATCATGATCAAGAACGCCGTCTGGCTGACGCTGATCATGTGGGCGCTGTCCTTCGTCATCTTCCTGGTGATGCTGGCGCCGGCAGGTCTTCTCGTCTGGCTCGTGCCTTCGGCCGGCTCCGGCTGGACCTTCGTGGCCGCCATCTTGTTTGCCTGGGCGCTCAAGGCAGCAATACTCGAGCCGTTTGCGATCGCAGCGCTGATGGACGTCTATTTCCGCGCCATCGAGGGTCAGATTCCCGACCCCGTCTGGGACCGCAAGCTCGCCGATGCGTCCGGAAAATTCCGAGAACTGATCGGCAAGGCACGCGACTACGCGCCCCAAAGCCCCGAGGTGTCAGGTCAGATGCCTGCAACCGGCGCATAGACGCCGATATCTGCGCGAATCCCGTTCGCTTCAATAAAGGCGGCTGGCGAAAAGTCAGTCGCCTCTCGCATTTTCCTCACTGCGGCGGCAGCGGCATCGATTGCCTCAGCGGATTTCCATTCTGCAATGGTGATGATGATGGTCGACCCATCATCGCCGCGCCGCTCGACGATGCGGTCGAAGTTGAGGCCCGGCTGGGAGTGAAGAACCGCGTGGGTTTCGACAATGCGCGTCATAAACTCGTCACGCGCAGACAGCGGAACCTCGAAACGGTCGATACGGAGCAGGAGTTCGCTCATGGGATGTTCCTATTTTTGACAGTATGTTGTCGTTATTAATTATAATCGACAATATGCTGTCAACATGTAAAGTTGATTTATGGCTGATTCGACCGAAAACGGGCGCGCGCTCGGCAGTCTCATCTTCGAGACGCTCCGTCTCGCGGGCAGGCTGACACTATCTGGCGACGCGCTGATGAAGGACATCGGCCTGACCAGCGCGCGCTGGCAAATCATTGGGGTCATCACCTTTCTGCCATCACCGCGGACAGTCTCCGATCTCGCTCGAACCATGGGGCTGTCGCGACAGGCGGTACAGCGGATCGTCAACGACCTTCATTCAGAAGGCATTGTTTGCCTCCTGCCCAACCCCGCGCACAAGCGCGCGCCTTTGGTGGCTCTAACCGAGAAGGGGACGCAACTTCACGAGGAAGCTGAACTGCGCCGTATTCCCTGGACCGAAGACCTGGTATCCGGGCTCGACGGCTACGACCTGAAAGCCACCTCTTCCGCGCTCAGCGCTCTCCGCCACCGGCTGGAGAAGATGCAGTCGGAGACGTAGCGCTGGACGAGCGGCAAGACATCTATTCGCCGCACATATTTTTCTGCTACAAACCGGCATGACCACCTATCTCTATTCCAATCCCATCTGCCTCGAACACCTGACGCCGCCCGGACACCCGGAACGGCCCGATCGCATGCGCGCGCTCCAGGCCCTGTTCGAACACGAGAATTTCGATCCGCTCGTGCGCCAGGAAGCGCCGGAAGCCAATGAGGAAAAAGTCCTCCTCGCGCACCCGGAGAGCTACCTCGCCCGGGTAAAAGCTGCCATTCCCGAGGAAGGGCTGGCACGAATCGACGAGGATACGACGGCAAGCCCGCGCTCGATGGAAGCGGCGCTGATTTCCGTCGGTGGCGCCATTGCCGCAGTCGATGCGGTGATGGACGGCGTGACCGACAACGCCTTCGTGGCCACCCGGCCGCCCGGTCACCATGCCGAGCGCGACAAGGCCATGGGGTTCTGCCTGTTCAACCAGGCGGCCATCGCGGCCCGTCACGCCCAGCGCAAATATGCCGTCGAGCGCGTGGCAATCGTCGACTGGGACGTTCACCACGGTAACGGCACGCAGGACATTTTTTACGACGACAGGTCGGTGGTCTACTGCTCGACGCACCAGATGCCGCTCTATCCAGGCACAGGCGCCCCGAATGAAACCGGACAGGGCAATATTTTCAACGCGCCGCTTTCGGCCAATGACGGGTCCGACCATTTTCGCGACGCCTTCAAGTCCCGTATCCTGCCGGCACTCGAAAACATGCGGCCCGACCTCATCATCATCTCGGCAGGCTTCGACGCCCACCATCGCGATCCCCTCGCGGAGATCAATCTGGTCGCAGACGATTTCGACTGGGCGACGGGCAAACTCATGGATATCGCCTCGCGCTACAACGGCAACCGGGTCGTCAGCCTTCTCGAAGGCGGATATGATCTTCTCGGGCTCGCCGAATCGGCGGGTTCGCATGTACTGCGCCTGATGAGAGGATAGAAATGTCCGACGCCACCAATACCACCGCCCCCGAAAATGCGGCTCCGGACATCTCGACCATGAGCTTCGAGACCGCCGTTGCCGAACTCGAACGGATCGTCGACCATCTCGAGCGCGGCGATGTACCGCTCGACAAGTCGATCGAGATCTACGAGCGGGGCGAAGCCCTGAAGGCCCATTGCGAGAAGCTGCTCGGCGCCGCCGAAAAGCGCATCGAGAAGATCCGCCTCGATCGCGAGGGCAAGCCCACCGGCACCGAGCCGCTCGACCCCGACTGAGCGGAAAGACCCTCGAAGACCGTGTTCGAACGGAGGCGTTTATGAGCATCTTCAACGCAGACGACCCGAAACTCGGCGACGCATTTTCCTGCGACGCGATCGAACACCTGATCATTCCGTCGTCGCGGGAGATCGGAAATTTTGCAGTCAGACGCGCACTGCCGACGGCCAAGCGCCGGATGGTCGGACCCTTCATCTTCTTCGACCGGATGGGTCCCTCGATCATCGAGAGCGGGAGCGGCCTCGACGTCGCCCCGCACCCCCATATCGGGCTGTCCACGGTCACCTACCTCTTCGACGGACAGATCCGCCACCGCGATTCCCTCGGCAGCGAAATGGTGATCCGCCCCGGCGACGTGAACCTGATGACGGCGGGGCGCGGCATCGTCCATTCCGAGCGTTCGCCGGAAGAGGACCGTACGCACCCGCTGGAGCTCTCGGGCCTTCAGACCTGGGTTGCTCTGCCGGAAGCACACGAAGAAGACGCGCCATCGTTCTCACATACCGGGGACGGCGAATTGCCGCGCTATTCCGGCGAGGGGATCGATCTCAATCTTGTGATCGGCAGCTTCAGCGGACTGAAATCGCCGGTGCCAATGCTCTCCGAGACGATCTATGCCGATCTGCACCTGGCAGCAGGTGCCAAGTTCCCGTTCGACCCCCAATGGGAAGAACGCGCGCTCTATATCCTCGAAGGATCGGTAGACATCGCGGGCGATGTCTTCGGCCCGGAACAGCTTCTCATCTTCCGGCCGGAGGATGCGATCTCGCTCAAGGCGGGCCCACAGGGCGTGCGGGTGATGATTTTCGGTGGCGATTCCATGGGTTCGAAGCGCCACATCTGGTGGAATTTCGTCTCCTCGTCGAAGGAGCGGATCGAGCAGGCCAAGGAAGAATGGAAGACCGGGCGCTTCGATATCGTGCCGGGCGACGAAGAAGATTTTGTACCGTTGCCGGGATGATCAGAGTATAGCACTCAAATACAGGTTTCATTCTTCTAATAAGCAACTACAGGTATTGACTGCCTGACCTTACAGTACAATCATGAATCCTTGACGGAGACACTGGAGGGATTTCATGAAAAAGCTGATTATAGGCGTGGCGCTCACATTTGCGCTTGTATCACCTGCGATGGCCGGCAAGGCGACGTTGAAGAAAAACGGCAAGACCTATGCACTGACCTGCGAAAATGCCGGCTGTTTTATTGCCGAAAAAATTTCGCTGTTCAAATCCGGTCCGAGGAAAAAGCTCGGCCCCGGCGGCTCCGCAAACTTCAAGAAGTGGCACGCCAAGTTCAAGGCGGACGGCTACAAGTAAGCCGGCAGCCGATCAATTGAGCGGCGCCCCCTCTTGTGGCGCCCTTCAAGCTCGAAAGATCGCGCCGTTGCCGACGGAAGTTTCAAGTTCGGCGTGTGCCGACGATCGATGGACGCGCTGCCATTCGCTGCCACCACTCTTGCAGCACTGGAAATTCGTCCGTCAGCTCCGCGCCCTCGGGTGCTTGCAAAAAGTAGTCCATCATCGGGGCCCAATAAAGGTCGGTAAGGGTCAGCCTCTCACCGAGCATCCACGGCCCCTTCCCCATCAAGTCGCATAGCGCCGTGAGAATGGTGCGCGCCTGCGCAAGCGATGAGGTCAGTTTCGTCTCATCGGTCTCGCTACCCTCCCCGGGTTTGGATACCCTCTCGACATAGACACCCCAAACCAGATGTGGATAGGCATAGTTGTCCGCGATGCTGATCAGCTGGTTGCATCGCGCCCTGTCCGCCGGATCATCCGGCTGAAGGCTCGGTCCGTCGAATGCCTCGTCAACATAGCGTGCAATGGCACCGGTTTCGTAGAGGCGGAAACCGCCATGCTCGAAGGCGGGGATACGCGCGAAAGGGTGACGCTCCAGATAGTCCTGTGAAACACCTTCTGCGGCGAAAACATCCACCGGCACCAGGGTGTAGGCCACATTCTTTTCGGCAAGGCAAAGCCGTGCGATCCGCACATAGACGCTGTAATCTGATCCAAACAGGCGTACCAACCGCTTCTCCCTCAACACGGATGATAGTTACCGCATCGAGAGCGGAAAGTCGTGCCCATCTTGCCCCGCCAGTGCCGCACGCCCTCGAAGCGCGACGAACGGACCTCTTGTCGCAAGCCAGTGTTGGCCCCACCTTTCAGGGGACACATCCTTTACAGGGTGCCCGTTCCACGATACCCGGAACGGGATGAAAGGTGCCACCGCGTGAGCAAATATCCCCATACGCCGCTTCTCGATACGGTTCATGTTCCGTCCGATCTGAAAGCCATCGACGACGAGAAGATGCCGGAACTCGCCGCTGAATTGCGCGCCGAGATGATCGATGCCGTTTCGCGCACCGGCGGGCACCTGGGCGCGGGTCTCGGTGTGGTCGAGCTCACGATTGCCATTCACAAGGTTTTCGATACCCCGCATGACCGGCTGATCTTCGATGTCGGCCACCAATGCTATCCGCACAAGATCCTGACCGGCCGCCGCGACCGCATCCGCACGCTGCGACAGGAGGACGGGCTGTCCGGTTTCACCAAGCGTGCCGAGAGCGAGTACGATCCCTTCGGCGCCGCTCATTCCTCCACCTCGATCTCAGCCGGCCTCGGCATGGCGGTGGCGAGCGAGGCGCAAGGCATCCGCCGCAACGTGATCTCGGTGATCGGCGATGGCGCGATGTCGGCCGGCATGGCATTCGAGGCGCTCAATAATGCCGGCGCGCTCGACGCGCGGCTGATCGTCATCCTCAACGACAACGACATGTCGATCGCCCAGCCGACCGGCGCCATGAGCGGATATCTGGCTCGCATGGCCTCGGGCCGCACCTATATGGGCATCCGCGAGACCGGCAAGAAACTGACCGCCTATCTCGGCAAGCATGTCGACCGCGCCATTACCCGCGCCGTCGAGCATGCCCGCGGCTATGTGACCGGCGGCACCATGTTCGAGGAGCTCGGCTTCTACCATATCGGTCCGATCGACGGCCACAATTTCGAGCATCTCCTGCCGGTCCTGCGAAACGTCCGCGACAATGGCGACGGCCCCGTGCTGATCCACGTGATGACGCAGAAGGGCAAGGGTTATGCGCCCGCCGAAAAGGCCGCCGACAAATATCATGGCGTCTCCAAGTTCGATGTCGTCACCGGCGCGCAGGCCAAGGCCAAGCCGAACGCACCGAGCTACACCAATGTCTTCGCCGAGGCGCTGATCGAGGAAGCCAATCACGACGACAAGATCGTCGCGGTCACGGCTGCGATGCCGACGGGCACCGGGCTGGACAAGTTCGGTGAGGTTCACCCGACCCGCGTCTATGATGTCGGCATCGCCGAACAGCATGCCGTGACGTTCGCGGCCGGCATGGCGACCGAGGGGCTCAAGCCCTTCGCGACCATCTATTCCACCTTCCTGCAGCGCGGCTATGACCAGGTCGTCCACGATGTGGCGATCCAGAACTTGGCCGTCCGTTTCCCGATCGACCGTGCCGGTTTCGTGGGCGCGGACGGTTCGACCCATGCCGGCTCCTTCGATGTCGCCTATCTCGCCTGCCTGCCCAATTTCGTGGTGATGGCGGCGGCCGACGAGGCGGAACTCAAGCACATGGTCCGCACCGCCGCGGCGTATGATGACGGCCCGATCTCCTTCCGCTATCCGCGCGGTGAGGGCGTTGGCGTGGAGATGCCACAGCGCGGCGAAATCCTCGAGATCGGCAAGGGCCGGGTGATGAAGGAAGGCTCGAAAGTCGCTCTCCTCTCCTTCGGCACGCGTCTGGCCGAATGTCTTCTGGCCGCAGAGGATCTGGATGCGGCGGGGCTCTCGACGACGGTTGCGGATGCGCGTTTCGCCAAGCCTCTCGATACCGACCTCATCCGCCAGTTGGCGATGAACCACGAGGTGCTGATCACGATCGAGGAAGGCTCGGTGGGCGGCTTCGGCAGCCACGTGCTTCACTTCCTCGCCCATGAGGGTCTGCTCGATCGCGGGCTGAAAGTCCGGCCCATGACGATGCCGGACGTCTTCATGGACCAGGCAAAGCCCGAGGTGATGTATGCCAGGGCGGGGCTCGACAGGGCAGCGATCGTCAAGACGGTCTTCACCACGCTCGGCGTGTCCGCCGAGACNGCCAAGCACGCCTGAGACGCGATTTCCGTCCCNTCNATTCGTTAACGGAANCNNCGGNTTTCCGCCCGCGATAACAGNCGGGCAACCATGTCGCTTGGCNTTTCCTTGACCATGCTTCCTGAGCCTTCCGAAAGGCTTTTCCGCTAGGTTTCTCCCGGTTTGAGACGGTTGGGGAACTGAGCAATGGCNTGGGGGAAGACAGCTGCCGCGTATGCCGCGGCGCTCATCATTTCATTGTCGACGCAAGTGGTATCGGCACAGGAGCGGCCNGCCTATGATCGCATGATCGAGGAAGCGGCNATCGCGCGCGTCCAGACGAAACTCGGCCCGATGCGCGGACCTCTGGGTCTCAATCCGGGCGGTCGTTTCGACCCGGCGCGCGCGGTGAAGAGAACTGTTCCCTGGGTCTGGCTGAACTTCACGCCGCGCACGGACAGCCCGATCTCCGGCTGATACAAGTCCCTCATATACTCCTACTTTCAGCAGGATACACGCAGGAGCGGAACACCTGAATCCGGCACCTGAGAAAATGATTCATCTTTGCGACTTTACATGCAGGCATTTACCTGCATATTTTGTTCTCCGAGATGAAAGAGACGACCAACACTGACCTGGTCTTCAAGGCCCTGGGTGACCCGACACGGCGCAAGCTGCTTGACCTTTTGTGCGAGCGAAACGGCCAGACGCTTGGCGAACTTTGCGAGCATCTGGCCATGGCGCGGCAGTCGGCCACGCAACATCTCGGCATACTGGAAGCGGCCAATCTGGTGAGCACCACCAGGCGCGGCCGGGAGAAACTGCATTTCATCAACCCGGTGCCNCTGCACGAAGTCTACGAGCGCTGGGTGCGGAAATTCGANGTGCAGCGGCTGAGCCTGCTGCACCAACTCAAAACGGAACTTGAGGGAGAATGAGCATGAGCAGTGAGACAACGACACTCGTCTATGTGACCTATATCGCCGCCTCCGCCGAGAANGTGTTCGCAGCCATCACCAGGCCCGAAATCTCAAAGCAGTACTGGGGCCACGAGAACGTGTCCGACTGGCAGGTCGGATCCGACTGGGCCCATGTACGCGACAATGACGAGCATACGGTCAATCTCGTCGGCAAGGTCGTCGAGATCGCCCCGCCCCANCGCCTCGTCGTCTCCTGGGCNAACAATTCGCAGAAGGACGATCCGCAAGCCTACTCAAAAGTCACNTTCGAAATCGAGGACTATGANGACATGGTGCGGCTGACCGTGACNCATGATGACTTGCTCGTCGGCTCNGGCATGCACACGGGCGTCAGCANGGGCTGGCCGATCGTGCTGTCGAGCATGAAGTCCTTCCTCGAAACCGGCCGGGCGCTCGACATCTTCGCGAAGCCGAAGGCCGCGTGACGGGAGCAAGGGAGATCAGCCATGAGCAAGACATATGCCGGCGGCTGCGCCTGCGAGGCGCTCCGCTACGAGACTGACGCCGAACCGGTTTTCTCCAATCACTGCCAGTGCACCGATTGCGCCAAGCGCAGCGGCACCGGCCACAGNTCCTACCTCACCTTCGCCGACAAGGCGGAAGTGAGGGTGACGGGCGAAGCGAAGACGTGGACCGTCCGCGCCGACAGCGGCTTCGACAAGCACCATGCCTTCTGCCCCGTCTGCGGAACGCCGGTCTATCTGACCTTCGACAGGATGCCGGGAATCTTCACGGTCCATGCGGCGAGCCTCGATGATCCTTCCGTCTTCGCGCCCACGGTGATCACCTATGCCCGAAGCGCGCTCGCTTGGGACGATATGAGTCCCGACCTCAAGGCCTTCGAGACAAGCCCGAACGCCTGACCCATGACNTGGCAGNTGCCGGCNACCAGTCCTCGCCCCTTGCGGGTTCTCCCNGAAACCGCCATGAGGGGGCATGAATGCNNCNCCCGCCACAAAAAGCCCGCCTGCGGCTCGACCAGCNTCTGGTCGAGCACGGGCATTACGACACACGGTCGCGTGCCCGTGACGCCATCGCGCGCGGGGCTGTGAGTGTCGNCGGGCGGGTCATCAGCAAGCCGGGCGCGCCTGTTTCTCCGGATGCGCGGATTGCGATCACTGACCCGGCGAAAGCCTATGTTTCGCGCGCGGCGCTCAAGCTGATTGCCGGGCTCGACGNNTTCGGNTTCGATCCGNCNNACCGCGATTGCCTCGANATCGGCGCNTCGACCGGNGGCTTCACCCAGGTGCTGCTCGNNCGCNGCGCGCGGCATGTNACGGCCATCGATGTCGGCCATGACCAGATGGATGCCCGCATCGCCGCNGACAGTCGCGTGAGNAATCGCGAGGGGCTGAACGCCCGNGANCTNTCNGCCAANGATATCGGCGANNGGGCGATTACGGCTGTCGTTTCCGATGTCAGCTTCATCTCGCTCAAGCTCGCCCTGCCGCCGGCGCTGGAACTGGCAGGATCGGGGGCTTTCGCGGTTCTGCTGGTCAAGCCGCAGTTCGAGGCGGGCCGCGAGGCGATCGGCAAGGGCGGACTTCTCAAAGACCCGACACGCGGACCGGAGATCGCCGACGATCTNGCCGCGTGGNTNGGCNANCAGCCCGGCTGGCGCGTNANAGGCCTCGTCCCCTCNCCCATCGAGGGTGGCGACGGCAACCAGGAATTTCTGCTCGGCGGAGTGAAGGCATGAGTGCGACCGAACTGACGATCAACGAACTGGGCGCCCAGGGCGACGGCGTGGCAAGCCATGACGGCCAGCCCGTCTTCGTGCCCTTCACCGCGCCCGGCGACCGCATCACCGCAGCCGTAGAGGGTTCACGCGGTACGCTGATCTCGCTGCTGGCACCGGGCGAAACCCGCACCGTGCCGCCCTGTCCGCATTTCGGCCCGGACGGCGCCAATGCCGGCTGCGGTGGCTGCTCGGTCCAGCATATCGATCTGGACGTCTATGCCGAGTGGAAGCGCGGACTGGTGGTCGCGGCGCTGAAATCGCGCGGCATCGAGATCGAGGTTGCGCCGCTCGTGCCCGCCAAGCCCGGCGACCGCCGCCGCGTTGTCTTTGCCGCCAAGCGGGCCGGCGACGGNGCNATNCTNGGNTTCAATCGNGCCGGCACNCANGAGATCGTCGACATCGAGACCTGCGCGATTGCCACGCCGCGCATCGTCTCGGCGCTGCCGCTCTTCANGGCGCTGGCCGCCCAGGCCGCNGTNGCGCCNAAGGCGATGCAGATGGGCGTCCTCGACACGCAATCGGGNTTCGACATCGCCTTTGAGGCNCCNTTCCAGCTCAAGGAAAACGACCGGCTGCGGCTGGTNGCNGCCGCCCGCAAGGCNGCCAGNGTGGCNCGCATTTCCTTCAANGGCGAAACGCTGATCGAGAAACAACCGCCGCANCTCGANTTCGGGCGCGTGACNGTNACCCCGCCGCCCGGCGCGTTCACGCAAGCCAGCGCCGANGCCGAGGAGGCCATGGCNGCGCTNGTCATGAAGCACATGAANAAGGCCAAGCGCGTCGTCGATCTCTATGCCGGTTGCGGCACGTTTTCNGTNCGGCTGGCNGAAANCCACATCACCCATGCGGTNGAAGGTTTNGCGCCNGCGNTNAACGCNCTCGACCGGGCCATGCGCAGGATGCAGGGCCTCAAGCCCGTGACCATGGAAACCCGCGACCTCGCCCGCCGCCCGCTGATGGCNTTNGAGCTNAAAAACTATCAGGGCCTCGTCTTCGACCCGCCGCGCGCNGGTGCCGANTTCCAGTGCCGCGANATNGCCAAGTCCGCNATNCCNCGCATCGCCGCNGTCTCCTGCAATCCGGCGACNCTNGCNCGCGACCTGCGNATCCTGATCGNCGGCGGCTACAAGCTCAAATCCGTCACCCCCATCGACCAGTTCCTCTGGACCCCGCACGTGGAAGCGGTGGCGCTTTTGGAGAAGTAGATGCGGGCGCAGGGCTAGCGCGAGCACGACTCTACATCATTGCGGTAGGGTCCGAACGACGGGGGTGCGGAAAGCACCATCTCCTCCTTCGTCATGCCCGGACTTGATCCGGGCATCCATTCCGTGATGTCGAACCGGGACTGCTTGCGCTTTTGCATGTGTAATGCAGTAGCCTGTTGGGACTGACGCGAGGAGCAGCTTGCCGCGCGCCGTAGGGTATGGATGCCCGGATCAAGTCCGGGCATGACGACCGAGAGAGCAGAGAGACCGAGTAAAAAATGCGCCTTCGCCTAGGGCGGCGCCTCGCTGCCCCTACTTCAACCGGAACCGGTTGCGCAGCGCGAGCAGGAAGAGAAACAGCAGCACGCCGCCGAAAATGTTCTGCACCACGCCGAGGCCGATCAGCCAATCGACGGTGGCAGGGTACTTCTCAAGCATATCGTAATATCGCTGGAACCAGCTCACATGCCCCTCTGGCGCAGGCGCAAAGCGGAAGAGCGAACCCAGCAGAGGGATCGAATTCTTGAGCGAGAGGAGTGCGGAGAATTCCCAGCCTTCGAGGCCGAGTTCGCGGACNGAAGAGATCAGCCATGCGCTAATGGCAGTGAACGCTGCCCAACTCGCAACGCCCCAATAAAACGGGCGCGAAAAGCTCTGGCCGAAATCGGACAGCCACCAATAGACCGTGTTGAACGCCAGTCCCCAGAAACCCTTGGTTTCGGTACCCCGCTTTGCCAGCATTTCTGCTGCAAAAAGTCCCCGTCCTTCTCGTGGTCATGCACGGAGAGCGCCATGGCCTTGAGTTTGCGGAGTTTCAGAACGTCGCTCGGATCAGTGGCCCGGCCCAAAAGATCCAATTTTGGGCGCGGAACCACCATTCCTGCCACCTCCGGCGGTCGGTCAAATTTGGCATCTGTAAAATCAGGTATCTTGGCGAACGTAGCCCCGGCAAAACTCGCGTTACCGCCGACCGTAAGCTGGCTGAAATTAGCTGAGCAAGGAAAATCGGCCTTAATTTCAAGGCCACCGTCTACGACGATGTTCGAAGCATATATGTTCGTTGAGTTCATTTTAGCCGGCGAGAACATCACCGGTCCTGTGCCGAATTTTGCGCCATCAAAAACGACGTCTCCCGTGCCAAACTCCGCGCCAGAAAACCAGACATAGCCGTCACCGAATCTCGCCTTGTTGAACAAGATTAAACCCTCGCCAAACTTGGCTCGGGCAAACGAGACATCGCCGTTGCCGAAAGTTGCTTCTGCAAACCAGACTTCCCCTCCTCCGAAATCTACTCCGCTAAACCGAACGTCCCCGTCGCCGAACATCGCTTTGTCAAACGATACTTTTCCGTCGCCGAATGTTGCTCCGTCAAACGAAACTGAACAGGGAAACCGGTAACCGGAGAAATTATTAAGCTCTTCCGAGAAATCGTGCAGGTCGAAGCGGATATGAAATGCTGCACGAGCGACCTGCCGGTATTCTTCCTTGAGGCTATTGATTGCCGCTTCAAATGCCTGAACGCGCCTGGCCCAGCTGCTCCCTCCATCATTTGCAGTCAGTAGTGCAGCATTCGCAGAAATAATTTCACGTTGACGTGATGATAAATCCTCGCTTCCCCGCCACTCCCCCGCAGGTCCGTCGATCAGCCAATTTTCAAATTCTTGGAACCGCGCATCGTGCCACCACTCGGGCTTTTCCCACTCGACTGCGCCGTCTTCGTCCGCCATGTGCCCGCCCGTTCGTTCCGTTCCCGCTGCAACTCTGGCAAGTGGGGTGTCCGAAAGCAATCGCGATGAGAAGCGTCACCCGTTCGAGACTTTCAACTCCCCTTCGCGGGAGACTTTTGCGCAGTTGAGGGCGGTGCCGTTGAGCGCGGCGGGGCGGAAGGTGGTGTCGCAGTCCTCGGCGCGGCAGTTCTCGAACGACAGCGTGCCGGCGCCGAAGACGGAGCGGTCGAAGGAGACGAGGCCGTCGCCGAAATCGACGTGATCGAAACAGACGTCGCCCTGGCCGAAATCGGCGCCGTCGAAGGTGGTGTCGCAGTTCTCGAAGCGAGCTTTTGCGAAGTCTTTAAACCCCTGGCCGAAGACTGCGTCATCGAAGCCGATGGCGCCCTCCGAGAATATCGCACCGGCAAACGATACATCGCCATCGCCGAAGGTCGATCCGTCGAACCAGACATCGCCGGGATCGAAGCGGGTCAGGCGAAAACCGATAGCACCATCCGCAAAGGTCGCGCCGCCGAAATTGACCAGATCCTCGCCGAAGCGGACGCGATCGAAGCTTACACGGACAGGGTCCGGCCCGATGCCGAACGCAGCGCCTGCAAAAGAGACCTCGCCTGTGCCGAAGCGCGCGCCTGCGAAGGAGATCGTGGGGCCTGCAAAACTCGCGCCGGCGAAAGACACATCGCCCTCGCCGAAATCGCAATCCCCGAAGCTCACGGAACAGGGGAAGCGGAAGCCGGACAAATCAGTGCGGCCGTCGCCAAAGCTGTGGCGATCAAAACGGATCAGGAACCGGGCGCGTACGGCTTCGCGGCGCTCGTCCGGCAGGCTTGCCAGTGCCCATTCAAAAGCATCGACCCGCGCATGCCAGCCGGCGCCACTGTCCGAGGCTGCCAGAAGCGCGGCATTGTCCGCGATGATNTGCGCCTGCTCGCGACGCGGGCACACGGGCTGGCCGCGNTTGAGGTCCNATCCCAGGCGCGANCGGTCGACCAGCCAATTCGAAAACGGCGCAAAGTCCTGGCNGCGCAGGAATTCCTCGGTTCCNGCGCCTCCATCATTACTTTCGGACATTCCCCCTCCCAAGAGATGTCTGTTAGTGCGGGCGCACCTTTGCAATTCAGAAGAACGAAATCAATTAGTATTATTTATTATGGGAANTATATTGCGTCATTCAAAAAAATACTCCCNGAACAGCANCAATAATATCAGGNAATATTAATATGGAGGGNAATCTACTTCTTGCGCGCCATGAAAGCCTGNAAAGCGGCCATNGCTTCGGCCGACTGGAGCCGTTCTGCNAAAAGGCGCACCTCGTCNTCGATGCGNGCGGAGATGGCCTCGCGTTCGGTGCGGCGCAGGAGATCCTTNGANATCGCCATGGCCTGAGGCGGCTTTTTCGCCANNGCCATCGCGGCGGCCAGCGTCTCGCTGTCGAGCGCGCCTTCCTCGACCACCTTGTAGATGAGNCCNGCTTCCTTGGCTTCCTGGGCCGAGAAGGGCAGGNCGGCGGCNAGCATGGCATAGGCNCGCTGGTGGCCGGCGAGCAGCGGNACCAGCAGNCTCGAGCCCGCCTCAGGCACGAGGGCCAGATCGGTAAACGGCGTNTGGAAANTGGTGCGNGGCGTGGCGAANGTCATGTCNGCGTGAAAGTGGATCGTCGTGCCNATACCGACCGCGATGCCNTCGGCNCCGGTGACGAAGGGCTTCTTCAGCCCCGCCATGTTGTGCAGGAAGCGATGGATCTCGCCGCCCGAGAGGTCGCCTCCGCTCGCCATCTTCATGAAGTCGGCAATGTCGTTGCCGGAAGTGAAGGTGCCNTCGACGCCGAGCATCACATGGACGCGGATCTCGTCACTCGCCTCCCCCTCTTCCAGCGCCGCGTTCATGGCGCGGTACATGTCCTGGGTCAGCGCGTTCTTCTTCTCCGGCCGGTTGAGCCGGATGATGTTGAGGCCGTCGCGGCGCTCGATGAGAANATGCTCGGTCATGAAAATCTCCTCCCTGTCCGTAATCAGTCGAGCGCGGCCGCCGCAGCTTCCGCAAGCTTGTCGCCACCGCCAGTCACCACGCGCTTCAGGGCTGCGGTTTCGGGCAGCAGATTGAGGGCCGCATAACGGGCAAGAGCAGCACGGGAGGTCTCCGCGCCGTCACTCCCGCCGCGCACCGCGCCACGTGCCATCAGCGCGCCGCCGGCCGCCAGACCAAAGAGCCGGAGATAGGGCGTCGCGCCCGCCAGCGCCTCTTCCTTGCGGCCATCCTTGAGCGCGTTGCCGAGCCATTCCGTTGCAGCTTCGAGATCGTCGAGCGCTGCTGTCAGCGCATCGGCTACACGGTCAAGTTCGGCGGCATTCGACGCGCGGACGCTTTCGGCATCCTCACGAAGTTCCGCAATCAATCNGGCCACCGCCGCGCCATCGGACAAGGGCAGCTTGCGCGTGACCAGGTCGATCGCCTGAATGCCGTTGGTGCCTTCGTAGATCGGCGCGATGCGCGCATCGCGGAAATAGCGGGCGGCGCCTGTTTCCTCGATAAAACCCATCCCGCCGTGCACCTGCACGCCGAGCGAGGCGACATCCATGCCGGCGTCGGTCGAGAATGCCTTGGCGATCGGCGTCCAGATGCCGGCGCGTTCGACCCATTTTGTCTTCTCGTCACCGTCAGAGACACGCGCCATGTCGATGGCGTGCGCGCAGCAGTAGGAAATGGCGCGGCTTGCCGCCGTCAGCGATTTCATGGTGAGCAGCATGCGGCGCACATCCGGATGCTCGATGATCGGGCTCATGCCCGAACCTTGGTGACCCGCGGCCTTGCCCTGGGTGCGCTCCTTCGCATAGGCGAGCGCCTTCTGATAGGCGGCTTCGGCCACGGCCACGCCCTGCATGCCGACATGAAGACGGGCGTTGTTCATCATCGTGAACATGCAGGCGAGGCCCTTGTTTTCCTCGCCGATCAGGTAGCCGACGGCGCCCGGCTCGTCGCCGAACTTGCCGTCGCCATAGATCATGACNCAGGTNGGCGATCCGTGAATGCCGAGCTTGTGNTCGAGGCTNGCGCAGAAGACATCGTTGCGGTCGCCGAGTGAACCGTCGTCATTGACCATGAACTTCGGCACGAGGAAGAGCGAGATGCCGCGCGTGCCTTCCGGCGCATCGGGCAGGCGTGCNAGNACNAGNTGNACGATGTTGTCGGTCAGNTCGTGCTCGCCATAGGTNATGTAGATCTTCTGGCCNAAGATGCGGTAGGTGCCGTCNTCNNNGCGNTCGGCGCGGGTCTTGAGNGCCGCGAGATCGGAGCCNGCCTGCGGNTCGGTCAGGTTCATCGTGCCGGTCCATTCNCCGGAGACGAGNTTTTCGAGATAGGTCNGNTGGAGCTCTTCGGAGGCNTGNTTTTCAAGNGCNTCGACCGCNCCGATGGTCAGCGTCGGNCCNATNGCNAAGGCGAGCGAGCCCGANTTCCACATNTCGAAGGCGGCNACGGAGAGAAGCGTCGGCAGCCCCTGCCCNCCGAATTCNTCCGGTCCNGTCAGNGCGTTCCAGCCGCCACCGATCCAGTCCTGGTAGAGNTTNTTCCAGCCCGTTGCNGTNGTGACCTCGGCATCCTTGAGNGNNGCGCCCTCGCGGTCGCCGATTTCATTGATGGGNGCNATTTCCTCGGAGGCGAANCGTCCGGCNTCGGCGAGGATNGCATCGACCAGGTCCTCGGACAGATCGCCGAAGCGCTCTTCCTCGATAGCCTTTCCAAGTCCCGCAACATGTTTGAGCACATGGGCGATTTCCTCGACCGGAGCGCGATACATGCATCTTCCTCCCTTGGTATGCTTCGGACCTCGTTCTGGTCCGCTATCTGGTGCTTTTCGGCCCCATAGGTAGCGTCTGCGCGCATTCTTTGCCAGAAAATTTTGACGTTTACGTCAAGATTAATTGCGGCAGTTCGCCCAAACACCGCATTGCGCGAGGGCCGGCAATGGGCTAGTGCGGCGGCTTCTTGAATTCAGCCGGAGCGCCCATGAGCGCCGAGATCCTCACAATCGCCGATCACGAGGCCGCGGCCTTCGGGCGCGCACTGACCGAGCTGTCCGCCGGGCGGCCGATCGGGCTGCCGACCGAAACGGTCTATGGTCTTGCGGGCGACGCCACGGATCCCGCCGCAATCACCCGCATTTACGAGGCCAAGGGCCGACCGCGCTTCAATCCGCTGATCGCCCATGTGTCGGACATCGCCATGGCAGAGCGCCAGGTGAATTTTTCGCCGCTGGCGCGCAAGCTGGCGGAAAAGTTCTGGCCGGGCGCGTTGACGCTGGTGCTGCCGCTGGCGCGATACCGAACCGTCCACGATCTGGCGACCTCCGGTCTGGATACGCTCGCCGTCCGGGCGCCGCGCGGCTTTGCCGGACGGCTGATCGGTGCTTTCGGCAAGCCGCTGGCGGCCCCCAGCGCCAATCTCTCCGGCAAGATCAGCGCCACGACTGCTGATCACGTCGCTGCGGACCTGGGCGACAAGATCAATCTGATCCTCGATGCAGGCGCGACGCCCATCGGGGTGGAATCGACCATCCTCAAGGTCGAGGACGACATACTCACACTACTGCGTCCCGGCGGCATCGCCACCAGTGACATCGAAGCCGTTGCAGGCCGGGAGGTGATCCGGCCCGCAGGCGATGGCAAGATCGAGGCGCCGGGCATGCTCACCTCGCACTATGCCCCGGAAGCAGGTGTCGTGCTTGAGGCGACACATGCGGAACCCGGCGAAGCGGTGATCCGGTTCGGCGGCGCAGCGCTCGTCGGCGATCAGGACGCCCGCATCGTGCTCGACCTAAGCCCCTCGGGCGATTTTGCCGAGGCCGCGACCAATCTCTTCGAGTATCTCAAACAAGCCGATGCCAGCGGCGCGAAAGTCATCCGGGTCGCACATGTGCCCGAGCGTGATCTGGGTGAAGCGATCGTCGACAGGCTGCGGCGTGCAGCAGCCCCGCGCGGCTAAGCTCCGGCTGCTCGACAACCCTGCCGATCCGGGATTACAAGACGAGCCATGTCAAAGACCGATATCGCCTCCCTCCTCGCCCGTTTCATCGCAATCGTCGGCGAACGCAATGCACTGACCGACCCCGCTGACATCGCACCGCATCTCGAGGAGACGCGTGGACTGTTTCACGGCGACAGTCCGCTTGTTCTCAAGCCGGGCAGCACCGAGGAAGTCGCTGCCATCATGAAGCTCGCGACCGAGACAGGCACGGTGATCGTGCCTCAGGGCGGCAATACCGGTCACGTCGGCGGGCAGATACCCCATGACGGCGCCATCGTTCTGTCGATGGCGCGCATGAACCGCATTCGCGATGTCGATCCCGCAGGCGGCACGATCACTGCGGAAGCAGGCGTTATTCTGCACAAACTGCAGGAAGCCGCCGACGAGGCGGGGCTGATGTTCCCGCTCTCGCTTGCGTCCGAAGGCACCTGCCAGATCGGCGGCAATCTCTCCACCAATGCGGGCGGCACGGCGGTGCTGGCCTATGGCAACACGCGCCAACTCTGCCTCGGGCTCGAGGTGGTGCTCCCGACCGGCGAAATCTGGAACGGTCTGCGGCGGCTGAAAAAGGACAACACGGGCTACGATCTGCGCGATCTGTTCATCGGCGCGGAGGGCACGCTCGGCGTGATTACCGCAGCGGTGATGAAACTGTCTCCGAAGCCCAAGGGCGTCCAGACCGTTCTCGTCGGGGTCGATGATCCCGATGCGGCGCTGAAACTGTTCCGGCTGGCAGAAGACACGTGCGGATCAGCGCTCACCGGTTTCGAGATCATGCCGCGCATCTCGATCGACTTCGTGCTCAAGCACATTCCGGGCGCGCGCGATCCGTTCAACGGCGTCCATCCCTGGTATGTGCTCTTCGAGATTTCCTCGGGCCAATCGGAAGACGCGGCGCGCGGGCTGATGGAAAGCCTGTTCGAGATCGCCAATGAGAGAGAGCTGATCCGCGATGCGGTGGCATCGGAAACCGAGGCGCAGCGTCAGGCGCTCTGGCTGTTGCGGGAATCGATCTCGGCCTCACAAAAACCGGAAGGCGGTTCGATCAAGCACGACGTCTCGGTGCCGGTCGCCAAGGTTCCGGCGTTTCTGGAAAAGGCAGACAAGGCCGTCAAGGCGCGGATCCCGGGCATCCGGGTGGTATCCTTCGGCCATCTGGGCGACGGCAACATTCACTACAACCTGTCCCAGCCGGTTGGTGCGGACAAGGCGGACTACATCGCCCGCTGGCGCGAGATGAACGAGATCGTCCACGGCATCGTTCTGGAGATGGGTGGTTCGATCTCCGCCGAACACGGAATCGGGCAGCTAAAGCGCGACGAACTCGCCGCCATCCGTCAGCCGATCGAGATCGAGCTGATGCGACGGATCAAGATGGCGTTCGACCCGGCCGGCATCATGAACCCGAACAAGGTCATCAAGCTCTGAGCGCTGATTTCTAGCGCAGTCTGAGCTGCGACAGCGTCAGCAAGGTCTCGGAACTGACACCGCCGGAGCCGTTGCCGAAGAGCACATTGGCGAGTGATGCCGAGTCATTGGTTTGCAGGTCGTTCATCGCGGTAAAGCGCTGAACCAGCTTGCTGAGCTTCTCTGGATCGGCGAGATCTTCAAGATTGAGATATTTCTCGACCAGTGCGGCCTGCTTGTCGACATCCATACCGGATATTTCGCTCGGCATCTGGAAGGTCGTCTTGAAGAAGGCGTAGAGGGCGGTGTCTGACAAGATGTCATATGCCGAGGTAATGGTCGGCGCCATGCGCTCGAAATAGAGCGCCAGCCGCACGCCTTCATTCTCGAAGCCCTGCTCCTCCTCGATGGTCTGGCGCAGGAACATGTTCATCGTTTCGACGGTGCTGCGGGTCGATACACCGCCTGCGCCGTTCCTCGAGACATTGCCATCCGGGCCGAAGTTGAACGAGGCGACCAGTTCGGCCAGCCGGTAATCACCGTATTCGTTGGCAAAGCTTCGGGGATCATCGAGGTCGGAGCTGAACGCCCTCTTCAACATCTCGTCTGAGAAGTTGCGCGGGTTCATGCCTTTGGCCGTGATCGCGAAATCCAAGACTCGGCGGTTGGCGAGAAGTTCACCAACATTCGAAAGATCGGAAACGGCGTCAGTATAGTACCTCGCCTCGTCCTCCGCCTCCTTCTTCACGCGCTTGGCTTCATCGCCTTCCAGGAAGCGGCTTTTCTGAACGATGTAATCCTTGGCCAGATCCTGAATGGTCGCCTCGTCCTGGGCGACGCGCGGGGCTGCGAAGTTGCCCTCGGAATCGAAGTTGAAGAGCTTCGCGAACTGAACGTAGCGATCGTCCTTAAGGCTGTAGACGAAGCTCTTGGGATCCTGCAGATCGCTTGTGAGAACCTTGCGCATGATCCGCTGCGGCACCGCCTCGCCATCGAGACCAACCGCCTTCAGCACGAAATTGTAGGCGCCTGTGCTCTGGAAGAGATCATCGATGTTCGACCCGGAACTGGAGAGCGCCGTCAGGTCAAGTTTCAACCGCTTGATCGCAAGCGCGTCGTCTTCCTCATACTGGTCGTCGTAACCGCTGAAATAGCGGCTCGAAACCATGTCCAGCTTGGAGGTGTCGAGTGGAAGCACACCTTCATCGAGCGTGCCATCCTCCTTGAAGTTGAAGGCACGGGAGAGAGCAACGAGGTCGTCATAATAATCGCGGCCCGAATGGAAACGGACGAGATAGTTGTTCGGATCTTCGAGATCGGCATCCGTCGACGGGGTGGTCATCGCATTGGCGAGCGTGGAGGAGACAACCGACAGCGAGGTCGAAAGATTGAAGGCATCCTTGAGAATCTCGACGATCCGCGCATCAGCCATCAGTTCGTCGACCGTGGTGAAGGTGTTGATCTTGTCGCGGAAATATTGGTCGTTCAGAAGCGCCCCGGTCTTGGTGGTGCGCTCTTGTGAAAAGATGTAGCGCTCGGTGGTCTTCGCCAGCTGCTCTTCAGTCTGGAACCCCTCTGCAGGAACGGTGCCGTCAGGATTGAAATTGTAGGCTTCGACGAGGGTCACGAACTTGTCGGTTGCGCCGATATAGCTCGACGCCTTGCTTGCGGCGGCATAAAGTTCTGCCTGCAGCGCGGCGGTCTCCTCTCCCGGCGGAGGCAAGGTGCCGTCATAGGAGGCGATCTCGGCGTCCTTGGCGGCGATCGCATCAGACACGTCGGCATCCGTGGCGACAAGACTGTCCTGGCTGGTCACGATCGCCGCACGTTCACCGTCGATCTCGGCGTGCAAGGCGGCCACATCGGCACCCGGCTCATTCATCGTCGCGGTCAGATTGGCGATGTTCTGGATCGATGTCACGATGGCCCAACGCGCATCGAAGTCGGCGGTCCATGCAGTAATCTTGTCATCGAGAGCAAGAGCCGCGGCACTATCGCCCTCTCCGGCGGCGATCATTGCAGCCTTGTCTTCCTGCATCGCGTAGAGGCTCATTTCCACGAAATCGGCATATCGCAGGTGCATCGTGGCCGTCTGGTCATCGATCTCGAACTGGAGCGCCGCCGTATCCGCGCCCGGATCGCTCATGGCAGCCTGTGCGTCAGCTATCCGGGTTTGCGCATCTGAAATCGCGGTCTGAAGCTGAACGATGTAATCGCGCTCCCCGATGACATTCTGGCGCGTGGCAATCGCCGTCAGGATCGGATTGTTGCCGTCAATCGTAGCCGAGGCTGCGTCGCGATTGGCGACGATCTCGGTGTTGTAGAAACTCGCCGGATCGGAGGTGTCGCTTGTCAGGAGCGCGCGCAGATAGGACTTGTCGACGGTATCGGCATCAAATCCGTAGGTATCGAGCATGTAGTCGTAAAGACGCGCATTGGAGAGAAACGCGTCGACCGAACCGACACTGGTAAGCATGGCCTTGTAGTAGGCGCTATCCTCGGCGATCTCGTCATCGAGACTTTTGAAATGCCCCTCATACAGCCCTATCGCCTCGTCCATCTGGCTTTCCGACATCACCGAGACGGAATTGGAGGAGAACTGGAAGGCTGCTGCAAATTCGCGGTAGCGTTTGTCCGTGAGCTTGTTGGCGTAGCTGTTGGAATCTGAGAGATCGCTTTCAAGCACCTTCAGCATGAACGCCTTGGCGTAGGTCATCTCTTCCAGACCATGCGCCTTCATCGCATAGGAGTAGAGCCGGTAATCGTCGACGAACTCCTCGGCTGATTTGATGTTGCCGATATTGTCCTTGAAATACGCCGCCTCACGGCTGACCTGCGATTGCTGAGCAGTCAGGTTCATCGCCGCCTTCATGTCGCGGGCAACGAGATTGTAGCTCAGATAGGTCGAAATCATTTACGGCTCCGGACAGCCTTCGCGCTAATATGGCGCAAGGCTAATCCAGCAAACTTGTACGAGGCTGGCACTTTCTCGCTTTTTCAGCGTCCTCTAATGCCCGCAACAAAGGCATTCGCGACTACGTATAAACAAAGTCTTGCACCCGGTTGCGTTTCGCTAACCATCTCGAAAAGCGAGATTTTCTTAACCCTGAACCTTAAGCCGACGGGAAAGGAACCCGCGTAGTCTCCATGCCATCAGAGGACGGAAAAACGTCCCGACCGAAGGATGACCGGAACACCGGCTCTCAAGGGTAATGGAAGGCGATCATAAATGACGAATGCAAACATCAAGCCCGATTGGGCCGGATACGAACTGCGGCTGGATCCGGCGCATTTTCCGCAAAGGGTTTCCTATGCGGGGCGCGACGATGCGACAGAGGTGAATGTCACCCTGGACCAGCGCGGTGCGGTGATGAAGAAACACTTGGCCAAAAGCCGCCTGCCGCTCTCTATCGCTCTGCCCGCCCGGGCATTTGCCGGCGTCGCCGCCCGCGCCATCGACCATGGCGACGGTACCGTGACGGTGACACTCGAACTTCACCACACCGATCCGAGCCTGTCTGTGCCGCTTCTGGTGGCGCACGATCTTTCGGACATCGCCGCCGACTGGCGCATGTGGTCGGAACTTTACGGCATTCCGATGCTCATGGTGGAAGCCGACGGCGTTGCCCGTCCGCTCGACGCCCACGACAAGGCCCCTGCTCCGCGTCGTCGCGGCAACTTCCAGAGCCGCCGTCCGCGTTTCCTGGTTCGCCGCAAGACCGGCGAGATGGGTGTGAGCATGAAACTCAAGGGCCGCGAGATCATCGCCCGCCGCTGAGACCGTCAAACAGACGATAAGAGAACGGCCCGGATCACTTTAGGTGATCCGGGCCGTTTCGTTTGTCCGACTGAAAGGATCAGTTGGCGACGGTCCAAAGGCAGGCAACGAGCAGACCGAAGAAGAGCACCAGCCCCACCCGGCTGTTTGTCTTGAACAGCGCCAGGCAGGAATCGGGATCGTCGATCTCGAGCCGCGCGATCTGCCATCCCAGCATGGCTGCAACTGCGGCAAGACCGATCCAGGCCGGCAAGGAAACGGCGGAGAGCGCAAAGGCGATCCCGGTGAGCACGACGAAAGCACCGTAGAAAACCACCATCCAGCGCCAGGTGTTTTCGCCGAAGAGCCGCGCTGTGGATTTGACGCCGACCAGCGCATCGTCCTCCTTGTCCTGATGGGCGTAGATCGTGTCGTAGCCGATCGTCCAGGTGATCGCGGCTGCGTAGAGCAAGACCGGAGCCAGGGCGAGAGAACCGAACTCCGCAGCCCAGCCCATCAGCGCGCCCCACGAAAAGGCCAGCCCAAGCACGAATTGCGGCCAATTCGTCACGCGCTTGGCAAACGGATAGGCCGCCACCACGATCAGCGACGAAATCCCGAGCAGGATCGCGAAAAGATTGAACTGGAGAAGGACCAGCAAGCCGATGAAGGCCTGGGCGGCAATGAAGCCATAGGCCGCCTTGCGGCTGATTCGTCCAGCGGGAAGAGGACGTGAGCGGGTGCGCGCAACTTGCGCATCGATCTTGTGGTCAACGAGATCGTTCCAGGTGCAGCCGGCGCCGCGCATGGCAATGGCGCCAATGGCAAACAGGATCAGATGAGCAAAGACCCGACCCGGGGAGATGGTCCCTTCGCTTGCAGCGACATTGGCGGCAAGCATGGCCGACCACCAGCAAGGCCACATCAATAGCTGCCAGCCGATGGGGCGATCCCAACGTGCGAGTTGGGCGTGCGGCCAGAGCGCGCGCGGCAGCAGCCGGTAGACGAAATTGTCGGAAGGCGCGTCGTGAACGCGGCCGGTGGCGAGAGCGTCGTGTTTTGAAGTGCCGTTCATCGCGCCTCATTGGCAGGCGGGCGGGAGCGGGTCAAGCACGAGAAAACATGGAAAGGCCAGGCTCCTGTACGGAGCCTGGCCGCGCGGACCGAAAGTGTGGGGCATAACCTTCGACCCGAGCTCTTTACCCGGACGTTCTCCGGTATCAGAAGGCACAACGCAGCCGGCGGGAGCTCACGCCATCGATGCGAATGCAGACCTTCTTGTAATAGTCGCCGCTGGCATCGGTGTACTGGGTGTAGGTGCAAGAGCACTCGCCCTGCTTGACAGTTTTGATCTTGCGCGGCGGGCGGCAGTTGTGGGTCGAACAGGGCCGCGCAGCAGCGAGGGAGCGGGCATCGAGTGCCGAGGTTGAGCTTGAACCACCGCCATGTCCGCCGCGTCCGCCATTACCACCGGGCGGGCCACCGGCCTGCTGGGCTGCGGCAACTGCGACAGAGCCGGCGAGAGTTGCGGCTACGAGAAAGGAAGTAACGAGTACGTTTTTCATTGTGGTCTCCAATGGGTGCTTGTTTTCGATGAGGAGAACCTACTCTTTGCCGACACCGGTCTCTGTGCAGGATCGCACATGATGAAACACCCTCGTTCCCGCTCACGTGCTTGACGCTTGCGCGCCAAGGCCCTACTCCCCGCAGCATATGGAAAACGCCCTTCGTTAGAGGGCCGGAAACAGGGATTGATTGATGTCGGACAAGGTGAATGTGCTGCTGATCGGATCGGGCGGACGCGAACATGCGCTGGCCTGGAAGCTCGCCGCCTCCCCTCGCCTCGGCACGCTCTATGCAGCGCCCGGTAATCCCGGCATCGCGGCTTCCGCCGAACTGGTCGCGCTCGACGTTACGGACCATGACGCGGTGAAGGCGTTCTGCTCGGAGAAATCGATCGGCCTCGTGGTCGTCGGCCCCGAAGCACCGCTCGTCGCCGGACTTGCGGATGATCTCGCTGATGCCGGTGTTCCGGTCTTCGGCCCGTCTGCCGATGCTGCACGCCTCGAGGGTTCCAAGGGGTTCACCAAGGACCTCTGCGCCCGTTACGACATCCCCACAGCCGCCTACCAGCGCTTCAACAACGCGCCCAAGGCCAAGGCCTATATCCGCGAGGTCGGCGCGCCGATCGTCATCAAGGCCGACGGACTGGCTGCCGGCAAGGGCGTAACGGTCGCCATGACGCTGCCCGAGGCACTGGCCGCCATTGACGAATGTTTCGAAGGTGCATTCGGAGAGGCCGGCGCGGAAGTGGTCATCGAGGAATTCCTCACCGGCGAAGAGGCAAGCTTCTTTTATCTCTGCGACGGCGCCACGGCGCTGCCGCTTGCCAGCGCCCAGGATCACAAGCGGGTCGGCGAAGGTGATACCGGCCCGAACACGGGGGGCATGGGCGCTTATTCGCCTGCCCCGGTCATGACGCCGGAACTCTCCCAGCGCACGTTCGACGAGATTATCGCTCCGACCATGCGCGGCATGGCGAAGATGGGCTGCCCTTTCAAGGGTGTGCTCTATGCAGGGCTGATGCTGACGGAGACCGGTCCCAAGCTGATCGAGTACAATGTGCGTTTCGGCGATCCGGAATGCCAGGTGCTGATGCCGCGGCTCGAGAGCGACTTGATCGATCTTCTGGAAGCAGCCGCCAAGGGCGAGCTGGCCGGCAAGACCGCCACATGGAGCACCGACACAGCGCTGACGGTGGTGCTTGCGGCCCGCGGTTATCCGGGCGCGGCGCGAAAAGGCGGCGCGATCAACAATCTCGATCAGGCCCAGGCGGATGGCGCGGTCATCTTTCATGCCGGCACTGCGATGAAGGACGATCAGCTCGTCGCAAATGGCGGGCGTGTGCTCAATGTCACCGCGCTGGGTGGCTCGGTTACCGAGGCGCAGGCGACCGCCTATCTGGCTGTCGATCGCGTCGAATGGGCCGACGGTTTTTGCCGCCGCGACATCGGCTGGCGCGAGATCGCGCGCGAGCAGTCCTGAGCCTTGGAAAACACGTCCGGACCTTAACCCGGCCTTAACCAGATTCCCAAACGTCCCCGTAACTCAAAACGGGTAAGCTTTCCTTCGAAAACCGGGAAACCGGAGGGAAGGATGTTGTCATGCGCGCAGTTTTGTTGACCGGGCTTCTGGCCCTTGGTGTCGCTCACGCGAATGCCGGCTCGATCGAGTATTTGAGCTCTTCAGGCGCCGAAACGTCGCGGAGCGTGACCAAGATCGGCTGCCCGTCCTGCTTCAGGCAGGCACAGAAGAAGAAGGCTCAGGCCGAAATGCTTCCGCCGGGCACCGAGGTCAAAACGATCCAGGTCATCGAGGGCGAACCGCATCTGGTCACCACCGAAAACTGGCTTGGCGGCAATCCGGTGAAGATCGTGCGCAAGGCGACCCCGCTCGACATTGCGCGTTATGACCCCGAAGCAGGATCTTCCAAGCAGATCGCCGAAGCGCCGACAGTCGAATCGGACCAGGGACCTGTCGTGGCGGAGTCTGAGACGATCGCTGGCGGGGAGCTGACTGAGGTTACCGCTGCACCCGCACCTCTGGTCGTTCCGCAGTCGCCGATGGTTGCAGCCATTTCCGGCACACCGTCCGAACTCGTCAGCGAGTCCGGTGCAGTGTCTACCACAGCCGGCGTCCCGGCGGAGCTGAACATGTCCGACTTCACACTGCGGATCGAATAAACGGGCAGCAGAACTCACAAAAAAGGCCGGCGCAATGCCGGCCTTTTTGTTTGTCCTGACTGCGGTCGATCAGCCCGAAATCTTCGAGAAATCCGCGACCGTCGATGTTGCCGCGCGAATGCGGGCGACGAGCGCGAGACGATTTGCGCGGACGTTCTCGTCTTCGGCATTGACGAGCACCCCCTCAAAGAAGGCATCGACAGGGCCGCGCAGTTTTGCGAGCGCCGTCATGGCCGCCGGATAGTCCTCGGTGTCGACAGCGTTCTGCGCTTCGGTCGTCGCGGTTTCGACCGCCTCGTGGAGCGCGCGTTCCTCGTCCTGTGTGAAGAGAGACGGATCGACGCCGTTGGCGATCGCGGTGCCCTTCTTTTCCTCCGCAGCGAGAATATTGGCCGCGCGCTTGGCGCCCGCAAGCAGATTCGCACCGTCTTCTGAATCGAGGAAGATGCCCAGCGCCGCCACACGCGAGGTGATCGACAGGAGATCGTCGCTTTCGGGTGTGATCACTGCGTCGATCAGATCGTGACGGGCACCCTGATCGCGCAGATAGACCTTCAAGCGATCATGGAAGAAGGAGAGGAGATCCTCAGACACACCGAGATCGGACAGAGGCAGATTCACGCCGTTCTCGACCACGATGCGGATCACGCCGAGGGCCGCACGGCGCAGCGCATAGGGGTCCTTCGAGCCGGTAGGCTTTTCGTCGATCGACCAGAAGCCGGTGAGCGTATCGAGCTTGTCGGCAAGGGCCACGGCGATCGAGACAGGGTCGGTCGGGACCGCATCGGACGGACCCTGCGGCTTGTAGTGCTCCTCGACCGCTGCAGCCGCAGAAGCGTCCTCGCCCTGAAGGCCCGCGTAAATGCGGCCCATCGTGCCCTGGACTTCCGGAAACTCCTGCACGACCTCTGTCTGTAGGTCCGCCTTGGAGAGATGCGCAGCGCGTACCGCGAGCGCCGGATCGGCATTGACGATGGGAGCCAGCTCTTTCGCCAGCTTGGCGATACGGGCGACACGCTCGCCCTGGCTGCCGAGCTTGGCGTGGAACGTCACGTCGAGCCGGTCGAGGCGCGCCATGCGCTGGTCGAGCGGCTTGCCGAGATCGAGGCCGAATTTTTCCGCGCTGGCGGTGAGTTCCTTTAGGTCAGGAAGGTCGGACTGGTCGGTGTTCCAGAAATAAAGCGCATCGGACAGACGCGCGCGCACTACCTTGCCGTTACCAAAGGCGATCTCGCGTCCTCCGTCCTTAGCCTCGATATTGGAGACGAGGATAAAACGGTTGGCGAGCGCGCCATCACCCTCACCGGCTGCGGCGCGGCGGGTGACGAAGCACTTCTGGTTGGTCTTGATCGTCAGGCGGATGACATCATCGGGGATTTCGAGAAACTCGCGCTCGAACTCACCCATAAGCGTGACCGGCCATTCGACAAGGCCCGAGACTTCATCGAGAAGCCCCTCGTCCTCGACGAGTTCGAGACCGGCGGCAAACGCCAGGTTCTTGGCATCAGCCAGGATGATTTCCTTGCGGCGCTCGGGATCGAGCACGACCTTGGCGGCCATCAGCTTGTCGATATAGTCGTCGAAGCGGCGCACGACGATGGCGTCGGGCGCATGGAAGCGGTGACCCCAGGTGAGGTTGGAAGCCACGATGCCATCGACCTCGAAGGCGATGACTTCCGGTTCCTCGGTCTCGGGGCCGAAGGTGCAGAGGATCGACTGCAGCGGACGCACCCAGCGCAGCGCGCCGGGCTTGGCCGACGCCTTGCCCCAGCGCATGGATTTCGGCCAGGGAAAATCGCGGATGATGCCGGGCATGACATCGGCGATGATCTCGGCGGCGTCACGGCCTGGCTTCTCGATAATGGCGACGTAGAACTCGCCCTTCTTCGGATCGGACTGGACCTGGGCCTCGGAGACGGACGACAGGCCGGCCGAGCGCAGAAAGCCGTCGATCGCCTTTTCCGGCGCATCGACACGTGGGCCCTTGCGCTCCTCGCGGATATCGGCGGAACGCGCAGTCAGCCCGCGAAGATCGAGCGCAAGGCGGCGGGGCGTCCAGTATTCGCGCGCGGCCTCGTAGGTCAGACCCGCATCGACCAGCGCATCGGTCACAAGCTTGCGCAGATCGCCGGCAGCCTTGCGCTGCATGCGAGCAGGGATTTCCTCGGAGCGGAGTTCCAGCAAAAGATCGGGCATAAAGGTCCACGCGGATTGAGATTGAAGTCGGGCCGGACTTAGCAAGCACGGACCGGCTTGTCACCGGTGATATGGCGGAAATGCGCGCTCCCGGCGGCTTACCAGCCGCCACCACCGCCGCCGCCGCCACCGCCGCCGGAAAATCCGCCGCCGCCTCCCGATGAACCGGAGGAGGACTTCGGCGCAGGCATCGCCGACGCCATGGCCGAGGAGACGGCTGCGACCGACGCTGCCGTTGCGCGGCCGAGCCCGTCCGTCGACCAGTTCGAGTGGCCGTGATACCAGCCCGGATGATAGCTACCGGCACTTGCAGGCGACATGCGCCGCATTTGAGCCGCCCAGGCATCCGTCCAGGGCTCTTCGACGCCAAGTCCTGCGGCATAGGGCAGATACCGCTCGAACAGTTCCTCGCTGAGTTCCGGTGCGTCACGCATATTGAGCCGGTTGGTCTCGGCGGTGGTGAGATAGAGCTTGAAGCCCTCGATCTTGTGGAGGACGCTAACCCCCATTTCGATCGGGGCGCCCAGTAGCCGGACCATCAAGCCCGCAAAGGCGATGTTGAACATCAAAAGCGCACCGAGTACGCGGTACCAGAAGAACGCGTCCGCAAAGATCAGGACCGAGAGTCCGGTGCCGAAGACCAGCACACCAATCATCATCAGGAGACCGGCGATCATGCGACGAAAATTGCCGCCGATCCCGTCGCTCCACATCCCCAGGCCAATGTAGAACGCTACGCTGCCGAAGAGCGCGGTCATGATCGTGGGAATGAGATAAGCCATCGCGTCGTCTGGCGGCGACTGCGTGGCCATGCCAAGGACCAGCACCGGGGCGAAGATGCCAAGCCCGACGACAAACCAGCCGACATTGAGCCGATAGTATTTTCCAGAATGCCGCGCCCGTATGGCACGCTGGAATGCGCTTCTCGCGGCCAGGAGCGTTTTGCCGTTGCCCTTGTTCAGCTCAATGCTGCCACGGGAGCCGAGCAGGTTTTCGTAAAGCGCGCGCTCTCCCTGCGGGAGGTCCTTCTGCTCGGGTGTCTCTCCGCGGCTGAACTTTACTGAGCCATAGTCAGGGTCATCGATAACGAGCCGCTTCTTCACCCCCAGCGACAGCAGCGCCGCGATGAACGAAAAGTCCTTGGTGCCGGAACTCTTGAAGCCGTTGAAATGCGCATAGGAGACGGCAGCCGGCTCCATGCCCTCGGGCGGATGAAACAGCGGAATGACGGGAGGACCGGGCGGATCCCGCCCGACCCTGACCCAGGCGAACAGATAATAGATCGGCAGCAGGATGACCGCGATGCACAGGATGACGTAACCGATATTGGCGGAGAAGATCGAATCCGCGGTCTGTTCCTGCAGCGCCACGACGCCCTTGGTAAATCCGACGGCAACCGTGAGACCTTCTTCCGGTTCGAGCGGACGGGAGGCCTCGAAACGAACCTCGGAGCCGCCCGTGGCTCCTCCGAGGTAGTCCGCCCCGCTATTCCCGTAGCTGCCTGTGTAGGCTTCCGCTTGTTTGGCGACCGCGCCCTCGGGAAGGTAAACCGTGGCGCTGGCCCGCAGGATCGGGAATGCCCAGAAATTGCCTGTGACGTTCCAGTAGACCTCATCGTAGTCGTCGAAATAGCGCAGCTGGCGGGTCGTCTCGTAGTGGATCGTGTAGGTGTAGTCGCCGGGCCGAAGGATGACGGATTCTTTGCCCAGATAGATGCGCAGGAAGCGTCCCTTCCATTCGGTCTTGTAGGTCTCGGGCTGTCCATCCCGCTCGACGGCCAGAAGCTTGAAACCGTTCTTCTCCCACAAGCCACCTTCGGTGAAGCTCTTCAGCGGGATATCGCGGTAGATGCCGCGGCGGATCCTGTATCCTTCGGCCTTGACCGTGATCGTCTCGGTCACATCGAGCGTTCCGCTTTTCTGAACCACGATGTCGGCGTGAAAATCGCGGATGAATTCTCCGGTGAAGCTGCCGGCATCCTGAGCCGAGACGGGCAGGATTGAAAAGACGACAAACAGGGCTGCCATCAGGCATCCGGCGAAACACCGCATTTTTCGAACTCCATTCGTGAACCGGGGTGAATCTACAGCAAGGCGTTGCCCGTTCAACTCCCCGAAATGAATGAAGCCCGGCTTCGTTTCGAAACCGGGCTTCATTCAATTATCAATTCTAGAAATCAAATCGGTCTATTTTTCCTGAACGGCGATGCCATCCTGACCGATCGAGAGTTCGACGCCCTTCGGCTCGGTCTGCTCGTGATAGACATATCCTCCGAGGACAACCACCGCGACTACGAGTGCGCCGATGATCATGTAGAGACCGTTCTTGCCGTTCATGCGAGTTCCTTCCTTCACGCTGACGCCGTTGGCGTCCGATCGGAAGGGAAATGCGGCCCGCATCGATAGGTTCCGGCGAGAACGTCCAATTACTTGTCGAAGGAGACCTTTGGCACTGCGCGGTCCGTCGCCTCCTCGATCTCGAAATATTCAACCTTGGAGAAGTTGAACTGATTGGCGATCAGCACCGAGGGGAAGGATTCCACTGCAATGTTGAGGTTTCTGGCCGCACCGTTGTAGTAGCGGCGCGAGAGCGCGATCTCGTTCTCGGTTTCCTCGAGCGCGCGCTGAAATTCAACGAAGTTCTGGCTGGCCTTGAGATCGGGATAGCTTTCGGCCACAGCCATCAGCCGCCCCAGCGCCCCGGATAGCGCATTCTCGGCGGCAGCGCGTTCCGCCGGAGTCCCGTTCTGGACGCTGACCGCCTGACTTCGGGCGCGGGTCACTTCCTCCAGCACCTCGCGCTCGTGGGTCATGTAGCCCTTCACGCTTTCAAGCAGGTTGGGGATCAGATCGGCACGCCGCTTGAGCTGGACGTCGATACCGGACCACCCCTCAGCCGTCATCTGCCTTAGACGGACAAGATTGTTGTAGAGATAGACGCCGTACAGCGCTATCGCCGCTAGAACGAGGAGAATGGCGATCGTGCCCATGGAAAACTCCAGAGTGATTATCGGACGCTTACGCAACCTAGAGCGCTTCCGGCCCGGAGGGAAGCGATAGCAAGGGCGCGATGCGAACCGGGGAAGCTTACAGCGACGGCAAAAAAAGCTAAATAAGCAGGTGCGGAAGAAAGATCGTAAATAAAAGCTTTACCATTCGCCCTTCACTATCAGGGCATTCCTACACCCGATAGCCGCGCTTTGTGCGACCGGCGAGACTGTTGATAACCACAGGAATTCCTCGCTAATGCCCGACTTCGATTCCAGCGTCTTCAAACTCGCCCCGGTGGCGATGTGGATTGAGGATTTCAGCGCGGTCAAGGCATTGTTCGATGACTGGCGCTCAGAGGGAGTGACCGATCTCCGCGCCCATCTGAAGGCCGACATGTCGCGCGTGGCCGCCTGTTCCAGCCGTATCAAGGTGGTTGGCGTCAACGACAAGACCCTCGAACTCTTCGAGGCCGATGATTTCAATCATCTGGTGCAGAATCTCTCGATGGTCTTCCGCGGCGACATGCTGGAAAGCCACATCAACGAACTCGCTGCCCTTTGGGACGGGGAGACCGGGTTTTCCTCCAAAGCGGTGAACTATTCGCTTTCCGGCCGGCGCATGGACATCCAGCTCAACGCGACTGTCATGCCGGGCCACGAGGACGACCTGTCCCGTATCATGATGACGACCGAGGATGTCACCGAACGCGAGGAAGCTCGCCGGCAGGAAGCCCGGTCCCGACTTCATGCCGAGGGCCTTTTCAAACACTCGCCCATCTCGCTATGGGTCGAGGACTTCAGCCAGATCAAGATCCTGCTCGACGACGTGCGTCATCGCGGTATCGACGATTTCCGCGTGTTTCTCGATGTGCACCCGGAATTCGTTCACCAATGCATGTCGGAAATCCGCGTCCTCGACGTCAACCAGGCGACGCTCGATCTTTTCAGCGCGCCGGATTTTCATACGCTCCTGCAGCGGCAGGTGGAGATCTTCCGCGACGAGATGGAGAAGCCTTTCCGCGAACAGCTCGTCGACCTGTGGGAAGGCCGGATCGTCCACAGCCGCGAAGTGATCAACTACGCGCTCGACGGCACCGTCAGGCACATTCTCCTGCATTTCGCCGTCACACCTGGCTACGAGCACGACTGGAGCCGCGTACAGATCGCGCTGGCCGATATTACCGCGCGCAAGAAGGCCGAGGCTTATCTCGAATATCTCGGCAAGCACGACGTGCTGACGAAGCTGCACAACCGCGCCTTCTACACCGACGAGCTCAACCGGCTCGAACGCAAGCGCCTTCGCCCCGTCTCCGTTCTGATCATCGATCTCAACGGGTTGAAGGAGGCCAATGACAGTCTCGGGCACGATGCCGGGGATTCGCTTCTGCGGCGCTTCGGCGAGGTGCTCAACAGCGTGGTCACCTCACCGGTTTGCGCCGCACGAATCGGCGGCGACGAGTTTGCTGTCCTGATGCCCGGCGCCGAGAACAAGGCAGCGGAAGCTATGGTCGACACCATCTATGAGCTGATGGCGATCAACAACCAATTCTACTCCAACTCTCCCCTTTCGGTCGCGATCGGGGTTGCCACGAGCCGCGACGGCGAGAGCATGGAAGCTACGGTCAAGCGTGCCGACAAGGCCATGTATGAAGACAAGCAGGCGTTCCACAAGGGGCTGACCGACGGTCGTTCGCGCCCCGGCGGCAGCAAGTCGAGCCCGGCGAAGAACAAGATCTCCGCCTGACAGGGCGCTCTTTCTAGAGAAATTTTCCGGGCGGATCGCGTGGCTCGAACTCCTTGCGCCCCCCCTTCAGAACTTCGCGGATGGCGATCGGACCACCGACGAGGATGATGAAGATCGCCATCAGCGGCAGGTCGCCTGTCTGCACGGCGATGACCACCACGAAGATTGCCAGCGTGACCATCAGAAGCGCAGCCCCCGCCCACATCAGCATGAACAGCGTGTTGCCATGGGTGAACTTCGCATCCGGCGCGGCTTCGGCCACGCGACGGCAGAGTTCGCGCATGAATTCACCATAGGACGCGCGGCGGTTCTCAAACCGTGCCAGCCCCTTGTAGTGATGCGAGCGGATCTTGATCGTGCCGCCGTCGCGGGTCGTTACCGTGGCCTGCGCAATCGTCGCCCCTGCACCGGCATAGGTGATCAGGTTGATCCCGGAAATATCGGCATAGCGGATGGATTGTGGCGTGCCGTTTTCCGTCCAGTTGATACGATCGGGACCGAGCGAGAACGTACGTTCGGTGTCAGTCACGGCATTTCGGACGGAATGGCTCGGCCCTGCAGACACGCGCCCCCTGTCAATTCCGTCCGTCATCGCTGGCCGCTCTCCATGGTCGTTATTCTGCCGCGTCCTGCCAGTTCACGCCGCCGGCATCGGTGAGCAGGAAAGCCTCGCCGCACTGGCGGGCCAGATTGCGCACGCGCAGAATATAGCTCTGGCGTTCGGTGACAGAAATCACGCCACGGGCATCGAGCAGGTTGAAGACATGTGAAGCCTTGATGCACTGGTCATAGGCTGGCAGCACGCATTTGTGCAGGGCGGAGCCCTCAGCCGGTGCGCCAGCCTTCAGGATCGCCTCGCATTCCTTTTCCGCATCGATGAAGTGCTGATGCAGAATGGCTGTATCTGCCATCTCGAAATTGTAGCGGGAATATTCCTGCTCGGCCTGAAGGAAGACATCACCATAGGTGACCTTCTCGTCGCCTTCGCGGCCGTTGAAATTCAGATCGTAGACGTTGTCCACGCCCTGCACATACATGGCGAGGCGCTCGAGACCATAGGTCAGCTCACCGGCGACCGGCGCGCACTCGATTCCACAGACCTGCTGGAAATAGGTGAACTGAGAGACCTCCATACCGTCGCACCAGCATTCCCAGCCGAGACCCCAGGCGCCAAGCGTCGGGCTTTCCCAATCGTCCTCGACAAAGCGGATATCGTGGAGAAGCGGGTCAATGCCGATCGCTTCCAGCGAGCCGAGATAGAGCTCCTGCAAGTTCGACGGATTGGGCTTGAGGATCACCTGATACTGGTAATAGTGCTGCAGCCGGTTCGGGTTTTCGCCATAACGGCCGTCCTTGGGCCGGCGTGACGGCTGAACATAGGCCGCATTCCACGGCTTGGGTCCGAGCGCGCGCAGCGTGGTGGCCGGATGGAAGGTGCCGGCGCCAACTTCCATGTCATACGGCTGGAGAACAGCACATCCGTAATCCGCCCAGTAGCGGTGCAGCGTCAGGATGAGCGCCTGAAAGGAGCGCTTCGGGTCCATGTGAGACGGCAGTTCAGCGGACATGCCAGTTCCTTCGATCTGTAAACAAAACCCGGGCAGGACACCCGAAAACAGTGGCGCGACGGGTGCCATGAATGTGGGAGGGGGTCAAGTGTGCAGCCTTGCAGACGCCGCTTGGCGTCATCCACTCGAGAGGCTAGGCTTGCCGCGTCCCCACGATACGGAGATTGATTTGGGCGCGAAAATCCTGCTCGCCACCTATGGCAGTCGGGGCGATGTCGAGCCGTTCCTGGCGCTGGCGCTCGGCCTGAAATCGCGTGGCTACAGCGTCTCTCTCATGACATCCACGCGTTTTGCCGAGTGGATCGGCGCGTATGGCGTCGATTTTCTGCCGATGTCGGATGACACGCTGGCGCAGATCGAGACGGATGACGGTCGCGCGGTGCTCGACAGCTCGACTGGCTGGTTCAAGCGGCTCAACGCAGGACGACGGCTTGCGCAGAAGGCAAAGCCGTTTGCGAAACAGATGATTGAGGACGCTTGGGCAGGCGCACGCGCCTTCGAGCCCGACCTCATCATCTTCCATCCGAAGGTACTGGGCGCCCCTCATATCGCCGAGAAGCTCAGAATTCCGGCAATGCTCGTTTTCCTGCAACCGATGTTCGTGCCGACTTCGGCCTTCCCGGTACCGGGCTTTCCTGCCCTTCCCCTGCCCGGCTACAATCGTCTGAGCTACGGGATCGTCTCGCTATCTTTCGGGCTCTATCGCAAACCGATCAATCAGTTTCGCCGACAGATCGGGCTCCCCGCGATCTCATCGAGAAACGAAGTCCTGTCTCCACGCAAACTTGCGCCCGTTCCAGTCCTTCATCCGATCGGCAGACATGTTGTCCCACGTCCCGATGACTGGCCGGACTGGGCGCATGTCACCGGTTTCTGGCGGCTACCGCCTCCGGCGGATTATTCACCTGATCCCGAGCTGAAAGCCTTCCTCGAAGCGGGGCCGCCGCCGGTCTATGCCGGGTTTGGCAGCATGCCCGTGGCGGATCCCGACAAACTCGGAGACATGTTGGTGAAGGCCATCCGCTCAGCGGGCCAGCGCGGGGTGATCGCAACGGGCTGGGGAGGCCTGAAGGCAAAAGCAGCTAACGATATCTTCGTTTTGGATGCCGCACCCCATGGCTGGCTGTTTTCGCGAATGGCGGCCGTCATCCATCACGGCGGAGCGGGAACGACGGCGGCAGGTTTTCATGCAGGGGTGCCGAGCATCATCTGCCCGTTCGGCGTCGATCAGCCCTACTGGGCGCAATTGAGCATAAAGCTGGGCGTCGGAGCGAAACCCGTACCGCGCAAGAGCATGACAGCGGAGAAGCTCGAGGCCAGCATACGGGAGGCGGTCAATGACCAAGGCATGCAAGAAAGAGCGCGCGAGCTGGGCAAAGAGCTTCGGAATGAGGACGGCACCGGCGAGGCGGTCGAAATCATCGAGACGCTGCTCGCCGGGGCGCCGAAGCGCAGATAAACCTATTCGTCGGGCTTGCGGATCCGGTATTCACCGGTTTCAGGATCCTCGATGAGCGTGCCCTGCGCACCGGTCTTCTTTTCGCGCTCGGCTTCGCGAACACGGGCATTGACCCGGTCAGCCTCGGCGAGGAAGCGCTTGTAGCCGAACCAGGCGACGGCGCCGACTACGGCGATAAGTATCAGTTGCGGCATCGGCCTCCCCTCCCGTTCTGCATCAGAGGCCGTAGCGGCTCCACAGCGCCCGGTCCTCGATCGCATTCAATCCCTGATGCAGCGCAGCTGCAAGCATTTCGCCATCCATGCGCACAGCGGCACCGGGCGTCCGGCGACCGAAGAGGCCTTTTGGCGCGGTGATGAGCTTGAGTTTGACCTTCTCGCCGTAGCGCTCCTTGAGGGTCGAGCGGACATCGCCGAGACCGTCGACAAGGCCGAGTTCCAGGCCGCTGACGCCGCTCCAGAATTTGCCTGTAAACAGTTCCGGCTCGTCTGCAAGCTTGTGGCCACGACGTTCCTTGACCAGATCGATGAAGGTCTTGTGGACCTCGAGCTGCAGATCCTTGAGGTGCTGAACGTCCTCTTCCTTCTCGGGACGGAAGGGATCCAGCACNGACTTGTTCTGGCCGGCGGTATAGACCCGGCGCTCGATGCCGAGCTTGTCGATCAGGCCGACNAAGCCGAAGCCTGNNGAAATCACGCCGATCGAACCGACGATGGAGGACGGATCGGCNATGATCTCGTCGCCCGCNCAGGCAATCATGTAGCCGCCGGAAGCCGCCACATCCTCGAGAAAGACCACAACCTTNTTGTCCTTNTCCTTGGCCAGGTCGCGGATGCGCTTGTAGATCAGCCGCGCCTGCACGGCCGAGCCGCCGGGCGAATTGATGGTGATGGCCACCACCGGCGCCTTCTTGTCGGAAAACGCCTTGTTGAGCTGAGCTGCGACGGAACCGAGGTTGAGATTGGACCGGAACTGGCTGCCACCCGCCATGATCGACCCCTGCAGACGCACCACGGGAATGATCGTCTCATCGGCTCTGAAACGGGCAGGAAGAAAGCGCTTGAAGCTTGGCATACGGNTCCTTCGGAACGTCGGTCTCGCGTGGAAAATCTTGTGTTGGAAGTGATGTAAGTAAGATTGACCGGGTTGCAATGGGAACAGGGAGGAAATCGCCCTGTCCGATTATCCCGAGCGGACTCAAATCGCGGAGGAGTTATTCAGCGCAACTGACGCGCCGNGCGGCGACGCGGCAGTGCCGAGCGTCCATTGTTGAGCGCATCCATGTGCTCGCCGAAACTGTGGCCCGGTCCATCATGAATGATGAGGGCCGGCTGAAAGTTCACACAGCCGCGGCTCTGCTTGATTGCGGTCACGAGAATGCGGATAGCCTCGCCATCGGCACGCGAATGAACCGGAGTCACCTCGGTGCCGCCGAAACGGCCGGCGAGCGCATCGAGAATCGGNCGGATCGACCGCGGCCGNGCGATGATGCAGACCTGCCCGCCCGGCCGCATGATCGCCCCNGCAGTCCTGAGCCANTGNTCGAACATCTCGCCNTCGTTCATGGCGTGCGCCTCGGCGCGCAACGGNTCNGGGGTCAGTCGGTCGCCGGGATCATTGAAAGGCGGATTGAGGATCACCCANTCATAGGCNTCNTCGGCAAGNCCGGCCGCCCTTCGCGCAGCGCCCTTCAGCGANACGTCGGCCGCGATGATATCGACCCGATCCTTCGCCCAGGCATTCTGCTCGAGCGCCAATGTGCGATGGGCAAAGTCNAGCATGATCTCGGAGCGTTCGACGAGCGNCACNGANACNCCCNGNACGCGNGCNGCGACNGCNANTCCCGCCGCTCCCGCACCNGNGCCAAGATCGGCGACACGACCGCGTGCATCATCCGGGATGGTCGCGGCGAGCAGCATCGCGTCCATGCCNGCGCGGTGACCGCTCTTCGGCTGAACGAGGTGGTATTTGCCATAATGGAAGGCATCGATGGTGAAGGGCATCTCCGCGCCTGCGGGCGAGGAGGCAACCGTTTCGGAGGCTTCGGGTGATGGCTCGACCTGCGAGGTCACTGCGCGCCGTCCCAGGGGCGTAGTTCGTGAGCCAGTCCTGCGTCCGTTATGAGCTGGCGCGCATTCTCCGTCTCGTCNCCATCGACCATNATCCGCCGCGGNAGCATGCCGATGGANCCGTCGAGGATGCTCATGTTCGTGTCGGCCACCATGCAGCCGATCCCCGCGTCGCGCATCAGGCTTTCGACGAAGGAAATGAGGACCGGATCATTGGTGCGAATGAGTTCNTGCATGTGAATTTCCGCGTTCGAAGAAGCCTCCCGCGCCATTTCGCCGCTTGCCGCAGGCAGGTCCGGGACCTATTGTAACGCCCAAAATAACACAAGGAGTTCCCGGTTTGGGCGTCGTCATATCATTAAAAGAAGGAACCGACCGGCAGGCATCCGTCAAGCCCCTCGTCGAGCTGACGAAGGGAGACATGGAACGGGTCAATCAACTCATACTGTCGCGCGCAGGCTCGGATGTCCAGATGATTCCCGAGGTCGCCAACCACCTGATCTCGTCAGGCGGCAAACGGCTCAGACCCATGCTCACCTTGGCCGCCGCCACCATGTGCGGCTATGAGGGCGAAGGCCATATNCGGCTCGCGACCAGTGTCGAGTTCATGCACACCGCCACGCTTCTGCACGATGATGTCGTCGATGAAAGCGACATGCGGCGCGGCAAGTCGACTGCCCGGATGATCTGGGGCAACCAGGCGAGCGTGCTCGTGGGCGACTTCCTTCTGGGCCAGGCCTTCAAGATGATGGTCGAGGTCGGCTCCATGGATGCGCTCGATGTGCTCTCCACCGCCGCGTCGGTGATCGCCGAGGGCGAGGTTCTGCAGCTCTCCATCGCCAAGAACATGGAAACGACCGAGGATGATTACCTCGCCGTGATCCGCGCCAAGACCGCAGCCCTCTTCTCGGCAGCCTGCGAAGTCGGCCCCATCGTGGCCGGCAAGGGCAAGGCCGAGCGCAATGCGCTGAAATCCTACGGCACCAATCTCGGTCTCGCCTTCCAGCTCATCGACGACGTGCTCGACTATGGCGGATCGGCCGAGGATCTGGGCAAGAATGTCGGTGACGACTTCCGCGAAGGCAAGATCACGCTGCCGGTCGTGCTTGCCTTCCGCCGCGGCACCGCGGAGGAACGCGACTTCTGGCGCAAGGCCATCGAAGAGGGGCAGAACGATGACGCAGCCCTCGAACGCGCCATGGCGCTGATCACGAAATACGACTGCCTGCCCGACACGATCGCGCGTGCCGAACACTACGGATCGATTGCCCGCGACGCACTGGCGCCGCTGCCCGATTCGCCGGAAAAGGATGCGATGCTGGAAGTCATCGCCTTCTGCCTTCACAGGGCCAACTGAACCGAGGTTTTCGGGACCATCCCGCAAACTTGAAGGCGTGCAACAAAAAAGCCATGGTGCGCTGTCAGTACGAATGACTGACTCGACCCGTGGCAGCCCAATGTTGCGCAGGGGCGCGCGACACAAAACCGAAGAGAGATTGCTTCATGCAGCAGAAATGGATCCGTCAGCTGGTGGCGGGAACCGCACTTTTCGCTTTCGCACTGCCCCTCGTTCCGCCCTCGGGGTTCGTCTCCGTAGCCTCTGCGACTGAAGCTGCCGGGACTGCTGATGCGGCCAGCAACAAGCCTGTCGAGATCAACAGCTTTGCCGCCGCATTCCTTGCTGCCCAGACGGCTGACGCCGATTACGACACCCAGTCGGCGATCGAATTTTACCGTCGGGCGCTCGACTTCGATCCANCGAACGANCGCATCCGCGAAAGGCTGATGGTCGATCTCTTCATGGCCGGTGACTTCGATGAAGGCGTGGCGATCGTCAAGGAACTGGAAGGCGATCCGGCGATCGACCAGGTNCGCGAGCTGGCACAGATCATCGACCTGATGCGCGACGGAGAGTACGAGGCTGCGTCCAAGATTCCCAACGTGGAGAGCACCAATCCGATCGACCGGCTTCTCAATACCTTGATCAAGGCATGGGCCGATGCCGGTGCCGGAAATGGCGAGGAAGCGGTCAAGACGCTTCAGGCGCTCGACGGTCCGCCCTGGTATCCGGTCTTCACAATGTTCAATGCCGGAGCGATTGCCGAACTTGACGGCGACATTTCAACGGCGCGCCGGATTTTCCAGGATGCCATCATCGACAAGTCGGTTGCCGGTGCTGCACCCGATACTTTCGTGCGCACCGTGATGGCGCTGGCAGCGCTTGAAGCCCGTCAGGGCAATGTGCGCGCGGCACTCGACACGCTCGCTACCGGCGAGGAGGTGGTGCCGAATTATGCGCCGCTGGCAGCCATGCGTCAGCGCATCGAAGGCGGCGGNCCNTTGCCGGTCGAGATCGAGAATGCGCGNGACGGTGCGGCAACCGCGCTCTATTCGCTCGGTGCAGCGGTCAACCGCGATGGCGCAGAAGAGACCGTGATGCTCTATCTGCAGTTTGCNCGCGCCCTNGATCCGACAAATGCCTTCGCGCTTGTCACGCTCGGCAATCTGAAGGAAAAGCTGCAGCAGCAGGACCAGGCGATCGAACTCTACAAGGAAGTTCCCGAGGATTCGCCGATGCGGCGGATTTCGGAAATGCAGCTTGGCCTGGCCCTCTCCGACATGGGCGATCACGCNGAAGCCCGCGATCACCTCAAGGCGCTGATCGACGAGGACCCGAAGGATATCCGCAGCTATCTCGCCTATGGCAGCGTTCTCTCCGAGGACAAGGCCTACAAGGAGATGGCGGCGAACTACGAAGCAGCGCTCAACGCCGTCGGTCCGGCAGAATCCAGCAATGACTGGAACCTCTATTTCCAGCTCGGCATCGCCTATGAGCGGCTGAANGANTGGCCNAAGGCNGAAAAGGCNCTCAAGCGNGCGCTGGANCTGCAGCCCAACCAGCCGCAGGTGATGAACTATCTCGGCTATTCCTGGATCGACATGAACATGAACCTCGACGAGGGCATGGACATGATCCGCGCCGCCGTCGANCTGCGGCCCAATGACGGCTACATCGTCGATTCGCTCGGCTGGGCCTATTACCGNCTCGGCGAATATGAGGACGCNGTNCGCGAACTCGAGCGNGCAGTCGAACTCAAGCCTGCCGACCCGACAATCAACGACCATCTGGGCGATGCCTACTGGCGCGTGGGGCGGAAGACGGAAGCCGGCTTCCAGTGGAACAGGTCCCTGATCAACGATCCCGAACCGGACCTGAAGGCCGAAATCGAGAACAAGATCGCCAATGGCCTGCCGGAGAAATCCGGTGAACTGCCGGCAGCGGACAACCAGAGCGAAAAGGGCGGCGACGCCAAAACCGCAGACGACCGGAGCTGACCGGGCAATGGCCGAGACGCCCCCCTCCCCGGCCGACCAGGTCGGGGAAGATGCTCCGGCCAAGATCAACCTTGCCCTTGCCGTCACCGGCAAACGCGCCGACGGCTACCACCTTCTCGAAAGTCTGGCAGTATTCACCCGCTTCGGCGACCGGATCCAGGCTGCGGACGCGGTCGAGGATTCGGTCGTTGTCGACGGACCGCATGCGGCCGCACTCAAGGACGATGATGTCTCCGACAATCTTGTGACGCGTGCGCGCGACCGGCTGCGGGCACATTTGAAACAGTCAGGCAGAAAGGCGCCGCCGGTCGCCCTGCGGCTTGAAAAGAACCTCCCGGTTGCCTCGGGCATTGGCGGCGGCTCTGCGGATGCCGCTGCCACGCTGCGGCTTCTGATCCGCTTCTGGAATGCCGATGTCAGCGAGCAGGATCTTCGTATTCTGGCTCTGTCGCTCGGCGCGGATGTGCCGATGTGCCTGGAGAGCAAAGCCCTCATGGCGCGCGGCATCGGCGAGGAGATCGAGCCGGTTGAGGACATGGCCACCCTGCCGATGGTGCTGGTCAATCCCGGGGTCGCGGTGTCGACGCCGTCAGTCTTCAAGGCCCTCACCTCGCCCGACAATCCGCCGCTCCCCGCCCTGCCCGCAACGCGCGATATTTCCGGCATGGCAAAATGGATCATGGCTGCCCGCAATGATCTCGTGGAGCCCGCCCTGTCGCTGTCGCCGCAGATCGGCACATGCCTTGAGGCCATCCGCTCATCGGGTGCGCTGGTTCATGCCATGTCCGGTTCGGGGGCCACCTGCTTCGGCATATACGAGACGACGGACAAGGCGAAGCAGGCCGCGCGGCAGATCAGCAAGGAATGGCCACGCTGGTTCGTTACGGCGACCGAAACGCGCTGACCGGACCCATCAGGCAATCGAGAGAACGGAGGCGGGCACGATCTCGCATTTGAGCTTGTGCATGGCGACACCGCGCACGACCGCTTCCACCGAACTGCCGGACTGACAATTGGCAATCGCCTGACGCTTCGGAATCAAGACGCCGTGGCTGAGCGCCGAGGGGCGCTGCATGATCCGTGACAGGAAGGGCAGCCGGTATTCGCGCGACGGCGAAAAACGCGCTGGCTGCCCTCCAGCCATCATATGCTGGTGCAGATGCTCGACCCAGCCAAGAAGCGGCCGCGCTCCGGGCTCGATGAACAGTATCCACTCCCCACGGGCCTGGCGGATAACATCGCGCAAATCCGGATCGGCCAGAAACTTGCACCCGGCCGCATCGGCAAGAACGGCGCTGCCATCCGTCGATCCGCGATCGACGAGAACGACCTCTGCCACAAGTCCTTCCACGGCGCCCTGAACGAGCGCCGACAGGGTGACCGCCAATTCGGGTTCCTGATTCCGGCATTCAATGACAACGCTAATCATGCGCGCTGTTTTAGCGAATTGTCTCGCCTTGCGCCAGCGGACGTGCAAGCGCGCCGGACCTCAATGCTCACGCTTTTGTTCTTGCTATGTTCCATTTCCCCTGATAGGAAAATAGTCATGCAATGCATGCGATTCCTGAAACCGGGGACGGGCCTGACGGAGAATGGACATGACAACGATTGTTAATCTGGCAGAGACCGTTTTTGAGCCCGGGCTGACGGCCGCGGAAGCCGAAAGCCGCATGGCTGCTGTTGGCCTGAGGCCCGCCGCAGAGCGGCGGCGCGGGCGTGGCGCGGGACTGAATTTCTCCGGCCGTTTCGAGATGAAGACCCGTGAGGTCTTCGANGACGGNTGGANNANNNTCGANGACCTNCCNCCGTTCAAGACGGANGTNCAGGTCGAGAAGCCNCGGACGATCATCACCCGCAACGATTCGCCAGACATCAGCTTTGACCGCTCGATCAATCCCTATCGGGGATGCGAGCATGGCTGCATCTACTGCTTTGCCCGTCCCAGTCACGGCTATATGGGGCTTTCGGCTGGCGTCGATTTCGAGGCCAAACTTTTTGCCAAACCGGATGCGGCGCGGCTTCTTGAGCGCGAGCTCTCGAAACCCGGCTACAAGGTGCAGCCGATTGCCATCGGCACCAACACCGACCCCTATCAGCCGGTGGAAAAGGAATGGCGCGTGATGCGCCAGATCCTCGAAGTGCTGGAAGCGGCGAACCATCCGGTCGGCATCGTCACGAAGTCGGCGATGGTAACGCGCGACATCGATATTCTTTCACGCATGGCCGACAAGGGGCTCGCGCGGGTGGCGCTGTCGATCACTACGCTCGACCGCAAGCTCGCCCGAACCATGGAGCCGCGTGCGGCGACACCGCCCAAGCGTCTGCAGGCCGTCAGGGAGCTGTCNGATGCCGGCATCCCGGTCTCGGTGATGGCTGCCCCNATGATCCCNGGCCTCAACGATCACGAGCTCGAACGCATCCTCGATTCGGCGAAGGCAGCCGGTGCGGGATCGGCCGGCTACATCCTGCTGCGGCTTCCACACGAAGTCAGCCCTCTCTTCCGGGACTGGCTGCTCCGGCATTATCCAGACCGCTACCGGCATGTGATGTCACTTGTCCGCTCGATGCGAGGCGGCAAGGATTACGACGCTGAATTCGGCAAGCGGATGCGCGGGTCCGGCCCCTATGCCTGGCAGATCTCGCGGCGCTTCGACATGGCNGCCGAGCGGCTGGATCTGAAGCGGCGGAAAGCGCCCATGCGGACGGATCTCTTCGTCCCGCCGCGTGGCGAAGGCGTGCAGCTCTCGCTTCTCTGAGCAAAATCGGGGCCGGGTTCGGCCCCCTTCTCTTCCGGATCGCCCATCCGTCCCCCCAGGGTTTTGCCGACCCTATCGCGATCCGGACACCCGCGCGGCCCCGTCCCCGCCGCGCGGGACTTGCAGGGAATCGGGCTGTGGTGCATGTCTTACCGCATGAGGCGAAGCACGCAGCCCGATTCCCTATTTTCAACNGACGACNTGGTTGCCCTGCAGTCCGGNCCCGANTTCGGGTTCGAGCGTCGNGCCATGGACGAGGGCTTTCCCNTGGTTGCCGGTCTCGATGAGGCCGGACGCGGACCGCTTGCCGGCCCGGTTGTTGCCGCCGCAGTCATTCTCGATCCCGATAATATTCCCGACGGCTTGAACGATTCGAAGGCGCTATCGGCGGCGAAGCGCGAAGAGCTCTATGGTCTCATCCTCGCCAATGCGACGGTGGCCATAGCCTCGGCCAGCGCAGCAGAGATCGACCGGACGAACATCCTGAGGGCAAGTCTTGCCTCGATGCGCCGTGCCCTGTCCTCGCTGCCGCAGATGGCGAGCTACGCCCTGATCGACGGCCGCGACGTGCCACCGGGCCTGTCCTGCCCGGGCAAGGCGCTGGTCAAAGGCGATGCGCGATCCGTCTCCATCGCTGCCGCTTCGATCGTCGCGAAGGTCACGCGCGACCGCATCATGACGCGGGCCTGTTCGCTCTTCCCCGCCTACGGCTTTTCCAGCCATATGGGCTATGCGAGCGTCGTCCACCGCGCGGCGATCGCCGAGCACGGCCCCTGCCCGTTGCACCGCATGAGCTTCCGGCCGCTGCGCAAGGACTAACGAACTCTCCAGAACGAAAAAGGCCCGGTCGAAACCGGGCCTTCAAATTTCAGATCACTGCTTGCGCGGATCAGTTGAGCTGGCCTTTCAGCTCCGTCAACGAAGACTTGAAGAGATCGTCGGCCTTCTTGGCGTCGATCTTGTCGGCCATCACCTTTTCGGCGGCAGCCACGGCGAGTTCGACAGCCGAGGCACGAACCTCGTTGACGGCCTCNGTCTCGGCCTGCTGGATCTTCTGCTCTGCGAGCGAAGTCCGGCGTGCGACGTATTCTTCGGTCTTCTGCTTGGCGTCCTCGCGGAGCGCCGCAGCTTCCTTCTCGGCCGCAGCGACGATCGACTTGGCCTCTTCTTCGGCCTCGTTACGCTTGCGCTGGTACTCTGCGAGAAGCTGCTGGGCTTCTTCGCGGAGCTTCTTGGCCTGCTCGAGTTCAGCGGCAATGTCGTCCGCGCGCTTGTCGAGGTTCTTGGCCATCATCGACGGTACCTTGAAGTACACGAGGATGCCGAGGAAGATGATGAGGCCTGCGAAGGCCCAGAATGATGCCCAGGATGTGGCGTCCATGTCGGTCGGTCTCCCTACTTGCCGGCTACGTCGCGAACAGCGGCGTCAACCTCGGCCTTGGTCACCGAACCGCCGAGCAGGTGCTTGACCAGATCGGTGGCGGTATCGACTGCGATGGCNTCGACTTCCTTGAGTGCCTTNGCCTTGATGTCGGCNATCGACTTTTCCGCCTCGGCCATGCGCTCGGAAAGTTCGGCCTCAACCTTGCTGCGCTCGGCTTCGGCTGCTGCCTTGGCCTTGTCGCGGGCTTCCTGGCCGATCTCGGACGCCTTGTTACGGGCGGTGGCGAGATCCTGCTCGTAGGCGGCAATGGCGTTGTCAGCCTCTTCCTTGAGCCGGTTGGCCTCGTCGAGATCCTTGGCAATCCGGTCGCGCCGGTGCTCCAGGATACCGCCGATNCGCGGCACCACGACCTTGTCCATGAACATGTAGAACAGGCCGAAAGTGATCGCCAGCCAGAGCAGCTGCGACGGGAAGGTTGACGAGTCAAACGGCGGGAAGCCGGCCTCGTGGCCGCCGCCATGATCCGCTACGCCGGTTTCGGTGTGCATCTCTGCCGCACCGTTACCCGACTGCATTTCCTCGGTCTCTTGCGCTTGGGCAAATGCCGGGGTCACGAACATATGCGCCTCCAGAATGAACGGCCACGCCGGCGCGCGGCGTGGCGANCGGTCAATCGTTGTTGCCGATTAAACGGCGAAGAGGAGCAGCAGTGCGACGAGCAGCGAGAAGATGCCGAGAGCTTCCGTCACAGCGAAGCCGAAGATGAGGCGGCCGAACTGGCCGTCAGCTGCCGACGGGTTGCGCAGGGCGCCCGCGAGGTAGTTGCCGAAGATGGTGCCGAGGCCGATGCCTGCGCCACCCATGCCGAGGCAAGCGATGCCGGCGCCGATGAACTTTGCTGCTTCTGCTTCCATGGTCGAACTCCTTATGGATCTAAATTGTAGCAACTTCGATTTGGCGGATATCCGCCGGTTAAGTGTATTCCGCCGCCTCAGTGCCCCGGGTGGAGCGCGTCGTTGAGGTACATGCAGGTCAGGACTGCGAAGACGTAGGCCTGCAGGAAGGCGACAAGAAACTCGAGGCCGGTCAGCGCCACGGTCATGGCGAGCGGCAGGATCGCGCCGCCGATGCCGATCGCGCCCATGGAACCGAGCGAGAAGACAAAGCCGGCGAAAACCTTCAGCGTGATGTGTCCGGCCAGCATGTTGGCGAACAGANGAACCGAAAGGCTGATGGGGCGCGACAGGAAAGAGATGACTTCGATCATGACGACCAGCGGCATGAGAGCGCCGGGCACGCCCGACGGAACGAAGAGATTNAGGAAGTGCAGACCNTGCTTCCAGAAGCCGTAGACGACCACGAGACCGATCACCAGCATGGAGAATGCGAAGGTGACGATGATGTGGCTGGTNACGGTGAAGAAGTAGGGCACCATNCCNACGAGGTTGGCNACCAGGATNAACATGAACAGCGAGAAGACGAAGGGGAAGAAACGCATCCCCTGCGAGCCGGCGCCGTCACGCAGCATCGAGGCCACGAATTCATAGGACATTTCCGAAATCGACTGGAGCCGGGTAGGAACCAAGCCGCGATTTGCGGTGGTAAGGTAGAGGAAGCCCGCGGTCACCACGGCGACGATCACCATGAACAGCGAGGAATTGGTGAAGGAGAGGTCCAGACCACCGATATTGACCTGAATCAGGTCATTGAGATGGAACTGGTGAATGGGGTCGACTTTATCCGTGGCCACCTGCCGCCTCTTCGTTCTTTCCGCCCCGCATCACGCGGTGCCTTGAATGTCCCCCCGGAAGATCCGGGTTATTGATCATGCTTGTCCTGATCCGCCGAGCCGCTCCTTGATCCGGGAACCGGAGTGGAGACAGCGCCCGTCGAGCGCAAGACGTTCAAAACCCCGGCGCAGAAACCAAGGAGCAGGAATACGATCATGCCCCACGGCGTCGAGCCGGTTAAACGGTCGAGGATATAGCCGAGTAGCGCGCCGACAAGCACACCAGCGATGAACTCGCTGGACAGTTTGACGGCCAATGCAAACCCCTGAGGTTTTTCCCGGCCTTCGACTTCCGGCGCTTCGGGAGCGCTGCGGGCGGCGAGTTCGGTGGCCAGGCGTTTGCGTCGTGCCTCGAGACTATCCCCGCCCTTTTCCGGATTTCCGCCGCCGGAGCCCGGGTTGGCTTTCCGGTCAGCATCATTGCCATNGACCATGGGCCCCACCCTCTGCATGCCTGCGACGACCGAAAAGGCCGTTTTCAAGTCGGGCGCAACATAGTTTTAGCCTCCACCATAGTCAAGGCGGTAAGCGGACTCCTCCGCNNAGCTATTTCNCATTTAAAAACAAANGGATAGGAAGATTTCNCNGAGCCTGNCGACAATAGTCGGGGAAAATGCGCGCTTTTCCCGCCACCGGTNTGGCGAAAACCGCACCGGTCAACGGGAAAAACAGATCTTTTTGGGAGCTTGCAGGGCNNTCNGGAGGGAATCAGCTCCAGCCGCCGCCATAGGTGACGAAGAAGATGTGGCGACCGACCTTTCCGAGACGCTTCATGTGGCGCGCCCAGGGCGGACGGACATAATCGGCATGGTAGTGCGTGGCGATTCCCACATCCTCGAGCCAGATCTTGCCGGCGGACACGGCAAGCGCGATTTCCTCGGCCATTTCCCAGTGACGCGGTGAGTTCACACGTTCGCGGATGCCATCGCAGGCAAAGGAGAACTGGCAACGGTTGCGCCAATGCTTGTTCTGGTAGACCACGCCGCAGACGGTCTTNGGATAGGCCGGGTTGCGCACGCGGTTGAGGATGACCTGTGCGACAGCTGCCTGGCCCTTNACGCTTTCGCCGCGGGCCTCGAAATAGATGCCGGCTGCGAGGCAGCGCTGCTCGGACGCCGAGAAGGTGTCGGCAGGAAGCGCGGTCGACGCCCAGTCGAAAGCATCCTTGCCGACGGGCGGAATGAACCGGCCGCGCTTGTCGTCGCGCAGAATCGAGGCAAAGGGCGACTGCCGGGAATAGTCAGGCGCAGGCGGCGCATAAGCCGTTGCGAGAATATCGGGATTGTCGTTGTTGACGAGACCGGCGAGCATGGTCGGAACCTGCGGATCGACCTTCTTTTCGTGACGCGGATAGAAGGCCTGGGCGATCTCGATTTCCTTGCCCTTGATCTTCGGCTTGACGAAGGCCATTGCGTTTTCGAGGTCCTGGGCGGGCTTCATCAGGTTGGACTGGCGTTCCAGGACCGAGCCTGCAGAGAAGTCCTTCGGCGGGGCAACGGTTTCGACCGTCACCACCCTGCCCTTCTTCATCCACCGGGTCACGCGTTCGGCATCGGGGCGCGGATCATCGGCACCGATCTTGCCGGTAAAGGCAATCGTGCGGCCGTCGGGAAGTGCGAGGCCCGCGTCGCTTGACGTCGAATTGGTCAGGATCGGATCGGTGAAGGCCAGGTTCGCAGTCTGGATCGAGCCGGCGGGTGCGGCNGTCANATGGGNTTTCCAACGGCCATCCGCNGATTCCAGGGACGACAGATAGGCGGCGGTATCCGCGAAATCCGTGACTGTGGGAGTAGCGAGAAAAATTCCGAGACCAAACAGGACGGGCGCGGACAGGCGATTGACGAGGCCGCTTCGGCGGTGACGCAACTTATGCACGCAAACTCTCCGGTACACATACGCATTACAGTGGCATGGGGAGAGAATGATCGATTAACCTTGATGGAGAGTTAATCACGAAGCCCTGATGTTTCATTATGAGGAAATACCAANGCAAAACNCCCCGCCGGCCGAATGGCGAGCGGGGNGTCTGNCTTGGTCGCAAAATGCGGGACTATTTCTTTTTGGTCTTGGCGCGGCTGACCGGCCGGCCCTTGTTGACCTGNCGNACGGCCTCGCGTTTCGCGGGCTTCTTGCTCGGAGCGTAAGGGTTGTCGCCGCCGCGGTANAAGATNCGGATCGGAATNCCCGGCATNTCAAAATCACCGCGCATGCCGTTGATCAGATAGCGCGTNTAGGATTCAGGNACGGCCTCNGGGCGCGTGCACGAGATCATGAANCCCGGCGGNCGCGCCTTGACNTGGGTAATGTATTTCAGACGCAGGCGACGNCCGGAGACGGCGGGCGGCGGATGNTGACCCTGCACGAAATCGAGCCANCGATTGAGCTTGGCGGTCGAGATGCGGCGGTTCCAGATCTGGTGNGCAAACGAGATGGCNTCCATCAGCTTGTCGATGCCNCGGCCGGTCTGGCCGGANANAGGNACNGCGCGGATNCCACGCACCTGCGGNAGCAAGCGGTCNGTCATCTCGCGCAGCTGCGCAAGCACGGCCTGGCGGTCTTCGACCATGTCCCACTTGTTNAAGGCGATGACGGGCGCCCTGCCCTCGCGGATCACCAGATCGGCNATCTGCAGNTCCTGCTTNTCGAANGGNATGGTCGCATCGAGCACGATGACNACGACTTCGGCGAACTTNACGGCCCGCAGNGCNTCGGCNACCGACAGNTTNTCGAGNTTTTCCTGNACNCGCGCCTTCTTGCGCATGCCGGCCGTATCGAANAGGCGGATCTTNCGGCCCTGCCATTCCCANTCGACGGAAATGGAATCNCGCGTAATGCCCGCCTCCGGNCCGGTCAGCAGGCGATCCTCGCCGAGGCAGGTGTTGATGAGCGTCGACTTGCCGGCGTTCGGACGACCGACGATCGCAACGCGCATGGGCCGCGTCGGGTCATAGTCCGGGCCTTCATCCTCATCCTCGACGGGCTTCGGCGCAATGTCGATATTGGCAATCGCTTCCTCGGCAACCTCTTCGGCAAAGGCGCGCTCCTCGCCCAACGCCTCAACGATCGCATCGCGCAGATCGAGCATGCCCTGACCGTGTTCGGCGGAGATCGGGACCGGTTCGCCGAGACCGAGGCGATAGGAATCATACATGCCCGCTTCGGCGCCACGCGCTTCGGCCTTGTTGGCAACGAGCACGACCGGCTTGTTCTTCTTGCGCAGCACATCGGCGAGGATTTCATCGACCGGGGTCAGGCCGGATTTTGCATCGACGAGAAAGAGCGCGATGTCGGCATCGTCGATCGCGGCTTCCGTCTGGGCGCGCATGCGGCCTTCGAGCGTATCGGGACCGGCAACTTCCAGACCGGCGGTGTCGATCATGGTGAAGCGCAGATCGACAAGGCGCGCGTCACCGGGCCGGCGGTCACGGGTGACGCCGGGGGTATCGTCGACGAGGGCAAGCTTCCTGCCGGCGAGCCTGTTGAACAGGGTCGACTTGCCGACATTGGGCCGCCCGACGATTGCGAGAGTGAAACTCATGAGCGTCCCGTTTCAGGGCCGAGGCCGAAAACCCGTCAGGAGGTTTCGCCGCGGCCAGCGATGAGGTCGAGCATCACGCCGGCGCGCTGACGGATACCCGCAGGGGTGTCGGTGTCGGCGTCAATTTCATTGAACCAGTCCCGCGCGCGGTTCAGATCGCCGCCCTTGTAGGCTGCGAGACCGAGGATTTCGCGGGCCGAGTGACGTGCGCCGTTTTCAGGAACGGCGAGCACTTCCACGGCCGATGAGACGGCGTCGTAGTCAGCCACGTCGACGAGCAGGTAGCCGGCGCGGATGCGAGCGATGTCGCGAAGAGCGGCGGGAACGGAGCTGTCGTTTGCGGCAGCCAGGAACTGGTCGGCGGCCGCCTGCTTGTCCCCGCGATCGGCGGTGACAGTTGCAGCCCGCAGGCGGGCGAGCACCGGATAGGAGCCGTCGCCATTCTCCTGCAGAGCCGAGAAGGCGGTCAGGGCTTCGTCGGTCTTGCCTTCGCGGGCGAGATCGAGCGCAGCGAGAAACTTGTCGCCGGACCGTGCAGCGGTGGTTTCCTTCCAGTAATCCCAGCCGCGCATGGCAGCCGTTCCAGCCACGATCAGCACGGCCACACCGATGATGATCGGCCGGAAACGCCGCCAGAACTTCTTGAACGCGTCAGAGCGAAGCTCTTCGTTGACCTCGCGGATAAAACTGGAATCGTCTTGTGACATTACCTCTGCTCCGGTCAGCCGGGCCCTTTTGGTTTGCCGCCTTCTAGTTCGGATCGCGCCTGATGAAAAGGCCCTCGCCTTGAGATTCGGGCCTAGAGATTCGGGAAAGGCGCGACACCGAAGAGCAACTGGTGGAGGTAGAGAACGAAAGCGACATAGACGACGACGCCGGTGAGCACCGCAGCGACATCCCATTTCACCGGGCCGGGCGCGGGGTCTACGGCAAGGCCTGCTCTGACGCGCTTCTTGACCGCAATCCGGTCGAGCACGGCCCAGACGAGGAAGCTTCCAAAGAGCAGGATGGACGCCAGGTCGCCGTTGACGAGCAGGTGCGCGGGTGCCCAGATCTTCACGGACAGCAGCATCGGATGCTTGACGGCCGCCTTGATGCGCCCCGCCGGGAACTGCGAGACCACCAGGAAAATAATGGAAAACAGCATCAGGAGGGCAGTCAGGTGGCTCATCCATGTGGGGGCGACCCAGAAAACGATTGGATCAAGCCGGGCGATGGAATAGCCCCAGACGATCAGTACGAGTCCGACCAGGGCGACAAGAGAATAAAGGGCCTTCCAGGTGTTCTCGCCGCGCGTCACCACCTGCACGTCGCGGAAACCGGGGGCGAAGATGCGCACCGAGTGGATGCCGAGGAATAGAACGAGACCGAGAATGAGGATCAGCACTGGAAAGCTCCGGATTTGGATTTGGGGATCGTTATACCTGTAGGACGGACATTGCGACAGGTCTTGAAGGATTGCGCCAACAGCAAAGATTTGGCGCTTAAAACCGCGTGAGCATTCACATGGCCGCCGACAGGACAATCGCATCGGTCTAGCGAATGGTGCGCGGCTGTGAACCGCCCCGCTGCAAAGCTGATCATAGCCTTGCCGCAAACCGACCCTAGATGCTTCCGGGTTCAGTTATCCGGAGTTTTGTCTTGTCGCGTATCGCCCGCCCCACCGTTCTTATTGCCAGTCTCGCCGCGCTGGCGCTTCCCGCTCAGGCGGAACAATCCGCCAAACCCGAACAGCTCGTGATCGTCAGTTTCGACGGCGCTCATGACAATGCGATGTGGGACCGTAGCCTGAAGATGGCGGAGAAGACCGGCGCCCATTTCACCTATTTCCTGTCCTGCACCTTCCTGATGAGCAAGGCCGAGCGGAAGAGCTACAAGGCGCCGGGCAAATCGGCTGGCGCGTCGAATATCGGCTTTGCCCCGGACCATACCGATGTCGAGAAACGGCTCAACCACATCTGGACAGCCTACAAGTCAGGCCATGAGATGGGAAGCCATGGCTGCGGGCATTTCGACGGCGGCTCCTGGACTGCCGCACAGTGGTCAGCGGAGTTCGACCAGTTCGATCGGGTTGTGAAAGCCGCATGGGATACCATCGGCAAGAAGGACCAGGAACCTGACGGCTGGCAGGACATGGCCGCGAACGCGATCCACGGGTTTCGCGCGCCTTATCTCTCCGCGGGCGATGCGTTGTTCAGGGCACTTGCCGAGCATGGATTCACCTATGATGCCAGCACGGTCTCGCGCGGNCCGGCNAAACCCGAGATCGACAAGGTGCCTGCACGTTTCGCCCTTCCCCTCATTCCGGAAGGCCCGCGCGAACGGCGGGTGATCGCGATGGATTACAATCTCTTCGTTCGCCACTCCAAGGGTGAGGAAACGCCCGAGCACAAAGCGGAATACGAGAAACGCTCGATCGAGGCGTTCGAAGCCGCCTTCAAGCAACAATATGACGGCAAGCGGATCCCGCTGCAGCTCGGATTTCATTTCGTGCCGATGAATGGCGGGGCCTATTGGGATGCACTGGAAACGCTGCTTATCGACGTCTGCGGCAAGCCGGACGTGAGATGCGTCACCTATTCGGAAGCCCTCGAGCGCCTGAAAGCAGCCGACCGCTCGGCAAGCTGAACCAGTCCCGTTCTCCATCCACAAATGAAAAGGCCGGCGAAACCGCCGGCCTTTTCTTATGGCTTCTCCTCGAAGGACTGGGTCCGATCGGGACCACCCTCGCCCGGCGACGGGTCGGCAGGGCTCGGCTGGATGCCCGCAGCCTGCCGCTCGAGATATTTGCGGTCGATCTCGTCGAGTTCCTCGCCGCGGAACACCGCTTCGAAGGCCCGCAGACGTTTGTAGATCGAAAGCAGATCGACGATCGTGGTCCACGAATTGATCAGGAACTGGAAGGAATTCGACACCTGGCCGAAGGCGGTCAGGATCTGCTGCCAGATACCGAGGGTGATCTTGCCGGCCACGATGGTCGGAACGAGCAGGATGTCCACATAGATGTTGTCGGCCTGCAGATAGAAGCCGCGGGCGACGTTGAAATACATGTAGTGGAAATAGAGGCGGAAATAGTTCTTCCGCACATTGTGGAAGAGCTCGTTGACGGTCGGCGGTTGAGCGCGGTTCGGATCGTCCTCACCGTAGACGAGTTCCTTACGATAGGCCGCTTCGACGCGCTGATTGCGGAATTCGAGACCCGGCAGCTTGATACCGACGAGGCTCAACAGCGCGGTGCCGAAGATCGCCCAGAAGATCAGCGCGACGAACAGCGCATGCGGGATCTCGCCGACGACCGGCAGTTCGGTGACGTATTGAGAGAGGCCCCAGAGCACGGGCAAGAAGGCCACGAGTGTCATGATCGCATCGACAAAGGCCACACCGAGACCTTCCATGATCGAGGCGAAGCGCATCGTGTCTTCCTGAACACGCTGGGAAGCCCCCTCGATGTGCCGGACACGCGGCCAGCGCTCCATGTAAAAATCGTTCATCGCGGTGCGCCAGCGGAACACATAGTGCGACACGAAAAAGCGCGTGATGACGAAAACGCCCATTGAGACGAAGGCGATTTCGGCGAACAGGAAGGTGAGACTGTAGAGATCCCAGGCCGTTACCGTTCCGTCCCCGGAAAGTGCCGTCTGGAAGGTATCAAAGAACGGCCGGCGCCAGTTGTTGATGGCGACCGAAACCTGAACGCCGAAATAGGTGGTGAACAGGATAAAGATCGAGCCGAGCACCGACCACATCTGCCATTTGTGCGGCGAGTAGATGAACCAGAAGGCCGCGAACGCGAGCGTCCATACCGCATAGAACAGATAGAACCAGAGGAATTCCGGCGTGTAGAAATAGGCGAGCCCGATCACCGGCTCGTCGCGCTGGACCGGCAGCGGGAAGCCGAGTGCGGCGCCTATCGCGTCGCCGAAAATGTACCAGATGAAAATGCCCACCGCGGCCCAGGCGAGAACCGACGGGAAGAAGATCTTTGGCTTCGGGAAAAAGGATTCGAACACGGGATGCCTTCCTGGAGAAAGGATGCGGGCGGTTGCAGGACCGGCGGGAATGCAGGCGATTGCGCCCTGTCTGTTGTCCGCACTGGGACTCTACCTAGGCCAAACTGTGACGCACCGCAATCTGGGTCACGAATTTGTGCGGCGATGCGACATTTGGTGAGGAACGAGACGAAAAAGGCCCGCCGATGGGGCGGGCCTTTCTCAAGCTCAGACTATCAGGATCAGGACTTGAGGGCCTTGCGCTCCTCGTTCAAACCCTTCCAGATCGACCACATCATGATGACCAGCAGCAGTGCAAAGGGCACACCCGTCGTCACCGCAGCCGCCTGAAGCGCGCCGAGTCCGCCACCGATCAGAAGAACGATGGCAACGATGCCTTCGAAGGTTGCCCAGAAGACGCGCTGCGCCACCGGAGGCTCCTCGATGCCGCCCGAGGTGATCGTATCGATCACCAGCGAACCGGAGTCCGACGACGTCACGAAGAACACCATCACCAGCACGATACCGATGAAAGACGCAATCTGCGTGAGCGGGTAGGACTTCAGCATCTCGAACAGCATCACGGCCTGGTCGGAATCGGCGACGGCCGTGTTNCCGTGGTCGATGACCTGGTCGATCGCCGAACCGCCGAAGGTCGACATCCAGATGATCGAGACGACCGTCGGAATGATCANCACGCAGGTGACGAACTCACGCACGGTGCGGCCACGCGAGACGCGGGCGATGAACATGCCGACAAACGGCGACCAGGAAATCCACCAGGCCCAGTAGAAGGCCGTCCAGCCCTGCAGGAAGTTGGTGTCCGTCCGGCCGAACGGGTTGGACAGCGGCAGGATGTTGGTGACGTAAGCGACCGTGTTCTCCCAAAGACCGGTCATGATGACAAGCGTCGGGCCGAAGAAGAAGATGAACAGCATCAACAGGAGCGCCAGCACCATGTTGATTTCCGACAGTCGCTTGACGCCTGCGTCGAGGCCGGCAACCACCGACGCGAGAGCGATCGAGGTGATGAACAGGATCAAGAGGATCTTGGCCGTCTCGGAGACCGGAATTCCGAAAAGGAAGTTCAGACCCGCCATCGCCTGCTCTGCGCCGAAGCCGAGCGACGTNGCCAGACCGAACAGNGTGGCGAAGACGGCGAGCGTATCGATCACGTGACCGGGCCAGCCCCANATNCGTTCACCGAGCAGCGGATAGAAGGCCGAACGCAGGGTGAGCGGAAGGCCGCGATTGTAACTGAAGAAGGCGAGTGCCAGCGCGACGATCGCATAGATCGCCCAGGGGTGCGCGCCCCAGTGAAAGATGGTGGCGGCCATCGCGTTCAGACGTGCGGCATGCGCGTCACCTTCGGCACCGCCGAGCGGCGCCCAGTCGGTGCGCACGCCATTCTCCATCACTATGCCACCGAAAGACGAGGCATAGTGGGACAGCGGCTCGGACACACCGAAGAACATCAGGCCGATGCCCATGCCNGCGGCAAAGAGCATGGAGAACCAGCCCATGTAGCCGTAGTCGGGNCGCGCATCGACGCCCCCCAGACGGATCGAGCCCAAGGGCGTGAAAATGAGAATGAGAGAGAAAATGACGAAGAGGTTGCCGGCAATCAGCAGCATCCAGTCAAACATGTTCGTGATGGCGGGACGAAGCCAGTTGAAGAAGTTCGAGGCTGACTCCCCGAACATGAGCGTAAGAATAACGAAGCCGACGATGACGACTGCGGAAACGAAGAAAACAGGATTGTGAACATCGAGACCAAGGACTTGGACGTTATCCTGCCCTGTCTCGAAATCGGTATCGATCAGCAGATCAGGATCCTGATCTCGGTGTGGTGCTTCGGACATGTAGCCCCCTTTTTATATCGACACCCCCGTGAGCGGTCGGCAGGCATCGGTGAATTGAGGAAGCGATCGCCAGCGGGCAAAATCGGTCCGCTGATCTCCTTCCCCTGTCCATACCGGCATTCTTTGTCCCCGAATGACCGGCACACGATTAAGCGGCACGAGAAAGTGTCTGCGACTTTCTAGCACAGCCCGGCGCAAATTACGACTTGAGCATGTCCTGAAAACGACAAATTCTCGCCACAATTGGTGCCGGATGTTCCAGATAGGGCAGGAGCAATGCAGGGCAAGCGCCTGTATATTATCGCTTTGCTAAAATATACTCAGCCACGGTGGAGGGGTATTGCGAGACCAGCCGCCAATACCAGCGCGAGGACCGCAGACAGGCTGCCCAGGACATAGTCGCCCGTGAAATGCGCGAGATTGCCCGCGACAACCGGACCGATAATCTGACCGACACCGAAGGCGGCCGTCATCAGAGCGAAGGCGCGTCGGGGACTTTCACCCGCATATACCCGCCCGGCCTGTAGGCCATAAGCGGTGATCATCACGAATGTCAGGCCAAGCAGTACGCCACCGATCATAGGTCCAATGGGCAATGGCAGGAGCACGCTTGCCGCCACCCCTATCGCTTCGGCAATGCAGCCGGCGATGAAGGTCATCACTAGACCGTAGCGCCGGGCAAAGAGCCCCCAAAGCGCGACCGAGGGGGCCGCGGCGAGCCCTGTCGCGAGCCAGACAAGCGCCTCCGANGTNGAGGANCCGCCCGCTTCGCGGACGATCGCCACGAGGAAAGTGGCCGTNACGATATAGCCGAAGCCGAAGAGGCCGTAGGCTACCGTCAGCAGTACCATAGGCCTTGTCCAGACAAGTGGAGGTTCCTTCTTCACCGGGCCTGTACGGGACACATGGCGGGGAAGAAGAACAGCCGCGAGCAAGCAACCGGCAATGGCTGCGATTCCACCGGCAACCCAGGCGCCGCGCCAACCGCCGTCGATCAGGATGACGGCGGCAAAGAGAACGGCCGAAAGCGATATGCCCACCCCTACCCCGCCGAAATGTATCGANTGGACGACCGGTCGTCCGCGGGCGAGNCCGAANGANAGNACAAGTGANGAAGTGAAGACCATCGNAAGTGCACTGGCAACGCCGGCCAGGAATCGAATGAGGGAAAAGGCAATGATGCTGGTCGTCAGGCTCATCGAAAACAAGAGAAGCGCGGTTGCCAGCAAGCCCGATAGCGCTACCCGCCGTTCAATCCCTTCCGCCCAGCCGTAAGCGGCAAGAACCGCACCGACGAGATAACCGAGATAATTTGCCGAGGCGACATAACCGGCTTCCGTCGGNCCCATCGGCACGCCGCTCATCATCGCAGGCAGGATGGGGGTGTAGTAGAACCGGCCGAGTCCCATGGCCACCGCCATGGCCACAGCCCCGGCCATGCCGACCGTGGCCACGGATGGGGTCGGAGNGGAAGTCANGGATTGCGAGTGATTGGCAGTCATGCCTTCCCTTTGTCTGGCAACGGCCGCTCTGACAAGTCAGAAAGTTTGATCCATGAACTCGGGCGGCAAGGCTCAGATCTGTCGCAACATGTCCGAAATTTAATGATCGCACCTGTGCTGCGACGGTTGGCGGCTTCCAAATCATCCCTATTTGCAGTTTATAGGAATTGTGCATTGCAGCACGAAAGGAGCATGTCATGAAAACCGCACTTATCACCGGCTCGACCTCCGGCATCGGCTACGGCATTGCCGAAGCCTTCGTGAAGAACGGCTACAACGTCGTCATCAACGGACTTGGCGATGCCGACAAGATCGAGGAAGAGCGCGCCAAGCTCGAAAAACTCGGCGACGGCCAGGTCATCTATGATCCCGCGAACATGCTCAAGCCCGACGAGATTGCCGCGATGGTGGCCAATGCGGAAAAAACCTTCGGCTCGCTCGATGTGGTGGTGCCCAATGCCGGCATCCAGCATGTCGAGAAGATCGAGGATTTCCCGATCGAGAAGTGGGATGCGATCATCGGCATCAACATGTCCTCGGTCTTCCACGTCATCCGCTCGAGTTTCGCCGGCATGAAGGCGCGCAAGCATGGCCGCATCATTGCCATCGCCTCGGCGCACGGCCTCGTCGCCTCTCCTTTCAAGAGCGCCTATGTGACAGCCAAGCATGGTGTTCTCGGTCTCATCAAGACCGTGGCATTGGAAGGCGCGGAATTCGGCGTGACCGCTAATGCCATCTGTCCAGGCTATGTCGAGACACCTCTGGTCAAGGGCCAGATCGCCGACACCGCCAAGGCGCGGAACATGAGCGAGGAAGAGGTGGTGCAGAAGGTGATACTGGAGGCCCAGCCGACCAAGGAATTCGTGCAGATTGACCAGATCGCGGCACTTGCGCTGTTCCTCGCAAGCGACCAGGCGGCACAGATTACCGGCAGCGCGCAATCCATGGACGGCGGCTGGGTGGCCCACTGATGGCCGATNTCAAGCAGATGAACCTCGCACTCCAAGGCGGAGGCGCGCATGGCGCCTTCACCTGGGGGGTACTCGACCGGCTGCTAGACGAACCGCATCTGGATTTCGAGGGCGTTTCGGGCACCAGCGCCGGCGCGGTCAATGCCACGCTTCTGGCCCACGGGCTCATGGACGGTGGGCGCCAGGGCGCGCAGAAGTCGCTCGCCGATTTCTGGGAGAAAACCAGCCACGCNGGTTCNATCTGGTCGCCTTTGCCGACCTTGCCGAANTCGCTGATCCCNGGCGGAGACATGATTGCGGCGGCGACNTACACNATATTCGATACGCTGACGCGGACGTTTTCGCCCTACGAACTCAATCCGCTGGATATCAATCCGTTGCGCGAACTGATTTCCGATTGCGTGGATTTTGACGCACTCAGAAGCCATGAGGCCATCAAGCTCTTCCTCAGCGCCACCAATGTGCGCACCGGCCGGGTAAAGGTGTTCGATTCCAAAGAGGTGAGCCTCGATGTCGTCATGGCATCGGCCTGCCTGCCGTTTCTCTACAAGGCGGTGGAAATCGATGGCGAGCACTATTGGGACGGCGGCTATATGGGCAACCCGGCGCTTTTCCCGTTCTTCTATGTCTGCAAGAGCCGCGACGTGCTGATCGTTCACATCAATCCGATGGAACGTGACGAGGTGCCGATGAGCGCACCGGAGATCATGAATAGGATCAACGAAATCTCTTTCAACGGTTCGCTCATCAGCGAGTTGCGCGCGATCAATTTCGTCAGCCGTCTCCTCGACGAGGACTGGCTGAAGGACGAATACAAGGACCGCCTCAGAAAGGTTCTCGTGCATTCGATCCGCTCGGACGACAGTCTCGAGGATCTCTCGGTCGCATCGAAGTTCAACGTCGACTGGTCGTTCCTGACCGACCTGCGCGATCGCGGCCGGCTGGCGGCGGATAACTGGCTNCGGGANAANCACAAGCATGTCGGCAAGAAGTCGACCGTNGATCTCGCCTCCAACTANCTCAGGTCAGCAGACCCGAAAGGTGAACGGCACGAGGTGACCGGGAAAGAAGCGGCGGAGTAAACTAACTGACAGCAAAGATAAGGGCTTTGCATAATTACTTTCGCAATTGCGGGAGACGCGCTAGGTTTGACCAAACATACAAATTTGGGGTCCTATGTCGTCAGCCGTCCGCTCATCCATCCGCTTTCTCCTGAACGATCAAACCGTTGAGCTTTCCAGCTTCGCGCCCGACCTGACACTGCTCGACTGGCTGCGCATCGACCGTCGTCTGACAGGCACCAAAGAGGGCTGCGCGGAAGGCGATTGCGGGGCCTGCACCGTGCTCGTCGGCCGGATGATCGACGGCATGCTGACCTATGAGAGCGTCAATGCCTGCATCCGTTTCGTCGGCTCGCTCGACGCGACGCATGTGGTGACGATCGAATATCTCAACCGTCCCGACGGTGAACTGGCGCCTGTCCAGCAGGCCATGGTGGATCTGCACGGCTCCCAATGCGGTTTCTGCACGCCGGGCATCGTCGCCTCGCTGCAGGCCCTTTGGCTGAGCGACCCGGAGCCGGGCGTCAGGGACGTGGAACGCGCGCTGCAGGGCAATCTGTGCCGCTGCACCGGCTATGAGCCGATTGTCCGCGCGGCACTCGCGGCCTCCAAGATCGAGCCCGACGAGGACAACGACCGGCTGGTCCGCGCCCGCGAGGCGACCGCCAGGACTTTGACGGAGCTTTCCGACGGCGCGCGTATCGAAATCGAGCATCCCGAGGGCAGGACTTTCATCCCGGCCAGCGCCGACGACCTGGCCGACATCTACGAGGCCAACCCGGAGGCAACACTCGTCGCAGGGTCCACCGATGTGGGCCTTTGGGTGACCAAGGGCATGCGCGCCATCGCACCTGTGATCTTTGTCGGTCACCTCACCGACCTGCAGACGATCGAGGAGACCGACGACGGGCTGACCATAGGCGCCGGCGTGAGCTACTCGATGGCGCGCGGCGCGGTCCTGTCGCAGGTGCCCCAGCTCGAGGAATTGTGGGACCGGCTCGGCGGTGAGCAGGTGCGCAACATGGGAACCATCGGCGGCAATATCGCCAACGGCTCGCCGATCGGCGACACCCCTCCCCCGCTGATCGCGCTCGGTGCCAGACTGACGCTGCGCAAGGGCGCTTCCCGCCGGACGATACCGCTGGAAGACTTCTTCATCGATTACGGCAAGCAGGACCGCGCCAAGGGCGAGTTCGTCGAAAGCGTCACCGTGCCGCCGGTACCGGAAGACGCGCATTTCGCGGTCTACAAGATTTCCAAGCGGCGCGACGAGGATATCTCGGCGCTGTGCGCTGCCTTCCTGATCGAACTCGACAGCGACAGCCATGTCACATCCGCCCGCATCGCCTTCGGCGGCATGGCGGCCACGCCGAAACGCGCCACGCATGTCGAGGATTGTCTGGTCGGCGGGCGCTGGGGCTGGACAGCTGTGCAGGCTGCGCAAGCCGAGCTCGAGAAGGACTATTCGCCACTCACCGACTGGCGGGCTTCCGCCGAATACCGCATGCGGGTGGCGCAGAACCTTCTCACGCGCTTTTTCCTCGAAACCTCCGGCGCACCGGCGCGGCTCGATACCGCCGAGCCCGAGATGATGGAGGCAGGCGAATGAACAAGTCCTTCAAACCCGATCTCAATGCGGAGAAGGTTCAGGGCGGCGCGCATGCGGCCCGGCCGCACGATTCCGCGATCAAACACGTCACCGGCCAGGCGATCTATATCGACGACATGGGCGAGCCTGCCGGCACGCTGCATGCCTATCTTGGCCTGAGCGAACGGGCGCATGCCAAAGTCGTCTCGATGAACCTCGACAAGGTGAAGGCAGCGCCCGGCGTCAAGCTGGTTCTGACCGGCAAGGACGTGCCCGGTATCAACGACATCTCGCCGGCAGGCCTGAATGACGAGCCGGTTCTCGCCGACGGCGAAGTGAAGTTCTACTGCCAGCCTGTCTTCTGCGTGGTTGCAGAAACCCGGCATCTGGCCCGCAAGGCAGCGCAGCTTGCCGAGATCGAGTATGAAGACCTGCACTATGCCACCGACGTGGTGGCCGCGATGGAAGCGGGCCATGACCATGTCTGCCCGCCGCTGACCCTCAAGCGCGGCGATGTGGATGCAGGGCTCGCCAAGGCGCCGCACCGGCTCAAGGGTGAGATGCGCGTTGGCGGTCAGGATCACTTCTATCTCGAAGGCCAGATCTCGATGGCCATTCCGGGCGAGGATGACGAAGTGACCGTCTGGGCCTCGACCCAGCACCCGAGCGAGATCCAGCACATGGTCGGTCATGCGCTTGGCGTTCCCTCGCACTCCGTCAACGTCCAGGTTCGCCGGATGGGCGGCGGCTTCGGTGGCAAGGAGACGCAAGGCAACCAGTTTGCGGCCCTTGCCGCTATCGCGGCCAAGAAGCTGAACGTGCCAGTCAAGATCCGGCCCGACCGGGACGACGACATGTCGATTACCGGCAAGCGGCACGATTTTCATATCGACTATGATGTGGGCTATGACGACGAGGGTCGCATCCTGGCTTTCGACGGCACGTTTGCGGCCCGGTGCGGATTCTCCGCCGACCTCTCAGGTCCCGTGACGGATCGTGCGCTCTTCCACGCCGACAATTGCTACTACTACGAGGACGTGCGGCTCGCCTCGCGCCCGATGATGACCAATACGGTTTCCAATACCGCCTTCCGCGGCTTCGGTGGGCCGCAGGGGCTGATCGGAGCGGAACGCGTTATCGAGGAAATCGCCTACAAGCTCGGCCGCGATCCGCTGGAGATCCGCAAGATCAATTTCTACGGTGGTGAAGGCCGCAATATCACGCCCTATCACCAGACCGTCGAAGACAACATCATCGGCCGGATCGTCGAGGAGCTGGAAGAAAGCTCCGACTATCAGGCGCGGCGCAAGGCGATCATCGACTTCAACGGGAACAGCCCGGTGATCCGCAAGGGGATCGCGCTGACCCCGGTGAAATTCGGCATCTCGTTCACTGCGACCTGGTACAATCAGGCCGGTGCACTCGTGCATGTCTACCGCGACGGCTCCCTGCATCTCAACCATGGCGGCACCGAGATGGGACAGGGGCTGAATACGAAGGTGGCGCAGGCGCTGGCCGAGGAATTCCAGGTCGATTTCGCGATGATCAAGATCACCGCGACCAATACCGGCAAGGTGCCGAACACCTCGGCAACCGCAGCCTCGTCAGGCACCGATCTCAATGCGATGGCTGCCGTGGACGCTGCAAAGCAGATCAAGGACCGTCTGGTCGATTTCGCCGCCGACAAATACTCCGTGCCGAAGGAGACGGTGGTTTTCGAGCCCAACCGGGTGCGGGTGGGCAACCAGGTCTTCTCCTTCGGCGACTTCATCGACCAGGCCTATATGGCGCGCGTCCAGCTTTCGGCCGCGGGCTTTTACAAGACGCCGAAGATCCACTGGGACCGGTCGACCGGCAAGGGACGGCCTTTCTACTACTACGCCTATGGCGCCGCCGTGTCGGAGGTGTCCGTCGATACGCTGACCGGCGAATACCAGGTCGATCGCGCCGACATTCTCCACGATGTCGGCAAGTCTCTGAACCCGGCGATCGACAAGGGCCAGATCGAAGGCGCATTCATCCAGGGCATGGGATGGCTGACCACCGAAGAGCTCTGGTGGGACGACAAGGGTATGCTGCGCACGCACGCGCCCTCGACCTACAAGATCCCGCTCGCCTCAGACCGCCCGCGCAGCTTCAACGTGAAGCTCGCCGACTGGTCGGAAAATCGCGAGATGACGATCCGGCGATCCAAGGCCGTGGGCGAGCCGCCCTTCATGCTGCCGGTTTCCGTACTCGAAGCTCTCTCCATGGCGGTCGCCTCCATCGGCGACTATCGCACCTGTCCCTGTCTCGATGCTCCGGCCACGCCCGAGCGCGTACTCATGGCGGTCGAAAGGCTGAAAGCGGGCGCATGAGCGGCGGCCTTCAGGCCTTCCGGGCGTTTGCGGAAGACGCGGGCGCGGACGGTTTCGTCCTTGTCCGCGTCACAGAAACCAAGGGCTCCGCGCCGCGCGAAGCCGGTGCCTTTATGGCAGTATCGGCCAAAGCCACGTACGAGACAATCGGCGGCGGCACGCTTGAATTTGAAGCGATCGATCGTGCCCGCGCCATGCTGGGTGGCGCCGAGGCAAGCGATCTCGACTGGGTGCTCGGCCCCGACAGCGGCCAATGCTGCGGCGGGCGGGTGAAGCTCTCCTTCGAGCGAATATCACCGGATCAAAGCGAAAAGGTCGAGTTGCTGGTGGCCGGCGAGATCGAAAAGCACCCTGAAGTCTGGATATTCGGCGGAGGGCATGTGGGCCGCGCGCTTGCCGGCTTCCTGAATGCCCTTCCCGTCGAGACGCATCTGGTGGAAAGCCGGGCGGCGGAAATCGCGCTCATACCTGACGGAACGACTACGCATCTGGCCGCGATGCCTGAAAGCCTTGTGACGAGCATCGCGCCGGGCTCTGCCATTGTGGTTCTCACCCACGATCATGCCATCGACTTTCTGGTGGTCGAGGCAGCTCTTGAGCGCGACGACCTTGCCTTCGTCGGGATGATCGGATCGAAGACCAAGCGCGCGACGTTCGAGAGCCGTNATCGNAAGGAGGGCGGTGAGCCGGACAAACTCGGGCGCCTTGTCTGCCCGATCGGCTCCAAGCTGGCCGACAAGCGGCCGGAGGTGATCGCCGTCACGGTGGCCGCCGAGCTGATGGGCGCCTTCGACGCCAACTGACCCTGCCCTCAACATATTCGTATGGACTTGCCACGTTCACGTATGGATGAACACGTTGATATAGTAAGCATGCTTATTATATCAGGGCTCATGACCGATGCAGATCTCGACAATCTTGGCTTTCTAATCCACGACGCCGCGCGTTTGTTGCGACGCCATTTCGAGGAGCGTGGCCGTGAATACGGACTTTCCGCAGCCCAGTGGCGCGCGGCAGTGCGTCTCGTCAAATATGGCCCGATGACCCAGGCGAAACTGGCCGAAATCCTTGAAATCGAACCGATCAGCGTTTCCCGCCTGATCGACAGGATGGAACAGGCCGGGTGGGCCGAACGCCGACCGGATGAAACGGATCGCCGCGCCAAGATCGTCCACGCAACGGAAACGGCAAAGAGCGCCTTCAACGAGGTTCGCTCGATGGCCGGCAGCATCTACGAAACAGCGCTGAAGGACGTCAGCCATTCGGACCGAAAGNCCTTCGTATCGGTCTTGAAGGCCATGACCGAAAATCTTCAGCAGGAAGACAACGCGCCCGCCATGGCCGCAGACATGAAGAAGCAGGTATCCCGATGAGTATCCAGAACAACAAACCCGTCGACGGCGTTGAAACCGAGGTTCCCGCGGATATCGAAACGACCGCCCCCGCCACGCCGGCGAAGCCCAANCGCAAGAAAACCCGCCGCATTGCGCTGATGCTCCTCGTTCCCGCGCTTCTCATCGGTGTCGGCGGCTACATGTGGGTAACCGGCGGTCGCTATGAGGAAACGGAAAACGCAAATCTCCTGTTCTCCAAGATCGCGATCGCATCCGAGCTCTCCGGCCGCGTGACGACATCGAACGTGACCAACAACAAGCAGGTCAAAAAAGGCGACATTCTTTTCCAGGTCGATCCCGAGCCCTTGAAGATCGCCGTCGAGCAGGCCAAGGCCGCCATTGAGACCGCGCGACTGACTGTGACCCAGCTCCGCGCAGGCTATCAGCAGGCGCTCGCCCAGGAGCACGCCGCAGAGAACGATGTGAGCTATGCNCAGGATAATCTGACCCGCTACAAGACGCTCTCCAACAAGGGTGTTGCGACCACATCGAGCTACGACGATGCNGTTCATGACGCCAGAAAAGCCGATGATGCCCTGGCTGCNGCCAAGGAAGCCGTCGCCAATGCCAAGGCGGCGCTCGGTCCNGCNCTNGAGGGCGNTATCGANGATCATCCGAGCGTGATCTCCGCCAAGGCNGCAGCCGAGAAGGCNGANTANAATCTCAAGGTTTCGACNGTCCGCGCGCCTGCCGACGGCATGCTCTACGAGGCCGCCGATTTCAAACCCGGGCGCTTCGTTGCAGCCGGGACGTCGCTGTTCACTCTGGTCGAGACNGAGNAGCCCTGGATCGANGCCAACTTCAAGGAAACACAGCTGACCTACATGGGCGTGGACCAGCCNGCGGAAGTNACNATCGACGCCTTTCCGGACCGGACCTTCCNCGCNACCGTCAAGTCGATCGGCGCAGGCACGGGTGCGGAATTCTCNCTGCTGCCCGCCCAGAATGCGACCGGCAACTGGGTCAAGGTGACCCANCGCATTCCCGTCCATCTGACACTCAACAATGAGGACGCCCATTTCCTGATGCGCTCGGGTCTGAGCGCCACGGTTACCGTCGATACCGGTCACCACCGTCATTTCGGCGACCTGTTGAAGTCGGCTGAAGCCGCCGAATAAAGCCTGAAGGCACTCCGCCATGTCCGCCCAAGCAGCCTCCGCCCCAGCCCAGTCGCATGCCGATGTGCCGCATCGCGGCCTGATCACCGTGTCGATCATGCTGGCGACGATCATGCAGGTGCTCGACACCACGATCGCCAACGTCGCCTTGCCGTCGATGACCGGCGACCTGTCGGCCTCGCGCGACACGATCAACTGGGTGCTGACGTCCTACATCGTCGCAGCCGCGATCATGACGCCGGTGACCGGCTGGCTGGCGGACCGGTTCGGTCGCAAGGAACTCTTCCTCATCTCCATTGCCGGCTTCACCATCACCTCGATGGCCTGCGGCCTTGCGTGGAATCTCAACGTCATGGTGGGCTTCCGGCTGCTGCAGGGCGTGTTCGGCGCGGCCATCGTGCCGCTCTCCCAGACCTTCCTTCTGGATATCAACCCGAAGGAAAAGCACGGCCAGGCCATGGCGATCTGGGGTGCAGGCATCATGGTGGGCCCGATCGTCGGCCCGACGCTCGGCGGTTACCTGACGGAGTACTTCAACTGGCGCTACGTCTTCTTCATCAACCTGCCGGTCGGCATGCTCGCTTTCGCAGGCTGCCTCGTCTACCTGCCCGAGGCCGCCAAAAGGCTGCGCAAGTTCGACTTCTTCGGATTTGCCATGCTCTCGCTCGGTGTCGGGGCGCTGCAGCTCATGCTCGACCGCGGCGGGGAGGTCGACTGGTTTTCGGCAATGGAAATCTGGATTGAACTCGCCCTTTGCATCACCGGCTTCTGGGTTTTTATCGTCCATATCCTGACTTCGGACGAGGCTTTCATCGACCCCAAGATCTTCCTGGACCGGAATTTCGCGACAGGCCTGATCTTCATTTTCATCGTCGGCATCGTGCTTCTGGCGAGCCTCGCGCTACTGCCGCCAATGCTGTCGAACATCTTCGGCTACTCGACGATATCTGTCGGCCTCGTCATGGCTCCGCGCGGCGTGGGCACGATGATCTCCATGCTGCTCGTCGGCCGGCTGGTGCGCATGGTCGACCCGCGTCTTCTGGTCACGGCGGGACTTGGCCTGACGGCTTACTCGCTTCACATGATGACCGGTTTCACGCCGCAGATGAGCAGTCACCTGATCATCGAGACCGGTATCATTCAGGGTCTTGGCCTTGGTCTCGTCTTCGTGCCGCTCTCGACTGTCGCCTTCGCCACCCTCCCCCCGGTCTACCGCACGGATGCGACGGCACTGTTCAGCCTGACACGTAATATCGGCTCGTCGATCGGGATCTCGGTGGTCACCGTGTTTCTGACCCGGAACATTCAGATCAACCACGCTGAACTGTCGACCTTCATCAATCCGTTCAACCAGCAGCTTCTCAAGGTCATGCCGCAGCAAAACTCGCAAATGCTGGAAGTGATGGACAACCTGGTGAACCAGCAGGCCGCGATGATTTCCTACAACAACGATTTCAAGCTGATGATGATCATCACGCTCGCGGCCATCCCGCTCACGCTTCTGTTGCGCAAGCCCAACCACGCGCCGTCGAACGACGAAGAAGGCGCGATGGTGATGGAATAGTGACTGAAAGCCCGGCCTTTACAGCCGGGCGCCGGTCGCGCCGTCGAACATCAGGACAGGCGATTTTTCGAGATCGAGCCACGCGCTTCCTTCGGGGATCGCGTGTTCGTGCGAGGTGTGCACGGTAAAGGGCTGACCGCCGACCGTTCCGTGGAACAGGCGGATGGCGCCCAGCTCTTCGACATGGTCGATGGCGAAGGGCAGCGCGCCGTTGGTCCGGGTCGCGAGCATGCGCGCATTCTCCGGCCGAACGCCGATCTTCACCGAACCGGCACGACCCGTCTCGACCGGGGCAGGCATGTCGAGCCCGCCTTTGAGGTAGACGCGGCCATTGCCCCTGTAGTCGGCGTCGATCAGGTTCATCGGCGGCGCGCCCATGAAGCTTGCGACAAACGTGCTCTGCGGCTGGTGGTAGATTTCCGACGGCGTGCCGATCTGCTCGATGCGCCCGGCATTGAGCACCACGATACGGTCGGCCATGGTCATGGCCTCCACCTGGTCGTGTGTGACATAGACAGACGTCACACCGAGACGGCGCTGGAGGGCCCGGATCTCGATACGCATCTGGCCGCGCAGCTTGGCGTCGAGGTTCGACAGAGGCTCGTCGAAAAGAAAGAGTGCCGGGTTGCGCACGATGGCGCGCCCCATGGCGACGCGCTGACGCTGGCCACCGGACAGCTGGCTCGGCTTGCGGTCGAGGAACTCGCCGAGATTGAGCATGGCCGCCGCGTCGCGCACCGCCTTCTCGATCTCGGTTTTGGAGGTACCGCGATTGCGCAGGCCGTAGGCCATGTTGTTGAACACGGTCATGTGCGGGTAGAGCGCGTAGTTCTGGAACACCATTGCGATGTCACGTTCGGCCGGCTCGACGTCGTTGACGCGTTTGCCGGCGATTTCGAGATCGCCTTCCGTAATCGCCTCAAGGCCGGCAATCATCCTCAGGATCGTCGACTTGCCGCAACCGGACGGACCGACGAGGACGAGGAACTCACCCTTCTCGATCTCGAAGCTGGTGGGGTGAACGGCAGTGACACCATTCGGATAGGTCTTGGAGACGTTTGTGAGCGTGACCTGTTTCATCGTCGCACCTATTTGTCGCTTTCGGTCAGGCCCTTGATGAACCAGCTCTGGAAAACGATGACGACCAGAATGGGCGGCACCATCGCGAGCACGGCAAGAGCGAAAGCCTGATTGTAATCGGGGATCTGGGCGCCGACCCAGACGAGGAGTATCTGCTTGATGCCGCGGACGAGGGTGAAGAAGCTTTCGTCGGTTGTCATCAGCATGGGCCAGAGATACTGGTTCCAGCCATAGACGAACATGATGATGAAGATGGCGGCAATCATGTTGCGCGACAGCGGAATGAGAATGTCGACAAAGAACTTGAAGGGTCCCGCGCCGTCGATGCGGGCCGCCTCGAGAAGCTCCTCGGGGACGGACTTGAAGAACTGGCGGAAATAGAAGGTCCCCGTGGCCGATGCCAGAAGCGGCACGATCAGGCCCGAATAGGTGTCGACCAGGCCGAGCTTCGTCATCACCTCATAAGACGGCAGGATGCGCACTTCGAGCGGCAGGAGCAGCGTGGTGAAGATCATCCAGAAGAACACCACCCCCATGCGGAAGCGGAAATAGACGATCGCGTAGGCGGCGAGCATCGAGAGCACGATCTTGCCGACGGCAAAGCCGATGCCGAGGATGAAGGAGTTCTTCAGCATGGCAAGGCCGGTGACCTTGCCGGTAAAGCCGCCCTTCTCGAAGAGCACCTTGTCGTAGGTCTGGACGAAGTCGTTGCCCCAGCTCGCCATCAGACCCTTCATGTGGATCTCGTAGGGATCATGGGTCGAGGTCAGGAAGGCGATTATGATCGGCCCGACCATGAAGGCAACGCCGAGAAGAAGAACGAGGTGATCGAGAAAGCGTGTGCGGTTCATGTGCCCCGTCCTCAATTGTAGTGCACGCGCCGCTCGATGAAGCGGAACTGGAAGACGGTGAGCACGAAGACCACCAGCATGAGAATGACCGACTGGGCCGAGGATCCGCCGATGTCGTTACCGCGGAAGCCGTCCATGTAGACCTTGTAGACGAGCGTGATCGGGTTGTTGGCCGCCTTGTCCTTCACGGTCGTGTCGATGATGCCGAACGTGTCGAAGAGCGCGTAGGTCATGTTGATGATCAGGAGGAAGAACGCCGTCGGCGACAGGAGCGGCAAGATGACGGTCCAGAAGCGGCGCGTTGGCGAGCGGCAGTCGATCGCAGCGGCTTCGACCACGGACCGAGAAATGCCCTGCAGACCGGACAGGAAGAAGATGAAGTTGTAGGGGATCTGCTTCCACACCGAGATGGTGATCATGGTGATCGCCGTATCCCAGTAGTTGATGCCGACCCGCATCTCCCAGCCGAACCAGGCCGCAAGCTTCACGAACGGACCGATGTGCTGGTCGAAGAACATCACACCAATGAGGCCTGCGACCGGCGGTGCGACCGCGTAGACTGAAATCAGAAGCGTCTTGTAGGCGCCGGACCCGCGAATGACCTTGTCGGCCTTGACGGCGAGAAGCAGACCGATCGCCAGCGAGAGGAATGTGACCAGCAGCGTGAAGATCACGGTGAAATTGACGATCTTGAGATATTCGCCAGAGGTCAGGATGTCGTGATAGTTCGACAGGCCGACAAACGTCGCGCCGAAGCCGAACGGGTCCTCGATAAAGAAGGACGACTGGATCGCCTGCGCCGACGGCCAGTAGAAGAAAATGACGATCACCGCCATCTGCGGAAGGATCAGCAGATAGGGGAGCAGCGGGCGATTGAATTGAACGCGTTTCATGAACGGACGTATCCGGATGTTGCCGCGAGCGGGGCAGCGCCTCACCGCTCAATGCGGCGCCCGGGGACGAAGAGCCCCGGGCACCAGTTTGGTCTCAGCTGAAATCAGCCGGCAGTCTTGGCGAAGCGCGACAGCAGCTGGTCGGCTTCCTTCTTGATGGTTTCCATGGCTTCGGCCGGAGTGGTTTCACCCGAGAAGATGCGGCCGTATTCACGTTCCATCACTTCGCGGATCTGCGGGTAGAAACCGAGGCGATAGCCCTTGTCCCAGTCGCCGCCCGGCAGGGAGAGCTGCTTGATGCCGACTTCGGCAACCGGCTTTTCCTTGTAATAGCCCTGCTCCTTGGCGAGGTCGTAGGCCGCCGTGGTGATCGGCACGTAACCGGTCGACTTGTGGTAGAAGACCTGGATTTCCGGCGAGGTCAGGAACTGGAAGAAAGATGCGGTGCAGTTGTTTTCCGCTTCCGACTTGCCGGCCATCGCGAAGAGGGCCGCGCCGCCGATGAAGGAGTGCACGCCGGCACCTTCGATCGAGTTCCAGTAGGGAAGGAAGGTCGCATCGAACGGCATCTGGGCGGTCTTCTGCAGGCCGCCGAAGGAGCCCGACGAACCGATCCAGAGGGCTGCCTTGTTTTCCTCGAAGACCTTCTGGTTGTCCGACCAGCCGGCACCGTAATAGCCGAAGTAGCCTTCGTCGGCCCAGGCCTTGAGCTTGTCGTACATCATGACATGCTCGGGCGCGGTGACATTGATCGTGGTGTCGATCACGCTGTCATAGCCGTTGTTGTTGGAGGCGAACTGGATGTCGTTGCGCGAGAAGAAGTTCTCGGTGAACTCCCAGGTGAGCTGCGACTGGACGAGCGGCACGAAGCCGGCTTCCTTGAGCTTCGGGGCGATGGCCTCGAACTCTTCCCAGGTCTTGGGGGCCTCGACGCCGGCTTTTTCGAGCGCCTCGGTGTTGATGTACATGATCGGGGCCGAAGAGTTGAACGGCATGCCGATGAACTTGCCGTCAGCATCGGCGTAGAAGTTGCGCACGCCCGGGATGAAGGCGTCACGGTCGAAGTCGTGACCGGCATTCTTGATCAGGTCTTCGGCGGCAATGGTTGCGCCTTTGGCATTGATGATGGTGGCGGCACCGGCATCGAACACCTGCAGGATGTTGGGCTGCTCGCCCGAACGGAATGCGGCGATACCGGAGGCAAGTGCCTCCTCATAGGTGCCCTTCGACACCGGGGTCAGGCTGCATTCGCTCTGGGCATCGTTGAACTTGGTGGCGATCTCATTGATCACGTCACCATTGTGGCCGCTCATGCCGTGCCACCAGGTGATATCGGTCTGGGCCTGGGCGGCGGAGCTTGCAAGCACGCCGGCGGCAACGGAAACGGACAGAAGGAATTTGTGTCCAGACATTGGGTTTCTCCAATTTGTCTTCAGGAGGGAAAATCGAAATACCCGCCCCCTCTAGGCCTGCCCTGTTTCGGTTCGGTGACGCTTTTGTATCGGTTTTATGAAACCCACTTTCTGTCCACTACGGCGCTGGTCCGCGCGCGAAAGGCGCGGTAAGGAAGGTCTTTCCAAGCGGAGACGTCTCGCGCATGATGCGGTGCAGCGATGCGATTTCGTGGTCGGAGGGGTGTCCGGCCGCAATCCGATTATGACAAGACTTTTTGGGGGTATGACGGATGTACGAGTTTGCGATTGCCTGGGAGTGGATGGCCTTTGCCGTCCGCTGGCTGCACGTGATCACCGCGATCGCGTGGATCGGCTCGTCGTTCTATTTCATCGCGCTTGATCTCGGTCTGAGACAACGTCCGGGCCTGCCCGAAGGCGCCTATGGAGAGGAGTGGCAGGTCCATGGCGGCGGCTTCTACCATATCCAGAAATATCTGGTTGCGCCCAAGGAGATGCCGGAGCACCTGACTTGGTTCAAGTGGGAATCCTATGCCACCTGGCTGTCGGGCTTCGCAATGCTGTGCGTTGTCTATTACGCGGGCGCGGAGCTGTTTCTCATAGATCCGGAGAAAATGGAGCTGCCTGTATGGGGCGCTATCGCGATTTCCTTCGGCTCGATCGTTCTCGGCTGGATTGTTTACGACCTGCTCTGCAAGTCGCCCATCGGCGAGCACACGACCGGATTGATGCTTGTCCTTTTCGTTATACTGGTGGCCATGGCCTGGGGTTACGATCAGGTGTTCACCGGTCGCGCGGCGCTGCTGCATCTCGGGGCATTCACAGCCACGATCATGACAGCCAATGTCGCCCATATCATCATTCCGAACCAGAAGATCGTGGTCGCGGATCTGATCGCCGGGCGCACGCCGGACCCCAAATACGGCAAGATCGCCAAGCAGCGTTCGACCCACAACAACTACCTCACCCTGCCCGTCATCTTCCTGATGCTGTCGAACCATTACCCGCTGGCCTTCGCCTCGGAATACAACTGGGTGATCGCGAGCCTTGTCTTCCTGATGGGCGTGACGATAAGGCACTGGTTCAACACCCGCCACGCGCGCCGAGGCAGCCCCTATTGGACGTGGCTTGCCACCGCGATCCTGTTCATCTGCATCATGTGGCTGTCGACCATCCAGGCACCGATCAACGATGAGGCAGAGGAAGCAGCCTTGCCGGCAGGTTTCACCCGCTTTGCAGAGAATGCCCATTTCGATGCCATCACTGAAACAGTGACAAGCCGGTGCTCGATGTGCCATGCGGCAGAACCGGTCTGGGAAGGCATTCATCGTGCGCCCAAGAACGTGAAACTCGAAACCCCGAACGAGATTGCCATGCATGCCCGCGAAATCTACCTTCAGGCCGGTCGCGCCCACGCCATGCCGCCTGGTAACATCACCATGATCTCCGGCGAGGAACGCCGGCTGATCGTCGCGTGGTATGAATCCGCAGTTTCCGGCGAGGGACAATGACAGCCAAGATTCTCCGCGGACGGCTTCTGTCGTTCGTTTCACGTCCCGCCGACCGGGATGACACTAAAAGCTATTTCTACGAGGAAGACGGCGCGCTGCTGATTGCCGAAGGGCGGATCGCAGCGACCGGCAGCTTCCGCGAGATCCAGGAAGAGGCCAACGACGGGATCGAGATCATCGATCACCGGCCGCACCTGATCATGCCGGGCTTCATCGATCCGCACATCCACTTCCCGCAGATGCAGGTGGTCTCGTCCTATGCGGCAAGCCTCCTCGAATGGCTCAACACCTACACATTTGTCGAAGAGCAGCGTTTCTCCGACAGGGAACACGCAGAACGTTTTGCCGGCCTGTTTTTCGATGAACTCCTGCGTCACGGCACCACGACGGCTTCAGCCTTCTGTTCGGTTCACCCGGTCTCTGCGGACGCCTTTTTCGAGACCGCCTGCCAGCGCAAGCTGATGATGATCGGCGGCAAGGTGATGATGGACCGGAATGCGCCGGGCAAGCTCACCGATACGCCCGAAAGCAGCTACGAGGACACCAAGAGGATCATCTCGCGCTGGCACGGTCGGGGCCGCTCGCTGGTGGCGATCACGCCGCGTTTCGCCATCACATCGACGCCCGAGCAGATGGAAATGGCGCAGACGCTGGCGGAAGAGTTCCCCGAGCTACACATCCAGACGCATCTGTCGGAGAACGACGCCGAGATCGAGCTGACAATGTCTCTCTATCCAGAGGCGAAGGATTACACCGACATCTACGCGCGGTATGGTCTTCTGGGGAAAAAGACACTTCTGGGTCACGCGATCCATCTGTCGGATCGCGAAATGGGCGCAATCTCAGAGGCGGGTTCGATCGCGGTTCACTGCCCCACGTCGAACCTCTTCCTCGGCTCGGGACTTTTCGACCTCGAACGGATCAACGCCCACAATGTGCGGACTGCCATCGCCACGGATATCGGCGGCGGCACGAGTTATTCGATGCTTCGTACGCTCGACGAAGCCTACAAGATTCAGCAGCTGCGAAAGAACCGCCTCTCCCCCATCGAAAGCTTCTGGTGGGCGACCCGCGGCAATGCCGAAGCCCTGGGGCTCGAGAAGAGAATCGGCACGCTGGCCGCCGGAACCGATGCCGATCTGATCGTGCTCGATTCAGGCGCCACGCCGACCATGGCAATCCGCAAGGAGACGGTGGAAACGCTCGAGGAGGAACTGTTCCTCCTGCAGACAATGGGTGACGACCGTTCCATCCGCGAGATCTATGTCGCGGGCCGGGCCTCGCATCCCGACCGGCGCTGACGACCGTCAAGACCGAGGAGTACAGGATGGAAACCACAGTCGAATTGCGCAACGTTCCGGGGACCGGAGCAGCCATGGGCTGGGCCGACGGTCATACCGTCGTCATCGACCGCCCCGAAGGCAAGGCCGGCGGCTCGGGACTCGGGTTCAGCGGTGCACAAATGCTCGCACTGGCAATGGGCGGCTGCTTCTGCAATAGCCTGCGTTTTGCCGCCGAGGCTCTCGGGATCGAAGTCGATACGGTGGAAGTCACCGTTACGGTGAAGCTCGGCGGCGAGCCGCTTGTGACACAGGAAGCGCATCTTGCCGTTCACTGCACCCGCAAGGACGGCGGCGACACAGCCGAACTCGTCTCGAAGGCGGAACAAACCTGCATGGTCGCCAATACGCTTCAGCGGGGAGTGAAGTTGACGGTCGGACATCGGGCGGCGTAAGCGGACAGAGCTTCAGCCGCAATAATTACGAACTGTCATAAAACCGTCTTAACCAATTGTTAACCATATGGATGCAAGCTGTTTGTCAGCAACGGTCTACGGACTGTTTAGGGTCGCGTGTGCACGGATGTACTGCCACGCGGCTTTTGCTTTTTTAGCCCCCTTAAAAATCCGAAGATGTTTGCCTCAGCTGCCGCGGTAGGTGGAATAGCTGTAGGGCGAGACGAGCAGTGGCACGTGATAGTGGCTCTCGGCGTCCGCAATCCCGAAGCGGATCGGAATGACATCGAGGAAAGCCGGATCAGGCAGTTCGATGCCGTTCTCGCGGAAATAGTCGCCAGCATGAAAGACGAGGCGGTACGTGCCGGCTCGCATCTCCATACCAAGCAGCAATGCGCCATCCACGCGGCCATCATAGTTCGTGACCACTGTCCGGATCGATACCCATTCGCCGCTCTCCAGACGGAAAAGCTCGATCTGCATGCCGGAGGCGGGCTGGCCGCTCGCGGTGTCGAGAACGTGGGTGGTCAACCGGCCTTCGCCTTGCTTGACGTTCGTCATGTCAGTCTCCCTTCACGGTGCTGCCAGAATGTAGGGTGCCGGATAATCGGCCTCCTCGAGATTGCTGCCCGGCCCGTCGCGGTCCACGACGAGAAAGTCGCTGACCTTCCCCACCGCAATCAGCGGATGGTGCCAGACATTCGCGCCATACTGCAGGCCGACGATACCGGGCACGAGAAAGGCACGGGGTACTCCGGGTCTGCCGTCCTCATCATCGGCAACGACCGCGATCCAGTCACCACCGGTGAGCGGATAAAATGCCTGGCTGCCGAGCGGATGGCGCTCCATCATGCCCACCTGGTACGGAAACCGGCGCGGCTGTCCGCGAAACAGCGAGACGATGGTCTTGCCGTTCTCGGTCTCCGTATCCGCTGTCGCCAGCGCATGAAAACGCTCGGTCGTACCGCCATTGATGATCCGCCGTTCCGCCCCCTCGATTGCCATCACGGTGCCGAAGGGAGAAAAGGCCTGCCTGCTGATCGGCTCGCAAATAAGTGCCGTCACGCGGCATCTCCCTTGATCATGTCGGCGATACGGAAGCCGGCGATGCGCTCGACCTGACCGCAGGCGACGCCGAACTCGTCATCCTCGGAATGGGTCACGCGTTCCTCGAAAGCTTCGAGGATGGAGGTCTTGTCATGCCCCCTCACGGCAATGATGAAGGGAAAACCGAACTTCTCCATGTAGCGGTCGTTGAGTTCGGTGAAACGTTCGAGTTCATCGGGCGTCAGCCGATCGAGACCGGCGCCGGCCTGCTCGGCCTTCGACGAGGCGGTGAGCTGGTTGGCAAGCGCCAGACGTCCGGCGAGATCGGGGTGCGCGCGCAGTACCTCCATACGTGCCTTGCGGCTTGCGGTGCGAAACTCCTCGCACATCGCCTCGTGAACCCCGACACTCGTCAATGGCTCGTCGATGCGATCGTGATCCCAGGCGCGCTCGGCGATCCAGGGCGAATGTTCAAACACGCCACCGAACTGCTCGACGAATTCCTCTCGGTTCATAGTGGTACTCCGTCTACTTCGGTGGATGGCGGGTGCGCCAGTGATTGGCGATATCGATGCGGCGGCAGACCCACGCCTTCTCGTGCGACGCCACGTAATCGAGGAAACGCCCGAGCGCGGCGGCGCGGCCGGGTCGGCCGACGAGACGGCAGTGCAGACCGATCGACATCATCTTCGGACTGCCGGCGGCACCTTCGGCCATCAACACATCGAAACTATCCTTGAGGTATGTGTAGAACTGGTCGCCGGAGTTGAACCCCTGCGGCGTGGCAAAGCGCATGTCGTTGGCATCAAGCGTATAGGGGACGATCAGATGCGGCCCCTCCGGACCCTCGACATAGTAGGGAAGCTCATCGGCNTATGAGTCCGCCGAATAGACGAAACCGCCCTCCTCCATCACCAGATTGAGCGTATTGGCNGACGGNTTGCCCTGATAGATNCCNANCGGNCGNGAGCCGGTNACCTCGGTATGAAGNCGCACGCATTCNGCGATGTGGCGGCGCTCTTCCTCTTNGGAGAAATCCTTGTATTCCAGCCAGCGCAGACCGTGACTGGCGATNTCCCAGTCAGCCTCCTTCATGGCNGCAACNGCTTCGGGATTGCGCGCCATGGCGAGCGCCACGCCGTAGACGGTCAGCGTCATGCCGCGCTCGGTGAACATGCGCCAAAGCCGCCAGAAACCGGCACGCGAGCCGTATTCGTAGAGCGATTCCATGTTGAGATTACGCTGTTCGGGCCAGGGTTGTGCGCCGACGATTTCCGACAGCAGCGATTCCGAGGCAGGATCGCCATCAAGGATACAGCTTTCGCCGCCTTCCTCGTAATTGAGCACGAATTGTACGGCGAGGTGCGCGCCGTTCGGCCAATCTGCAAAGGGCACCTCGCGGCCATAGCCCACGAGATCGCGCGGATAGGTGTCGTTCGTCATCAAATGTCCCTGCCTTGATACATGGGAAGACTAGCAGCGCACCGCATAAAGTCGAGTGCGGCCAATGACTTCAGCCGGACTTTTCGGCCAGCCGCGCCTTCGATTTGGCAATATGGGTCTCGGGCAGGAATGTGGGCGGGATGGCAGGCCCATTCCCTCCGGTCATCGACGCCAACACCGCATCCGCCATGTGATGGGCAATTCCGAAGGTGATCTTGTAACCGCCGGCGACCGCGAACACGTTCGGGCAGTCCGGTATTTCGCCGAGCATCGGATCGCGCCCGGCGGGACGGGGGCGGAGATTGGCCCAGCGCTCGATCAGCCTGGCGTTAGCCATGGCCGGCGAGAAGCGTCTGGCCTTCTCTATCACCGCATCGAGTTTCTCATCCGTCGAAACAGGATCGGCGAATTCGGTCTCGCTGGTGGCGCCTACCGCGAGCGTTCCATCACCATGTGCAATCACATAGGTGCCTGCGTCGAAGATCACCGGCAACTCATCGGCTGGCGAGGGGAGAGAGTCGACTTCGAACAAGGCCGCCTGTCCCTTGACCGGATTGCCGAGCGTACCTGCCGGACTGACCGTCAGGCTTTCGATCAGCTGAAATGCGCCGAGACCCGCGGCGATGACCAGATTGCCGAAGCAAATCTTGGTGGCATCGGCGAGGCGAAGCGATCGGGTTTCGGGATATATGATCGCGGCCTCGCCTTCCACCATCCGAAACCTCGGGTCGACGGAGAGAGCCGCGCCGAGAGCACCGATCAGGTGCGCAGGCGATACCCGTGCGGACAGATCGTCGTAGACCGCGCCGAACGGAGCTTCGTCCGGGGTCAGCCAGCCGGCATGAGCCTCCAGCGCTGGAAGACTGTAAGCAAAGCGCTCGTGCCAGACCGGCTTTGCCGCCTCGATCCGGGCTTCCGCCTGCATTCTCTGACGCTCCGAAAATAGCGGAGTCAGACGGCCCACGCGGCGATAGTAAACCGGGCGTCCNGTTTCCTCTTCCAGCCGGGCGGCCTCATTTTCGAGGGCACAAAGAGCCTCAAACTGGAATTGCTTCTTGCCGTCCCAGCGCTCGGGCATGTGCGGCATNAGCGCGCCCATGAAACCGCCGCTGGCACCCGCCCCCAGTCCGGTCTTTTCAACGAGGATNACGGAGAGACCCNCACGGAGCGCCTTGAGCGCGNTCCAGAGCCCTGCCACCCCGCCACCGATGACAACGAGGTCGGCGGTCAATTGACCGTGGGGCGCAAGCTGTTTATCGGCTTGCGGCATGAGCGAGAATTCCGGAGAGAGTGACGGGGCGGACCCGTTCGNTATCGAATGGCATGAGGGCGATATGCCCTATTCGCCGCTTTTTGGCGACCATTTTTACTCCCGCGCCGACGGTCGGCAGGAATGTGCCCATGTCTTCATCGGCGGGAACAAACTGCCCGATCGCTGGCCNGAAGCGACCGAGTTNACGATTGGCGAGACCGGCTTCGGTACCGGTCTGAACTTCGTCGAGACATGGCGGCANTGGAAGCTGATTGCCTCCCCCGACGCATCGCTTCGTTTCGTCAGCTTCGAGCGCTATCCGATGACGCGGGCTGCCATCGCGCGGGCGCTTTCGGCCTGGCCTGAGATTGCAGAAGAAGCAGGCGTGCTGACGCGCGCGTGGCCGGAGAACGGCCCTGAGTCCGATATCACGCTTGCTTTCGGGCGTATTTCCCTCACCATTTGCGTCGGGACCGCCGAAGACCGTCTCGCAGGATGGGATGGCCTTGCCGATGCCTGGTATCTCGACGGCTTCGCGCCCTCACGCAATCCTGAGATGTGGTCGGCGGAACTGATGGCCGAGATCGCAGGGCATACGCGGCCAGGCGGCACTTTCGCGACCTATACGTCCGCCGGCTGGGTGCGCCGCAATCTCGCCGCCGCGGGTTTTACCGTAAGCAAGCAGCCCGGGTTCTCCGGCAAGCGCGAGATGTGCGTGGGCCGTCTCGACTGAAGCCTATCCTTCGGAGACCAGACGCTCCGCTATTGCGAGCGGCAGCCACTCGCGGATTTTTGCGTCCAGCTTTTCCGGACTGATCGGCTTGGAAAGATAGTCATCCATCCCTGCTTCAAGGCAGCGTTCGCGATCACCGGCAAGCGCATGCGCGGTCACGCCTACGATCGGCGTATGAGCCAGTGACGGATCGGCGGCTTCGATCTCGCGGATCTTGCCTGTCGCTTCGTAACCGCTCATGACCGGCATCGACACATCCATCAGCACGATGGACGGACGGTGTTCGCGCCAGGCTCNGACNGCCTGCGCGCCATCGGCGACCAGAAGATAGTTGGCACCCATCTGNTCAAGGATCTGGGTGAAGACGATCTGGTTCACCTCGTTGTCCTCGGCCACCAGAATATCAACGGTCTTGTTGCGGGGGGTCGGTTTCGCCACGACAATCCGCTCGGCAGGCTTGTTCTCTTCTTCAGCGCCGTGACCGGCGTGCATTTCATCAAGCCAGTCGTGGNGTTCGACCGCAGNCGTTCCGTTCTCCTNGAGGTTCTCGGCNTCGCTTCTGACATCGACTTCGGGCACAAGCGAAGGCGCCTCGATCTCAATGTGTGCCGACGGCTCCTCAGCCGCTTTGGCAGCCCTTTCATTCGCCTCCGCTGCCTCCTGGAACCTCGCACCGCCCTCGCCCATCCGGATGGCATCGACGAGAGTTTCGAGAAGCAAGGCAGAGCGCGCCGGCTTCATCAAGGTGGCCTGAATTCCAAGATCGGCAAAATCCGGCTCGGCGGTGCGGATGTCCATCGAGGTGAGCATCACGATAGGCAGTTCGTCAGTCGAGTATTTNGCGCGGATNGAACGCGCCACNTCGGCGCCGTTCCGGTCCGGCATGTGATAATCGAGGATCANNGCGTCGACATGCATGCCGAAACGACGNGCAGCTTCTAGNACCTCCTCGCCTTCCTGGCCGGAACTNGCGGCGCAACCATCGAGCCCCCATGCGGTAAGCTGTTCGGTCATGATCTGCCGATTGACCGCGTTGTCGTCGATGACGAGGACGCGCGCGCCCTTGATGTCGATCTGCGGCGGATCGATGGGGACGTAATCCGCGTCGCGCGACAGCTCAAGGCGAACCGTGAATACCGAGCCCTTGCCTTGCGTGCTTTCGACACTGATGGAGCCGCCCATCATGTCGACGAGGCGCGCGGTAATCGCAAGCCCCAGCCCGGTTCCCTCGTGACGGCGGGTGGAGGAAGCGTCGACCTGGGAGAATTTCTCGAAAACCGTATCGAGCTTTTCCTCGGGAATACCGATGCCGGTATCTTCAACACGGATGGTCAGGGCCAGTCTGTCATCAGATNCCGGTTTGCCGTCGAGTTCGATGAGGACGTGGCCACGTTCCGTGAACTTCACGGCGTTGCCGACGATATTGGTCAGGACCTGACGCATACGGCCGACATCGCCCGCGACACGGGCATCGAGCGCGGGATCGGCGCGAACGATCAGCTCGACATCCTTCTCCAGCGCCCGGGCGGAGACGAGGGCAGCAACGTCCTCGACGGTCTTGCACAGATCGAAGGGGGCGGTTTCAAGAATGAGCTGCCCAGCGTCGATCTTGGAGAAGTCCAGAATGTCGTTGATGATTGTCAGCAGCGCATTGCCGGATTTGACGATGATATCGGTGAAAGTCTTCTGGCGGCTGTCGAGCTCCGTGCGCGCCAGGAGTTCGGCCATGCCGAGAACACCGTTCATTGGGGTGCGTATCTCGTGGCTCATATTCGCTAGGAATTCAGACTTGGCGCGGTCGGCAGCTTCTGCCTTCACCAGCAGTTCACCGAGGCGCGCCTCTCGCATCTTTGCATCGGTGATATCGGTATAGGTGACCACGAGCGTATTGTTCTCGGTAGCCTGCGAATGGACCTTCACCCAGGTACCGTCAGGCAGACACCGTTCATTCTCGTAGGATTGCTTTTCCTCAACCGCTTTCGCAACCATCTTCAGGGTCGCTTCGAGGCCTATGGAATCATAGTCGCCGCGGTCGGCACAGTAATCGATATACTCGCGGTAACTGCACCCCGGTCTCACGACCTCTTCCGGAAGGTCGAGAAGCTCACGGAACTTGGCGTTGGTGAAACAGACCTTGCCGTCGACCACGATAATCATGCCCTGCGCCATGGAGGTGGTCGCCAAACCGAGCATGCCCGCGGCAGATTCAGCGGTCTCACGCGCGAGGCGAAGCTCGTTTTCACGATCCTTCATTGTGCTGACGTTCACCGTCGAACAGAGCAGATATCTCTCACCGGTTTCGGACACAAACCGCGCCTTGCGCGTCAGATAGGTCAGCTCGCGGCCTTCGCCATCCGGGATGTGCACTTCGAGTTCCATGGTTTCGCCGGTATCGAGCACTTCGATATCGGTCTCCATGACCGGCTCTCTCGGCTTGGCCAGAACCTTGGCGCCGTCATCGCCGAGCAGCGTTTCGGCCGGCGTCTTCGCAAACTCAGCGAAGGCGCGGTTGACGAAAACGAACTTGCTGTCCGCGTCCTTGATGAAAGTCGGAACGGGCAGTTCTTCGAGTACCGCGCGGTAGAGGCCGTTTTCCGCTTCCTTCTCCGTCAGTGCCTGCTCACGGTGAACAAGCTCGGTGACATCCAGGCGAAGGCCGAGGGTCGAGCCGTCGGCAAGCTTCTGATTGACCATTCTCAGCCAGCGGCCATTGCCGAGTTTGTCGACGAAAACCTCGCCATAGGCATGATGACTTTCCATTCGCGACTTGACCCATTCGTCGCGGTCGTCCGGAATGTCCTGGCTTGCCCAAGCGGCTCGCAGCACTTCCTGACGGGTCATGCCCGGCTTCATGGTGTAGGCGCCGCCAATCAGCTTGTGCAAAGCCGGGTTGGCGTAGATGTACTTGTCGTCCGGCCCATAGAGCACAATGCCGACATCGATCTTGTCGAGGGCGTCGTGCAGACGCGCGTTCACGCCTTCGACTGCACGCGCGACCGAGGCAAGCGTTGCCGGCTTGGCTTCCCCCTCCTCGGCAGAGACCTTGCCTGTCAGAAGCCGCCCACCGTGCGGGAGATCCGCTTCCGTGAAAGTGCCGCGATATGCCAGGTACGAGGCGCTGGCCGCAACCAGCCTGCCCTTGGCGTCCTCGACCGCCATCGGGATGCCCGCCCGCTCGATCGCGGATTTCAATAGAAGATGATCACCGCGCAGGGATATGTCGGAGTTGTCGGCATGATCGGAGAGCTGTGGGGCGGCTGGCTGGCGGCTCACCTGCACGGAGGAATCTTCGTATCGAACGCCCGAAATGCGCTCGAACTGCCCGCAAATGAAGGGTTTGCCCTCCTGGTCACGGAGCCGGTCGATGCGGATACGGTAGCACTGGTTGTTCAGCGGGTGGGTAAAGTGCGCAAGTTGCTCCTTGCCGAAGACAAGGCTGCGGCGCTCCTTCTCGTCGCGATCGTCATGCTCTGACGTTTCAAAATGCTGATGGCTCTTCTGACCGACAAGCGCAGAGGGCGAAATTTCCCACAAGGAGGCATAGGCATCGTTGACCGCGACATATCGCAGTTCGGAATCCTTGACATAAGCTGGATTGGGATCACGCCCGAGAGCGGCACATGCCTCTTCAAGCGCATTATTTTTATCGTAACCGTCGGACACCCTGCACTCCACGCCCTAATTTGCGTCGACTTGGAGCGAAACTGACAGTCAAGGCTCAAGAAACCGTTAACCATGATGGCCACAGGCAAAATTTATTAGCACGTCACTAATATACAGAACCGGTCAAATGACAGGCCGAGGCCGCCGGTTGGTCAGCCATACACCGATGACCACCACCAAGGTGCCGACGATCATGGGAGCGGTCAGGGGCTCGTCGAAATAGAGCCAACTCTGGATCGCAACGGCCGGCGGCACGAGATAGATCAGAGAAGCGGCACGGCTCACCTGACCGCGACGGATCAGGTATAAAAGCAGCGCTATCGAGAGAATGGAAAGGCCGAAAACCGACCAGGCAAGCGCGATGACGAATTCAAGGTTGAAGTCGACGCGCATGTCCTCGATGAGGAACGTGACAGGCACGGTAAAAAGAAGTGCGCCCACATATTGCAGCATGGCGATCGAGCGCAGATCGCCTTCCTGCAAGTGCCGCTTCTGGTAGAGCGTCCCGATGACGATCGAGACCATGGACGCGACGTTGATGCAAAGCGGCAGGATCTCGCTCCGCAATTCCTCCGCATCGAGCGCCAGCAATCCGGGCAGGATCGCGATCGCCAGACCGGCGAAGCCGAGGCCGATGCCGATGAACTGAGCAATGCGCAGACGCTCGCCGATCGCAATCGGCGCAATAGCCGCCGTCAACAACGGCTGGAGCGCGGCGATTAGACCAGAGACCGAGGACGGCAAGCCTTCAGAGATCGCCCACCACACTCCCCCGAGATAGATTCCGTGAAGAAAAACGCCCGAGACGATCGCATGAAACCAGCCTGCGCGCGTCTTTGGCAGGGAGGCGCCGCTCAGCGCTATGAATACCATCAGCACGAGCGCCGCGGCGGCGAAACGAATATCGAGGAACGTCAACGGATCGGCATGGGGGGCTGCGTATTTCGCAACGATCCAGCCCGTTGACCAAAGCAATACGAACAGGGCTGGCGCAAGGCGTTCAAGCCGCATGGGAGGAACCTTAAGGGGGGAAACATCGTTGTTTTACTGTCCCGTTAAAGCCGGCGAAGCGGACAAGCAAGGGCGACCGCCTCATTCAGCCCCGCGATTTTCCCAGTTTTCCGGCCTGTCGTGACCAAGGCGTCACAGAAACGCTGCCAGCAGCAACTTCCATGCCATGCTTGCTTTATTTGTTGCCGTACGTTCATATGAAGAAAAACAAGGGGACACACTTTGCCATTCGATGAGATGCTGATTTCAGACAGTGAGCCGCGCGATCCATACAAGAAATATTTCGACTGGTACGCGAACCAGGAATCATCCGAACTCATCAAAAAATCACGCGACGCAGAACGCATTTTCAGGCGAACGGGCATCACTTTCGCCGTCTACGGTCAGGAAGATTCGGCCGAGCGGCTTATCCCGTTCGACATCGTGCCCAGGATCATATCAGGCTCGGAGTGGCGCCGTCTGGCGCAGGGGATCGAACAGCGCGTCGCAGCTCTCAACGCCTTTCTCGACGACATCTATCACAAGCAGGAAATCATCAAGGCCGGCAGGATTCCGCGTCACCTGATCGAGAAGAATGAAGCTTTCCTGCCCGAAATGATCGGTGTGCGCCCGCCTGGCGGGGTCTATACCCATATCATCGGCACAGACATCGTTCGCACCGGGGAGAACCAGTTCTACGTTCTCGAGGACAATGCGCGCACGCCCTCGGGTGTCTCCTACATGCTGGAGAACCGGGAAACGATGATGCAGATGTTCCCGGAACTGTTTTACCAGAACCGGGTCCGGCCGGTGGAAAACTACCCGAAACTGTTGCGCAAGTCGCTGCAGGCGCTGGCTCCGCCCGGATGTGTAGGCAAGCCACGTATCGCTGTGATGACGCCGGGCATTTACAACTCCGCCTATTATGAACATGCCTATCTTGCCGACCAGATGGGCGTGGAGCTCGTGGAAGGCTCCGACCTCCGGGTGATCAACGGCAAGGTATCGATGCGCACCACGCTCGGCTACGAGGCAATCGACGTGCTCTATCGTCGCGTTGACGACGACTTCCTCGATCCGCTGACCTTCCGTCCGGATTCCGCGCTCGGCGTACCTGGCATCATGGATGTCTATCGTGCCGGCAACATCACCATTGCCAATGCGCCGGGTACCGGTATTGCCGACGACAAGGCGATCTATTCCTACATGCCTGAAATCGTCGAGTTCTATACCGGTCGCAAGGCGATCCTCGAAAACGTTCCGACATGGCGCTGCTCTGAACCCGACAGCCTTGCCTATGTGCTCGAACATCTCGAGGAGCTTGTGGTCAAGGAAGTTCACGGCTCAGGCGGCTACGGCATGCTCGTCGGACCTGCTGCCTCCAAGAAGGAACGCGCAGAGTTCGCCAAGAAGCTCGAAGCCAGACCGGGCAACTACATCGCCCAGCCGACGCTCTCGCTCTCGACCGTACCCATCCTCGTCAACAAGGGGATCGCACCGCGGCATGTCGACCTCCGCCCTTTCGTTCTCGTCTCCGACGAAATCCGCATCATCCCGGGCGGGCTGACGCGTGTCGCGCTGAAGGAGGGGTCGCTGGTGGTCAATTCAAGCCAGGGCGGCGGCACCAAAGACACCTGGGTGCTGGAGGACTGATCGATGCTGGGACGGACAGCCAACGGGCTATACTGGATGTTCCGCTTTATCGAGCGGGCCGAGAACACTGCACGACTGATCGATGCCGGTCTGCGCATGTCGCTGACAAGCATGCAGAGTCAGGACGAGGAATGGGGTTCTGTGCTGCAGAGCGCGGGCGTGTTTTCCCATTACATGGCGAATTATGACGAGGTGACCTCATCGGACGTGGTGAACTATCTGCTGCGTGACCGGGACAATCCGTCGAGCGTCATGCAGACGATCGAGCAGGCACGCAACAACGGGCGGATGGTACGAACCGGCCTCACGCGCGAAGCCTGGGAAGCGACAAACGAGTGCTATCTCGAAACGAAGGAGCAGTTGCGCCGCAAGGTTCCGGCCGCTGAGCTTCCGAACATCATCGATTCCATCAAGCAGCGCTGCGGGCTTATCCGCGGCGCCTTTCATGGCACGATGCTCAGAAACGAGATCTACAACTTCGCACGCATCGGCACCTTCATCGAACGTGCAGACAACACCGCGCGCATTCTCGACGTGAAGTACTACGTGCTTTTGCCCGCCGCTTCCTATGTCGGCACCTCGCTCGACAACGTGCAGTGGGAGTCCATCCTGCGCTCGGTTTCCGCCCACCGGTCCTATACCTGGGCCTATGATACCGACTACAATCCGGTGAACATCGCGGATTTCCTGATCCTGAACGGCCAGATGCCGCGGTCTCTCGCCTATTGCTATGAGAAGATCGTCTCCAATCTGGGCTATCTGGAGCGGGAATACGGCGACCGCCACAATGCCCATGATACCGCCGCCGGCATCAAATCGATGCTACATCGCCGCGAAATCCAGCAGATCGTCGACAACGGCCTGCACGAATTCCTCGAGGATTTCATCGGCCAGAACAACAGGCTAGGCAACGAGATTTCGGAAGCCTACCAGTTTTACCAGACCTGAACGCCATGCAGCTGAAAATCTCCCATGTGACGGAGTATACCTATACCAGCCCCGTCAACTATGCCCTCCAGCGATTGCGGCTGCGCCCCCACAGAGGCCGCATGCAAAAAGTGATGCAATGGCAGTCGCAAGTGGAAGGCGCAAACGTGGAGGCAAGCTATACCGACCAGTTCGGCAATTTCGTCGAGCTGGTCTCTATCACGGGACGCCCGGACAAGATCAGGATCGTAGCGAGCGGCACGGTGGAGACCTTCGACACGTCCGGCATTTCCGGCCCGCACTCGGCATACATGCCGTTGTGGCTGTATGAGCGCGAGACCCAGCTGACGAAGCCCGGCAAGGCGCTGAGAGAATTCACACGCTCGCTCGAGAAGGCTTCGACGCTCGACATGTTGCATGCGGCAAAGACGGCCCTCCACGAGAAGATGAAGTTCGAACCGGGTCAGACCACGTCGCTGACCACCGCCGAGGAAGCCTTCACCGCCGGACACGGCGTGTGTCAGGATCATTCGCACGCCTTTATCGCGGTGGCACGCCTGCTCGGCTGCCCGGCCCGATACGTCTCGGGCTATCTCCACATGGAAGGTTCGGGCGAACAGGTGGCAAGCCATGCCTGGGCGGAAGCCCATGTGGACGGCTTGGGCTGGGTGGGTTTCGACCCCGCCAACGACAAGTCGCCGGACGAAAATTACGTTCAGGTCGCCTACGGGTTCGACTACTCCGACGCTTCCCCCGTTTCCGGCATCAGCTGGGGCGCCGCCAACGAAAACCTGTCGGTCTCCATCACTGTGGAGCAATAGGACCGACGTTCCGTCTCCCCCACAATTTCTGTAGCCAAATTTCACGGAATCGGTACAGATAGCGCGATCAGCTACGCGCAATGTCCATACCCGATCATGTGGGGATGATTTCGTGGTGGGCGTCCGGCGGCAGGATGAATCCGCATTACTGGGGACAGGCGGGAAATGACCTATTGCGTGGGGCTCAGGCTCAAAAGCGGTTTGATGTTCATGTCGGACACCCGGACGAATGCCGGTGTCGATAACGTCTCAAGCGTACGAAAGATGTATACGTGGGAAAAGCCGGGCGACCGGCTCATCACGCTTCTTTCGGCCGGTAACCTCGCCACCACCCAGACCGTCGTGAGCCTCATCGAAGAGCACATGAAGGCTGCCAGCGAGCGCAATCCGTCGATCATGGAAGTCCCCTCGATGTTCGCCGCCGCACAGCTGATCGGCGAGACGGTCCGTGAGGTCATCAAGACAGCGTCAGACGGCGGCCTGCAAAGCGAAGCAACCTTTTCCGCCACCTTCATCCTCGGCGGCCAGGTCGCCGGCGGTCAGCCGCGCATGTTCCTGATCTATCCCGAAGGCAACTTTATCGAGGCGACCAGCGACAATCCGTTCTTCCAGATCGGCGAGCATAAATACGGCAAGCCGATCCTGGTGCGCGCCTACAACGAGAACATGAGCTTCGAGGAAGCCACAAAGCTGATGATCGTATCGTTCGATTCAACGCTGAAATCGAACCTCTCGGTCGGTCTGCCTCTCGACATGCAGATGTATGAGCGCGATACGCTGAAACGCGGATTCGAAAAGCGCTTCCTCTCCGACGATACGTATTACCGGACCATTTCGGATGGATGGTCGGATGCGTTGAGGCTCGCCTTCGAGAGCCTGCCCGACTTCCAGATGAACTGAGCGCTATTCCGCCGCCATACGCGGGGTAAGCCCTCCGCTCTTTTCGAGAAATTCGACGACATCCTCCACTCCGTCGCCACGGCGCATGTCGGTGAAGAGATGCGGCCGGCCGGCACGCTGCCGCGTCGCGTCACTGTCCATCACCGCCAGATCGACGCCGACATGAGGCGCGAGATCGGCCTTGTTGATGACCAGGAGATCCGAGCGCGTGATGCCCGGCCCGCCCTTGCGCGGGATTTCCTCGCCCTGACAGACCGAAATCACATAGAGCGTGATATCGGCGAGATCAGGCGAGAAAGTCGCCGCCAGATTGTCGCCACCGGATTCGATGAAAATGACATCGAGATCGGGATGACGGGCATTCATCTCCGCAATCGCCGCGAGATTGAGCGAGGCATCCTCACGGATGGCGGTGTGCGGGCAGCCGCCGGTCTCCACCCCCTTCACGCGGTCGGAGGGGAGCGCCTGCATGCGCACCAGCGCCTCTGCATCTTCCTCGGTGTAGATGTCGTTGGTGATGACGGCGATCGAATAGCGTCCGCTCATCGCCTTGCAGAGCTTTTCGGTCAAATGCGTCTTGCCCGACCCCACCGGCCCACCGATACCGACACGCAAGGGACCGTTGGAAAAGCTCATGGGGAAACTCCTTCGAATGGCAGAGAGGCGGGGCTCAGGCGACGAATATCCGGGAGGGTAACGTCTCGTGCCGCATCGCAGCGATCTCCGCATTGAGCGTGTTTGAGCCAAGATCGTCAAGGGTCGAGCAGCTCGCTCTCGCCGCTACATCCGAGATCAGCGGCTCGAGCGCGGAGAGGACTTCGATACCGCCGCTCTGGCCTATCGGCATGAGGCGCTGGGCCGCCTGGACCTGATTGGAGAGAAACGCCTGCAGATAGGCGGCAAGTGTTGCTTCGAGCGGCAGCCCTGAACGCGCGGCGCAGGCGCCCACGGCAACCGGAAGCGCAGCGCGGGGTCCGAGACCGGCATCGATCCCCTGCCCCCATGTCGACGCTGCGGTCAGAAAGGCACTGCCTTGGTTCATCGTTTCGAGATGACGTTCCGACGAGCCTGCCAGTGCCTCGGCCAGTTGCGCGGTCTCGGCGAGATCGCCGTCCTCGCCCGCCTGGCGCCAGGCTTCGGCAAGTACAACGAGATCGTTCCACGTCGATCCCCGCGTCGTGAGCGCCTCGAGCCAGGATTTCAGCGTCTCGCGATCATTGGCGAGTTCGGCCGCAACAGCCTGCTCCAGCCCGTGGGAATAATTGAAGCCGCCAACGGGAAAGGCGGGCGAGAGCCAGCTCATCAGGCGAATGAGAGCTGCCGTCTCAATCGTCATGGCCATCGCCATCGTAATCAGAGTGGGTGGTGGAGTGGCCCTGACGGTGCCCGCTTTCATCCCGGCCATACATGCCGAGATGATCGTGATCGTGGCCGGCGCCGTGTTGATGGCCATGCCCGCGATGATCATGGCTGTGCCCATGCCCGTCATAGGCGCCGCCCTCCGGGTCGAAGGCCGCCTTCACATCGATAACGGTCGCGCCGAGACCTTCGAGCATGAAACGGATGACGTGATCGCGGCGAATGCGGATCGACGTCTCGGTTATCTCAGCCGGAAGGTGCCGGTTGCCGATCTGCCAGGCGAGAGCGAGCAAATGCCGCGCATTATCCGCCCTCACTTCCATCAGATCTTCGGGAGCGGCGCGAACCTCGATGATGCGCCCATCNGAAAGCACCAGCCCCTCCCCCTGTCTGAGAAGACGCGCTTCGGGAAGATCCAGCAGGAACTCGATCGCGGAGCCATCCGCCAGCCGATCGGTCACCATGCGCATCCGCCTTCTGTGGCGCGCTGTCTCGTCGAGCGTGATCGTGGCNAAATGCCCNTCCGCATCGGNGCGGACTTCGGAAACCTTGAGGAGCGTCATGAAAGCACTNTGGTTGCGTCAAATCNTGNTGGNGATGTTATCGCAATGGGCGCATNGGCAACAGTGTTTCGGCAATGGGAAGGGAAAATATGCTCTCCCGGATGTGCAGGGCCGGGAGAGCGGTCGCGGCAATGCGCTATGCCGCGTCGTCNGCNAGAACGAGCTGTTCGATCTTGTCGACGGGATGGTTGGTCAGGTCCTTGTCGATCTCGGCGATGATCTTGTCGGAGACTTCCTTGTGAAGTTCCTTGCGCATTTCCCCGAGCACCGAAGGTGCTGCGATGAGAATGAGATCCTTGAACTTTTGCTTGTGGGCCTGGCGGTAGAGGATCTCCGAGAGATCTTTGGCGAAGCGGTCTTCGGCCAACTGGTGCCAGTCCGTATCGGCAACGGCGGAACGGTGCCCGTTGCCTCCGCTTGGCATGCGGCCCGGCTTGTGGGCGCCCTGTTCGTGCGTGGGAGGGTTGTCCTGCTCTTCCTCGCGAAACACCTCGAGATGGGGAAACTTCTCATCCCCTTCGTTGCGCAGGAAAAGTGCCTTCGAGCCGTCGGCGACGACGACCCATCCATCATGTTTCAGGCGGATATCGGACATTGTCATTCTCCTTTGATATTACAAAAGGAGAACGCGGAGCCCGGGCCGTGGTTGCAGTCTCAGAAGCGGGAGATGTAATCGCGCATGGCCTGATCACGGCTGGTGCCGCGCGCGCGGAAGACATGTTCCGGAGTGTGGCAGATATCCATCGCGCCCTTGGTGAAAGCGATCGTGTCCGCCGCTCCATCAAGGAAGCGCCTGACACCTGCAAAAGCACCTGTTCTGGCTGTCGTTTTGGTCATTTTTTGTTCCCTTTCAAAGCGTGCATTTTAATTTTGCAGNCTTGCTGCNGTGCAACAAGCGCNTTTAGGGAACATCCGCCATGCGGATCACTCANGGCTTGCATACGNAGTCATCGCGACACTGCATCTGCTAAGGCGACAACCTGCCGCGGCAGGCGCCCGTCTACGCGAGGCGCTTTTGCATCGTGACGGAGGTTGGCCTGTCATAGCCCGCATGAGCCGTTCGAGCCGTTTCGACNAAACCAAGCGCGCCGAAAGTGGCCAGGTTCTCGGTCANTTCAACGCGCACCTGAAGTTCNAGATNCGACCAACCGGCTTTGCGCCCGTGAGCTTCAACAATATCGAGCATCCGGCGGGTAATGCCGCGNTTCCGCCACTTATCTTGGACGGCGATCTTTCCGATGTAGGCCCAGCCTGCTTCCGGCCTCACGAAGGCGGTCGCCACAAGCACGTCTCCGCTCATGCATGTCAGCATAAGTTCGTCTCTGGCCTTTTCCGCGAGCAATTTGGGCGTAAGCCGGGTCATCGACGAAGGCGGGTCGATCCGCGCCGCCATCGGNGCGAANGCCCNGTCNANAAGCGCGTGCAATCTCTCCCAGTCCGCGAAGTCGCNGTCGGGGAACCGGTAGACGAGATCGGTCATCTGCTGGCNTCTAGAACANGAAGTAGCGTTGCGCCATGGGCAGGACCGTCGCCGGTTCGCAGGTCAACAATTCACCGTCGGCGCGNACCTCGTAGGTTTCCGGNTCCACCTCAATGGCCGGCATCGCGTCGTTGAGCAGCATCGATGACTTGGAGATACCCCCGCGGGTGTTTTCGACCGCGACCATCTTCTTGGCAGTGCCGAGCTTGTGGGCAAGCCCGTCCTCGATGGCCGCCGCCGAGACGAAAGTGACGGAGGAATTGGTGCGCGCCTTGCCGTAAGCGCCAAACATCGGGCGGTAGTGCATCGGTTGCGGAGTCGGGATCGAGGCGTTGGGATCTCCCATGGGCGCCGCCGCGATCATCCCGCCGAGCAGCACCATTTCCGCCTTCACGCCGAAGAAGGCCGGATTCCAGAGAACCAGATCGGCGCGCTTGCCGACTTCGATGGAGCNGATCTCATGCGACATGCCCTGCGCAATGGCCGGATTGATGGTGTATTTGGCGATGTAGCGCTTGACGCGGAAATTGTCGTTGTCACCGGTTTCCTGCGGCAGGCTTCCGCGCTGGCGCTTCATCTTGTCGGCGGTCTGCCAGGTGCGGATGATGACTTCACCGACNCGCCCCATGGCCTGACTGTCGGACGCGATGATCGAGAACGCGCCCATGTCGTGGAGGATATCCTCGGCNGCAATCGTTTCCTTGCGGATNCGGCTCTCGGCGAAGGCAATGTCTTCGGGGATCGANGCATCNAGGTGGTGGCANACCATCAGCATGTCGAGATGCTCGGCAATGGTNTTCTGCGTGTAGGGCCGGGTCGGATTTGTCGAAGACGGAATGACNTTCGGCAGTCCGCAGACCTTGATNATGTCCGGGGCGTGTCCGCCCCCTGCCCCTTCNGTGTGGAAGGCGTGAATGGTGCGGCCTTTGATNGCGTTGACGGTGTCTTCGACGAAGCCGCTCTCGTTGAGCGTGTCGGTATGGATCATCACCTGNACATCGAACTGGTCGGCNACAGNCANNGCGCAATCGATGGCTGCNGGCGTNGTNCCCCAGTCCTCGTGAAGCTTGAGCGCGCATGCGCCTCCGAGCACCATTTCCTCGATCGCCGCCGGGAGTGCGGCGTTACCCTTGCCGGAGAAGCCGATGTTCATCGGGAAGGCGTCGGCCGCCTCGATCATCCGGGCGATGTGCCAGGGGCCGGGCGTGCAGGTGGTTGCCAGCGTACCGTGGGCTGGACCGGTGCCGCCGCCGAGCATGGTGGTCAGCCCGCTCATCAGCGCTTCCTCGATCTGCTGCGGGCAGATGAAGTGGATGTGGCTATCGAAACCGCCGGCAGTCAGGATCTTGCCTTCGCCCGCAATGGCCTCCGTGCCCGGACCGACGATGATGTCGACATTGGGCTGCGTGTCCGGGTTGCCCGCCTTGCCGATCGCCGCAATGCGCCCGTCCTTCAGCCCGATATCGGCCTTGTAGATGCCGGTATGATCGACCACCAGNGCGTTGGTGATCACCGTATCNACGGCGCCGTCGGCGCGCGTGACCTGGGACTGCCCCATGCCGTCGCGGATNACCTTGCCNCCNCCGAATTTCACCTCTTCGCCATAGGTGGTGAAATCCTTTTCAACCTCGATGAAGAGTTCGGTATCGGCCAGCCGCAGCTTGTCGCCGGTCGTGGGACCATACATTGCGGCGTAGGACGAGCGGGTTATCTTGGCTGGCATGGACTCAGGCCTCCTTTGGCAACNCTTTCGGGCACGCGCATCTCACTTCAGACCCAGCATTTTCAGTCGCGGCTCGTGACGCCGCGCGTACATGAAGCGGCCCCAAGCCGCATAGATCGGGGTCATGAGGCCCGCATCGATCTCGATTTCATCGACGAGCCGCGCCCCGTCTTCGGTCGCAACGGCAGTCATCTTGTGATCCCAGCGGCGAACCGGTCCGCCGAACTCATGACTGGCGACATGTCGGGCCGAAGGGTCGAAGGCGACGACCTCCATCGTCCAGTCCTGCCACGGCATGATGCCGAACAGAGAAAAAGCGGTTTCGACGGTCTGCCCCTGGTGAAGCGGATCGTCAGGCAAATTCCTATAGGTGATGAGACCGCGAACGCTTTCCCTCAGGCACTCCCAATCCGTGGCGACGGCGAACAATCGATCCGGCGATGTTCCTCCGCCATAGTCATGGCTCAGCGTTACAACGGTACTCATCGCCTGCAACCGATCGCTAGTTCTGCTGTGTCAGGATGCTGCGAAACCATGCTGATCTCTCTTCCGTCAGGCGCGTTTCGCACTGAAGCCCGACCATCGGCTGCAGGGTACCGCCGAAATACTCATAGCCTTCATATTCGCACTGGCGGTCGCGATACTCGATCCAGGCGCGCTGGGACGCGCGCAACGCCTCGAATGAGCTTGGCACGCCGCGGTCGGCGTAAATCGTCCCCTGATCGGCGTCGAAATCCTTCGCCTTGGCCACGACTTCCGGCCAGAGCGCATTCAAAACCTCGTCCGCCTTTGCATAGTCTTCGCCGGCGCAATAGGTCATTTCCATCTGTGTCACGGCATTATCGCAATCGACATCCGGCTCCTGCTCTTGAGCGGAAGCCGTGATAGCCATGAGAGCAAGCATACCTGGAATCAGGACGGCGTTGGCGAGATGGCGGATCATTTGGACGTCCTTTTGCGTTTGGCGCCCCCGAGGCGCTTCTTGTTGGCAGTGAGCGTACGCTTGGCCGGAGCCATGGCCGCATTTGCAATCTGCGTCGGGGATTTTCCGGTTGCGGCCGCCATTCCCGCCTTCATCGCTCCCTCGACGAGCGCTGCCTGCTTTTCGGCGACCATGCGGGTGTTTTCGCCCTTCGCCGCCACGCCTGTGGCCATGCCGAACATGCGGGCGGCAATCACGAACTGGGCATCAGCCGCCATGCGCACCATGTCGAAACCGGCGCGCATCATCGATGCTGTGGGGCTTTTCCGCCGGCGGCCCACTAGATCACCGCCATGACGCGGGCTGGCCCGCCGGTGCCATCGCGGTGCTTGGGCGCGCCGACGAACAGGGTCGCGCCGGAGGCCGGCAAATCATCGAGGCTCGCGAGGTTCTCGATGCCGAAACGTCCCGCCGGCAGCCAGGAATTGTGGACCGCGAAGTCCGCCGAATTGCCGGGATCGAGCGACAGCGTGTCGACGCCGATAGACCCCGCGCCGATCTCCATGAGCATGTCGGTCGCTGCCTTCGAAAATCCTGGAAACGCGAAATTGCCATCCGCATCCGTGCGGTAGGCGTCCGTTCCGAGCTTTTCTTCCCAACCGGAATTCATCGCCACGCAGGCGCCCTGCGGGATGTCGCCATTGGCGCTGACATAGGCTTCGATATCCTCGGGCTCCACCATGGCGTTCGGATCGTCGGCAGCCTTTGCCTTGATATCGACGATGCAGAGCGGGCAGACGAGGTTTTGCGGATCGAGTTCGGCGACCGAGGTGTTGTCCTTGGAGAAATGCAGCGGCGCGTCGATGTGCGTGCCGGAGTGTTCGAAGATCGTGAGTTCCCAAAGCTGATAGCCGGACTGATCGAAATTGACGTTCTCGGTATAGAGGATGCCGGGCTTGCCGTCGAAAGTGGGGAAATCACCATCGAAAACATGGGTCAGGTCGACGACCTTGCCGCTGGCTTCGGCCAGCGCCGGACGGGCAGATACCACGCCCGCAGCCGTTGCCGCGAAACCGGCGGCAGCCGATTTGCGGAAGAAGTCACGACGCGAGAGCATCGAGGATTTGACGTTATTGATGACGCAGACGTGGCACATTCCAAATTCCCCTTCTTCGATTAAACCGATGTTTGAACTGCTCAGATTCCGGTTGGTTCAGAGTGCTCCCATGATTTTCTGCTGGAAGCCGTAGACGGCGCGTTTGCCGGCAAGCGGTACGAGCGTCACATCACGCTCCTGGCCCGGCTCGAAGCGCACCGCGGTACCGGCCGCGATATCGAGCCGCATGCCTCTGGCAGCTTCGCGGTCGAATGACAGCGCCTCGTTGGTCTCGAAGAAATGATAGTGGCTNCCAACCTGNACCGGNCGGTCCCCGGTATTGGCCACNTTGANAGTGACCGGGGACGCGCCCGCATTCAGTTCGATTTCGCCGTCCTTGACGATCACTTCACCGGGTATCATGGGCNCATCCCTTCGTTTCAGTTCNATTCANTATGCGGCAAAAGCCAGCGCGACACCTGNNACNGCAGTGNCAAGACCGGCNGTACGGGTCACAGNNGCATTACCGAAGCGGCCGAAGCCCAGACCNAGGGCGANACCTGCNGCATGNAGGGCCGCAGTCGCNGCCACGAAGCCGAGNGCGAAGCTCGCCGCTCCCGCAGCACCCAGTTCACCGCCATGGGCATGGCCGTGNAAGAANGCGAANAANCCNACGCTAGCCGCCATGCCCGCTGTCGAGAATGGCAATGCCAGGGCAATCATGAGGCCGATGAAGATCACCGAGGAGAGGATAACCGGTTCGACGAAGGGCAGCGGCATGCCGAGAACCGCAGCTGCGAAACCGAGCGCCATGGCACCGACGAATGCNGCCGGAACCGACATCATCGCCTTCTTGCCGAGCGAAGCTGCCCAGACNCCGACGGCNACCATCACCAGAATGTGGTCGATCCCGAAGAGCGGGTGCGAGAAGCCGGCNGCAAACGAGCCGTGTTCGGCCGGATTGAGGTGGGCGAAGGCCGGCGCGGTGGCTCCAGCAAGGGCTGCCGTGGCGATAGCGAGACGTCGGATCATTTTGAAGTTCCTTTTTTGGTCGACACGGCGCCCTTCATTGGTCGCNCCGTCAAAATGAATGCGTGAAGTCCTCAGCGGATNGGTTCGTGAACGGTCACGAGCTTGGTCCCGTCCGGAAATGTTGCCTCGACCTGGATGTCGTGGATCATGTCGGCGACCCCTTCCATCACCTGGTCGCGGGTAATCACATGGGCGCCGGCTTCCATCAGCTCGGCGACCGGGCGNCCGTCGCGGGCCCCTTCGACGACGAAATCTGTAACCAGTGCGATCGCTTCGGGGTGGTTGAGCTTGACGCCGCGTTCGAGCCGCCGCCGGGCCACCACAGCCGCCATGGCAACCATCAGCTTGTCTTTTTCCCTTGGGGTCAGGTTCATTCTTGTCTCTCGTCTCTTTGTCGTCTCGCCCTAGGTTGACCATATTTTGGGCAAGCCTGCTCCGGGATTGAGCAGCCCGATCAGCGGTGTGAGGGTCTTGCGCAACGTATAGCCGTCCTTGGCCACAACCCTCGCAAGAAGCTTGCCAGTCTCGCCGACGGTCCAGGCCGAAGCCCCGCCATTGTCAGCGATGATGCGCCGGGCCCGGACCAGCCGATCCCCGGCATCGGGTCCAACGAGAAGCAGGGTGGCAAACGCCCGCGCCTCACCGCCCACGGCAGCACGCGGAAGCTCACCAACAATTTCCGGACCGATCGAAAAATCCTCAGCGTGGATGAGGCTGCCGTTGACGCGGACGCGCCAGCGGTCCCGAAAGACACCTGTCACCACCGTCTCGCCCATGGCCTTGCGCCCGAAGATGACCGGCTCGACAATCAAGGCGCGCGCATCGGCGGCCAGATCGATATCGAGTTTGCGCGCCAGTCGCGCCTGATCAAAAAGGATGGTTTCCTGCGGCAACCAGCAGAGGCTTGCTCCGGCACCGGCAGATAGAGACACACCGACTTCGGCGCAGATGGCATCCGCAGCCTTGTAGGTTTTTTCGCAAGCCTGGGTGGTGAGGGTGAGTTGCGTATCGGGCGCCGCGTCGCACCGCCATGTCATGCGATCGCCGCCCGTCAGCCCGCCGGCTGTATTGATGAGAACGGCTTCAAGTCCAGCCGTTACAGCATGCGGAATTCGGATCTTGGCGGCCCCTTCCTGGAAAAGCCGGTCGATGCGGGTGCGCCCGCCGGCCTGCTTGACCGCAATGCGTCCCTCACCTCGGGCACGCTGCATGCGGGGGACCTCGAGGCGGTTGGCTTCCACCTCGTCGCTCGCCGATATCATAGCGCGCAGGTTCATGATCCGATCCCGTCCTGTTTCAACGATCATGGGAAATGCCATGCGATGGCGCAAGAGCGTTTTCGTTTCGCCCCGCCTGACGCAAACAATTCCGCGCTTCGCAAGAGCTCGCAAGGTGCGCCATGTGCAATAGCGCACATCCGATGCAACCATTTTCCTGCATATACGTTCTCATGAAAGACGAAGCGGGCGAGCCGCCCGGAAAGGAACACGAAAATGCTGATAGCCCTAGTAGCGTTGACGATGAGCCTGGCCCTTATGGCGTCCGCTCTTGTCATCATCCACATGGAAGGCCAAACTCTCGACGCCGACCAGAAAAAAGTCGCATTTCGCGCGAACTGAATAAGCCGTTAATCCAAGGAGGGATTTCATAATGCGTATTGTTACTTCGGCTATCTGTGCAGTTGCCCTGATCGCAGTTGCGGGCTGCACCACGACCGAAAAGCGTGCCGCTGGCGGCGCAGCAGTTGGCGCGGGCACCGGCGCCCTTGTCGCTGCAGCAACCGGCTCCGGCGGCTCGGGTATTGCGACCGGCGCCCTCATCGGCGGCGCTGCAGGCGCACTGCTCGGCGCGGCCACCACCCCCGGCCAGTGCCGCTACCGCGACCGCTACGGCAATGTCTACACGGCTGATTGCCCCTGATCAGACCGGTTCCCACGGTCAATAAAAACGGCTGGTGCCTCATCGCACCGGCCGTTTTTTTTCGTCGCAAGCACAAGAATGCCTCTCCCTCCGCACGCTTCGCTCATTTCGCGCGCGCCGTCCTGATGACCGTTTGCACAGGCACCAAAAGGAAAGCATTGATGCGCTCCGCCAGTTGGGCTAAGAACCCGCTTGCATGATTTGCGGCGACCAGAAATCCAGGATCCGTTCCTGCTCAGTCGTCAACGGATGCACCCGTAGCTCAGCTGGATAGAGCGCTGCCCTCCGAAGGCAGAGGTCACAGGTTCGAATCCTGTCGGGTGCGCCATTTCCCCATATCAAGCAAAAACTTAGAAGTGTGCTCTCGCAAGCCAAGCGCTTACGTCTGAAATTCGCGTAAGCAGGAAACCGGTATTCCTTTTATCGCATTGGATACCAGCACGTGTTTGCTTGCACATCTTGTCAAAAGTCTAGCCTTGTGCGGTTTGCGCTCAGGGAGAGACAATATCCTGGACGCACATCGAAATTTAGCACCACTCGTTTTATGAATGTGCTTCGGCAAACAGACTGTCAGCTATAAAATCGACGAAGGCGCGCAATTTTGGCGACAGGTGCCGGCTTGAAGGCCAGAGGATGCGGAAGACGCCGGAATGCCGGACGGCGTCATCAAGCACGCTGACAAGCGTGCCCTCAGTCAGGCGGTCGCGCACGGCGAANTCCGGCAGGCAGGCGATCCCGAGCCCGCGTTCGGCCATNTAAAGCAGGGGCTCTATTGCGCTGGAGACNGCCGCTCTTGGAATATCTTNGACAGGTGTTCCCGTGTCGTCGATAAGGAACCACTCTTCCAGCTTTCCCGTCGAGNGATACCGATGATGAAGGCATCTGTGATGACGGAGATCGNCGGCGGTTTGGGGAACGCCGTGTTCTTNGAAATAGTCCGGCGCGCCGACCAGCNTGTAGCGAAACNNGCCGAGCGTCCGTGTCATCAAACGGGAATCGCTTCCTTCGCCGGTGCGGATCACCNCATCNAAACCTTCCTCGATCACATCTACGAGCCGGTCCGTGAAATCGAGATCGAGTTCAACGTCAGGCCAGGCTCGCATGAACGCNGACAAGGTCGGCATCATCAGCATCCCAACCANGGGCANGCTCACCCGCAATACNCCACTCGGATGNGCGCGCGTTTGCGAGAGTTCCAGTTCAGCNGCTTCCATTTCGCAGAAGATGCGCCGGCAACGCTCNAGGAACATGGCNCCCTCCGGAGTCAGCGTGATGGCACGCGTCGAGCGGTGAAACAGCCGCACGCCGAGACGTNCNTCCAGCCGCGCTACGGCTTTCCCGACAGCCGAGGACGACACGCCAAGCTGGCGTCCAGCAATCGTNAAGCTGCGGGCTTCCGCTGCNTGAACGAAGANGTTGAGGGCACCAAGGCTATCCATAGGAATGGTCATATTCCGGANANNATAGTCCGAAGTGATCGGAANTNCAGCCTATTTTTCCGATAACGACGATGTGCCACCTCTGGAGCGACGACACTATTCGAAAGAGGTCCCAATGGCTCCCGCGCCCNAAGCCGGTTTTTCCGCATCTCCNGATCCGACGGTTTTCATCGTTAACGTCATCCACGTCCATGAAGGCAAACAGGACAAAGCCTTCGCGATCATCCAGGACATCGTCCATTACGTCGCTGAGCGGAAAGAGGGATTCCTGTGGAGCTCCCTCGCCAAAAGCACGGACGGACAAACCGTCGTCAATGTCGAGGCGATCTCCGGCGTTGGTGATGTCGAGGAATTCTTCTCCGATCCCACCTTCTCTGCCAAATTCGANAAACTGAAGGCCTTCAGCACATTCGAGTTCCACACTTATCAGGTGGACGACCTCGTTCTGCCGAANTTTGGAGGCGCAAACACGNTGGCCGGTGCGGCGGAGAGCNNNGAATGACGGAAGTCAGAAGCTTCGAANGCGCGTCTACCGCACCTAATACGTCAGACAAGCTTCCCTGGTTGGCGCTTTTGGCGCTTTCGACGGCAGCCTTCATCACCATCGTGACGGAAGCGCTGCCGGCTGGGCTGCTGCCTCAGATCGGGGNCAGCCTCGGCGTGTCGGAGTCTGCGGCCGGACAACTCGTCACCATCTACGCCCTCGGTTCGCTGCTCGCTGCGATCCCGTTAACGACCTATACCCAAGGCATGCGGCGGCGTCCGCTATTGCTCACCGCAATCGCAGGCTTCCTACTGGCCAACACTGTCACCGCCATTTCCGGTAACTATGCGCTGACATTGGCCGCGCGCTTCGTGGCAGGCGTCTCGGCTGGTTTGCTCTGGGCTCTGGCCGCCGGATATGCCGCGCGCATGGCGCCTGAGCACCTCAAGGGCCGTGCGATCGCCATCGCCATGGCCGGAACGCCGCTGGCGCTGTCGCTCGGCGTGCCGGCGGGGACATTCCTCGGCGCAGTCATAGGCTGGCGTGCGTGTTTTTTTCTGATGAGCGGGCTGACTGTCCTTCTGATATTCTGGNTGCTGACAAAAGTTCCCGACTTTGCTGGCGAACCATCTGCGCAGCGCCGCACACTGGGAAGCGTTTTAACGTTACCCGGCATAAGATCGGTGCTGTTCGTCGTCCTCGCCTTCGTGCTCGCGCACAATATTCTTTACACCTATGTCGCGCCGTTTCTCGCCGAAGCGGGCATGGNGGACCGGACCGACGCGGTGCTTCTAGTGTTCGGTGTAGCCTCACTGGTCAGCATATGGGTCGTCGGGGTGCNGATTGACCGCCGCCTGCGGCACCTCACGCTTGCCAGCACCGCGCTATTCGCGCTCTCGGCGGCGGCGTTCTGGATCTGGAGCGACGTGCCGGTCGTCATCTATGCCGCCACCGCCGTCTGGGGACTGGCTTTCGGCGGCTGCGCGACGCTGTTTCAGACAGCCAGCGCNAAGGCGGCCGGGCCGGCGGCGGACCTCGCCCAATCCATGCTGGTGACGGCCTGGAACGCCGCCATCGCCGGAGGNGGCCTGATNGGCGGCGTGTTGCTCGACCGGTTCGGTGTCGGTGCCTTCGCGCCANGCCTTCTAATATTGCTGGTCCTGTCCTTCATCGTGACACTCAGGGCATGTCGTAATGGGTTCGCTTAAAAGAAAGCAGCGCCCGCACCGACCGGGCGGAGCGCTCCATGGTTCGTACCGAGCGCTCGGTCGACGATTACGACAGGCTCTTTGATCCGATCCCCGAGGCGCGGCAGAAGAAGCATGGCGCGCAGCTTGGGGATCCCGAAAACTTGCTGAGGCAGTGCTGACACTCGTGATGTCCGAAAACCCTCCGCCGCAACTGCTTTTGGGCAGTGATGCCCCGGCTCTCAAAGGAACCGGCGCCTCGGCTTGATAGGTCTGTCTGTGGCGCGCCAGGCTACCCGAAGTAGCATACGCGAATGGCGTCGATGCCGACAGCGATGAAGATCATGATGCCGCCGATCAGAACGCTGCCCAGAAAACCCGATATCGAATAGGCGAGAACCTTCACACGAGCAACGCGGATACCAGCGGAGTTCGAGGCAACCGTATTGCCGCAGCGTATTCGGAGAGTTTTCACAGCCTACGATTCGCCGACCGTCTTGAANATGTCGGCGATGACGCCGCGCAGCCATTGTTGGCCGGGTTCCCGTTCGGTCCTAAGATCCCAGCACAGATCGAACGAGAATACGACCTCCTCGAGCGGCAAGGGCGCCGATGCGAGGTTTTGGAGCCTCGGGTCGAGCGACAGGAGCCGTCGGGGCGCGATGGCGATGAGGTCGGAATTGGCCACGATGTCCGGGATGTCGAACCAGCTGGCAACCGTCATCGGCAACTTCCGCCGCAACCCACGCGCGGAGAGCGCGTCTTCAATCACGGTCGTGCCGGTCGCCGATTGCGAGAGCTTCACATGTGGCAGTGCCGCATAGAGTTCGGCCGTCATCGGTTCGGCGGCGCGGGGGTGGTCGGGCCGCATAAGAACCACCACCTCGTCCGCCAGCAGGCGCTTGCTCCGCACCATTTGCGGCTGCAGCCGGCCCGGTGTCAGCCGCACCTGCATATCCACCCGGTCCCACACGCTGTCGGGCGAGACGGAAAAGGGCAGGATGTCGATCGATACACCCGGTGCATCGCTTTGGAGGCGGCGCACAAGACGGGGCAGCAGGAAGCCGGAAACATAATCCGCCACCTGGATCGTGAAGACCCTCTCCGCCTCGGCCGGGACGAAGAGATGCTGCTGCGAAATCGCCGTCGAGATGAACCCCAGCCCGCGCTCGATGTCCGCGTTCAGATCGACCGCGCGGTTGGTCGGCTTTACCCCATCCGCGGTCCGGAAGAAGAGTTCGTCATTGAGCATGATGCGCAGCCGNCCAAGGGCATGGCTGACCGCCGAGGGNGAGAGGCCGACCTCGTCGGCGGCACCGGCGATCGAACCGCGGTTCATGATCGCNCGGAAGATNACCAAGAGNTTCAGGTCGAANTTGCGCANGTTCACCATGGCCGCATTCTCACTGCAGCAAACCGGAGATGGCAAGCGTCACCGGCGGCACGAAGGCGACGAGCAGCAGAACAGCGATCATTACGGCGAGCATCGGCATTAGCGGGCGTGCAATCTGGCCGATGCGCAGCCCGCTGATCGCGGCACCCACGAACAGCGTGTAGCCGAAAGGCGGCGTGGCCATGCCGATTGTGAAGTTGATGGCCACCATGGCCCCGAACTGGACAGGATCCATGCCCAGTTGCTGTCCGATGGGCACGAGGAACGATGCCAGCACGATCATAGCGGCGAGATTATCCATCACGCATCCNATGGCCAGAAGCGTCAGNTTGAGCATCAAAACGTAGAGAACGGGTGTGTCCGACAGCGAGGCNAGGCTCTCGGTCAGACGCCCGGGGATCTGCTGNAANGCCATGATCCAGCCGAAGCCGTTGGCGAGCGCGATGATGAACATGACGATGGACATTGTCCGGAGNGAGCCGGTCGTTACCGCGCCGATNCGCCCAGGCGTNAGCTCGCGGTAGACGCCGAAGCCGAGTACCANGGCNAAGACGGTGGCGACGATGGCNGCCTCGGTCGGNGTGACGATGCCGCCATAGATGCCGCCCAGCACAATGATCGGACCGCAGAGCGCCCATTTGGCATCGTTGAAGGCTTGCCAAATCTCGGNACCGCTCGCCTTCGGTTGGGGAGCAATGCCGTGGCGCCGCGCGTGCCACCAGCAGACCACCATCAGACCGGCAGCCAGCAACAGGCCAGGCACGATGCCGGCGAGAAAAAGGTCGCTGATCGATGTCTCGGACATCACGCCCCAGACCACCATCGGAATGGAAGGCGGCAGCATCGGGCCGATGATCCCGCCGGCGACGGCGAGCGCTGTCGCGAAGGCGCGGGAATAGCCACGCTTCTCCATCTCCGGGATCATGATCGCGCCGATTGCCGCCGTCGTCGCGGGAGCCGAACCGGAAAGCGCAGCAAAGAACGCGGCGGCGAGGACCGCCACCATACCGAGACCGCCGGTGCGGTGGCGCACGAGCACGTCGGCAAAGGCAACCAGCCGGCGTGAGATACCGCCCGCCGTCATCAGGTCGCCAGCGAGGATAAAGAAGGGGATCGCAAGCAGGCTGAAGGATTGCGTTCCCGAGACCATCCGCTGCGCGAAGATCATCANGTCGATATCGGCCGTCCAGAGCGCGGCGATGGTCGCAAGCCCTATGGCAAGCGCCAGCGGCACGCGCATGAGCAACATTGCGGGCAGACCGACAGNAAGGGAGAGAAGCGTCAGGCTCATTCGGCGATCTCGCGGACGGTGGCCTCTTGCGGCTCTGCGNCCGGCGCTTTGNGCGGGACCAANAGAAGTGCTGCCGCGTGCAGGATGAAAAGCGCGCCGCAGACCGGNACGGCGAGATAGAGTACTTCGATCGGCAANTGCAGGGCAGCGGTTTTCTGTCCNGCCGTCCGGCCCACATAGGCCAGNCCCGCCGTCAGCGTCACCCAGCCGAACAGCATGGCAAGTGCGGCGACNNATCGNTCCGACCAGAGCCGCAGGCGNGCCCAGCCGGCCGGNANGGTCTCGATCGCGACGTGAAAGCCCTCTCGCAGTCCGACCGTGGCGTAAAGCAGAACCAGCCATGTAAAGAGGATGATGGCCGCCTCTTCNGTCCAGCTNGGGGGCTTGCCGAGGAANTAGCGCATGAGGACCTGCGTCACNAGCAGGCTGAGCATGACGTAGATGATCCCCACGCAAGCAAGTGCCACGAGCCGCGCGATGATGCGGCTCGTGGTGTCGATCAGGGTCGCTAACCGGTGCATCCGGATCAGTTTGCGACGGCGTTCAGCGCGGAGTCGAGCAGATCGGCGCCGATNGTCGGCTTGAACTGTTCGTAGACCGGGCCGACNTTNGCGCGGAAGGCNGCNACATCGTCAATGTCGTTGATCTGCATGCCNTTTTCCNTGAGCGCGGCAACCACCTGTTCTTCTGCCGCGGCAACGGCGACGCGTTGGGTTTCGATGGCTGACTTGCCGGCCTTGATCACCGCGTCCCGGACATCGTCGGGCAGTTTGTCATAGGTGCGTTCGGCCATCAGCAGATGGATCGCGGAATAGGTATGGCGCGTGAAGCTGAGATATTTCGTGACGTCGGCATAATTGTTCGAATTGACCACCGAGGCCGGGATCTCCAGACCGTCGATCGTGCCCTGTTGCATGGCGGTGAAAACCTCNCCCCAGGCCATCGGCACCGGGCTTCCGCCGAGCGCCGANAACATNTCGATAAACACCGGGTTCTGCATCGTGCGATACTTCACGCCCTCGACATCGGCGGGCGTGCGTACCGGCTTGGTATTGTTGATCATGTTGCGGAAGCCGCCTTCGNCCGCACCCAGCGACACGATGCCATGCTTGCGCAGGTTTTCGGCCAGTTTCTGGCCCACCGGCCCGTCGAGCACCTGATGCGCCTGATCGGCATTGCCAAAGAGGAAGGGCAGATCGACGAGCTGATAGGTCGGTTCGAGGTTGGCCACCACCGCATTGGTGATGATGCCCATGTCGATGGTGCCGAACTGGAGGCCTTCTAGGATTTCCTTGTCGTCACCGAGCTGCCGGTTGGGGAACAACGACACCTCGACGCGNCCCGGCATGGCAGTCTCGATCGCATCCTTGAAGGCATGCGCGGCGATGGCATAGGGGTCTGTCGGACTGTCGGCAGTCAACCAGGCGAGCTTGAGCTCGATCTCTGCCGCTGTGGCTATGGTGACGGATGCGGACGTTGCGACGACCAGGACAGCGCTTGCCGCTGCAGCGCAGACCAGCCGGCGTGAAATGGATTTGATCATGTATTCCTCCCTTCGCCCGCCCTATCGATATATGACGAGACTGTTGCGGAGCCTACACGACGGGATTGCCGTGAAAGAAATGCATAATTGGCATTTCNTGATGCACGAAATTCANGCNCNTAACTGNATGTNNTGCATGTCGCCCTGCAAGGATTGAAGTACACGCANAATCGGCCGGCGGTTAAACCATGGGACCTCAGAAGCTCAGGAACGCCGCCATGACCGGTACCGACACCATTGAAACGCACCCCCTCCCCGACGATCTTTGCTGGCCTGGCGCGCGACGCATAGCCATCGTGTTCAACGTCGCCTGGGAAATCTGGCGGGACGGCACGACTTCGGGGGTCGGGCCGATGGGTAATGTGTTGCCGGGCGGGGTCTTCGATCCGAATGCGGATTCCTACGGGCGCTACAACGCGACAGCCGGCAGCCGGCGGCTTCTCGACATCCTTGAGCGACAGGACCTGCGTGCCAGTATCCTGACGTCCGGACTGGTCGCCGAGCGCCAGCCCGATGCGCTGCGCCGGGCGGCACTTGCGGGGCACGACATCGTAGGGCACGGCCTGGCGCAGNACATGATTTTCCCAACNCTNGNTCCCGACGAGCAGNACGCCTCAATCGCNCGCAGCACGGACGCGATCGAGGCNGCCANCGGNGCGCGTCCCTCGGGCTGGGTCAGCCCGCGCGTCACCTCCGGCCCGGAAACCCATCGCCTGCTCGTNCGCGCCGGNTACCGCTGGCACGGCGACGCGCTCGATGCCGATCGCCCCTATGTCCAGCGCTTCGACGAGGGCGACATTCTGGCCATTCCCATGTCGGTCGAGTTTAACGACCTGCCTCACGCCATGCGGTTCGGCCGCACGCCGGGACAATTCGTCAGCCTGTTCGAGGAGGCTCTCGCCGGGATCAAGTCGCGACCCGCAGAAACAATCATTCTCGACATTTTCGCGCATGGCCACTGCTTCGGCCGGCCCGCCGCCGCCTGGGCGATCAGCGAGATCGCCGCGCTTTGTGTTGCTGACAAATCTCTCTGGCTCACCACACGGTCAGAGATTGCCGAGTACTGTCATTCGCTCAAGTGCGAGAAGCCGGCACAGGTCGGAAACCGCTGTTCAAGATGATTCACGTTCCCCTTCCGCAAATCGCTGGTTTGTCCGCTACTCCAGCGAAGGCTCCCTTCCCGCCCAGACCGGACTTCGGTTCCGCCGGGCCGGGAGCAAAGGCGAAGTAGGCACGGTTCGCTAAAACCAGGCGGCCTCAGCATCGGCCCTGGAGGGCCCCTCCGTGAGCCCCTTGATCAATACGCGTCGTGAACTTTCCATATGCGCATGCATGGTTGCGCGGGCGCGCTCGGGGTCGCCGGACCTGATCGCGTTATAGACGTCGANNTGGCCGACGAAGTCGGGGCCATAGAATTCCGGGTGCCCGGCTTCNATATGGTAGAAGCGTTCGAATTCGCGGATGACGGCGACGATGGAGCGGTGAAGCCTGTCATTGCCGGCAGCCAGCGCGATCACCTCGTGAAACGCATTGTCGATGCGGATCATGCGGGCGATCTCGCCGGCGTCGGGCCGGGCTTCAGGCGTGGCCTGCTCGCTGGCATCAAGCAGTGCCTGCAGTTCGTCGGATTGCTGCTGAGTGATATTTCCGGCCGCAAGCGCTGCCGCCTCGCCGTCGATCAGGGCACGGAACGCGAACAGGTCCTTGATAGCCGACATGTGCAGTGGCTTGACCATGTAGCCGCGCCGGGGAATGGCCTGGACGAACCCCTCCATTTGAAGACGCGCCAGCGCCTCACGGACGGGTGTCTTGCTCATGTCGAGGTGGCGGGCCAACTCAGCCTCGGTGAAATCGTGACCCGGCTCGAGGCTGCGCTCGACGATACGCTCGCGGATGCGCTCATAGGCCTTGTCGGTCAGCGACGGCGCCTTGCCACGGACGCTGTCGATGCCATCCAACCATTTGAAAACACGCTCCACCGNCATTCGGTCCTCATCCCGTTTTGATTCCGTGCGTTGACTTTAAGCGGTAGACCCATTATTCGCAATATACACCGTGATATATCACAGCGTGTATTTCCAAACAGCCTCTTCGGGGCTGAGATGCGGACCGCCTCCTCCCACCTCGGCGCGTCCCCGCAACCGACCGAACGGAGCCAATGGCAAGCTATATCGCAAGACGATTNGTCCTCGGCATTGCAGTGATGCTGGNGGCCATGACGATTCTCTTCCTCCTGATCTACACGGTGCCGGGTGATCCTGCGACGATCGCGCTTGGTCCCCGCGCCAGCGAATTACAGAAGGAAGCTTTCCGACTTCGAATGGGCCTGGACCAGCCGCTCGTCGTTCAGGCGCTCAATTTCCTCTGGGCNTTGCTGCATGGCGACATGGGCACCGATATCCTCAACCAGCGTCCGGTGACCCCGCTGGTTCTCTCNGCCCTTCCGAAAACCGTNNTGCTNGCCGTCACNGGACTGGCNTGGGCGGCGCTCATCGGCGTCCCGCTCGGCATCNGGGCTGCCCTGCGGCCGGACAGCTGGACCGATCGCGTCATCGGACTGATCTCCACCAGCGTCGTGGCCCTGCCCGCGTTTCTGATGGCAATCTACGCGTTGATCCTGTTTGCGGTGAAGCTCAGATGGTTTCCCTCGCTCGGCGCAGGTGAACCGGGCGATATCGGCGACCAGATCCACCACCTCATTCTTCCCGCTTTCGCCGTCGGCGTTGCCTGGGTCGGCTACATCGCCCGGTTGGTGCGCGTGGCCATGCTCGAAACGCTGGCCGAACCGCATGTGCGCACCTACGAAACCTTCGGCGTCGCCAAATCGACCATCGTTCTGAAATGCGTTCTGCCGATCGCGATCATTCCTGTGATTTCGGTCATCGGGGTGGGCATGGGTAACCTTCTGTCAGGCGCGGTGCTTGTCGAGGTGGTTTTTTCCCGCCCCGGCCTCGGCTCGATGGCCTATGACGCCGTCATCAGCCGGAATTTCCCCGTCGTGCTCGGCTCGGTGGTCGTCACCACTGCGCTCTACGTCGTGGCCAATTTCCTCGCCGATATCGCCATCGCCGTTCTCGATCCGCGCCTCGCAGAGAAGGGCTGAACATTGACCGACGCAACCACAACCTCCGTCACCGACGATTCCACCGCGCCCAGACGCTTCGTCATTCTGAGACGACTGTTGCGCAATCCCACCGGCGCAGTAGCCACCATGGTCATTCTCCTCTTCATCATAGCAGCAATCGCCGCCCCCCTCGTCGCACCCTATGATCCCAATGCACTCGCACCGCGGCTGAGAATGCAAGGCCCGACGCTTGCCAACTGGCTGGGAACCGACCAGATCGGACGCGATCTCCTGAGCCGGGTGATCTACGGAACCCGGACCGCCTTCAAGGTTGCACTTCTCGGCACCGGCGGCGCGCTTTTCGCAGGGATGGCAATGGGCATGATCGCCGGGCTGGGATCGAAGCTCGTCGACAGCTTTCTCGTGCTCATCAACGATTCGGTGAAGGCGCTGCCGCTCGTCCTTTTCGCGCTGGTGCTGGTCTCGATCTACGGCCCGTCCATGACGACGCTGATCTTCGTGATTTCCGCGTCCATGGCGCCGGGCTATTTCCGCGTGGTGCGCAACCAGGTTCTGGTCCTGCGCAACGCCGATTTTGTGGTCGCTGCGGAAGCCATTGGCTCCTCGCGGTTGCGCCTTGCCGCCACCCATCTCTTGCCCAATCTGATCGGCCCGATCCTCGTGCTTGTGGCAATGGACATCCCTGCAGTGATCGGCATCGAATCGGGTCTGAGTTTTCTCGGACAGGGCGTCCAGCCGCCGCAATCGAGCTGGGGCAACATGCTGGCCGAAGGCTACACCTATGTCCGCCAGGCGCCCCATATCGCGGTGGCAGCAGGTCTTCCCATCGTCATTACGACCATCGCCTTCACCTTCCTCGGCGAGGCGCTGCGCGACGTCCTCGATCCGCGCAAGATCGCGAGGCGCTGATCGTCATGGACCCCATACTCTCTCTCAAGGATGTCAGCATCCTCTATCCCGGCGACCAGACCGATATCCGGGCAGTCCGGAATGTCTCCCTGGACGTTGCGCAAGGCGAAACGCTCGGGCTGGTCGGCGAAAGCGGATCGGGCAAGTCGAGCCTCGCCGCCGCCATGCTCGGCCTGCTGCCGGCCGGCGCCAGGATCAAGGGGTCGGTGCATTTCGAAGACCATGAAATGACCGCGCTGTCTGAGGCCGACCTGCGCCAGCTGCGCGGTTCGGCCATTGCAAGCATCGCCCAAGATCCCTTTACCGCGCTCAATCCGGTGCTGCGCATCGGAAGCCAGATGGTGGCGTTCCAGCACTGGCACACGGATCTGAGCAAGTCAGAACGCTGGACCCGTGCCTGCAACATGCTCGAAAAGGTCGGCCTGTCCGATCCCGAAACCCGCATGCGCCAGTTCCCCCACCAGCTTTCGGGCGGCAGCCGCCAGCGTGTGGCGATCGGCGCGGCCCTTCTGGCCGAACCGCGCCTGCTGATTGCCGACGAACCGACAACCGCGCTCGACGCGACAACCGAGGCGCAGATCCTCGCCATCATGCGCGACGCAAAGAGCGAACTCACCGGCGCGACCATCTTCATCACCCACGATATCAGCGTGGTATCGCGCGTGTGCGACCGGGTGGCCGTGCTCTATGCGGGCGAATTGATGGAGACGGGACCGGTGAGCGAGGTGCTGTCCAACCCGCAGCATCCCTATACCAAGGCGCTTCTCGAATGCGACCCGGCGCGTATCGACGAACCCACCCGAACGCTGCCGACCATTCCAGGCACCGTGCCGCCGCCAACCGCACCGCGTGTGGGATGCACCTTCGCACCCCGCTGCCCGGCAGCCTTCGACCGCTGCCGGACAGAACGGCCGGCGCTCGCTGCCTGCGGAGAAAACTGGAAAAGCGCATGTCATCTGGTGACCGCATGATCAAGCAGGACCTTCTTCTCGAAATCAGCGTTCTGGAAGTCCGCTATCCGGCCGCCACCCTCTTCCAGCGGCTGCGTGGTGCCGATCCCTTCGTCACAGTGCTGCCCGGCACGTCGCTGACGATCGAGCGCGGCAAGACTGTCGGCCTGATCGGGGAAAGCGGCAGCGGCAAGACCACACTCGGTCGTGCGGTTATGGGCCTCGCCCCGATCTCCGGCGGCCAGATCCGGCTGGATCGTGACACGGTGACCTCGCAGCGCGACAAGCTGTGGCCCGGCATGCGGCGCAAGACAGCCTTCATGTTCCAGGATGCGGTCGCCTCGCTCGATCCGCGCATGCGGCTCGGCCATTCGGTGACTGAACCCCTGGTGGTCTACCGCATGCTCGACGGCGACCGGCGCGAAAAGGCCATTGAGCTTCTCTCGCTCGTCGGCCTCTCGCCGGATTTCGCCGATCGCTATCCCCACGAAATATCCGGTGGCCAGGCACGCCGGGTGACGGTGGCCCGGGCGCTGGCGCTGGAACCTGAACTGGTGGTGGCGGACGAACCGACTGCGGGCCTCGATCTGTCCGTCCAGGGCGAACTCCTCAATCTCCTCAACGAACTCCAGCAGAAACTGAACGTGTCGTTCTTACTGATCACACATAACCTCGCCGTCGCCCGTCATGTCACCGACCGCATCGCGATCATGTATCTCGGCCGTATTGTTGAGGAAGGCCCGTCCGAGCTGGTGTTCAACGCTCCGGCCCACCCGTATACGCGCGCGCTCCTCGCAGCCAAGGACACCGTCGATGTCGAGGAGATGATCTCCGGCGAGGTCCCGAGCCTCAAGCAGCGACCTGACGGCTGCGAGTTCCGCACACGCTGCCCAATGGCCCGTGAGATCTGCGCGCAAAAGGCCCCGCCCCGGCGGCGTCTGGAGCCGGGTCATTACGCGACCTGCCACTTCGCTGAAGCCGGGCCGTGAGCCACCATCCCCACTCCCAAGACCCACCCCACGTCCAAACCAAACGAAGGAAAATTTGGCCATGAATAAATTCAGGATCACCCGACGCCAGGCGATGCAACGACTGGGCGCAGGTGGGCTTGCGCTGACCGTNGCCAACCTCGCTGGCCCAGGCGCAGCGTTTGCGCAGGAGGACAAGGTTCTCAAGATCCACAATGACGGAGACATGGAGCGCCTCGACCCGACCAGCCGCGGCGGCTGGTACGACGAAACTGTGATGTTCGCCATCTTCTCCGGACTGATCCGCTACAGCGGCGGTGACGACTGGGCATGGGAGCTGGACGCAGCCAAATCGCTCGACGACAGCGATCCGCTGAACATNNAGTTCGAACTGCGACCCGGCATNGAGTTCACCGGCGGNTTCGGTGAGATGACGGCGGAAGACGTCAAGTTCTCCTATGAGCGCTTCGCCGATCCGGACGTGGAAGCCGTCTATGGCTCCGANTGGGCAGCCCTCGACCAGGTGGANGTGACCGGCAAGTACACCGGCGTCATCCGCCTCAAGGAAGCNTTCGCNCCNCTGTTCACCTCGACGCTGCCGAATGCGTCGGGCCTGATCATTTCGAAGAAGGCCGTCGAGGAATCCGGCAAGCCGGTGATTGCCACCGACCCGCTGGCCTGCTCCGGTCCCTATCAGCTCGCCGAATGGCGNCCGCGTGAAATCATNCGGCTGACCCGCAACCCGGGCTGGGANGGTCCNAAGCCCTATTACGACGAGATCCAGCTTTACCCGATCGCNGACGTGACCGCNGCGGAGACGGCCTTCGCCGCCGGTGACCTCGACTGCACCCAGATCGCCATCAACTCGATCCCGGCTTACGAGGGCACCGAGAACACGCTGACGGTCAAGCCGGCGCTGGGCTACGCNTGGGTCGGGATGAACGTCGACAATCCNAAGCTNGCNGACGTCAAGGTTCGCCGCGCGATCCAGCATGCCNTNAATGTNCAGGAGATCGTCGATGCGACCTTCGGCGGCGCGGTCGATCCGGCCTACGGGCTGGTTCCGCCGCCGCTGCTCGGTGCACGCGAAGAGGTGCTCTACGGGTACGATCCGGAAAAGGCGCGCAGCCTGCTCGAGGAAGCGGGCGTTGAGAACCTCGACCTGTCGCTCACTTTCGGCACCGATCCCGACATCATGATCGTGGCGCAGGTGATGCAGGCNCAGCTCGCCCAGGTCGGCATCAATCTCACCATCCGCCAGATGGACAGCGCAACGATGATTGCCGAGGCNCAGGACAATGAAGGCGGNGGCTACAAGAACATCGACCTGATCATCGAGCCGTTCACCACCACGCCGGACCCGAGCTGGGTGACCGAATGGTTCACCTGCGAACAGGTTGGCGTGTGGAACTTCCAGCGTACCTGCTCGGAAGAATGGGACGAAAAGAATGCAGCGGCGGTCAAGGAAACCGATCCGGAAAAGCGCGAGCAGATGTATGTCGAGCTGCAGGACGATCTGGAAGAGACCGGCGCCTATATCTTCCTCTACCACGGCGTCAACGCCTGGGTGACGAAGCCGGGCATCGAACCGGCCTTCAAGCCGGATGCCCAGATCGCGTTCCTGCGCGATTTCAAGGCGGCCTGATCAAACCGGTGGCGGGTCACGAGCGGCCCGCCACCCGCACCAACTAACGCGTTCAATCCGGGACCGATACGCTCTTGCAGAATTTCTCCGTGCGCGTGACCGGCGACAGGCCGGCGCCTTTTCGCCAGATCGTCATTCCACTGTCAGACGGCACGAAACTCACCGCGCGCCTNTGGCTGCCCGAAAAGCCGGCGGCAGCGAAGGTGCCGGTGGTGCTGGAATGGATCCCCTATCGCCAGTCGGACGGCACAGCGCTCGCCGACAGCATGATGCACGGCTATTTCGCCGAGTGCGGCATTGCCGCGTGCCGTGTCGACATTCGCGGCTCGGGCAACTCCGAGGGCCTGCTGCGCGACGAATATCTCAAGCAGGAACAGAACGATGCACTCGAAGTCATCGCCTGGCTGGCCGGCCAGGACTGGTGCAACGGCAATGTCGGCATGATCGGCATTTCATGGGGCGGTTTTGCCGGTCTGCAGATCGCCGCGCGCCGTCCCCCTGCCCTGAAAGCCATCATCACTGCCTGCTCGACGGACGACCGCTACAGTGACGACGTCCATTTCATGGGTGGCGCACTTCTCAATGACGGTTTGCAATGGGGCGCCGGCCTCTTCACGCAGCTGGGACGCCCGGCCGATCCTGCCCATGTCGGCGACGACTGGCGGCGGATCTGGATGGAGCGGCTCGAAGGTCTCGAGCCTCCCCTTGCCGGCTGGCTGTCGCACATGGAGCGCGACGACTTCTGGAAACACGGCTCGGTGTGCGAGAACTACGACGACATCGAATGCGCGGTCTTTGCGGCCGGCGGATGGGTCGACGGCTATTCCGACCCGATCCTGCGCCTGATGGAAAACCTGAGCGTGCCGCGCAGGGGTTTGATCGGTCCCTGGACGCACATGTATCCGACCTGGGGCCAGCCGGGCCCGCAAATCGGTTTCCTGCAGGAGTGCATGCGCTGGTGGCGTCACTGGCTGTTGGACGAAGACACCGGCATCATGAACGAGCCTATGCTGAGGCTCTGGGTCGGCGAAGATCCCAGACCCGATGCGCGTTCGCCCGACATCGACGGCAAATGGATCGGGCTTGACCGATGGCCACTGGAGGCAAGCGGGACGACCTTCTTCGCTGATGACCGCAACCTTTCGGGTGCACCTGCCGGGTCGGAGAGCGAGGTCGTGCTCGACAGCCCGCTGACGCTGGGCGTCACCGGCGGCGAATGGTGCCCGCTCGATGCGGGTGGAAACGGGCCGGAATTCGCCTCCGATCAACGAGCCGACGACGGGCAATCCTGGTGCCTCGACACAAAGCCGCTCGAGACACCGCTCCATCTGGTCGGCCACGCACGCCTGAGGCTTCGTCTCTCCTTCACCGGCGAGCGCGCGCTTCTGGTCATCCGCCTCAACGAGATCAAGCCGGACGGGACATCTGCGCGGGTCACATTCACCGCCCGGCGATTGCAACGGCCGGACGGCGTCGCACCGGACGAGGCCTTCGAGGTCATCATCCCGATCAACGCAGTGGCCCACCGCTTTTCACCCGGCAGCCGGCTGCGTCTGGCGCTTTCGACCAGCTACTGGCCGATGTTCTGGCCGGAAGCGGCGGACACCGCCATTCGCCTCGTGCCGGACAGTCTGGAGTTCTTTCTGCCCGGAATGCCGGCCGAAGCGGACCACACACAGCCGGATTTCGGCGAGACGCTGCACGCAAAGCCCGTGCCCAGCACGACGATCGTCGCGCCGGAGTACAAGCGCTACGTGCTGACAAACCAGGCAAGCGGCAAGGTTCATCTGTATTCCGAGGACACGCCTTCTACCTGGACCATCGACGGGCTGTCGATCTCGAACAGATACGATCATGATTACTCCATTCTCCCTCATAAAAGCGGATCGGCCCGGGCCGGCTTCCAGTTCGCGCAGAGCTACGAACGCGAAGGCTGGAAGGTATCCATCGAGACCGACACGCAAGCCTTCCGAGAGAATGGAAAACTGGTGCTCACATCACGGTTCACCGCTCACGAAGGCGAAGAAAAGGTCTTCGAGCGGAACTGGATTCATTCCTTCGACTACTGAGAGACTTTGATGACCGACGCGATTAAAGTGATAGAGGTTGCCGCTCGAACAGGGCGGATGGTGGCGCTGAAGGCGGGCGATCTTGTCGACGTGGTCAATATCCGTGGCGGACAGGTGGTCGACACATGGGCCTTTGCCAAAGACAACCCGTCCGAGTGCCTGTCGATGGAGCACAGCCACGTTCTGCATTACCGGCTGAACTTCAGGCCGGGCGACAAACTGTGCACCGACCAATGGCGCACGATCCTGACTTTCGTGGAGGATACCTCGCCCGGCATCCACGATACGCTCTGCCCCGCATGCTGCGCGCCGAGCTACAATATCTTCTACGGCCACGAAGGTTATCACGACAATTGCAGCGACAACCTCAAGGGCCAGTTCGCGGCGTTAGGTGTTCCGTTCCACCGGGTGCCGACACCCTGGAACCTCTTCATGGAAACCATCGTCGAAAACAGCAACGATATGAAGGATATGCCGAGCACGACGAAGGCCGGGCAATATGTGCGATTGCGGGCGGAAATGGACTGCTATTTCGCCGTTTCCGCCTGCCCGCAAGACCTGATCGTGATCAACGGCGACGATGGCGTGCCGCGGGACATCGCGCTCCATATCCGGCGCGGGCCCTAAGGATGTCTGACGTAGTCGCTTCCTCTCGAACGCCAACTCGATAGGCGGCGAAATCAAACGGGCTGCCTTTTCTCGGCACCACCCACGCTTGGCGACTCGCCCATCGGCACGACGCGATCTCCCGCAGCGGCGCTCTTGCTGTAAAACAAGACCGCCGCTGGAGGGGTTCAGCATGGGCGGACCATCGGCTTTCGGTCGAGATCCGGGCTCAGTCGATCAGGCCCGTGAGCGCGAGCGACACCTGGGGAACGTAGGTAACGAGCATCAGGATCAGCGCGAGCACACCCACAAAGGGCAGGTTTGTTCTCGACGTTTCCCAGATGCCGGCCTTGGCGATGGAGCACGAGGTGATCAGCACCGATGCCACCGGCGGCGTCTGCTGGCCGATCGCCAGGTTCAGCGTCACGATGATGCCGAAGTGGATCGGGTCGATACCGACCGCGTTGACCAGCGGCATGACCACCGGCACGACCAGGATGATCGCCGCCGCACCATGAAGGAACATACCGAGGACCAGCAGAAGCAGGTTCAGGAGCGCCAGCACGATCAGCGGATTGGTGGTGATCTGTGTGATCTGGGCCGCAAGCTGCTGTGGTACCTGCGCCTGGGTGAGGAACAGGCCGAGCGAGGCGGAGGTCGCAACCAGCAGCATGACGACGCCGGTCTGGCTGACACCTTCCAGCATTGCCTTGCGTAACCGTGACAGATCAAGGTCGCGATAGATGAAGACGCCGATCACGAGTGCGGCAACGACTGCGAGCCCCGCCCCTTCCGTCGCGGTGACGAGGCCCGAGAAAATGCCGCCCAGAATGATGACCGGCATGGTCAGCGCCCAGAATGCCTCCTTGAACGACGCCCAGATGTGGCGGAGATCGAAGCCTTCCGCCCGGGGCAGATCGTAGCGCACGGCGAGGATGTAGGTAACGGCCATCAGCAATGCGCCGCCGAGGACGCCGGGCACGACACCGGCGACGAACAATTTGAGCACAGACGTTTCGGCAATCGCGCCGTAGAGGATCATCGGGATCGACGGCGGGATGATAATCGCCAGCGAAGCCGAGGANGACGTAATGGCCGCGGCCAGCGTTCGGGAATAGCCGCGCTTCTTCATCTCGGGAATGAGCACCGTGCCGGTCGCCGCCACATCTGCAACGGCAGAACCGGATATTTCGGCGAACACCATTGAGACNCCGATATTGACCATNCCNAGNCCGCCGCGGATGAAACCGATCAGCGCGGTGACGAAATTGATCAGCCGGACCGAGATGCCGGAGGTGTTCATCAGGTTGCCCGCCAGGATGAACAGCGGGATCGCGATCAGCGGNAANGANGTNGCGCCGGAATAGAGCACGATCGCCATGTCNTAGAGACGATCGGGNCCNGAGGTCAGNAGGAAACCGCCGAGCGANACGACGCCGATGGCGACCGCGATGGGNACGTTGATGAGGATGAGCGCGATCAGGACGATCGTGGTCAGAAGAAGGATCATTACCGCGTCTCCCTGCGGGTCATGGCAGAGGCCTCGGCCTCCGCTTCGGCGATGGCATGCTCGATTTCGAGATGTTCGTGGTCGACACCCTCGGCCGCATAGCGAAGCGCGCGCGGCAAGGTGAGCAGCGTNCCGATNATCATCAGCACNGAACTCACCGGAATGATCGACTGGACNATGTCGAGGCTGACCGACGGCAGGCTCAAGAGCGCATCCCATTTCGCAACCGCCAGAACGGCATTGCCGTACCAGGCGACGACGGCGAAATAGGCGATCACCAGAATTTCGGAAAACAGCGCAAGCGCCACGGCGGGCCATTTCGGCAANGCCGTGACGAGNCCGGAAAAACTCATGTGCTGGCGCATGAACACCGCGTAGGTCGCACCGAAATAGGTCAGCCAGGCCAGCATGACGCTTGCCATCTCGTCGTACCAGGTCGGCGACGAGCCGAGATAGCGCATGGTTGTGGAATAAACCACCGACGCAGCCAACGCGACGAGAAGCACGAGGCAGATCGCCTCGACAATCCGCAGCAGCACGCGCTCGAACAAGGCGATCATGTCACCCTCCCCTTGAAGTCAGAAGACCCCGCCCGGTGTTTGCCGGACGGGGCATTTCACATGGATTACTTTGCGAGCGCCTGGGCGCGGCTGACGAGGTCGCCGCCACCCTGCACCTTCTCGGCGAAGGCTTCATAGACAGGGGCCGAAGCTTCGATGAAGGCCGTCTTGTCGGCCTCGTTGATCTCCATGCCGGCGGCACGGACCTTCTCGACGAGTTCCTTGTCGGCGGCCTCACCGGTCTCGAGCGACCAGTCCTGAACCTCGGCAGCAACCTCGGTCACGGCCGATTTCACATCCTCGGGNANATCNNCCCAGNTGCCCGCGCCCGTGGTCAGGTAGGTCGGCGAATAGACNTGNCCTGTGAGGCTGAGATATTTCTGCACTTCCTGGAAATTCGCGCCGATGATGTTGGTGAGCGGATTTTCCTGACCGTCCATCGTGCCGGTCTGCAGCGCCACGAAGACTTCCGAGAANGACATCGGCGTCGGGTTGGCGCCCCACTCCTTGAACATCGCGACCCGCCATTCNGACGACGGGGTGCGGATCTTCAGGCCCTCGAGATCGGCGGGCGTGTTGATCGGCCGGGTGTTGTTGGTGATCTGGCGAAANCCGTTTTCCCANGTCGAGAGGACNTGAAGACCGGCCTTTTCAGCCAGCGGCGCGAGGTCGGTCTGCACNATTTCCTTGTCGATCGCCTTGAGATGCGTGCGGTCCTTGACGAGGAAGGGCATGTCNAAGAGGGCGAANTGGGGCGCCACATTGGGCATGATCGAGGANATCAGCGTGAACTGAACAGTGCCAAGACGCAGTTTCTGCATCAGTTCCTTTTCGTCGCCGAGCTGGGCATCGGCGTAAAACTCGACCGTGTGCGAATCGCCTAGCTTCGCCTGAAGCTCTTCGGCGAAGCGGGCAGCACTCTTGCCCTGCAAGCTGTTGGACGCGGCGCCGACGGCGACGATGTAGGTGTCCGCCTGGGCCGGCAGCGCGGCGAAAGAGACGACCGAAGCCATGAGGCCGGCCAGCAGTGTCTTGGACATAAGTTTCATGATGTTTCCTCCATAGGTCACGGATCTTGCGGCCTTCCGGNCGCAATCGGGTTGTCTGTCCGGAAAGGTCGCAATGCTGTTGCCGCGACTGGCTCCCAGCGGGACAGAATCCGATCCACCTTGTCGCCAAGGAAAATGCGTACCCCGCNTCTCCCGCGTTACCGGCATCGGCAGATGCCGACCCCGCCTCCTCCGGTGTCCGTGCCAAAATCTTTTTTGGTATTTTGCGATTTTGGCATTCCAAAATACCAATAGGATGTTTATAGCTCTGTCAACAGCAATCGTCGCGGCCCGTCAAAACGGAAGTGCCAGCCGACGCCAGAAAGGCCCAAGGGAGGACCTGATGAGCAAAATCAAATCCGTGCGCACCCGTGTCTGGAACTGGACCGGTCCCACCGTTCCGCCGTCCGGCAANTTTTGCACCAATGCCTCGGACGCGCTGTGGATGAAGGGTGACGCGATGGCATCCTTCCGCTTCCATCAGTGGCTGACCTGCGAGGTCGAAACGGAAGACGGCACCATCGGCATCGGCAACGCGGCGCTCGCACCGACGATCGTCAAGAANGCCATNGANGACTGGTACGCGCCTCTGGTCATCGGCGAGGACCCGTTCGACTACGCCTATATCTGGGAAAAGATGTACCGCCGCTCGCATGCCTGGGGCCGCAAGGGCATCGGCATGACGGCGATCTCGGCCATCGACATCGCGATCTGGGACCTGATGGGCAAGCTCGTGGGCAAGCCGGTCTTCAAGCTGCTCGGCGGTCGCACCAAGGAAAAGATCCCGGTCTATTACTCCAAGCTCTATGCAGGTTCGATCGAGAGCATGCAGCGTGAAGCCGAGGAAGCCATGAAGGCTGGCTACACCGGCTACAAATCGCGCTTCGGCTTCGGCCCGAAGGACGGCATGGCCGGCATGCGCGAAAACCTCAAACGCGTCGAGGCGGTGCGTGAGGTGATCGGCTACGACAACGATCTGATGCTCGAATGCTACATGGGCTGGAACCTCGACTACGCCAAGCGGATGCTGCCGAAGCTCGAAAAATACGAGCCGCGCTGGCTGGAAGAGCCGGTGATCGCCGACGATGTNGCCGGCTACGCCGAACTCNATGCCATGAACATCGTCCCGATNTCCGGCGGCGANCACGAGTTCTCNGTCATCGGCTGCGCCGAACTGATCAACCGCAAAGCCGTCAGCGTGCTGCAGTACGACACCAACCGTGTCGGCGGCATNACCGCCGCGCANAAGATCAACGCGATCGCCGAAGCTGCGCAGATCCCGGTGATCCCGCATGCCGGTCAGGTCCACAACTATCACCTGACCATGGCGAACGTGAACTGCCCGATCAGCGAGTACTTCCCGGTNTTCGATGTCGAGGTCGGCAACGAGNTNTTCTACTACATCTTCGAAGGCGACCCGGAAGCCGTGGACGGCTTCCTGCAGCTCGACGACGACAAGCCCGGTCTGGGCATCACCATCACCGACAAACACCTCAAGAANTTCGAGATCCAGGAATGAGCCGCTACTCGGGAATCTGGCCGGTCGCGCCAACGCCGTTCAATGATGACGGCACGGTCGATTACGACGGCATGAAACGCGTGATCGACTGCATGGTCGATCAGGGCAATGACGGCATCTGCCTTCTGGCAAACTTTTCGGAGCAGTTCCTCATCACCGATGAGGAACGCCGGAAGCTCACCGAACTGTCGCTTAAACANATGGACGGNCGGCTGCCGGTGATCGTCACCATGAGCCACTATGCGACACCGATCGCGGTCGANCGNGCNCAGCACGCCAAGGATCACGGCGCNGCCATGGTCATGATGATGCCGCCCTATCACGGGGCCACGCTGAAGGGGAACGCCGAGCAGACGTTCGAGCAGTTCAAGCGCGTNGGCGATGTCGGCTTGCCGATCATGGTGCAGGATGCGCCNCTTTCGGGCGTCGACCTTCCGGTCTCTCTTCTCGTGCGNATGGCGCGCGAGATNGAGATGGTGAAGCTCTTCAAGATCGAATGCCCNCAGGCNGCNGNCAANCTGCGNGNNCTGATCGCCNAGGGCGGCNNNGCCATCGANGNNCCNTTCGACGGCGANGANGCCATCACGCTCCTGGCCGACCTGGAGGCCGGCGCCACCGGTTCGATGACCAGCGCGATGATCCCGGATCAGATCAAGCCGGTTCTGGATCACATGGCCAAAGGCGACATCGAGGCGGCAACTGCGGCCTATGCGCGGGTGCTTCCTGCGGTCAACCACGAGAACCGCCAGTGCGGCTTCCGCTCCGCCAAGGCAGCGATGGTTGAAGGCGGCGTTATCCGCTCCGAATTCTGTCGGCATCCCATAATGCCATTGCATTCGCAGACACGAGAGGCCCTATTGAGGCTGATCCGGCCGCTCGAGCCGGTAGTTCTCAACTGGGGGAAATAGAATGCAGCGCAAACCGGAGATTTTCGACCTGAAGGATACAGAGTTCGAACTGGAGCGGCCGCGGGCCACCCTGGTCGAGATCGCGGCGGACAAGCTGCGCGAACTCATTCTTCTCGAAAAGCTTCCGGCTGGCGCGCATATCTCCGAACGGGAGGTCGCCTCGGCGCTCGGCATCAGCCGGACGCCGCTGACCAAGGCGCTGACCATCCTCGAACAGGACGGCCTGATCGAATATTCGGTCACCCGCCGTCCACAGGTGGCCAACCCACCGCTGGAGGAGATCACCCAGAACCTCGTCGTCATGGGCGCGCTCGAAGGCCTGGCAGGTGAACTCGCCTGTGCCAATGCGTCCGAAGACGACATTGCCCGGGTGGCCTCGTTCCAGACCCGGATGGAAGAGGGTGACGGCTCGCTGCCGCCCCTCGAATCCTTCCGGCTCGACATGAAAATCCACGAAACGATCGTGCAGGCATCGGGCAACCAGCCGCTCATCGACACGCACGGAAAATACAATGCAAGGCTCTGGCGCGCCCGGTTCCTGTCCTCCCAACGGGGGCTGGGGCGCAATCAGACCTTCGCCGAGCACCGAGCCATCGTAGAGGCGCTGACCCGGCGCGACGCCAAGGCGACAGCGGCGGCGATGCGCGCGCATCTCGCATCGACCGTCAAGAACATCATCAACGTTCTCGAAGAACGAGCATAGACCTGGAATGGAGACACCCATGGCCCCCAAGATCGGAGTGATCCCCGGCGATCCCAGCGGTATCGGCCCCGAACTCGTAGCCCGCCTGCTGGCGGATGATTGCGCGAAGGACGCGAACATCCTTCTCATCGGCGATCGCCATGTCTTCGAGCTGGGACAGAGTCAGGCGTCACTCAGCCATGAGATGACCGAGGTCGATGCCTCCACCGATGATTGGACTGCGACCGCCCGCTTCGCCCTTCATCCGATGCAGACGATTGAGGCGGACGAAGTCCGCGTCGGCGAGAACACCGAAGCCTCGGGCCGGTCGACGCTCAGGGTGCTCGATCAGGCGCTCGAGTTCGTCCGCGCCGGTGTGATCGATGCCATCGTTTTTGCGCCCTTCAACAAGGCCTCGATGCATCTTGCGGGCATCGGGCATTCGGACGAATTGCACTACATGGCAGAGAAGCTCGGGGTGACGAATTACATCTCCGAACTCAACACGCTCGACGGCATGTGGACGAGCCGTGTAACCAGCCATATCGCGCTCAAGGATGTCGCCGCAACGATCGACGGCGACCGCATCAAGGAAGCAACCCACCTGATCGACGACACGCTGCGTCGCGCCGGTTTCGAGCGTCCGCGCATCGCGGTCGCGGCGCTGAACCCTCATGCGGGCGATGGCGGCAATTTCGGCCGTGAGGAAATCGAGATCATCGAGCCCGCGGTCCAAGAGCTGATGAAGACCCAGATGGCCGTCGTCGGCCCCCTGCCCTCGGACACCGTGTTTCTCAAGGTTACACGCGGCGAGATCGACGGCGTGGTGACGATGTATCACGACCAGGGACAGATCGCACTCAAGCTGCTTGGCTTCGATCGCGGCGTGACGGTTCAGGGCGGCTTGCCGGTTCCGGTGACCACTCCGGCGCACGGAACGGCCTTTGATATTGCCGGCCAAGGCACGGCCGATGTCGGTGCCACTCGCGCCGCGTTCGAGATCGCCTGCACCATGGTTTCGAACTGGAACCGAGACGCCGCGGCGTAAGCCGCGGTTCGTCCAGCTGACCGAATTGAGCGCGGGGCGCGCGCGCAGATGTGCCCCCGTTCGGACTGCGCGGAGGAGCGCATTTCACCTTCGAAAACGCAGCAAGATGCGCCTCGCGGCGCCAATCGATTTCACATTACGGGAGGAGACCCAAGATGAAACTTGCCCTGAAACTGAGCGTTGCGGCCGTCGCGCTGGCCGCCTGTGGCGCTACACCGGCACTTGCCGAATATCCCGAGCGTCCGGTCACCATTATCGTGCCCTGGGGCGCGGGCGGTGGCACCGACACCATCATCCGCATCTTCGCCATCGGCTTCGAGGAAGCCATGGGCCAGCCGATCAACGTGGTCAACCGCACCGGTGGATCAGGCGTTGTCGGCCATTCGGCAATTGCCAATTCCGCGCCGGACGGCTACACGCTGGGCGCCTGCACTTCGGAGATCACCTATTTCGAGACCGTGGGCCTCGCGCCCATCACGCCCGCCAGCTTCGATCTGATCTCGCGCCTCGCCGAAATCCCGGCCGGCGTGACGGTCAAGGCGGACAGCCCGTACACCACCGTCGATGAAGTGATCGAGGCGGCGAAGAAGGGCGGCATGAGCGCTTCCGGCTCCGGCATCGGCGGCCCCTGGCACCTGGCCGAAGCGGGCATGATGAAGGCTGCCGGCGCCGGAGTGGACACCATCCAGTTCATCCCCTCGCAGGGCGGTGCACCGGCATTGCAGGATCTTGTGGCCGGCGGCATCTCGATGTTCACCGGTTCTCCGGTCGAAGCCCGCGCTCTCGCAGATGCGGGCGAGGTCAAGGTCCTCGCGGTGATGGCCGACGAACGCTCCCCAGCCTTCCCCGACGTGCCGACGCTCAAGGAAAACGGTATCGACTGGTCGATGTCGAACTGGTTCTCGCTCTGCGCGCCGGCGGGCCTTCCTGACGATGTGAAGGCGAAGGTCGAAGAAGCCGCGAAGACGGCTCACGCTTCCGCCGAGGTTCAGGATGCGCTGGCCCAGCGCGGCATCACCCCGGTCTTCGACGGACCGGAGGCCTTTTCCGAATTCGCCACCAGTTTCTCGGGAGAAGCCAAGGAGCTGCTCACCGAACTGGGTCTGGCCAAGTAACGGAAAGACGGGACACCGGGCCGCAAGGTCCGGTGTTCTTCTTCTAGTATCATGCAAATCAATGATCGCATCATCGGCCTGCTCGCCATTCTCGGTGGTATCGGCATCTATGCCGGGACCTTCGGATTCCGGTCGATTCCCGGCCAGCAATACGGCTCGGCGTTCTTTCCCCGCGTTCTCGCCATCGTCCTCGTGATCGCGGGGGTACTCATGCTGTTTACCGCCGTGCGCGGGAAGCTCGTGACCATCGGCGAGATGCTGAAAGGCAGTTCGGGCCTCAAGGTGCTTGCGGTGCTCGTCAGCGTCGTGGTCTGGGTCTATCTGTCGCCGTTGGTCGGCTTTATCGCGACCACCGCGTTTCTCATCGCCGCACTTGCCATCGTGGCCGGCGGCAGCCCCCTGCCGTCGATCGCAACGGGTATCGGCATGTCGATCATCCTGTTCTTTGTCTTCGGCCAGCTTCTCCGCGTACCGCTGCCGCTGAGCGCGATCGAAAGGCTGCTGTCATGACCGTTTTTCTCGAAGCGCTTGCGCTCGTGGCGCGACCCGACGTGCTGGCCACGATCGCCATTGCGAGTTTTCTCGGCATCGTCATAGGTGCCATCCCCGGATTAACCGCCGTCATGGGCGTGGCCCTTCTGGTGCCGATTACCTTCTTCATGGATCCCGTGCCGGCGATTTCGGCCATCGCCGCGCTCGCCGCCATGGCGATCTTCGCCGGCGACATTCCGGGCACCCTCCTTCGCATTCCGGGCACCCCTGCCTCCGCCGCCTATGTCGCGGATGGCTATGCCATGTCCCGCGCCGGACGGCCTGAGCGTGCACTGGGACTGTCGATGGCATCAGCCTGCATCGGCGGCGTGGTGGGCGTCATCCTCCTGATGACTGCCGCGCCACTGCTTGCACGCTTTGCCACCAATTTCTCCTCGGTCGAGTATTTCTGGCTCGCCCTTCTCGGGCTGACCTGTGCGGCCATCATCTCGACCGGCTCGCCGCTCAAGGGATTGATCTCGCTTCTCTTCGGCCTGTGGATCGCCACGATCGGCATCGATGCGGTCGCCGGCCAGCCGCGCTTCACTTTCGGCTCGATTGAACTCATGGGCGGCGTGAGCTTCATTCCCGCGATGATCGGCATGTTCGCGTTGCCGGAAGTCTTCAAGAACATCACATCGAAGGCATCGCGTCAGGAACCTCCCGAAATGGGACCGATCTTCCCGGGGCTCGGCACCCAGTTGCGCAAGCGCTGGAAGAACCTCGCCCGCGGCAGTCTGACAGGATCGGTGATCGGCGCGCTTCCAGGCGCAGGCGCCGATATCGCAGCCTGGGTCGCCTATGCAATCGCCAAGCGCCGCTCGAAGACCCCTGAAGCTTTTGGGACCGGTCACGACGAGGGCTTGATCGAAGCGGGTGCTGCCAACAACGGTGCATTGTCGGGCGCATGGGTGCCGACGCTGGTCTTCGGCATTCCCGGCGACAGCATCACGGCCATCGTCATCGGCGTTCTCTATCTCAAGGGGCTCGAGCCCGGCCCCATTATCTTCGTCAAATCGCCCGAACTGGTTTACGCGATCTTCATCGCCTTCCTTCTGGCCAACCTGCTGCTCATCCCGTTCGGCTGGGCGATCATCAAGCTCTCGCGCAACCTGTTGCGGCTGCGCCCCTGCTATTTCGCTCCGGTGGTCCTCGCCTGCTGCATCGTCGGCAGCTTCGCCATCAACAACTCCGCCTTCGGCGTGCTGACCATGCTGGTTTTCGGCCTCCTCGGCTGGCTGTTCGAGGAAAACGGGATACCGCTGGCGCCCGCCATTCTCGGCATCGTTCTGGGCGGCATGCTGGAATTCAATTTCGTCACTTCGATGCTCAAGTCGCAAGGCGACCTGACGATCTTCTTCTCGCGTCCCGTCGCAGCCATTCTGGGCGTGATCGTCATCGCCATGTGGTTGTTGCCTGCCATCTCCGCCCTGCGGAAGCTGAGGGCAAAAGCGGCATGAAGATCATCGACGCCCATCACCACTTCTGGGATCCCGCAGTCAACTATCATCCCTGGCTGCGCGATGAGCCGATGATCCCGTTCCGCTATGGCGATTATTCTTCGATCCGCGGCCGTTTCATGCCGGAAGAATACGACGCCGCCACACAAGGATGGGATGTCACCGCCTCGGTGACCATGGAAGGCGAATGGAACCCCGCAGATCCGGCCGGGGAAGCGCTGTGGATGCAGGAGCTTCAGCACCGGACCGGGCGGCCTGCGGCACATGTGGCCCAGGCATGGCTCGACCGCGACGACCTGCGCGACATCCTGAAAATCTACGACCGGCTGCCGATCGTCCGCTCGGTTCGCCACAAGCCGCGCGCCAACCCGGCGCCAGGCGGCGCACCCGGCGGCATGACCGATCCGGCTTTTCGCGACGGGTTTCGGCGGATCGCCGAACAGGGTCTGATTTTCGATCTTCAGACACCGTGGTGGCATCTTCACGAGGCGGTCGAACTCGCTGCCCTCGCCCCGCACACGTTGATCGTGCTCAACCATTGCGGCCTGCCTTCCGATCGCTCCGCCGAAGGCCTGGCAGGCTGGCGCGCGGCGCTGAGTGATTTCGCCACCCTGCCCCAGGCACGGCTGAAGATCTCGGGGATCGGGCTTCCGGGCCGTCCGTGGTCGCTCGCGGACAACCGCGACCTCATCCGCTTCTGCATCGACACCTTCGGCGCAGATCGGGCGATGTTTGCCTCCAACTTCCCCGTCGACGGTCTCTGCGGCTCGTTTGACACCATCTTCTCCGGGTTCGACGAAGTCACACGCGACGACCCCGACACCGACCGGACGGCTCTTTTCCGGACCACGGCCGAGCAGGTCTACGGCCTTACCCCCACGCAATGAACCAGAGCTTTCCCGGGAGGAATTAACAATGCTCAGACGATCCCTCATAAAGGCTGCGGTTGCAGCCACAGTCTTGGCCAGCAGCCCAGTCGCCGGCCAGGCGGCTGAGACGCTCCGTTTCGGACACTACGCGGCCACAGGCGATAGCGCGCACAAGGCAGCCGAACTGTTCAAGTCGCGCGTCGAGGAACTCACCAACGGCGAACTTGAAATCTCCATCCATCCTTCGGGCGAACTGGGCAACTCCCAGACGATGCTGCAGGGCGCCCGTCTCGGGACCATCGACCTCGTGCTTGTCGGCAATCCCTATTTTACCGCCTTCGCCCCGCAGGTGAACGTGCTCGACCTGCCATTCCTGTTCCAGTCTTCCGACCATGCCTACAAGGTCATGGATGGTGAGGTCGGCGAAGAATTGATGGCATCCATCAACCAGTCGAACCTTCAGGGTCTTGCGTTCTGGGAAATCGGCTTCCGCGACCTGACCAACAATGTCCGGGCCGTAAAGGAACCGGCCGATATGGATGGCCTGAAAATCCGGACCACGCCGAACCCCGCCCACATCAAGGCATTCGAACTTCTCGGCGCCAATCCCGTACCGATGCCGTTCGCGGAAGTGTATTCGGCTCTGCAGACGGGCACCATCGACGGTCAGGAAAACCCGGTGAACCACATCTACGCTTCGAAGATCTACGAAGTGCAGAAATACCTGTCGCTCACCCATCACGCCTACACGGCTGCGCCGCTGGTCATGAATTTCGGCCGTTATTCGCGACTGTCGCCCGAGCAGCAGGAAGCGATCAAGACCGCAGCACTGGAAGCAGCCGCCTACGAGCGCAAGCTCAACGCGGAAGAATCCGAAAGCAGCCTCCAGGCCATGAAGGACGCCGGAATCGAAGTTGAGGAGAATCCGGACATTGCAGCGTTTCGGAAAGCGGTGGCCGAGCAAACCCGTGCCGATTATGTCGAGAAATTCGGCGACGATCTTCTGAAGAAGATCGATGCGATGGCCGGCAACTGAGTGAAAGGCCGAGAACACATGAACCGGCTCATCACCATCGCGACGCGCCTCTGGCGCGTCGTCACCGGCGGACTGATGCTCGCCATCACCCTGATCACGCTGGCTCAGGTGTTCTCGCGCTACATTCTCAACACGTCTCTGATCTGGTCGGAAGAACTCAACCGTCTGCTCTATGTCTGGCTTCTCATGCTGGCGGCGGCGGGCGCCCAGCACATGCGGATCGGGCTGATCGCCGATACGCCCCGCTTGAAGAGCGCTTTCGACCGGATCGCCGCCATCTTTGGCGCACTCACGCTCGGCCTCGTCATCTACGGCGGCTGGAAGCTGCAGGCGATGTTCGCCTTCGATCGCTACACAACACTTGATCTGTCCAAAACCTGGTACTTCGCCGCTGCCGTTGTCGGTGGTGCGATCTGGGCCGTGGCAATGCTGTATCGCGCCTTCTTCCGCGAAGGTGGGGAGACCGACTGATGGAAATCCTCATCCTTATCGGCGTGATGATGGTCGCTGCTCTCATGGGCATCAACCTGGTCTTCGCCATTCTCATCGCCTCGACCGCGACGCTGCTCGTCTACCGCCCAGGCATTCCGCTTGAAGTCGTCACGCAGCTCTTCCTGTCGGGTATCGACAGTTTTCTGCTCCTCGCCGTCGGCTTCTTTTTCCTCGCCGGTGAGCTGATGAATCGCGGCGGCGTGACCCGGCGCATTATCGATTTTGCCTCTGCCTGCGTCGGTCATATCCGCGGCGGCCTCGGCCACGTGAACGTAGTCTCCTCGATCTTCTTTTCCGGCATCTCGGGTTCAGCCGTTGCAGACACTGCCGCGGTCGGTTCGGTTCTCATTCCGGCGATGGAACGCGCGGGTTTTTCACGCGGGTTCGCCGCCGCCATCACGCAGACCTCGAGCGTCATAGGACCGATCATCCCGCCCTCCATCCCGATGATCGTCTATGCGGTGCTCGCCCAGCAGTCAGTCGGCGCGATGTTCCTCGCGGGCATCGTGCCGGGCCTCGTGGTCGGGCTCTGCCTGATGGTGGTTGTCTATGTGATTTCCCGCCGTCGCGCCTATCCGGCCTCCGAGTGGACCGGCTTCCGCGCCATCTTCAAGGCCGGCATTGGCGCAGCAGCAGCGCTGCTGACCCCGGTGATAATTCTCGGCGGCATCCTTGGCGGTATCATGACCGCCACGGAAGCAGGTGCCGTGGCCTGCGCCTACGCCTTCGTCGTCGGCAAGTTCGTGTTCCGCGAACTGAGCTGGCGCGATTGCGGAATCGCCCTCGTCGATGCCGCGAAAGGAACCTCCACCGTTCTCGTGATTGTCGGCGCATCGACAATCTTTGCCTGGATCGTCGCCGACCTGCAGATTTCCAAAACCGCGTCCGAGATGATCTTCTCCATTTCGCGCGATCCGTTCTGGGTGCTCTTGCTCGTGATGATCTTCACGCTGGTGATCGGTCTCTTCATGGACCCGCTGGCGGGTCTCGTCATCATCGTGCCGGTCTTCCTGCCCACCATGATCGAAATCGGTGTGGACCCGATCCATTTCGGCGTTCTGGTGGTGCTGAACCTGATGATCGGCCTGACGACGCCGCCGGTTGGATACCTGATCTACCTCTCGGCCTATATCGCCAAGGAGAAGCCAGAGGTCGTCATCCGCGAGAGCATGCCGTTCCTCGGCGCGCTCGTCGCGGCGCTGTTGATCTGCCTTGTGTTCCCGGCCGTCGTAACCACACTGCCCGCACTCTATAACGGAGGCTGACCGATGCGCATCATCGATCTCTCGATGCCCGTTGAAGAAGGACACTTCCGCTGGCCCGTCACTCGCGGTCGGAAAGGGGACTTCGCCAAGGGCGACCTGTTTGAAGCAACGACCATCGGAACCACCTGCCACGGCTTCACCCATATGGATGCGCCGAGCCACATGGTTTCGGGTGGACCGACGCTCGACGATCTCGACCTGTCGCGCGTCGTTGGCCCTGCTGCCGTCATCGACCTGAGTGACATTTCACCGGACCAGGAAATTACCTCGGCGCATCTCGAGCGATCGGCCTCCCATATGCAAGACGGTCAGATCGCCCTGTTCCGGACATGCTGGGATGGCCAGCGCGACTGGCGAACCGAAGCCTACTGGCGCGAGGCTCCCTGGATGTCGGCTAGCGCCTGCCAATGGCTTCTGGAGCGCAGGCCGAGCGCCGTCGCTTTCGACTTCCCGCAAGACTGGACAATCCGCCGAGTTCTCGACGGCGAGATGCGGCCGATCAAGGAACACGTCACACACGACATCCTGCTGCGCAACGGCGTAACGCTCATCGAATATCTGGTAGGAACAGCAGCAATCGAAACAGAGCACGTGTTTCTGTGCGCCCTGCCTATCCGCATTCCCGGCTCAGACGGCGCTCCGGCGCGGGTTGTTGCCTGGACTGAGGAAAAATAGTCGTCGACCAGCAGACCGAAGGCTCTGTCCAATCCACATTTGCAGGCGCATCAATTGCGAGCGAGTCGCAGCGGCTACAAGTCTCTCAGGTAGGTGTTTTCGCGTCGGGAGATTGCATAAGGCCCAAAATCGATATCCGCGGTCAGGAACTCCTCGGCAAGAGCTGCAGAGGCCAGCGCCGATCCGTCAGGGGCCGCGATGATCGATTGGCCGGCATACTCGAAATCCCGGTCCGTGCCGCAATTGTTGGCATAGGCGACAAAGATCTGGTTTTCGAAAGCGCGCACCGGAATCATTTTTTCGGCAATGAACGTTCCCGACGCCCCTGCCGGGGTCGCCGTCGGCACCACGATCAGCTCGGCTCCCGCCATTGCCAGCCGCCTAACATTTTCCGGGAACTCCACATCGTAGCAAATCAGCATCCCGAGCGTCATGCCGCGATGATGAAAGAGGCAGGTCGCCGGCGGTGCGGGTGTGAACAACTCGCGCTCGTAATCGCCGTAAAGATAGGCCTTCCGGTAAAGGACAGGCGTATCGTCACCGTCGGTGTGAACAGCTGAATTGTAGATCGTACCGTCCGCCTTCTCGACGAAACCCGCGACGATGGCGACGCCGGTACGCCGGGCAATCTCGCTCAACCTGCTGACGATCGGTCCGTCTGCAGGCTCGGCCAGATCGTGGAGGGTGGCTCCCGCGCCGTAGCTCGTCACGCCGAGTTCAGGCGTGATCAGAAGAGTGGCACCTGCCTCCACCGCCTGCCCGGCCGCCCGTTCGATGCGGGAAAGATTGGCCTCGATATCGGCGGCGGCTGTCTGCATCTGCAGGGCGGAAATCCGGATCATGTCGGCTCCTTCGAAGCTGTCGTGGCAAGCGTGTACTTACCCAAGAGAATGCCGGTCCTCTGCATCAATTGCGGCGCGCCGGATTGTCATCTCAACCTATCGCGGCTCTGAGTATCCGTTTCAAGCCGTCCGGATCGAGCGGCACCGGATTTCCTCCAGCGCACGGATCGACTGCGCCCATGGCCGCAACCTTGTCGACGTCGATATCGACAAGGCCCATCGCGGTCAGCGTATCGGGAATGTCGAGCGTTTCACGCAGGCTACAAATCCAGGAGACGACGCCTGCGGCACTCGGGTCCGGCAGATCCAGGAAATGGCCGAGGAAATCGAGCTTGTCCTTGATCGCGGGCATGTTGAACTCGACGACATAGGGCATCAGAACGGCGTTGAGCAGTCCGTGATGAGCGTCGTGCAGAGCCCCAAGCGGATGGGCGAGCGCGTGAATGGCGCCGAGGCTCTTCTGGAGAGCCACACACCCCATCCCGGAGGCCACCAGCATCTGTCCGCGCGCTTCGAGATTGCCGCCATCGAGCGTAGCCGCTGAAAGCCACCGGGCGATCAAGCGCAATGCATTGAGCGCGACGCCTTCGGCCATCGGATGGAACGATGGCGCGCAATAGGCTTCGAGCGCATGAGACAAGGCGTCCATACCGGTCGCAGCCGTGATGTGCGGCGGCAGGCCGGTCGTCAATTCCGGATCCATCACCACCACATCAGGCATCATGCGGGGATGAAAGACGATGACCTTGCGCTTCTCCGCCTCGTTGGTGATGACCGAAGATCGGCCGAGTTCGGATCCTGTTCCGGCGGTGGTCGGCAACGCGATGACCGGCACGAGGTTGGCGGTATCCGCGCGTTTCCAGTTGTCGCCTATATCCTCGAGGTCCCACATCGGGATCTTCTGGCTTGCCATCAGCGCGATCGCCTTGGCGGCNTCGAGNGCGCTGCCCCCNCCGATNGCNANNACNAGNTCNTGNNCGCCNNNGCGNANCNCCTCNACNCCGTCNGCGACNTTGNTNCCNGTCGGNTTGGGTTTGACGTCGGAGAACACGGCGACCTCGAACCCGTCGCCGCGNAGNGCCTCAAGCGCATGCTGGACCGGATAGAGATCCTTCAGGCCTGNGTCGGTGACGATCAAGGGACGGCTGGAACCGAGCTCGCGGGCAATCGCGCCGAGTTCNGAGACCCGTCCGTTGCCGAAGCGCACAGAGGTCGGGAAGCTCCAGTTGCTGGAAACGGTCTGGGTATGAAACGACATGGGAACTGCCTTGCTGGNAGACGTCAGGAAACGGGCGTGGNTGCGCTTTGCCGCTTGAGGGCTCGCCNGCGCATGAATTCGGCCATTCCGACAAGGATNATCGCCGGGATNAAATTNAGCGTCGCGAGCGCCGGGTAGATTGGNGACGAGCCGACGGCAATGCCGCTGTAGACGAAGATCGGCAGCGTCCGTTCGGTNCCCGACAGCGAATAGGAGACATAGAAATTGCCCCAGGAGAGCAGGAAAGCAAAAATGGCCGCAGAGAAGATTCCCGGCCACAGCAATGGAAACGTGATCTCGCGGAACACTTCCCACTGCGTGGCACCCGCATCGCGCGCGGCGTCTTCGAGGGTGTCGTCAAAGCCGTAGACCTGGACGGCGACGATCACCAGCGCAAACGGCGTGATGTAGACGACATGGCCGATGATGACGGTGAAGAGGCCGGCGGAGAAGTTCAGCCAGTTGCCCAGGACCGAGAACCAAAGAAGCATGACCACGCCCAAAAGCAGCTGCGGGAACAGAAGCGGCGCGAAGGTGACGACGCGGAACAGGTTGCGGAACCGAAAGGAATACCGGATCCAGGCAATGGCACCGGCGGTNCCNAGNACGGTCGCAATCACCGTCGAGACCGCCGCCACGATCGCTGAATTCATGACCGCAGGGAAAAAGTCGGGCTTGTCGAGGAGTTCGCCATACCATTCCAGCGAAAACCCTTCGATCGGGAAGGTCAGCACCCGGCTCGACGTGAANGAGAACGCCACCAGNGTAACGATCGGNGCGTAAAAGAAGATNAGCAACAGCACGATCGTGCCGACCAGTGCCGTATCGACAAANGCATTCTTGAGNCGTTGCGACATCATGCCGGCTCCTCCGTGCCAGAGGTTGTCCGGCGGAGAACAAAGGCCGCCGCGAGCATAAGCGTCAGCGCACCGATGGCGATCAGAAGGATCGTCAGTGCAGCGCCCAGCGGCCAGTTGACGCGCGTTTCGAAACTCTGCCGGATCAGTTCCGAGGCAAGCGGCGACGTGCCGCCGCCGAGCACCTTGGGTTCGAGAAAGGCTCCCAGGCTCAGGACNAAAACGAGGACAGCGCCGGAATAGAGNCCCGGNCGAGAAAGCGGCANNGTCACCTCAAAGAACGTGCGTAGCCGCGAGGCACCGGCATCATAGGAGGCGAGGATGAGATCGCGGTCGAGCCGTGCCAGCGAAAGATAGATGGTGAACATCGGATAGACGGCGAGATTGTAGACCATCCCAACCATGGTCCCGGTGGGCGTGAACAGGATATCGAGCGCCTCCGGTCCGAAGCCGAGATANGACAGCAGCCAGTTGGCGACNCCGTTCCGGTCGAGCACCAGGATCCAGCCGAAGGTTTTCAACACTGCATCCGTCAGGAAGGCGAAGATGATCAGGATCTGGATCTGAACGTTGTAGGTCTTGAGCCGCGTTGTGAGCGCATAGGCGGCCGGATAGGCGATGAGAACGGAAATCACCACGCAGATCAGCGCCATGCCGACGGTTCGCAGCATGATCGTCCAATAGTGCGGNTTGGAAAATATCTCCGTCCAGATCGTCAGGTCCCAGGTCCATTGGAGCCGGTANTACTGCGTCGTCTGGAACGTCAGNATCACCGTCATGGCCAGGGGGATCAGGAAGAAGATCAGCATCACCAGCGCCAGCGGCGCCACTGCCGCCACCAGGACCGGATCATTCCATGTCTTGCGCTGGCTTTTCATGTCTACTCCGACAACAGAAAGCAGCGGACCGGTTCGAAACCGATCCGCACGTCTTCATCGACCTTGGCGACCAGTTCCGATGAGCCCGGAAGGTCCAGGACCACGGGCGCCTCCAGACCGGCGACGCGGATGCGGTACTGCGTCGATGAACCCTTGATGAAGTATTCGTCGACCACACCGTTGAGCGTCCATGTCTCGGGTCCCGGGTCACCATTGACGAAGCCGATGGATTCGGGGCGGATCAGAAGCGCCGTGTTCTCATCGCCCAGAAACTCCGAGACGTTGGCCTGAGCGATTACGGCGGGATTGCCGGAAACCAGTGATGACCTCACCTCGACATCGCCGTCGCTGGTGCGAGCGACATCGACGGGAAGAAAGTTGGTCTCACCGATGAAGCCCGCAACAAACTTGTTGGCCGGACGATAATAGATATCCGTGGGCGTGCCGATCTGAATGACATGGCCGGAGCGCATCACGCAGATCTTGTCGGCAAGCATCATCGCCTCCTCGAGATCGTGCGTGACCAGCACGAAGCTGGTGCCGATTTCACGGTGCAGCTTCTTGAGTTCGGCCTGAAGCGATTTCTTGAGTTTGGCGTCGAGCGCGCTCATCGGCTCGTCCAGCAGAAGCACACCCGGCTGCGAAACCAGTGCCCGCGCCAGCGCCACACGCTGCTGCTCACCGCCCGACAGTTGAGCCGGATAGCGGTCGAGATAAGCGATGTTTAGGTGCATCAGTTCGAGCATGGCCCTGACGCGACGGTCGATCTCGGCAGCATCGACCTTCTGCAACTTGAGCGGAAAGCCGATATTCTGCGCGACGGTTTTGTGCGGAAACAACGCGAGCTTCTGGAAAACCATCCGGGTCGGCCGTTGCGCGGCCGGAACGCCGTGCATGTCCTCACCCTGAATTTCGAGGCGGCCATCGGTCGCTTCCTCGAAGCCGGCAAGAATTTTCAGCAGTGTTGTCTTGCCGCACCCTGAAGGGCCTACGAGTGCGACGAACTCCCCCGTGCTGACCTCAAGGGATACGCCATGCAGCGCACGGACCCGACCGTAATCCTTGACGATTTCAGACGCGTCGATAATCGGGGTTGCCAATGCCAGCTTCCTCGCTCTGGTATGTTGATACCGGCACCGCCCGGTAGTTGAGCCGGACGGCGCCTGTCATGCAAGCCTGCTTTTAGCGGGCGGCGAGTTCTTCCTGCCAGATGGCGAGCATCTCATCGATGTTCGGGGCCACCGTGTGGAACTGGCTGTTGTCCCAGGCGGTCCACATGTAGTCCATCTGCAACGCCTTCTTCTCCTCATCGGAGAACAGGTCTTCAGCCTTTGCGTTGGGCACGAGGTTGCAGGTGGCTTCGGTGATTGCCAGTTCCTTGGCGACCTCCGGCGAGACGATGTATTTCAGGAAGTCGGCCGCGACCTGCGAGTTCTTGCCGTTGTCGATGAGGCCGGTTGCCTCCATCCAGATGATGCCCTGCTTGAGACCGTCCTTGGGCTCGGGCACGATCGACTGAATGTAGTCGTGGCCCTTCAGGCGCAGTGACGAGGTGCAATACGTGCCGCCGCCGATCAGTGCGCGGAACGAGCCGTCCAGCAGCCCCTTCTGGGCGATTGCCAGGTCGCCGACGATGGCACGCGTGTTCTTGAAGGCGGCGCGGAGAACCTTGCGAATCTCGCCAAGCTCGGCTTCGTCCAGTTGCTTGTAGGGATTGACCCCGGCGTAAAGCGCCAGCGGCATGATCGGCCAGTCACCCCAGTCGAGAAGGCAGATCTTGTCCTTGTAGGCGCTGTCGAACACCGGCGCGTAACTCGACCAGGTTTCGAGCTTATCGAACTTGGTGTTGACGGTCGGGCCGACCCAGCCCCAGCGTGTGGGCAGCCCCGTCGCCTTGCCTTCGAACTGCAACGGCTCGAACGGCGCCCGGAACTGCGGATAGAATTCGGCGTATTGCTCGGCGAAGTCGTTGTCGTCGATATACCGGCAGAATCCGGCCGGGCCCATGCGCTGGATCCAGGGGCTGTCGGACGACACCAGATCGAAATCGCGCGACGCGCCTGCAGCGAGCTTGGCAAAGCCGCCGGCGGAGTCGGTGATCAGGTCGACCGCGATGCGGACATCATTTTCCTTCTGGAACGGATCGAGGATCGAAGGCGAGTTGTAGCCTTCCCAACACATGTAGTTCAGGTCTTCGGCGGCCGAAGCGCCGCGCGACGCGCCCAAAAATCCGGCCCCTGCGGCTGCGATACCCATACCGCCCATGCCCTTGAGCACCGAACGGCGATTGATCTGAGTTGGTAGCTTGTTCATCCTGTCTGTTCCCTTTTTCATTTCAGTTTCTTTTTTCACCGTACTCTCGCGACGAGCGTCAGACGATTCCAAGGTAGCGCGTGATCTCCCAATCACTCACCTGCTTCTGATACTCCGCGAATTCGATCTTCCTGGAGCCGACGAACCAGTCGACAAAATCGGCACCGAAAATTTCCCGCGCCACCGCACTGCGATCGAGACGCTCTGCCGCATCGAACAAGTCACGTGGGAATACAGAATGGTCCGCCGGCGCGGTGGCGTAGAAGTCTTCCGCGCTGCCTTCAGGCGGCTCAATTTCGTTCCGAATTCCGTACAATCCAGCGCCTACACAGAGTGCCAGCGCCAGATAGGGATTGGTGTCGGCGGAGGGAACGCGAAATTCGAGACGCGTCGCCTCCGGCGTGTCGTTGATGACGCGGACCGCTGCGGTCCGGTTCTGCACACCCCAATTGGCCGAGATCGGCGCCCAGGCTCCCGGCACCAGCCGCTTATAGGCATTGACCGTCGAGGCGCACATCGCCAGTAGCTCCGGCATCAGCTTCACCAGACCTCCAATGAAATGACGGGCGACAGTGCTCAGGCCGTCTTGCGCATCGGGGTTGGAGAACGCCGCATTGCCCGCCTTNTCGCGCAANGAGACNTGNAGATGTCCCGATTGTCCCGAGAGCGCCGGCGTGAGCTTCGACATGAAGCTCACCGTCAGCTCGTTGCGCGAGAAATAGGCTTTCGCAAAATTCTTGAACAGCATCGCGTCGTCGGGCGACTTCATACCCTTGGCATAGGTCAGCGGCGCCTCGAAGCACCCCGGGCCGAGTTCGGTATGGATGGCATCGAGCCCGACGCCCATGGTCGTCATCGTCTCGTCGAGTCCGGCCAGTAGATCCCCGTGCATGGCCGATGTCTGCAGCGAATAGGTGCGATTGCCCGGCGCGAAGTGCTTGAGATCGCGATACTTTTTCTCCCGTATGCTCTCCTGCGTTTCATCGAAGACGAAAAATTCGAATTCGAACGCGGAGAACACGTCGAACCCCATGTCTGCCGCTTCGTTGATGAGTGCCTGGCAAACATTGCGGGGAGAGCGCCTGCCAAACTCGCCGACGAAGTCGGCAAGGCAGACGGCACTGTCTTCGCCGAATGGATATTTGCGCACGGTGTCGGCAAGGAGTTTTGCCGGACGGTCGACAAATGCGGCGTCCTTGTAGGTGTTCTCGGCGATGTCCCAGAAATACAGGACTTCACAGAACGGATAGCCGTCCTTTCCCAGCTTGATCGCCTTTTCCGCGGAGACCAGCTTGTCACGGAACTCGGCTTCAGGATCGACCATCCCGATGTGAACCGATCCGGCGTTCAACTTGTCGAGGGCAGCTTGCAGACTGACGGGCATTTCGTTTGATCTCGGCATGGCACTGGTCGTGACGACCGGAGAAGATTAGGATCGGTCCCGATGCAGCGAAATAGCCCGATGGGGACAGACGGGCAGATTGGATCATGGCCCGTCTCGCTGCCCGACAAAAAGAAGGAACAGTCAGTGGACAGTGCGTTTTCCGCCTGGAACGATGCGGTCGCAAAGACGATCGCTTCCGTAGGGACCCCGGAATTCGCTCACAGGCTGGAAGCGGCGCTTAGCACGATCGTCAATTTCGATATCCTGATGGTTTTCGCCTATTCAGGTCAGGAAAAGCCGGTCTGCCTCTACCACAATATCGATCCTCAACGGGTCGGGACCGTGGTGGATGCCTATGTGTCCGGCCCGTACATCTTGGATCCGTTTTACAACACGGCGAATGACCCACTTACCTCGGGCGTCAAGCGGCTGCGCGATTTGGCACCCGACCACTTCAACAAGTCGGAATATTTCCGCCGCCACTACAAGCTGACGGGCATTCGGGACGAGGTCGGTATCATTTGCCGTCCAGAGGGATGGACCAGTGTTGTCGTCAGCTTTACCCGTCCGGTAACAGCTCCCGCCTTCCGGCGTCAGGACATCACAGCGATCCGGGCGGCACAACCGGTCATCCAGACACTGGCCGACCGCCACTGGCAACGGAGCGGGTCCGCGCCCGACGCCGAAGACAACGATGAAGCTGCAGTGCGGGATCCGATCAATGAACCGCTTACGCGGATGACCGATGGCATTCTGACCCCACGCGAGATCGAAATCACGTCTCTCGTCCTCCAGGGCCATTCAAGCGGCTCGATCGCGCGCACCCTCGCTATCGCACCTGGGACCGTGAAAAATCACCGGAAGAGCATCTACCAAAAGCTCGGGATCTCGAGCCAGGCCGAACTTTTCGCCTCGTTCATCCACCAGATCTCCGGGCGGTGACGCTGTCCGGCTTTCGCAACGACCAGGGCTCACACGCCAAGCTTCAATAATAGGTGCGGTCTGCCATCGGTATCCTCTCGATCCGTTCGAGCAATTCGGCCAGCAGGAGTTCCTCGGCGCGATTGTTGCGGGCGCTCGGGTTCCACACGACATTGACGTCGATCTCAGGCACGTCCTCATAGGGTGGCAGGCGCCATAGAAGGCCGTCCTCGATGTCGCGCTTGACGACATGGATCGGCAGCGGCCCGATGCCGAGACCGGCGATGATCATCCGCCGGACTTCCTCGAGGTTTGCGGATGTGCCCACGACCTGCTTGTCCAGGCCGGCGCGCGCACGCAGCAGGGCCACCGGGCGCAGCGCGTCGTCCATCTGGTCGGTCACGAAACTGACCGACGAATGGCCGGCGAGTTCGGCGATGGCGAGGTTCGAGCGACCAAAGAGCGGATGGGTGGGGCCACAGAACAGGCCGAAAAATTCCCGATAGAGCCGGCGATATTCCAGCCGGGGACTGCGCTCGTGGACCAGGCAGATGGCAAGCGAGGCGCGCCGGGCAACGACTTCCGCGATGGCGAACTTGCTGGCGGCCACGTCTATGGAGATCGTTGCGGCGGGGTGAGCGGTGTGAAACGCACTCAGCGCGTCGTTGAAGACCGGCGAGAGCACGTGGCTTGCGACCGCGATCCGCACATGGCCGCGGACTTCCTCTGCTACGTCGCGCATCAGCGTGCCGAGCCTGAGGATCGCCCCCTGAATATCGATTGCCTCGCGATAGAGAAGATTGCCCGCATCGGTCAGGTGGAAGTGTCCGGGCGATCGGTCGATGAGCTTGCGGCCCAGCCGGGCTTCGAGCCGCTTGAGCGCACTCGACACCGTCGGTTGCTTGAGCCGCAACCGGTCGGCCGCCGCCGTCACGCTGCCGGCCTCGGCGAGCGTCACGAAGGTGCGCAAGAGGTTCCAGTCCAGTTCGCGCGCCANGCGCTCAAGATCCGAATTCNCCGCCATTATANATNTGCTCTATAGTTAGAATTCCANTTATCTATTNGATCAATATTCAGTCCGTTGGCAAGCTTCCCCTAACAAGCAAAAAAGGGGAACCAAATGGGTGTCGAGGCGCGAGAAGCCCGCCAACCATGGATTCTATTGTCGCCAGCCCTGGTCGCGATCACGCTTCTGCTGTTCGTGCCGCTCGGCTTCATCGTCGTCTACTCGTTCTGGCTGCGCACGGCCACGGGTGCGGATGTCGCCGGCTTCCATCTCGACAACTGGGCCGAGGCGCTGACTGACAGGTTTTACCGGGACATTCTCTTCAACACTCTCAAGATCGCCGCGATCACGACGGTCGTCTGCGCCGTCGCCGGTTATCCCGCGGCCTACTTCATCGCCCGCTCCAACCGGAACAAGGGCTTCCTACTGCTGCTTCTGATGCTGCCCTTCTGGGTGAGCTACATCATCCGCACCATGTCGTGGATCAACATTCTGGGTGTGTCGGGCGCGCTCAATTCGTTCTTGATCTGGGTCGGCATCATCGATGAGCCGCTGCAGATGCTCTACAACGAGGCGACGGTGATCCTCGGGCTCGTTCACTTCCTGCTGCCTTTCATGATCCTCAATGTCTTCGTCTCCGTCGACGGGATCGACCAGAACCTCGAATCCGCGGCCAACTCGCTCGGTGCGACCAAGATCCAGACGTTCATCTCCGTCACGCTTCCCCTGTCCTTGCCCGGGCTGGCAGCGGGCGGATTGCTTTGCTTCGTGCTGGCGGCAGGAACCTATATCACGCCGCTGGTGCTCGGGGGCCCGCGCGACGCGATGTTCGCCAATCTCGTTTTCGAAGCGATCATCACCCAGCTCAACTGGCCGCTCGGCTCGGCGCTCTCGCTGATGCTACTCGCCGTGCTCGGCGCGCTGGTGCTCGTCTACAACCATTTCCTGGGCATGGCCCAGCTGATGAAGGGGATGGGCTGATGAACCGCGGCACAGGTTGGACCCTCATCAGGATCTGGACGATCCTCGTCTATATCTTCATGTTTCTGCCGGTCGCCGTCGTGGTGCTCTTGAGCTTCAATTCGAGCGAATTCGGCGCCTTCCCGATGAGCGGACTATCCTTCAGATGGTTTGTCGAACTCGCCGGCAACGAGGCGATCCTGCGCGCGTTCCAGACCTCGATGATACTCGGGGCGCTGACGGCGTTGATCTCGACGACCATCGGCGTTCTCGCGAGCCTCGCACTTATCCGCTACAAGGTGCCGGGCCAGAACCTGATCTCGACGATCCTGATTGCGCCGATCCTGGTGCCGGAGGTGGTACTGGCCGTCGCGCTGCTCCTCTTCCTCAATGCGCTGTCGATCAACAAGAGCTTCGCGCTGCTGCTCGCAGGCCATGTGATCTTCACCCTGCCTTTCGTCATCCTTGTCGTCCAGGCGCGCCTTGTCTCGATCCGCCGCGATGTCGAGGAAGCGGCCATGAGCCTCGGCGCGAGCCCGATTCAGACCTTTTTCTCGATCACGCTGCCGCTGCTTCTGCCGGCGGTGCTGGCGGGCGGGCTTTTCGCCTTCACCATTTCCTTCGACGACATCACCGGCACCTTGTTCTGGAAGCCGGGCGGCGTCGAAACCGTCCCCACCCAGATTTTCGCGATGCTGCGCAACTCGATCTCTCCCGAGATCAACGCGCTCGGCACCGTGATGATCGCGCTTACCGTCGGGCTCCCGCTTTTGGGGCTGGCCATAGCCCGACGCATGTCCGCCAATTCAGGCGGATGACCCGCATTTGTCGGCCACAGCACACTGGAGAAACACATGGACAGTACCAAACGTTATGAACGCCTCCGCGAACGCTATCTCAACGGCGGTCTCGACCGTCGCGTCTTCCTNGGCCTGATCGGCGCGGCNGGTCTCGCCTATGGCGTCCGNACNCCCTTCGTGCGTGAAGCCCGCGCTGCGGCCTCCGAAGTCCGTTTCGACGGCTNGGGCGGCGTGGTTTCGGAAGCNTTTCGCGAATACGCCTTCGATCCCTACACCAAGAAGACCGGCGTNAANGTNGTNGACGGCACCTTTGGNGGTGGCGACGAGTATCTNTCGCGNGTCAAGGCCAGNCAGCCGGGCGAATACAACATCGCCCACCTCTCCGGCGTNTTCGANTANGCCCGCTATGCCGGNCTCGGNCTNGCCTCGGAACTCAACGAGGACAACATCCCGAACCTGAAATACGTGATCCCGAAGCTCGTNGACGTCTTCCGNCCGATCACCGGCGGCAAGATTTCCTGCGTGCCCTATGACTATGGCACAACCGGCCTCGCCTATAACCGCAAGCACATCTCGGAAGACGAGATGAAGGAGAAGGGCGCCAAGATCCTGCTCGACGAGAAGTACAAGGGCAAGATCGCGGGATGGTCCGACTGGCGNACNCGNATNTGGTANGCGTCGCTGCAGACCGGACAGGACCCGAACAACGCCACCGACATGGACGCGATNTGGGANGCGATCCGCACCCACCGCGACCTGTCGCTGAAATACTGGACCTCGGGCGCGGAACTGATGAGCCTTCTNGCGGAAGAGGAAATCTACGTGACCGAAGGATGGTCCGGCCGCATCTATGCGCTGCAGGAGCANGGCCACGATATCGGCTATATGGACCCGCCGAACGGTTTCGGCTGGCAGGAGTGNCTCTTCGTNATCAAGGGTTCGCCGATGCCTGAGTGCGANGAACTGCTCAACTTCATGCTNGCGCCGGAAACCTCGATCGCGGTCGCCGAGGGACANAACTATCCGCCGGCNCTCGATCCGCAGAAGGTCGATCTCGGCAAGAAGATCCCGACCCTTCCGGCCTTCGATCCGACAGGAACGCTCTCTGGTCTGACCTTTGCCGATCCGGAATACTGGAACGGGCATGAAGCCGAATGGTCGAAGGAATTCGGCCGCATCCAGAAGGGCTACTGAGCCTGCAATCCGGTCCCCGCAACCATTGCGGGGACCACCCTGCCCCTTCGAAAGGTCAGAGATTTGAGCACCGTCAAACTCACCGATATCGAAAAGCGCTTCGGCGATTATGTCGCCGTCCACCGCATGTCGCTGGAAATGCCCGAGGGCGGTTTCGTCACGTTGCTCGGCCCATCGGGCTGCGGCAAGACGACGACCTTGCGCATGATCGCCGGCCTGCTCGATCCCACTGCCGGTGAAATCGAGATCGGCGGCAAACGCGTCAACGACGTNCCGATCCACAAGCGCAATCTTGGNCTCGTCTTCCAGAATTATGCGCTGTTTCCGCACAAGACGGTGGCCGACAATATCGCCTTCGGGCTGAAATATCGCGGCGTCGGCAAGTCGGAGATGGCGCGGAAGGTGAAGGACGCGCTGGAGCTCGTGCAACTGCCGCATGTCGCAGAACGCTATCCGCGGGAATTGTCCGGCGGCCAGCAGCAGCGCATTGCGCTGGCGCGCTCTATCGTGATCGAGCCGGACGTGCTTCTGCTCGACGAGCCTCTGTCGGCGCTCGACGCCAATCTCCGCGAGGACATGCGCGTCGAACTCAAGCGCATTCAGGAACGCATCGGCGTGACGACCGTCTTCGTGACCCACGACCAGTCCGAAGCGCTGGCCATGTCCGACCAGATCGTCGTGATGTCGGCCGGCCGGATCGAGCAGATGGGTGCACCGCAGGAGGTCTACAACACGCCCGGCAGCGAATTCGTCGCCCGGTTCCTCGGGGCCTCCAACATTGTCGAAGCGGAATGCACCGCCCGCGACGAGACATCCATCGTGCTCGAAACGCCCGATCTCGGTCGTATCGTCATTCCAGCCGACCGCGGACCGAAGGTGACGGGGACCGGCCCGGTCAAACTGGTGCTTCGCGCCGAGAAGCTCGCGTTGTCGGAAGGCAAGCTGGCAAATAATGACGTCTCGCATTCGGCCAAGGTCGAGACCGTCGATTATCAGGGTCAGGCCGCGCGTTACTTCATCCGNCTTGGCGACCTGCAACTTCAAGCCATCAACATGATCGACACCCGCCCGCANGGAGAGGGAAGCGAGGTNACCGCTTCCTTCCGTCCTTCGGACTGCACGGTACTGCCCGCATGACAACATCCCCCGAACGCCCCAAGAGCCACCTGTTCTACCAAACCCGCCGTCGCCGGCCGCTGCTCGACCAGGCGCGTGGCGTCTATCTCTGGGACGTGGACGGCAAGCGCTATCTCGACGGTTCTTCGGGCGCGATGGTCTGCAATATCGGCCATTCCAATGAGCGGGTGCTCGAGGCGATGCGCCGTCAGATGGAAAAATCCACCTTCGGCTACCGACTTCATTTCGAAAACGAGTCTGCGGAGAAACTGGCAGAGAAGACCGCCAAACTGGCGCCTGCAGGCATGGAGCGCGCCTTCTTCGTTTCCGGCGGATCAGAAGCGGTCGAAAGCGGTATCAAACTCGCNCGGCANTATGCGCTNGCCAAGGGCGAGGCCCTGCGCTGGAAGGTNATATCGCGCTTTCCAAGCTATCACGGNGCCACNCTCGGCGCGCTTGCCGTGACCGGCTACACGCCGATGACCGCACCNTTCGAGGCNATGATGCGNCCGATGCCGAAGATCCCNGCGCCNCGNGCCTATCTCGACGGNCTCGATCCCGANGATCCNGCAACCGGCGTGCACTANGCCGCNATGCTNGAACGCAAGATCATCGAGGAAGGCCCTGAAACGNTNCTCGCCTTCATCGTCGAGCCNGTGGGTGGGGCTTCCACCGGCGCGCTGGTGCCGCCNGNNGGCTACATGNAGGCCATCCGCGATATCTGCACGAAACATGGCGTGCTGCTGATCCATGACGAGGTGATGTCGGGCGGCGGACGCACCGGAAAATTCTTCGCCGGCGAACACTGGAACGTCGACCCCGACATCCTCGTGGTCTCCAAGGGTTTTGCCGCCGGCTATGCGCCGCTGGGCGCCATGCTGGCGCAGGATCACATCGTTGATGCGGTGCTCGACAAGGGCGGCTTCATTCACGGCTACACCTATGCCGGCAATCCCCTCGCCTGTGCGGCCGGTCTGGCTGTGATCGAGGAGATCGAGAACCAGGGCATGATGGACAATGCCACGAAGACCGGCGCGCTTCTGAAGGAGCGGCTCAAAGGGCTGATGAACCGCTTCCCCTTCATCGGCGACGTGCGGGGGGAAGGTCTGCTGCTCGCTTTCGAACTGGTTTCCGACCGCATGGCGATGACACCGTTCCCGGCTTCACTCGGCCTTTACGACAAGCTGGTCGAGATCGCCTATTCCAAGGGATTGATCATTTATTCCAGGCGCACGCGGGGCGGTTATGAGGGGGATCACTTCCTCGTCTGTCCGCCGATGATCGCCACCGAGGCACATGTCGACGAGATCATCGAAACGCTGACGGAATCGCTTGCCGAACTGGAAGCCGATATCGGGCCGCTGCTCGAGCGGAGCGCTTGAGGCAGTCGCATGGACAAGATCATCATCACCTGCGCGGTGACGGGCTCAATCCACACCCCGTCAATGTCCCCTCACCTCCCGGTCACAGCCGACGAGATCGCGGAGCAATCGGTAGACGCCGCCGAAGCTGGCGCCTCGATCCTTCATCTCCATGCGCGCGATCCCCAGGACGGTCGGCCCTCAGCCTCACCGGACCATTTCATGGGATTTCTCCCACGCATCAAACAGCGAACCGATGCGGTCATCAATCTGACGACCGGCGGCAGCGCTCTGATGAGCCTCGAGGAGCGACTGGCAGCGCCCCTGCAAACCGAGCCGGAAATGTGCTCGCTCAACATGGGCACGATGAATTTCGCGCTCTATCCGGCAGCAGAGCGGATCACCGAGTGGAAACATGACTGGGAGAAGCCGTTCCTCGAAAATTCCGACGAACTGATTTTCCGCAACACGCCGCGCGACATTGCCCATGTCCTCACCGAGATGGGCGAGAAGCGCGGCGCCCGCTTCGAGTTCGAATGCTACGATGTCGGCCATCTCTACATGCTCAGGCACTTCGCCGATCGGGGCATGGTGCAGGCGCCGTTCTTCATCCAGTTCGTCTTCGGCGTGCTCGGCGGCATCGGCGCGGATCCGGATAACCTCATCCACATGAAGCGCATGGCCGACAAGCTGTTCGGCGACGACTACCGCTTTTCGGTGCTCGCTGCGGGACGCCAGCAGATGCCGATGGCGACAATTGCCGCGGCGATGGGCGGGCATGTTCGCGTCGGNCTNGAGGANAGCCTGATGATCGAGCGCGGGGTTCTGGCCAAATCCAATGCCGAGCAAGTCGCAAAGATACGCGGAATCGTCGAAGGGCTCGGTCGCACAGTCGCGTCTCCCGCCGAAGCACGCCAAATGCTCGGCCTCAAGGGCGCGGACAGAACCGCATTCTGATCAAAACAACGACACAACAACTCGGGACAAAACCGATGAAAGCCATTCTCGACCCGCGCCAGTCGGCGCACGATCCGAAACACTTCATGGCCAATGGCAGCCGGCTCGCCAATCCGGAGCAGCCGCGCCGCGTCGAGGTTCTGAGAAGCGGAGCGGAGGCAGCGGGTTGCACGTTCGAAGCGCCGCAGGATCACGGGCTCGGCCCCATCGCCGCCATTCATTCCGCCGAATATCTGACCTTCCTGCGCACGATCCACAAACGCTGGAAGCGCATCGAAGGTGCGTCGGACGAGGTGATCCCGAATGTCCATCCGGCCAACCGCACGGACAGCTATCCGCGCTCGGCTGTCGGTCAGGCCGGCTACCACCAGACCGANACNTCCTGCCCGATTTCGTCGGGAACGTGGGAGTCNGCCTATTGGTCGGCGCAGACTGCNCTGTCGGGTGTCGATGCCGTNGCAAACGGCGAGAAGGCCGTTTATGCGCTGAGCCGTCCGCCCGGCCACCACGCTTTTGCCGATCTCGCCGGCGGCTTCTGTTTTCTCAACAATTCCGGGATTGCTGCGGATGCATTCACACGACGAGGGTTACGCGCGGCGATCCTTGATGTCGACGTTCATCACGGCAACGGCACGCAGGGCATATTCTACCGGCGCAAGGATGTACTGACCGTCTCGATCCATGCCGATCCGATGCGCTTCTACCCCTTCTACTGGGGNCACGCAGCCGAGCGCGGCGAGGGCGAAGGGCTCGGNTATAATCTCAACNTNCCGCTCGAACGCGGCACCGGCGANGACGCCTATCTNNCGACACTCGAAAANGCGTTGNAGCGCATTTCCGATTTCGGNGCNGANGTTCTTGTTGTCGCGCTCGGGCTCGACGCTTATGAGAACGATCCGCTCAAGGGGCTCGCGGTGACCACGCCNGGCTTTGCGCGCATCGGNNCNGNNATNGCNAAGNNNGGNCTGCCNACNCTGATGGTNCAGGAAGGCGGCTATCTCAGNGAGGANCTNGGGCACAATCTGCGNAGCTTTCTCGAGGGTTTTCAGAGCGCATGACCAAGACCTGTGATTTTCTCGTCATCGGCGGCGGCATCGCCGGNATNTCGGCGGCCGCNTTNCTNTCGGNAAAGGCACGNGTCANCGTGCTCGAANCNGAGANGACACCGGGCTATCANGCGACNGGNCGNACNGCNGCGATCTANATNCGCAACTACGGCAACGCCACGCTCAGAGCATTGAATGCCGCCGCGCANGGTTTNCTNGTCGAGCCGGAAGGTGTGAGCGAGACGAGCCTTCTGTCGCCCCGCGGCGAACTGATGATCGCCACNGAGGACGAANTNNCGACNTTCGATNCNTATGTGGCCGGAGCCTCCGGCATGGATCGTCTGACCGCNGCGGAAGCCGTNGAGCTNTTTCCCATNCTGCGGCCCGAGCCGATCGCCGCTGCCGCGATCGAGCGGGATGCGATGGATATCGACGTCGACCGCTTCCTCCAGGGGCTNATCCGGCTGTTGCGCCNGCGCGGCGGTNATATNGTGACCGGTGCCCCCGTCAGCTCACTTGTCCGCGAGGACGGAGTNTGGACCGCCGAAACGCCCATAGGCCGTTTTTCTGCGCCGGTCATCATCAACGCCGCCGGAGCCTGGGCCGATCAGATTGCCCAGCTCGCCGGAGCGAGGCCGCTTTCCATCACCCCGATGCGGCGCTCGGCAGCCCTCCTGCCCGCGCCCGATGGCTACGATGTCGACAGGTGGCCGCTGGTGGCCTCGGCCAGCGAACGCTGGTACGCCAAGCCCGAAGCCGGCAAGATCATGGTTTCTCCCGCGGATGAAACAGCGGTCGAGGCACATGATGCCTGGGCTGATGAAATGGACCTTGCCGAGGGNCTTTTCCGNTTTGANCANGCGGTGACGACGCCGGTCACCCGCGTCGAAACAAGCTGGGCCGGNTTGCGNAGTTTCGCGCCCGATCGCACCCCCGTCTGCGGGTTCGACACGGAGCGCGAGGGCNTCTTCTGGNTTGCCGGTCAGGGCGGCTACGGCATCCAGACNGCACCCGCNCTTGCGCGGCTAACTGTCCAGTTGTGTCTCGNCGAGAAACCCGATCTAAGCTCCGCCACGGTCGCCGCGCTTGATCCNAAGAGATTTGCCGGCGCGTAACAAAAAGCATTCAGAAAGGAATATTCAATGAGCGNTATTACCAGACACGACACCGGCCCGCGGATGAGCCAGGCCGTCGTTTACAACTCGACGATNTATCTCGCCGGCCAGGTGGGTGCGAAGGGCGAAANCGTCACCGCNCAGACGACCGCNATCCTCAAGAACATCGACGATCTCCTGGCGCGCTGCGGTTCGGACAAGACAAAGATCCTGCAGGCCACCATCTGGCTCGATTCGATGGATGATTTCGCCGAGATGAACGCCGTCTGGGATGCCTGGGTGCCCGAAGGTCACACGCCTGCACGCGCCTGTGGCGAAAGCAAGCTCGCCACCCCGGAATACAAGGTGGAAATCATCGTCGTGGCAGCCGCGTAAGATCGCGCCTCCAACATCGATCTCTCCGTTCGTTCGCGCTTGCCAGCAACAGGTGGCAGTGCCACGTTGACCTGAGCGTGTGCGGACGGAGAGGAGCCATCCGCACATGTCCCGCATCATGGCAGGAGGGTGTGATGGCAAAATTCTCAAATCCGCTACGCAAGGTCTGGGCCGAGGGCCGCACCGCCGTCAACGGATGGCTGGCCGTACCTTCGGTGATCAGCGCCGAAGCGATGGCGGTCGCCGGCTGGGATGTCATCACTGTCGATCTACAGCATGGCACCGCGGACTATTCCGATCTCCTGGCGCTTCTGCCTGTCATCGAGAAGTCGGGTGCCGCCTCGATGGTGCGCGTGCCATGGGTGGATGAAGCCCCGATAATGCGCGCGCTCGACGCCGGGGCCATGGGCATCATCGCTCCGATGATCGAGACCGCGGCAGATGCGGAGCGCTTCGCGTCCGCCTGCCTCTACCCGCCGGACGGGCGACGGAGTTCGGGACCAATTCGCGCACGTCTCGCATTCGGGGCCGACTATCAGCCATCCGCCAATCGCGAAATCGTCACGCTCGCGATGATCGAAACCCGATCAGCCGTGGATGAGCTTGAGGCTATATTGAAAGTGCCCGGCCTGACGGGTGTCTATATCGGGCCCTCGGATCTCGGATCGGCTTTCGGTCACGGGCCGGGCTTCGACCGGAGCGAGCCCGAGGTTCTCGAACTTATCGAGCATATCCGCAGAACAACCGCGGAGGCCGGGCTGATGTGTTGCCTCCATTGCGGAGCACCCGACTATGCCCGGGGCGCGGCTGAGCGCGGCATGAACCTGGTTACGATAAGTTCCGACGCCCGCTTCATCGAGGCTGGCGCGATGGAAAGCGTGAAAGCCTTCAGGCGAACTGCTTGAAGGTTCTTGCGGCGCGATGCGCCATCAGATCAGCCGGCACCTCGACCTGAGCCATGCTTTCGAGCGCGCGCTCTGCGGCATCGGGTTCAATGCCCTTGCCCAGAATGACGCCGATTTCACGGGTCAGAAACGCACGCGAATATTCCGGGTGAAACTGCATGGAGAAGGCCGGAAAATCATAGTCCAGCATGCCGACGGGGCAGTAGTCCGCGGAGCCTGTCACGCGCGCATCTGGCGGAACGGCGACGACCTGATCCTGATGCCAGACATTTGCATATGTCTCGATGCCGTCGAGCGTGAAGCGCCTGGCGCCGACCACTGGCCCAAGCGGCGCCTTTTCCGCATGTCCGCCGAAAGTGTGGGCCATCATCTGATGGCCGAAACAGATCCCGACGAGCGGTTTGCCCGCATCGCGCGCGGCAAGCAGGAACAGCCGCAGCGGTTCCATCCACTCGACCTCGTCGTAGACGCCGACCTCGGATCCGCTGATGATGAAACCATCATAAGCTTCGGGCACCGGCAGCCGCTCNCCCTTTGCTATATCGAGGATCGTGAATTCCGCATCGGGCAGCGCCGGGGCGATCCAATCGCGGATCTGTCTGCCCGTTTCCGCAAACGCCGTGGTTCCGGGAAACGGCAGGGTCAGGTTCAGGATCGCTATCTTCATCATCAAATTTCCAGGCGATTGTATTTCATCACATAGCTAGCGGGACCGATTGCCGGATGACAAGCCCGCCCGGTAGGAGATCATACGACTTGAACAACGTGCACATTAATGTCGTAAAAGCCGAGGAACATTCCCAAGNNCCATCCATTTGCCGTCCGTGGGGCGCGGNCCACGCACCCTGAACGAAGTGAAAGCGCTGGAGAAGCAGTACGATGCGTCAACTGGCCAAAAATTTCTGGACTTTCCGCGGCGATTTCAAAGTTGCCAAAGTCATCAATGTCGGTACCCACATGTCGCTCGCACGACGGGCGAACGGCAAGTTTGTACTGCTCGACAGTTACGACCTCGACGAGAGCGACCGCAAGTCGCTTCTCTCTCTGACAGATGGCGGACAAGCGATCGAAGCGATCATCAACGTTCATCCCTTCCACACACTTCATTGCAGTGCCGTACACAAGCTGTTGCCGCATGCGCGTTTGATCGGAACGGGCCGCCATCACACCAAAGCGCCGGAACTGCCCTGGGAGCCGGGTTTGATTGAAGATCCCGCCACGCAGGCCGAGTTCGCCGCCGATCTCGATTTCTCCGTGCCNGAAGGCGTGAATCTCGTCTGCGCGGACGAGAATGTTCACTTTTCCTCGGTCCTCGTGCGCCACAAGGAAAGCGGCATCGTCCATGTCGATGATACGATCATGGTACTCGCGGCGCCCGGATTCCTCGGCAAGCTGCTGCCGCAGTCCAAGCTCAAGTTCCATCCGACACTCGCAAAGGCGCTCCAGGACCGTCCGGGTGCATCCGACGATTTTACGGCATGGGCCCGCGATCTGGCCGAGAAATGGGCCGGCACCCCGATCGTCTGCGCTGCCCATACAGCCATACGCGAATTACCCGCTCATGGTTGGCGTGACGAGGTGCTGAAAACCCTCGCCGGTGTCGAGAAAACACTTTCCAAACACCGTTCCGCGCACGGCTGATTGCTTTCCCAGTCAGAGACGACAAAGGGCCGGTCTGGCCGCCCCTTTTTGCGACCGCATAGCTCAGCGCTTCGCCGCGACCAGCCTGAGCGCGCCCTTCAACGCGATGCCGGAAAGGCTGGTGGGACTGGTAGAAAAGCCCATACGGTCGAGAGCTTCCTCTTCGTCGGGGTGCGGCTTCCCTGTGAAGGCTGAAGTGGCGAGGCGGATATAGCCAGCGATAGACGAGGCTTCCTGTTTCAGGCGGGCCAGCACCGGCAGGAGTTTCTGCTCGATCTCGTTGAAATCCGTACCGAGCGGGAAGGTCGGCAANAGCTNACGATGCGGNNCNAGCCAGGCNGAAACCGTNNCCGGCAGGTTGTGCCTCGCACTCTCCGGCAGCNTGTAGCTCNTGCGGNAGNTTGCCGGCCTTCTTGGCGCGGGCGATCAGTTCGTCCTGGAANCGGCTGTCGGCGATCTCGATCAGGGCNGCNATNACNTCNGCNTCCGATTTNCCCCANATNTCGGCGATNCCATANTCGGTCACCACGATATCGCGGAGGTGNCGCGGCACCGTGGTGCATTCGATATCCCATGCGATGTTGGAATGGAGTTTCCCGCCCGACCTTCGGGTGGCAGCCAGCGTGATGATGGAGCGGCCGTCATCGAGCGCCAGAGCCTGTTCGACGAAATTGAACTGTCCGCCGACGCCGCTGACCACACGNCCGTTNTCGATGGCGTCCGACATGATGTCGCCNAGNAGGGAGACCTTCATCGCGCCGTTGACGAAGCGGGCTTTCACGCGCGCGGCACGCTTCTTCTCCTCATCGCCNTANAGCGCGTTGGTAAAACTGACCGGCACCATGGCGATCTTGTCGCGTTGCGCTTGGGGCATTTCGCGCAGNGTNCGGTAGAAGTCACGGGTTTCGACGAAAAAGCCGGCATAGATCGCNCNNCCATCGACTTCACGTTTGANCACGCCTTCCTGAAACAGCTTCAGNAGACCGCCGACNAGCATTTCNGTGACNCCATGNAGNCCNGTTTCAAACGGTCCCGAGTNNNCTTCGGAAACCGNGAAGGGACAGTCGNCATATATTGCATCGGCCTTGCNGNGATGNCGGAGCAGAAGGGCGTGGGCAACNGAATCGCCGATCGCACCNATNCCGATCTGCAGCGTTCCGCCGTCTTCCACCAGCCGCGAGACATGCNNNCCGATTGCATGGGCNGTCAGGTTCACCGGNCGCTTGACNGCNGAGAANAGTTCAAACGGTTTTTCAGGGTCAAGGACGGTGNGAAACTGGTCCTTGGCCACCACCGCGCCGGGCCCNGTCAGAAACGGCATCTCGGCGCTNGTCTCGGCGAAGGCAACAAAATCGAGTTTNCCTTCGTCACGCAAGCGGAACAGNTCGGTNGAGATGTCGGTGTTNGACGACAGGCTGAAGCCNTTCTCACCTTCTGCNACCAACTGNACGAGCACGTTCGGACGGCGNGAGACCAGCACGTCGAATGCGTGCGTGTAGTTTGCGGACAGATAGTTCTGCTGGACGGTANCATTATCCAGCCAGCGTCCGGCGAGCAGGAAGAACTCCGAGACCTCNATNTTGTCGGGCAGCGTNCCCTTNCGGATCAGGTCNGCNTANAGAAGGCTNGGATANGCGCCNAANAGACGATCNCGGNCGGGNCCGAGNAANCGNCCCTGGATNCCCTCNCCCGTTTCGGGCACNTCAAGCGTCAGCGCGGTNAANATCTGCAGCNTGATGGACGGGTCATCGCANGCNAGTTTGACCAGCGCNTTNATGAGGGTCACCGGTTTGCCAAGGCCCAGCGGCAACCCGACGCGTATATCGCCACCTGTCGCCGCTACGATCTCACGCGCGACGGCCTCGGCATCAGTCAGTCTCTGCATGGTGAATTACAGGTCGGCCCACCCCGGGTCCGGCGCAAACCGGTTACCGTGGCGCTCCGCAAGTTCCTCAAGACGTTTACGGATCTCTTCGGTACCACGGGTCTCGGCGTAATGCATAGGCCCGCCGCGGAACGGCGCGAAACCGGTGGCGAATATCATCGCGCCGTCCACCTCGTCGGCATTACGGGCCACGCCCTTGCGCAGACATTCCACGCAGCCGTCGAGCATCGGCAGGATCAGACGGTCGGTCAGATCATCCGGTCCGGCCTTGTCCGTGTCGGGTCGCGGTGTGCCGTCCGACCAGTCATAAAAGCCCTTGCCTGACTTCTTGCCCGTATTCCCGGCATCGACCTTCCGGCGAAGCTCGTCGTTGATCTCCGGCATCGGCTTGTCGAGCGAGGATTTCAGGCTCTCGGCGACATGAAGGCAGATATCGAGGCCCACCTGGTCGGCGAGAGCAACGGGTCCCATAGGCATGCCGAAATCGATTGCCGCCTTGTCGATGACTTCCTTGTCGACGCCCTCTTCCATGAGCACCATCGCCTCCATGAGATATGGAGTGAGCGCGCGATTGACCAGGAAGCCCGGGTAATCGGTTACCGGCACGGGCAGACGGGAAATCTCACCGCAGAACGCCATCAGGCGCTCGAGCACTTTCTCGTCGGTACCGTCCTGGCTGACGACTTCAACGAGTTGCATTTTTGAGACCGGGTTGAAGAAATGCAACCCGGCAAAGCGGTTCGGATTTTTCAGATTCGAACCAAGCTCAGACAGGCGGAGGCTGGATGTGTTGGTCGCAAGGATCGCATCCGGCTTCATCCGCCCTTCGGCGTCGGCGTAGATTTTCTCCTTGAGCTCGGGATTTTCCGTCGCCGCCTCGATGACGAGATCGGCCCTCGCCAGCCCATAGCCCTTCGGATCAGGAATCAGCCGATCAAGCACATCGCGCGTCTCAATGCTCGTCAGATGCTTGTCCTTGCAGATCTTGGCAGCCGTCTTGACAGCCTTGCCGAGCGGCTTGAGATTGATGTCTCCGAGTGTGACGCGCTTACCCTTGATCGCCGACCAGGCGGCAATTTCAGCACCCATCTCGCCCGCACCGATGACGTGGACATGGTCGATGCCATCCTCGCCACGAGCGCCGTTCTTCAGGCTCTGCTGGAGGAAAAACACGCGCTGCAAGTTCTGCGACGTATCGGATTTCAGCAGCTCGGCGAAACTCTCGATTTCCGCCTTCTGCATCGCCTTCCGGTCATCGCCATGCTCTTCCCAGATGTCGATAAGGGCGTAAGGAGCGGGATAATGCTCCTTCTTCGCCTTCTTGCCGGTTTCCGAGCGCATACGATTGGCGACCAGACCGCGTGCGGCATCGAACTGCAGCGCCTTGGCCTTCAGGCCCGGCTTCTGCTTGTCGACCTTGCCGGCAACGATGGCTTCTACAGCCGCCTCGACATGGCGTTCCTCGACCACGGCATCGACAATACCGAGCGACTTGGCCTTTTTCGTATAGGCCGTCTTGCCGGTCAGCATCATCGTCATGGCTTCCAGCGGATCGATGAGTGCGGGCAAACGATAGGTGCCTCCCAAGCCCGGATGGAGGCCCAGATTGACTTCCGGGAAGCCGAATGTCGCGCCATCCACAGCGATGCGATAATCGCAGGCGAGCGCGATCTCAAAACCGGCACCGAGCGCCATACCGTGAACGACAGCGATCGTCGGACACGGTAATTTCTCGAAGCGGTCGAGCACTTCCGCGCCCTTCCGGAGCATGTCGATCGCGCCGTCGCCGGTCATCTCACGGAAGCCGTTGATATCGGCGCCGGCGGCAAATCCGTTTTTCTTGGCCGAGCGCAGGACCACCGCCTTGGGCGAAGATTTCTCCAGCGCCTCGACTTCGGCGTTAAGCCCTTCAAGCACCACTTCCGAAATGGTGTTGGTCGATGTGTCGGCGCAATCGAGAACCAGCCAGACGATGCCGTCGGCTTCGGCCCTGCGCCAGGGATGACCTTCGACGTTTTCGGCCGGGCCGAGCGCGAGTTTGGTTTCACCGAGATAGGACAGAACTGGCTTGCTCATTGGATGGCCTCCAGGAGCATGGCACCGCCAAGACCGCCGCCGATGCATTCGGTCGCGATGCCGTATTTGCCGCCGGTGCGCTTGAGCGCATTGGCGAGATGCAGGACGATGCGATTGCCGCTGGTCCCGACCGGGTGGCCGAGCGAGATCGCGCCGCCATCGATATTGAGCTTGTCACGGTCGATACGCCCAAAGGCATCATCAAGGCCGAGAACTTCGCGGCAGAAGCCGGGATCCTCCCAAGCAGCCAGGCAGGAGAGAACCTGCGCGGCGAACGCTTCGTTGAGTTCCCATACATCGATCGTGTTGAGTTCGAGCTCGTTGCGCTTGGCAAGTGGTGTCGAACTCATGACCGGCCCCAGTCCCATGACAGACGGATCGAGGGCTGCCCATTCGCTGTCAACGATGCGGGCAATGGGCTTGAGTCCATGTTCTTCGACGGCTTCTTCCGAAGCCAGGATCACCCAGGACGCGCCGTCGGTGATCTGGCTCGAATTGCCGGCGGTCACCTTGCCATAGGGGCGCTCGAATGCGGGCTTGGGCTTGGCCAGACCGGCGAGATCGCTGTCGGGACGCACGCCGTCATCGGCCTCATAGACATTGCCGTCGCGGTCGATTGCCGGCACGACTTCATCCTCAAGCCAGCCTTCCTTCTGTGCCTTGGCGAGCCGGTGATGGCTTTCCATGGCGTAGGTGTCGGCCATCTTGCGGGAGATGTCGAAACGGTGGGCGAGGATTTCGGCTGTCTGGCCCATGGAGAGCTCGGTCACCGGATCGGTGAGGCCGCGCTCGAGCCCGATGACGGGCTTGAAGAATTCCGGCTTGAGACCGGCCATCGCTTTCGCCTGATCGAACGGTCCCTTGGCCATCGCGAGTTTGCCGAACCATTCCGACGCGCTCTGGCGCAGCACCAGCGGCGCATGGCTCAAGGATTCCGCGCCACCGGCCAGGATCATGTCGTGGCTTCCGTCGCGAATATAACGATAGGCCGTATCGATCGACTGCATGCCGGAGCCGCAATTGATCTGCACCGTAAACGCCACCATGTCCTCGCCAAGGCCGAGGCGAAGGGCGGCAACACGGGCCGGGTTCATCTCGTCGGCGACGACGTTGACGCAGCCAAGAATGACGAGATCGAGCTTCTGGGGGTCAAAAGTCTGCCGTGCCAGCAGCGGTCTTCCACACTGAACCGAGAGATCGACCGGGGTGAAAGGACCGGGTTTGCCGCGCGCCTTCAAGAACGGCGTGCGGGCACCATCGACGAGATAAACTGGGCGGCTCATTCTGCAGCAATCCTTGAGGGTTCTTCAGACTTGAAACCTTCATAGTAGCGAGCCAGTTCTTCCGGCGTGAAGTCGTCGACCGCCGTAACCTCGGCAACCAGCGTCTCCATATGAGCGATCTTGCCGCGCTCTTCGTCGGTGATCGCGCCTGCAGCCAAGGCGTCGTCCGGCGTCTGCTTGGCCTTGCGCAGCTTCTTCATCAGCGGATCGAGCTCGATCACTGCCGCGTAAGCCTCGTTGAGCTTCGCAACGCCGGGACGGACACCAGCCGTCCCGAGATGTCCGGTGATCCGGTCGCGGGTGGCCGACGGCTCGTAGATCAGATTGGCGCATTCAGCGATCAGTTCGTCGCTCGGCCCGGTGGTGCCGCCGCCGGGCAGCGTGACGAACCGTGCCACTGCACGCGCGGCCATCGACGGGGTATTCTCCAGCACCTCGTTGAGGAGACGACGGATCGTGTTGAACGAACGCGTGGCCGCGTATTCGAGAATGGGCAGGTCGGCCTCCTGCTGCCCTTCGTCCTCCCAGCGCTTGAGCGCTGCGGACATGAGGTACATTTCAGACAGGATGTCGCCCATGCGGATGGAGATCATCTCGCGACGCTTGAGTTCGCCGCCGAAGACGAGGAAGCACAGGTCCGCCACCAGAGCATAAGCAGCCGACCAGCGTGCGAGCTCACGGTAGATGTGGGCGACGGGTGCCGAACCATTTGGCGCGGGCGAAACAAGGCTGCCCGTCCATGCGCGGATAAAGGCGCGGCCTGCCGTTTTCACGCTGTGGCCGACATGCGCCCAGAACGACTTGTCGAAGGCGTCGAGGCTCTTCTCGTTGTCTTCCATCGCCAGCGCCTGCATCTCATCGAGGAGATGCGGATGGGCGCGGATCGAGCCCTGACCGAAAATGATCAGCGCACGAGTGACGATGTTGGCACCCTCCACAGTGATACCGATCGGCACCGCGCGGTAGAGCGGGAGCAGGTAGTTGGACGGACCGTCGATCACGGCCTTGCCGGAATGGACGTCCATCGCATCATTGCAGGCATCACGCATGCGAAGCGTCGCATGGGCCTTCATGATGGCAGAGATGACCGAGAGCGCTCGACCTTCATCGAGACCTGCACAGGTGAGCCGGCGCGCCGCATCCATCACGTAGGAATCGACCGCCATGCTGGCCATCGGGATCTGTACGCCGCCGAACTTGCCGATCGGCAGGTTGAACTGCTGACGGATGCGGGCATAGGCGCCGGTGGTGTGTGCCGACATGGCGATGGCGGCCGTACCCATGGACGGAAGCGANATGCCGCGACCGGCGGCNAGCGCNCTCATCAGCATCATCCAGCCGCGNCCGGCGTAATCCGGNCCNCCNATGATGTGATCGATCGGAATGAACACGTCCTTNCCGGTCGTCGGNCCGTTCATGAACATNGTNGTGGAGGGGATATGGCGNCGNCCNGTNTCNACACCTTCGAGGTCGGTCGGAACCAGCGCGCAGGTGATGCCGACATCCNGNCCCTTNNCGAGATGGTTGTCGGGGTCNCTCANCTTGAAGGCGAGNCCCAGAACNGTACANACCGGCGAAAGCGTAATGTAGCGCTTGGCCCAGTTNAGGCGGATGCCGAGCACTTCCTCGCCGTTCCACATGCCTTTTTCGACGATGCCTTCATCGACCATNGCNGAGGCATCGGAACCGGCNTCGTTNCTNGTCAGGCCGAATGCCGGNAGTTCGGTNCCGTCAGCCAGACGCGGCAGCCAGTATTCCTTCTGCTCNTCNGTACCGAACTGGTGGATCAGTTCGCCCGGGCCNAGCGAATTNGGGACCATCACGGTGACGGCTGCNGCAACGGAGCGGGTNGAGATGAAACGGACGACTTCGGAATGGGCAAAGGCCGAAAAACCGAGNCCGCCATGCTTCTTGTGGATGATCATCCCGAAGAAGCCGTTCTTGCGCAGAAAGTCCCAGACTTCAGGCGGCAGGTCAGCATCCTGCTGATTGATCTTCCAATCGTCGATCATCTCGCAAAGCTGGGCGCAGGGACCNTCCAGAAACGCCTGCTCCTCAACCGTGAGCGTCGGCGCCTTGACCGCATGNAGCTTGGAATAATCGGGATTGCCGGAAAAGAGGTCCGCTTCCCACCAGACTTCGCCGGCGTNGAGCGCTTCCGCTTCGGTCTTCGACAAGCTGGGCAAGGCCGTCTTTGCCCAGCGGTGAATCGGTTTTGTGAGCAGTTTCTTACGGATGTCCATCATAAGACTCCAACGCGCAAAAGAGCCGAGGGTTCCCGGCACCTTTGAAGGGCAGAATGTCGCAGGTCAGCCGCTCATTTTTCCAGCCAGTCGGGCATGCGNGGCGGGGCCGATCCGGTGAGTGCGGCCCGGATGCAATCATCGAGCCCNGCAAGGCGCACATNGCGCCCCGAGAGACCCGGACCGTAATGGGCATATTTGCCTGAATTCGTCAGNACGACTTTTGTTTCACGCGGGAAGACCGGCTCGCGGATCGAGCACCAGCAGATGTCGGGGAACACCCGGACGCCCGATTTCTTCAGNTCATACAGAATGCCATCGGCTCGGGCCTCATCGATGATCCGGCGACCGGCGGTNGCGATGATCGGCACGCGGNTTACCTCCCCGCCCAGCGCATCNCGCAGAACGCGCAANTCCTCGAGCGAAGCATGCGGACTGCCGATNGCAATCAGGTCCACCGCTTCCGGGCCGTAGTTCAGTCGCGCCCACGTCTCACGCAAGTCCTCGCGTGTGACATTGATCGTTACAGCGTCCGGCAAGGGTTGCTGATCGGCCTCCGGCGTCACGCTTTCGATATGGAGCATCGGCGCCGCCGACATGGTGCCGAACGCGGCACAGAGTGCCTTGAGATCGTCGGGTCCGGGCCCGGCTTCCCCCAGCCCCTTGATAAGCGGAATGCGGTCGGGTGCGCGTGCCCCGGCCATATAGCCGACGAGCGGCCAGAAGGCGTCGTCGACCTGTTCCGGCACATTGATTTCGAGGATGACGGCCGGCCTGCGGTGTTCATCGAGATAGGCGCCCGAACGTGGCGCGCGCCCGGTTATCGCGATACAGAGATCGAGAAAATCGGGGTGTTTCGTGGTGCGTGCGCCGAGGACCGTATTGGCGAAGACGACGGCGTTGGATTCGGCCCAGGCAATCGCTTCGGCCTGTTGCGGCGCGGTTTCGAGCAGATAGGGCGCGCAGGTGAAGGTCGGTGCACAGCCCATCTCGACATAGGCATCGGCCAGACGCTGCGCGGGGTTGCCGAAATCCGGATCCATCCCCTGCCCGCGCCAGTTTTCNCGGTCGACGGAGATTGCATTCATNGTCGTNGGCACCGAGACCTTGGCGCCGAGTTCAANCATCNTTTCGGCAAAGGTNAGNTTGGCCGGGCTCGCNTAGATNCANCCNTCGATNTGGGCCTGGGTGACAGGCACCAGCGCGGTCGCGCCCTGCTGGNCAGCCATGGCGCATATCACCCGCATGGCGACCGCTGCCGCCTCCCCCTCGNGACCTTCNAGCATGGCGCGTTCGTCATCGGTGAGATCGAGTTCAGTCGCGNCTGGTGGNACGACCGGCAGTTTAAAATCACCGGNGATGATAAGGTCNTCTTCGATNGCGATCTCGTCATTCAGCGAGAGCTTTTCGAAAACCTCCTGCGAGACGCGCAAGACNGGCAGGGACCTGTCGAACATCTCGCCGGCCACCANCGCACCGAGCGTCAGGACATCCTCNGGNTCCGAGAAAATGATCGCCGCGGGTCCGCGGCCGCTCAGAACGAGGTCGAGCAGNACGCCGGACCCGGTGCNNGACCCGCGGCTCAGCGGCAGCATCAGGATCGCGCCCGAAATGCTGCNCCCCTTCAGCGNATGCGAGGCGTCGATGACCAGCGCCGTGGCCGGATCGACNCCACCCCAGAAGCTCAGCGGCTCGGTGCTGGCAACGANNGGGCCTTCCGCCCGACCGGGGATGATTGNNATCGCGTCTGTCACTGGCGGGTCCTTCATGGCGNTGACCCCAGCTTAGGAGCAANAGACNGCNAACCACAAATGAAAACGGCGGCAGACCACTTGGCCCGCCGCCGTGTAGACAGTCAGTCGATTTGATCAGCCGAGATTAGCCGACCAATCCGNATACCANGTNCGGAACAGCTTGTACTGCGCCTCGACATAGTTGCGCTGGGCATCGTCGAGTGCATCGGTCTCATTGAAGTGCAGCTCGTATTCGCTCTCGCCGTTCAGCACGAGCAGATACTTGTAGAAGAGGACGAGATCCGGGCCTTCGTCGAAGGAGGAGAGAACGCCGAGCGCGCTTTCCAGTTCGAGCGCCTGGGCGCGGGCCTTCACGTCGCCCTCAGCCGCCTTTTCACAAAGTGCCACAAGGTGAAGAACTTCCTTCGGCAGCGCATTGCCGATGCCGGTGATCGCTCCGCCGGCGCCGCAATTGACGAAACCGTGGAACACGGTGGTATCGACGCCAACCATCAGGGTTACTGAGTCGTCGCGCGACGTGATGTTCTCTGCGGCGTAACGCAGATCCGCCGCACCGCCGAATTCCTTGAAGCCGATCAGGTTGGGGTGCTCGGCACGCAGGGCAAAGAAGAGGTCGGCGCGGGTGGCAAAGCCATAATACGGGCTGTTGTAGATGACAGCCGGAAGCTCGGGCGCGGCAGACAGAATCGCCTTGAAGTGCGCCTTCTGTGCCGCAGGCGAGGAACCGCGGGAGAGAACGCGCGGGATAACCATGAGACCCTTGGCACCAACCTTGGCAGCATGCGCGGCGTGAGCAACAGCCGAGGCTGTATTCACCGCGCCCGTGCCGACGATCACCGGAACGCCAGCTTCAGTCAGGCGGGCCACGCCTTCCATGCGCTGCGCGTCGGTCAGAAGCGGCCAGTCACCCATCGATCCGCAATAGACGACGGCAGACATGCCGGCCTCGATCAATTCCTTGCCCTTGCGGACAAGCGCATCGAAATCCGGAGTACGATCAGCCTTGCAGGGCGTCATCAGGGCCGGAATGCAGCCGGTGAAAATGGAATCGTTCATGGGACTCTCTTCTTAAGGTTGTTAGTCAGACTATCAGAAACCGACGATTTTCGAAGGCAGCCAGGTCGATAGGGCCGGGAACAGCGCGACGAGAGCGAGGGTGAGGATCTGCAGGATGATGAAGGGGACGACACCCCGGCACATCTGGCCGTAGGTCATGTCCTTCGGCGCGATGGATTTCAGATAAAAAATGGACGAGGCCATCGGCGGCGTCAGGTAGCTCGTCTGGATGACGACGATCATCATCGTGCCGAACCAGACCGGATCGATGCCCGCCTGCCGGATGAAGGGCGTGAAGAGCGGTACCGTAATCAGCACGTTTGCGGTCCAGTCGAGCACGAAGCCGAGAAGAAGCACGATGATCAGGAACAGCACGATCATGCCGGCATCTCCGAAGCCGGAGAGCTCGACCATGGAGCGGATCAGCCGCGAGCCGCCATTGGCTGCAAACGTCCCCATGAACATGGTGCCTGCCGCGACGATCAGGAGGATCATTGCCGAGATGCGCACGGTGATCGCAAGGGAATCGAACAGCATCGGCAGTGAGAATTTGCGATAGACGATGGCGAGGATCGTCGCGCCCAGCGCCCCAACGGAAGCCGCTTCGGTGGGCGAGGCAATGCCAGCCAGAAGCGAGCCGAGAACGGCGAAGATCAGCGCCACGATCGGCAGCAGTGACGTGACGGTCAGCTTCATCTTCTCGCCGAGAGGTACGTCGGGCTCGATGTTTTCCTCGGCGGGTTCGGGCGGTGCGACGACACCCTGAATGATGAGATAGACGATGAACAGGCCGACCATCAGCAGGCCAGGCAACATCATCCCGGCGAGCAGTTCGCCCACCGACATCTGCGCGAGCGATGCGTACATGACAGCGATGACTGAGGGGGGAATCATCGTGCCAAGCGAACCGCCCGCGCAGATGGTTCCTGCGATCTGGCTGTTGCGAAAGCCACCGCGCTGCATGGCGGGAATGGCCATCATGCCGATCATGACTTCGACGGCCCCAACGACTCCGGCTGCGGCCGCAAAGACCGCGCCCATGGCGATCGTTGCGACTGCGAGCCCGCCCGGCAGACGCGTCATCCATATCTGCATGACGCGGAAGAGGCGCTCGGCAATCCCCGAACGCTCCAGTATCGCGCCCATCAGCACGAACATCGGGATCGCTGCGAGAATGAAGTTTGTCGAAGCCGAATAGAAGGCCCCATAGAGCTGGCCGAAGGCGTGCGGGCCGAACTTGGCGAGTCCAGCTGCCGCCGAGACGATGGCGAGCGAGAAGGCAATCGGGATCCCGGTGAGAACCAGCACGAAGAGCGCCGGGAACATGAGTGAGGCGATAAGCATCTAATCAGGCTTCCAGTTCGAAGCTTTTGTCATCTTCGCCCATGAGCAGGCGAAGGCCGTGGACGATCTGCTGCATCGTGAGAGCGATCAGTCCGAGTGCGAGGGCCGCGTAGAACGGCCACATGAGTGGCGCCCAGGGACTCACCATCTCGACCTCGGAGGTCTGGAAGGCGCGCCATGTCTTCTCGACGGCGAATTTGGAAAGAAGGCCAAAAATCGGTGCAATGACGAAGATGAAGAGGAGGCCCTCGTACCAGCGACGGAACTTCGGGTTCATCTTCTGGGCGAGAAAATCGATCCGGACGTGACCGTCTTCCTTCAGCGTGTAGGCGGCGCCGAGCACGAAAAGCACGCCAGTCGCCATGTAGGAGATGTCGAAGGCCCAGATGGTCGGCGCGCCGAAGAAATAGCGCGCCACCACTTCGTAGATCATGCTTGCAACGAGTACGACCGTCACCAGCCGCGCCGCCCAGGCGAGGAGGCGGGTAAACGCCTCGACTATTCCGAACAGCTTGGTCATGACGGTCGTCTCCGTTTCAAACTTACTTCTGGTTCCGGATCAGGTAGCTCGATTCCGATTCCCAGAGGCTCTTGAACGACTGATAGTCGGCAAGGATCTCGGACATCGTCTCGTTGCCTTCGGCCTTCTGAGCCTCGGCGGTCTTGGATATCCAGTCGTTGCCAGCGTCGGAGAGTTCCTTCACGAATTCCGGCGACAGGGTGATGATCTCGTTCTTGCCCTTGCGGTATGTGTCCATCGCCACGACATCGTCGCCGTAGAAGTGGATGAGGGCCTGCATGGTCGTCAGCTCGGCAGCCTTTTCAAGCAGCGGCTTGAGATCGTCGGGGAGCGCGTCCCAGGTTTCCTGCTTCATGACGACTTCCCAGAGGAAGGTCGGCTGGTGAACGCCCGGTACGATGATGTACTTGGCGGCTTCGTGGAAACCTTCCGGCATGTTGCCCGAGGGCGGGCCCCATTCGATCAGGTCGACGCCCTTGCGCTGCAGCAGGGTGTAGATTTCACCGGGCGGAACGACGGTCGGCACGGCGCCGAAATATTCGCTCATGACAGCCGCCCACGGACCGGAGGTGCGGTACTTGAGGCCCTTGAGGTCTTCGGCCTTGGTCACCGGCACGTTGGAATGTGCCATGATTTCCGACGAACCGATGCCGACGATGAGGTTTTTCAGGCCATCCTTGGCGCGCAGTTCGGCGAGCTTTTCCTTGCCACCCTTCTCGTAGATCCAGGTGATGAAAGCTTCGGGCCCCATGCCGCCCGGAAAGCCGGCGAAGATGGCGTTGGTCGGGTCCTGATTGACCAGATAGCTCGGGGTCGAGTGGCCGGCCTGGATGATGCCGTCCTTGACGCCGTCGTAAACCTGCAGCGCCGGAACGAGAACGCCCGCGCCGAACGGCTCGATCTTGACGCGACTTTCGGTGAGCGCATCGGCGTTATCGGCAAAACGCTCGAGGAAATTGACGTAGAAGGGCGAACCTTCCGGAACCGAAGTCGGGATCTGCCAGGTCACTTCCTGGGCGACCGCGAACAGCGGCATGAGACTCAGCACTGATACCAGTGCAAACTTTTTCAGTTTGTTGAACATGAAACCCTCTGTGGTTGGCCGCTGCACGGATGCGCGGCCGGTTGGCCTTGTCAGACGAGACAGAGATTCCCCCGAAAGCGATCCCCAGCCGCCCTGTCGTCTTGGAGCGAAGACAGGCTAAATATGCACATTGTATTTTTCTTGTCGACAAAAAATATTTTTGGATGTGAACAGCAGTCGCGAGCGTCAACTCGAAAGCCCGAGACAGAGAAGGTCTTTTTAGAGAGTGAGGTTGGCGTTCAGGCGACGGTCTTCGGTGATGTAGGCCTGGATCTGTCGAACGATCTGCTGTGCATGCTGCTGGGCGATGCGGTCCGCCTTGGCCACGTCGCGATCCTGCACTGCCTGAACCATCTCTTCGTGTTCATCGAGATAGAGTTGCGGCAGTTCGTCGTTGAAGGAGGAATAATAGAGCCTTAGCAGGCGCCGTCCCTCGTCGAGCAGGCGATCGAAAAGCTCCACGTAATAGCGGTTCTTGCCCGCGCGTGCGATCTCGGCATGAAAATCGCGGTTCACCTCGATCATCGCGGGCACGTTCTTTTCGGAGACTGCGTCCTCGTAGCTCTTCTGCAATTCGCGGATACGGACGAGTTCGTTATCGGTGCGATTGGTCGCGGCGAGCCGCGTTGTCACACGGTACATCAGGGTCAGCGCATCGAAGAAATGGGCCAGGTTCTGAAAATCGATCGGCGCCACCACCGTCGATCGGTTGGGCAGCGTGACCACAAGACCTTCACTGGCGAGCTTGACCAGCGCCTCGCGGATCGGCGTTCGCGACATGGAGAAGCGCTCGGTCAGCTTCACCTCGTCGATCGGGCTGCCGGGCTGCATGGTCAAATCGAGGATTTCATGCTTGAGGATGTCGTAGACCGTACCGACACCCTGACCGCGTTTCCGCTTTGCCGGCGTCGCCTCAACTGCTATGATTTCTGCCACGGTTGATCCTCGCTCATTTTCTGTCCTGACCGCGATTCGGATCCTACTCCCTCAAAATACAAATTGTCGACATGGAGACCTGCGTCCCCATGGCGCATGGCGCCCGTTGGCGCGTGGAAGCGGTTTGGCGTATGGATAGCGTCTGATGACCCCGCCCAATCCATCATGACAGAAGACGAGATCGACACAGGGCCGAAGCAGACCTCGGAGGATCGAGGTCGGCTGCGACTGGACCAAATGACGGCACCGGAAGCGACCCGACTCCGCCGCGCTGAATGGCTCATCGTAATTGCCAGTCTCCTGTGGATCGGGCAGGCAGCCGCCGCGGCTATCGTGATCGACGACCTTGTCTCGGGTCAGCCGCATTTCTTCACCGCCCTCTACGGATCGTCGGTCTTCGTTCTCATCGGAATCCTGCGCGCGGCACTTTCTTATCACGCCGGATCGATCACGCTTGCTGCGGCGCAGGCCGCGATCTCGCGCGAACGGGACAAGCTTCTTTCGCGCGAGGCCTTGCGCTCCCCCTTCTCGGAGGATGGGCGTAGTTCGGCCGAAATCGCAGCCCTCACGGCTGACAAGCTTGCGGAGACGGCTCCCTATCTCATCCGCTACCGCCCGGCGATGACGCGGGCGCGGATCGTCCCCGTTGCGATCATTCTCGTCGCCCTGCCCTTCTCCTGGATCGCTTCCCTTATTCTTCTCATCGCCGGACCCCTTATCCCGGTCTTCATGGCGCTCGTGGGCATGGCCGCGCAGGAAGCGAGTGAACGGCAGATGAAGGAAATCGGCTCGATGAACGGGCTGTTGATGGAGCGCATCCGCGCGCTCACGGATCTGCGCCTCATCGATGCCACCGACCGCACGATCCGGGATTTCCGGCGCTCGGCCGAACGCCTTCACCGCAAGACGATGAAGGTTCTGGCCGTCGCATTTCTCTCGTCGACCGTGCTGGAATTCTTCTCCGCAATCGGCGTGGCGCTGATGGCGGTCTATGTCGGCTTTTCACTCATCGGGCAAATCACCTTCGGCGCCTGGTCGGAACCACTCGGCGTCGGCGAAGGTGTCTTTCTGCTTCTGCTCGCGCCCGACTTCTTCCAGCCTTTGCGTGACCTCGCCGCTTCCTGGCACGACAAGGCGCAGGCTGCGGCGGTGGCCGTTGAACTCGATGCTGTCGAAACCGCACCATACGCTCCAATGCTGGGCAGAGGTGTGGCTGCAAAATCACCGGCCCCCGCACTATTGGCGGCCCGCTCGCTGTGCTGGATCACGCCCGCCGGCCAAACGATTGCCTACCCGGATTTCGAACTCGCGGCAGGGCAGTCACTCGCGGTCGTCGGACCGAGCGGGACCGGCAAGTCGAGCCTGCTTGCGCTGATCGCCGGCCTCACACCTGCCGCAGACGGCGCGGTTTGGATCGGCGATCGATCCCTTGACGAGGAGACTGCCGATGGGTGGCGACAACACATCGCCTTCATTCCGCAAAGCCCGCATTTCGCTCATGAGAGCCTGCGGGCCAATCTCCGCCGTTTCGCGCCGGACGCGAGCGACGCCGACCTTCGCTCAGCCCTGAGCGCGGCATCGGCATCCGATATCGTTGCCCGCCTGCCCCGCGGCCTCGACACCCGGCTCGGCGAAACCGGGCATGGCGTTTCGGGCGGCGAAGCGCGGCGACTGATGATCGCCCGCGCCTTCTGCTCGCCCGCAAGCATCATTCTCGCCGACGAACCCACCGCCGATCTCGATGCGGAGACCGCCCAAGCCGTCACCAAAGGCTTGCTGGCGCTGAAGGAACGCGGCGCAAGCCTCATCGTCGCCACGCACGATCTCGAACTCGCAGCGCGCATGGACCGCCGTATCGTACTCGGAGACGCGGCATGAGTGCGCTTCTCCGCATTGCACGCCGTCTGCTCACGGAAGAATGGTGGCCTCTCCTGCGCGGGACACTGCTTGCGGTCGCTGTGCTGGCCGCCGGTGTGGCGCTCCTCGGCCTGTCGGGCTGGTTCATCACGGCAGCTGGCCTCGCAGGTCTGGCGGGCGCCGGTCTCGTCTTCGACGTCTTCCGCCCGAGCGCCGGTGTGCGCTTTCTGGCGCTCGGACGGACCGCCGCGCGTTACGGCGAGCGGATGCTCACCCATGACGCCACGCTGAAGAGCCTCGCGCGCCTGCGGGTCAGCCTGCTCGAAGCCCTGTCGCAAAGCCCTTTTTCCCACCTCGCGAACTTGCGCGCCGGCGAACAGCTCAATCGGATCCTGCGCGATGTCGATACACTCGACGGCTTGGTTCTGCGGCTGATCATACCGTTCGCCGCCGCGACCCTCGCGCTGATCGGGGCGCTGGTGGCGCTGTGGTTTCTCGTCGATCTCCGGCTGGCCCTCTGGGTGCTTGCCGGCTTCGGCGCCGGTTCAATCGCCGCACTCGTGATCGTCATGATCCGCGCCCGCAAACCGGCGCGACGAGCCTTTTCCGCGCAGAATGCGTTGCGCCTCAGGACCATGGACCTGGTCGCCGGCCGCGCCGAATGGCTGGTCGCCGGGCAGACGGACCGCCGCAAGGCCCAAGCGCTCTCGGCGGAAGCGCGCCTGCAAGAGGCGATCACTGAAACCGACAAGGCCGAGCGCCTGAGCGGGCTCGTCATGTCGATCACCCAAACGATTGTCTCCGGCGGGGCCTTGCTTANCGGCGCCTGGTTGGTGATCCAAGGCGTTGTCGATCCGGCGATTGCGGCCATCGGCTTCTTCGCCACGCTGGCGCTTGCCGAAATGCTCGGCCCGATNCGCCGCGGACTTGCCGANCTCGGCCCGATGACCGANGCGGCGCNGCGCGTGACCCGGATGCTCGATGTTNCGGNAAATANAGCNGCCGCGCCANAGACGCGGACGGCNAACGATAGCAAGGCTCTTCTTTCCTTCGATCGCGTGTCCTTCGGACATACCGGCGNCGCGACGATCCTCGACGGCTTCTCTCTCGATCTGGCGCCCGGCGAGATCGTGGCGCTCACCGGCGCGAGCGGTGCGGGAAAGTCGACGATCCTGATGCTTGCCGCGCGCATGTTGGAGCCGTCGGAAGGCACCATCACANTCGGCGGCTTGCCGCTCACACAATGGACCGAAACGGAACTNCGCCGCGACGTCGCGTTCCTGCCCCAGCGCACCACGCTTTTGGCCGGCTCGATTCGCGATGCCGTGCGCATGGCCGATCCCGACATCGACGATGGCGCCATCTGGTCGCTCCTGTCGGCGGTCGCGCTCGACGAGACCATTGCAGNCCGCGGCGGCCTCGACATGCGGCTCGGCGAGGCAGGCAGCGGATTGTCCGGTGGCGAGAGCCGGCGCCTGGCACTCGCGCGCACGCTCGCCCGGCGACCGCGCCTGTTGCTGCTCGACGAACCGACCGAGGGCCTGGACGGCGAAACAGCACGGAAGGTTCTTTCCGGCATCCATCGCCAGATGCTTGAAAACGGTGTTATTCTTCTCGCGTCACATCGGGCGGCTGAGCGGGAGTTCGCCCATCGGTGTCACCATGTCGCACTCCCTGCGTCAGTATAGACACTCCCGCGATGACAGGCAGCGATGGTATCCGCCTAATATCAATCGCCGGGCTTCCTGCCATCTAGCCCACGCCCCGCGCGAAAGGAGATACAGATGGAAATCGGTGTCGTAGAGCTGTCTCGCCTGCAATTTGCAATGACGGCGATGTACCACTTTCTTTTCGTGCCGCTGACGCTCGGCCTTTCCGTCATCGTCGCCATCATGGAAACGGTCTATGTGATGACCGATCGACCCATCTGGCGGCAGATGACCAAGTTCTGGGGCACGCTGTTCGGCATCAACTTCGTGCTTGGGGTGGCGACAGGCATCACCATGGAATTCCAGTTCGGCATGAACTGGAGCTATTACAGCCATTATGTCGGCGATATCTTCGGCGCGCCGCTCGCCATCGAGGGCNTGATGGCCTTCTTCCTCGAAGCCACCTTCGTGGGCCTGTTCTTCTTCGGCTGGGAAAAACTGAGCAAGCTTCAGCATCTCATGGTGGCGTGGCTTGTTGCCATCGGTTCGAACTTCTCCGCGCTGTGGATTCTGATCGCCAATGGCTGGATGCAGCATCCGGTGGGCGCCGCGTTCAATCCCGACACGATGCGCATGGAGATGACCAGCTTCTTCGACGTCATGTTCAACACCGTGGCGCAGGCGAAATTCGTCCATACGGTTTCGGCNGGTTACGTGACCGCNGCGGTCTTCGTTCTCGGTGTCTCGGCNTGGTATCTTCTCAAGGGCCGGCATATCGAACTTGCGCGTCGCTCAATCGCCGTTGCCGCCAGCTTCGGGCTTGCATCCGCGCTTTCGGTNGTCGTGCTGGGCGATGAATCCGGTTACTCCGCCGGCGAATCCCAGAAGATGAAACTGGCAGCCATCGAGGCGATGTGGGAGACCGAACCTGCACCGGCAAGCTTCACGCTTTTCGGCATTCCCGACCAGGAAAACCGGGAAACGAAATATGCGATCCATATTCCCTGGGTGATGGGCCTCATCGGCACCCGGTCATTGACGGAAGAAATCGCGGGTATCAGTGAGCTCGAGCAGGAAAACGCAACCAAGATCCGAAACGGGTTGATCGCCTACGATGCGCTGATGACGATCCGGCAGGATCGGGATCAGACACCGTCCGAGGTGCGTGCGCGATTTGAGGCNAANTCCGACGATCTCGGCTATGCGCTGCTTCTCAAGCGNTATGTTGACGATCCGAGAGAGGCGACCGACGCNCAGATCGCACAGGCTGCGGAAGATACCATTCCCCATGTCTGGCCGTTGTTCTGGGCCTTCCGGATCATGGTCGGACTGGGCATGCTCTTCATCGGGACGATGACGTATTTCTTCTATCGCGCCAACTTCAAGCAGATGCGCTTCCCCCGCCCGGCGCTCTGGGTGGCGGTCGTCATGATCCCGGCCCCGTGGATCGCAGCTGAAATGGGATGGATTGTCGCCGAATATGGACGCCAGCCCTGGACGGTAGACGGGGTCCTTCCGACGGCACTTTCGGTCTCACATCTTTCAGTGGGCGACCTCCTCGTCACGCTTGCGGGCTTCATGCTCTTCTACACGGTGCTCTTCGTCGTCGAAATCGGGCTGATGCTCAAATACATCCGCAAGGGACCGGTCGAGGACGTCGACACCACCGCAGACTGGACCAAACGTCATATCAGGCGGCTCAGCACCAGCGGGGTCGACCCGGCAGCCGAGCCTTCCCCCACACCGCAGCCGGCCGAATAGGAGGACCGAGAGATGATCCTTTTCGAACTCGTTCCCTTCGATTTTCTCCGTGTCGTCTGGTGGGTGCTGCTCGGCGTTCTGCTGATCGGCTTTGCCATGACGGACGGTTTCGACATGGGTACCGGCGCATTGCTGCCCTTCGTGGCGAAAACCGATGTCGAACGCCGTGTCGTGATCAACACGGTCGGGCCCGTCTGGGAAGGCAACCAGGTCTGGTTCATCCTCGGCGGCGGCGCGATCTTCGCCGCATGGCCGCCGCTCTACGCGGTCTCGTTTTCGGGCTTCTACCTCGCCATGTTCGCGATCCTGGCGGCNCTNATTCTTCGTCCGGTGGGCTTCAAGTACCGCTCCAAGCGGNAAGACAAGCGCTGGCGAACCGGATGGGACTGGGCGCTGTTCGTGGGCGGCGCCGTGCCCGCGCTGATCTTCGGCGTGGCNGTNGGCAATGTCCTCCAGGGCGTTCCCTTCCATCTNACCGAAGACCTGATGCCGATGTATGACGGCACGTTCTACGGCAAGTTCCTGGGCCTTCTGAACCCGTTCGCCCTGCTCACNGGCGTCGTGTCCCTCTCGATGCTGATCATGCATGGCGCGGCATGGCTTGCGCTGAAGACCGAAGGCGACATCGCACGGCGGGCCCGGGCCTACGGCACAATCGCCGGTCTTGTCGCCATCGCCGGCTTTGCGCTGGCTGGCCTGTGGCTTGCCTTCGGCATCGACGGTTACCGTCTGGTGGGTCAGGTCATCACCGACGGCCCGTCCAATCCTCGCTATTCGGAGGTCGCCACGGACGCAAGCTGGCTCGCCGCCTATGGCGCACGTCCCTGGATCATCATCGCCCCCATTCTGGGCTTCGTCGGCATGGCGATGGCGTTGACGAAGCTCCGCGGTGTTGGCGAGGTCTCTGCACTCCTGTGGTCCAAGCTCGGCATACTGGGTGTCATCTCGACCGTCGGGCTGACGATGTTTCCCTTCATCCTGCCGTCCTCGATCGATCCGAGATCCTCGCTGACGGTCTGGGATGCATCGTCCTCGCATCTGACGCTGTTCGTCATGCTGATATGCGTCATCATCTTCCTGCCGCTCATTCTTCTGTACACCGCCTGGGTCTACAAGGTGCTGTGGGGCAAGGTGACCGAGGATGACGTGACGTCCAATTCCAACAACGTCTACTGAGCCGGAAGAAAGGAAACAGACATGTGGTATTTTGCCTGGCTTCTCGGTCTCCCNCTTGCNGCCGGNTTCGCCGTNGTCAATGCGATGTGGCTTGAAATGCAGGAAGACCGGAAAATCATCGCCGACAGNGATCGGGCNATCGGGAAAACTCCGGAAAGCTGANCCNAGGTCCCGGCCTTGCGCTTGACTCCNAAACGGCTGAATGTTCATTCCANGTAACCGCCCCGGAACGTGTCCGNGGCGTATNCATGGAAGCACCATTCCACCANGGGACAATTCGCCATGACCAGCTTTTTCCGCACGGCCCTTCTTTCCACCGCACTGGCGCTGACATCTTTCGCCGCCCAGGCCGAGACCGTGCTGAACGTCGCGAGCTGGCTGCCGCCTGCGCATCCGATCGTCTCCGACGCGCTGACCAATTATGCCAAGAAGGTCGAGGAAGCGTCCGAAGGCCGAGTCAAGCTCAATATCCTCTCCGCTCCTCTCGCCCCGCCGCCGGGCCAGTACGATCTCGCCGTCAACGGCGTGGCGGACATCGCCTACGGCGTTCAGGGCTATACGCCGGGCCGCTTCAAGACCGCCTCGATNACAGAAGGCCCGTTNCTNGGNAACAGCGCCACCGTCACCTCGGTNGCCTACTGGCGCACCTTCGANAAGATGCTCAAGNACGCCGGCGAATATGACGATGTNAAGGTGCTGGCCGTCTTCACCCACGGCCCCGGCGAAGCNTTCATCAAGGGCCGCGATCTNTCCGACCTNTCCAGNTTCGAAGGCGCGAAGATCCGNGTCGGCGGCGGNCTCGTCCANGANGTNGCNACNGCGCTCGGTTCGGTGCCGGTCGAAGGTCCCTCGTCCAAGACCTATGAGCTGCTGTCGCAGAAGGTTGCCGACGGCATTTTCTTCCCGCCTGAATCGGTCAACTTCTTCGGCCTGATTCCGCTTCTCGATCAGGCGCTGTTCGTCGAAGGCGGGCTCTACAACACCTCGTTCTTCGTGGTGATGAACAAGGCCAAGTGGGAAAGCCTCTCGGAAGAGGACAAGGCTGCGATCGACAGCGTTTCGGGCGAGGCGCTCGCCCGACAGTTCGGCCAGATGTGGGACCGTGTCGACGCGGAAGGCGTGAAGGCGATGGACGGCAAGGTGACCATCCATGAGGCAACCGCCGAGCAGATGGATGTTCTGAAAGAAAAGCTGCAGCCGGTGATCGACGCTTCGCTCGAGGACTTCTCCAAGAGTGGCCTCGAAGGCAAGGAAGCGCTTGATGTGCTGAAATCGGAAATCGAGAAAGCAGCCGCCGAATGAGTGAAGCGATGCGGCCGGATCGGTTCGGTCCGGACGATGGGCGACGTGGTGGGCCCCTGCGCCTGGCGCTGGCGTCAATCTGCGCCGCCATGCTTCTCGCCATGATGGGCATCACGCTCATCGATGTCGTCGGGCGCTATCTGTTCAACAGCCCGCTTGTTGGCGCAACCGAACTGACCGAACTGATGCTGGTCGGGGTCGTGTTCCTGGGACTGCCCGCAGTCACGCTCGACCGCGGGCATGTGTCGGTGAGCCTGCTCTCGGACCGGCTGCCGGCGCGATTCCAGCCGATGCGTGAGTTCATCCTGTCGCTGGTCATTGCTGCGCTGCTGTCAGCAATCGGCTGGCGGATCTTCCAGCAGGGCAATCAGATCGCCGGTTACGGTGGCACGACGGAAACACTCGACTTTCCGCTGGCGCCCGTCGCCTGGTTCTGCGCTATGTGCATAGGCGTGTCGGCGCTGATAACGTTATGGACGGGCGTGAGCGGCTTGCGTGGTGGGCACGTCTCGCAAAATCGAGCGAGCGAATAATGAGCGAATGGCCGATCGGTGTCGCTGTGCTTGCGGCCCTTCTCCTGACCGGCATGCCGATCGCCTTTGCGCTGGCGCTCGTCGGCCTTGTCGGAACAGCTTCAATCATCGGCTGGCAGCCTTCGCTGGCGCTTATTGGCCAGACATTCTTCGAGAACGGCCGTAACTACTCGCTCTCGGTGCTGCCGCTGTTCCTGATGATGGGCAACTTCGTCGTTCAGTCCGGCATCGCGCGCGATCTCTACGCCGCCGCGCACGCCTGGCTGCGCCACCGCCCCGGCGGCCTCGCCATTGCCACCGTGATTGCCTGCGGCGGTTTCTCGTCGGTGTGCGGCTCCTCGATCGCGACGGCGGCCACGATGTCTAAAATCGCGCTGCCCTCGATGCGCCGTTTCGGCTATCCCGACGAAATCTCAACGGCCTCGATCGCCGCCGGCGGTACGCTCGGCATCCTCATTCCGCCGTCCGTGATCCTTGTCGTCTACGGGATCATGACACAGCAGGACATTGGCAAGCTGTTCCTGGCCGGCATCATCCCGGGCATTGTCGGCGTCATCGGCTACGCGATCGCCGTGATGATCTCGGTGAAGCTGCGCGGAGACACGCTACAGACCGAACCCAAGCTGCCGCTCAGGGACCGGTTCGCGGCACTCGGCCGGACATCGGGCGCTTTGGCTCTATTCGTCTTCGTCATGGGCGGGATCTATTTCGGCGTCTTCACGCCGACCGAAAGTGCCGGCATGGGTGCGGCGGGGGCGTTTCTGCTCGTCATCGCCAGCCGNCGGCTCAATTTCCGCGAAACGCTCGAAACNCTTTTCGAGACAGCGCGNACGACCGCGATGATGTTCTTCATCCTCTTCGGCGCNCTGACCTTTACCAACTACGTCAANCTCTCCGGCATGACGACCGACATGCAGGCGCTTCTNACNNTCTTCGGNAGTTCGCCGCTTTCCGTACTTCTCACCATCCTGGTGATCTATCTGGTNCTCGGCTGCATGCTCGAGGGCCTGTCCATGATCATGCTGACGGTNCCNATCTTCTATCCGGTCGTCGCCTCNCTNGGCATCGATCTCATCTGGTTCGGNATCTTCGTGGTGATCGTCACNGAGATCAGCTACATCACGCCGCCCGTCGGGATGAACGCCTTCGTNCTGAAATCNGTGGTCAAGGATGTGAGCCTGAAGACGATCTTCACGGGCCTCGTCCCCTTCCTGGCACTCGATATCNTGCGCGTCGCGCTTATCATCGCCATTCCCGGGATCGTCCTGCTTCTGCCCTCAAGCATGTAAGGCTGCTTGAGAATTTTGCGCACCCCGTTCATCATCGGTGTCGAATGAAACCATCGAGGCATGGGATGAGAAGACTGAACGGCCGATCCGCCCTGCCCCGTCCATTCGTCGCCTGCATCGCGATCACCGCCTGCTTNNTNNTCTCGCAGCCCACGTCTGCGCAGGAAGAAAANGCAGCGCCAGTCGACCGGATCTGCACGTTGATCGCGGAACAGGCCNAGNCNACCGGGGTNCCGGAGGCCCTCATGGCGCGGCTNTTCTTTTCGGAGACGGGTTTNGATCCNGNNTACACGTCGCCGACCGGTGCGANGGGNGTTGCCAANTTCAATGCGNCCGTTGCNGGGAGCGTNGGACTTTCNGATCCCACCGATATCGAGATNGCCATTCCGGCGGCTGCGAAGCGGATTGCCGATCTCAAAAGCCAGTTCGGTAATTTTGGNCTCGCCNTTGCGGCCTATCAGGCGGGCGAGAAGCCGGTCCGGCGCTGGCTCGACGGNNAGGGATATCTGCCGGTTTCGACNATGATNTTCGTGCGCAAGATGACCGGNGAAAGCCCCGAGTTCTTNCGCNATCCCAAGGCGAAGCTCGACGTCCGGCCNCTCGAAACGCGNTTCGGGTTCGGCGATGCCTGCCGGCGNATGCCGCTGATTGCGAGTGGTGACGCCTCNCTTGAAGANCCGNCNGACATGCCGTGGGCGGTGGTGGTGGGANCNGGAAACGATATCGATGCCGCGATGACNTTCTGGAGCGAGGTCAAGGNGCGCACGGGTTTNNGGATCGGNGGCGGNAAGGTNTACGTGATGCCCNTGGNNGCGGGGATGGGGCGGCCGAGCCATTTTTCCGTGCGCATCGGNGCNGANACGCGNGGCAGCGCNCAGGCNACCTGCTCGAAGCTGCGCGGANTGGGCGGCGCNTGCATGNTNACCAANANCNNGCAGGNNGGGGAATAGACCNNGCCTAGTCNAGGGTNCGCCTGAACCGCAGGAGNGCAAGNCCNGCATAGATGACGACGAACAGGACAAGCGCGCCGATTTCGTTGGAGATCGTCACGAAATCCGCTCCCTTGAGCATGACCGCGCGGATNACCCNNANAAANTGCGTGAGGGGAAANATNTNCCCGAGCACNTGNGCCCAGTCCGGCATGCCGCGAAACGGGAACATGAAGCCCGAGAGCATCAGCGACGGCAGGAAGAAAAAGAAGGTCAGTTGCATGGCCTGCATCTGTGAGCGCGCAAGCGTGGAAAAGGTGTAGCCGAGCAGCACCAGCGACATGACAAAGATTGATATCCCGACAAGAAGAAGCGTCATCGAGCCGACGAAGGGCACCCCGAAGAGAAAGCGCGCGGCCCCCAGGACAACGAGAACCTGAACCGCGCCCACCATAAGATAGGGGATGACCTTGCCCAGCATGATCTCGAGCGGGCTTGCGGGCATCGCGAGGAGGTTCTCCATGGTGCCGCGCTCGGTTTCGCGCGTCAGCGCCATCGAGGTCATCATCACCATTGTCAGCTGCAGGATGACGCCCAGCAAGCCGGGGACAATATTGTACTGGGTGATGCCCTCGGGATTGTAGAGCCGGTGCACAACGACTTCGAGCTGATTGGCTTTCTCCCGCGAAGACTGCACTTCCGCCGACTGCTCTCGCAACAAGGCCTGTGCGGCGACTGTCGAAAGCGTGGAGATCGCGCCCGATGCGACTGACGGATCGGTCGCGTCCGCCTCGATCAGGATCTGCGGATGGTCGCCGCGGATCACCCGGCGCGCAAAATCCGCTGGAATGGTGACAACGAAGGAGACCGTGCCGTTCTCCAACAGCCTGTCGCCCGCCTCGGCGCTATCGACCAGGTGATCGAAACGATAATAGCCGGTGTTCTCGAGCGCCGTGACCATGGCGCGGGTGTACTGATCCTGGCTTGTCGTCACCAGAGCGGCGGGGAGCCCCTTGGGGTCCAGGTTGATCGCGTAGCCGAAGAGGATGAGCTGCACCAGCGGCACGCCGAGCATCATGACGAATGTCACCCGGTCGCGGCGCATCTGGATGAGTTCCTTCAGCACGATGGCGTAGAGCCGCTTGAGGGAGAAGAGCGCGTTCATGACATATTGTCCCGCGCGTTCGCCATGAACTGGATGAAGACATCCTCGAGGCTCGTCTCGCCCTTGGTCCACTGGCTGCCGGTCTCCGTACAAACTTGCCGGACGGCAGTTTCCAGCTTGTCATGATCGGTGCCGACCACATGGAGCGTGACGCCGAAGGGCGCGACCTGATCGACACCTTCCGTCTCCCGCAGCCGCTTCTGGGCCGCGGGAAGATCACCGCCCGTCACCAGGATCGTGAAGAGCCCGGCATTATTGACCACCTCGTCCACCGTGCCGCTCGCAATCAGCTTGCCGTAGGAGATGTAGTGAATGCGGTGGCAACGCTCCGCCTCGTCCATGTAGTGTGTGGAGACCAGCACCGTCAGACCGTCGGCGGCGCGGGCATGGATTTCGTCCCAAAATTCACGACGGGCATTCGGGTCGACACCGGCCGTGGGCTCGTCGAGCAGGAGGAGNCTCGGCTTGTGCATGAGGCAGGCGGCGAGCGCCAAACGCTGTTTCCAGCCGCCGGACAGCGTGCCTGCCAATTGCCGGCGGCGGGAATAAAGCCCCAGATCCTCCAGCGTATCGCGCACCGCCTGGCCGACCGGATCGAGCTCGTAGAGCCGGGCAACGAAAGCCAGGTTCTCCTTGATCGAAAGATCCTCGTAGAAGGAAAAACGCTGGGTCATATAGCCGACCTCGCGCTTGATCTTGAGCCCGTCGGTCAGGAGGTCGTGGCCGAGCACGGTCCCATGGCCGGTATCCGGTTTCAGAAGACCGCACATGACGCGGATCGTCGTGGTCTTGCCCGAGCCGTTGGGACCCAGAAAGCCGGAGATCTCGCCACGTCCAACCACCATGGAGACATGATCGACAACGGTCTTGCCATTGAAGCTCTTGGTCAGGTCGTGGACGTCGATCACGTTCATTTGCCGGCGATCTCCAGATCGACATCGACAATCTGGCCGGGCTTGAGCGCGGGATCTCCATCTTCCGGTCGCGCCTCGACGAGGTAGACGAGCTTCTGCCGATTTTCGAGCGAGTAGATGACCGGCGGCGTGAATTCGGGATCCGGCGAGATGTAGGAGATCTTGGCGCGAGTCTTGTCCGAGCAGCCGTCGCAGCGGACCGCCAGTTCATCGCCGAGCGCAAGTGAGGACAGCGCGGCTTCCGGCACATAGAGCTTCAGCTTGATCGCGCTGTCGGGAAGCACCGACAGCACCGGAGCCTGCGGTCCCGCCACCTCGCCGGGATTCCTGACGATATCGTAGACGATGCCGTCGACGGGGACCGAGATCGAGCGCTGTGCGAGCCGCCATTCCGCCTGTTCGAGGGCCGCCTGCGCTTGCTCTACTTGAGCGTTGGCGGCAGCGATCTCGTCCTTGCGGGCGGGCAATTGCGCCACGGCCAGATTGGCCTGCAGTTCCGTCACCTTGGCGCGGGCAAGTTCGAGGCTGGTCTCGGCACTGTCATAGGCGGCCTGGGTCGCGATCCCGCGCGAAAGTAGATCCGACTGCCGATCAAAGGTCTTCGACGCCTGAGCGGCCTGGGCCTTCGCGCTGGCAAGGGACGCCTGAATGGCCGCAATCTCCTCGGGCCGTCTGCCCTGCCGAAGATTGGCGAGATTGCTCTCCGCCTGTGCCAGCGCAGCCCGCGCCTGCGCAACGGCTATTTCCGCGTCGCGCTTTTCCAGCTCTACGAGCGGCGAATCCGATTTCACGCGATCACCGCGCCNGACCGAAACNGAGACGATCTCGGCCGTCTCGATGGGGGCGGCCAGAACAAACTCGCCCTCGGCATAGCCGACCGCAAGCGGATGGGCATCGGGACAGGCGGACAGCAATCCGCCAATCAGCGGTATGGCACAGAGAAATGCGCTCATGATCGGGTTCCTGTCTTGTTGCTTGCGGCGAAGGCGCGGATGTTTNCGACGACGACATCGCGGATCGATGCGATTTCATCCGGACCGAATGCGTCCCAGTCCATGCGACGGGCAACAATGTGAGCCCCAAGGCGGAAATAGAGAACCTGGCCGACGATCGTGAAGACGCCGAGCCGAATGACCTCGTCCTCCGGATCGCGTCCCGTCGCCAACCCCATTAGCTGGCACACCCGCGAATGAACCGGCTGGAACACCTGTCCGTAGAGCTTCTCGAAAACCTCGCCGGGACGGGCGACCTCGCTCAAAATGAAGGCCGCCATGTGCTGTGCACGTGCCTCGCCGACAAGAAAGTTGAGAGCTGCGGTAATCGCGATTTCGATGATCTTCAGCGCTTCATCGGGATCGCCCTGCGGATCGCTTTGGATGACCACCTCGCCGATGACGCGGCCGATCTGATCCGCCGCCATCTCGGCGCAGGCCATNCGGAGCCCTTCCTTGCCNCCGAAATGATAGGCGATGGACGCAATATTGGCGTTCGCCGCAGCCGCGATCTCGCGCGTGGAGGTGGCCTCGAACCCCTTGGCGCCGAACAGCCGGATGGCCGCGCCAACGAGCTCCAGGCGAGTTTCCTCTCCCGCCCTACTCGCATCCCTGTTCCACGCACCCTTTGCCATCGCATTCTCCTCGAATGGCCGGAAGATAGCATCAATCAGGATTTAATCAATCGTTTGATTAATTTTTTCACCGCCGTCTTTGGTGGAGCTACTGTCGGCTAGAATATCAAGGGTTCAGGCGGCCTTGCAGTCGGCGCAAATACCGCGAAGTTCGACCACGGATTTGGTGAGTGCGAAGCCGGTCGCCTCGGCCAGTTCCCGCAGGCGGTCGTCGAGTTTCGCGTCGGAGAGTTCCGTTACCTGCCCGCACTTCTCGCAGATAGCGAAGGCGGCAGCGGAGTGGGCTTCGCAATCCTTGTGACTGCAGGCAACAAAGGCGTTGAGGCTTTCGAGCCGGTGAACCATGCCGAACTCGACCAGCTTGTCGAGCGCACGATAGACCTGCAGAGGCGCGCGGAATCCTTCCGAGCGCAGCTGGTCGAGAATGGTATAGGCCGACAGCGGTCCTTCGGCCTTCGACAGTTCGCCGAAAACCAGCGCCTGGTTTTTCGTCAGTGCCGCGTGATTGTGAACATGCGCAGTCATGGCCGAATTCCTTCCTCCCAGGCATCGTTCGCCCGCGCCGTCCTGCGACGATCGACGAGCTTTGCCAGTGGCGACAAGCTTAGCACGAAAAGGCAGAGCGCTGCGACGACGATTGCAGGACCGGACTGGGGATCCCACAGCCTTGATGCGCCGAGACCGAGGCAGACGGACACTACACCGAATAGTGCGGCGAGTATCGCCATCTGCTCCGGTCCGGTGGCAAAGCGGCGGGCCGTTGCCGCGGGTATCACCAGCATCGCGGTTATGAGAAGGACNCCGACCACCTTCATGGCGATGGCAATGACGATCGCCATGAGNACCATGAAGANGAGATTGGCCCTGGTGACATTCATGCCTTCGGCCTCGGCCAGTTCCGGGCTGACGGTCGCCGCAAAGAGCGGTCGCCAGATAAGCGCGAGAATTGCAAGNACCGCAGCACCTCCGATCCAGATCATCGCAACATCGATNCGCGANACCGANAGGATGTCNCCNAANAGCAGNCCCATCAGGTCNACGCGNAGCCAGGCCATGGTCGATATCACCACGAGACCGAGCGCGAGTGCCGAGTGCGAGAGAATGCCGAGAAGCGCATCCGCGGACAGCCCGGCACGACGTTCGAGCGCCAGAAGCGCCAGCGAGACGAAGAGCGCCACGGCAAAGACCGCGAGCGTGATGTTGATCTCGAGCAGAAAGGCGAGCGCCACGCCGAGAAGGGCAGCATGAGCGAGCGTATCGCCATAATATGCGAGCCGCCGCCAGACGATGAAACAGCCGAGNGGACCGGCGACAGCCGCNATCCCGATACCGGCGAGAAGCGCGCGGACGAAGAAATCATCGAGCATCAGTTCCGCCCTTCCCCNTTGCCTGCATGAACNTGNTNATGGTCNTGATNGTGNNNATGGATACCGTCGNCNTGATCATNNNCGTGATGACCGTCATCGGGATGGCAGTGTTCGGTGATGGAGCCGTCGGCGTGAAGCACGCGGCCATCCTCCAGATGGGTGTGATCGTGATGATGCTGATAGACCGCGAGTTGCGGTGCGCCGCGCGCGCCAAACAGCTGGCGATATTCTTCGCTGTCGGCGACCGATGTGGGCGTTCCCTGACAGCATATATGACCGTTGAGACACAAAACCCGGTCCGTCGCCGCCATCACCACATGGAGATCGTGCGAGATCAGAAGGACGGCGCAATTGAGCTCGTCGCGGATCTTTCCGATCAGATCGTACAGCGCGATCTCGCCTGCAAAATCCACGCCCTGCACAGGCTCGTCGAGCACCAGGAGGCCCGGCTTGCGNGCAATGGCNCGNGCNAGCATCACACGCTGAAACTCGCCACCGGACAGGTTGCGCACTTCCGATTTGGCGAGATGGACAACACCGGTACGAGTGAGCGCTGCGTTGATTTCCGATTTCGACAGGGACCGGGTCAGGCGCATGAACCGTTCGACGGAGAGCGGCAGCGTCCAGTCGACAGACAGTTTCTGCGGCACGTAGCCGACGACGAGATCCGGCGCGCGCCAGGCGCTGCCCTCGTCCGTCTTCTCGATCCCGAGCACCATCTTCGCGGTGGTCGACTTGCCCGATCCGTTGGGCCCGATCAGCGTGAGGATTTCGCCAGNCTTCAAATCAACGTCGATCCCGCGCACCAGCCAGCGGCCNGAGCGGAAGACNCCCGCNCCCTTCAGCGAGACAATGGGANATGCGTCNTTATCCGGCGAAGGCTGCTCTGGAGCGGTTTGAATGTCGGCCATCTGGTCCATGAAACGGTCCTGAAAATTCTCTCTTGCGGCGACCTATTGCACACGTTATACAATTACGCAATGTTATCTTATAACATGACAGCAGAAGGACTACTCCATGCGTTTCTCCCTCCCCTCGTTCCGCTCGCCGCTCGCCCCCGCGCTGGCCGGACTGGCACTTTCCGTTTCGCCGCTCGCCGTCTCGATGGCACATGCCGAGCCGTCCGTCGTTACGTCGATCAAGCCGGTCCACTCGCTCGTTGCCGCGGTGATGAAAGGTGTCGGCGAGCCGAAACTGCTGGTCGACGGCGCGTCCTCCCCGCACGGGTACCAGATGAAGCCGTCGCAGGCAGGAGAACTGCAGAACGCCGACGTAGTGTTCTGGGTCGGACCGGAGCTCGAGTCCTTTCTCGTCAAGCCCGTTGAAACGATCGCCGGTTCGGCGCAGTCGGTACCGCTGATCGATGCCGCAGGTGTCACCAAGCTCGAGCCGCGCGAGGGCGGAACCTTCGAGCATCACGATCATCACCACGAAGGTGAAGACCATGACGCCAATGGGGGCGAGGAGCATGCGCATTCCGAGCATGCAGACGATGCCCATGAGCATGAACACGAGGAAGCCCACAAGCACGAGCATGAAGAAGCGCATGAGGACGGCCATGAGCATGAGGAAATCGATCCGCATGTCTGGCTCGATCCTGAGAACGCAAAGGCTTTTGTCGAAAAGATCGTGACCGTCCTCTCTGCCGCGGACCCGGCCAACGCGGCCAGCTATGCGGCGAACGGTCAGGAAGAGGACGAGAAGCTCGACGCGCTGATCGAGGAGGTCAACCAGACGCTCGATCCCGTCCGTGACCGTTCGTTCATCGTCTTTCACGATGCCTATCACTATTTCGAAAACCGCTTCGGCATGGAAGCTGCCGGTTCGATCACCATCAATCCCGAGCTCCGTCCCGGCGCAGAGCGGATCGGCGAGATCCAGACAAAGCTGAAATCACTCAAGGCGGCCTGTGTCTTCGCCGAACCGCAATTCGAGCCGAAGATCGTCTCTGTCGCCATTGAAGGCAGCGACGCACATGCCGGCACCCTCGACCCGATCGGCGCAGACCTGACGCCGGGTCCGGATCTCTACCCAACCCTCATCAAGAACCTCGCCAAGTCGATGAGCGACTGCCTGTCGGAAAAGTCGTAAGCGTCGGCCTCACATACCGAGCGGAATGACGTCGACGGCCTGATCACTGGTCTGGCCGCCGGCCGTCCGCATACTCCCTTTGACAGGGGCAACCTCGCCATAGTCCCGGCCATAGGCCACAACCACATGGTCGGGACCGGCAAAAGTGGCATTGGTGGGGTCGTATTCGACCCAGCCCACATGCGGGCCGCACCAGGCCGAGACCCACGCATGCATGGCGTCGGCGCCTTCAAGACGGGGCTGACCGGGTGGCGGGATTGTGCGGATGAAACCGCTGACATAGCCCGCCGGAATACCCAGGCTCCTGAGCCCGGCAATCATGATGTGGGTAAAATCCTGACAGACACCGTGACGCTCGGCGAAGGCTTCCGCCGCCGGTGTATCCACCGTCGTGGCACTCGGATCGAACTTCATGTCGCGATTGAGCGCCAGCCCCAGCGCCTCGATCTTTCCGGCCACGCTGTGGCTTCCCGCCGTGACGTCATGCGCATAGGCGCCGATTGCCGGATCGGCAGGCGCACGCATGGTGGGTGCGCAGAAATGAACCGGCGAGGACGGTCCGAGATCGCGCCATCCCGCGATTTCTCCCGCCAGGGCATCGGGCGGTGTGGGCAGGCCTTCAGGAAACGCGCTTCCGGTGACCTCGACACGTGCCTGCAACCGGATGTCGACCTCCTTGACCGCCCCATCGAGTGCGACCGCCGTTTCGGCATTGCCGAAGAAATCGAACCTGTCCTCGCGCCGCGTCGGCAGTGGCGTAATCGACAGATTGCCGGCGATCAGCCGCTGGCGACCGGGCCGGTCCGCCGGCATGAGATGCACGATCTGCCGGGCATTCACCGCTGCTGCCTGGTAGACGAATGTCATTGTAAGCGAAATGTCGTAGCGCATGGCGAGATGGCGGCTTCGGGTTCAGTTGAAATAGGTTTCGCCCAGATCGTTGGACAGGTCGTAGATCTGCGCGGCAAGCGTGGTAAGCGCCTCGGCATCGAGTGTTTCGGGCGTGTGGACGGAAATGTCGGTCGATAACCGCAGCGCCGCTTTTGCGAGCGGCGAAAGCCGGCCGGCCATCCCCGCTCCGGGCAACAGATTGATGTGGCTGACGATCTCTTCGATCTGGCTGGCGACAGAGCGGGGATTGAGCGGATCCAGCCCCAGCAGGTCTATGACCGTGGCTCGGTTGATGTTGACCGAGTATCGGCGGCGATGGGTCATGACGCTGTCACCGATCTCGATGCAGAGATCGAGCCCGCCCTCCGGTGCAATCGGGTCGGCGAAAATCTGCAACAGATGCACGGTGCTGATGGCGCGCTCCAACGCCCGGCCGAGCGAGAGGAAGCGCCAGCCGGCAAAGCGGTACATATTGTCGTGAACCAGACCGGAGAAACCGGTGATCTTGCGGAGCAGAACGCCCATGGCGACGGCCGCATCATCACCCCGATCGACGGACTGGCTCATCCGCTCGACGGTTTTCTGCAGGTCGGCCAGNGAGGCCCANGCATCNATGGAGAAACGGTCGCGCAGCCGGTTNGCGCTGCCNGTCGCAGCCCCCAGCTCGCCGATCAGCGCGTCGGGAATGCCGTCTTCNGTCGAGATGCCACGCGCTTCGAGATAGCTCGCGAGCGACGGNATCAGAGGNGTCGACACCTCCGACATCTCATTGATCCGGCCGTGATAGGCGCGCAGAAGGCGCATCGTGCCTTCGGCGCGCTCGACATAGCGGCCGAGCCAGAAAAGATTGTCGGCGGCACGGCTCGGCAGCCACCCGCTCTGAGCACGGCCAAATTCGCCCGAGCCGCTTTCGAGAATACTCTCGCCGACGACCGGCTTGTCGGAGATGACCCAGACATCGGCAACCGACCCGCCGCGCCTGAGAGAAACCGCGGAGGGATCTGCGTCGCTTGCCGCGATCCGCGCATAGCCGCCGGGCATGACCTGCCAACCCGAGGGCGTGCGCGCCATGAAGACGCGGATCGACATCGGGCGGGGCACGATCCTGCCCTCGCTCCAGACCGGGGTGGTGGACAAGGTGACGGCTTCCTGGCCGACCAATTGCGGGCCGGCGGCACTTAGCCAATCGGCAAGGCTCCCGGCGGATGCCGGGCGTACTTCGCCACCGAGGCTCGTTTCGCGATCCGGCTCAAGCGGCATATGCAGCGAATTGGCAGGCCCGATCATCAGCCGACCGGCATTGGCAAGCACGTGCTCGCGCTCGGCTTCGGAGCCGCACCACCAGGTGGCGATATTGGGAATGGCCAGCGGCTTTCCGGTCAGAACTTCGGACAGGCGTGGCAGGAAGGCCATGAAGGCGCGCGCTTCGAGAACGCCGGAGCCCAGCGCGTTGACCATGTGAACGGTGCCGGCGCGCAAGGCCGACAGCAGCCCGGGCGTTCCGAGCCGCGAGGTCTCGTCGAGCTCCATGGGATCGACCCAATTGGCATCGAGCCTGCGCCACAGCACCGAAACCGGCTGCGGGCCGGATATGGTNCGCACCATCAANTGCCCGTCGATCACCGTNAGGTCTTCGCCTTCNAGAAGCGCCATGCCGAGATAGCGGGCGATATAGGCGTGCTCGAAATAGACATCGTTCATCGGNCCCGGNGTNAGGATGCCGACNCGGCTGTCTTCTTCCTTGCGCAAGCGGTTGAGCCCGTCGCGGAAAGCCTTGAAGAATGCGCTGACGCGGACAACGTTGGCATTGCGGTAGAAGCCCGCAAAGCTGTGCGTCGAGGCCATGCGGTTTTCCAGTGCGTAGCCCGAACCCGAAGGCGCCTGGGTGCGGTCGCCCANNACCCACCANCCNCCGTCNGCNCCGCGTCCGATNTCGAAGGCGACGAAATGGAGATAGCGTCCGGANGCNGGNTTNAGCCCNACCATGGGGCGGAGCCATTCGGGATTGCCGGCAACNAGCATNGCCGGCAGATGGCCGTCGCGTGTCAGCCTGTTGTCNCNGTAAAGATCGGCCAGCACCGTTTCCAGAAGATCGGCGCGTTGCTTGAGCCCGCTTTCGAGNTCAGTCCATTCATCCTGCGANATGACAACGGGGACCGGGCTTAACGGCCAGTCNCGCTCCGAACGGTCGGCATCGCCATANTGGCGGTAGAAGACNCCNGCNTCNCGCAGATAGCTCGCGCCGCGTGCGAACTGGGCATCAAGCTGCTCGGATGAGCGTGACGCGAGATGNCNGATCAGGTCTGCCCAGACCGGCCGGACCGAGCCGTTCGCGTCGAGNAGTTCGTCNGGNGCCCCNGGCATCGGCGCNTANCCCGAGAGGAAGTCGCNAATACCGTTTTCCGAGTGGGGCTTTGTNGTGATCATGTCAGACCATGGGTGGCCGCCGCAGATCGAGCGTCATCGGGAATTCCGGATGCGGGATCTCGTANGGCGGGTTGTAACTCCCCGGGTTATGACCCCGTGGCTCGAAACGCGCAAGGCGGCGCGCTTCGGCTTCGTTACCGTTGACGGGGAAAGTGTCGTAATTCCGCCCTCCCGGATGGGCCACNTGATAGACGCAACCGCCGAGCGCACGGCCGGACCATGTGTCGTAGATATCGAAAGTCAGCGGCGCNTGNACCGGGATGACGGGATGCAGCGCCATGGCCGGCTCCCANGCCTTGTAGCGAACCGCACCGACNGACACGCCANTNGTNGANGTCGGCGTCAGCGGCATTTTNCGACCGTTGCAGGTNACGACATANCGCTCCGGATCGGCGGCTGCGAGGCGCACCTGAAGGCGTTCGACCGAACTGTCGGTGTAGCGCACCGTNCCGCCGATCGCGCCGGTTTCTCCCAGAACGTGCCAGGGCTCCAGCGCCTGGCGGAGTTCCAGCTGCGCGCCGTCATACTCGACCGATCCGCAGAAGGGGAAGCGGAACTCGGACTGCGCCTCATACCAGTCCGGCCTGACCGTGAAACCGTGATGATCGAGATCGTCGAGCACATCNAGGAAGTCCTCCCAGATGAAATGCGGNAGCATGAAGCGNTCGGNNAGCGTNGTNCCCCAGCGGGTGAANTTGCCCTTGATCGGGTTNTCCCACATNCGTGCNATNAGCGCNCGCATCAGCACCTGCTGNGCGAGNCTCATGCGNGGATCTGGCGGCATCTCGAAACCGCGNAACTCGACNAGNCCNANNCGNCCNGTCGGGCCNTCGGGNGAATANAGCTTGTCGATNCAGATTTCGGCGCGGTGGGTGTTGCCNGTNACNTCGACCAGCAGGTTGCGCAGCAGACGGTCGACNAGCCAGGGCAACGGCGCGTCCCCCTCGCCCGGACGCGGGATCTGCGCGAGTGCTATCTCAAGCTCGTAGAGGCTGTCATGCCGTCCCTCGTCGATGCGCGGCGCCTGACTGGTCGGGCCGATGAACATGCCCGAGAACAGGTAGGACAAGCTCGGATGACGCTGCCAGTGCAGGATCAGACTGGCAAGCAGGTCCGGGCGCCTGAGGAACGGGCTGTCGAGCGGCGTGGCGCCACCGACGACCACGTGGTTGCCGCCGCCAGTTCCGGTATGGCGTCCGTCGATCATGAACTTGTCGGCNCCGAGGCGGCACTGCCGGGCTTCCTCGTAAACGCCCTCCGTGATCGCCACGCATTCCTCCCAGCTCGCGGCCGGGTGAATGTTCACCTCGATCACGCCGGGATCGGGTGCGACGCGGATGACNTTCATGCGCGGATCATGTGGCGGCTGGTAGCCCTCGATATGNACAGGCACACCGAGCGCCTTGGCCGANTCTTCGGCCGCAGCAACCAGTTCGAGGTAATCCTCCAACCGGACNACCGGCGGCATGAANACACAAAGCCGNCCNTCNCGCGGCTCGACGGAGATCGCGGTTCGCACCGCGCCGCCGAGTTCNCCGATCTCCTGCTGGACGATTTCCTGGCCGCCCTCGGANGCNGTNAACCTCGCCACGTGCTGATCCGGGGTCGAGGGATGCGTTTCGTGCGGGTCCGTGGGCTTGAGTGCCTCGGGCTCGGGCAGATCGCCNCGTGGTTCNGTNGGGTCCTGCGGNTTGATGAAGGGATAGGAGGCTTCNGGCACNTGCGGCAGCGATCCCAGCGGCAAGCGATANCCGACGGGACTGTCGCCGGGCACCAGGAAAATCTTGCCGCGACGCAGGCTCCAGAGCTCGGATTGCCAGCCGCCCNTNGCCGCTTTGGACTGCCATTTNTGGATCGGCAGCACGAAGCCNCTGGGNTTTGAAAGACCGCGCTCGAAGACNGTCGCCATGCGGTGNCGTTCCTCGGCGTCCTCGATCTTCGAGTTTTCCGGCGTGACATTGTCGGGCAGCTTGCCTTCCTTNAGNATCCACTCGGCCGGGTCCTCATAGGCGGGCTGGACGTTTTCCTTCCTCNACGCCCATGCGGGACGCGAATTCCTTGAGAAGCGCCTCGGCATTTTCGGGCGTCGCCTTCTCGTTCTTCGAATTTTCCTCGGCGATCAGCGACGGATCGGTCCAGATCGGCTTCGTGTCGCGGCGCCAGTAAAGCGAAAACGTCCAGCGCGGCAGGGTTTCGCCGGGATACCACTTGCCCTGGCCGTAATGGAGAAAGCCACCCGGCGCGAAACGNTCGCGCAGACGGCGGATNAGCTTGTCGGCGAGNTCGCGCTTNTGCGGACCGACGGCCGCGGTATTCCATTCGGCGCTNTCGAAATCGTCNATCGATACGAAGGTCGGCTCGCCGCCCATGGTCAGGCGGACNTCNCCGGCCTTGAGATGCTCATCGACNTTGCGGCCAAGNGCATTGAGATCGGACCAGGCTTCCTCGCTGAACGGCTTGGTGATGCGCGGATGCTCGGCAACNCGCTGNACGCNCATGTCGAANTCGAAATNGACCTCNGCNTAGGANGCCATNCCGGANATGGGNGCNGCGTTGCGNTAATGNGGNGTNGCGGCAAGCGGAATGTGNCTTTCGCCGGTCAGCAGGCCCGAGGTCGGNTCGAGNCCGATCCAGCCGGCGCCNGGCAGGAANACNTCGCACCANGCATGAAGATCGGTGAAATCGTGATCGGTGCCNGACGGACCNTCGAGCGCTTCNAGATCCGGCTTGAGCTGGATGAGNTAGCCNGAAACNAACCGNGCNGCGAGNCCGAGATTGCGCAGGATCTGGACCAGCAGCCAGCTCGNATCCCGNCANGANCCNNTNCCGGNNGNNAANGTNTCCTCGGGNGACTGAACNCCCGGCTCCATGCGGATGACNTANCCGATCTCGTTTGCGAGNCGNGCATTNAGNCCCACNACNAAATCNACNGTNCGCTGGGTATCGCGCGGGACGGTGTCGAGAAAGGCCTGCAGCTTCGGTCCGACTGGCTCGGGCTTCATGTAGATCGACAGGTCGTCGAGCAATTCCTCGGGATAGTCGAAAGGCCATTCCTCCGCCCTNTCCTCAACGAAGAAATCGAACGGATTGTAGACCGTCATGTCGGCGACGAGGTCGACCTCGATCTTCAGTTCGCGCACGGGGTCGGGGAAAACGTATCGCGCCAGCCAGTTTCCGTAGGGATCCTGCTGGTAATTGACGAAGTGGTTGTCGGGCGTNACCTTCAACGAATGGGAGATGACCCGGGTCCGGCTGTGTGGCGCCGGACGCAGGCGAATGACCTGCGGGCCGAGGGTAACCGGACGATCGTANTTGTAGTGAGTGAGATGGTGAATACTTGCAAGTATGGCCATATAGGCGTCCGCACTCCTGAAACAAAAAATGGTTCGTCTTCGTCAACACCTAGGCGAAGAAGCACCAATTCAAAGTGTTACAGGGACGGAAATTGGTCAAGGACGATCAGACGGAATAAGTGCGGACCTCCACCGGAGGCCCATGACGACGCCTGCCCAAACGAAAAACGCCGCCCTTGCGGACGGCGTTTGCAAAACTTTTTCGGGAAAAGGATCAGGCGGCGAGCTGACCGATTTCTTCCAGCACCGAATCCAGATCGAGATGCGAGATCATCTGGTTTTCCTGCGAGATGATAGCGGACGTCATGGCCTGGACGGAATTGCCACCGACTTCCGGAACAACCTGCATCTGCTCGGTATCGACGGTGATCATGTCAGAGACATATTCGACGAGGAGGCCGACGAGCTGGTTACGCACATCGGCGACGATGATCGCGGAGCGTTCGGTCGGCTCGATCGGCTCGAGGCCGAGGCGGACCGCCATGTCGATGACCGGGATCACCGAACCGCGAAGATTGATCACGCCAAGCACGTGCGCCGGCGAATGAGCAAGAGGTGTGACAGGCGCCCAGCCACGGATTTCGCGCACGGACATGATGTTGACACTGAAGACCTGGTCGCCGAGATGAAAGGAAATGATCTCGAGGCCGTCGCCCTTGGAAGAATTCTGGTTGAAGCTCATCGCATTCCCCGGTTCGCTCGCGGGACTGGGAGGACGCTGTCTAGAAGCGCGTTGCCGCCACATGCCCAAATCTGTGTTGAACACCCCAGCTGCCGGCAAACGAAGACCGGAAGCACCCCATGTGTGCGGGCCGATAGGTGACCCTCGAGAACTGGCGTCATGCCGGGCGCATGGCCCTGTCCTCGCCCTATAGAACACAGAGGAAGTTAACAGAGATGTAAACGGCAAAAGGCGAGTTTTTGGGGAGCATCATCCAGCCTCGCCCGCACCATCACATCGCCGCATTGAGGCGCATTACATAAAGTTTAGTTGAGACCCCGCTGATTAGGCAGCAAAGTGGTTGTCAGCTATATGCGTATTTTTACCTGCCCCTCACCTCGGGCTGCATCACCTCGGAAAGCGAAGCATGAAATTCTGGAAACAGCTGCTGGCCTCGATCGTCGTCCTGGCCATCGCCCTTTTCCTCTGGGTCGAGTTTGACCCGAACGCCGGCGCCACCCTCGCCGGTCTGGGCCTGCCGGTTCCCCAGTTCATGCTCGCCGAGGCGGGCGGCGATGCCGGTCGGGCAGGTGGCGGACGCGGCGGCTTCGGTGGGCGTGGCGGATCCAAGGCCATGGTCGAGCCGGCCGAAACCGGAGTCATCAATGATCGTTTCTCAGCCATCGGTACCGGCTTCCCTATCCGCACCGTTTCTGTGCAGCCGCAGGTCTCAGGTCAAGTTGCCAGCATCGAGGTTCGCTCCGGCGCGGTCGTCGAAGCGGGTGACGTCCTGGTTAAGCTCGATTCCTCGGAGGAGGAAATTGCGCTCGATGTGGCGAATGTCACGCTCAAGAGCGCCGAGGACAAGATGGCCCGGACCGAGAACCTGCTCAAACAGCGCACCATCAGCTCGGTGGAGGCGGACGACGCCCGCACAGCATTGGAAAACGCCCGGCTCGCGCAGCGGCAGGCGGAACTCAATCTCGAGCGGCGGACAGTAGCCGCCCCGATCGGCGGCGTGATCGGCATCCTCAACGTCAACCGCGGCGACTTCGTCACCAACCAGACGGTGATCTCAACCATCGATGACCGCGAGCACATTCTCATCGACTTCTACGTCCCGGAACGTCTTGTGGGCGCCATCGAGATCGGCACGCCTGTGGTTGCAACCTCCGTGGCCCGGCCCGGGGAAAATTTTCAAGGTGAGGTCTTTGCGCTGGACAATCGGCTCGACGAAGACAGCCGGACGCTGCGGGTCCGCGCCGACATTCCCAACGTCAATGACAAACTTCGTGCGGGCATGTCGTTCCAGATCCGCATGAACTTTTCCGGGGAAACCTATCCGAGCGTCGATCCGCTTGCCATCCAGTGGGATTCCAATGGTTCCTATGTCTGGCGTGTGAGCGACGGCAAGGCCGAGCGCGTCGATGTCGCCATCATCCAGCGCAATCCCGAATCCGTGCTGGTCGAAGCGGCGATTGAAACCGGTGACCTGATCGTCACCGAAGGGGTACAGAATGTGCGTGCCGGCGGCAGCGTCGAAATCGTCGGTCCCAACGCGCCGGCGGCCGATGATGCCGACGGAGAAGGCGCGGAAAGCGTCAAGAACAAGAAAGTCAGCGAGCCCGGCGTACAGACCGAAGCGGAGGCCGGCTGATGGCGGAGAACGAAAAGCAGCCTGCGAGCGATCCCAACGCGCATGCAGGCAAAGGCGGTCTCTTCGTTCGCCGTCCGGTTCTCGCGATCGTATTCAGCCTCCTGATCGTAGTCGCAGGCATTGCAGGCATCCTGGGCGGCGAGATCCGCGAACTGCCGGATGTGGACCGGCCGGTGATCTCGATCTCGACCAACTATACCGGCGCCGCCCCCGAGACGATCGACCGTGAAGTGACCTCCATTATCGAGGGTGGCGTCGCACGTGTCTCCGGTGTAACCGACATTTCCTCCTCCTCCTCCTTCGGACGCAGCCGCGTAACGGTGGAGTTCTCCGACAGCACCGATCTCTCGGCGGCGGCCGCCGACGTCCGTGATGCGATCGGTCGTGTGACGCGCAATCTCCCGGATGACGCCGACGATCCCCAGATCGTCAAGGCGGACGCCAACGCCCAACCGGTGATGCGCCTTGCGGTCACATCCGAAACGATGAGCGTTCAGGACATGACCGTGTTGGTCGAGGATGAAGTTGTCGATCGTATTGCCTCGGTTCCCGGCGTGGCGGATGTTCAGGTCTATGGCGATCGGGAAAAGATCTTCCGCATCGANATNGACCAGNCGCGNCTNGCNGCCCTCGGCCTGACTGTCGGAAACCTCAAGACNACGCTCAACAATGTCGCCTATGACGTGCCTGCCGGTACGCTGACGGCAACCACCCAGGATATNGTCGTCCGNGCCACCGCCGATGTGACNACGCCCGAGGAGTTCGAGGCGCTTTANCTCAACGACCGNGTTCGCATAGGCGATGTTGCCAANGTGACGCTCGGACCCGACCCCGGTGATTCCACTCTGCGTGCCAATGGCAAGACCGGCATTGGGCTCGGCATCATCAGACAGGCAAAGTCCAATACGCTCGAAATCTCGCAAGGTGTGCGTCAGGCCGCCGCCGATCTCCAGCAAATCCTGCCGGACGGCGTCGATATTCGCGTCACCGGTGATGACGCGACCTTCATCTCCGGCGCAATCGACGAGGTGGTCCGTTCGCTGCTGATCGCGACCGGTGTGGTGGTCCTGATCATCTTCATCTTCCTGCTAGACTGGCGGGCGACCATCATTCCGGCGGTGACGCTGCCTGTGGCGCTGATCGGTACCTTTGCCGCGATCTACCTGATGGGTTTCTCGATCAACATCCTCACCCTGCTAGCATTGGTGCTGGCGACCGGCATGGTGGTGGATGACGCGATCGTGGTGCTCGAGAACATCGTGCGAAAGCGCAACGAGGGGCTCGGCATTCGCGCGGCTGCCGTTATCGGCACGAGCGAGGTGTTTTTCGCCGTCATTGCCACCACCGCCACGCTCGCCGCGGTCTTCATTCCGCTCTCCTTCCTGCCGGGCCAGGCAGGAAGCCTCTTCCAGGAATTCGGCTTCGTGCTGGCCTTCTCGGTTCTGCTCTCGAGCTTCGTGGCGCTGACGCTCTGNCCNATGCTNGCNTCCNGGATCATCAAGGCCAAGCCGCAGCGCGAAGACGGAGCGGAGGAAAAGCAAGGGGCATTCGGCCGTTTCGGAAACCTGCTTTCGGAAACCTATCGGCGGCTTTTGCACATGGCGCTCGATTTTCCGGTCGTNGTGGTGCTCATCGCCGTTCTGGTCTGCGGCACGGCGTTTGCCCTTCTCTCATCCGTGCCACAGGAACTCACCCCGCGCGAAGACCGCGCCGTGGCGCTGATGAGCATTTCCGCACCGCAAGGCGTGAGCCTCGAATATACCTCGGCGCGCATGCGTGAACTCGAAACGCTGCTGCAGCCGTTGCGTGACAGCGGCGAGATCCAGAACATGTTCGCCATGGGCGGACGCGGCGGCAGNGCCAACTCCGGCTTCATGGTGCTCACCCTCGCGCCGTGGGACGAGCGTAGCCGGACGCAGGCCGAGATTTCNGCCGACATCAATGCNGCAGCCGCCACCATTCCCGGGATCCGTGCCTTCGCCTTCCAACCCAACAGTCTCGGCATTCGCGGCGCGGGCCAGGGCCTGCAATTCGCCTTTGTGGGCAACAGCTATCAGAAGCTCGGCGACGCCGCGCAGAAGATGGTCGAGAAGCTGGAGAACGATCCGCGCTTCGAGCAGGTGCGCATGTCCTACGAGACCACCCAGCCACAGCTTGCCGTTTCCATCGATCGCGAGCGCGCCAACGATCTCGGCATCGATATCAACGGNCTGGCGGAAGCCATGCAGGCGCTNCTCGANGGCAGCGAGGTNACGGAAGTCTTCATCCAGGATCGCTCNTACCCNGTNAAGCTGATCTCGACGACNTCTCCGATCAACGATCCGACNGATCTCGANAGCATCTATCTCAAGGCCAGCGACGACCGAATGGTACCGATGTCGACGATTGCGACGCTGACCGAAAAGGCGGTCTCGCCGTCTCTCAACCGCGAAGAGCAGCTCCGTTCCGTCTCGATAACGACNGGACTGACCCAGCANATCGCTCTGGGCGACGCCTATAACGAAGTCGTTCGGATGGCCGAACCGCTTNTGCCGCCCGGATCACGGGTTATTCCGCTTGCCGAGGCCGCGACNCTCGACCAGTCCTCNCAGGACATGATGCTGACTTTCGCCATCGCCATCATCGTGGTGCTACTGGTGNTGGCTGCGCAGTTNGAGAGTTTCATTTCGGCNCTTATCATCATGGCGACGGTNCCGATCGGCCTCGCTTGCGCGGTCTTCGCCATCCTTCTCACCGGCGGCACGCTGAACGTCTACAGCCAGATCGGCCTCGTGCTTCTGGTGGGCGTGATGGCGAAAAACGGCATCCTGATCGTGGAATTCGCCAACCAGCTCCGCAATACCGGCCTCTCGGTCCGCGAGGCTGTGGAGGAAGCATCGCTGATCCGGCTGCGGCCCGTGATGATGACGATGGTTTCGACGGTGCTCGGTGCGCTGCCGCTCGTCTTCGCCTTCGGAGCGGGCGCTGAAGCCCGTACCGCGCTTGGCTGGGTCATTGTCGGCGGACTGGGACTGGCAACGGCCGCNACGCTGTTCGTNACNCCGGTCGCCTATCTGGCGCTCGCGCGGTTCTCGAAGCCGACGGTGGAAGAGGAANAGCGGCTGAAGCGCGAACTCGACGCGGCAGCCGGCCACGGCGTGTGATCAGGTCAGGNGTCAGGCGGGGCCGGACTTTNGAACGGGTCTGGTACCGCCCAGCCTTGCCAGCACTTCGCCCGGAATGGCGTAGAANCGGATCGCCTGACGGTGATCGCGTACGCCGCAGGCNTCCCGCTGAATGAAGTAGCGCCAGACGGCNTCGCTGGCATCCCACAGACACTCGTCGCGCTCCGGCGTNCCNGGCATGGTCTCGTTGAGNCGGNCAATNNNCTNTTCGACATCGCGGCCAGCCTTGCCGAGGGAATAGGCCTGCTCCTCGGANGCCTGNACCTCGATCGGCGCGATGCCCGAGACTTCCTCGAACTTGCGGATCATGTCGTGAGAGAGTTCGATGGGCATCGTGCTTCCCGCGTTTGATCGTTTCCCGGTACGTCTTTCCTTAGCGCCGCGCGCGATAGCCTAGCACAGCTCCGCCCAGGGCCACCACGGTGAATGCGATTACCGAATAGATGAGTGCGGTGCGCAGGGCTTCGATGAAAACCGTGTGCGGCGAACCGGCTGCCTCGCCGCCGAAATGACTGAAGAATATCTGCCCCATGACGGCTACCCCCAAAGCGGCGCCCGCCTGCTGAAAGGATTGCAGGCTTCCCGATGCAGAGCCAGCATCGCGCCCCTCGACGTCTGACAGAACGGTCTGGAAGAGTGCCGGGATGGTGGTGCCCAGACCAATCCCGGCCGTGAACAGCGGCGCGATGAAGTGCCAGCCGATAATGTGATCGGCAAGCGAGCCCACGACAACGCGCAATCCCACCATGGCGAAGACCAGGAGTAGTGCGCCCGTGATCAACCGCTGCACCATGAAACGGCTGCCGAGCCTGTTGGCTATGAGCGAAGCTGTCAGAACACCGACGGAGAACGGCATGGTGGTGAGTCCGGACTGAAGCGGCGTGAGGCCGAAGCCGATCTGCAGGAACACCGCCAGCACCAGAAACAGGCCTGGGATGGAAGAGAACAGCAGCGTGGTCAGAAGCGCGCCGCTCAGAAACTGGCGATTTTCGAGCACGCTCGCAGGCATCAGCTGCGGCTTGTCTTCGCGGGCTCTCGCCTTCTGCCAGCGATGGAACGCGAACCCCATCGGAACGCTCGCGGCCAGCATGGCAAAGATCCAGACCGGCCAGCCGAAATTGCGCCCCTCCACCAGCGGAAAGACCAAAAGCAGCATTGTCGCAATCGCCAGGATAATGCCGCCGATATCGAAGCCGACATCCGGATTCACCCGGCCCTTGGGGATGTATTTGAGCCCGGCAGCTATGGCGATGATACCGATTGGGATGTTGACCAGGAAAATCGGACGCCAATCGAGCCCGAAAATATCCGCGCCGATCAGGAAACCGCCAAGCACCGGCCCAGTCACGGTTGCCAGGCCCGCCGTCAGGCCGAAAAGCGAGAACGCGGTGCCGCGCTCGTGCGGCGGAAAAATCACCTGCGCAATCGCCAGCGTCTGCGGCGTCATCAAGGCTGCAGTGAGGCCCTGGACGGCGCGCGCGGCAATCAGCATCTCGATATTCGGAGCGATGCCGCAGATCGCGGAGGCGATCGTAAAGCCCGCAACACCTGCCAGAAATACGTTCTTCCGTCCCATCAGGTCNCCGAGCCGGCCGAAGGGCAAAAGACCGATGCAGAAGGACAAAATATAAGCNGCGGCNACCCATTCGATGCCTGAATCCGTTGCACCCANGTCACGTTGCAGGCTCGGNANGGCCACATTGACGATGGTGACGTCGATNAGGTTCATGAAGCCCGCNATCAGCATCACGGTCATGGCCACCCAGCGGCCTTCATAAAGCGGCGCGGCGGCCGATTGCCCCTTTTCGGAAGGGGGGACGATCTGNTCTGNCATGAAAGGTTTCCGGTGACAGGCCCGAAGCGNCTCCGACGGACATAGGCCTCCNTCGGCAAGCCGGCAAGTTCGGCGCNGCACTTCACCTTCCGCTTCAAGCCGATTAAGACAGCCGGATGGCATTGAACTGGGACGACATAAGGGTTTTTCTGGCGGTGGCGCGATCGGGGCAGATCCTGGCCGCGGCACGGCGGCTGGGACTCAATCATGCGACCGCGGCGCGGCGGATCACCGCGCTTGAGACGGCGCTCGACAGCCAGCTCATCATCCGCCGCACCAATGGCTGCGTGCTGACCGGCGAAGGCGAAGCCTTTCTCGCCCATGCCGAGCGTATGGAAGCCGAGATGCTGTCCGCTCAATCAAGCCTCGGGCGGACCGACAGTGCGATATCCGGCACAGTGCGAATCGGGGCTCCGGACGGTTTCGGCGTCTATTTTCTTGCCGCCCGGCTCGGCGAGCTCACTGCCAGGCACCCGGACCTCAAACTTCAACTGGTACCGGTGCCGCGCTCTTTTTCGCTACCGCAACGCGAAGCCGATATCGCGATCACCGTCGAACGTCCGGCTGCCGGCCGTCTGGTCTCGAAAAAGCTGGTGGACTATTCGCTCTCGCTCTATGCCTCGCGGGAATATCTCGCTAAAATGGGCGAGCCGAAGGAGGCCGAGGATCTGCGCAATCACCGGCTGATCAGCTATGTCGAAGATCTGATCTTCTCGCCATCGCTGCAGTTCACCCGCGAGATCCTGCGCAACTGGTCGGCGCATTACGAGATATCCAGCGCCATCGGACAGACGCGCGCGGTACGCGCCGGCGCCGGCATTGCCGTGCTCNACGACTATATCGCCGCNGANTATCCCGATCTGGTGAACGTGCTGCCTGAGCTTCGGATCGAGCGCGGCTATTACATCGTCTTCCACGAGGCTGCGCGCGATCTCGCANGGCTCAGAACCGTAGCCNACTTCATTGCCAAGGCAACGGCGGAAGAACGTCCGCGCTTNCTCCCCGANACNGAGACCGCGACCTAGCNATTCCCNAAACGAAAACACCCGTCCGGCTGAGCCGAACGGGTGCTTCTATTCGTCGCCCGAGACTTGGGGTCAGGGTGGGAGGGGACAACCTGACGCGCTCAAGGGCGGCGCTTNCCGGGACCTGGAGGGGGAGAGAAATCCCGGCGTTGAACTAGATATGGTATNGAGATTTGGCCCCTTCAAGGCAGCACGTCATTTTTTTAGAAACGCGCGCGTTTTGCAATGCGCTTGCTGTATGCGGGACTTCTGCCTTGCCCCTTTTGGCTTGGCGCTGTTGCACCATATGGTGGGGTCAGGAGGACAGTTTTGACAGATACGAATTCCGCCACCTCCGGCCCGAGTGCGGCTTACACAGCCGATGTGCGCCATACACGCCTTGGCCCGGACTTTTATGACCCGGTAAAAGCCGCCGATTTTCCCCGGATCGATCTGAGGTTCCGCAATGATCGGGCAGCCGCCGAGGTCGGGCTCGACGGGCTGAGCGACGAGGAATGGCTCAAACACTTCGGCCGCTTCAAGCCGCTGCCCGACAATCTGCCCCAGCCGCTTGCTCTCAGATATCACGGGCACCAGTTCCGGGTGTATAATCCCGATATCGGTGACGGACGTGGCTTCCTGTTTGCGCAGATGCGCGATCGCGCCGGCCGACTGATGGATCTCGGCACGAAGGGATCCGGCACGACGCCGTGGTCACGCAGCGGTGACGGNCGGCTGACACTCAAGGGTGGGGTTCGCGAGGTGCTCGCCACGGAAATGCTGGAAGCGCTCGGGGTGCATACATCGCGTTCACTCAGCCTCGTCGAAACAGGCGAAAGCCTGATGCGCGGAGACGAGCCCTCTCCTACGCGATCGAGCGTGCTGGTGCGGCTCAATCACAGCCATGTGCGGATAGGCAGCTTCCAGCGGCTCCTCTATCTCGAGGATCATGACAACATCCGGAAACTGCTCGATTACTCGATCGCTGAATATTGGCCGAATGCGAAGGGGCCGGCTGANTTTCTCGGTCACGTTGTCGANGCCGTCGCGAAGCTNGGAGCGCANTGGTTTGCGGCNGGCTTCGTCCATGGTGTGCTNAACACCGACAANATCACNATCACCGGCGAGAGTTTCGATTACGGGCCGTGGCGTTTNCTGCCCGAGCTCGATCCGAANTTCACCGCAGCCTACTTCGATCATCAGGGGCTCTACGCCTTCGGCCGTCAGCCGGATGCGCTTTACTGGAACCTCGCACGGCTCGGCGAATGCCTGATACCGCTGGTCGATGTATCGGAATTACAGCCTGTCCTCGAAACATTCCCGAAAAAGTTCGACGAGGCGCTGGCTGACAGTACGCTTGGCCGGCTCGGCTTGAAGCGGGATCGGGAGAAGGGCGAGCGCGATCATCGGCTCACCGCGCTGTTCTATTCAGCGCTGCGCGACAGCCGGGCGCCCTTCGAGCAAGCCTTTCTCGACATGGCCTGCGGCGCGAACGAAGACCGCCTTGCCGAAAGCCCGCAATCCAACGCCTACGATACCGATGCATGGCGCATGGTCGTTGCGGCATTGAGAGATCGCGAGTTGACCAAAGGCGCGGAGAACGCGCTGAAAGCAGGCTCGTTGCCTGTCCGGGCTCAAAGCATGCTGATCGATGAAGTGGAAGACATCTGGAAGGACATCGCGGAGGACGATGACTGGACCGCGTTCCATGCCAAGATCGAAGCGGTGAGAGGTTATGGCCGGGAACTCCGACAGCTCCCGGCCACAAGCAGCGAAGTTTAGTCGATCCAGCCGTTGCGCAAGGCAGAGGCCACGGTTTGCGTTCTGTTCACGGTGCCGCTCTTGCGCGTGGCATTGTTGAGGTAATGGTTGACCGTGTGTTCGGAGAGATTGAGGATCTTTGCAATCTCCACGCTTGTCTTGCCCGCCGCCGTCCAGACAACACATTCGAGTTCGCGCTCAGTCAAGGGTGATGCCTGAGGCTTGTCTTGCGCGGACACCATCGTCAACCGGTCTTTTGCCTTCGACGAGAGGAGTGCCAATTCTGCCAGCTCGAAAGCCTTCAAGGGTGGCCGGTTGCCCAGATAGGAAATCACGGCCTCGCCCGCGCCCGGCGTGAAAACCGGTACGATCAGCCAGGTCGAGAGATCGAACTCCGAAAGGATCTGCTCCACCCGATCGAATTTGCGGCTATCGCCCCTTTCGCGTTCACCGAACCGCACCTCGAAGGGCGCTCCGGTTGCACGAATGGCTGCAACCACAGGGTTTGATTCCGAATTGTCGAAACCGTCCTGCCGCTTTATCAAATCTGACGGGGCAGAGGTGATAATAACCGTCTCCGACAAGCGAAACTGGCCATCTCTCGGCATTGAATTGACCGAGAAATAGCGGAACCCGTAACTTTGCGTTACTTCACGCAGGCACCGGAAAACATCGAATTGGGAAGTGCAGGCACTGAGTTGCTGCAACAGCAGATCTGCGCGATCTGCCTCGACAGTCATTTGTTCCATTCTTTTTTCCTGAAGGACGCGACGGCTCCATTCAGGCCCCTGTTTGTTGCCTCTAAAGTTCCGCCGCAGGCATAAAGTAACACATCTGTTTTCAGAGTGCGAGAAGGATCACACATTCTTGATGCATATTTTTTAATGATTCTAAAGAGGGTAACGAAACCATTGCCGAGAGAAGAAATACAATCAGGCCGAGTATGTGTTTTCGCTAAATATTTCAGTTGTATCCACCTAAGCGCGACCTAGTATGGAACATGAGAAATGCAGAACTCTGGGAGGGAATAATGCACGGTCTCATGCAGGAATGGCCACTTCTGGCCCACACCATATTGGATCATGCTTCACGCATGCACGGCAAACGTGAAGTCATTTCCAGGTCCGTCGAAGGTCCGATTCACCGAATCACTTACGCTGATTTGCGAACACGCTCCCTGAAGCTTTCTCAGCGTCTCGCCGCCGACGGCGTGAAACTCGGCGACCGCGTTGCCACTATGGCGTGGAATACCTGGAGGCATCTGGAAAGCTGGTATGGCATTCTGGGTGTCGGGGCGATCTACCACACGCTCAATCCGCGCCTGTTCCCCGAACAGATCGCCTGGATCATGAACGACGCCGAAGACAAGATGCTCTTCGTCGACCTGACCTTCGTAAAACTCGCCGAGGCCCTGGCGCCGCAGGTGCCGTCGCTCGAACGCGTCGTCATCCTGACGGACGATGCGCATATGCCCGAGACATCGCTTCCCGGCGCGGTCTCCTACGAAAGCTACATCGCGGAGGCGGACGGCGACTTCGAATGGTTGCGCTTCGAGGAGAATACGGCTGCAGGCATGTGCTACACGTCGGGTACGACCGGTGACCCGAAGGGTGTGCTTTATTCCCACCGCTCCAATGCGCTTCACGCGATGATGGCCCTGCAGCCGGACATGATGAATATCGGCTCGGCCGACCGCTTCATGCCGGTGGTGCCGCTGTTTCACGCCAATGGCTGGGCAACGGCTTTCGCGGTCCCCATGGCGGGAGCGACCATGGTGATGCCTGGCGCGGGCATGGACGGCAAATCCGTCTACGAGATGCTGACAAGCGAGAGGGTGACAATCACCGCCGCGGTTCCCACCGTGTGGCTGATGCTGCTCCAATACATGGAGGAGAACGACTGCAAGCTGCCAGACCTTCACCATGTGATCATTGGAGGCGCCGCCTGCCCCGAGGCGGTTATCCGCAAGTTCCAGAACAATTACGGCGTGGAAGTCATCCATGCCTGGGGCATGACCGAGATGAGCCCGCTCGGCACGCTATGCTCGATGAAACCGGAATATGCCGGCCTTGAGGGCGACGACAAGATCGCAATCCAGAAGAAGCAGGGTCATGCGCCCTACTCCGTCGAAATGAAGATCACCGACGACGACAACAAAGAACTGCCCTGGGACGGCTCGACCTTCGGGCGCTTGAAGGTCCGCGGTCCGGCGGTCTCCAGCTCCTACTACAAGGACAGGGGTAAAGAGCAGTTTGACGAGGACCGCTGGTTCGACACGGGCGACGTCGCCCATATCGACGAGCACGGCTACATGCAGATTACCGATCGTTCCAAGGACGTCATCAAGTCGGGCGGAGAATGGATTTCATCGATCGACATCGAGAACCTGGCCGTCGGGCATCCCGATGTGGCGGAAGCCGCGGTGATCGGGGTCAACCATCCCAAATGGTCCGAACGACCGTTGCTGATCATTGTCCTCAAATCCGGACGCTCCGCAACGAAAGAGGACATCCTCGCGTTTCTGGAAGGCAAGATCGCCAAGTGGTGGATGCCGGACGATGTCGTCTTCACAGATGAAATTCCGCATACTGCGACCGGAAAGATCAAGAAGACCATATTGCGCGACACATTCGGCGACTACGAATTGCCGACGGCTGGTACAGGTTAAGGCATCTCGCGCCTCCGCCGGCAAGCAGAAGGAAGAGGCAACTGAGCACGGTACCGAGAGTGGCGGCGGTCGATTGGGGAACCAAGAGGTTCCGCCTTTGGCTCATGGGCAATGACGGCGGCGTGCTTGCAAGCACCGCGAATGAGGACGGCATTGCCGTGGCGCGTGAGGCCGGTTTCCATGCGATACTCGAAGAGCATCTTGCCAGGCTCGACGCGCCGTCGGATCTTCCTGTCGTCATTTGCGGGATGGCCGGTTCGCGGCAAGGCTGGAAAGAGTGCGGGTACCTCGAGGTGCCGGCGGAACTCGACGATCTCTGGAAACACGTGGCGGGGGTGAACGGCCTCAATCGCCCCGTTACCATCCTGCCCGGCATTTCGCAGGCGCCGGGACAGTCGAGCGACGTGATGCGGGGCGAGGAGACCAAACTCTTCGGGGCCAGCATGGAAGGTCATGGCGCCCACACCTACTGCATTCCCGGACAGCATTCGAAATGGGCACTGATGGCCAAGAGCCAGGTACAGGGATTTCGCACCTTCATGACCGGCGAAATGATCGATGTGTTGAGCCGCCAGACCATCCTGCAGCATTCGCTAGAAGGGGCTGCCGAAGTGGAAGCGGGCGATCCTGCCTTCTCGACCGGCGTGCGTGACGGATGGCTGAACGCCGACAAGCTGACCAGCACCCTGTTCTCCATCCGGGCGGGCGACCTTCTGGAACACCGCAGTCCCGACGAGAACTTGGCGCGACTTACAGGACTTATGATCGGTGCGGAACTTGCCGGCGCAGAGCCCGGCAGCGATGGCGTGGCGCTGGTGGCATCGGGACAGCTGGCGCAGCTCTACCAGTCAGCCTTCGCGACCTGCGGCATCGAGGTGAGACTGATTGATGCCGAGATCGCCGTACAGAGAGGTTTGTTCGAGGTGTGGCGCGCACTGATCAGCGCCGACAACACTCACGCGCGTAGTTCGCGCTCCTGACGAGACTGTGCTTCCCGCTCAGACTTGATAAGCGCATAGGTGGTTTCGGAATTGACTGCCTTGCCGAAAAGGTATCCCTGACCGGCACGGCACCCGAGTTCAAGCAGCTTGGCAGCCTGTTCAGGCGTTTCGATACCTTCCGCTATCACCTTGAGATCAAGACCATCGCACATGGCGAGTATTGCCTTGACGATCGTTTCCGACGAACGATCGACGGTGATCTCGTTGACGAAGGACCGGTCGATCTTGACCTTGTCGAAGGCAAAATCACGGAGCCTTCCGAGGCTGGACTGCCCGGTACCGAAGTCGTCGAGAGAAATGCGTATGCCGAAAGAGCGCAGTTCGTTGACCACCTCGCCGGCCGTTTCAGGGTCGCTCATCATCGCCGTCTCGGTGATTTCGAGTTCGAGGCGACGCGGGTCCAGTCCGACCGAAGACAGAATGGCCATGACGTTGTGACAGGTCGCAGGGTCGGTCAACTGTATCGATGACAGGTTGAACGACAGAAACAAATGGGAAGGCCAGTTCTTGGCCGTCTCGGCGGCTTTGCGCAGAAGCGTGTCTGTGAGGGAGTCGATGAAACCGCGCTCTTCGGCAAGCGGAATGAAGAGGCCGGGCGAGATGAAGCCGAGATCGCGATCGGTCCAGCGGGCGAGCGCCTCGAACCCCAGAAGGGCACCATCGGCGATATTGATGATCGGCTGGAAATTGACAGCCACTTCATCGGCGATGATCGCGCGGCGCAGAGCCTGTTCGACCTCCGTCGACCGACGCATTTCCTCGGCGATTTCCTCGGAATAGACGGTGATCTGGCTGCGACCGCGGCGCTTAGAGCGGTAGAGCGCGGTATCGGCGCTCTTCATGAGTTCGGCGAACTGCTCACCAGCGAAGGGATAGATGGCGAAACCGAAGGAGGCCGAGAGGCGGACGTTTCGATCACCCAGATCGTAAGGCGCCGACAACACTTCCTTGAACATGCGGCCGATTTTCTCTGCGCCCTTCTTTTCGAAGATCAGCGGCAGAATGAACGCGAACTCGTCGGAATCGATACGCGCCACAAAACCTCCGTCCGGGAGGCAGGCGCGCAGTCGATGGGCGATCTGGCAGAGAATTTCATCACCGGCGGCGTGACCGAACAGATCGTTGATGGGCTTGAAGCCATCGACATTGGCGATGCCAACGGTGAACGGTGCCGGGTCATCGGCACGTTCAGCCGCAAGCTTGCGAACCTTGTCCATCAACCGCCGCCGATTGCCGAGCCCCGTCAGCGGGTCGGTCAAGGCTACGATATTGGGGTCCGCAATCTCAGCCTGACCTAACTCGAGCTGTTCTTTCATGGCTACGTTTGCCACCTGCATTCACAATCGCCGATTTTAGTAAAATGCAATAGATTCCTTAACTTTGTCCTATCGCAAGGTTCGGCGATCAGGCCGGAAGGAACCGGCCGGGTGCACTCATTCCGTCTGTCAGGCGACCTGCTGGCCAGGCTTGGTCGGCACCCACAGATTGATGGCAGCCTCGAGCTTTTCCGGGCTGACGGGCTTGGTCAGATAGTCGTCCATCCCGGCCGCATAGCAAGCGTCTGCGTCACCGGCCATGGCATGAGCTGTGACTGCGAGGATCGGCACATGATGATCGCTGGATCCCGCCTTTTCGTGCGCGCGGATCCGGCGGGAGGCTTCGTGTCCGTTCATTACCGGCATCGAAATATCCATCAGGATGAGATCGGGCTTCATTTCGAGCCAGGCTTCGACCGCTTCCTCGCCATTCGACACGATATGATAATCNACGCCGATNCTGGTCAGGATCTGCTCGAAAACGATCTGGTTCACGTCGTTGTCCTCGGCGACGAGAATGCGAACCTTGTTGTTTGTCGGCGATNGTGGCNCAGCCGCCGAGAGGGAAGCGGGNGCNGGCGCGGGAACGGCTGGCTNATCGCTCTGTTTCGAAACAATGGTGCCATCGACTTCTTCTTCCGGCACGTCCTCATCCAGAACCGGCTCGTCATGNAGCGGCGGCACCTGAATGACNGGNCGCAGNTCNCGCGCCGCATCGTTTCGNTGTTCNGGGACTGAACCGGGCNCGTCNATTTCGCCATGCTTCTGCNCGGAGACGCTCCCTGTTTNCGTATCAGAGGGCCGTTGAGCCTCGGCGGTGCGGCGGGCGATGTCTCGCGAGACACGCTCGGCCAGCAACCGCGCGAGAGCGGGGTAGTCGGTCGCGGCGGGATTGGCTGCCAAGGCCNCTCCGACCTCGTCTGATACCTCAATGGCGTCAACGCTCACATCCATGCTGCGGGCGGTATCGAGGAAGGAAAACAGCTGATGCAGATCACCGATTGCGAGTGTTTCGACGGTCTCGCTCCTGAGTGATGCGGCACGTTCCTCGGCGCGGGCGCGATCCTGATCNACGATAAGGATACGCTTCCGTGTCGGCTCCGTCAGCTCTGACTTACAGGACTTGGTTTTTNGGTGTGCGTGATAGAGGCCGGATTGCGTGGTTATGNGNTCGATNGAAACGACGACGTAGTTGCCNTTTGCCGTACAAATGCGGTGCTGGCGCGTGATCGAACGGATGAGCGAGCCATCGGCATGCGGAATNTCTTCCACGAATTCNAGCGGCTCGCCGGTTTCCATAACCCTGCGTTCCCGCTCCTCGAAGACGCCCGCAGCCTCCTCCCCAACGAGTTCACCGACCCGGCGGTCGANAATTTCGTGTTCCTCGTATCCAATCAGGTTGCAGAACGCCTTGTTGACGAAAGCAACGCGCAGATCGGCATCTTTCACCAAAACCGGATTGGGGAGGTGGTCGATAACGTCCTTGGCGAGCCTTTCTCTAATCTCGGTCGTTTTCAACTCCCTGTTGCGGCGCAACTGGTCCGAGATGTCGGTGATATGGGTGATGAGCAACCCACCGGGCAGACGGCGCTTGCCGAGCCTTACCCAGCGACCGTCAGGCAGCTGCTCCACGTGATCGTAGCGCTCGCGCCAATGGATGGCGATNCGTTCGGCAATCCAGTCATCGCGCGAGATGCTNGCGCCTTTCTTCTCGGAAGTACCGAAGCGAGCGCCGCAATCATAGATGGCTCCGAGGAAGTCGCGCAGTCGGGTGCCGATGACCAGGCTTTCGTCGGGAACGTCGAAGAAGCGGCTGAAGTTTTTCGATGAGTAAATGAGCGTATCGTCACGGTCATAGATTGCGATAGACGCGCCAAGAGACCCGGCCAGCCCTTCGACCAAGGCCAACTGCATATGGTCCTTACTGATTTCTCCCGCGCTCAATTTGCCGCACTCGCAATGCATTTACAGGTTGGAGCATTCGCGATCACCATCGGGACATGCNCACATCCCATGCGCAACCGAGGGCGAAAGTGTGTTTCCACGCTCCGCAACCCACGATGTCAGAGCCGAGTTAAGCCGGACTTAATATATCAGAATGCTTTCGGAGGCGTGATCAGGATCAACCGGAGATCGTTCACATTGGTCAGTGTCGGACCGGTCACAACCAGGTCTCCGGTCGCCGAAAACAGTGAGTAGGAATCGTGAGCGGCCAGATAATCTTTTGGCTTCAANCCCCTTGCCTCGGCGCGGTAGAGCGTCGCCGGATCGATAATCGCACCCGCATTGTCCTCGCTGCCATCGATGCCGTCGGTATCGCAGGCAAGCGCACAGATGCCTGGATGGCCGTCGAGAGCCACCGCTAGCGCCAGAAGATACTCGCAGTCGCGGCCGCCGCGACCACCGGGCTTATCCACGGTTACCGTGGTCTCCCCGCCGGACACGATGAGAACCGGCTTCGCGTCCGGCTTCATCTNNTCGGCAATCTTGAGCGCCATTTCGGCNTGCGCCTCCCCGACCTCGCGNGCCTCACCCTCGATATCCGCGCCGAGCGAGACGACNTCGTANCCCATANNCCGNCCNGCCTCNGCNACGGCNNCNACCATGTCGGCNGGCCNNGCAATCAGAACATATCGGTTCCCGTCAAATACNGNATCTCCGGGCTTCGGCGTTTCGCTCTCGGGCTTTTCCAGGTGCGCGCGCACTTCGTCAGGNATNCCGATGGANTATTTGGCGATGACCTTGAGGGCNTCGGCAAGTGTGGTGTTGTCGGCAACCGTCGGACCGGAGGCGATCACGGATGGATCATCGCCGGGCACGTCCGAGATACCGAGNGTCACGACACGCGCGGGATGCGCGGCCTGGGCAAGCCGCCCGCCCTTGATCGCCGAGAGATGCTTGCGCACCGTGTTCATCTCCCCGATCGGAGCGCCGCTGGCGAGAAGGGCCTTGTTGATCGCCTTCTTCTGGTCGAGCGTCAGCCCTTCCGCAGGCAGCCCCAGCAGCGCCGATCCGCCACCGGATATCAGACACAGAACCAGATCGTCCGGACCCAGACCGGTGACCGTCTGCATGAGCTTGCGGGCAGCGACCTCCCCCCGGTCATCTGGAACCGGATGCGATGCCTCGATCACCTCGATCTTATGACACTCGGTGCCGTGGCCGTAGCGGGTTACGGCGATGCCTTCGAGATCGCCCTGCCAGTTGTCCTCGANCGCACGGGCCATGGAGGCAGCAGCCTTNCCGGCCGCAATGACGATGGTCCGNCCCTTGGGAGGCTCGGGCAGATGCNGTGGAACGCAGACAGCCGGATCGGCGGCCTTGAGGCCGGCATCGAACAGGGCGCGAAGAGCCGCGCGGGCCGCATCATGTGACGTCATTTTTCAACTCCAATAACCGGACGGAGACAGAAAAGCCGTCACGCTGCGCGATTGCAACAAAGCCTGACGAATTTGCAGGGAATTCTGCCTCTTGGTCATTGCAGCNTGCTCCGAATCCGGGAACATGGGGCATGGCCGTCCAACAACTACCCGACACGCTCATCAACCAGATTGCCGCCGGCGAAGTCGTCGAGCGTCCGGCGAGTGTCGTCAAGGAACTGGTCGAGAACGCGATCGACGCCGGTGCGAAGCGCGTCGAGATCGCGACCGCAGGCGGCGGAAAGTCGCTGATCCGTGTCATTGACGATGGTTCCGGCATGTCGCCTGAGGATCTCGCCCTTGCCGTTCGTAGACATTGCACCTCGAAGCTCGGCGGCGGGCTCAACGATATCCGCACGCTCGGCTTCCGCGGCGAGGCGCTGCCGTCGATAGGTTCCGTCGCCAAGCTCAAGATNGTCAGCCGGGAGCCGGGAGCAGAGAGCGGCTACGAAGTCCGCGTCGATGGCGGGACAGGCGGCGAGCCAAGACCGGCCCCTGCCAATCCCGGCACCATGGTTGAAGTCCGCGATCTGTTCTTCGCCACACCCGCGCGTCTGAAGTTCATGAAGGGCGAGCGTGCCGAAAGCGGGGCGATTACAGAAGTCGTCCGCCGGATGGCGATCGCCTTCCCGTATGTCCGCTTCGTGCTCTCGGGGCCGGACCGGATGACAACCGAATTCTCCTCCGCGTCCAAACCGATCGACCGGGTCTCGCAGGTGCTCGGCCGGGAATTCGCTGACAACGCGATCGAAATCGATGCGGCGCGCGAGGATGTTCGCCTGACAGGACATGTCGGTGTGCCAACATATAATCGCGCCAATTCGCTGAGCCAGTACGCTTTCGTCAACGGCAGGCCGGTGCAAGACAAGCAGATCATGTCGGCCCTGAGGGCCGCCTATTCCGACCGCATCCCGCGCGGACGTTTCCCGGTCGCGGTTCTGATGATCGAGCTCGATCCGGCCCTAGTGGACGTCAACGTTCACCCCGCCAAGGCCGACGTCAGGTTCCGTGATCCCGGCCTGGTTCGTGGTCTGATCATCGGCGCCATTCGCCAGGCGCTGGAGCGCGAAGGAGACCGCGCCTCGACCTCCGGCACCACAGGCATGCTGTCGGCGCTCCGCCCGCAAGGCGCTGCACCGGCCTACCGCCCCGCCTATGATCCGCATCGGCCGCCGGCAAGCTGGTCGCAGGAGACATCCCCCTATCGGCCCCAAAACACGGTGGTTCCCTTCGGTTTTGCCGAACCCATCCAGCCAGTGTTCAGCGATGCCGAAACGCCTTCGGCGCGCGCTGACAATACCCCGGCACCGACAGTTGCGCCGCAAGCCTCCCATCCTCTCGGTGCCGCGCGCGCACAGGTGCATGAGAACTACATCGTTAGCCAGACGCAGGATGGTCTTGTGATCGTCGACCAGCACGCCGCTCACGAACGGCTCGTCTTCGAGAAACTGAAGGGCGCGATGTCGGGCGGCCGGCTGCCTTCGCAGATGCTGCTTCTGCCGGAGATCGTCGATCTGCCGGAAGAAGATTGCGACAGGCTCGCCGAGAAGGCTGCCGATTTCGAACAGCTCGGTCTCGGGATCGAGCGCTTCGGTCCCGGCGCGATCGCCGTTCGCGAAACTCCGGCGCTGCTGGGCGAAGTGGACGTGCCGTCCCTGGTGCGCGACCTTGCCGACGAGATTGCCGAATGGGGCGATGCGGCGGGCCTGCGCGACCGGCTGGAATCGGTAGCCTCCACCATGGCCTGCCACGGCTCGGTTCGCTCGGGCCGGCTTCTCAAGCCCGAGGAGATGAACGCTCTTCTGCGCCAGATGGAAGCGACGCCCGGCTCGGGCCAGTGCAACCACGGGCGCCCCACCTACATCACGCTCAGTCTGGCCGATATCGAAAGACTTTTCGCCCGCAGGTAAGCTCGCCTTGCAATGGGAAGTGTCGCAAGGATAATAGAGATATTCTTGCCCACGGAGACATCATGAACCGTTTCGAAGGGCCGGGTTCGCGTCCGGCATCGCTCAGATACCTCGATGGCGACATTCAGGTGGTCACGCCCGGCAGCTATGTCGTGTGTGCGGTCACTGGCGAACGCATTGCCATCGACGAGCTGAAATACTGGAGCGTCCAGCGCCAGGAAGCCTATGTCGACGCGCAGGCCTCCTTCGATGCGGAAAAGAAGGCAGGCACCTTGCCCGTCACGAAATAGGCGTCAGCCGGTTTTCCGACCGGATGCGATCCGCCGGCGCTTGCACTTTTCAATAGCCGACTTGACGATTTTTCCCGCCGTATCGGACTGATCGAAGTCCAGGCGCACTTCCAGCACCTCGACACGATCGGCCATTTCATGCGCCTTGCCGTGCCCCCCCTGGAGGCGAACCAGATCCTTTGCGGTGGTCACCAGCGTGAGACCATAGAGATCAGCCTCGTCGAACATTTCCTGAATCTCGTCATCGGCAAAGGTGTGGTGATCCGGGAAACCCTTCTCGTGCGCCACGCGAATGCCGGCAGCCTCGAGCGTTTCGAAGAACTTGTCGGGATCTCCGATAGCCGCAAAGGCGAGNCNNTTCTGCCCTCTGAGCTTCTCGGGAGNCAGCGGGACGAGATGTGCGGTATTAACCGACTTTGCNGCACGCGCAGCCATGCGGATGATCTGGTCGGCAGCCGTTCCCTCNCCCACGACAAGCAGGGAATCGGCATGGCGGAGCTGAGCGATGANGGGTGCGCGCACGGGGCCCGCCGGAAAGACCCGACCGTTGCCGACGCCCTTGCGCGCATCGATGACCATGACGGCNTGGTCAAATACCAGGCGNGCGCTCTGGAANCCGTCATCCATGATGATGATGTCNGCCCCNTCCGCAATCAGCANNTCCGCGCCTGCNGGCCTGTCGGGCGAAGCCACGGTAAGCGCGCGACGGGCGAGAAGCATCGGNTCNTCACCGACAAGGCGCGCGGAATGTTGNTCNGGATCGACCACGGTGGCGTGACGGATGTTGCCNCCGTAGCCACGGGTCAGAAANCCCGGCTTCAGGCCGATTGCTTCGACGGCATCGGCGAGTGCGAGGGCAGTCGGGGTTTTGCCGGACCCTCCGACAGTAAAATTCCCCACGCAGATNACGGGAACGGAGACAGCCTTGCGCTGGCGCTTTTCCATGATCCGCCGGGCCACGCGNCCGTACNCCCACCCCAGNGGCGAGAGAAGGGCNGCCTGCAGTCCCGGCTTCTCCCACCAGAACGGCGGGGCCTCGCTCACCATGTTCGTCTCCTGCCCTCGGTCACCTCCTTGCCCGCGTCGCTCGACTGCAGGCGTGCCTTGACCGTAAGTGGGTTGAGATAGGGTTCAAGCGCGCGCACGGTCGTCTGCAGGCCGCCGCGCAGGTCGCGCAACGTCTTTTCGCCGCCGGCGGCCATGGCTGCACGCGCCTTGGGATTGGCGAACAGAAAGTTCACGCCCTTGGCCAACATTGCGCCGTCGCGGACAAAGCGGCCGCCGCCATTCTTGAGAAGCTTGGCGTAGACCTCACGGAAGTTCGTGACATCGCTTCCCGACAGCACGGCGCAGCCGAGCATGGCCGGTTCGAGCGGGTTCTGGCCACCACCCATCTTGAGCGACCGACCGACAAAGACCACAGAAGCGAGATTGAGATAGAGCCCCATCTCGCCGATCGTATCGCCCAGATAGATATCTACGCCGGGCTCGACTGCCTCGCCCCGCGACCGGCGGGCAACGACGAGCCCGCGTGCCTTGAGCATCGCCTCGATCACGTCACCGCGCTCGGGATGACGCGGCACTATGATGGTCAGTTGTCCGTGGACAGGCTTGAGGCTCTGATGCACGTCTGCCGCAATGTCCTCCTCGCCCTCGAAGGTCGAGGTCGCAGCCCAGACGAGACGATTGCCGACCTGCTTGCGCAAGGCTTCGAGTTCGTGTGCGTCCCATGGTGGCGCAACCGTATCGACCTTGAGGTTGCCGGAAACAGCGACCTGATGAACGCCAAGCGTCGAGAACCGTTCGGCATCGAGATCGGACTGGGCAATGACGAGCGAAAGGTTCTCGAACAGCGCGTCAGCTAGGCTAGGACGGCTTTTCCAACGCTCGAAGGAACGGTCCGAAAGGCGTCCGTTGACCAGCACCTGCGGCGTGCGGCGCGCACCGAGCTCGAGAATGGTCATCGGCCAGATTTCGGATTCTGCGATGATCGCCAGATCGGGCTTCCAGTGGTCGAGAAAGCGCGAAACCGGGGTCTTGATGTCGAGGGGCACGTATTGGTGAATGACTGAATTGCCGAGCCGCTCCTTGGCGATGGTCGCGGAGGTCACGGTGCCGGTGGTCAGTACCACATTGACCGAGCGACGGCGTACCTCCCGGATGAGCGGGATGACCGCGGCGGTTTCGCCGACGCTTGCCGCATGAAACCAGACCATAGGGCCTTCAGGACGGGCGATGTTCGAGCGACCGTAGCGCTCCTGACGGCGGCTGGAATCTTCCTTGCCACGGGCGGCGCGGACGGCAAGGTAAGGCCAAAGCAACGGATGAATCAGCGCGCCAAGCCAGCGATAGGTGAATAGCGTCGCGCGGGCCCAACCTGTGCTCACGTTCCCCCCTCCACGGCCTGATAGGCATCGCGGGTAACCCGATCGAGTTCCTCGGTGACCTTCTGGCGCATCTCGGGTTCCTCCTCGCGGGTTGCTACGTAGATCGGCTGACCGATTTTCAGGCAACGCTTACCGAAGGGCAAATTGATCGTCGTCTTGTCCCACGACTTTTCGAGAACATGGTAGCGGCTGGTAGCGATTGCAATCGGAACGATCGGCCGGGAAGAAATCCGCGCGATGCGAACAATCCCCTCGCCTGCCTGACGCGGCTTGCCTTTGGAAATATCGGCAACCATCACGATGCTGTAGCCGTCCTTCAAGGCATCGCATATTGCCTTGGTCGCGCCGATGGCCCCTTTTTGCGCGGCGGCACGTGCGTCACGGCCCCCCGAGCCACGGATAACCCCGTGCCCCGTTCGCTCGATCACGCGTGCGTTTATCTCGGCGTCGGCACTCTTCGACACCAGCGATTTGAACGAGATGTTCTTAGGCGCCGCGTAAGGTGAAAGAAGCTGCTGACCGTGCCAGAGCGCAAAAATTGCCGGCCAATGTCCGTCAAGAACGGCAGGATCGTCACTCTCGACGACCTCTGTATTGCTGGTCCAGGTAAACCGCAGCCATCGCTCAAGGATCGCGGAAGCCGCGTTCTGAAAGCCGTCTGACCGCAGAATGGTTTTACCAAGTTGACGCATACAGCCGTACTTGCCGGTTTTTGGCCGGGCTCACAAGCAAATCCGTTTGAAACCTCCGACCGTCCCCAGCCGAAACGCCAAACGGTTCAGCTTTACGCTTTTTCGGGATCGAGAAGACGGTGCATGTGGACGATGAAGTAGCGCATGTGCGCGTTATCGACCGTCATCTGCGCCTTCGATTTCCACGCCTGGTGGGCGGCAGCGTAGTTCGGAAAAATGCCGACGATATCGAGCGCGTCGAGATCGCGGAACTCGGTCGAGGTCAGGCTTTTCAGCTCACCGCCGAACACGAGATGGAGGAGCTGCTTGGATTCGATTTCTGCCATGGGGATTTCTCCGGACTTCGTGGGAGTGTTGGCGGCGGTTTGGGGGAATTTGCCCGAAAGGTCAATGCCCAAGCACGTCGGGAAAGCAGGCCCTGAGCGGTGCGACATCATCCTTGGCTGCCGCCATGAGAAAACCGTGGGACGGGTCCGGGCGATTGAAGGAAATTCGCTCCATGTGCTCGTCCACGATGCAATGGCCGGTTTCGCTCAAGAGAACATCGGCCGCGGCCAGATCCCATTCGTTCGATCTCGGCCTCACGAGCACCGCTCCCAGTTCACCCGACGCGACACGCGCCACCCTCAATGCCAATGACGGACCACCCGGAGCCCGCTCGACCGGAAAACCTGGTTCTTCGATCGCCTTTCCTGCCAGCATGTCGGGCATCGACAGCTTCAGCGGACGCATCGGCTTGCGATCCGCAGCCATCGACAGACGTTCGGAGTTCAGGAACGCGCCGTTACCGCGTGAGGCCCACCAGATGTTACCGCGAGCGGGAGACGCAAGCGCACCAACCACCGCCACGCCGTTTTCGACGATGGCGACGGAGACACACCAATCTGTCTTGCCGCCAATGAAACCACGGGTGCCGTCGATCGGATCAACGATGAAGATGCGCTCGCGGGCCAGTCGCGAAGGGTCGTCCAGGGTTTCTTCCGACAGCCAACCGTAGGAAGGACGCGCGGCAAGAAGCGTGTCGCGCAGAAACCGGTCGGAGGCCATGTCCGCCTCACTGACGGGCGAGCGTTCCTTGCCCTTGTACCAGGTTTCAGGTGAGCGTCCGAAGTAGGAATGCGCGATCTCGCCGGCCTTTTGGGCAGCGTCGATTAGAAGGGCCAGATCGTCTGCTATCCAGTCGGAGCTCATCGTCACTCCGTTATTCGCCGGCCAGCGTCATGCCTTCGACGGCAATGGTCGGTGCTGCCACAGAGTATTTCGGATCGATGTCGTTGGCGAGGGTCATGCGGTTGAACATGTCCTTGAGGTTCGAGGCGATCGTGATCTCGGAGACCGGATAGGCGATCTCGCCGTTCTCGATCCAGAAGCCCGAGGCGCCGCGGCTGTATTCACCCGTCAGCATGTTCACGCCGTGACCGATAAGTTCGGTCACATACAGACCGGTGCCGATCGACTTGATGAGATCCTCGGGTGTCACATCCCCCGGATCGCAGATCACATTGGTTGACGACGGAACGGTGGAGTTGCCGCCGCGGGTGGCGCGGCCATTGGTGGAAAGCCCGAGTTCCTTGGCCGTCGGAGAGGCGAGGTACCATTGTTTTAGGACGCCGTTCTCGACCATCAGAAGCGGTCCGTTCGCTACGCCCTCGCCGTCAAACGGACGCGAGCCGGGACGGCGCGGCAAATGCGGATTGTCGTTGATAGTCAGACCCGAGATTGCGACCTGCTCGCCCATGCGGTCCTTGAGAAAGCTGGTTTTGCGGGCAACGGAGGCACCGTTGATGGCACCCACCAAGTGACCGATCAGCCCGCGTGACACGCGCGGATCGAACACGACATTCATGTTGGAGCCGGTGGGCACGCGGCGCGGATTGACGCGCTTTGCCGCCCGCTCGCCGGCATTGCGGCCAATCAGTTCGGGATTGTCGAGGTCTGAAAAGAAGACGCGGCTGTCGAAATCATAGTCGCGCTCCATCTTGGTGCCTTCGCCGGCAATGACCGAAACCGAGCGGCCAAACCCCGAGCGCTGATAGGACCCGGCAAAGCCGTGCGACGTGGCCAGAACCAGACCGACCATCCCCGCGGATGCGCCTGCAGCGACCGAAGCAGTCACGCCGGGAACCGCGAGAGCGGTTTCTTCCATCACCATCGCGGCATCGGTCAATGCATCCGACCCCGGCTCGGTGGGATCATAGAGATCGAGATCCGGCCAATCCTTTGCCAACAGGCTTTCATCGGCAAGGCAGGCAAACTCGTCTTCCGGCGAAACCCTGGCCATTGAGACCGCGCGCTCGGCAAGCGCCTTCTCATCCGCTCCGTGGCCGGCAGACACGCTGCCAACGCGCTGACCGACGAAAACCCGCAGGTTGAAGTCATCTGCTTCGGAGGCCGACGTACTATCCACCTTGCCGTTTCGGACCGAGACAGAGCTTGCGCGCTGGCGGGCGACGACGGCGTCTGCCTTGTCCGCGCCAGCCTTGATTGCGAGATCGATGAGTTTTTCCGCCCGCTGAAGCAGGTCCTGGGATCGGGTCAAGATGGCATTCCGTTTGGTTATTGGTTAGGCAATCATGTATTGTCCATGCTGCTCTGCATCAAGTGCAGGCGCGTCCAGTTCATTTCTGTCTGATGGTGTTTGTCGATGGCCGCTGCCGGTTCCGAATTCTACCTTGAAGGGCTTGTCCTTCTGGGAGGCGCACTCGTTGCGGCCCCGATTTTCAAGCGGATCGGCCTCGGCACCGTGCTGGGCTATCTTGCAGCCGGCATCGTCATCGGCCCGATTCTGCGGCTGATTACGGACGGTGAGGAGATCCTGCACTTCGCCGAACTCGGCGTGGTGATGCTGCTTTTCCTGATTGGGCTCGAACTCAAGCCGAAACGGCTGTGGAAGATGCGGCGCGACATTTTCGGGATGGGAAGCGCCCAGGTCGTCATCACCGGCTGTGCGCTTTCGGTGCTCGCCTACTACGTCGCCAACCAGAATTTCGGTGCGTCCATCATCATCGGCATGGGCCTTGCGCTGTCATCGACGGCATTCGCGCTGCAATTGCTCGGCGAAAACGGCGATCTCAATACCGCCTATGGCCAGAAATCCTTCTCGATCCTGCTGTTTCAGGACATTGCCATCGTTCCCCTCCTGGCGCTCATCCCCATTCTCGCGCCTTTCAGCAGTGGTGAAGACAGTAATGCCTTGATGGATGCGGCGATCGCCGTCGGCGCGATTGCTGCCCTTCTCCTTGCCGGAAGGTATCTGCTCAACCCGCTGTTTTCGCTGATCGCCAGCACCGGGGCGCATGAAGCGATGATAGCCGCCGCACTCTTCGTCGTTCTGGGTGCCGCAACCATGATGGGCATGGCCGGCATGTCGATGGCGCTCGGGGCCTTCCTCGCCGGCGTGATGCTTGCCGAATCGAGCTACAGGCATGAACTCGAGGCGGATATCGAACCGTTTCGCGGCATTCTGCTCGGGCTGTTCTTCATGGCCGTGGGGCTCTCGCTCGATCTCCGGGTGCTGATCGACAATCTTGGCCTGATCCTTCTGTGCGTGCCCTTACTGCTTCTGGTGAAAGCCTTCGTGCTTTACGGGCTTACCCGCCTGTTCGGCAGTTCGCACAATGATTCCATCCGTATAGCCGCCCTGCTGCCTCAGGGCGGTGAGTTCGGCTTCGTCCTGTTTTCGGCGGCGGTCAGCGCACGGATATTCGCGCAGGATACTGCCTCCATCCTCGTGGCAATCGTGACGCTCAGCATGGCGCTGACACCGATCCTCTCCACCTTGTCCAAGCGGCTGATGCGCGAGGCCCCTGACGAGGAGATGGAAGAGGATTTCGAAGGCGCGGGCGCCGATGTTCTGATCATCGGTTTCTCTCGCTTTGCCCAGATTGCGGCACAGGTTCTGATGGCCGGCGGCACCGATGTGACGATCATCGATCATTCAGCCGAGCGCATCCGGGCTGCCGGCCGCTTCGGCTTCCGCATCTATTTCGGCGACGGAACCCGCAAGGAGGTGCTGTTGGCCGCCGGTGTCCAGCGCGCCAAGATCGTGGCGGTCACGACACAAAAGAAGGAGATCACCGATCGCGTGGTCGACCTCATCCAGAACGAGTTTCCGGACACCAAACTCTATGTTCGCGCCTATGACCGCGGTCACACCCTTTCCCTGCGGGCAAAAGGCGTTTCGTATGAAATCCGCGAGACGTTGGAATCCGGCCTCAAGTTCGGGCGCAAGACGCTGGAAGCGCTCGGATCATCCGAATCCTGGGCCATCGAAGTGGAGGACATGATCCGCAAGCTCGACGAGGAGCGGCTGGCGCTGCAGGCTGCCGAGGGTATTTATGCGGGGGCAGAAAAGGTGCTGACGCGACCGGTGGTGCCGGAGCCGCTGATCAAGCCGAAGGACAAGAAGGACCGCCCGGAAACGCCGGAAGGTGAAGGGCCGTCCGGCAAGAAGCACAAGATACGCAAAGGCTCGCACGAGGAACTCTCGGGGCAGGCCTGACAGGAGGACATCATGACACCGTTTCATCTCGCCTTTCCCGTCCGCGATATTGAAGAGACACGCAGCTTTTATCGCGACGTACTGGGATGCAGCATCGGCCGCAGTGCGGAAACATGGGTGGATTTCGATCTCTTCGGCCACCAGATGTCGGCCCATTTTCGGCCCGACACCGCACAACCGCCTGCATCCGGCCAGGTCGATGGCCATACTGTACCGATCCCGCATTTCGGCGTGGTGTTGGAGATGGACGACTGGAAGACGCTTCGGGATCGCCTCCAAGCCCGGGATGACATCGACTGGGTGATGAAGCCCAAATTCCGCTTCGAGGGTCAGCCGGGCGAACAGGCCACGCTTTTCATCCGCGATCCTTCGGGAAACGCGCTCGAATTCAAGGGCTTCGCGGATCTTTCGCAGGTGTTTGCGAGCTAGGGTCCTGACTCTAGACCTTCTTCCGGAAGGCAAAGGCTGCGTCGAGATCGCGCTTGAGCTGTTCGCCGATACCCTTGGACGCTTCGAGGATTTCCTTGGCCTTGAGGAAGTCGAGCACCCGGTACTGGTGCACTTCCGGCCGCAGGAAAATATCCGGCGGGGCGGCCTTGCGGCGCATCTCGATGATCGACTGCATCATCAGCTGGCTGGCGCCGAACATCAAATCAGTGGTGGTCAGCTTCTCGCCGGGCATCCCGCTCGGCAGGCCGACAACATCGATGCCGACGACGATATCGGCAAGCCCTGCCAGGTGGTCGAACGGTACCGGATTGTAGATACCGCCATCGACATATATCCGGCCATCGCGCTCCACCGGGCGGAAGATCGCAGGGATGGCGGCGGAGGCGGCGATGGCATTGCGCAGATCGCCGGTCTCGCAGACTTTCTCGCAGTGATCGAAATAATCAGTGATGATGATCTTGGTCGGAATCGAGAGTTCCTCGAAGGTCTTGGGCACGCCTTCGGGCAGGAAAGCACCGACGATCCGCTCGGCATTGAACTGCCCCAGCCGCCAGCCGTTCTCGATGGCCTGCCGCATTGTCTCGGGACGCGCGCTCCAGAGCCGGGTGATCGCCGTCGTCGGCTTGCCGATGGTATTAAGCGCGTGATCGCGTATCTCGGCCCCGGTGAGGCCGGACGCCATGCCGGCGCCCATCATCGCGCCGATGGAGGAGCCGGCAATCGCCACGGGGCGGATGCCGAGCTCATCAAGCGCTTCGATCACATGAATATGAGCCAGCCCGCGCGCACCACCACCCCCGAACGCGATGGCGACGGTCGGGTCCGAGCTCTGCGACGCAGGAGACGACTCGCTCTCAAGTCCTTCGGCAAGGCTCATTCATGGCTCCCGGATCTCTTGTCTGTGATATCTCAAGAATAGCGGAAAAATCGCATCCGTGTCTCGCCAAATTGGCGCATCTCCAGAAGTTCGAAACCGGCACCCGGTTCCGGTTCGGCCTCGGCATTTTCCTCAAGGATCACAAGCGCCCCGGGCACGAGCCAGCCACCATCCGCTGCCGAGCGGAGCGCGCGCTCGCCAAGTCCTTTGCCGTAAGGCGGATCCGCGAAGACGAAATCGAAGGGTGCGACTGTGCCTGCGGCGCCCAAATGGGTGGCGTCACGGCGGAATATCTTGGCCTTGCCCCGAAGCGAAAGACTTTCGATGTTGGACTGGATCAGGCCGCGCCCCTCGACGCCCTGCTCTACGAACAAGGCGAACCGGCATCCGCGCGACAAGGCTTCCATGCCGACCGCGCCGGTTCCGGCGAAGAGATCGAGCATGCGGGTGCCATCGAGCGCTTCGGGATAGCCGTGGCTCAGGATGTTGAACAGGCTCTCGCGGGTGCGGTCCGTCGTCGGGCGGATCGAGTGGCTCTTGGGTGCGGCGAGATTGCGGCCGCGAAGATCACCTCCGACGATCCGCACCCGGGCCTCCCCTGCCCTTAGGACCACGGGCGGGGCCGCGATCCGAACTGCGGTCCGGTCCGCGGCTGGAGCGATCTCCGGAGAACTTGCCGCCTGGCTTTCCGCTCGGCTTGCCAGAGCCGCCGGACTTGCCCTCAGGCCGACCGCCGGGCTTGCCCTTGCCGAAGCCGCCATCCTTGCGGGCGGGGCGGCCTTCGCCCGAGCGGCTCTCATCGGATCTGGAGAAACGCGGCTTGTCGCCTGCAGGCTTGCCGCGACCGACCGGTTTGCCGGCCGACGCATCGCGGTCACGCCGTTCCGCACGCTGAGCGGCTTCTGCCTGCTTCTTCTCGCCGAGCGGACGGGCGCCCGGCGCCATCCAGACATTGGCCGAACGGCTGCGGGGAGCCGAGCGACGCTTGTCGTCCTTGCCGGCGGGACCGCCGGCGGACTTACCACGATCGCCGCCACGGCCGGCCTTGTCACCGAAGGTGCCTGGCTTCGTGTCGAGCCGGTCTCGGGCGCGCTCACGGCGCTCGGACGCGGAAATCCACTCGCGTTCCGGCTTCTTGGGCTTTTCAGCTTCCTTTTCGGCCTTCTTCTGCTCCTGCTTGTGATCGACGATCGGCGCATCGAAATTGAGGCCGGCTTCTTCGATCAGCTTCTGGCCGAGCTGGTCGCGCAATGTCTTGCTGCGCACCTCGACCACGTCACCTTCGGGCAGATCACCAAGCTGGAAGGGACCGTAGGAGATGCGGATCAGGCGGTTGACCTCGAGACCGAGTGCGCCGAGCACGTTCTTGATCTCGCGATTCTTGCCCTCGCGCAGGCCCATCGTGATCCAGACATTGCGGCCTTGCTGACGGTCGAGCGTCGCTTCGATCGCGCCGTAGAGAACCCCTTCGACCGCAATCCCGTCCTGCAGCTTGTCGAGCTCAGCCTGATCGATTTCGCCGTGGGCGCGCACACGGTAGCGGCGCAGCCAGCCGGTGGACGGCAGTTCGAGCTGGCGGGCAAGCCCACCATCGTTTGTGAGAAGGAGAAGCCCCTCGGTGTTGATGTCGAGGCGACCGACGGTGACCACGCGCGGCAATTCGGACGGCATGCGTTCGAAGATCGTCGTCCGGCCTTCGGGGTCACGGTTGGTCGTCACGAGACCGGCGGGCTTGTGATAGATCCACAACCGTGTGCGCTCGATCGCTGCGATCGGCTTATCGTCGACCTCGATCTTGTCGGACGTCGAAACCACGACCGCCGGGGATTCGAGAAGCTTGCCGTTCACCTTCACGCGGCCGTCATTGACCATGCGCTCGGCATCACGGCGCGAAGCCACGCCGGCGCGGGCCAGGATCTTGGCGATGCGGCCGGTCTCAACGGCATTCCCATCGGCGGCGGTGTCGGTCGTTTGCGGCCCGGCTTTCTTCCGCGCAGCGGACGATGCCTGCTTGCCTTTGCGATCCGTATCCTCGCGCCGGGGGCGCTTGCCCCGGGCGGGCTTGTCTTCATTGGTCATTTGGTGCTTGCCTGCGTTCAGGGGGGTGTCTATCAGATCCCGGGCGGACGGTTAAGGGAATTCGAATTGCGTGTCGAGTAATTCCGGACATATGGACGTCGCGCTGGCGGAAGCCAGGGCAGCCGCCGAGCGTGGCGAAGTGCCGGTGGGCGCTGTCCTCGTCATCGACGGCGAGGTGATCGCGCGGGCCGGAAACCGGACCCGCGAGCTCTCGGATGTGACCGCTCACGCCGAAATCCTGGTGATCCGGCAGGCTGCCGAAGCCCTTGGCGCCGAACGGCTTTCAGAAGCGGATCTCTATGTGACGCTCGAACCCTGCACCATGTGTGCGGGCGCCATATCGTTTGCGCGCATCAGGCGGCTATATTACGGCGCCGAGGATCCGAAGGGCGGCGGTGTGGCCCATGGCGTGCGGTTTTATGCACAGCCGACCTGCCACCATGCGCCGGAAGTTTATTCCGGTCTCGCAGAAACGGACGCTTCAGACATCCTCAGGGGATTCTTCCGCGCCCGTCGCTAAATCATTCAGATCGTGTCGTGCTTACCAGGGAAGTGAAAACTTCGGCAGCTGGAAACCCTTTTTCTTGGTCGCAGCCGCGAGGCGTTCCCGTTCCTTCTGCTTTTCAGGCTCGCCCAACTCGCCGACAGCGGCTGTCTCGGCCGGTTTGCGATAATCAAGCGGCGGATCGGAGAGGAAGCGTCGGCGGTCCGAATAAGCGCCCTTCTTGATCTTGAGGTTTTCGCGGAACGTCTTGCTGGCTTGTTCCTGGCGCATGACCGACAACGGCGAAGGCGAACCATCCGTAGCAGCAGGCTTCGCATTTGCCCGTCCGGTCGCCTTGTCCCGGCGTGCAAGCGGCGAGCGATAGGCGAAGTCGTTTCCGCTGGCGTCAGCTTCGGCGACGAGACGCTTGCGCGAATCTTCCGGCGATTCCACCCAGTTCGGGTTGTCCTGTGCGACGCTCTGCTGCGGCTGAGGCAGGCTCGCGGTCTCCGGCGGACGCACGAGTGTGGGCCGCGGCTTGTAGTCGATCTCAGGACCCCGGTCCGGCTTGATCGTCGCCATGTTGGAGATGTCGTCAACGAGCTGCGCGGTCGATGACTTGTCCGTGCCATAGGTCGGACCAAGGCATGCTGACAGACTTGCAGCAACTGCTACAAGTGCGACAGCCCTCGCCGTAGCGCGGATCCCTTTACTAATACGCATTCGAAGTATCCCGTCCCTGAGAACTCGTCGGAGTTTGCGCCTTCTGCCCCGACAATCTGTCCCTTTTGCGGCACCGTTGTACCGGATCGTCCAACGCGGTGCAATTGCAGGGACATTTTATAGGCAAAGGAAGGAGCGGCGAGGCATTCTCGCCACTCCCTGTTACAGATTTCAAGCGGCAGGCTTGATTCCCAGCTCGCGCAGGGCGGCTGCGTCACGTGCCGAAACGTCTGGATAGTCCGGATCGGACCCGACATCGTCGGTCAAACGCCAGGAGCGCGCGCATTTGCGGCCCGAAGCTTCCGCCGGGACGACGGCCACATTGGCGACGTCATCGAGCCGGAATGCATCGGCAGGGCCTTCGCCCTGTTCGATGACGATGCCCGAAGTGATGCAGACCTCGGCGAAATCGGTGTCTTCGACGGCGGCAACCAGTTCCGGATCGTTGATGTAGACCACGGGAGCCGCCTCGAGCGAGGAACCGATACGCTTCTCGCGGCGCTCGACTTCAAGCGCCCCGGTGACGACGTAACGCACGTCGCGGACTTTTTCCCACTTGGCTTCCAGTTCCGGGGCCAGCCATTCAGCGGGGATGTCCGGGAACTGCTCCAGGTGAACCGAATCCGCTTCCGGGTACCGCAGCATCCAGGCTTCTTCCATGGTGAAGACCAGCATAGGTGCGAGCCAGGTAACCAGGCAGTCGAACAGCTTTCGGATCACGAAGAGAGCGGCCTTGCGGCGCGTCGAGGACGGCGCATCGCAATAAAGCGCATCCTTGCGGATATCGAAGTAGAACGCCGAAAGCTCGATATTGGCGAAGTCGGTGAGCGTGCGCACGACGCGCTTGAAATCGAAGTCGTCGTAGCCCTTGCGCACGATCGTATCGAGTTCGGCCAGCCGGTGAAGCATCAGACGCTCGAGCTCGGGCATATCGGCCAGCGCGACGTCCTCGCCGGTGTCGTGGGCAAGGGTGCCCAGCATCCAGCGAAGCGTGTTGCGGATCTTGCGATAGCTGTCGACATTGGTCTGGATGATCGTCTTGCCGAGGCGCTGATCTTCCCAGTAGTCGGTGTTCATGACCCACAGGCGAAGGATATCGGCACCGGACTGGGCCATGATGTCCTGCGGGAACACCTGATTGCCGAGCGACTTCGACATCTTGCGGCCATCCTCGGCCATGGTGAAGCCATGGGTGACCACAGCATCGTAGGGCGCGCGGCCACGGGTGGCGCAGCTCTCCAAGAGCGAGGAATGGAACCAGCCGCGGTGCTGGTCGGAACCTTCGAGATAAACGTCGGCCGGCCATTTCAGGTCCGGACGGTCCTCCAGCACAAAGGAGTGCGTGGAGCCCGAATCGAACCAGACGTCGAGAATGTCGGTTACCTGCTTCCAGGGCTCGCCGGCACGGGAACCGAGGAAACGCTCTCGTGCACCTTCGGCAAACCACGCGTCGGCGCCTTCGGCTTCGAAAGCCTCGATGATGCGGGCGTTGACCTCTTCATCGACCAGAACCTTGCCATCTTCATCGGCGAAGACGCAGATCGGCACACCCCAGGCGCGCTGACGCGAAAGCACCCAGTCCGGACGGCTTTCGATCATCGAACGCAGACGGCGCTGACCGGCAGCCGGCACGAAGCGGGTGTCGTCGATGGCCTTGAGGGCGCGTCCTCGGAGGGTCGACGGATTTGCCTCTTCGTACTCAACTATCGCTTCGAACTTCGCTTTAAACTCAGCCGATTCGGGTCCAAATTGATTTGCGACCTCTTGCAACTCACCTCTTAGCTCATGAACCTTTGGATCAATCATTTTATCCATGAACACGAACCATTGCGGCGTGTTGCGGAAGATCACGGGCTTCTTCGACCGCCAGGAATGCGGATAGGTGTGCTTGAGGCGGCCGCGGGCGAAGAGATTATTCGCCGCGATCAGGGCCTCGATCACGGCCTTGTTGGCGTCACCCTTCTTGCCCTTGTCATCGATCACACGAGCCGCACCGCCCTCGCGATCCGGACCGAAGCCGGGCGCGTCCTTGGTGTAGAAGCCGCCATCATCGACGGTGAAGGGGATGACGGACGAGATGCCGCGCGCTTCCAGATCGCGCGCATTGTCCATCCAGGCTTCAAAGTCTTCCGCGCCGTGGCCGGGTGCGGTGTGCACGAAGCCAGTACCGGCGTCGTCGGTGACGTGATCACCGGCGAGGAGCGGGACGTCAAACTCGTAGCCGCCGCCAAAGCCTTTGAGGGGGTGGGCGCAAGTGATGGACGCAAGAACATCGGCAGGCACGTCCTGCAGACGATTGAACTGCAGCTTGGCCTTGGAGAAGCTTTCTTCAGCGAGCGCGTCGGCGAAGACAAGCTTCTCGCCAGCCTGCGGACCGAAGTCATTCTCGGCGGCAGTCACTTCGTAAAGGCCATAAGGGATACGTGGCGAATAGGCGATCGCACGGTTGCCGGGGATGGTCCATGGTGTCGTGGTCCAGATGACGATGGACGCACCCTCAAGGTAAGCGGCTTTGGACATTGTCGTTGGGGTCTCGCCCAGCCCCACAGGACGCATCTCATCTTTATAGGGGATCGGGAACTTCACCCAGATCGTGTCGCTCTCGTAGTCCTGGTACTCGACTTCGGCCTCGGCGAGCGCGGTGCGCTCGACGACAGACCACATGACCGGCTTGGAGCCGCGATAGAGCTGGCCGGACCGAGCGATCTTCAGAAGCTCCCCGGCGATACGGGCCTCGGCATGGAAGTTCATCGTCGTGTAGGGCTTTTCGAAGTCACCCTCGATGCCGAGCCGCTTGAATTCACCGGTCTGCACGTCGATCCAGTGCTGGGCAAACTCACGGCATTCCTTGCGGAATTCGTTGATCGGCACCTCGTCCTTGTTCTTGCCCTTGGCGCGGTAGGCTTCCTCGATCTTCCATTCGATCGGCAGGCCGTGGCAATCCCAGCCCGGAACATAGTTGGAATCATAACCGCGCATCTGGAACGAGCGGGTGATGACGTCCTTCAGGATCTTGTTGAGCGCGTGACCGATATGGATGTTGCCGTTGGCATAGGGCGGGCCGTCGTGGAGCACATATTTCGGCCGGCCGGCGGCAGAGGCGCGGAGCTTCTTGTAGAGGTCCATTTGCTGCCAGCGCTCTACGATTTCCGGCTCCTTCTTGGGAAGGCCGGCGCGCATCGGGAAATCGGTCTGCGGCAGGTAAAGCGTCTTGGAATAATCGATCTTGTCGGTGGTATCGGTCATGACATCGGTCTTTCAGGCATCAGGCTCGGGCGAGCCGAAGCGCGTCTTTCGCGCGAATTCGAATTGCGGGTGATGAAACGGCATAGGCCAAAAGCCCGGCCCCCCGCCCCTCTTTCTCAGAGAGCGCGGAAGACCGGGACCATAATTCGAATAGCGCTGCCCGGCACTCGAACCGGGCATGTCGAAAGGTCAGCGGTCCGCATGGGCGCGGTTCATAACGCGTTTGCGGGCGTATGAAAAGCGGTTTGAAAGCAAACCGACGTACCTGCGTATCCAGGGCACCGGTATGGATAAATCGCGGAGCCCGACCGGCCCGTACCCGCACGACAAACAAGGCCCGGCATCACGCTGCGGAGGCCGCCACCTCATCATCGTTTGCCGCAAATCCGACCACGCAATTTCGTCCGCCGCTCTTGGCCGCATAGAGGGAGTGATCAGCTTCGGCGACCCAGGCATCGAGCTCCCGGTTTGCGCGGTTCATGACTGTAAATCCGCAAGAGAAAGTGAGTCCGAAGGCCTTCGTCCCTGAGCGGATGTCGCGGCTGGCGATGACACTGCGCAAATGCTCAAGCACTATCCGTGCGGCAGGCGCGTCGTATCGCGGCAAGCAGAGCCCGAATTCCTCTCCGCCCAACCGACCAAAGATCGCATTTTCAGGGGTTGCGGAGCGCACGTGCTCACAAAACTGGATCAACGCATCATCTCCACCGCCATGCCCGTGCGTGTCGTTTATGCGCTTGAAGTGATCGAGATCGATGATCGCGATCGCGCCGCCGGTCGTTTCGGCGAGCACGGCGGCTTCTTCCATGAAGCGCCGGCGGTTGAGAATGCCCGTGAGCGGGTCCGTGGAGGCAAGCCGGCGGTGGTCCTCACTCACATATTCGAGTTTCAACACGATGGTGATGAGAAAGGCGCCAAGGTTGAAGATGGTCAGCAGCATGCTGCTGGGTCCGAGCCAATCAGATTCCGGCAGCCCGTTAACGATGCGTAGCGGATAAATGGCGGCGATGACGCCGGTCGTCGCGTTGAGGAGCCCGAAGAGGCTGTAGAAGATAATCGCGATGCGGCTCGACGGCAGTTTGCGGCCACGCGTTGCACGAATCATCACGGAAGCCGCGAAGAACAGATTGGCGGCAGTTCCGAAATAGATGAACGGGACGCGGGCAGGGCTCGGGTAGCCAAGCCATCGTACGGCGAGCAGGCAGGCAAATGTCGCGAAGGAAACCACGAAAGCTTCCCGCCAACGATAGGGAAGCCCGAAGAATTCCTTGAAACCGATCGCCAACAGTCCGGCCATACAGACATAGACCATACCCGCCAGGTATTCGATTGCCCCAAGGCCCACGGCTTCGGGCATGCTCATCAACACGCCACCAACCACGATCGACCACGCGGCAAGGCACCAGATCAGCAATTCCTTGCGGCGAATATTGCTCAGCCAGCCGACCGTGGTCGCGATCGCGACGGCCAGATTGAGCGTAGCCGTGTAGAGGAAAACCGTGCTGAGTTCGAGCATTCGCCGCTTCTGTTCCTGTGGGAAGTGCGATTATTAAATATCCAACAGGTTTCAGAAGAGTTGATTGCAGCGAATGCTTTGAAGCGATCGCTCTCACGGGAGATGAGCGCACCTCAGAACGAGATTGCTTCGTCCAGTTGCCCGAGTGGGCGAACACCCGCCAGCAGCGCCCTCGCCTCGGCTTCGTCGGTCTTCATTTGCGCGACAAGCGCATCCAGCCCGTCGAACTTTTCCTCCGAGCGGAGAAAGCCGAAAAGCGATACATCGCAGATCTCGCCGTAAAGATCCGGCGAGGCGTCGAAGACATAGGTTTCGAGCAGAAGGGGCGCATCGGGCTCCTCGACCGTCGGGCGACGTCCGAAGCTTGCAACACCATCATGTAGCGTGCCATCGGCGCGGCGCATGCGCACGGCGTAGATGCCCGGGGCAAGCCCCGTTTCTTCCGGGACAGCCATGTTGGCTGTGGGATATCCGAGCGTTCGACCGAGCTTCTTGCCGTGAATGACTTCGCCGGAGATCGTGTAGCGATAACCGAGAAGACCGGCTGCCTGCGACACCTCGCCTTTCTCAAGCAAGGAACGGATCCGGCTGGAGGAAATGACTTCACCGTTTTCATCTTCGAAATCGGCGGCAAGGCTGGTGCCGAAGCCCAGTTCCTCGCCTGCATTTGCGAGCATCGCTGCATCGCCCGAGCGACCTTTGCCGAAACGGAAGTCGCCGCCGGTCACGACATGGACCGCACCGAGATCGCGCACCAGCACGTCGTTTATAAAGTCCTCTGCGGACATCGCGGCATAGTCGCGGGTGAATTCCTGCTCGAAAATCGCAGTGACACCACAGTGACCGAGGAGCCGGGCCTTCATATCCGCAGGCGTTATCCGGTAGACGGGCTCGTCTGGCTTGAACGTGGTTCGCGGATGCGGTTCGAACGTCAGAAGGTGCAGGTGGGTGCCGCGCGCGTTGGCGATCTCGAGCGCTTCTGCGAGCACGGCCTGATGACCGCGATGGACGCCATCGAAATTGCCGATGGCAACGACACCGCCGCGGTATTTTTCAGCCAGTCCGGAAAGTTCCTGAATTCGCTCAGCCAAGATCGCCCCGTCCGTTCAAACCAGCCAGTCGGACCAATAGGTCGGCCAGGTGTTCTCGCGGTTGAAGAAGGCATTCATCCGGTCGATGTCGACCGTCTTGCCCTCATAGTATTCGCTCGCGTGGATTCCGCGGGCAATGAACAGAACATCGATACCGGCGCCGACCGCGCCGCTGATATCGGTGGCGATACCGTCCCCGATGGCCAGCACCCGGTTGTTCGGCGTGCTGCCGCGCAGCTTCTCGACCCGTCGAAGCGCTTCCGCATAGATGGGAGAATGTGGCTTGCCGGCGACGCGCGTCTCGCCGCCGAGTTCTTCGTAGACGCGGGCGAGCGCGCCGGCGCAATAGACCAACTTGTCGCCGCGTTCGACCACCTGGTCAGGATTGGCGCAGATAAAGGGCAGCTTGCGTTTGACCAGACGCGAGAGCAGTTCGGTGTAGTCGTCGGGTGTCTCTACTTCGTCGTCGTACGGACTGGTGCAGAGGATTGCTTCGGCCTCGTCCTCGCCGACCAGTTCTACGCCAAGACCGTCGAAATGTGCGTGATCACGCTCGGGACCGATGAAGAACAGTTTCTTCGGCCCCTTGGATACCAGCGTTCGGGTCACGTCCCCGGAGGTGACAATGTCATCCCAGGCGCCCGTGGACACACCAATGACATCAAATTGCTTGATGACACCATCGCCCGGCCGCGGCGAGTTGGTGATCAGCACNACCGTCTTGCCGGCCGCACGCCAGGCTTCCAGTGCCTGGACGGCAAAGGGAAAGGGATTGACGCCATTGTGGACCACGCCCCAGACATCACACAGCACCACGTCGTAGTTGGCGGCAACTTCATCCAGTCTGTCGATTNTGGTAGCGGTCTGTACGGGCATNGAATTCCTCTCAGGCTTCACCGCCATGTCGCCCAGCTTGGGCGGGAAAACAAGCCCTTCCGCAAAAAAGCGCGCCTGCATTGATGGCAGCGAACAAAAATTGCGGAGCAAATCCTTGACTCATTTTCCAGCCATGCCTATCTCGGCTGCTGTTAGCACTCCCGGAGAGTGAGTGCTAATTCAGTTTCAGGGTTCAAACGCCCTTCCATGTCATTCGATCAAGGGAAAAGACAATGACAATCAACTTCCGTCCGCTGCATGACCGTGTGGTCGTCCGCCGCGTCGAATCCGAAGCCAAGACTGCCGGCGGCATCATCATTCCGGATACCGCCAAGGAAAAGCCGCAGGAAGGNGAAGTCGTCGCCGTCGGCACCGGCGCCCGCGATGAAAACGGCAAGATCGTCGAGCTCGACGTCAAGGCCGGTGACCGCGTGCTCTTTGGTAAGTGGTCCGGTACCGAAGTCAAGCTCAACGGTGAGGATCTCCTGATCATGAAGGAATCCGACATCATGGGCATCGTCGGCTGATCAGCTCCATCGCATTCAACAGATTTTTTAAGGGCTTTTAGGCCCGGGAGAAACGATACATGTCTGCCAAAGAAGTAAAATTCGGCCGTTCCGCGCGCGAAAAGATGCTGCACGGCGTCGATGTNCTCGCCGACGCAGTGAAGGTCACCCTCGGCCCGAAGGGTCGTAACGTCGTCATCGACAAGTCCTTCGGCGCTCCGCGCATCACCAAGGACGGNGTTTCGGTCGCCAAGGAAATCGAACTCGAAGACAAGTTCGAGAACATGGGCGCNCAGATGGTGCGNGAAGTTGCGTCGAAGACCAACGACATCGCCGGTGACGGCACCACCACCGCGACCGTTCTGGCCCAGGCCATCGTTCGCGAAGGCAACAAGGCGGTTGCCGCCGGCATGAACCCGATGGACCTGAAGCGCGGTATCGACGCCGCCGTTCAGGACGTCGTCAAGGATCTCGCCGCCAAGGCCAAGAAGATCAACACTTCGGAAGAAGTTGCACNGGTCGGCACCATTTCGGCCAACGGCGACAAGCAGGTCGGTCTCGACATNGCTGAAGCCATGCAGAAGGTCGGCAACGAGGGTGTCATNACCGTCGAAGAAGCCAAGACCGCTGAAACCGAACTGGAAGTCGTCGAAGGCATGCAGTTCGACCGCGGCTACCTNTCGCCGTACTTCGTCACCAACCCGGAAAAGATGGTTGCCGAGCTGGACGANTGCTACATCCTTCTCCACGAGAAGAAGCTGTCGAACCTCCAGGCCATGCTGCCGGTTCTGGAATCGGTCGTCCAATCGTCCAAGCCGCTCCTCATCATCGCTGAAGACGTCGAAGGCGAAGCTCTTGCAACGCTCGTCGTCAACAAGCTGCGTGGNGGCCTGAAGATTGCNGCCGTCAAGGCTCCGGGCTTCGGCGATCGCCGCAAGGCCATGCTCGAAGACATCGCCATCCTCACNGGTGGTCAGGTGATTTCGGAAGACGTCGGCATCAAGCTCGAGAACGTCACTCTCGACATGCTGGGTCAGGCCAAGAAGGTCTCGATCACCAAGGAAAACACCACCATCGTCGACGGTGCCGGCAAGAAGGCCGAAATCGAAGGCCGTATCTCGCAGATCAAGGCGCAGATCGAGGAAACCTCTTCGGACTACGACCGCGAGAAGCTGCAGGAACGCCTTGCCAAGCTCGCTGGCGGCGTTGCCGTCATNCGCGTCGGTGGTGCCACCGAAGTGGAAGTGAAGGAAAAGAAGGACCGCATCGATGACGCCCTGAACGCGACCCGCGCGGCCGTGCAGGAAGGCATCGTCGCAGGTGGTGGCGTGGCTCTGCTCCGTTCGTCGACCAAGATCACCGCAAAGGGTGAGAACGACGACCAGGAAGCCGGCATCAACATCATCCGCCGTGCCCTTCAGGCCCTCGTTCGCCAGATCTCGACCAACGCAGGCGACGAAGCCTCGATCGTGGTCGGCAAGATCCTCGAGAAGAACGAAGACACCTTCGGTTACAACGCCCAGACCGGCGAATATGGCGACATGATCGCCATGGGTATCGTCGACCCGGTCAAGGTCGTCCGCACCGCCCTGCAGAACGCTGCATCGGTCGCAGGCCTGCTGATCACCACCGAAGCCATGATCGCCGAACTTCCGAAGAAGGATGGCGGTGGCGCTCCGGCAATGCCGGGCGGCATGGGTGGCATGGGCGGCATGGACTTCTAAGAAGCCAGCTTCCAACCCGATTGAAAGGGCGGCCTTCGGGTCGCCCTTTTTTATTGGAAACAATAACTTAGACGCTTGGAGGCGGAGGGAATGCATAAATAAAAACTGCGCGCCCCTGCGAACTACAAGAAATTGCGCAGTGAAGGTCTGATTTTCTGGAATGGACATTCCCCGCAAAAGTTGTAAATGTCGCTTTCAAGGGGCCGATAACCATAAATTCGGAGGGGGCAATATCGGGATTTCAGTCGATTTCGATCANTATACATTTCGCTTANTGGTTGAAATCCGTTNGCCGCCGATGAGCGGTCAAAACGCAGCTATCCTTGCGTGGCNGAGACCATCGGTCTCCGGCTGACATCGCGATGTTGCGACAGAGCAACATGGGCTTTTTCAAGCTTATCAAGACTGGCGGCCACGATCAGGCAAACGCCATAGCGCAATCCCTTGCTCCACCGGCTCGTGAGGCGTTTGCACATTTTCTGATGTCGGAAACTTGGTCGCTGCAGCTGGGAACCGGGATCGTCGACCTCGGACCGATCGCGCGGGCACGCCATTCCATCCGCGANGACGAACGCTGCGGCCTTCTCACACTGCTNCGCTGCTATCCGGCTGCNGATCGCCCCAGGGTGATGGAGCTTTTCGAGGCCGCGTCGAGCGAACCGGCGGCNTTCTGCTTTTCNACCGTCACCCTTCATCCCGATCAGGGTGAACTGCCTTTTACNTGCATCGGCGAGACGGCACATTTCTGCAGTGACGGCAACGGCGTGATCTCCGGCATCTTCGTNTTCCCGCGCGTCTCGGGCCCCGCCTGCAGGACACATCACTGAGCCCTTCAAGACGGTGATTTTGTGAACAATGCGTCCAGCATTGTTCGGCTATCGAAAACAGCCGCTACGCCTTAAATACTCTCCGACAATAACTGGAGAGTTCACATGTCCAATTCTGTTCACATCCTGCTCGGCCGCATCCTGCTAAGCATCATGTTCATCATGTCCGGCTGGGGCAAGCTGANGGCGCCCGCCGGCACCGCTGGCTATTTCGAAAGCGTCGGCNTGCCGCTGCCGCAGGTCACCGTCTGGGTTGTCATTGCTGTCGAACTGCTCGGCGGCCTTGCCGTCCTCGTGGGCTTCAAGACNCGCTATGCCGCTTACCTGCTCGCNGCCTTCACCTTCGCNGCCGCATTCGTCGCGCACACCAACTTCGGCGATCAGATGCAGATGATCATGTTCATGAAGAACCTGGCGATCACNGGTGGNTTCCTGATTCTCGCTTCNGTGGGTGCNGGCTCGATCTCNATCGACCGCCGCTAAGTCTCGATCCTCCCAAGACAGAGACGCGAAAGNCGCGCCGGTCACCGGCGCGGCTTTTTNGTTTCTNGAGAACGATTGTCAGGCCGCAGGCAAAACAGCGCGTACCTTTTCGACGATTTCTGTCANCACGGGATTGGCTTCGTGCTCCGGCTTGCGGGCGCGGACNAGGCAGGCCTCGGATTCNAGCATGACGCCATCGGAGAGNATCCGCAGGTGATTNGCGCGCAGGGTGGAACCAGTCGAGGTGATATCGACGATGATATCGGCGGCACCGGAAGCNGGCGCACCTTCNGTGGCNCCGAGGCTNTCGACNATCCTATAGAGCTGAATGCCGTGNCCCTTGGAGAAGAAGGTGCGGGTCAGCCGGTGGTACTTGGTNGCAATCGCCAGACGGCGGCCATGGCGCGCACGGAAGTCCGCGGCCACATCGCCGAGATCGGCCATGGTGGTGACATCGAGCCAGATCTCCGGCACGGCAACNACGACGGAGGCATGACCGAAGCCGAGACGGGCCTCGAAAACCGTCGCGCCATCTGCGTCGGGAAGACTTTCGCGCACCAGGTCTTCGCCTGTAATCCCGAAATCGACGGCACCGGCTCCCAGTTCTCTGGCAATTTCGGAGGCGGAGAGGAACGCAATCTCGATATCGTCACGGCCTTCGACGCGACCCCGGTAGGAGCGATCATTGCCTGTCTGCACGATGGAAAAGCCGGCGCGCGAGAACACCGCCATCGCGTCGTCCTTCATGCGGCCTTTCGACGGCAGTGCGATGGTGATGGTCATTGTCCCCTCTCCTTCGCATTGCGCGCAGCCTCGATGCGGTCGATCCACAGCGAGAAGCCGACGGCCGGAATTTCTTCGGTTGCGCCAAGCAGCGTCATCATTCGGTCGTAGCGGCCGCCACCGGCAAGCACCGCGCCATTGGCGCTGATCTCGAACACGAGACCGGTATAGTAATCAAGCGGACGGCCGAAAGCCGCGCGCCAGCGCATGGACGACAGGTCCGCGCCTGACGCCTTGATGCCCTCCACACGGGCCGCGAAGAGTTCGAGTGCCGGTCCGCTCGCAAGGCCAGCGTCCTCTGCGAAGCCGCGCAGCATGTCGACAGCTTCCGAGAGAGGTGCATCGAGCGACAGGAAGGTCTTGAGGGCCGCGAATGCCGTATCGGAAAGCCGGGTCTTTTCCAGTTCTGTCTTTTCGACCAGTCGCGTGGCAATCTCCTCGGGCAAGCGGCTGGCGTGGCTCGAATAGCCCGTTTCTTCCATGACCGTGCCGATATGCTCCGCAAGTGCGGTCACGTCTCCCGCCGCGATCAGTTCGCCGAGTTCGCTCTCCTCGACTGTCGACGACTGCGCGGACGCCAGGCTCTCGATCATGCGAGCCAGTGCAGCGTCATCGCCAAAAGCGTGGATGAGCCGTTTCTGCCAGCCTGCCGGCAGTCCGAGACCGGCAACCACGGCTTCGAAGAGTGCCTGATCGCCGATCGTGATCGTCAGACCGGTTCCTGGCAGAAGCTGGCCGAGCAGATCAGCGGCATCGGCGATCGCACGTGCGTCGGATGCCGCGGTATCGGTTTCACCGAGATCCTCGATGCCGGCCTGGTAGAATTCGTTGCCGCCCTCTCGGCGCTGGCGGAACACCTGGCCGAGATAGGAATAACGACGCGGGGTGCCCACCTGTGCTGCGATATGACCGAGACAGACGGGAATGGTGAATTCCGGGCGCAGGCACAGGCTGTCGCCGTTCTCGTTCTCAGTAAGATAAATCCGGCGTCGCAGATCCTCGCCGGCCATGTCGAGAAAGGGCTCGGCCGGCTGGATGACGGGGATTTCGGCGCGATTGGTGTCGCGCGCAGCCATGGCTGCGACGAGTTCGTCGGCGAAGTCGGGCAGTTGCACGGCAGTCACCGGGGTCAGGCTCCCGTGCCCAGGAGCCCATGACGGGCCAGAACCGCACGCACAGCCGTGACGACGTCGGCCTCGTTGACCAGCTCCTCACCGGCCTTGGCCTCGCGCCATTCGGCGTTGTCGGTGATCGTCTCGGCGATCTTCTTGCCTTCGATCAGATCCTTGACGATGAGCTGGCCGGCTTCCTTCTCGTTGCCGCCCTGGATGACAGCTACGGGCGCGCCTCGGCGATCCGCATAACGAAGCTGCTTGGCGAAATCTTTCGGATTGCCCTGGAAGAGCTCGACCGGAATGGTCGGGCCCATCGGCTGACCGTCAGGGCCGAGCGGGTTGAGCGCGCCGCGCAGCTTCTGCGCGATCTTCGCGTAGTCACCTATACGGTCGCGATCCATGATGGTGACGAGCACCGGGCCGGAGGTGGCTTCAGTGTCGAGCTTGCCGAGGTTCTTGAGCGCGGTCATCAGGCGCGAGACGCCGATGGAGAAGCCTGTTGCGGGCACCGGCTGACCCATGAAGCGGGAGACGAGCCCGTCATAACGGCCACCGCCGCCGACGGAGCCGAACTGGACCGTCTGGCCCTTTTCGTTGGTCACGTCGAACAGCAATTCGGCCTCGAAAACCGGGCCTGTGTAATATTCGAGACCGCGGACGACGGAGGGATCGATTTTGACGCGATCAGGGCCGTAGCCGGAACTCTCTGCCATGGCNGAGATGGAGCGAAGTTCGGCGATNCCTTCNACGGCAGACTTGCTGTCGGANAAGCGCTCTTCGATGGAGGCGAGCGTTTCGGCGACNGAGCTNGANGCNTTGTCNTCNAGNAANCCNANNACGCGCGCGANTGCNGCNTCATCCAGCCCGGCNCCCGGCGTNAAGTCGCCNTCGCCTTCCTTGCCACCNTCCCANCGNCCTTCGCCGAGNAGNAGCTTGACGCCNNNNATNCCGAACTTGTCNAGCTTGTCGATGGCGCGCAGCACGGTNAGGCGGCGGCNGGCNTTCTCGTCGCCGGCNAGGCCGATGGCTTCCATNACGCCNTCGAGNACCTTGCGGTTGTTGACNCGGATNACGTANTCGCCACGCTCGATGCCGAGCGCTTCCATCGTGTCGGCCATCATCATGCACATCTCGGCGTCAGCGGTGACGCCCGGCGCNCCGGCGATATCGGCATCGAACTGCATGAACTGGCGGAANCGGCCNGGTCCGGGCTTTTCGTTNCGGAACACCCAGCCGGCGCGGTAGGTGCGGTAGGGCAGCTGGATGTCGTTGAAGTTNTCGGCGATGTGGCGGGCNAGCGGCGCGGTCAGGTCGTAGCGCAGCGACAGCCACTGCTCGTCATCGTCCTGGAAGGAGAAGACNCCTTCATTGGGNCGATCCTGGTCCGGCAGGAACTTGCCCAGCGCATCGGTGTATTCGACGAAGGGCGTCTCGATNGGNTCGAAACCGAANCGCTCATAGACNCGCTTGATCTTNGCCATCATNTCTTCGGTNGCGCGGATATCGCCCGGCGAGCGGTCGGGNAAGCCGCGCGCAAGGCGGGCCTTCAGCTTCTGCGGCTTTTTCTTCTTCTCGCTCATGAAACTTACCCGTTCTGACCAGTTGGCATTTCGCGGGTCGTCTTAGGAGATCAGGGGCTGGCGGGCAAGTCCNNGCGTGGATCGGATGCCGCGACCGANANCGNGAACTCNGCCAGNTTCTGCGCCGCGCGTCCCGGATTGCGGTCACNATGGCGCAACAGGGTGAAGNTCCGCGANGGCAGCGCCATGTCCACNCGCACCAGATCGCCGGTCGCCAGGTGCGGTGCCGCCACATGGCCGGAGACNGCNGTCGCACAGAGACCGGAGCGGGCTGCCGAGAGANCCGCCTCGTTCGANGGCAATTCNAGNGCGATGNCAAGGNNCGCCGGATCGACGCCTTTTTGANCNANCGCNTGCTCGAACTCGGACCGGGTGCCGGANCCNTGCTCNCGCAAAACCCAAGCCGTNTTGCCGATCAGGTCGGCCGCCGTGATATTTTTTCTNCCCGCGAATGCGTGATCNGGACCGACGACGATCATNAACTCATCCTCGACGAGCGGATCGACATGCAGTGCGGGATNTNNAATCTCCCCCTCGACAAACCCGATCTCGGCCATCCCTTCNGCGACAGCCTCGGCGACCGTCGCCGTATTGCCGATCGTCAGCGCCAACCGGATNCCGGGATATTCCGCNTGAAACCGCATGAGAACCGGNGGCAGCCAGTAGCTCGCAACCGTCTGGCTCGCGAAAACGGATATCTCGCCGCGTTCCAGATCGCCCANTTCCCCCAGCAGGCGTTCGGCGGCCCGGGCACGCGCCAGCATGGGCCGCACTTCNTCCAGGAAAATCCGTCCGGCGGTCGTCAGCGATATGCCACGGCCGATGCGGTCGAACAGCGGAACGCCGTAGGCCTCCTCGAGCCGGCGCACCGCGGCACTCACCGCCGATGGCGTGAGCGCCATCGCATCGGCGGCACGCGTCAGATGCTGCTGCTCGGCGACCTCCGCGAAAATCGCGAGCTGCTCGAGAGTCATTTTCATTCGCATAATACGAACGATATTAGAAATATCATTCGATGGAAATCCATAATCGNACATGGGAAAGAAAGTAGAATAATTTTCTACGGACATACCCATGAGTACGGTCACACCGCAGCCCCNTTCCGTTGCCTCTTCACCGNTCCAGTCGCTCGTGCGGCGTTGCGGCANCATAGTCCCNGGGCTTTTTCTTGCGGTCGTCGTTTCGCTTGCGGCCTATGGCGCGGAGATANTTGAGACCCGGATGCTCGGTGATCGCTACCTCGAGAANCTCGTTCTGGCGATCCTGATCGGTNCNGTCATAAGATCCNCCGGCCGNCTGCCGCGCGCTTTCGANCCCGGCATTCATTTCGCNGCNCATTTCGTCNTGGAAGTCNCCATCGTTCTNNTNGGNGCGACGATCAGNCTGCAGGCGCTGGANGCAGCAGGCGGNGGACTGATTCTCGGCATTGTNGCCTCGGTCGTTCTGGCGATCCTCGTCAGCTANGGGCTGGGGCGGCTGTTNGGNCTGCACAGCAAGCTGGCGCTTCTCGTTGCGTGCGGCAACTCCATCTGCGGAAACTCGGCGATCGCGGCAGCCGCTCCCGTCATCAAGGCGGATGCCGGTGACGTCGCCGCCTCCATCGCCTTCACTGCGGTTCTCGGCGTCCTCGTGGTTCTGGCGCTTCCCCTCCTACGTTTGCTCGTCGGGCTCGATGCGGTATCGTTCGGGGTCGTGTCCGGCATGACCGTCTATGCGGTGCCGCAAGTTCTGGCCGCCACCCAGAGCGGCGGAACACTTGCCGTTCAGACAGGCACCCTCGTCAAGTTGATCCGGGTGATGATGCTGGGCCCGGTGATCTTTGTTCTCGGCCTCATCGGTCCGCAGCGTGAAGGCGGAGAGACGGCCGAACGCTTCAAATGGCACAAGATGGTGCCGTGGTTCATCTTCGGCTTCGCCGCGATGATGGGTCTGCGCTTTTCCGGTGTTATCGGCGATGCGTTATCTATTCAGCTTGGCGGAGCTTCCAACGTGCTGACGGTCCTCGCCATGGCGGGCCTCGGCCTCGGTGTCGATGTGCGGGAGTTGGCACACTCTGGGGGACGCGTGATCCTGACCGCCACGCTGTCGATAGGGGCGCTCGCGCTTCTCGCCTTCGTACTCATCGGTATATTGGGCCTCACTTGATCAGAAATGACAAAAGGGCGGCTTGCGACCGCCCTTTCGCGAATTTCAGTTTGCGCTCGATCACCAGTACGGCGAACGGCACTGACGGCGCGGACCGTTATAGGGCTGCCAGGAATTGTCATACTCCCGATAGCTCCGGTAGCGGTCATGGCACCAGCGGATGTGGCGCGGATTGACGCNACCCGAACGCGGCCGGTTTTCGTTGGCGATCGCGCCACCGATGATGGCGCCGATGGCGAAAGCAGCCGGCGGGAACCAGTAGCCATTGTGATAGCGGTAGCCATGGCGATGACGACGGAAACCGCGATGGCCGTTATAATAACCTCGGCCGCCGTTCACCCAGAACCCGCGCCGATGGCGGACGTTGACAACGGGTGCATCACTTTGCTGGGAAACTGTTGGCTGCTGAGGCAGGCGCGGAATGGCCGAAGCCGGTGAAAATGCCGTCACTGCAATCGCAGCACCGGCCATGAACGTGACGAGTGGTTTGAACATTCGAACTTCCTCCTGGACTTCAAGAACAAATGCCGCAGCTGCCCCAGTGGCACTTTGTACGAAACGTGGGAAAACTACTTACGGTTCCCATGCGGAAGATTTTTTAGAGGGGCTGTCGTTTACCGCCNTTGCTCAGATGCCAGGTCATCGCCATGGAAACACAGTGAGAAACGGCTTCCCTCGACTGTCGTGAATGCCTGANNATTATCGCTCTTTTTCNCTCAAACTCGAGTTCGTCACNATAGANATCCNGAAAGCGGGAGACGATGTCCGTATGGCANATGAACATGAGACCCACCGAGCCATCATNGCGCGGCTTGATCCTTACCGACGTGCCAATTCTGGGGCGNGAGGGTGCATAACTCGGCTCGCCCCATTTGAGGCTTTCGGTCAGAGCNGGCACCTNNNCNAGNNNNGANGCNNTNCGGTANATCANNTNNCGNAGNTCGAGAGCAAGCGCCCTCGCCTGTGCCGGNNNNGCGTCGAAAACGGCGCCAATCTCGTCCGGTATGGGGGGCACTCGACTATCTGCGGACCGGTCGCTCAAAATCCGCCCTCGCCTTTTCCACCTTCGCCCGGCACTCGCATCCCTCGATGTGATCATTGACGAGCCCCATGGCCTGCATGAAGGCATAGACGGTGGTGGGCCCGACAAAACTCCAGCCGCGTTTCTTGAGATCCTTCGAGATCTTCGTCGAAACCTCGGTNGTCGGATTNGCGCGCAAAGTGGCGTANTCCAAAACCTNGGGACGGTCGNCCGGGCCAGGNTCCCAGCTCCAGAAATANGCNGCGAGCGAACCNTGCTCCNTCTGAAGTTCGATGGCGCGGTTGGCGTTGTTGATCGTCGAGACGATCTTGCCACGATGGCGAATGATGCCGGCGTCCTGAACGAGCCGCTCGANATCGGCGTCACCGAACTTTGCGATTTTGTGAAAATCGAAGCCCGCAAAGGCGGCACGAAAATTCTCACGCTTGCGCAGGATCGTCAGCCAGGACAGCCCGGACTGGAAACCCTCCAGGCAGATCTTTTCGAAGAGCCGGATATCGTCATCGACGGGCAAACCCCATTCGTGATCGTGGTAATGGAGATAATCGGGCAGGTCGCCGGGCCAGAAGCAACGCGTCATCCCATCCGCTCCGACAATCAGCCCGTCGTGATCCGTCATGAAAATATCCTCTACTCGTACTCGAAATGCCAAAGGTTAATGCACGCGTCCCAGCCGTCCACCCGATTAACAACGCGCTAACCGCTTTTCTCAAACCGCCGGTAACCCTACCGCAAGCTTTATCAGAACGTTCGCCATTTAACGGCAGCAGATTCACCATTTAATCGCCGATCGGAGTCAGGCTCTGGNTCAAGCGGGCAGCCCTCACTCGAGGGTTTCGCACGTCCCGGTCCGTTTTTGTTTGGAGTTCGGAACCATGAAAAGCCTTGTTTCTCTCGCCCTTGCCGGCCTCGTTGCGGCAATGGCCCATCCCGCACTTGCGGGCGAGCGCTATGTCCAGCGTCCTCCCGTCGTTCTCAGCCCCGACCTGTCGGCCCCTTGGGTCATGCAGCTTGGCGGACGCGCCGCCCCGCGTGGTGGCGTCGTCTATCAGCAGCCGCAGAAGGTCAAGCGCACACAGGCCGGTTATCAGGTACGCCCCCAGGGGCAGCAGAATCCGATCTTCCGCACGCAGCGCCAGCGTGCGGCAGCGGTTGCCTACACCGCGCCGAAGCCTCAGCCGAAACGGCAGGCCGCTCCGCAGATCGATCCGCGCTACCTGCCNCAGGANGTNGCCTTCGACAGCAAGGAAAAGCCCGGTACGATCATCATCGATACCAACACCCGCCATCTCTATTTCGTGCTCGGCAACGGCAAGGCGCGCCGCTANGGCGTCGGCGTCGGCAAGCCCGGNTTNGANTGGGCCGGCACGCACAAGATCACGCAGAAGCGNGAATGGCCGAGCTGGACNCCGCCGAAGGAAATGATCGAGCGTGTCCGCCTGAAGGAAGGCCGCATTCTTCCCAATCACATGGAAGGTGGCCCGGCCAATCCGCTGGGTGCGCGCGCCATGTATCTCGGCTCGACGCTTTACCGCATCCACGGCACCAACCAGCCCTGGACGATCGGTCAGGCCGTCTCCTCGGGCTGCATCCGCATGCGCAACGAAGACGTGATGGATCTCTACGAGCGCGCCAAGGTCGGCGCCAAGGTGATCGTCAGCTAAAGCCCGGTCTCGGTGGACTGTCGGTNTCACCGGGACTGTTTCACATNGGCGNCGCTATCGCGNAGCCACAGTCCAGCTGCCGGATTGATCACATTTCCGTCAAATTGTGACATCCGGCGGTTGATCACCCGGGCATGAATGGTAGTTTCGCCCGGGGTCAGATTATTTGATGGAGAACTTGCCGTGTCGACGAGACGACTTTTCATAGCCGCCATCGCCGCGTTTTCGATTGCCGGAACTGCTGCACATGCCTTGCCGCTCACCAATGCGCCTAGCAACGATCAGCAGAATCGCCTGCCAGTCGTCGAAGTCGCATCGAAAAAGCCGAAGCCGGAATTCATGCGCAAGAAGGTGCGCCTGGAAACCAGAGAGCGGCCGGGCACGATCATCATCAACACCAATACGAAGTATCTCTATTTCGTNGAGGGCAACAACCGCGCGACACGTTANGGCGTCGGTGTGGGCCGTGACGGCTTCGGCTGGGGCGGCGAGGTGAAGATCGGCCGCAAGGCGGAATGGCCGGACTGGCGTCCGCCGGCAACCATGATCCGTCGCGAAGCCGCCAAGGGCCGCAAGATTCCGCATTTCGTCGAGGGCGGCATCAACAACCCGCTCGGCGCACGCGCCATGTATCTCTACAAGGGCGGCCGCGACACCATCTACCGCATCCACGGCACCAACCAGCCNTGGACGATCGGCCTGAACATGTCGTCGGGCTGCATCCGGATGATGAACAAGGACGTCGAGCATCTCTATTCCCGCGCGCCTGTCGGCACCAAGGTGATCGTCGTCGGGCCTGGCAAGGATGCCAGCCGCTATTACACCGATCGCGGGTTCGATTTCTTCGGAACGCTCTTCGGCGGCTGACCACAAACAGGTTTCGGATACACAAAGGGGCGCTCGTAGCGCCCCTTTTTTTTCGTGTGGGTATTTGTCCTGACTATTCGGCGGCTTCGACCACGCTCTCCCTCGGCTCGGGCTCGACGCCCTCCAACTGCTTCGGCTTGGGCCCGCCATAGGCCCAGTCGAGAAGTTCGATGGTGTGAACCACCGGGATGCCGGTACCGCTACCGATCTGGGTGATGCAGCCGATATTGCCGGCAGCGATTGCCTGCGGCCTGGTCCGCTCGATGTTCTTCACCTTGCGATCGCGTAGCTTCGCGGAAATCTCGGGCTGCATGATGTTGTAGGTGCCGGCTGAACCGCAGCAGAGATGACCTTCGGCAGGTTCGCGGACCGTGAAGCCGGCGTTGCGCAGAAGCGCNTTGGGCTGCACCGTCACCTTCTGCCCGTGCTGAAGCGAACAGGCTGCATGATAGGCGACCGTCAGCCTGCCGATCTCCGCCGGCGCAGGCAATTCGATCGCGCCGAGATACTCGGTGATGTCCTTGGCAAGCGCGGAGACCTTTGCAGCCTTGCCCGCATAATCGGGGTCGAGCCGCAGCATGTGNCCGTAATCCTTGATGGTCGTGCCNCAGCCNGANGTCGTGATCANGATCGCNTCGAGCCCGCCATTGTCGATGAGTTTTGTCCAGGCATCNACATTGCGCCGCGCGGCGGCAAGGGAATCGTTNTCGCGGCCCATGTGATGNACCAGCGCGCCGCAACAGCCCTCGCCTTCNGCNACGGCGATNTCNATGCCTGCACGGGCGAGCAANCGCCTTGCNGCTGAATTGATGCCGGGATCAAGCACGGACTGCGCACAGCCNGCNAGNATGGCAACGCGGCCCTTCGGAGCCGTCGAAGGCGCGGGCGGCGTGGAATTATCGGGCTCCGGNACCGANTGCGGCGCAAGGCTCAGCATCGCCGCAATCGGGCGCATGGGCTTGATCGCGTTGAAAACCGGAATGAAGGGCCGTCCCAATGCGGAAGCCTTGAGGGCCAATCGGAAGCGTGACGGATAGGGCAGCACGAAGGCCAGCATGTTGCGGATCAGCCGATCGGCGAGCGGCCGCTTGTAGGTCTTTTCGATATGGACCCGGGCGTGATCGACGAGATGCATGTAATCGACACCCGAAGGACAGGTTGTCACGCAAGCGAGACAGGACAAGCAGCGGTCGATATGGGTGACCACTTCTTTGTCGGCTGGCCGGTCGTTCTCCAGCATGTCCTTGATCAGGTAGATGCGGCCCCGCGGGCTGTCGAGCTCGTTGCCGAGCGTCACATAGGTCGGACAGGTCGCGGTGCAGAAGCCGCAATGGACGCATTTGCGCAAGATCTTCTCGGATTCGGCGACACCGGGATCCTGAAGCTGCTCGGATGTGAAATTGGTCTGCATGCATGCGTCCTGTGTTGCAGGCGGCGGACAGTGCCCGACCGCCGGCTATAATGGTTCAGATGAGCCAACTTTGCGGATGGGAAACCGGCTCGTTGCGACCAAGCTTCTGCAGGCCGATTACGACCCGGACGATCATCAACACTGCCACGGCGACCATCAAGGGCATGCCGATCAGCACGACGAACAGAATGAGCGAAATCAGGCTGTAAACGATCGCCAACCAAAAGGTTCGGATCGCCCAGGTGTAATGGGTTTCAAGCCAGTCGGGGGACTTGCCTCGGTTCATGTAGGCAAGGACGACGCCGATGATCGCCGTGATCCCGGTCAGCAGACTCACCAGATAGAGGATATAGATTGCCTGAAGATTGGCTTTGCCGGGCTCGAGCCACTTGTCGGTGTTCATCCCGGAATTTTCATCGCGCGGCTGCGGAGGTGGCATTTGCTCTGTCATGCTATTCTCCTTTCCTGATCCCAGGATCTCGTTACATCAACTCGCCGCGACCATGCGGCCCGGATTGAATATGCCGGCGGGGTCCATTTCCTGCCGGATGCGNCTGGAAAGCGCGCTGATTGCCGAGAGTTCAGGCTGAAAAACCGGCACGGCANCTCGCNCAGAATCCGCTGCCCGAACGAGCGTGGCATGTCCGCCGCCGACTTGGGTAATGAACGTGCGGATCATTTCGTCTTCCGCGTCCTGCTCCATCTGCANCCAGACGAGCCCACCCTGCCAATCGTAAAAGGCATCGACGCCGGTGTTGAGCCTGAGTGCTGCCACNAGNTCGTGGCCTGCGGAAGGAGCAACGGANACCCGCCAGAGCGGCTTGTCGTGATGCTGCGTAAAGGGCAGCACATCGCGCACCTCGCGCCAGATGACCGCACTCTCCTGCGCNTTGAGCAGCCNGGAATCGCCGAACGCNGCCATCGCCTTTGCCAGCTTGTCCTTNCGNACNAGNACCGATTCCGAGAGGCCTTCAAGCCGNAGNAGCGTCGCCGGCTCCCANTCGAGTTTCCCNCCCAGAAAGCGGTTGACGACNCTGACNGGNAGATGGGCTGCGGANGATACCTCNACNGGNAGCGCCATGGCAGCGGCCATCGCGGCAGCGGCCTCGGCATCGTTGAGNCCCGAGACGACGAGCGTTGCNGTTGTTTCGGGTTTTGGCAGNACCTTGAAGGTGANCTCNCTCAGGACACCNAGCGTGCCCCAGGANCCNGCCATCAGCTTGACNAGATCGAGGCCGGTCACGTTCTTCATCACCCGGCCGCCGGACTTGATNACCTCGCCGCGNCCANTGACGAACCGCACGCCAANAAGACTGTCGCGAGCCGCACCCGCTATCAGCCGGCGNGGACCNGANACNTTGGCNGCNAAAACACCGCCNATGGTCGGCTCNCCCTCNCCGCCGAGGATNGGACGGTGATCCATCGGCTCNAAGGTCAGCATCTGGCCGTTGCGGTCGAGCTCTTCCTCGATCAGCGACANCGGCGTGCCGGCCTTGGCGGACANGACNAACTCTGCGGGATTGTAGGCTGTGATGCCGGAATGACCGGACATGTCGAGCGTGGTGGCCGCCTGNAGCGGCCGTCCTACGCCGCGGCGTGTNCCGCCGCCGAGAATTTCAAGCGGCANCCCCGACGATGCGGCNTCCGNAACGACNNCCGCGATCTCCTCTTCCGAGGTCGGTNTGACGAAATCGGCANTCATTTGGCCAACCGACCTTCAAGCGGGAAAACCTTGGAGGGATTGAATATCCATTTCGGATCGAACGCCGANCGCACCCGCATCTGCTGCTCGAGATCGACCGCAGCATATTGATGGGTCATCAGATCGCGCTTTTCGACGCCCACCCCATGTTCGCCGGTCAGGCAACCGCCCGCATCGACGCAGAGCTTGAGAATGTCGTTGCCTGCGAGCTCCGCCTTGTGCGCTTCCTCCGGATCGTTGGCATTGAAGAGGATGAGCGGATGCATGTTGCCGTCTCCCGCATGAAAGACATTGGCGACGCGCAGGCCGTACTTGGCGACGATGACGCTCGTTTCCTTGAGCACATGGGAGAGCTGACCGAGCGGCACGGTGCCATCCATGCAGATATAATCTGCGATGCGTCCGGTGGCGCCAAAGGCCGACTTGCGACCCTTCCAGATGAGTGCCGCCTCGGTGGCCGACTGGGATTCCTTGATGGTGCTGACCCCGTGGCGTTTTGCGATCTCGATGATGCGGGCGAGCATCGCGTCCATTTCCTCGTCCGAGCCCTCGACCTCGACGATCAGCAGCGCATCGACATCCATCGGGTAGCCGGCCTGGGCAAAGGCCTCGCAGATCTCGATCGCCGGCTTGTCCATGAACTCGATGGCGACGGGAATGATGCCCGNNNCGATGANNTCGGNGACNCAGGCGCCNGCCNNTTCNGANGTNGGNAAGCCGAANAGCACNGGNCGCGCNCCTTCCGGGCTTCGCNAGNAGCCGGACGGTCGCNTCNGTGATGATGCCGAGCTGGCCTTCCGANCCGCAGANNAGCGCCGANCAGNTCGTANCNNNNCGNATCNAGCGCCTTGCCNCCGANCTCGACGATCGATCCGTCGAACAAGACCATGCGCACGCCGAGCAGATTGTTGGTGGTGACGCCATATTTCAGGCAATGCGCGCCGCCGGAGTTCATCCCGATATTGCCCCCGATGGTGCAGGCAAGCTGGGAAGACGGGTCGGGCGCGTAGAAGAAGCCATCCGCATCGACGGCCTGGGAGATCGAAATATTGGTGACGCCCGACTGCACCACGGCGCAGCGGTTTGGAAGATCAACCTCGATGATCCGGTTAAGACGCGACAGTCCGATAACCACCGCATCCTCCTGCGGGATCGCGCCGCCCGACAAAGACGTCCCGGCGCCACGGGGAATGACCGGGATCCCTTCGCGATGGCAATATTTGACGACGGCAGCCACCTGTTCGGTGGTCTCCGGTAGCGCAACGGCCAGCGGCAGACGGCGGTAGGAGACGAAGGCATCGGTCTCGAAGGGAACGAGTTCCCGCTCTTCCGTCACCAGCGCATCTTCGGGCAGAAGGTCGGCGATATCGGCAAGAATGGCCGCACGCCGGCTCAGAATGGCCGGGTCCGGCTTAAGAAATGCAATCATCTCACTCACGCCGCTCTCCTCCCGCAGCTTGCAACAGGCATTTCGCGAAGTGGTATATATTTATGACCACTCTTGCAATAGCTGCACTCATTGCACTTTAGCGCCAGCCGCTGGCATCGGCCAGCAACCATGCTAACCATAGCAAAGACGCGCGCAAAACGGGAGTAAGCGGATTGGGAAAACTCGAGGACATGGAGGTTTTCGCCCAGGTGGTGGCCACCGGCTCGCTTTCCTCGGCAGGCCGCGCGCTGGGTCTCTCGCCCGCGGGGGTTTCGAAACGGCTGCGGCGGCTCGAGGAAACACTCGGCACGCGACTGCTGCAGCGAACGACCCGGCAGATCTCGCTCACCGAGACCGGCCAGGCCTATTTCGAGCGTATCGGGCCGCTGCTCGCCGGCATCGAGGATGCGGAAAATTTCGTCTCCCGCCGCTCCGACGCGGTGCGCGGAACCCTCAAGGTTTCGGCGCCCACCTCTTTCGGGCGGATGCACATCGCGCCGCATATCAACGACTTCATGCGAAGCTATCCGGATCTGGCGATCAACCTGCAACTCAGCGACACCTTCGTCGATATCGTCGGCGAAGGCTTTGATCTGTCTATACGTATCGGGGAACTGACGGATTCAAGCCTCGTCGGCCGAAAGCTCGCGCCGGTGCGCCGCATTCTCTGCGCGGCCCCCGCCTATATCGAACATCACGGAATGCCAGAAACGCTGACCGATCTGGCGGATCATCTCTGCCTGCCGCCGCACAACCACGACACCTGGAAACTGGAAGGCCCCGACGGCGCGATCACCTTCCGGCCCGATGGTCCGCTGAAGACCAATTCCAGCGAGGTGATCCGGGAAGCCGTGATCGGCGGCGCCGGGATCGCGCTGCGTTCGACCTGGGATGTCGGCCCCGAATTGGAAGCTGGCAAGCTGGTGCAGGTGCTGCCCGCCTATGAGGGGAGCCGCAATATCGGCATTTATGCCCTCTATGCCAGCCGCCAGTTTCTCCCCGCCAAGATTCGTGTCTTCATCGACTTTCTGGTCACACTCTACGAGCCGATGTTTGGCGAAGATCAATGAGTGGATAAGTTTGTTGACCATGACGCGCTCCCGTTGCTAGTTTCGCAACCCGGAGAAGCGCATGAGCGAGAACATTTTCGATCGGATCGACCACGGCCGCACGGCTGACGAAGTCGTCTTCCAGATCGAAGTCCTGGTTTTGGAAGGCGTGTTGCGGGTCGGCGATCGTTTGCCGGGCGAGCGTGAGCTTGCGCGGCAATTCGACGTATCCCGCCCGATCCTGCGCGAGGCCCTCAAGGAGCTCGAAACACGCGGGCTCCTCGTCGCCCAGCATGGCGGCGGCACATACGTGGCCGACGTGATCGGCCAGGTTTTCACGCGTCCGGTGATGGAGCTGATCGCCCGCCACGGCAAGGCCACCCAGGACTATCTCGAATACCGTCGCGAGGTCGAAGGCACAGCCGCCGAATTCGCCGCCTTGCGTGCGACAGAGGACGACAAGGCGCTGCTGACGCGGATCATCGAAGCCATGAAAGCCGCGCATGTGAAGGACGACTTCGCCGAGGAAGCGGCCATCGACGTCGAATTCCACAATGCCGTGGGCGAGTGCGCGCACAACATCATCCTGTTGCATACGCTGCGCTCGTGTTATCGGCTCCTGTCCGAAGGCGTCTTCTACAATCGCGCGATGATCTACAATCTCAGCGGCGCGCGTGAGAAACTGCTGGCGCAGCACGTCGCCATGTATGAAGCCATCATGGCGCATGATCCGGCCGCGGCGAAGGCCGCAGCACGCGAGCACATGGACTTCGTGGTCCGCGCCATGGCCGAGGCCCGGCGCACCGGCGAGTGGGAGCGTGTCTCGCGCCTTCGCCTGCAACAGAGATTACCGACGCTGGGTGCGACCGGCAAAACACGAAAAGCAAGACCGTCGGAGGCGGCGCAGTGAATCAATCGACCACCCCTACCCCATCAGCCGAAACCGGAAAGCGCCCACGTGTCGCCCTGTTCGTAACCTGTCTGGTGGACCTGTTCCGCCCATCCGTAGGTTTTGCAGCAGTGAAGCTGATCGAGGATGCCGGCTGCGAGGTCCAAGTACCGGCGGCTCAGACCTGCTGCGGGCAGCCGGCCTACAATTCCGGCGACAAGGCCGATACGCGCGAGATTGCCGAACAGGTGATCAAGGCCTTCGAGGGATTCGACTTCATCGTCGCACCTTCGGGGTCGTGCGGTGCGATGATGAAGAAGCACTACCCGGAGCTCTTCGCCGGCGATCCGGCGTGGGAACCGCGCGCCAAGGCGTTCGCGGAAAAATGCCACGAGCTCGTGTCCTTCCTCGCCGACGTGATGATGGTGCGGAACACCGGGGCTGCGGTTTCGGCCGAGGTGACCTATCACGATTCCTGTTCGGGCCTACGCGAACTGGGTATCAAGGACCAGCCACGCAAATTGCTAAATGCGGTTGAAGGGATCACCGTCAAGGAGATGAAGGACCCGGATGTCTGCTGTGGTTTCGGCGGCACATTCTGCGTCAAATATCCCGACATCTCCAATGCCATCGTCACCAAGAAGACCGGCAATATCGAGGGCAGCGAGGCCGAAATGCTGCTGGCCGGCGATCTCGGCTGCCTGATGAACATGGCCGGCAAGCTCAAGCGCTCCGGCTCGACCGTCGAAGTCCGGCACGTCGCAGAAGTGCTGGCCGGAATGACCGACACCCCGCCGATCGCCGGAAGCGGCAAGTAGGAGCGGCCTATGGAACTCACATCAGACCGCTTCAAGGAGCANGCNAAGAAGGCGCTCATCGACGCGCAATTGCANCGTGCGCTNGGCAATGTNGAGAAAGGCTTNATCGGCAAGCGCCAGATGGCNGCCGACGCCCTGCCGGAATTCGANGCNATCCGCGACAATGCCCGCGACATCAAGAACCACACGCTCGCCCATCTCGATCTCTATCTCGAAGCCTATGAGAAGAAGGTGACCGAGGNNGGNGGCATCGTCCACTGGGCGGAGAATGCCGAACAGGCCCGTCAAATCGTTCTCGACATCTGCCGCAAGGCCGGCACGAAGACGGTCAACAAGGGCAAGTCGATGATCACCGAGGAGATCGGGCTCAACGACTATCTGGCCGAGAACGGTGTCACNCCGGTCGAGACGGATCTCGGCGAATACATCATCCAGCTTCGCGGNGANCATCCNAGCCACATCATCGCGCCNGCCGTGCACCTCAACAAGGAGCAGGTGGAAGGCGATTTCCGCCGNGTNCACACGCATCTGGAAGNGGCGCGCGANCTGTCNGANCCNGCAGCNCTCCTCAGCGAAGCGCGNCAGGTGCTCCGGCAGAAATATTTCGAGGCCAAGGTCGGCATCACCGGCGCCAATTTCCTGATCGCCGAAACCGGTTCCTCNGTCATCGTCACCAACGAGGGTAATGGCGACCTGACCCAGACGCTGGCCGATGTGCACGTGGTCGTCGCGTCCATCGAGAAGATGGTGCCTACGCTTGAGGACACCGCGCAGATCCTTCGCCTGCTGGCGCGCTCGGCGACCGGNCAGGACATGAGCTGCTACACGACCTATTCNACNGGTCCNCGCCGCGAGGGCGATCCGGACGGGCCGAAGGAATANCANGTCGTNCTTCTCGACAATGGCCGCTCGTCGATGCTCGGCACCGAGTANCAGGAGATGCTGCGNTGCATCCGCTGCGGCGCCTGCATGAACCANTGCCCNGTCTANCAATCCGTTGGCGGGCACGCCTATGGNTCGGTTTATCCCGGCCCGATGGGTGCAGTGCTCACGCCTTCCCTCAACGGCATCGAGAAGACGGGGCAGTTGCCGAACGCCTCGACCTTCTGCGGCCGCTGCGAGGCGGTCTGCCCGATGCGTATCCCGCTGCCGAAAATGATGCGACACTGGCGCGAACGGGAGTTTGAAAAACACCTCACGCCCACGACCGCGCGTTACGGGCTGAAATTCTGGGCCTTCTTCGCCAAGCGGCCCAAACTCTACCGGATGGCGGTCTCCTTCGGCATTCCGATGTTGAGCGCACTCGGGGGCACCAAGCACCGCTTCCGGTCGCTGCCCTTTGCCGGCGGATGGACGCGCCATCGTGACCTGCCCGCGCCACAGGGGCGGACCTTCCAGCAGCAATGGCAGCAACGCGAGGCGCTCAAGCAGGACGCCAGCCACAAGAGGGCCGCCTGATGAGCGCGCGCGACAACATTCTCGCCAAGATCCGCAAGGTCAACGCGACCGGCGCGGACGAAGACGGACGCAAGCGGATAGTGGCGGAGCGGCTTGCCGGTTCGCCGCGCGGCATCATGCCGAAACGCGGCCAGCTTCCCGACGCGGAACGCCGCGANCTNTTCATGGCGATGGCGCAGAAGTTCGGCGCNACCGTCGCCGAAGTCNCCGACTATCCNGACGTGGCCGGCGCGGTCTCGACCTATCTGCGCGAGCANAANCTGCCGGCNAGNNTCCGTATCGGCGNAGACGACCGACTCAAGTCGGCCAACTGGGACAGCGAGCGCACGCTCGAAGTTCTCCATGGCGCTTCGGACGGCAATGACATGACCGCCGTCAGCCATGCCCTGGCCGGCATNGCGGAAACCGGAACGGTGGCACTCCCCTCGGGTGCCGACAACCCGACCACGCTCAACTTCCTGCCCGACCACCATATCGTCGTGNTCAANGCNGNNGATNTCGAGGGCGATCTGGAAAGCATCTGGGACCGGCTGCGCGGTAAACTCGGAAAGGGCCAGATGCCGCGCGCCCTGAACCTGGTGACCGGCCCGTCGCGCTCGGGGGACATCGAGCAGAAAATCCTTCTCGGTGCCCATGGCCCGCGCGCGCTGCACCTGATCATCGTCGATTGATGGCGGACGGCGTCTCCATAGTGGATGCCTCCACGCCTGAAGGCATGCGTCTCGTCGCGATCGGCGACATCCACGGCTGTCTGGGACTTCTGGATATCCTGTTGGAAGCGATCGACGCCGAGATCGACGCGGACCGTCCGGACGACTGGCGCATCATCACACTCGGGGATCACACGGATCGCGGGCCGAACTCGCGCGGTGTGATCGACCGGCTAATCGAGCGCTCGGACGATCCGCATTACCTCTCGCTCTGTGGCAACCACGATGCCGGGATGGTGGGCTTCCTGACTGGCATGGACAATCACCGCCTGTTCGTGGAGTTCGGTGGCGTGGAGACCGCCGCCAGTTATGGCGTCACGCTCGATACATCGGATGCTGCGCGGTTCATGGCCTCCAGANAGGCATTGATCGATGCGGTTCCGGCGACCCATCTCGCCTTCCTGACAGGCCTGCATGCCTCCGCCAGTTTCGGCGACTATTTCTTCTGCCATGCGGGCGTTCGACCGGGCGTGCCGCTGGACCAACAAGTTCGCGACGACCTGATCTGGATACGCCAGGAATTTCTCGTCCACGAGGGTCTTCATCCGAAGCTGATCGTTCATGGACACACGCCTTCAGATCAGCCCGAGATCCTGCGCAACCGGATCAATATCGATACACGGGCCTATTCGACATCGGTACTGACCGCGCTCGTGGCCGAGGGCAGACGCAAATGGCTATTGCAGGCCAGCGAGGATGGCGTCATCCGTCGCGAACTGGCTTGACGCAGGACCGCAATCAGGGCTTGGTTTCATCTCAAAGAACGGGACCAGGCTCATGGATATTTCGCTTCATCTCTACCTCGCCTTTATCGCCGCCTCGCTGATCATTCTCGTGATCCCCGGCCCCACCATCGTCCTGGTGATCGGGCAGGCGCTGGCTCAAGGGCGGCGCATTGCGTTCGCCAGCGTTGCAGGCGTTGCCCTCGGCGACCTGATCGCCACCGGGCTGTCCATGGCCGGCGCGGGCGCCATCCTCGCAACATCGGCGACGCTGTTTCAAATCCTCAAATTCGCAGGCGCGGCCTATCTCGTCTGGCTCGGGCTGAAGATGTGGCGTACCCCTATAACCCTGCCGGAAATTCCTGCCGAAGGCACGGATAGCGAGCCGCCCGAAGCGCCTCTCTTCCCGGTGTTCCGCGACTCGTTCCTGGTCACGGTGCTCAATCCGAAGGGCATTCTGTTTTTCGTGGCCTTCGTGCCGCAGTTCATCGACCCGGCCGGAGCTTACGGACCTCAAGCGGTCGTCTATGTGCTGACGTTCACAGTGCTGGGGGTGATCAACGCCGCAGCCTATGCGCTGCTGGCATCATCCGCACGACGCATCGTGCGGCGGCCTTCGGTGCTCAAAGCCGTGACGCGGACCGGCGGATCGCTGTTGATGATGGCGGGCGCTGCTGCCGCGCTCACACGACGGGCAGCTTGATATGCCATACCAAAACCGTGTCGATCCGGCCGGCGAACTCTTTTCGTCCGAATCACGGGGCCTGTTTGTCGGAAACCGCGGGATCATCCATGATCCGAAAACCAAGGAATTGAGCGGCAAACGCTGGACGACGACAGCCTGGATCTGCTGCGCACTCTCCTACAAGGACAGGAAACGCGACGTCTGGGGGCAGAATGGCCGAAGAGGCGGCGCGGGTTGGACGGAACTGTTTTTCCTCGACGAAGTCACCGCACTTGCCGCCGGCCATCGCCCCTGCAACACCTGCCGGCGACAGAATGCCAACAGCTTCAAGGCGAGCTGGGTCGAGGCCAGCAAGGGCAAGGGCAGTGCGGTCGAAATGAACAAGGCGCTGCACGCCGAGCGGCTTCAGTCCCGATCGAAAAAGCCCGAAACCATCAGCCCGGCTTCGCTCACCGATTTGCCGGATGGCACGGTCGTACTGGCTGGCGCGACCTATTTCGCTCTGCGTGACGGCCGGGCCCTGCCTTGGGGTTTCGCTGAATATGCGGACGCCCTGCCCTTTGAAAAACTCAATATCGAGCCGATCACGCTGGTCACGCCGCAGTCCATCGTCAGATGCCTGAAGGCCGGTTACAAACCCGAATGGCACCTCTCCGCCGACCAACCGGCTTGACCCGGGCCGCACGCATCTTCATTGCTGAGCCATGCGAGCAAACTACAAACTCAAGCGGCTTTTCATCGATGCCCCCATTTCCGAAGGCGTGGCAATCGCGGCGGAGAAGGACCAGTCCCATTACCTGCTGACCGTCCTGAGGATGGAGCCCGGCAGCGAGCTTCTCTTGTTCAACGGCCGCGACGGCGAATGGCGGGCGCGGCTCGAAAGCCCGGCCAAAAAGAAAGCTGTTCTGGTTCCCCTGTCTCTGGAACGGCCGCAGCCCCCGGCCCCGGATCTGGTCTTCTGCTTCGCGCCGATCAAGGCGGGACGGCTCGACTGGATGGTCGAAAAAGCCGTGGAAATGGGGGCGGGCGCGATCCAGCCGGTGCTTACCCANTTCACCCAGAATACGCGCTTGAACGCCGAAAAGATNAACGCCTGGATCATGGAAGCAGCCGAGCAATGCGGCGTGCTGGCGATCCCGGAACTGCGGCCCGCCNCGAAACTTGGCGANCTTCTGGAGCGCTGGGATACCTCNCGCCANNTGATCTTCTGCGACGAGGANAGTTCCACCGACAATCCNGCCGGAGCNCTTTCCGGNNTGNAAGNNAAGAANNTGGGNNTCNTNGTNGGGCCGGAGGGCGGNTTTTCCGACGAAGAGCGCGAACTCNTGCGCGNAAANCCCTTTGTCACNGCCATTCCNNTGGGCCCGAGAATTNTGCGCGCGGACACCGCAGCTGTTGCCGCACTGACCGCCGTCCAGATGATTTGCGGCGACTGGGACGCCCCTGCATAGGCGTCCATTCGGACTCGTTCCACATTGTTCAATTGTCTTTGAACGACCGTTCAGACCTTTTCACTTGCGCGGCGGAACATTTATCTCCAATCAGGTACGGCTTTCGCCCTTGCGCCCTAGATGGCACGAGACCGACCCGACTGCGCTGACGGAATTCCCATGGCACGTGATACCACCGACGACACGCCGATCAGCTCGCTNGACGAGCTAACCGGATATCTTGAAAGCGGCTGCAAGCCGAANTCCGACTGGCGCATCGGAACCGAGCACGAGAAATTCGTCTTCTTCGCCGAGGGCAATNGGCCCGTCCCCTATGAGGGGCNNCGCTCGATCAGCGCGCTTCTNGANGGCATGGCGACAATGCTCGGCTGGGAGCCGATCATCGATGCGGGNAATATCATCGGTCTANTCGAGCCGACCGGACAGGGCGCGATCAGCCTCGAGCCCGGCGGTCAGTTCGAACTCTCAGGCGCACCGCTCGAAACCATCCACCAGACCTGCCGCGAATCGAATGCCCATCTTGCGCAGCTGCGCGAGATCGCCGACCCGCTCGGCATACGGTTTATCGGCATGGGCGGCAGCCCGAAATGGGGTTTCGACGAGACGCCCCGCATGCCGAAATCACGCTATGACATCATGCGACGCTATATGCCGAAAGTCGGCAGCCAGGGTCTCGACATGATGTACCGGACCTGCACCATTCAGGTGAACCTCGATTTCAGTTCTGAAGTCGACATGCGGCGCAAGATGCAGGTGGGCATGAAGCTCCAGCCGCTCGCGACCGCGCTCTTCGCGTCTTCGCCGTTTACAGACGGCAAGCCGAATGGTCTCGTCTCCTGGCGCGGCGATATCTGGCGCGACACCGACAACCAGCGTGCCGGTCTTCTGCCTTTTGTTTTCGACGATGATTTCGGCTTCGAATCCTACACCCAGTGGGCGCTCGACGTGCCGATGTATTTCGTCATCCGCNACGGCAAATATATTGACGCCACCCACGTGACCTTCCGCCAGTTCATGAACGGCGCTTTGAAGGGCGAAATTCCNAACCCGGAACCTACGCGTGGCGACTGGACCAACCACCTCTCCACAGTCTTCCCGGATGTCCGTCTCAAGAAGTTCCTCGAAATGCGCGGCGCTGATGGCGGCCCCTGGCGTCTGATTTGCGCGCTTCCCGCTTTCTGGGTCGGGCTTCTCTATGACGACGCAGCACTCGACGAAATCCACGACTACACGAAGGACTGGACCGTCGATGAAGTTCAGGCGATGCGCGACGAGGTTCCGCGCGACGGGTTGAAGACCACATTCCGCGGCCAGAGCCTGCAGCAGGTTGGCAAGACAGTACTCGGAATGTCCCGCAAGGGACTTGTCGGTCGGGCACGGCTCAACTCCGAAGGTCACGACGAAAGCCACTTCCTCGCCCCGCTCGAGGAAACCGTGGCACGCGGGACCACATTGGCCGAGGAAATGCTGGCGCAGTATCGCGGCCGCTGGGAAGGCTCGATCGAACCGCTGTTTGCCGAATACGCCTACTGAACCGNNAAGCNGNNNTTNNCCNNTCATTGCCGCTTGCGCAACTGCAAGTTAAGCTCCTCCCGTAACAACNTAATGGGAGGACGCCGCGATGATGCCGCTTTACGANATGATGGCTCAGAATACCGAAGCCATGAAGGCAATGGCGCGTCANTTCGGGCTNAGNCANGCGCAGGTCGACCAGGCGATGGAAGCGCTGATGCCNGCGTTTTCGACCGGGCTCAAGCGCAATGCCAACAATCCGATGGATGTCGGCAATTTTCTGCAGGCGCTCGCCGGCGGCCATCACGCCCAATATTTCGAGAACATGCAGAAGGCCTTTTCGCCCTCCGGAATCGAGGAAGGTAACGGCATTCTCAGCCATATCTTCGGCTCGAAGGAAGTCAGCCGTGCGGTGGCCGCACAGGCAGCGGCCGTCACAGGGATCGGCGAAAGCATTCTGAAACAGATGCTGCCGGTCATCGCCTCGATCATGATGGGCGGTCTTTTCAAGCAGTCGACTGGGCAGATGCGCGGCAGCACCGGCGGCGGTTCGGGCAATGTGATCGCCGACATCATGGCCGAAATGATGAAGGGCGGGTATGCCGGGTCAGGCCAATCCGCGGGCGCGAACAATCCATTGGGGCAAATGCTCGAGAACATGATGGGTGGCGGGTTCTTCGGCGGCGGGCAGACTTCGAAGGCGGGATCGCAAGAGACAAATCCGTTCGCCAACAATCCATTCGCCGACATCTTCAAGCAGATGATGGGCGCCGGGACCAGCCAGCCCGAACCGGAGCCAGACCCCGAACCCGCGCGCAAGCCCAATCCCTATGAGGAGATCTTCGGCCAGATGTTCGAGTCGGGCAAGGAGATCCAGCGCGGCTACCAGAAGGACATGGAATCGATTTTCGACCAGTACCTTCAGGGCATGAAGGGTGGCCGTTAGACCGTTTCGCCTTTAGGCGCGAACCCACTGAGTTTACTTGCGCATTCTGATTCTGCCGATTCCGTCAAAATCAGAGGTGCTCTCNGGCATGAAAAACCCGGCCGCAACAGGGCGCGCGGCCGGGGAAATGGCGGGCTGGGAACTTNTTGGACAGCCCGCCGGGGGACCTTGTGAAAGCCTTCAGAGNCNGCGCATCTGGCGAGCNTTNGCACGCGCCTTCCAGGCAAGTTCGATGGTCGGATCGAACTGATTGTTGGTTACGAAGCTGTGGCGCAGATCCGCGCGGGTGAGACCAATATCGGCGAGTTGCTCGTCCGTCATGTCATACAGTTTGTGCGCGGCCATGCGATTGCGGAGTGCCTTGTAGAAGGCACGCAGGCGGCGGCCGAGCNTGGCCGATGCATAGTCGAGCGTTACTGCCCCGGATGCCTGATCAATGGGCAGCGGTGAATTGATCCGGGAATGCCTGGTCATCGTTTTATCCACTTCGTCTGGACCGGAGGCGCAACGACGGGTGGCGCCTTCTCCGGTGTCGACAACATGTCGAATGAGTATTGATCAGTCCAACGAATGTTTTTAATGTTGTTCATCAACAATCTTGATGGGACNAANCCATGCCCGCACCTCTNGANATCGANCAGCTGCAGACGTTCATCGCCATCGTCGATTCAGGAAGTTTTACGCGTGCTGCGGAGAAGGTGTTCAAGACGCAGTCTGCCGTCTCGATGCAGATGCGCCGNCTNGAGGAGCGGATCGGCAAGCCCCTTTTCATCAAGGATGGTCGCACCAACCGGCTGACAGACGAGGGCGAGCGGTTGCTNGGCTATGCGCGTCGGATGATCCGGCTCAACAACGAGACGATGGCCGCCTTCGACGACCAGAAACTCGAGGGCATGATCCGCATCGGCACGCCTGACGATTACGCGGACCGCTACATGCCGGGCATCATCGCGCGCTTTGCCAAGACCCATCCGGGCGTGGAGCTTTACATCGAATGCGAGCCCTCAGTCGAGTTGTCGGCACGGCTGCAGCGGGGCGAACTCGATGTCGCGCTTGTGACCCACGACCCTCTCGAGCGCAGTTCAGAAGTTGTGCGAACCGAACCGCTCTACTGGGTCACCTCGATGAACCATACGGTGCACGAGGATCCGGTGGTGCCGCTCGCTGTCGGCCGCACGTCGTGCCGCTGGCGGCATCTGGCCTGCGCTGCACTCGATGCTTCCGGACGACAATACCAAATTCTGTTCACGAGCTGGTCGGCCACCGTGGTGACATCGGCCGTCCTGAGCGGGCTGGCCGTCTCGCTTCTTCCCGAGTGTGCGGTCAGGCCGGGCATGCGTATCCTCTCGCAACTCGACGGATTTCCCTCCCTCGCCCCGGCCCAGATCGGTCTGATGCGCAGACCTGGCGCGCCAAAGACGCTCGTCGATGCNNTNTGCGGCCATATCGCNGCNAGNCTCGACAACATCACGCCGGTCACCGAAGAAGACGAGGNCGCCAAGGGCAACGGNCGNCGNGANCGCGGCATGCGCGCCGATGCGCCGACNCTTGCNGCCTGGTNAGCCNGCGAAACGCAGNCAACAAAAGAACCGGGGCCCATGAGGCCCCGGTCTTGTTTCAGGTCGTTGCNGGAACGGCTCAGGCTGTGAGTTCGAACCGGTCGGCGTTCATGACCTTGTTCCAGGCCTTGACGAAGTCGGCAACGAACTTGCCCTTGGCATCGTCGGCCGCATAGACCTCNGCCAGTGCNCGAAGCTGCGAGTTCGAGCCGAATACGAGGTCGGCGCGGCTTGCNGTCCACTTGACTTCGTCGGTGGCGCGATCGCGGCCTTCGTAGACATGCTCGTCGTCTTCCGCCTGCTTCCAGGCCACGCCCATGTCNAGCAGGTTGACGAAGAAGTCATTCGTCAGCGTGCCNTTGCGGTCGGTGAAGACNCCGTGCGGCATGTCGCCGTAATTGGCACCGAGAACGCGCAGTCCNCCGATCANAACGGTCATCTCGGGAGCGGTCAGCGTAAGAAGCTGGGCGCGATCGACGAGAAGCTGTTCGACCGGAACGGTGAACTCGGCATCCACATAGTTGCGGAAACCGTCGGCACGCGGCTCGAGCGGCTCGAAGGATTCGGCGTCCGTCTGCTCGGCCGTCGCATCGGTGCGGCCCGGGGCGAAGGGCACGGAGACGTCATGACCGGCGTCCTTTGCAGCCTTTTCGATACCGGCGGCACCGCCGAGAACGATCAGGTCGGCAAGCGAGACCTTCTTGTTGCCCGACTGGGCGCCGTTGAAGTCCTGCTGGATGCCTTCATAGACGGCGAGAACCTTGTTGAGCTGTTCCGGCTCATTAGCTTCCCACTCGTTCTGCGGAGCCAGGCGGATACGCGCGCCATTGGCGCCACCGCGCTTGTCCGAACCGCGGAAGGTCGAAGCCGACGACCAAGCGGTGTAGACGAGTTCGCGGACAGACAGGCCGGATGCGAGGATCTTCGCCTTGAGATCGGAGATATCGGACGCGTCGACCAGCTCGTGATCCACCGCCGGGACCGGGTCCTGCCAGATCAGATCTTCAGCCGGAACTTCGGAACCGAGATAGAGAACCTTCGGGCCCATGTCGCGGTGGGTCAGCTTGAACCATGCGCGGGCAAAGGCGTCCGCGAACTTGTCCGGGTTGGCGTAGAAATCGCGCGAGATCTTCTCGTAGACCGGATCGACACGAAGCGCGAGGTCGGAGGTCAGCATGTTGGGCGTGCGGCGCTTGCCCGGCTCATGCGGATCTTCGACGGTGCCCTGAGCTTCGGCATTCTTCGGCTGCCACTGGTGCGCGCCGGCCGGGCTCTTGGTCAGTTCCCACTCATATTCGAACAGGTTGTGGAAGAAACCCATGCCCCATTTGGTGGGCGTGTCTGTCCAGATGACTTCGAGGCCGGAGGTGAAGGCATTCTTGCCGCCCTTGCCGTCGCCCGAGGTCCAGCCNAAACCCTGCTCGGCGATGTCCGCACCTTCCGGTTCGGCGCCGACGATGTCGGCGGTACCCTGACCGTGGGTCTTGCCGAAGGTGTGGCCGCCGGCGATGAGTGCGACGGTTTCTTCGTCGTTCATGGCCATGCGTGCAAAAGTTTCACGGATGTCCTTGGCCGAGGCGAGCGGGTCCGGCGTGCCGTTCGGGCCTTCCGGGTTCACATAGATGAGGCCCATCTGCACTGCGGCAAGCGGGTTCTCGAGAGCGCGGCCCTCGCTGTAGCGCTTGTCGCCGAGCCATTCTTCCTCGGTGCCCCAGTAGATGTCCTGCTCGGGCTCGTAAATGTCGTCGCGGCCACCGCCGAAACCGAAGGTCTTGAAGCCCATGGTTTCGAGCGCAACGTTGCCGGCGAGGATCATGAGGTCGGCCCAGGACAGCTGCTTGCCGTATTTCTTCTTGACCGGCCAAAGCAGACGACGGGCCTTGTCGAGGTTGGCGTTGTCCGGCCAGCTGTTGAGCGGCGCGAAACGCTGCGAGCCGGAGGTCGAACCGCCGCGGCCGTCGGCTGTACGGTAGGTACCGGCGGAGTGCCAGGCCATGCGGATCATGAACGGACCGTAATGACCCCAGTCTGCCGGCCACCACTCCTGGCTGTCCGTAAGAACCTTTGCGATCTCTGCCTTCACTTCGGCGAGATCGAGCTTCTTGAACTCTTCGGCGTAGTTGAACGCCGGGTCCATCGGGTTACCGGCCGGCGCATTCTGGTGCAGAATTCCCAGGTTCAGCTGGTTCGGCCACCAATCGCGGTTCGAACGACCGCCGAAACTGGTATTGTGCATGACCGGGCACTTGCCCGATTTCTCGACTTTAGCGTCCATATCTAATCTCCCATCCTCAAGGATGATATTGTTTTGCCGCTCCCGAACGGAGCGATTAAAAGCGCGTTGAAATTCCGTCCGCCGAGCACGGTTCAACCGTGTTTAGCGCTGTCACCTGACAGTTCCACGACAGTGGCGTGAATGTCGGCTCAGCGCGCCGGAGTTGAATTCCTCCCTCTCGCGCGACTTCTCGCACGCACAAGAATGAGGGATCGCGTCGATAATTTCCAATTGTATTTTTGTATTTTTTCGATAGCTTTTTACTATCATGATAACGCTCAAGCAAATGGTCTATTTCGATGCCCTGGCGCGCCGGCTCCACTTCGGCCAGGCAGCCCGGGATGTCCATGTCTCTCAACCCGCGCTGTCGACCCAGATCGCCGAGCTGGAGCGGCGGCTCGGCTGCGTTCTCATCGAGCGCAATCGCGGTGCCGTGGTGCTGACGGAAACCGGCGAACAGCTTTTGCCGGGCTTCCGCCGCGTTCTCGATGAAGTGCGTCTGATAGAGGAACAGGCGCGGCAGGAGCACGGCGTTCTGAGCGGCACCTTGAAGCTTGGGCTCATTCCCACGATCGCGCCCTATCTGCTCCCCTCTCTTGCCCCGGTGCTGACAGAGCGGTTTCCGAAGCTCGAATTCCGGGTGAAGGAAGCGGTGACCGAGACCCTGGTGCAGCAGCTTCATGCAGGCAGCCTCGACGCAATCGTCGCTGCACTGCCGATCAACGAACCGTGGATCGGACATACCGAGCTTTTCGCCGACCGCTTTTTCATGGTGGCGAGTGAAAACGACGACGTGCTCGTTTCACCACTCAACCAGCATCATGTGGCGCTCGACCGGTTGCTGCTTCTCGAAGAGGGGCACTGTCTGCGCGATCAGGCGCTGGCGCTTTGCGAGGACCGGCCCGAGGCCAATCTCGTCAACTACGGTGCAACGTCATTGACGACATTGCTGCAGATGGTGGCAAGCGGTATGGGGCGGACGCTACTGCCGGAGATCGCTCTGCCGGCCGAAAGTCTCAAGCGTGGCGACATCAGGATCATGGAATTTGCGCCGCCCGTTCCCGAGCGCAGCATCGCGCTGTTCTTTCGTCGCGGAACCCATCGCCGCGCGGATTTCGATGCGCTCGCAGCTATCATTACGCAAATTTCGGATGTGATTTTCGCCGACGCGAAGCGAGCTCTGGCCTCGTACGAGGTCAGAGCGACCCAATGAGAAGGTGAACTGCGAGCCAAACCCAGAGAAGCAGGCAGCAGAGAAAGCCGACTATGAAAACGGGCCGACGCAGCCTGAGCTTGTTCGAGCCCATATGCACATAGGCATGGACAAGACGAGAGAGCACGAACACCCACGCCAGAAGCAGCGCCACATAGTTCACGCCCGCCGTCATTTGCAGCGACAGGCAGACGACGAAAAACAGAACCGGCAGTTCGAACTGGTTCGAAAGGTTGCGAACCGCGGTGGCGCTGTACTCCGGCTCGACGGTCGGCACCTTGTAGTCCGCTGCCTTGGCTGTGCCCTGGCGAACACCCTGGATGCGGCGGCGTGACATGATGACGTAGACGGCGAAGGTGAGCGCCGCCTGGATGATCATCGGCCAGAATATTGCGGTATTCGTCATGGCATACTCCTCTATAGCCGATGATCAATTAGTCCTGTCATGCGGAAAGTCTATTCCGCTCAGGCGCCGCCCGGATAGTTCGGGCTTTCACGGGTGATCGTGACGTCGTGAGCATGGCTTTCGCGCAGGCCCGCACCGGTGATCTGCACGAAGGTGGCGCGTTCCTGGAACGTCTTGATGTCGCCGCCGCCGACATAGCCCATCGCGGCGCGCAGGCCGCCAGCAAGCTGGTGAAGGACGCCGGAAACCGGGCCCTTGTACGGCACCTGACCTTCGATGCCTTCCGGCACGAGCTTCAGAGTGTCGCGAACTTCGGCCTGGAAGTAGCGATCCGCCGAGCCGCGCGCCATAGCGCCGACCGAACCCATGCCACGATAGGCTTTGAAGGAACGGCCTTGGTGAAGGTAGACCTCGCCGGGGCTTTCGTCGGTGCCGGCAAGAAGCGAGCCGACCATGACAGCCGAGGCACCCGCGGCAATCGCCTTGGCGAGATCGCCCGAGAACTTGATGCCGCCATCGGCAATCACCGGAATGTCCTGACGGTTGGCTTCCTCGACAGAGGCCATGATCGCGGTCAGCTGCGGTACGCCGACGCCGGCGACAATACGGGTGGTGCAGATCGAGCCCGGGCCAATACCCACCTTGACGGCATCGGCGCCAACGTCGATCAGTGCCTTGGTCGCATCGGCGGTGGCCACATTGCCGGCCATGATGCGAACGGAGTTCGACAGCTTCTTTACGCGGGCGACGGAATCCAGAACGCGCTGGGAATGCCCGTGCGCTGTGTCGATGACGATGAGGTCAATACCGGCATCAAGCAGGCGCTCTGCCCGTTCGAAGCCGTCGTCACCGACGGAAATCGCGGCGGCGGCGCGGAGGCGGCCTTGCGAATCCTTCGAGGCATTCGGGTTGAGCTGCGACTTCTCGATGTCCTTGACGGTGATGAGGCCGACGCAGAGCCCCTCGCCATCGACAACCAGAAGCTTCTCGATGCGGTGGGAGTGGAGCAGCCGCTTGGCTTCTTCCTGATCGACACTCTCCTTCACCGTGACAAGGTTCTCCTTTGTCATCAGCTCGTGAATTTTCTGGTCGGGATTGGAGGCGAAACGGACGTCGCGGTTGGTGAGGATGCCGACGAGGCGGCCCGGTCCATTGGGGTCCCGACCGGTGTGTTCGACCACCGGAATGCCGGAAATGCCGTGCGCGCTCATAAGGGCGAGTGCTTCGGACAGCTTGGCTTCGGGGTGGATGGTGACCGGATTGACCACCATGCCGCTTTCGAACTTCTTGACCTGGCGAACCTGCTCTGCCTGCTCGACGGGGGTGAGATTCCGGTGGATGACACCGACGCCGCCGGCCTGAGCCATGGCAATGGCGAGACGACCTTCCGTGACGGTGTCCATGGCGGACGACAGGATCGGCAGGTTGAGATCGAAATCCTTGGCGATGCGCGTCGAGATATCGGTCTGCCCCGGCATGACCTCGGAATGGCCCGGCTGGAGAAGGACGTCGTCGAATGTGAGGGCGTATCCGCCCGTGGATGTTTGGAGAATGTTCGCCATCGCTAGCTTCCTGTCAGATGCAGATCTTGGGAATCCGCCTTTCGCGTTGGCAAGGGCTGGTAACACGCCTTTGTGCAATGCGGAAGTGCGGAACGGCGCAAATGGACAGAAAGTTCGGCCAATCCCCTGCCGGGCTGCCATGCGCATCTGGCAGGGCTTGCACGCCTGCCGGGAAAGGAAAAAGCCCGGCACGCGATGCCGGGCTTTCCATCAGATCGTTTTCAGATGCGTCAGCTGTACCACTCCGCCATCTTCACTTCCGTCTGGCCTTCGACGAGTTTGGCGAATTCGGCGGGATCCTGCGTGCCGCCATCCTTGCCGCGATAGTGGTAGGGATAGACATATTTGGGCTTGAAGGCCGCAATCGCCTCGGCTGCCTGCTCCACATCCATGGTGAAAGGCAGGTTCATGCAGAGGAATGCCAGATCGATGTTCTCGAGCGAGCCCATCTCCGGGATATTCTCGGTGTCGCCGGAAATGTAGACGCGGAACCCGTTGAAGCCCAGCACGTAGCCATTGTCGCGGCCTTCGGGGTGGAAGTTCTTGCGCTCCTCGGTGATATTGTAGGCAGGAACCGCATCGATCGACACGCCCCCCCACTCACCGGACTCGCCATTGGCCATCGACTTGGCCTTTTCCTTGAGGCCGTCCGGCAACTTGTCGTGCACTGCCGGGTTGGTGATCAGTGCGACATCGTCCTTCACGAGTGCCGTCAGCGTATCGGCATTGAAGTGGTCGCCATGCTCGTGGGTCACGAGAACCAGGTCCGGCGCGGGAAGATCCTCGTAAAGCGAAGGATCGCCCACGGGGTCGGAATAGATCACACCCGCCGGCGTCTCCAGTACGAAGGAGGCGTGCTCGATCGGATGAACGACGAAATCACCGGCCTCCGCAGTGAAGGTATCTGCTGAAGCAGCGAAAGCGCGGGTCGCATAAGGCAGTATCATCACAGTGCCGGCGGTGGCAGCTGCGGTATGGATGAAGTGGCGGCGCGTGAACGTCATCTTGCTCTCCTTGGTTGAACTCCCTGTATGAACAGGTCCACATGGAGCACCAGGCCGATATGACAACACACATATTCGTTATCGTCCGGACCTGCGGTCTATGGCCGCTTTCCAGGCAGAGCCGAGACGTTACACTCCTGCGTCAGGGTGAGCTCAGCCCGCGTCGGCCTCATCATCTTGATCATCGCGCCTGCGGCCCTTGAAGCCCTTGGCGAGAACGAACATCTCGACCGATTCAGAACGGCTTGCGGGCGGCTTGACGTGAACGACGGATTTGAAATTCTGCTTGAGGAAGGTCAGAAGCTCGCGCTCGGCTCCGCCCTGAAAGGTCTTGGCGAGAAAGTGCCCGCCGGGCCGCAGAACATCGACTGTGAAATGGGCCGCAACCTCGCACAGATACATGGTGCGCAAATGATCGGTTCGCGAATGGCCGGTGGTGGGAGCCGCCATGTCAGAGAGCACCAGATCGGGTGAGCCACCCAAGGCTTCCATCAGTTTTTCGGGCGCTTCGTCCTCGAGGAAATCCATCTGGATGAAGCGGACACCGGGAAGCGGGTCCATCTCGAGAAAATCGATGGCCGCGACCTTCGGATCCAGATCGGTGGAGCCGGTCACGGTCGCCGAAATCTGCGACCAGCCGCCCGGAGCCGCGCCGAGATCGATGATGCGCTTGGCGCCCTTGAGGATCTGGTGCTTCTCGTCGATCTCCAAGAGCTTGTAGACAGCGCGCGAGCGGTAGCCCTCGTGCTTGGATCGCTGCACATAGGGATCGTTCAGGTGCCGTTCGAGCCAGCGGCGCGACGAAGCCTTCAGCTTGCTCTTTTTCACCTTCTGGCCAAGCTTGCGACCGCCCGACTTGGCACGGGTGGGACCGTTCGAAGGTCCTTTCGGAGATGGCGGCTTGGTCATTTGCGATTTCCTTCGCCATGGGCACCGGCACGCATGCGTGCCCGGTAGCGGCGACCCGCGCGGCGCCATGCACCGTCACGACCCATCATTTCATTGAGAAGCCCCTCACGCAGGCCTCTGTCGGCCACGCGCATGCGCTCCGACGGCCAGCGCTTGCGGATGGCTTCGAGGATGGCGCAACCGGCAAGAACCAGATCGGCGCGATCGGCCCCGATGCAGGGATTTGCCGCGCGCTCCTTGAAGTTCCACGACAACAGCCGCTCGAGCGTGGCGTCGACATCGGACCGGCTCAGCCAGACGCCATCGACCTTTCGGCGATCATAGCGCGGCAGTTCGAGATGGAGGCCCGCCAATGTGGTGACCGTGCCGGACGTTCCCAACAGATGATAACGCGCATCCCCGTCGCCGGAGAAAAAGGACGGCAGGTCCTGCGGCATGAAGGCGGCCAGATGGCTTTCAACGTCCGCGACCATCGCGTCGAAAGTTTCGCGCGTCACGGTGCCGCCGCCGTACCGTTCGGAGAGCGTAACGACGCCCATGGGCAAAGACGTCCAGGCGCGTATGTGATCGGAAAGGCGGTTGGTACGGTTGTGCGACAAATCGATCAACGCGATCTCGGAGGAGCCGCCGCCAATATCGAAAAGCACCAACCCGTCAGTGCCGCGATCAATCAGCGAGGAGCAACCGGCCACGGCAAGCCGCGCTTCGGTCTCCCGATCGACGATCTCGAGATCGAGACCGGTCTCCTCGCGGACGCGTTCAAGAAAGGACGGACCGTTCTCCGCCGAGCGGCATGCCTCGGTGGCGATCAGCCGCTTGAGGCGCAGTTTCCGGCCGGAAATCTTGGTCGCGCAGACTTTAAGGGCTTCGACGGAGCGCTCCATGGCCTCTTCGGACAGACGACCGGTCGCGGCAAGCCCCTCGCCGAGCCGGACAATGCGCGAGAACGCATCGACGACACGGAACTGACCGGGCCGCGTCGGCTGGGCGATCAGCAGACGGCAATTGTTGGTGCCAAGGTCGAGTGCCGCATAAAGATCGTCGTCCTGCTGACGCGCAGTGTCGGAGCGCCCCCGCTGCACATTGCGCCTGTCAGCCGCATCCCGGCAGGGACCTGCGGCTGGTTCGGCCTGGCTCTGGTTGTCCTTGCCCGCCTTTTCCTTGTTTGCAGGAAGCGTGTGACCCTGCAACTCACGCAGCTTTCCATTTCCGCTGCGACCACGCCTGCGGCGGCGCTTGGACTTTGACGGCGTTTGCCCGTCGCTTGGCTTGGTGTCGGTATTGGCCCCCGCCCCGCCTTGGCGTGCATTTTCGACACCATCGGCGGAATCAGCGGCATGGCCCGGCTTGCCGAGATCTGACTTGGTTGAGGAACTTGTTCCGTCTTGCGATTTCGGGGAAGCGCCGCCGCGTCCGCGTCGTCTTCGGCGACGCTTCTTGCCGGTCTTCCAGGAATTCGGAGATGCGGGGGCATTCGCACCAGAGGACGGATTCCCGCCACTGGCACCGGAAGAGGACGCGGCATTTCCGCCGGCACCCTGCCCTGTTCCTTCGACCGCAGCCTTCGAGGCGCTTGTCGAAGAAGCCTTGCCGTTCCGTATCTCCACATGGTTCGGCTTGGAGCCGTCCGCGGAGTCGGTCACGATATATCCTGCCGCGCCGATCTAGGACGATCTTAAATACCGGTCCTTCAGAGGCGCGTTCTTGTTTTGCGTTGGCGCAAGACTAACAAATCCCTGCCGCTTCGCAAAATGTTTTTCAGGAAAACGAAAAGTTAGCGGCGCGACCGACCCCGCACTATCAGGAATTCGACTGCTCGACTTCCGGCTCGAGCGCAATATTGAAGTAGAGTTCCGAGGCACCCCAGATCACCAGTGCGGCGAGAAGCGAGGCACCGAGCACGATGAGAACCCTGTTGGAATTCTCACCCTGTTTGGCTTCCTTTTGCGGGATCTTCTCCGTCATAAATACAACTCCATATTTTCTCCGGCAGGCGAAGCCGGATTAAGCGGGCCAAGCGTTTTCAGGGAAACACCGAAACTCCTGGGTTAGTTCCAACATTAGCAACCGGCGACACGACCGTTTGGTGCGGCAAAAACTGTATCAGGATGCCGAAAGAGGGCTTGATCGAAGGCGCAAGTATGTTAAATAGCCCCCGTTCGGACGCGGCCCGCGCTGCCAAGCGCCATGACAGTCCGACAACCCGGCTTTGGGGAATAGGTTAACGGTAGACCCACGGACTCTGACTCCGTTAGTCCTGGTTCGAATCCAGGTTCCCCAGCCATTTGTTTTCTAAGACTTTTTTCCATCTTCGTTGTGGAACATATCGGGCCGGTCGGGAGCACGGTCGGGAATTTTCGTTCCCGTTTCGAGCTTCCGAATGGCCGATTCTGCTAGCGCAGGGTCCCGGTGAAGGTAGTGAGCATCGAGGATTGAGCGCACGTCCCGGAGTGTGTGTCCGGTGATCGTTGCGATCTCTGCCTCAGTGCATTGCGCGAGCGCCAGCCGCGTAACGGCCGTCCCCCGCAAATCGTTGAAGGTCAGCCCCAAAACCCCCGCAGCTCGGCAAGCCTTTCGCCACGACGCTCGGAATCCATCCGGGCTCCATTCCTCTCCGAACGAGTTGAGCAATATGCGCCCTTCTCTCTGGCGGATCATGTCGAGCCGTGATTTCAGCGGGCCACCGACAGGGATTGTCACGCGCGCGCCTGTTTTGGACTGCCGAAGCCGGATCCGCGCGCCGTCATACTGCTGCCAGACCAGCGCCAGCAGATCGCCTTGTCGCTGTCCGGTCCAGAGCGCCATGATCAGCGGCAAATGCAGGTGAGACGGCGCAACCGTGAGAAAAGCCTCCTCATCCGCGACAGACCACACTTTGTCAGCCCGCGTGCCGCGATAGAGCCGCCCACCCTTTTCACAAGGATTTGCCGCCACCAGCCCTCGGCCGTTCGCCCACGAGAGAACACGCGCAAGAACCTGCCATGTGTAATCGGCCTGCCGCCTCGAGCGTTTTCCAAGCGTGTCGCGCCAGGCGAGAAACACGCCCCGCGTGCGACGGTCAGCAAGTGCGGCAATCGGGAAATCGCCGAACTCAGCCTCGATTTCCCTGATCTTGCGGACATAATCCCGGCGGGTCCGTTCTGCCAGATCGTCCCATTCGGAACTCGCCTGAAAGCCGTTGAGAACGGTTTGCAGGGTGCCGGACTTCGGCTCGACTTTACGGGCCACCGCTTCATTGTAAGCGCCGATGAACTCGGGATCGCCCGGCTTGCCCGGCAGACGAGGCCCACCCTTCCAGGCGTACCAGTAGGTGCGCGAGGTGCCATCCGCCAGCCGCTTGGTGCGTGAGTTAATACCCTTAAGCCGGACGCGCATTCTTCTTCTCCAGCCACAGGTCCAGATCGTTTTGCGGCTCCTGCGCACCGGTAGCCGCTACCAGCACAATTCGGCCCGTCGCCGGATCGATCTCGACACGCCCCAATTCCATTCCCGCGGCTCGCGCACCCTTTACAGCTCGCAAAACGTCAGCCTGTTTGAAGGGAATAGACCGGGCCATCACATCACCCCTTCTTTCCACTCAAAAAGCGGTCCACGTCGCGTTTGTCGAACCGGAGCGCAGAGGTCGCGCCGCCGGGTTTCACGCCGCACAGCTTGCCTTCCTTCACCCATCGGCGGACGGTTTTCGGGTCGCAACCGGCCCGTTTAGCGACTTCCTTTGTGACGAGGAGGCGATCAGTCACGGCTTGCCACCGTCAAAGGGTGCTGGGGACACTTTTTCATACAGCTCATGGAAAGAAGGATTGTCAGTGCCACCGACCTTGTGCATCCCGACCATGACTTCGTTAACGACGCGAGGAATGAATAGGCTGATACCAAGAGGCGTTTTTGTCTCAGTTCCCCGGAGAACGTTGGCCAGGTCTTCGTCGCGAGTGCAAAAAACCCATTTGAGAGCGTCGGTTTCCCGGTCCTCGACAAGGACGGCCGTGACGCCAGCCATTAGCCGATATGTATCCTCCCACACCCTCTCGAACTCCGGGAGAAGATCCATCGCGGCTTTGATCGCCACCTTGGGTGATAAGCCCGCGCGGGACATGATGGCCACCGTTCGTGCGACCATGACCTCCGGGCCGGTGTAGTAGTTCCAGGACTTGTCCGCGGTCGTGCGTGGGAACAGCCCGTTCCGCTTCCTCCAGGTATTAAAGGTGACCGTGGGGACGCGCGCGATTGCGATCGTGTCAGGCTGCGAGAAGAGGAGATTTGGCTTTGTGCTCATAATCATTCAATTGCATGATTCCAGAAATGATGCAACTGCAGTATTCAATCCGCCTCGGTCTTTTTGTTCATCTGCAAAATCGACTGCAGCAAAGCGTCAACGTCCTTGCGTGGTAACGAGTCCTCGCTGCGCATCACCTGATAAAGCGCCTTCGCCTTCGCCCGCAGGCCGGCGAAGTCGGCGACCGGCCATTTGCAGATGCGGCTCACCGCGCCGCGACGAACGTTATTTTTGTGATGGAAGTCGTTGATTTCGCTCTTGGTCGGCGCTCGCCCGAGAACATCGGGGTGGATTGCGTTCGCCGCTTCTTCCACCTTGCGTTTCGCCAGCTCATACTGATTGACGGCTGCGCTGATATGGTCTGCGAATCTCTGCATTTTTGTCTCCATCTTGAGCAGCAATCACGCCCACAGCCGCACCGATTGGCGCAACAAAAATACTTTTTCAGGCTGTGGGTTGTGTGGATTGCGAGGCGTTCCGGCACTGAAGCGCCAGAGTTTCCTTTAGATGTCTGCTCTGCCGCCGGGGCTGCGGCAGCCGGGACTCGCCCGCTCATCATCAATGGCGGGCTGATTTTGCTCTACGGTCGCAAGAACCGGTCCCATCAATTCCCAGGCAATTTCGAGGCAGGAAGCTACCGCCCCTGCGGATCTGGCATCCAGCTTTTCTTCAGAACGGCATAGCGCAGCGCACACATCGATAAGCGATGCTGCATCATAGCCGCACTGAATAACGTCGCGCGCGCTTATTTGGTCGGAGGGCAGGAAACGGTTTCTTTCGGTGAAATTGGGCATGGCGTGGTCTCTCGGTCGAACCAGCTTTCTACGGCCGGCGGCATGACGCATCGCGCCATGCCTAGATCCGGGATCGGCCCGGAGCCGGGGGGTAGAAACCTGCCGAGAGACAGGCCGAACGATTTTAAGCTTTCGCTCTGGACATGGCGTTCGCCCCCGGCCATATTGGTCGGGTCGCGCGACCGCCAAGTCGCACGTTCAATTTCACCGCAGCCGATCGACGCCAATCGATCCGGCAACCTCGCCAAAGGTGCGGTATATCTCGGTCCGGGTTTCTACGCCCACGGATACGTTCAACTGATTTGCCCGAAAAATCAACACTCCCCTTTGGGGGGGGGGTCGGCTTATGCTTGTTCTGTCGTCTTCCTATTGCTATGCAAAGGCGAGATTTAATACGATATCCCAAATCAGAAATGGTAAATAAAAGAGCTGCGGTGCATTTATGGCGGATTTTTCATGGACATGTTCATATTGCGATAGAGATCAAGTCGCCAGCAACAACAACACCCATGAGATTTCCAATATGGTTTACATCGGAGACTCAGAACTTGGAAAATTTTCTGTAACTAATCTTGCGATAAGGTGCCTAAATCCAAATTGTAATATGGTTACCCTGTCCGCGTCGTTGAATATAGCTGAAAGAGCCTATAATTCTAACCAGCTTATAGTCAAAGATCTTCTTTATAGATGGGATCTTTTGCCGGAAAGTAAAGCTAAACGTCAGCCTGAATACATTCCTTTAGCCTTAAGGGAAGATTATGTAGAGGCTTGTAAAATCCGTGACTTAAGTCCGAAAGCTGCAGCCACACTTGCTCGCCGCTGCCTCCAAGGCATGATCAGAGATTTTTGCGATATTCGGAAAAGAACTCTGTTCGATGAGATCAAAAAACTTCGGGAGAAAATTGACGAAGGAAATGCGCCAAAGGGTGTTTCCGCTGAAACCATGGATGCAATTGATGCTGTGAAAGCTATCGGCAATATCGGAGCACACATGGAGAAGGAAATTGACCTTATCGTCGAGGTTGATCCCGGGGAAGCTCAGTCTCTAATCGAACTAATTGAGATGCTTTTTGACGAATGGTACATCGCTCGGCATGAGCGACAGGAACGGCTTACACGTATTAAGTCGATCGCAGCAGAAAAAGCCGAAACCTTGGAAAAGCTGAAAGCAGAGCGAAGCACCGTTGCAAAAGAGGCTGATGACACAAAGCAAGGCGATGATAGTTAGTCACTACAAAGCCGCGATCAGCTGGTCCAGCCGCTCGGGCGTTAACTCATCTGGTCGCATATTAATCGGCCGCGTGAACAGATAATCGAAAACACGCGCTGACACTTTCACGGGTATCATCGTTCCCCGTCGCATGCGGCTCTCTAGGGTCTGGCAAGCCGTGCTGCAGAAAATCGCCCGCTCATCTTTGGCCCTGAAGCTGTCGCCGCAGGTGCGGCACTCCCGTTCAAGTGAGGGTTCCGTCTTGGCCTTATGAACCGCATAGCAGTGGTGGGAACAGAACTTGGCGGGATCCTTCTCTCCATTGTGAAGAAACGCCTTTCCACACTCTTCGCAAGACCGAGGCGTTTTCCGGGATTGATTTACCAAACGAAGCGCCTGCACACGTGCGCGATTCTCTCTAGCAAGTCCTTCGTAGCTCCGCCGTGTGATAGCCATCTTGGCACAATGGGCCGAGCAGAACCGGGTCGCACTGTCGCCTCCCAGCTCGCCGCCGCACCAGGAGCAGTTCTCCCTAGGCGTGGTGTACTCTCGTTGACCTTGCTCCCAGCTGGGCCGGACGGCGGCATTCTTCTTCAATGCCTCTTGGACAATTGCAAAGGCGTCAGCGTCGGCCTCAGCCCAAGCGTGGCCATCAAGGCATAATCCCGCACGCAGGCCGTGATAACACGCCGCCTCGTGTTCGAACGGCGTCAGGTCGAAATCCGCGAGAACCTTCGCAGTCTCCGTGACAACATGGCTGCGCTTGTTGCCTTTCAATATCGGCTTAAGGCGCGACGTTCGTGTTTCGCCATAGCGAAAGGCTGTCCATTCGCTGTAATAACGCGTTGAGACGGATTTCGGCCGGCAGCGGCCTCTACGGCGTACCCGGGACATCAACCAAACACCGCATCAAACAACTCGGGGGTAATGGCGGAACCGCTTGTTTGCGACCTGCTTGCCCCGCCTCCGGTGCCGGCTTTCTCGCACCACGCACGGTCCATGGCGCGTATGATGCGAACCTGATGGGGCTCTAGAGGCGTGCGCGTCAGGGCAACATAGGCATCTATCTCGGTATAGCTGATCGGCTCGGGAAGGCCTCCGGCATGCCATCGGCGCGTTTCGTGGAGCTCGCGCCATATCCGTACATACTCTTGGGCGAAATCCGGCGGTGGCCCGCCTGCTTTGATCAAGTTAGCAAGCCGTTCACTCAGCAAAACCATCAGAACGCCTCCACAGCTTGGAAACTGACACGCGCCAGACCTGGCACCCCGGGGCAACTGAAGCTTTGCGAAATTATCGCCATTCGGCAACGCGGGCGGAAAAGCACGGCTGTCGCTGCGGTGCTAAAAACGGATGATACCCATGGGTGAACAGGCAACTCCATCGTGCCATCGGGGTCGGCTACGCTTTTGGTCGAGATTTCGAAATAACCGAACCGCTCACCTTCCGTGAGCCCAACACGGTCCCCCGGAAGCAGGATAAAGCCGGCCGGCACACCCGACACGCTAATCAGTCCCGGCGTTCCGAGGTCCTCTACGGTAGCCGTCCCGTCCCAAGTCCCGTCACGGATCGCGGGCACGCCATTCGGGTAGCCGAGTGGCTGATGACGAGTGATGTCCCACCCCAAGAATTTTTTCAGCCCACCGTGGAGGGAGTTATACCAAGCCTGCCATTCGGCGCGTTCCACGAGATTGAGCGGAACTGTGGCAAAACTTGCACTCCACAGTGAATCCCTGATCTTTGTCACCATGGGTGGGTGGCCGTTCCCTTGCGGGTACTGAACCGTTCCGGGATCCAGTTCGAAGGTGCATTCCGTGTCTGTATCGTACGGCATTTCGCGCGGGTATATGATGCTCATAGCCCCCTCCTGCTTTCTGCGTTTTGGAGCGTATCGCCGCGGAGAGTGAACATCAGCGCATCCACCTCGCGTACTTCGGATTTTTAATCACCCCCGCCACTCGTCCGGGGAGTTGCTTTTCATCGACCTTCGACTGTCGTGAAACCGCCTCGCTCGCCACCTCTTGGGACACACTTTTGACGAACGGGGTCAGATTGCCGGAGCCGTCCACGTCGACGCCTACGGTGACATGAACATTCACGGCTCCGCCCCCTGACTTCGTATGGTCTATGACAGTTTCGTTTGGGTGGAGAAGCGCAGGGAAACCTCCCTTGCCATCAACTCCACCCGCTCTTGATCCGCTGCCGGTCTGGCCGCCCCCCGCGAATGACGGAAGTCCTAGAAAGCCGCCCAGCGTCGTGTTGGGCACGAACGAACGGGAGTTACCCAAAATGCCGCCGGCCAGCCCTCCGCCACCGACTAGCCCGGCAAGCGGGCCCTGTCCCAATAGTGTCGCCTGAAACACCGCTTCGATTAGTTTATTAATAAGGTTGTCGAGTGCTCGGTTGCCGGTCTCGATCGCTGGAACCATGTCCATGAACGCGTCGTAAGCTGCATCTCCGAAGAAGTCCGCAGCTTCTCGCGCCTGCCGTGCCGCCTCCTGGTTCTGAAACAACGCCTCGTTTAGATCGATTATCTTCTGGCGTTCGTCTTCTGTTGCAGTCGCTCCGGCTCTCCTGCTTGCTTCCAGGGCACGTTTTTCGGCGTCAGTGCCATGAGACACCGCTATTTCTTCCTCAAGCTCTCTGATCAACTTCTGGACTGCCTCACGCTCTCGGTCGGCCTTCTCGGCTGCCCTGTCGCGCGGCGGGTTTTTGAAACTCGACGGATCGGGTGGGGTCCAGGTGTCGTTCCCGCTTCTTGTCATTGGTTTGATGCGGCCATTCAGAATTTCCGTGATCGCTGCATCTTCGGCAGTGAGCTTCTCCAGTTCCTTCCGATACTGACCGATGGCCCGGGTACGCGCTCGCTCTGTCATCGCGCCGTTGTTCTGAACCTCGAGTATCTTGTTCTCCAGCTCCAGCCGGCGCAGACCAATCTCGGCTTGGCTGGCTTCAAGGGTGCTGGATCTCTGATTTTGAAAGTCGCGGAAACCGTCAATGAATTCGGCGAGGCTATCGGCGGCCGAGACGATCGCTGATTTGAGGGCGACGCCGACGGTGCTGGCGATCGCATTAAAACGACGATCCACCTCCGCCGCCTTTTCGATCAGTTCATCATTCATGACGATACCAAGATCGTTAGCGGCTTTGATCGTGTCACGGATGCCAGCTTCACCCCGTTCGATCAGCTGAACAAACTTCTCGCCACCCGTACCGCCGAATATCTCGTCAGCAATACGAATCTGCGCCGCCTTGTCGAATTTCTGCAGCTTCCCAATGATCTCGGAGAACAGCTCCGAGGGCTCCTTCAGCTTCTCTTTTAGCGTCTCGGCGTCATAGCCGAGCCGCTGGAAGGCCTCGGCGCTGGAGCCCTTGCCGGTGAGGATGAACTCGTCGGCGCGGAGGTTCATCTCCTTTATGCCGTCGGTCAGGGCGTCGACCTCAATCCGGTTCTGTCGCGCGACGAAGGCCAGCTCCTGAAAGCTTTTCACGTCGATCCCGGCGATGCGCGCCGCGTCCCCCACTTCCGCAACGCCACGCGCCACGTCGTTGACCTGCCGTATGATGCCGGCAATCCCGCCGGCTGCCACACCCGCAATAAGCCCCGTCGCCATCGTCTTGCCGAAGCTTCCGATCTGGGTGGCAGTGCCGGCGAGCGCCCGGTTGATGCTGCTGGTCGACCGGATCATGTCGCGTTCCATATCGCGCGTGGCAGAGCGGCTGCCGCGGCGCATCCGGTCATAGGAACGCGTTCCGGTCCGTTCGGCCTTGGCCATGTTCTTCTCGAATTCGCGTATCCGCGCTTCGAGCATGACCACCAGTTGTTCGCTTTCACCAGCCATGTCTCACCTCACATGAACGCATGTTCGTCGGACCATGCGTCCGAATCGTAAACCGAAATTCCCATGTCCCCGGCCGCCGCACGCGCCACCGCCATCGCTGCCGCTACCGCGCCGTCGATCCGGTCGCGGGACTTGCCCTTGTGGAAGCTCTTGTTCCCGGCCTTGTCGGTCTCGACGGCGATGTTTTGGAAGTTCCAGCGCAGCACCGGGTGCCCGCCATGGCGAAGCTGCCGCCCGAGAATGGCGCGCTCCAGTTCCTTCACCGCCGGCGCCATGGTGACCCAGCCCTGTCGGAACTCGACGACGGGCAAGCCATCCTCCGCGAGGTTTGCCATCATGTTGCGCCCCATGTGCGGGTCGAAGGCGATTTCCCGGACTTCGAACCGGGCGCAGGCTTCGCGGATGCAATCCTCGACGGCGTGATAATCGACCACGTTGCCAGGCGTCGGTGTGATGAATCCGTCTTCGGCCCAGGTCGGGTAAGGCACTTGGTCGCAGTCCGCCTTGCCCTGGAGGTTGTCGGCCGGACAGAAGAACCAGGGATAGACCACATACTCGCTGCCTACCCGGAAACACGCTACAACGACGGTCAGGTCGTTGACCGACGACAGGTCGACGCCCAGCCAGCACGGTTCGTCTTCGAAGTCGACGAGATCGACCTCGCCGCCCCCCTCGTCATAGACCTGCATCTCGACGAAGGGATCGGAGGAGTGATCGAGCCACACGTTGAGGTGAAGCTGTCGGAAGGCCTCGCGATCGGCGGGCTTCTCCCGCGCCTCACGTGCGAGCTGGCGAAGCCCTTCAATGTCGGGATAGCCATAAGCAAGGCCGGGGTTCACACGATGCCACACGGCCTCGTCGGTCCAGTCCTCGTCTTGCCGGGCCTCGAAGAGGATCGGCAGGACGCTCGGATCGTCGACCTCGCCGCGCGCCACCTTTCGCGCGTAGTCAATGAGATCGGCCGCGACGTTCTCTTGTCCGCGCCCGGCCGTGGTGATGACCATCATCAGGCTGCCAGGCACTTTCACCAGGCCGGTGCGGATCACGTCATAGAGTTCACGCTTTTTCCATGCGTGGAGTTCGTCGACCAGGGCGAACACCGGCGTGCGCCCGTGCTGCGTTCCGGCATCCGCCGAGATCGCCTCGAGGAAGGCGCGCGACCTGCCGTCCGTGAAGCGGTTCTTCGAATCCAGCAAGTGCATGCGCTTTTCGATCCGGGCGTCGGCGCGGATGATCCCCATCGCCTCGTCGTAACCGATGCGTGCCTGTTTGCGGTCGCTCGCCGCGAAGATGCTTTCGCCGCCCGGCACCTTCTCCGGACCGATCGTATGAAGGAGACCGAGCGCCGCGCCGAGCGAGGTCTTGCGGTTGCCGCGCGGCAAAAGCATGACCACCGTCTTGACGATCCGCCGCCCGTCCTCGCCGCAGGGGCCATAGATCCGCCTCACGATGCGTTCCTGCCACGGGTCCAGCTGGAAAGCCTTGCCGGGTAGCCGGCTTTTCGGGTGACGCAGCAGGCGGAGGAATTGTACCGCCCGTTCACCTCGTCCGAACGGATCGGAAATCGGCGTGTCGTCAAAAATCCAGTCAGTCGAGGAGGTCGCCGAAATAGTCGTCATCGTCCCCCTCCTGCGGTTTCATACCCTTGCGCGCTTGTGCCGACGGCGTCAGACCCAGTTCCGCACCGAGGCGGCTGATGATCATTTCCGAGCGGCCCAACAGCGCGGCGGCCGGGTTTTGCTTCAGGGCTCCATCAGCGCCCGTGACGAGCACCCCGTGCAGGTCAAGCGCCTCTTGCGCTAGGCGACGGTTGCGCTGTGCCATGACATAGGTGTCGATACTTCCGCGCATCGCCTCGGTCAGCAGCTTGCGGCGGAGAAGATCGTCGGCCACAGCATGCCATTCTGCCGCCATGTCGTCGGCAATGCAGGCGCTGACGGGAGGCACTTCGGTAAGCGCGCCCTCGATCTCGACTGCCTCCGCTTTCCGGCCGCGCGTGCTCATTTCTCCGTGACCTCCTCGACGGTCAGCAGCAGCTCGCGGCGACGACCGTGTTCGGTGATCTTCACGATGTCGAAAGCGCGACCGGATTCGGTCAGCCGATCGGCAACGGTCAGGTCGGAGACATAGCGGATGCGATAGACTTGCCGCGCCTCGGCTTCCGCGCCACCCGCCCGCACAAATTCGTCGGTTCCGATCTCGACGAGTTCTGCGCGCATCGACGCCAGGTCGGTCCAGGTCTGTGCAGCGGTCCCAAAATCGTTCACGGAATCGGTGCTGCGCTGGAGGATGATTTTGCGATCGAGCTTGCCGGCGCGCATAGTCAGCCCCTCTTTGCCAGCACTTGGACGGACAGGATCCCGTGCGAAAGTTCCCCGCCCGCGTCGCGTAGGTGCCGCGCGCTCGCAAGGAATACGTCGCCGCAATGCCAGTCTTCGCCGAGATCGATCCGCGCCTTGGTCCCGCCGGCTGCGAGCACCAGCGCCACCGCACCAGAAATGCGTTTTGCAGTTTCGGTGCTTTGTTCCCGCACCCAAATATGAATATCGGCGAAAACCCGCACCTTGCGGCGGGCGATATCCGTGTCGCTCCAGTCGGCGAGCGCTTCGCCGAGCACGATGACAGGCGATGGGTTCGGCCGTTGGTGGCGGTCTAGAATGCTGTCGGCCGGCACTAGGTCGGTTACGTCCGCCGAGGCGATCAGCAGGCCCCGGAGGCCGGTCTGCACGGCTGTCTCGATCCCGGTCATGACTTGCCCCAATTGTCCTTGAGCGCCTTGCGGATGGCCCGCTTGATGCGGTTCTCATTCCGCTTGCGCGTCAGCCTGTAAGCCGGCCAGAAAAATGGATGCGGTGGGACAATAGAACCGCCGAAGCCGTTGCCGTGGCCGTACTCGACAAGATGAGCATAGCGCACATCCTCATTTCCAACTGTCACCGCCACGGTGTTCTCCGGGATCGCAGTCGCGCCACCAGGCTGCGAATAGGGTGGCGTCGAACGACCCGGTCCCGTGACTTCAATCGACCGTATCAGGTCGCCGCTTTCCTCCGGTGCGAGGTTGCGCATGACACCTGCCAGTTCCTCGCCGGATTTCAGGAGCGCCGGCTGCACCGCCTTGCGCACCTCCTGCGGGATCGCCCGCATCCGCGTCTGAAACCGTGCAAGCCCGCCGTCGTCAGCCACCGAAAGAATACTCCCGCCATTCCGCAAGGATCTCGCGGACGCCGAAGGGAATGGCGTTTGCAGATACGCCGACCACGCTCGCCTCGCGGTTTTCGTACCAATGTGCCGCAAGCTGCAGCACGGCTTGGCGAATGTCGTCGGGAAGCGTTTCCGCGTCCCATTCCACCGAGGCAAAGCGATAGCCGAGCAGCCGCTCGACGTGGCTTTCGGCGGCCTTAAGCTGGCCGCTGATCAGCGCATCATCATCATCTTCGAGGATGTTGAGATGCGCTTTCGCTTCGTCGATGGTGACGAGCGTGGCCATTAAGCACCTGCGGCAGCGACGCGCACGACGTTGGAATCGACTTCCAGCGTCACAGCAAGCTTCATTACGGAATTGGCTTCGTCATACTGCTCCCGGGCGGACATCACGAGCGCGACGAAGTACCTTTCCGACGGCGTGCCCCCCGAGGGCGCGTCGTTGAAAGTGACTTTGATCGCATAGCTTTCCTTCGCCTTTTCCGCAGCGATGAACGCGAGCTGACCGGCGTCGGCATAGTCGATGTCAAACATCAACTCCATCGAACCGGCATTTCGCGTACCTTTTGCCTTGCGAGTCCGGTTCCGTGAAATTTGCTCGGAAGTGATAAGTTCCGAGGTGTCGCCGACGCCCCCGAGGTTCGTCAAACCTCCACCTTCGACCCATGTTTCCCCGGAAAAATCAGAAGACGTGAAATCGGTACCAGTGAAAGCCTTTGCGCCGCCGATGTGGACAGTGGATCCGGCCGTTACGAATAAACCGCTCATTTCGGTTTCCTTTCGTGTGACTGCTTCCAGCCGGAATGACAGGGCTGGCAGAGTGATTGAAAATTGGTGCGGTCGAGCCGCCGGTGCGGCGCTTCCCGAACAGGGACGATATGGTCGACGAGATCGGCCGGCTTTCCGCAGCGACGGCAGGAGGGATAGACGGCGAGATATTCGCGTCGGGCCTTTTCCCACTCTCGATCGTAACCGCGCATGCGAGCCGAAGGCCGCTTCGAGTCGGCCTTGGCTTTGCGCTCCCGGGTCCGCTTCGCCACGATGGCGCATTGCTCGCCGTCCGCATGGACGCGACCGCAATATCCACAGACCCGGGGTGCGCGTGTCGGCATCGTCAGGCGACCGGCGCTTCGGCCGGGTGGCCCTTGACGATCACGACGCCGGCGGTGATTGAGGTGCCGCCGTTCTTCGTGATCACCGTGCGGATGTACCGCTTGTTTCCGATGTAGCCCTGTTTGTAGACGCTGGACGCCTCGAGGGTGGCCGGCAGCTCGCCGACGAGGTGAGCGGCATCCACGTCGGCAAAGTCGCCGCTGGTCGTGGTGTCGCTCTCCTGCAGCTTGACGGTGAAGTCACCAGCCGAAACGATGGCCCCGGTGTTGATCACAACGGCGGCGCTGTTGAAGCCGAGAAGGTCGATAGGGTCGCTCGTGTCTCCGGCGGACAGGACCGCAGGCGTCACGGCCTGCACGACTCCGATGTTGGGTGCGATATCGCGCATGGTCGCCTCCTTAGGACGTTGCGGTTTTCAGCTTGCGGAACCGGGCAGCCTGCAGCACGCGGCCGCCGACGCGGCGGGTTGCGTGAATGCGGGTCAGGCCCTTGGTTGCGAGCAAATACGGGTTGACGAGGATGGACATCGCCAGACGATCGACGATCCGGTACGCCGAGAAGTCGCCATAGATGATCGGGAACGCGCCATCGCCGATATCCGGCATGTCGACCATTTCAACCACCGGACGACCGAGGACCGTTTCCGGCTGACCGGCCTGAAAGCTGGGCTGCCAGAGGTAGTTCCCCTGTCCATCCTTCAGTTTGCGAACCGCACCGAGCGTGGTGCCGTTCATCCCCCATGTGCCGCGGTTCCGGTACATCGCCGGCATCGCATACATCAGGTCGATGAGCTTGTCGGCGTTGAGGTTGGTGGCGTGGCCGTTGACCGTGTGCGCGATATCGGCGTTGGTCATGAACCCCTCGGGCTCCTTCACGCCCGAACCATTCACGAAGGCGGAGCCCTCTTTCTTGCCGAAGTCCTCGGCGAGCGCGAGGCGCACCTCCGTCTCGGCTGTGCCACCGCTGTCCGCCAGCAGCTCGTTCGAAATATCGACGAAGGTCATCAGCTTCCGGGCCGGAACCTCCAGCTGTCCGAAAGTGACTGTCGATTCCTCGGCTTCCTCGGCTTCGCCCTCCCATTGCGCGTTGGTGATGCCGGTGCGCTTGGGATACTTGACCGACGGCGATGCGATGTTGCGGACGGATGCGACCGAGCGGACCGGCGAATATTCGACCAGATCCTTGATGAACTCGGTCGACATCTCGGCCGGTGCCAGGTAACCGCCCTGCTCGTCATTGGAGACGGTCAGCGCCTTCAGTTCATCCGGTCCGGCGGCATCGCCACGGCGCAGGTAGGTGGCGAAGGACTTGCGCTCCTCGGTCGGCTCGGTCGGCTTGTCGCCGCCGGGGCGGTTTGCTTTCGTCTCCAGTTCGGCGAGACGGTCCTGAAGCTTCTTTAGCTCCTTGTCGTCGGCAGCGGTGCCGCCCTTTTCCTCAAGCTTGTTCAGGCGGTCACCGATGGCCTTCTGAAAATCCTCGATCGACTTGGTGACGATGGAAATCGGATCGTCTTCCTCGCCCTTGAATTCGACTGCGGCAGGTGCCGCCAGATTGGTGAGGGCGGCAACCGCCGCCAGGTTCTTCACGTGTCGCATAGTTACCTCGCTGCGATGTGGGCCGTCGCCCGGTTAAGAGCATCGACGAGCCGAAGCGCGTCGATGGCGGATTTGGCGGAAGTGACCTTCGCGCCCGGATGCAAGGGAATGGTGACGAGCGAAACTTCGAAGAGCTCCAACTCTTTGATAATGCGGCCGCCGCCGGCGCGCGCGCTGGCCTTGCGGGTCATGAACCCGATCGACAAACCGCGCACCGCGCCGGAGCCGACGAGCGCCTTGACTTCACGGGCGCGGGCAACGTCATCGACCAGCAGCTTCCCGGTGATATGGAAACCGTCCGCCTTTTCTTCACCGGCCTGCCATGTGCCGACAGGGTCGTTGATGTCGTGGCCGAACAGCATCGGCAGGGGGAACGCGGCCGCCTTGAATGCACCGGGCTCGATCCAGTCGCCGAGACGATCCGGCTTGCCGAATGGCCAGGCCAACCCCTTCAACTCACCTGTGTCGGTCGTGATGATTTTCGTTTCAATGAACAGCTTATCCATCGTCACGCCTCCAGGTGCTTGCTGCGATCGGCCGCGAAGGCGTCGACCTGTTCTTCAACCCAGAGGACCGACAGGAGGCGGAGCACGTTGGCAGTGGAGAAAGGGACCGGCTTGCCGCCTTCCTCGACTTCCCACGCGAGCACCAGGGAGGCGAGAGCGGTCTTGCGGCAGGTCTCGCGATGCTCGGCGGTTACGCGGCCGTCAGGCCCGGCGAGTTCGGCGAGATCGTCCGCCATCTTGAGCCGTGCGCGGCGCGCCGTGGCGCTGTCCGGACCGGCGATCCTCAACTTGATTCCGGTCGGTTGCCAGGTCACCGGATCGAGAAGGTCCAGCCAAGCGCCGCGTTCCTGGTCGGCTGCCGAGTTGAGCACGTCGTTAAGCTGCATTCGCGGCCTCCTTAGCGGGCGGTGTGGAAGTGTCGCCGGGCTGGTTCGAACCGGTGTGCGGGTTGGCGAACTCGTCACCGCCGTCATAGGGGGCCAGGCCCTCCCAGGCGCGCGCCTCGTTCGGGTTGAGCACGCGGGCGGAGATGAGCGACGAATAGGCAGTGGCGCGCGCGCCGAGATCGGCCCGGGTCAGGTCGTCGCGACCGAATTCGATCCGCAGATTTCCGCGCTCCTCGTCGGTCAGCAGCGCCCGGTTAAGCGCCGCCTCGAGTACCTTCAGCCAGGGTTCGAGACAGTAGGTCAGGAACTCCAGGCCCATCTGCTCGCCGTTCGACCAGGTGACGCGCTCCAGTTCGAAGAGCATCGATGGCGGCACGCGGAATGCCCGGGCGATTTCGAGGATCTGGAAGGTGCGGTTTTCGAGGAACTGGGCGTCCGTCGAATCCATCGCAAGCGATTTGAACTTCGCACCGTCCCACAGGATGGCGGTCTTGCCGGCGTTGTCCGCGCCCTCGTGAGCGGCTTTCCATCCGGCCTTCATCTTCTTCAGACCCTCGTCGCCGAGGCTCTTTTCCATCTCGATCACGCCGCCGGGTTTCGCGCCGTTCTCGAAGAGCTTCTTGGCGTGACGCTCCATCGATTTGGCGGTGGCGATCGCATCGGACGCCAGCGAGACGGCCGACCGATCGAACGGGCCGCGAACATGGATGATGTCCGCCGCATCCACGTCGCGATTGTTGATCTTGTAGCTCGGCTCCCGCCGACCATCGCCCGAGAAGGTCACGGTCACATGGGCGGTGTCATAAACCGTGATTTCGCGGATCTCGCCGACGACGCGATTGACGTAGGCGATGCCACCCTTGTCGTGCGTGAGAGCCTGGGCGACCAGGTCGCGCACCAGCTCGAAACCGGAGGTGTAGCTGTTGACGGAACCCCGCAGCAGCTTGCCGATCGGGTGATCCTTCACCTCGGAAACGCCGTCCATGACGCGCGGCTCGAGGCTCGCAGCGGCTTCCGAGATCACCCGCACGGCGCTGGACACGGCCGGGACGGACAGCGCAGTCAGCATCCCGACCGAGGTTCCGGTCAGGCTCATGCCGGTCAGCAGCGCGAATTCCTCGTCGGTTGGCGAGGTGAGCGACTTGGCTTCGGACCGGAACTTGCGGAGAAAATTCAACATGGGCGCGATTGTCCGCGCCGCCGGTCAGTTTAGGAATTGCCCAACTTAGGACAACTACGCCCATTTGCGGACATAGGATTTTCCCCAATTTCGGGCCGCTAACCGGTCAAAAGCAGCCCTCAATCGCCTTAGCAAGTTGAATTTATTACCTAATTAGAAAAAATCTCGCGCGATGCTCCCCCCGCCGGTCCCCGAGCGGGTGCGAAAGTCGGAGACCACCCCCGGTAGGCGATTCGGTTTTCAGTCCGGCGGCCTGGTCAAGCCGGACATCAAGCCTGGGCCTGCCATGCGATCTCGCGGCGTGATGTGGAATGCGGTTGTCAGCGCATCCACCAGCCTATCGGCAAGGGCTGCGGCGGCAGGATCGGTCTCCGTCCAACGCTTCCCAGCAAGACCGGCGCGCGTTGCCTTCGGCGCGGTCTTGAGAGCGACGGAGATGTGAATTCTCAGTTGGTCGTTGATGTCCATGACGGCTCCTTTGTGGTGCAAGCCGTCCCCACATGCAGATCGCAAATGGTCTGCAGGATGTCAATCCGACCTTCTCTCAGCCGCCACTTCCTCGTCGTCGCCAGATGGGTTGCTCAGATCCGGCCTCATTCACCCCCTCCAAAGCCCAAGTGAGGGGCGCAGGGTCTTTGCGAAACACTGTCACCGCAGTTTCGCCACCCTCTGCGCTCTCTTCTGTCCTCATGGACTCGTAGGTATGCACTTGTTTGCACCCTGCTTTCGCGCTGTCGCTGCGCTTGGGCTTAATCCAGCGAAGCCACGCTGCATCAGCGATCCGGATGATGTTCGGGTTATTGGTGCGAGATCGAGGTGGGCGGTCATACCTGACAATGAGGTGACCGAAGGCCATGGCGTGCTTGAGGGCGTACTGGACCGTGCGGATACCAACGCGCGCACGTCTCGCAATGCGAGCGACCATCAAGGTGCATTGCCCGCGCTTCCGCACTTCCTCGGCTACAATGCTAAGTGCGGCGCGCTGACCTTCCGTGTAATGACGGCGGATGTGAGCGGGCAAGCGACCGTCACCGCCTCTCACCCTTCGCCCTGCATGCGCAAGCGCCCGGTTCTCAGCGCTGAATTGACGCCAAGCAAAACCGTACCTTCCGAAGCCAGGCAAAGCCTTCGCAAAGCTGCTAGCAGGTCGATGAACGGGAGCCGTGTAGGCATGCCCCGCACCGAACATCACTTCATCGCTGCTTGAGTATCTACCGGCCTGGACGAGTGGTGTGCGCAGAAGTGCAGGAGAGGCGACGAGATCAGCCGACATAGCCGCCTCCCGTCGCAATCCGCATTGCTTTGATCGCTTCTTTGGCAGTCAGTCCAAATCGGGACTTCAGCAGAGGTATCGGGCACTCGACATGGCCGCTTCGCTCGCCATACCACACAGCGGCGGCACTAACACGATCTCCCGAAACTGCGGTCGGAGTTTCCGTCGTAACCTGTTGATCTTCCATGAGAGGAATTTCCCTCGGTCGGGAAAAAAGCTCTCAGAAAACAATAGGCCTCTTAGGCCTCTGACTCCGTTAGTCCTGGTTCGAATCCAGGTTCCCCAGCCAATTTACCCTCTTCAAATTCTGAATAAGATTGATTTTCCAGCGTTTTTCCTCAGCTGGAAATACATTTTGCCGTCTGGTGGCCAGTACTGTCCACCACGCGTGTCTCACATTGGTGGCCCACCGCCGGAAAAGTTGGAGAACCCATCACCTCCAATTGGAGGTGGGCATGAGTGCGCAATGTGTTTTCAGTGGTGGCGGCCGACGATGAATTTTGCGGCCGCCTCCCACGCAATATCTCGTTGCCATAGCTCGTGATCCGACTGCGGATCTATCCGTCCGACAAATCGGTGAGGCAAAGCCGGGCATCTTCATCAGATCACCGAGCCGAAACGTCGGCGCAAACAGCCTTCGGGTGCGATGCCCAAAGCCAGCGGTCTAGCCCGGCACTCTGCAAAAATTGAACCTGCAAGTTTTCTGCAAGCCAGCCCACGCACAGGGCGGGAAAACACGGGAATCTTCTGCTCCTCGCGGCGGATGGTTTTGCTCCTCGCGGCGGATGGTTTCGTCCCGCTCTCTGAAGGTTGTCATGGCAGCTACGACGGTCGGCACATCCAAGGTGCCTTGGAACGCAGCGTTCCTCGCCTTTGTGGCGCTCGCGACACTTACGGCCGTGCGTCTGGCGCTGGCCGAACATCTCGAACTTCATTTCGATGAGGCCTACTACTGGTATTGGTCAACAAATCTTCAGCCTTCCTACTACGATCATCCGCCGGCAGTTGCCTGGTTTATCCGCTTGGGCACCGATCTCTTCGGCGACACCGAGCTTGGCGTGCGCTTCTTCGGTCAGATCGGCATAATGGTGGCGACCTGCCTGCTGTTTGACGCTGCGCGGCGCGCTTATTCCTTGCGATCGGCTCTGATCGGTGTGGGTGCGACGCAGGCAACATTGCTGCTTGGCGCCGGCAGCATCATCATGACGCCGGATAACCCGCTCCTATTTTTCTCTACAATCGTATTGTGGTCGTTGGTTCGGTTCACTTTGGCACCGGCGGGAAACTGGTGGTTGCTGGTGGGTCTCACAGGCGGCGCTGCACTGCTCAGCAAGTACACTGCGGGACTGCTGACAATCTCCATTGCGCTCTGGCTTGTCCTCACCCCGCAGCTACATCGCTGGCTCATGCGACCCTGGCCATGGATCGGAGCACTAATCGCTGCCGTGGCCTTCCTGCCTGTCCTCATCTGGAACGCCGGACACGGCTGGGCCTCGTTTTCGAAGCAGGGTGGACGCCTGGTGCGCTGGGAAACGGTGCGGCCCAGCTTGATGTTCGACTATCTCGGCGGCCAGATCGGTGTGATCACGCCGGGACTGTTCGTGCTTCTGCTGATAGCAATCGGGATCATGGCGCGACGGAGCTGGCGCCAACCGGCGCCCCTCGACACGCTCCTGGCACTTTGGTTCATCGTTCCGGCNGCATTCTTTCTCGGGGTATCACCCTTCTTGCGNGTACAAGGCAATTGGCTTGCNCCCGCTTGGCCNGCAGCGTTTCTCGCTNTNGCTTCGNTGATCNACCGGNACGGCGATTTGCCAAGGCTGNGCAGGTTTGCGTTCTGGNCACTGCTCGTTGGAGCGGCCATGGTTGNGCTTGTCTGGCTGCACGCCCTCAAGCCGTTTGGCCCCAGTTTCGAAGGCGATCCCCTNGCCCACGTCAANGGTCAGCGTAGATTTGCGGCAGANGTCGCCGAGTTCGCTCGTCAGAACGACAGCACACAGATCATTGCGGCAGATTATGCAACAGTGAGCCTCCTGAGATTCTATGCGCCCTCGGACATAACAGTCACGCACATTACCGAAGAGCCGCGTTATGCAGGCTTTTCCATTGCGCCGGTTGCCCTGCCCGCAGTTGTGGTGATGCGTGAAGCTTCTCCTCCGCCAGGCAGNATCGCGGGGANATACCGGCTNGAAGGCNGCCNCGTAACACTGTGGCGTGGCTATCGTGNCAAGCCANACACCCGGTATTTTCTCTCCATCGCNACGGCAAAAATGCCATGAACGGGCATCCCTCCGTTGTTGGCGNATNCGGATCAGATGCACGCCNGCCNCGCCGCTCCGAATGCTCTCTCTCCATCATCGTCCCGACGCTGAACGAGAGCGGCAATATCAGGCCGTTCGCGCAGGCCGTCGAGNGGGCGCTGGGCCCAAGCGGTTGGGAGATCATTTTCGTCGACGACGACAGTTCGGACGGCACCGCCGCGGTTGCCAAGGACCTGGCGCGGGCGGATCCTCGCGTGCGCTGCATCCGCCGCATCGGACGTCGCGGACTTTCATCCGCCGTAATCGAAGGCGCGATGGCCTCGTCGGCCGACTATATCGCCGTAATCGANGNGGATCTGCAGCATGATGAGCAGCTGCTGAAGACNATGATCGGTGTTCTCGAAACCGATCAGGCCGATGTCGTCGTTGCAAGCCGTTTCGCGCCTGAAGGTGACGCCTCCGGCCTTGACGGTTCGCGCAGGCATCTGCTGAGCAGCTCCGGCAACTGGATGGTGCAAACATTGCTCAAGATCCACATCTTCGATCCGATGAGCGGCTTCTTCATGATCCGTCGGCAAGTTTTCGACGAACATGCCTCGAAGCTTTCAGGCCGAGGTTTCAAGATTCTCGTCGATCTGCTCGCGTCCTCTCCGACACCGCTTCGCATCATGGAACTGCCAATGCGCTTCCGTCCCCGCAATAGCGGCTCGAGCAAGCTCGATCTTTCGGTTGAACTGGCTTTTCTCGCCATGCTTTTGGAGAAAACGGGTGGTGGAATCGTGTCGCCGCGNTTCCTGGCATTCTCACTCGTCGGGGGAACGGGAATTCTCGTTCATCTCNTCGTGCTGANACTGGCGCTTGCCGCGTCTTGTCCTTTCGCCTTCTCTCAAGCTCTGGCGGGAATGGTGGCGATGACATCGAACTTCTGGCTCAACAACGCAACGACCTGTCGAGACCAGAAACTGGTCGGCTGGCGTTTTTTGAGCGGCTTGTTGTCGTTCTATGCGATCTGTTCGGTCGGATTTTTCACCAATGTGGGCGTGAGCCAGGCTCTCTTCGCACAACATTACTCCTGGTGGCTGTCCGGAGTGCTCGGTGCGGCCGTCGGCGCGGTGTGGAATTATTCGGTCTCGTCGGCCATGACATGGAAGAGGCGGTAGCTTTCGCAAACTACCGCCTCCGCTTCTGTTACTGCCAGGTTCCGAAATGCCGAACGCAAGAATGGAGGNCTCGCGGCNGGCTACATGAAGTCGCGCGGAATACGTTTTTCGAACGACTTGGCGAAGATTTCCTGATCACCTTCGAAGCCTGTCACGCTTGCGGTAATGATCCAGTCCTGTGCGGTGCAGCGCATCGTGGTTGTGGTTTTCGAAATCACCGACCAGCCGTCGCGCTCGATGCGGATTTNCCAGTCAATGTCGCCCTTCACGGACGTCGGGTCGTTGGGGTCGATGGACCAGTCCTCGTTGCGGATCTCCTGGGTGCGCAATCCGTTTTGCGGATGGACCTCCAGACCCGTNTCCTCGTAGATGCGNTAGTGAGTNAGCCCGGTGACCAGGTCCTTATGGACAGAGCGCCGGGTCNCCTCAGGCTGGCGNATTTCATAGACCGGCAGCGGGTTCTCGTTTTCAGGCTCAGCGACGGTAATGCGCTCATGCTCCCCGAGAAGCGGCATGGACAGGCGNATGCTGGCGGTATCGATCGTCAGCCCCGGCGCCTGCGGCGACGGCAGGATCGTCGGCCANTAACTGGTCGAAAGCGCGACCTTNATGCGGTGACCCGGTGCAAAACGGTAGCCCATTGCGTCGAGCTGCATGGTGATCGCTGTCTTCTCTCCACGCGGCAACTTGGTAGGNGTTTCATATCCGTCGCGATGGGCGAGGTTCANGACGCCGTAGCAAGCGCGTGTCTCCGCGCCGTCCGGATGGACATCGATGATCCGCACGGCGAGGTTGTCCCAGTCGCCGTCGCAGGCCACATCAACCGTCAACTCGGGCGCGCCGAGGTAGACTGCTTCTTCCGCGAGCGGCGCGGTCTGGAAAATGAGCGAGCCGCCATCGTCGGCACGCTGGTCGCCGGCAATTTCNGCATCCGGCTTNAGNGTGAACCATTCNCCGCCGCTGGTGCCGGTATCCAGGGGAGAGCGCAGATAGACGTCGCCGATGCCCCCGCCGTAGCCCGACGCATTGAGCGTCCCGTCGGCGGCCACAGTCAGCGTCTCCATCTCCGGCTTTGCCCAGTCCTGCTTGGCGACCCAGTAGCCGGGATCGTTTTCGCGACGAAGGGCGGGGCGCGGTCCATCGAGAATATAGGCGCGCATCTGCGGCANCTCTTCGGCGCCATTGTCGGCGCCGTCCAGCCAGCGCTTCCACCAGGCAATGGCTTCGGCGTGGAAATCCATACGCGGCTTCGGCCATGCGAAATGCGGATATTTGTGGACCCACGGACCGACGATGGCCTTGCCCTTGTCCTNCAGGCCNTCGATCGCCTTCAGCGGCGTATTGCGATAGCCATCCGCCCAGCCGGCGATGACCAATGCGGGAACNGGAAAGCCGTCGAAATCCTCGCAGATCGAGCCGTGCTTCCAGAAATCGTCCCGGCGCTGGTGCGCGAGCCACTCCTCCATGAAGAANGGCTGNCCNTCGAGCCGCTCCAGCCACATGTCCTTCCACTTGTCGCCGACGAGATCGATGTCCGGCGAACGGGACTGATAGGCCAGCATCGTGCCGGCCCAGGAGAGCTGTGCAGAGAGATGCGTGCCGTTCTTGTAATGGATGTCGTCATTGTAACGGTCGACGGTGGAGGCGATNGAAATCACGGCCTTGAGCTGCGGCGGCTTGAGGGCTGCCACCTGCAGGCAGTTGAAGCCGCCCCAGGAGATGCCCATCATTCCGACATTGCCGTTCGACCAGGGCTGGGCGGCGATCCACTCAAGGATCTCACAGGCGTCGGAGAGTTCGCGCGGGGTGTATTCACCGTCGATAACGCCATCGGATTCGCCGGACCCGCGAATATCGACGCGCACGCCGGCAATGCCGGCGGCGGCGAAGACCGGATAGGTGGATTCGTCGCGCGGATCGGTTCCACCGCGTTTGCGGTAGGGCAGATATTCCAGCACGGTGGGAACGGGTTTGTCCTCAGCACCCTCCGGCATCCAGATACGCGTTGCGAGGCGGGTACCGTCCTTGAGCGTGATCCACTGGTCTTCGGACGTCGAAAAGCCTTGTTGCGCCATGGTTTTCACCTTCTTGTATTTGTATTTCAGTCTGGATTGGGCGGCGGCCCGGCCGCGATTTCGGGCCGGGCCACAATTGATCGATCAGTTGCCTGAACTGGACATCCTGCGATTGGCGAGGACGGTCTCCAGCCACCCGATCTTCATTTCGGGAACGGAACTGAGCAGCAGGTCGGTGTAACCGTCGAAGGGCGGAGAGAGAGCCTGCGATTTCGGGCCGAAACGGACCAGCTTCCCCTGGTGCATCACCGCAACGCTGTCGGCAATCGCGCGGACGATGGCGATGTCGTGGGTGATGAAAATGTANGAAAGCTNTTCTTCNTCCTGCAGCCGCAACAGCAGNTTCAGGATGCCGTCNGCCACCAGNGGATCGAGCGCCGAGGTCGGCTCGTCGCAGATGATCAGTTCAGGCCGTGCGGCAAGCGCGCGGGCAATGGCCACACGCTGTTTTTGCCCACCGGACAGTTCGGCTGGATAACGGTCATAAAAGCCGCTGCCCATCTCGATCTGTTCGAGCAGTTCGTTGACCCTATCTCGCCGCGCCGCGCCGCGCAGGCCTTCGTAGAAGGTCACCGGCCTGCCGATGATCTCGCCCACGGTCTGGCGCGGGTTCATCGCGGTGTCGGCCATCTGGTAGATGAGCTGGACACGACGCAACTCCTCGCGACTGCGATTTTTGAGCGCCGGTGTCAGCTCGATGCCGCCGAATGTCACTGTGCCGGCGGTCGGCGGCAACAGTCCTGTCGCAACGCGCGCCAGTGTCGACTTGCCTGAACCGGATTCACCGACGATCGCCAGAGTTTGCCCCTTCGGGACATGCAGCGACACATCGAAGAGAACGGGCGTTGCCCCATAGGACGCCGAGATATTCGTCATCTCGAAAAAGCGGTCGGACTGATCGGCGGCTTCCTCGTGGCGGATCGCCCGAACATTCACCAGTTCGCGGGTGTAGTCCGCGTCAGGATTTTCGATGATCTTTTCGGTGCTGCCATATTCAACGGTCTCGCCGTTGCGCAGCACCATGATGTCGTCGGCAACCTGCGCCACCACAGCCAGATCGTGGGTGATATAGAGTGCTGCCGTTCCGGTCTTGGCGATCGCGGACTTGATCGCAGCCAGAACATCGATCTGGGTCGTCACGTCGAGCGCCGTCGTCGGCTCGTCGAAGACAATGAGCTCCGGCCGACTGCATAGCGCCATNGCCGTCATCGCCCGTTGCAACTGGCCGCCGGAAACCTGGTGAGGATAACGGTTCCCGAAGGTCTCGGGCTCCGGGAGGCCGAGGATGCCGAACAGTTCGACGGCACGTTTGCGGGCTTCGCTGCGGCTCATCAGGCCGTGGCGTATGGTGGCCTCGATGACCTGATCGCCGAGCTTGTGCGCCGGATTGAACGAAGCGGCAGCCGATTGCGAGACATAGCAGACCCGCGCGCCGCGAAGCGCCCGCGTACCGGATTTGCCAAGCTTCAGGATATCCACGCCGTCGAGCAGGACCTCGCCGCCGGTGATGGTGACGCCGCCGCGTCCGTAGGCCAGCGGCGAAAGCCCGATGGTNGATTTGCCGGCTCCCGATTCACCGATCAAGCCGAGCACCTTGCCGCGCTCCAGAGTGAAGCTCACGCCCTTGACGATCTCGATCGCGTGGGGGCGTTCGCCCGTCGGATAGGCCATGGCTCCGATCTGCAGGTTGCGAACCTCGAGCAATGTGGTTTTGTCGTTGTTCCGCAACTCAGCCACCGCGGCCCCCTTTCAGACTGGAGGTGCGTTTCAGCAGCCAGTCAACGACGAGATTGATGGAAATGGTGAGGATGGCGATCGCAGCACCCGGTACGAGCGCAGCGGATACGCCGAAGATGATGCCGTCCTTGTTTTCCTTGACCATGCCGCCCCAGTCTGCGGTCGGCGGCTGGATGCCAAGGCCGAGGAAGGACAGTGTCGAGATGAAAAGGACCGCAAAGGCCAATCGCAGACCGAATTCGGACAAAAGCGGCGTCATCGCATTCGGCAGGATTTCGCGAAACACGATCCAGAGCGTCTTCTCGCCGCGCAGTCGCGCCGCTTCGACGAAGTCCATCACCGCGATGTCGCCAGCCAGCGCACGGCCGATACGGAAGACGCGCGTCGAATCGAGCACGGCCATGACGACGATCAGCACGAAGAGATTCTGTGGCAGCGCCGCGAGCACGATCAGCGCGAAGATCAGCGTCGGGATCGACATCATCAGGTCGTTGAGACGCGACAGGCCCATATCCACAAACCCGCGCATGACGGCTGCCGTGAAGCTCAGCACCACACCGAGCGAGAAAGNGAGGACGGTTGCGCAGACCGACACGAAGAGTGTCATCCGGGCGCCATAGATCATCCGGGACAAGAGGTCCCGGCCGAGATTGTCGAGACCAAGCGGATAGGCATGGCTTGCGGGTTCCCAAGGGTTTCCGACAACCTGGTTTTCGCCGAAGGGCGCAAGCCAGGGCGCAAAGGTGGCAGCGAGGACAGCGATGGCAATACCCGCCATGCCGATCCAGGCCGTGAGTGGAATCGACCGGAAATTCATCGTGGGTGCCTCAATCGCGGATTGACGAGAATGGAGAGGACGTCTGCGATCATGTTGAGGAGAATGTAGATGGCCGAGAAGACGAGCCCGCAGCCCTGCACCACCGGCAGGTCGCGCACGGTCACCGCATCGACCATGTACTGACCCATCCCCGGATAGACGAAGACCACTTCCACAACGACGACACCGACAATCAGGTAGGCGAGGTTGATTGCCACGACATTGATGATCGGCGCCAGCGCATTGGGAGCGGCGTGCTTGATGATGGCGCGCAGCGCGCCGATGCCCTTGAGTTCGGCCGTTTCCATATAGGCNGACGACATGACATTGATGATGGCTGCGCGGGTCATGCGCATCATGTGCGCGAGGACCACCAGGACCAGCGTCGCGACCGGCAGNATGATGGTCTGAAGNTTNTCCCACAGGCTCATNCTGTCATAGACGGTCGCTGGAAACGCTGCGACGGGATGCTGGACCACGAAGACCATGATCAGCAGGTAGGCAACGAAGAATTCCGGCATCGAAACNGCAGCAAGNGANANGAGATTGATGAGCCGGTCGATCAANCGGTCGCGATACAGAACGGCNATCAGACCGAGGCCGACGGCAATCGGGACGGCCAGCACCGCAGCAGNTCCGGCCAGAAGCAGTGAATTGCCGAGCCGGTCGGCGATCTGGCCGCTGACCGACTGGCCNCTGGCCCAGGAATTCCCGAAGTCACCATGCATGATGTTGACGAGCCATTCGAAGTAGCGGGTCACCAGCGGCGCATCGAGGCCGAACTCGGCGCGAAGATTGGCGACAGCCTGCGGTGTCGCNGCCTGTCCGAGATAGGTCGCGGCAAAATCACCCGGCAATAGCTCGATCCCTGCGAAAATCAGGATCGAGCTCGCGAGAAGCAATGCGACGCTGAGCACGATGCGTTCTGCGATNCGGCTNACCATCGGAAAGCGCGAGCGCAGGACAACGAGGCGACCGGGAGGCGGCGCATCGACNGNGNCNGTTGTGGCGGAGTGGATCTCTGTCATGGATTTACGAAAGCCGCGGGCTCGTCACCCGCAGCTTCCTCTTCATCTCTATCAGGATGCGAGCCAGGCGCGGCTGGCGATCTGGCCGTTGGACAGGTCGTTGCCGACGTCGTCGATCCAACCCTTCAACTTCACCGACCGGGCGTTGAGGTAGTTGTTGAACACCGGCAGGATAAGGCCTGAATTGTCGCGCACGGTCATTGCCATTTCGCGATAGAGCGCACGACGCTTCTCCTGATCGGTCTCGGCGCGCGCCTCAAGCAGCTTCTTGTCGAATTCCGGATCCTTGAAGCGGGTGTCGTTCCACGTCGAGGTGGAGAGCTGCGTGGTGGTGTAACGGATATCCTGCGTCGCACGACCGCCCCAGTAGGAGGCGCAGAACGGCTTCTTGTTCCACACGTTCGACCAGTATCCGTCGGATGGCTCGCGCTGGAGCTGGATATCGATACCCGCCTTCTTGGCATTCGCCTGAAACAGGACCGATGCATCGACCGCGCCGGTGAATGCGGCATCCGACGTCCGCAGCAGGATCGGACCTTCATGGCCGGACTTCTTGAAGTAGTGGGCCGCTTCTTCCGGGTCGTAGGCGCGCTGCGGAATGTCGGTCGGGGCGAGCGCGTAGGCATCGTTGACCGGGTAGTCGTTACCGATCGTGCCGTAGCCACCCAGAATGGTGTTNAGCATGGCCTCGCGATCGACAGACAGCTTCAGCGCCATGCGCAGNTCGTTATTGTCGAAAGGTGCTGTGTCACCATGCATCAGGAACGAATAGAAACCCTTGCCCTTGGTGCTGATGGTCTCGATGTTCGGCGCACGCGACAGAAGCGACATCGTCTTCGGGCTGAGCGTGTTGATGAAATGCACCTTGCCGGACGAAAGAGCGGCGATGCGCGCNGTGTTATCGTTGATGACGAGCACTTCGACACTNTCGACGAANCCGCGNTCCTCGTTCCAGTCATCGGTNTTCTTGGAAAAGGTNATCCGGATGCCNGGNTCGAAGCTTTCGAGCTTGTANGGGCCCGTGCCAACGGCGCTGTTGGGGTCGTCCANTCCGCCGTTCTTCTGAATCTGGAGATGGTAGTCCGTCAGAAGCAGNGGCAGATCNGCATTGCCGTTCTTAAGCGTGATGACCAGATCGCCCGCCTTGTCTTCGATGGTCTCGATTTCTTCGAGCAGGCCGAGTGCGGCAGACGTCGAATCCTTGTCGGAGTGCCGGCGCAGGGTCTGGATCGCATCATTGACCGCGAAGGTTGAACCGTCATGGAAGCGCACATCCTTGCGCAGCTTGAAGGTCCAGACCTTGGCGTCGTCGGACGAGGACCAGCTTTCAGCCAGGCTCGGCAGCGCCTCACCGGCGACCGGATCGGAGGTTACCAGGCGGTCGCCCCATGTAAAGCCGACGAGGAACATCGTGCTGCCGGCATAGGTCCCGGGGTCGAGAACATCGGTTGTCTGTCCGCCATCAAGGCCGAGCACCAGATGACCGCCACGCTGAGGTTCTTCCGCCGCGAAGCTCTCACGCGGCATCAGGAGACCGGACGCGGTGGCCGCAAATCCTGCTGCGGCTGCGGACGCGAGAAATGTTCGGCGGTCGAGGCCGGAGCGATCGATAGAGTTTGTTCTGTTTTTCATTTGCTTTCCCCTTGTATTTGAGCAAGGCGCATCGCGCCCGCAGCCGTGGCTACAGCGGCGGGTGATGATGCGCAGAAGGGCAGTGTCGGAACGCCCGAAGGCGTGACAGACCGGCCGGTCGAATTGGATGCGCAAAGGCATACGCAGCTTGCGCGGACCGGACAACTTCGCGTATTGACGCGGATTGACGCTACTTGAAGCTTACATGATCATGTCTGCATAAAATGACATCCACTGATAACACGCGTTTTGCGACNAATTTGAGGTTTGCCTGCAATACCCGTCCGTCGATTACGGCGATCTGCCGCGAAATCGGGATCAACCGCCAGCAATTCAATCGGTATCTCGCGGCTCAAACGCGCCCTACCCCCTATAATGCAGGNAAAATCGCACGATACTTCGGTCTGAAGCCGCAGGACTTTCTGCNGTCTGAAAGNCGCTTCCAGGACATGCTCGAAGCCCCTGCGGAACCGGCCGGACCGGAGTCGCTTCTAAGAGAGGGCTTTCCGGGCAATCTGTCGGAGTTGCGCCAGTACACGGGGTACTACGAACTTTTTCACAAGAGCCTGTCCTGGCCCGGAAAAATTGTCCGCAGTTGCTCGAGGCTGGAGGAAAAAGGCGGTCAGATTACCGTTAAATCCATCGAGCGGATCTACGACAGTGAGCTAGAGATCCGTCAGTTTTCGAAATATGCGGGCCTGGTGGCCTACTGGCGCAACCGCCTCTTCATTGTCGAGCGCGGCGTGAGCGAACACTCATTTATCTCTCAGACGACACTGTTGCCCTTTGCCGAGCACCAGCGCACCTATCTGCGCGGTGTGACAACCGGCGTGTCCTGGCGCGAGGAAAATCTACCCTATGCGACGCGCTCGATTTGGCGGGCAGTCGGTCCGAACCCCGACAAGCGCGAGCTTTTGGCGGGTTGCGGACTGATCGATGAGAAATCCACTAACCTGCCGCTCCCCGTCCGACGCTACCTGAACAGCGAAGACGAGAACCATCCGCTTGCCGCCACGCGGTAAGAACGGAGCGCCTTGCCACGCTCTTATTTACCGACAGTTGCGCATCGAGATGCCCAAAGCAGGAAAAGAGCCGATCGGCTCTTTTCCATAGTTCGAGGCGGGCGTGGGACGCTTACGCGTTATCGCTGTTACCAGTGTTCCCCGCGCGGCTGTTCGTCATGCTCGACAGGATGGGGTGAGGTGACAGACGAACCTGCCGGAAGCCCCATGAGTTGCTTCTCGGATCTCAGCGCCAGGTAAAGGCAGTAGCACATCGCCAACACCACGATGGTGAACGGGATGCCCATGGAGACTGCGGCACCCTGAAGCGCGTTAAGGCCCCCGCCGAGCAACAACGCGATGGCGACCAGGCCTTCGAACGTGCACCAGAAGACACGCTGCGCCACGGGCGCATCCATCTTGCCACCCGCGGTGATCGTGTCGATCACCAGCGAACCGGAATCCGACGAGGTGACAAAGAACACGACGATCAGAACCAACGAAATCGGCGCAACGATGGAGTAAAACGGAAACTGGTCGATCATGCGGAAGAATGACAGTTCCGGGCGATAGGCGACGACGACGTCCTTGGCGCCCTCGTAGCCGGCGGCCAGTTGCTCCAGCGCCATTCCGCCGAAGACACTCATCCAGAGCGCGCACACCAATGACGGCAGAAGCAGAACGCAGATGATGAACTCGCGCACCGTGCGACCGCGCGAGACGCGGGCGATGAACATGCCGACGAAGGGCGACCAGGCGATCCACCAGGCCCAGTAGAAGGTCGTCCAGCCGTGCATGTAGCCGGTATCTTCGCGTCCGAACGGGTTCGAAAGCGCGACATAGTTCGTCACATATTCCACCATCGTTCCGCCGAACCGGCCAAGAAGAACCATCGTCGGACCGACAAACAGCACGAACAGGAAGAGTGCAAACGCCAGCCACATGTTGATCTCGGCCAGCCGTTTGACGCCCGCATCCATGCCGAGCAGGACAGAGGTCAACGCCGCCATCGTGATGACGATGATCAGGATGACGATACCCGTTTGTCCGATCTCCATGCCAAACACATCGTTCAGGCCGGCAGCGATCTGCTGCGCGCCCAGGCCCAATGTCGTCGTCAGTCCGAACAGGGTGGCGAAAACTGCAAGAATATCGATCGCATGGCCCCACCAGCCCCAGACCCGTTCCCCGAGGATCGGGTAGAATGCCGACCGCAAGGTCAGTGGAAGGCCGAGATTATAGGCAAAGATCGCAAGGCTGAGAGCGACGACGACGTAGACCGCCCAGGCTGAAAAGCCCCAATGGAACACGGTTGCCGCCAGTCCGGAATTGCCGATCGTTCCGTCATCGTTCATCGGGTTGACGCCAAGCGGAAGCGAGTTCAGCTCCGGCAGAGAGTAGTACATCGGCTCGAGGACCGAGAAGAACAAAAGCCCGATCCCCATGCCGGCGGAGAACAGCATGGCAATCCACGACAGGTAGCCGTAGTCGGGGGTCGCATCCACGCCGCCGATCCGCACCTTGCCGAGCGGTGAAATCGCCAGCCCGATGCAGAACACGAAGATGATGTTGACCGACATCATCAGGAACCAGTCGAACGTGCTGGTCAGCCAGGGACGAAGCCAGCCGAACAAATCGGCCGTGGCCTGCTGGTTGAAAAGTGCGAGAACAACGAAAAGAACAATCGCGGCCGCGGAAATAACAAAAACAGGATTGTGAATGTCGAGACCGAGAGGCCGAATATTATCCTGGCCGAGTTCGTAATCGGTATCGTAGGTAATCGCATCGGGAGCCGCCTCAGACTGATGCAGGTCTCCCAGATTTTCTTTTTCTGGCATATCTGTTCGATGTCCTTATTTGATCGATGCGTCAAAATTATTGATCGAGTGAACCACGCATTGATCAGCGGCGCAACGCAACATGCGGCGCTTTGTCTCAGGATCTCGCAAATAGTGAAGCTGTCGGTGCTGCGGAAAGCGTCAATCAGGTGTGGCCAAGAGTACTGGTGGCAAGCGGCTAGCACGGCATGGTCATGGGTCGAATTTCGGTCGCAACGACACCCTTCATTCCCAGCCTTTTCTTGTGGAAGGAACGCCAATGGCGCTGCGCGTCGGGCAAAGAGACCGCATGTTACCGGTTTGCCAAGCTCTCTGAGACGGCGCGTCTCTGTCAGACAGGAAACGTCTGTTTGGCTGCGGCGCGGGCATTGGCGACATGCTTCATCGCTACTTTCCGGGCATCCCGCGCGTTGCGATCGGCGATCGCTTCGTAGATCGCGCGCATTTCCTCGTAGCTCTTGATGGCGCGGCCGGGCAACGACATGGAGCGCTTGCGCAAATAGCTGATCCGGGCCAGCAGCCCCGCCAGCACCTGATTGATGATCTTGTTGCCGCAACGGCTCAGGATAATTTCGTAAAATGCGGCCGCGGTGCCGGCGAGATCATCAGGATTCTCATCGCGGGCGGCACGGTGAAAGGCCTCGAGGCGCACTTCCAGTTCCACAATGTCATCGTCGCTCATTCGGGATGCGCAACGCATGGCCGCCTCGCCTTCCAGAAGCTCACGCACCTCATAGATCTCTTCCGCGTCCTCCCAGGTGAGCACCGGGATATGGGGTCCACGGTTCGGAATGATTTCTATGAGGTGTTCGGCCTGCAGGCCACGCAGGGCTTCACGCAGAGACGACCGGCTGACGCCCAGCGCCTCGCAGAGTTCGGCTTCAACAAGACGATGACCGGGCGCGAAAGTGCCTGACAGGATCGCCTGCCGAAGCTTGTCGACCACCTCCTGCTGCACAGTCTTGCGCGTTATTCGAAGATCCAGTTCCATTCCCCACCGCAACTCTTCCAAGACAAGCATGCGTGAATTCGTGGCTTCTACTTTCAGTTGATCTCAACCGATGTCCATAGGGCTATCGCGTGAAACCCGCTCTATTCACCACTATCGAAAGCAACGATCCACATACAGGCAGCAAACATACTGAACGTCGATAGCTGAAACAGTCAATCAGATTGACAGACAATATTACCTATGATCTGCTCCCTTTAGCAGCAGGCGGAAATACGGCAACTCCGTCGAGCGACTAAATGACTTCGGACCAACCGGGGCACATGATTGCCGCCACCAAAGGGAGATTTTGGTGAACCCCGGTTTCGCTCTATTTCGAGACCCGGTCCTGCAATGGACTCGTTGCAGCGCGACCGGCTCCTTTACTGAAGTGAACGTGCAATGAGCGGCACGGGCTCGGCGACGACTGTCCTCAAAGGGGCACTTGGCGTTCTAGCCGCCTTTGCGGCATGGGAAGCCGTGCGCCAGACCGGCTTCATCGACAAGCGCGACCTACCGGCCGTCATCGACGTTCTCGGTGCGGCCTACAACGGCCTCATCCATGGCGATATCTCGTCAGCGCTTCTTGAAACGCTGCGATCATGGATCTCGGGCCTGGCGATTGCCACGTTGATCGGCATCGCCGGCGGCATCGCGCTTGCGCTTCTCCCGGGGCTCGAACTTGCAACGCGGCCGATCCTCGAATTCCTCCGCCCCATTCCTTCGGTCGCCCTCATACCTGTTGCACTTCTCGTGCTCGGGATCGGCACCTCCATGCAGCTTTTCATGATCGTTTTCGCGGCCGTCTGGCCGGTGCTGTTCAGCACCAAGGCCGGCGTTGAAAGTATCGATCCGCGGTATCTGGAAACCGGGCGGGTTCTCGGCTTCGGGCGCCCCGAACGCGTCATGCGCATCCTCCTGCCCGCGAGCCTTCCCTATATCGCGACCGGAATACGCACAGCGGCAGCAATCGCGCTGGTTCTTGCGATCACCGTGGAAATGCTGACCGGCCGTCCCGGCATTGGATTTTATATCGAGAACGTGCGGCTGAACGGCCTGACTGCCGAAATGTGGGGCGGCATTCTGGTGACCGGCATTTTCGGTTATCTTGTCAATGCGATCTTCGTCGGCATCGAACGTTATACCCTTCCTTGGAGCCCGGAGAACCGCGATGCCTAGGGATATCCGGTTACGCGCCCTGTTCTGGCAGACTGGCACCGTTCTCCTCCTGCTCGCGCTCTGGCAGTGGGCCGCCGTGGCCCATCCTGCCCCCTACCTGCCTTCGCTCAAGCCGGTGGCGCTTGCCTATCTGTCGCTTCTCAAACCCGGCAACTTCATGGACACCGTGTTCCCAAGCCTTTCGCGGCTCGCTGTCGGGTTCGGTGTTGCCGTCGCGCTCGGAACCGTTGTCGGCATCGCCCTCGGCTATCTGCGCTGGCTCGATCCGTGGATCCGACCGGTGCTCGAATATCTGCGCTTCGTACCCACGGTGGCAATTCTACCGGCAGCGCTCCTACTCTTCGGCGCCACCGACACGATGCGCATCTTCGTCATTGCCTTCGGCTCGGTGTTTCCGGTGCTGCTCGCAGCCATAGACGGCGCACGGCGCGGCAATACCCTGCTGCTCGACGTGGCCCGGGTCCTCAAGTTCTCGCTCGCGGAAAAGCTTTTCCGTGTCGTGCTTCCGGGCGCCCTGCCCTCGATCTTCGCCGGTGTTCGCATCGCCTTGTCGATCGGCCTGGTGATGATGGTCATCTCGGAGCTGATAGCGGCCAATGACGGGCTCGGCTTCTACATCCTGCGCAACCAGCGCCTGTTTCAGACCGCCAATGTCTATGCCGGCGTGCTGATGCTCGGAACCATCGGCCTGATCCTGACGCTGGGTCTGCTTTCAATCGAAAAACGCGTTCTCGCATGGCACCGCGGCTGGCGCGGACTGTCGGACGCACGCAGCTGACACCGGAGACGACATGAGCAAACCGCTACTTTCCATGGAAGGCGTCTCGAAAGCCTACTCCGCGGACGCCCAGATCCTCCGGGACGTGACGTTCCAGCAAGGAACGAACGAGTTTCTCGCCATCGTTGGCCCCTCCGGCTGCGGCAAGACCACGATGCTGCGCTGTATCTCGGCCCTGATGCGTCCCGACTCTGGCGTGGTCTTCCACGAAGGCCAGACCTTCGACGATCCGCCGCCATGGCTCTCGATCGTCTTCCAGGATTATAACCGCAGCCTCTTCCCCTGGCTTTCGGTGCGCCGCAATGTCGAGCAAGGTCTGCGCGATGTTGCTAAGAGCGAGCGAGATGACCGGGTGAGCGAAGCGCTTGCGGCAGTCAAGCTCGACCATGCGGCCGACCTTTATCCCTGGCAGCTTTCCGGCGGCATGCAGCAACGCTGTGCGCTTGCCCGATCCATCGTCTCGGCGCCGCGTTTGCTGCTGCTGGATGAACCCTTCGCCTCGGTGGACGCCCAGACGCGGATCGACCTGCAGGATCTCGTCATGGACATCTGCGAGCGCATGTCGCTGTCGGCGCTGCTCGTGACCCACGACATCGATGAAGCAGTCTTCATGGCCGACAAGGTGGTGGTGCTCTCCACGCGACCGGCAACGGTGGTCGAGGAAATTCCGATCGACCTGCCCCGCCCGCGCGATCAGCTTACCACCAAGGAAACACCGGAATTCCTCCACCTCCGGCACAAGGTCTACACGCTCGTGCGCCAACAGGCGCAGTGAGCCAACAACAAGAAAAGCAAATGAACTCGAAACAACAGGAGTTGGGAACATGAACCTGAAGAACCTGGCGGCTGCCGCGCTGTTTGCGGCCGGCTCTGCCCTTGCCTCGCTCGGCATGCCGCATGCGGCCCTTGCCGAAACCACCAAACTCAAGGTCGGCTACCTGCCGGTCGGCGTCTATTCCTATTTCTGGCGCGCCCAGGATGCCGGTTACTTTGCCGACGAAAACCTCGAAGTCGAACTCGTGCCCATGGCGGGCGGCGGCCAGATCATTCCGGCTCTCCAGTCGGGTGCACTGCAGTTCGGCATTTCCGATGCCCTCGGCGTTCTCAACGCCCGCAAGGGCGGTCTGCCTGTGACTTACGTATCGTTCAACTTCTCGCAGAGCTCGGAGAATCCGGTTCACGCGGTGCTGACCACCAATCCGGACATCAAGTCGCCTAAGGACCTCGAGGGCAAGGCGGTCGCGACCAATCTGAGCTACAACACCGACTGGACGATGATGCGCGAATGGCTGCGCAAGAACGATGTCGACATCGACAAGGTGACGTTCCGCGAGATTCCGTTCCCCGACATGTTGCCGGCTCTGCGCAACAACACGGTCGCCGCCGTCGGCGCCGTCGAGCCATTCGTGACCTTCGGCAAGGAACAGGGCGCCAACGTCCTCGGCCATTATTTCACCGACGTGAAGTCACCCGTCGTGCTTTCCGGCATCGTCGCCATGCTGCCTTACGTCGAGGAAAACCCGGACATCGTCAAAGGTTTCGTCAAGGCGGTCAATCGTGCCATCGAAGACTTCAAGGCCGACCCTGCCGTGGCGCGCAAGACCATCGGCGCGCATACCAAGCTTCCGGCAACGGCAATCGAGGCCATGAACCTCGGCGATTGGGAAACCGAAGTTCCGCCCTCCGAAATGCAATTCTGGGTCGACGCGGCCAAGAAGGAAGGCATTGTGAATGAAACGGAAGACCTGAACAGCCTCGTCTGGTCTCCTAAAGAGTAATCGCATCAAACGCCGAGAATAAAGGCCGGCAATCCGAAAGGACTGCCGGCCTTCTTTTGACGACGGCGGGCTTGGCTGGGGGGGGGAGCCTCGCCCGCCGTCTTTAAACCGGCATTCCGTCAGAAACGGGACATGCCGGAATCGACTGCACTACAGTGTCCGGTCATACAGCCGGCATCGTCGAAGACGACTTCACACAATTCAGCGCCACGTCGGTAAGGCCGCGATCAACGCCTTTCCGGTTTCCGATTGAGGAGCCGACAACACGGCGTCAGCTTCGCCGGTCTCGACGATGCGGCCCTCATTCATGACCGCGACGCGGTGGGAGATCATGCGCACCACTGCTGGATCATGGCCGATGAAAAGGAACGAGATTCCTTCTTCCTGTTGCAGCCGCACCAGCAGTTCCAGCATCTGGCCACGCAGCGAGACATCCAGAGCAGAAAGCGCCTCATCAAGCACGACGAGACGCGGGCGGCTGGCGAGCGCCCGCGCAAGGGCGACCCGCTGGCGCTGACCGCCCGACACCTCGTGGATACGGCGGCTCGCCATCTCTTCGGAAAGCCCCACGCGCTGCAACAGATCTGCTATCGCCGCCTTGCGAGTATCCCGACTGCCGATCGAGTGGATCCGGAGCGGATCCATGATCGCCTTGCCAATCGTCGTGTGCGGGTTGAAGGCTGACACCGGATCCTGGAATACCATCTGGATGCTGCCGCGCCGGCGGCGCAGTAGCTTTGGCGACAAGGACCGCCAATCTTCGCCATCAATCAGGATACGCCCCGCATCCGGCTCGACCAGGCGCAGCAGAACCCGGGCCAGGGTCGACTTGCCGCTTCCGGACGGCCCGACGATGCCCAGCGTTTCGCCCTTGCCGACTGTAAAGGTGACATCGTCGAGCGCGGCGACGGTCCGGCGGCGACCTGCAAAACGCTTTGACAGACCTTCGACCCTCAGCAATTCATCGAACATCCGACGCCCCCACAAGCCGCGGTGAGTGAAGGTCGATATGCGTCGCCAGCAATTGCCGTGTGTAATCGGCTTGCGGGTCATGGACGATTGTCCCTGCGTTACCGCATTCCACAAGCTCGGCGGTCCGGAAAACGGCGATACGGTCGGCGAGGCTCGCGGCAAGTCCGATGTCGTGGGTGACGAAGATCAGCGTCATGTCTCCGTTTTTCACGAGGTCCTCGAGCAGCGCCGCGATCTCTGCCTGGACGATCGTGTCGAGCGCGCTCGTTGCCTCATCGGCAATCAGCACGGATGGTCCCGCCGCAATCGCCGCAGCGATGGCGATCCTCTGCCGCTGACCGCCGGAAAACTGGTGCGGGTAGGCGCCAACCGCATTCTCCGGCTGGGGGATGCGTACACGGGCCAGAAGTTCGACCGCCTTCTCGCGGGCTGCCTTGCGGCCGAGGCCAAGGTGACGGCGAGCCCCCTCACCGACCTGGTCACCGATCGTCAGCACGGGATTGAGGCTTGAACCGGGGTCCTGAAAGACGATGCCGATGTCGCGCCCTGCCACCGGATCAAAGCCGAGGCCGGGCCAGGATATGCCGCCACTGACCATAGCTTCACCCGGCAAGAGGCCGGTGAGTGCGAGCGACAGGGTGCTCTTGCCCGAACCACTCTCGCCGATGATCGCCAGCTTCTCGCCCGCGAAGATGTCGAGATCGACCGACTTCAGCGCATGCTGCACGCCAGCCGGAGTGCGGTAGGCGACGGAAAGCTGTTCGACGTTGCTAAGCACTTTTGTCACACCCGCCTCCCGCGAATGGACAAGGCTTCGACCAAACCCTCGCCGAAGAGATAAATTCCCACAACAGCGCTGACGAGACCGAGCCCGGGGATGATCGAGAGGAAGGGAGCCGAGCGCAACAGGTTGCGCCCGTCGGCGATCATGCCGCCCCAGGTCACGGAATTCGGATCGCCGAGCCCGAGGAAGGACAGCGCTGCCTCGATCAGCACTGCTGCCGCAACGATGACCGAGACCAGCGACAAGACCGGCGGCAAAGCATTGGGCAGGACTTCGCGAAAGGCGATTTCGGACGGATGCATGCCGATCACCCGTGCGGCTGCGACATAGTCCCGTTCACGGATCGACAGCACCTCGGCGCGTGCAAGACGTGCCGGGCCGGTCCATGCGCCCAGTCCGATCGCCAGAACAATGACGGCCAAGGAAGGCCCCGCCACACTGACGAAAGCAAGCGCCAGCAGAAAGCCCGGAACGATCTGGAAGGCATCGACGATGCGCATGAGCCCCTCGTCCACAAGCCCGCCGGCGAGCCCGGCCACGGTGCCCACCAAAGTGCCGACAACGATGGCCACCACGGCGGAGGAAAAGCCGACCGTCAGCGACGCCTGCGAACCGTAGATCAGCCGGGTCAGGACATCGCGGCCAAGCTGGTCGGTTCCGAGCGGAAAGGAGGCGTCGGCAAAGGGAGGCAGAAGCGGACGTCCGACGATGGCCGACGGATCGCCCGGCAGGATCATCGGCGCAAGCACTGCGGCAAGCACAAGAAACAGAAGGAGAAGAGCACCCGCAACACCTTCCGGCGAGGAGGCAAAACGTCTGATGAACGATNTCATCGGCTTGNGGCCTCCGAACTGCCGACCCGCGGATCGAGCCAGGCATAGGCAATATCGACGAGGAGATTGACGANGANGACAAGCACCGCCGAAACGATGATCACTGCCATCAGNAGCGGCGCATCGCGACCAGCCACNGCCTCCTGCGCCAGCCTGCCNAAGCCCGGTATCGCAAACACNCTCTCGATCACCACCGAACCGCCGAGCATGGTGGCGGCCTGCAGGCCCAGCATGGTNACCAGCGGCAGNANAGCGTTTCGCGCGACATGATGGACGACGATGCGCCTGCGGCTCAGCCCCTTTGCCTTGGCGGCAAGCACGAAATCCTGACGCCAGACTTCGCCCATTCCGGCNCGCATCATGCGCAGGAAAAGCGCGAGATAGATGAAGCCGAGCGAAGCGACGGGGAGAACCAGATGCCGGGCAATATCAAGGGCGCGGGCGATGCCTGCCTTGCCCGAAGCAATTGTCTCGATGCCCGATGTTGGAAGCCAGCGCAATTGCACCGAGAAGACCAGGATCAGAACCAGCCCCAGCCAAAAACCGGGAACGGCATAAAGAGCGAGTGAACCGATCGACAGCANCCGGTCGANCGCGCTGCCTGGCCGGGCGCCGGCCACNATTCCCAACAGCGAGCCAAGGGTAAAGGCCAGTGCCGTCGCGGCCCCCATCAACCACAGCGTATTGGGGAGCCGTTCCAGCACGATATCCAGGATCGGGCGATTGAAGACGATGGACCAGCCGAGATCGAGCCTCGCCAGCGAACTGACATAGAGCCACAGCCGACTGAGCGCGGACTGGTCGAGCCCGTAACTTTGCCGAAGACTGTCGGCNAGCCCNGAATCGCCCCCNCCCAGCGAGATGAGATANGCATCGACGGCNTCNCCNGGAGCCAGCTCCATCAAAAGGAANGTGCCCAGGATNACGATCGCCAGCACGGGAATGCTGGCGATCAGTCGCCGTNTCGTCAAACGCCATGCACGGTGCANGGTTTACTCCCTNNACGGANTAAGCCGCGATCTCCGTATCGGCCCAGTTGGANACGACCCAGCGCGGNTTGTTGCCGACGTTCAACACATNGACNCTCACGACCGAGGTAAAGCCCCAGTCCGCCACGTTGATGAGCGGAAGATCGGCCGCTACCAGCTTCTGGAACTCGTCGTAGAGNCCGATNCGCTTCTGCGTGTCGATCGTGACGAGCGCTTCCTCGATGATCTTGTCGATCTCGGGATTGGCATATCCGCCCTGGTTGGAGAAGAAGGTGCCGTCGGGAATCCCGGACTGGACGAGGTTCGTCGTCGAGATCGCCGGGTCGCCGCGGAACACGGCCGCACCGATGGACAGATCGAAATTGTGGTCCTTGTAGACCGCATTGAGATGGCCCGGTGCGTCGTTCGAAACCAGTTCCGCCTCGACGCCGATAGCTGCAAGCGCTTGTTTCAGATAGTCGCCCATCGCCCGTGTTTCGGAGAAGAAGGGGGCCGGCAGAAGACGTAGGGAAAATCGAGATCCGCCATCCTTTTCAGGATAGCCGGCTTCGTCGAGCAGGGATTTGGCCTTCTCGACATCGAAGGGATATTTCTCGACATCGGGCTCATAGAACTCCGGCGCGTTCTTCGGCACAGGACCGGTGGCCTCCGCCGCGTAACCGAGGAACACTGTATCGACGACGAACTTCTTGTCGATGGCGTGCGCAATGGCNTGCCGGACCTTGAGATTGGCGAGGATCTCGTTGCGGTGGTTGATCTCGACGATCAACTGGTAGGTCAGCGCCTCGTAGCCCTTGGTCACCACTTCGAGTTCGCTGTTGGCGGAAATGCGATCCAGATCCGACAGCGGCACCTGCGAAAAGGCGGCAAGTTGAATTTCGCCTGCCTCAAGTGCGGCGGCTGCCCCTGCCCGGTCCGGCAGTACCCTGAAGATCACTTCGTCAAGCTTCGGCTCGCCTTCGCCCCAGTAATTCTCGTTGCGGGTGAGACGGTAGTATTCGCCGGCCTTGTGCTCGGCGAAGACGAAGGGACCGGTGCCCACGGGTTCATTGTTGGCCGGGTTGTTGGCGATGTCCGTGCCCTCATACAGATGCTTGGGCAAGACACTGCTGACCACCGGAAGTGCATTGCGGATCAACTGCAGAGGGGTCGGCTTGGAGAACTTGAAAACGGCCGTCAGTTCGTCGGGTGTTTCCACCGATTCGAGGTTGGCAAGCACCGTGCGCCCGATATTTTGAAGAGGCTTCCAGACCTCCATCGCCGAGAAGGCGACGTCAGCTGAAGTGAACGGCTTGCCGTCGTGCCAGGTCACGCCCTCGCGCAGCTTGAAGGTCACGGAAAGCCCGTCGTCGGAGCCTTCCCAGCTCGTTGCCAGCCGNGGGGCCAGNCCGTCGGGGCCGTCGAAGGAGGCTTCGGCCAGCGGCTCGATGATCTTCGAGGCAATGTAGAAGACGCCGTTGGAGGCGACGATGGCCGGATTGAGGTTGCGCGGCTCGGAATCGGCCGCCACCACCAGGCGACCACCCTGCATGGAGTCCTGTGCCAATCCCGATCGCGGCAGCATCGTCGCACCGGCGAGAATGACGGTGCTCTGTAGCAGCCGTCGACGAGATATTTCCGAAATGGACATGGCATTGCTCCTTGGCTGTGGCGGTTTCTCCGCCGTGGGGAAGGTGCTGCTCGGTGAGCTTCACCCGGTTGAATGCATAGTGACTTTCCGATTGAGACTATATCTGGCGACGGCGGACGTGACGCCCAATTTCGCCGCCAGATGAGAAAAAACGATCTAGAGACGGATCATTCCGGCGTCGACATTTACACACTGGCCGGTCATCCAGCCGGCGTCGTCGGAGACGAGGAAGGCCACCACTTTTGCGATGTCTTCGGGCTGGCCCTTGCCGGGCATCGCCTGCAGCATTTCGACAAAGCCGAAGCTTTCAGCATGCGGGCTGCCTTTCACGCCGTCGGAATCGATAAGGCCGGGCGTAACCGCGTTGACGCGGATACCGTATTTGCCCACTTCGGTTGCGAGCGCACGGGTAAATCCGACGACGCCGCCCTTGGCCGCCACATAGGCCGACATGTTGGGCGTGCCGGCGTAAAAGGCGTTGGAGGCGATGTTCAGCACGGTGCCCTTGCGGTCGGCGGCGCGCATCATGTCGGTGGCTTTGCGGCTGGCGATGAAGACACTCGTCAGGTTGGTGTCGATGATCTTCTGCCAGTGCTCCATGTCGACGTCGTCCCAAGCGATATACGGAACGATGGAAGCGTTGTTGACGAGGATGTCGATGGCGCCGTTCTCGGCCGCGTCCTCGAGCATCTTGTTGACCTGGTCCACCTTGGTGGAATCGCAGGTCACGCCCACTGCACCATGACCGATATCGGCGGCGGCGGCCTTGGCGCCCTCGCCGTTGATGTCGGAGATGACGACCTTGGCGCCGGCTTCCGCAAGTGCCTTGGCGATGGCCTTGCCGATGCCCTGTGCCGCTCCTGTGACGACCGCCTTGCGGCCTTCAAGACTTGTACTCATTCCCGTTTCCTTTCTTGTATGACCCCTTCCGGGCCTTAAGCGTCGATTGCTGCNTCCCAGGTGGCCTGGGCGGCTGCGAGACCTGCTGCCACGTCCACCTTGGCACCGAGAGCCTTGAGCGCGCCGCCCATGGCGGAGACGGCCAGAAGCGCATANCCCGGCTGNGCGGTCGGGCCCATGTGGCCGATGCGGATCAGNTTGCCGAGNGTCTCGGCGCGGCCGGCCGACATCGACACGCCGTAGCGGGCGCGAGCTTCCTTGAGCACGANGCCTGCGTCGATGCCTTGCGGCATCTTCACCGCNGTGGCNGTCGGCGAGGCAATGTCTTCCGACGCCGGCCAGAGTTCGATCCCCATGCCCTTGATGCCTTCCCGGCAGATCTTCGCCGTCAGCGCATGACGCTCCCAGACCTGTTCGGGGCCTTCGTCGAGATAGCGATCAAGGGCAGCGCTCAAGCCGTTGAGTTCCGCAACCGAAGGCGTGAAGGGGAACGGCTCGGTTTTCTTCCAGGCGTTCTTCCAATCCTTCAGGCTCAGCATGGAAGCGAACGGCGCGTCAGGATTGGACTCGATCTTCGCCCAAGCGGCTTCCGAGACGGCGACAAGCGAGAGCGACGGCGGGCAGCCGAGGCACTTGTTGGGACCGGTCACGTAAATGCCGGCCTGGCTGGCGGTCGGGCTTGTCGGCATGCCGCCCCAAGAGGACACCGCGTCAACGAGCAGCAGCGCGCCTGCTTCCGCGACAACCGCACCGATGGCGTCAATGTCGTTGAGCGTGCCCGACGGGGTATCGTGGTGACATACGCAGACGACCTTGACCTCGGGATGGTCCTTGAGGAAGGCGCGGACCTGTTCCGGATCGATCGCGGTGTCGTAGGCCACCTCGATCTCCTCGACCTTCTTGGCATAGCGGGCGGCCCAGTAGCCGAAACCCTTGCCATAGACGCCCGATGCAAGGTTGAGCACCACGTCGTCCTTGGCAATCAGTGAGGCGGCTGCGCCTTCGAGTGCGAGGACCGGCTCACCCTGAAGAATGAGCGGCGGCAGATCGCAGCCCATCGCTTCCTGAGCCTTGAGGGTCAGATCCTCAAAGAAGGCCTGGAAGGCGGGATCGTAATCGTANAGCACCGTCGTTCCGAGTGCGCGGAGCACTTCCGGATAGGCATCGACCGGACCGGCCGTCAGNGTGAAAACCGGTGGNTTGNTTTCAGGATATTTCATGTCTGGCCTCCAATTCAGCCGTAATANTTCACGCCGATCTTGTAGTCCTTGAAGCTCTCCGGATCGTGACTGAAGAGGACTTCGGCGTTCTTCTCCTTCTCGATTTCCTTGAGACGGCGCATGGAATTCACGCCGGCCACGGGATCGATGTGGAAGCCTGCATTGATGTCGTTGTCGTAGTTCTTGCGGGTGTAGGCCGCATCGAGCGTCAGCAGCAGCGGACGACGGTTGTCGAACTCGACGAGCAGCGAATAGTGACCGACCGTATGACCCGGCGTGTAGATGAGCGTCACGCCCGGAGCGAGTTCGACGTCACCCTCGATCAACTCGTACTTCGTATTGGCGGCCGTCTGACCCATGGTGAGCTGATCGGACATGCCACGCGCTTCGGCGACTTCCGCCGAGAATGCCAGGTCGGAGTAACCCAGAACCTCGAAAGGCTGGCATTTGGCCGCCTGGGGCAACTCGTCCTTGTGGCAGATCTTCTTGGTGTCGGGGAAGAACTTGTTACCGCCCACATGGTCGAAGTGGAAGTGGGAATTGAACAGAAGGTCGATGTCCTTGGGCTCGAGACCAAGCAGCTTCAGCGCACCCGGGATGGTCTGCTGTTCGGTCTGCTGCGGCTTTTCGAACGGGAGCACCTTCTGGACGTGATCGAAATCGTAGCCGGTGTCGATCAGGAACTTGCCCTTCGGGTGGTCGACCAGCACCGAATAGACGGGGAAGCGGACCTCACCGCCGGGGCCCTTGTTCCACCAGATATGGAAACCATCGAGCACCAGCGAGCCGCCGTCGAGCAGGAATACCTTTGTGTCTGCCATGTCACTTCTCCTTTGTTGTGCCGCGCCCTACTCCCGTGGCGCGGTCATTGTGGGTGCGCCCTACCGGGCGCCGCGTTCGTAGGCTGCGCCGAGAGCCGAGGGCAATTTCGCCCGACGACCGAAGAGCACGAGGACCAGCATTACAGCTGCAAAGGGCAGCATCTGGATGACATCCGTCGGAATATTCGAGCCGGCCACCTGCAGGGCGGTGGTCATGGAAAGGGCCGCACCGAAGATCAGCGAACCGATCAGCACCCAGAGCGGACGGCCGCGCGCCAGCATTGCCAGCACGATGCCGATGAAACCCGCACCACCGGTCATGAACGGAATGAAGAGCCCTGCCCCGATATTGGCGAGGTAGGCGCCGCCGAGGCCGGCCATACCGCCGGTAAAGAGCGTTGCGAAGACGCGGATGCCCAGCACATTTCCGCCGGCAACATCGAGGGCTGCCGGACGTTCGCCCGCTGCCCTCAGCGTCATGCCGAGATTGGTGCGGCGATAGAGATAGGCCAGAACCGCCACCGCGATGAGCGCCAGATAGACGATCAGATGCCGGCCAAAGAGCGATGGCCCGATCACCGGCAGATCGGTGAGACCCGGGATGTTGAGGCGTTCGGGTGCGGGCAGGCGCGGATAGGTGCGCGAGAACTGGAAGTGGTGAAGCAGAGCCGTCAGCCCCTCCACCCCGAGCGTCAGGCCGATACCGATGACGATCTGGTTGAGTCCGAGGCGCACGCACAATACCGCCATGACGATGGCCACAAGCACGCCGCCGAGAATGCCGCCCAGGAAACCAAGCCAGAGCGACTCCGTCTTGAAGGCTACCAGGAAGCCCATATAGGCGCCCATCAGCATCATGCCTTCGATGCCGATGTTGAGCACGCCGGCCTTTTCCGACATCTGCTCGCCGAGGCCGGCGAGAAGCATCGGAACGGCGGCGACGATGGCGCCGGTGAAAAGAGACGACAGAAACGCCTCGGTTAGCAATCCGCCCATCTCAGCGTTCCTTCTTGCGTTTGTGCTGGTCGATATACTCGCCGAGGCCGAGGCAGATCAGCAGGCTGGCGACGAGCACCAGCGTGAAGTCCTGCGGCACGCCGAGACGACGGGCGGCACTTTCGCTGCCGATCATCAGGGCCGAGTAGAAGAAGACAAGCACGATGGCTCCAACGCCGTGGAAACGGGCGAGGAAAACCAGCGGGATGACCATCAGGCCGTAGGCCGGATCCCAGTTGGCGCGGACGTTACCCGCAACGCCGAGGATCTCGGAAGCGCCCGCCAGACCGGCGAAGCCAGCCGACAGGCCGAACGTCGCCATGGTCAGGAGCGGAACCGACAGGCCAGCGTGGGTGGCAGCCGCGGGGTTGGCGCCCACCATCCTCAGACGCAGACCGAAAGCGGTCCGGGTCATCATAAGATGCACGAGAATGACCGCGATCAGGCCCCAGATGAGGCCGCTGGAGATCGAGGTGTCGAAAAGGCGCGGCAGGCGATCGGCGACCGGCAGCGTGCGGGTCTGTGGCACGGTGGTCGTGGGATCGCGGAAGGCGAGCTTGACCAGGGTGGAGGCGAGCAGAACGCCGAGGAAGGACATCATCAGCGTGGTGATAATCTCATTGACGCCCTGATAGGCTTTCAGGAGCGCCGGAATGATCGACCAGATCGCGCCGACGAGAGCGGCGAGCAGGAAGCCCACAACCAGGACAGCCCAGCCCGGCAGAACGCCGACGAGCAACGGTGCCGTGGCGGCCGCAATGACCGCGCCGAGCAGGAACTGACCGTCGGTGCCGAGATTCCAGATGCCGGCGCGAAACGCGATGATCAGGCTGGCAACGAGGAACAGAAGCGGCGCCATCCGCGTCGCCGTCTGCTCCAGACCAAGGCCGGAGAAGAGCGAACGATCGAGGATGTAGCCGTAATAGGTCAGTGGGTTGACGCCGACGAGCATCAGGATGATCGCCGATAGCAGAAAGGCAGCAACGATCGGACCGACCGTCACGGTAAGGAAGCGCTGGAACGCCGAACGTTCCGGAGCTATCGCGCTTGTGGCGGCTGAGGCGTCTGCCTCCGTGTCCACTGCGCTGGGATTGATATCTTCTTGCATGGTCATGCCGTCGCCTGCTTGTGTTCTTCCTCGCCGGCCATCATGCGGCCGATGCGAAGGCGAAGGGCCTCACCGGTTCCGTCGTTGTCGACGACACCACGAATGCGCCCGCCTTCCATCACCGCGATCCGGTCCGACAAGGCCATCAGCTCGTCGAGGTCGGTGGAGATGAGCACCACGCCCAGACCGCGAGCGGCGATCTCGGCAATGCGTTGGCGCGACGCGTCGATGTTCTGAAGATCGAGCCCGTAGGTCGGCTTGTTGAAGACCACCACATGGGCATCGCCCGACAGTTCACGGCCCAGAAGCACCTTCTGGATATTTCCGCCCGACAACCTGCCAATCGGGGTTTCCTCACCCGGCGTGCTGACGGAGAACGTCTTGATCAGTTCGCGGGCATGTTCGGCGATCCGGTTGGGCTTTTCGATACCGTTTACCCAGAACGGCGGCTGCCCGATGTCCTTGAGAACGGTGTTCTCGGAAATCGGGAAAGCCCCGACGGACCCTTCGGACAGGCGATCATCGGTCAGGTAACGAAGACCCTTGCGACGGCGCTGTGCGACGGATGCGCCTGTGATGTCCTCGCCCTTGAGCGCCACACGACCGGAGGTCAAAGCACGTTGACCGGCCATGGCTTCGGCAAGCTGCTTCTGGCCGTTGCCGTCGATCCCGGCGATACCGACAATCTCGCCAGCTCGCACTGACAGGGAGATATCGTGTAGGCCCATGACGTCCGCGTCACCCTGTGTCGACAGCTCCTCGACCTTGAGCGCGATCTCATCGCGGGCGGTGCTGGCGCGATGCTCGGTCGAGGTCTGGCCGGCTTCACGCCCGAACATCAGCCGGACGATCTCGTCGACGGCTTCGTCCTCGGTCATGCCCTTGATCTCTTCGGGACCCATTTCCCCGGCGAGAGCGCCCTGCTTGAGTACGGAAATCCGGTTGCCGTAGCGGTAGGCCTCGGCGAGTTTGTGGGTGATGAAGATCACCGCCAGGCCGCTCTTGACCAGCTTCTGCATCCGTTCGCCAAGTTCCTGCGCGCCTTGCGGCGTCAGCATGGAGGTGGCCTCATCGAGGATCAGCACCTTGCTGTCGCGGAGAAGGGCGCGGGCGATTTCAATCTGCTGCTGCTGACCGAGCGAAAGTTCGCCGGTGATGGCATCGAGTGGCAGGGAGAGCGCAAATTCGCGTTTCAATTCTTCCATGCGCGCCGCAATTCGGGCGCGGTGCGGACGCTGGTACCAAGGAGCACCGAGCGTGAGATTTTCGAGAACGGTCAGCGTCGGGACCAGCATGGAGTGCTGGAAAACGGTGCTGATCCCCGCATCGAGACTGGCCGACGGGCTCGCCAGCCGCGCCTTCTCGCCGTTGAGCGTGAGGTAACCTTCATCGGGCTCCTGGAGACCGGAGAGAATGCCCACGAGCGTGGACTTGCCGGCACCGTTCTCTCCGAGAAGAACGTGCACCTCACCGGGATGAAATGTCAAAGACACGTTGTCGACCGCAACCACGCCCGGGAAGCGCTTGGTCACTCCGTGCACACCGATGACGCCTGCCCCCGTTTCCGGGGACAGGTCGTTCATTTTTTCCGTTGCTACAGCCACGGGGCTTCTCACTCGGCCACTGTGACCAGAGCGCGAACATCTTCGGCTTCGAACTTGGGTTCGACCTTGATATCGCCAGCGATGATCTGCTCGCGCAGGTCCATCACCTCGTTCCACGCCTTCTCGTCGACCTGCGGGGTCTTGATGAGCTTGACGGAATTATCCGCCAGGCTGATCGAGTAGCCATGGGTGCCGAACTTGTCGGCGCGCAGGTCTTCAATCATCGCGGTGTAAACCGGGGTCATGTCCCACAGAACCGAGGTCAGGAGGTGACCCTGGTCGAGTTCCGACTTGTCGCCGATCACGTCGATGAAGAGCACGTCCGAACCGTCGGTGGCCTTGTTGGATTCAACGGCCTGGATCATGCCGAAGCTGGAGCCGTTGCCCTGACCGAAGATGATGTCGGCGCCGGCTGCGATGACCGAAGTGGTCACGCGGTTACCGCCGGCGGCATCCGAATAGGCTGCCGGGCCAATGACCGAATACAGGATCTTCACGTCCGGGTTCTCTGCCTTCACGCCTTCGGCAAAACCAGCCGACTGCGAGTTCCAAGACGGCGGCTCACCGGAGACGACGATACCGACGGTGCCGGTGGTGGTCATCTTGGCGGCGAGACGGCCCGCGAGATAGGCGCCTTCATGACCCGAGAGGGTGTAGTCGGCGACCTTGCCCGGAACCAGCGCGTCTGGGCTGTCGACGATGGCAACGGCGACGCCGGTTTCCTCGGCGATTTCCGGACCGGCAGTGTTGTAGCCGCTGGCATGCGCGATCATGAGATCGGCACCGTCGGCTGCAATTTCGCGCATGGGTGCGCGAACGTCGCCATAGCCCAGGCCTTCGGCAACGATGATCTCGACGCCGGTAGCTTCGGCTGCAGCCTTGGCGGCATCCACGCCCTGCTGGTTCCAGCCGTAGTCACTGCCTTGTTCCGGAGTGAGAATAGCTATGGTATCAACCTCGGCGGCAAGCGCCGCCGGGGTCGCAAGCACCACGCTGAGCGCGGCAGAAATGAGTAGGTGTTTCATCATGTTGTTCCCACAATGGTTGTCGGTTTCCCGTTCAAAAGCGAAAGCGGTGAGCAGACTTTCTTTTGTTGTTTTCGCCCTGTCTGCTGGGCTTGGTTCGCTCCCGGCCGGGGCCGAGAGCGGAGCTTATGTGCCCTATTCAGGCATCATTCACGGCACCGACGGCGCCGATCCGGTTGAGATCACGGTCACCAACGCAACGCCCTCCGCGCTCAACTGCGAGGCGGCTCTTGCGCACTGGTATTCCGACAAGCTCGGCCAGGTTTCTCCCGGCGCAGAGCTGAATTTGACGCTGTGGCACGACCGGAAGACAGGCGTTTTCAACCTGATGAATGCGACGGATGACCGCATGCCGGTCGAAGCCCTCTGGTGTGCTGGTGAAGCCGGCCGCACGCGCCTCACCCTGCCGATCGCCGCCGGCAAGGCGGAAGCGACGCTGCGCTATTCCTGCCATGCCGAAAACGGGGCCGGTTTGAGCTGCGAGGTTGCGGGCGGCTAGGCTCGTCATTTCGCGCGGACCTCTTCGAGCTTGGCCTCGATACGATCCTTGACTTCGATGACATCAGGCTGGTCGGCGATGACTTCGTCGGCCGTCTTCGCAAAGATCTCATGAAGCTTGGTCTGCTGGTCTTCCGGCAGCATGTGAACTTCGCCACCATTATCGAGCCAGGCCTGCTGCGCCTTTTCGACGTTCGTGACACCCCATGGGAAGACCGTTTTCTCCGCCGCGCGACCGGCTTCGATGATCGCGGTTTTCACCTCGTCGGACTGAGACTGGAACCACGCTTCGTTGACCAGCGTGACCGAGACGATCTGGTTCATATCGATGTTGGTCACGTGCTTGGCCGTATCGTAGAACTTGAACGCGGTCAGGATCGGGATACCGGCCAGCATGCCGTCGATACCGCCGGCCTGTAGCTGCGGGATGACTTCCGAGAGCGCCAGCGGGGTCGGGGTGACACCAACGGCTTCCATCGGCTTCATCTGCAGCGGCGAAGCGAAGGTGCGGATCTTGAGACCTTTCATGCCGTCGATGCTGGTCACCGGCTCACGGGTCAGCATCTGGGTCGGCGAATTGTAGATCGCGCCGATGATGCGAATGCCCTTGTCGAGGAAAAGGGTTTCCATGTAGTCGCGGAAATCCTTGTCGTGGATGACGGCGTCGACTTCATCGGCGTCCTTGAACAGGCCCGGCACATCGAACGCCTGGAAGCGCGGATCGACGTTGGTCACGAAGGAGGTCGGGGNGGTGAAGGCTTCGATCGTGCCGAGCAGCACGCCCTCGGACATGCGCGGGATCGCGCCGAGCTGCGAGGCCGGGTAGATCTCGACCTTCAATTCATCGCCCACGCGGGCTTCGACTTCCTTCTGAAATTCCTTCTGCCACTCGTGCTGCACGTCGTTGATGGTCGCCGAAGCAAGCTTCATGGTGGTCTGCGCATAAGCGGAGCCACCGAAAGGCAGGAGGACTGTAAGGGCTGCGGCGGCAAGAGCGCGTCGCGTCATCTTCAAGCTGGTCTGCAATGTCATTCTGTTACTCCATATGCTTTGCATTCGATCAGGACATGCCGTGAAGCAGCCATAGCGAAAGCGCTGGGACGAGGGTGATGAGGGCAAGGGCGGAGACCTGCACCCCGATGAAGGGCAAGACGCCCCGGTAGATTTCCGATGTCCGGATGCCGAGGACCGACTGGGCCACGAAGATGTTCAGGCCGAACGGCGGGGTGAACATTCCGATTGCAAGATTGACCGTCATGACGATGCCGAAGTGGATCGGATCGATGCCAAGCGACACCGCGATCGGCACCAGAAGCGGCGAGAGCACCAGGATCGCCGACGTGGGATCGAGCACACAGCCGATGGCGAGAAGAAGCAGGTTCACACAGAGAAGGAAGCCGAGCGGGGAGAGACCCGCGTCAGCTGTGGCNGCAACCAGGGCCTGCGGCACNCCTTCCACTGTGAGAACCCAACTGATGACGCCTGCTGCGGCCACCACGATCATGATCCGCGCGGTCATCATGGCGGAACTGACGGCAGCTTCGAGCAGGCTCTTGAACGTGACNGTGCGGTAGACGGCCATGCCGAGGAAGGCCGCATAGGCGCATGCGAAACCGCCGGCTTCGGTCGGGGAGNACAGGCCGGCATAGATCCCGACCATGACGAAGGCCGGCATGGTGAGCGCCCAGAAGGCCTGCTTGAATGCCTGCCAGGCGACGCGGGCACGGAAGCTGTCCTCACGCGGGATCTTGGCGAGAAGAGCGGAGATCGAGATATATCCGGCCATCAGCAGCGCCATGACGATGCCCGGGATGATGCCGGCGATGAAAAGCTTGGCGATCGACTGCTCGGCGGACGCGCCATAAAGGATCATGGCGATCGACGGCGGAATGACGATATCGATCGCGCCGCTCGAGGTGATGATNCCGGCNGCACGCGTGCGGCCGTAACCGCCCTCGATGAGCTGCGGGTACATGTTGCGACCGACTGCGGCGACGGCGGCTGCGGATGAACCGCAAATGGTGCCGATCAGCGTCGAACCGCCAAGCGCTGCGATACCGAGCGATCCGGGAACGCGCCCGAAGAGTGCGCGCACCAGATTGATCAGACGATCGGCGATACCGCTGATCGCCATCAATTCGCCGGCGAAGACGAAGAACGGGACCGACAGGAGCGCATAGGCGTCGAGCCCGCCGAAGATCGTCTGCTGAAGGGCGATCAGCGGAGGGCCGGGGAAAAGAAGAAGCGCGAGTGCTGCAGCCGACAGCAGTGCGACGAAGATCGGCGCGCCGAGCGCAATCAGGGCAGCAACGGTGATACCAACAACCCAGGTCACTGCGCGGCTCCTTTTTCGCTCTTCAAGCGGGCGATATCGACGAACGTCAGAAAGGCGGTGACGGCGGCGATGCCGAGGAAGCCGACCAGGATCGCTGAATGCGGGATGACCATGGGGATACCGAGACCCATGCTCTTCTGGTTCAACGCGGCAATCCGGTCGATAAAGACNAAGCTGTACCANGAGATGAAAAGCGAGACGGCCACGGTGGCNAGATCGATGAAGACCTGAATGAAAGCCCCCGTGCGCCCGTTCATTGCGGTCGGCAGCAGATTGACGGAGAGGTGGTCGCGGTTGCGCGCGGCAAGAATNGCGCCGAGCATGACGATCCAGATCATGCCGTAGACCAGAAGTTCATCGGCACCNACGAGCGAGAACCAACCNGTGTAACGTCCCATNGCATTGGCGACGTTGACCACGACCATGGCAATGAGACCGAGGCCCAGAAGCAGACCCACGAGTTTCACGACCAGCGCCTCGGCCCGGATGATCCCGTTTTCACTCATGCGCTCGTCTCCACCGCCCTCGGTCATGACCCTAGTCGCGCCCCTCGAGAATGCGGCGGATNGCGACGAGCTTGCGTGCCCGCTCGGGCTGCAGCTCGGCGATGCTTTCCGGTGTGTAGGAATAGACNCCCTCACCTGACTTGATGCCGAGCTTGCCGGCGGNGATCTGGTCACGAACGAGCGGCGCGACATCCTTTCGGTCGCAAAGGTCTTCGTTGAGGAAGGACGAAACCGAGTGGTAGATGTCCATCCCCNCCATATCGAGAAGCGCCATGGGACCGACGACAGCGAGCTTGTAGCCGATGCCCCAGGAGACGCAGGTGTCGATGTCTTCCGGTTCGATGACATCGCGCTCGACGAGATCCACCACTTCGCGCAACAGCGCATAGAGAACGCGGTTTTCGACGAAGCCAGGCACATCCTTCTTGAGAAGCACCGGCAGCAGGCCGAGCGACTTGATGAAATCGCGGATGGTCTCGACNGTTTCCATCGCGGTCTGNTCGCCGCGGATGACCTCAATCATGGGAATGATGTGCGGCGGGTTCGACCAGTGCATGCCGACCATGCGCGACGGGTTNGAGATGTGCGCCTGAAGCTTGGTGATCGGNATNCCCGACGTATCCGATGCAACGATGGTGTCGGNCGAAACCATGCCGTCGATCTGCTTGTAGACCGACGCCTTGATCTCTTCCTTCTCCGGCACGTTCTCGATGACGAGATCCGCGTCNTTTACGGCATCGGCAAGGTCTTCNGTGAACCGGATGCTGGCAGCGCCTTCCGCAGGCGCGGCAATACCGAGGCCATCGAGAACACCGTTCGCGGCGGTCATCATGTTCCGCGCACGTTCGAGCGCGTCCGCAGAAATGTCATAGGCCGCAACCTCGACACCGCCGCGCGCCAGACGGGCAGCCATACCGGGGCCCATCGTTCCAAGTCCAATAATGGCAACACGCTTGATCATGCCGCTACCTCATGCATTTTCCGGGAGTCTTTGATGAAATCGGCGGCCTTCTCGGCGATCATGATCACGGCCGCGTTGATGTTGCCGGACGGAAGATCCGGCATGACGGAGGCATCGACCACGCGCAGCCCTTCAACGCCGCGAACCCGCAGGTCAGGATCGACGACAGCATCGGCATCCCTCCCCGCGCGGCAGGTGCCGGCCGGATGGTGAACGGTGATGCAGGTGTTGCGGATATGGGCGTCGATCTCTTCGTCGGTCTGGCANTTCGGGCCGGGGAAGAACTCGGCCTCGATATAGGGCTTCATCGACGGCTGGGCTGCGAGATCGCGGGCAACGCGGAAACCGGCGCGCAGCGAATCCCAGTCCTTCTCGGCATGCAGGAAGTTCTGGTGGATCAGGGGCGCAGCCATCGGATCGGCGGAAGCNAGCTTCACGGAACCNCGGCTTTCCGGCTGGGTCGCCACGATGCGGGTCGCAAAACCNTCCTGGAACGGTGCCTTGAAGGGCTCCATGTAGGGCCAGGCGGCAAGCGGAGCCGCGGTGAAGAGAAGCTGAACNTCCGGGATCGGGCGATCGGCATCACTCTTGAGGAAGGCCACCACACCACCCGGCACATCGGCGGAGAATCCCTTGCCGGTGAGATAGGTCTTGATGAAGTCGAGGCCGATGCGATCTGCGCGCATATNGTGCAGGAACGGACCGCCGGGCTTCTTGCGCTTGTACATCAGGATCACNGAGACGTGGTCCTGAAGGTTCTTGCCGACNGCAGGAAGGTTGACTTCAGTTTTGATGCCCTGCGCGGAAAGNTCGTCCGNCGCGCCGATGCCCGAGAGCATCATCAGCTGNGGNGTGTTGATGACACCGCCCGANAGNAGAACNTCGGCGCGNGCATTGAAGNNNCGCTCGGTACCGTCATGATCTATNACAACACCGGTGGCGCGTTTGTTCTTCAGGATAATCTTCTTGGCCGTNGCCTTTGTCAGNACCGTGAGATTGGGACGCTTGAGCGCGGGGCGCAGATAGGCGGACGCCGTTGAGGCGCGACGACCGTNGGAGATCGTCATCTGCAGGCGGCTGAAACCTTCCTGCTTTTCTCCGTTGTAATCCTCGGTCTGCGGATAACCGGCCTCGATGCTCGCATCGGCGAAGGCATCGATCAGCGGATCCTTGTACTTGCAATGCTGGGTGTTGAGCGGACCATCGCCGCCGCGCCACGCGTCGGCTCCGCCTTCCCAGGTTTCCTGCTTCTTGAAGTAGGGCAGCACCTCCTCATAGGAGAAGCCGGTGAACCCATTGGCGGCCCAGCGGTCATAGTCGCCGCGGTTGCCACGCACATAGGCCATGGCATTGGTCGAGGAGGAACCACCGATCACCTTGCCGCGGGCGCACTCCACGGAGCGGCCGCCGACATTGTCTTCCGGCTCGCAGAAATACATCCAGTCGTGGCGGCGTTCGGTGAGGATCTTTCCCCAGCCGAGCGGAATGTGAATCATCGGGTCGCGATCCCAACCGCCTGCTTCAAGCAGCAGCACGGAAACCTTGGGGTCGGCGCTCAGACGATGGGCGAGTACGCAGCCTGCCGATCCTGCCCCAACGATGATGTAGTCATAGCTTTCCGCGTGCGACATAGCTTCCTGCTTTCACCTGATGTCCCGGAAACCGGGACCTCTCGAGAAGTCTGGAAACCCCGGCGCGAAGCCGGGATTTCCGTTGATCTCGGGCCTACTTGAGCAGCCCGGCCTGACGGAGGGTCATCGTCCAGTGGTCCCAGCCGCGGTCGATCTGGGCCCCGACCAGCTTTCCAGCGGTCTTGACCTCGCCCGGCGAGAGATACTTGACGTTGCCCACCGAGAGACCGGCGGTCAGTGCCTTGGCTTCCTGCTCCGTGTAGAAGGCGCGGAAGACCACTTCGCGAACCGAATTACCGACATTGACCACGCCGTGGCGGGCCATCAGGACAACGGCTTGGTCGCCGAGGCTTTCGGCGATGTCGGCGCAAACGTCGTGGCCGCCACCGAAGAGATCGGTCGCATCGCCATGTTTGTCGCGAATTTCGTAGACGGGAACCGCCTCGCCCATGAAGGCACCCATATGGGTTACGGGCCTGAGCGGCTGATCGGTGAAGCAGTACGGCAGAACAGCCGGGGAATGGCTGTGCAGTACGCAGTTGACGTCCGGGCGTGCCTTGTAGATCTCGCTGTGAATATAGCGCTCGAGATAGGACGGCCGGTTATCCTCGGTTTCACCTTCAAGGTTGAAACGCTGGATATCGCCAGTGGTGATGTGGCTCGGAGCAAGCTTCTGAGCCAGAAAGAAGGCGTTGGGATCCTCGGGATCACGGGCACTGATGTGGCCGAAGGTGTCGAGGATGCCTTCATGCAGCAGGATCTTGGTCGCTGTGACCAGTTCTTCAAAAACAGTCTGCTGAGCAGATGTGGTCGTCATAGTGGAAGTCTCCCAGGTCGCTTCGGTCTCGGCGGATTATTGTTTTTGTTGCCGCCGAGACCTTGCACTTCACTTGTTTTCGTAAAGGCCGACGATCCTGTTCTGTTCGATGATGTTGTCAGCGTATTTGGCGAGGAACTCTTCGCGGGTCGGCGTTCCCTCGACATTGGTGTCGAGCGCGTAGACCCAGAAGTAGTAGTGGTGCTTGCCGTGGCCGGCGGGCGGCTGCGGGCCGTAGTACTGCATGTGACCGGCACCGTTCGGGCCGACACGGTACTTTTCCTGGGCGTCGGACAGATCAGTCGCCGAGGGGTCGATGCCGTAGACAGTCCAGTGGGTGAAACCCTGGGCAAGCGGAGCATCCGGATCATGGCAGATGACCGCCAGTTCCTTGGCTTCGGCGGGCACGCCGCTGACGGTGAGCTTGGGCAGAACGTTCCCCTTGTCGCCGGCATGCTCGTCGCGCATCATTTCCAGCGGCTGGAAATCGGAACTGGTGATCTTGAGGTCTTTGATGTTCAGGGGCATGAAATGCGTCCTTCCGTCTGAGATTGAGAATTACTTGGCTGTCGCCAGATCGGCGACAGTCTTGCCGCCCACGCGCTCGTGGACGCGGGGGCCGCTGGCCACCGCAACGCAGATGAGGATCTCATCCGGCCGCGGTGCGTCCGGCGCGCAGAAGGTGATGGCGTCGTAGTGCGAGCGGATGTACAGCTCGTCCTTGTGCGCCAGCGGAATGTCGATGGACGTACCAGCCGATGCCGACTTGGTCACCGAAGATATCCAGGCCTCTCCGCCGCCCACCGCCTCGCGCAGCGCGTTTCCGAAAACCGTGGTGACGCAGGCAACCACATGTTCCTGCTCGCCGGAAGTGCCGACGATACCCCCCTTGCCGTAGCTCTGGCACGGCCGTCCGCCGAGCAGGGCAACGGCGCGCTCGCCAAGCGCATGCCCGATCGACGGGCTGGGGTCGATGAGACCGGAGAGATCCGGGTCGAACTTACCGAGATAAGGATTGCGGAAAACCACCCCGACAGCTGCCTTGATCAAAGGCTCGCCGGGCTCGCCGCCATCATGACGGACTTCCTGTACAGTCGAGTACCAGCCGCGCACTTCGTAGTGCTTTTCAACTTCGGCCTTGTGGTTCATTTTTCTCTCCTTGGGAACACGCACGATGGCGCGCAAGTCTTCTTGTGGCTGGTCGGCCGTTACTGGTTCTGGGGCCAGGAATAGACGCGCTTGATCGGGTCATAGCGTGCCGCTTCCAGGGCTTCGTTGGTGAACATGTTGCCCTTCGACAGCGAGCGGTTTGCCGCGTATTCGCCGGAAAGAGCCTGAGTGTGATCGGTGATCGGGCGGATGCGCTTTTCCCAGGCACCGAGTGCATCTTCGACCGAAGAATGCTCTTCGAGGTCCTGCGACAGGCTGAAGGCGTTGACCATGGCGCAACCAGCGCCCTGCGCGAGTGCCGGGCACATGGCGTGTGCCGAGTCACCGACGAGAGCGACCTTGCCCTTGACCCAGGTGTCGAGCTTGGTGGTCGCATACTTGTCGTAGCGCGCCTGCTGCAGCTTGGCGGCGTCGGCGAGACATGGCTCGAGGAAGGGGAACATTTCCACCCAGACTTCCAGATCGAGCGGCACCTTCGATCCGCGCGGATCGGCGGCAGGCGCCATCAGGCCGAGATAGAGCTCGTCCTTGTTGCAGGGCGAATAGAGGATACGCTGAACACGCGGCTCGAAGTTCCACATGTCGATGGTATTGTCCCAGTTCGCCTCGTCGCCAAGCTTGTCCTTGTGACGCGGGACGATGAGCCGGATGATGCCATCGGTGGAGACCCAGCGATCCTGCTTGAAACCGAGCGAATCGCGGACCTTCGAGCCCACACCGTCGGCGCCGACGATCAGATCGGCTTCCAGAACCTCGCCGGTCTGCAGCGTCAGGCGGCCGTCCGCCTCGGCGGAGACGGCTTCGGAATTCGTCCGCACGTTGACACCGACTTCCTTGGCGCGCTTGACGAGCGCGTCGTGCAGATGCGCGCGGGTCATGATGCGCCAGGGCAGGCCGTTGAAGGTTTCCTTGGAGACCGACTTGTTCTGCATCCAGGTCTCATAGGCCGGCGGCGTGTGGGTGCCGTGAAGGACGTCGTTGAGGGCGTCGATGCCTTCGAGAACGCGCAATCCGTTGTGCCAGAGATAGATGCCGGCGCCGAATGCACGGAGTTCCGAATCCTTTTCATGCAGGGTGACATCCCAGCCGTTCTGGCGCAGCGCGATAGCCGCGGTGAGGCCCGCGAAACCAGCACCGGCAACCTGTGCGGTACGATGTTTTCCGGATGTCGTATTGATGTTCGCCATAATTCAAATCCTGTTAGGTAAACGAGACGACCGGGGAGCCGTCAGGCATCGATGAAGTTGGTGATTGCTTTGACCGTGATGTCGGGAGACACCTCGTTGACGTAATGGTCAGCACCGGGGACGACGACGACCGGCAGGTCAGGCCTGAGCCTGCTGGTCTTGGCCAGTGCATCGGCCGAAACCAGCTTGCTGACTTCTCCCCTGACGAGGAGAACCGGCCTGCGAACGTCCCGATAGGCCTGCGTCAGATCTGCGCGCAGTCCTTCGGCCGTCTGGGCCATGGCTTCCGGCGAAGCGAGCGGCCGAAGCCCTCCCTCGACGGACTGGTAACCGCTTTCGGCCCGGATCCTGATGGCGGGGGCAGGAATGTTCGGGTAGCGGGCGGAGAGATAGCCCTCCACGGTTTCCAGATCTTCAAAAAGCTGATCGCCCGCATTCACGCGGGAGGACAGCGCGTCAAAAACTTCAGTCTCGATGTATGGGGTGAAGTCGATCGCCACGACCGACCGCACGAGATCGGGGTACTTGGCGGCGGCAGTAACCGAATTGCGCGACCCCAGCGAATGACCAACCAGAATAGCCGGACCGCGATCGAGCTTGCGGATCAAGCTGGCAATGTCTTCAGCGAAATCGTCCGCCTCGTAACCGGTATCCGGCTTGTCGCTATGGCCATGGCCGCGCTGATCGACAGCAACAACGGTGAAACGGTCCGCAAACTGCGACGCCACAGGCCACAACGTTGCCGAATTGGCGGTGATGCCATGGAAAAACAGCATCAGCGGGCCTTGGCCGGCTTCACGTACGTTCAACGTAATGCGACCCGTATCGACACGGTGCATACGCATATCAAGGGAGGAGGCACTGGCCACCATATCTGTTACCCCGTCTTGTTTTTCTTGTTGCCCCGAGCATGACAGAAATCGGATCGGCGTCAAGCGGATTGTCTGACATTCTTTCAATCTTATCAGTTGACATTGATACAGCTCATGCGGTCATAGTTGCGATGAAACGCCTGAGAAATCTGACGTTGCGCCCGGACAATGCGAGAGCAGAACAATGCCGCCAGACTTGAACCTGAGAGTGTTGCCACGCACGGTGCAGCAGGAGACTGTGGACAAGTTGCGACTTGCCATTTTCTCAGGGATCTTCGAGCCCGGAAGTCGCCTTGTGGAGAGCCAACTATGCGTTCAACTTGGCATCAGCCGGCCCTCTCTGCGCGAGGCCTTGCGCAGCCTTGCAGCTGAAAAACTCATCGAAATCATTCCCAATCGCGGACCCTCCGTCACCCAGCTCACCTGGGACGAGGTCAACTCGATCTACGAGGCGCGCGAACTCCTTGAAGTCGAAGCTGTCGGACGCTGTTCGCAGCTGATTACCCCGGCTGCACTGGAGAAACTGGAACTCTCGCTCGGTGCGTTCGAAGAGGCGGCCTCCAGCAATGACGGGTTGGCCAGGATCACCACGGCGGCCGAATTCTACGCCATCATCCTCGCCAATTGCGGCAACCCGATCCTCGAAGAGATCCACAGGGGCCTGGTGGCGCGGATCAGTCTCTTCCGCTCACGCTCGATGTCGCGCGAAGGTCGCGCCAAGAGCAGTCTGGCCGAGATGCGGGAGATCTACGAGGCGATAGCTGCGGGTGATGAAAAGGCCGCACGCAAGGCGTCCAAGAAGCACGTTCTCAATGCCAAGGCCGCGATCGAGCAGGCGCTCAACACCACGAATTAGGTTTTACTGTTAGAATTTTATTTCGGACGACAGGACATTTCCATGACTTCAGAGCTTTCTCCCGCCGCAGACATCATCATCGTTGGGGCAGGCTCCTCGGGCAGCCTGCTCGCCGCGCGCCTGAGCGAAGATCCGGCGCGGAAGGTCCTGATGATCGAGGCCGGAAAGGACGAAACCGATCCGGACATCTGGAAGCCGCAGGCTTGGCCGGCGCTTCAGGGCCGCAGGTACGACTGGGATTACGTCACCGAGCCCCAGGAAGGCACCGCCGGACGCGCCCACCATTGGGCACGCGGACGAATGATCGGCGGATCGAGTTGCCTACACGCCATGGGTTACATGCGCGGCCACCCCGACGACTACAAGCTCTGGGCGGAAGCGACCGGTGACGCGCGATGGAGCTGGGAAGGTCTGCTGCCGGCTTTTGAGGCCAATGAGGACCGAGAAGACGGCTCCGAGAATGCCGGTCCCCTTCTGGTCCACAAGACCGACGAGGAGGCGAGCCCCCTCACCCACGCCTTTATCGAAACCGGCATGGCGCTCGGTCTCAAGCGCCTGCAGGGCCATAATGACGGCGAGATGATCGGCGTCACGCCCAACTCGATGAACATCAAGGACGGAAAGCGGGTCACGGTCGCCGATGCCTGGCTGACCGACGATGTGCGGGCACGTGACAACCTCACCATCCTGACCGGCTCGCGCGTCCGCCGCATCGTAATGGACGGCAACACCGTCGGCCACCTCGAAGTCGTCGGCCCAGAGGGCGTCACCGAACTCACCGCACCAACGATTTTGCTCTGCGCCGGTTCGCTGGAAACGCCGGCGCTTCTGATGCGCTCGGGTATCGGCCCGAAGGACGTGCTGGAAGATGCCGGCGTCGACTGCAAGATCGAAATGCCGGAGATCGGCCGGAACCTGCAGGACCATCTTCTGGGCGCCGGCAATGTCTACGCGACGAAAAAGCACCTGCCGCCTTCCCGTCTGCAGCACTCGGAAGCGATGTGCTACATGAAGGCAGGCGATTTCACCGCCACCGGCCAGCCCGACATCGTGGTGGGCTGCGGTGTCGCTCCCATCGTCTCGGAATNCCTTGACGGTCCGGAACCCGGAACGGCNTTCTCNTTCCTGTTCGGCNTCACCCANCCGACGAGNCGCGGNAGCCTGAAGATCAGCGGCCCGGATCTCGANGATCCGCTGGTNATCGATCCGAACTACATCAGCACNGAGCACGACCGCGAGAAGTTCCGCGCNGCGCTCAAAGCCGCCCGGACCATCGNCCAGCGTCCCGAACTCGACGAATGGCGCGATNACGANATCNATCCCGGCNCTCTCNAAACCGACGCAGAACTNGACGANTTNATCGCCAAGGCGGCCATTACCCATCACCACCCCTGCGGCACCTGCCGGATGGGCAAGGATGAGGCTGCCGTTGTCGACGCCGATCTGAAGCTCAAGACGCTCGACAATCTCTATATTGTCGACGCATCCGTCATGCCGACGCTGACAGCCGGCCCGATCCATGCAGCTGTCCTCGCCATCGCCGAGACATTTGCCCGGACGATGATCGCCAAAACGGAGGAAGCACGATGACTGACAGACGCCCGGAATTTCAGGGAGAGCAGTTCGAGAAAGGTCTCGAAATCCGCCGCGAAGTGCTCGGCAGCTCCTATGTCGACCGCTCCATCGCAGGCGCCGACGATGTGACGGCGCCATTGCAGAAGCTTCTCACCGAATGGTGCTGGGGCGAGATCTGGGGACGGCCCGGTCTCGAGCGCAAGATGCGCAGCGTTCTCAATCTCGGCATGCTCATGGCTCTCAACCGATCCGACGAATTCAAGCTGCATGTGCGCGGCGCGCTCAATAGCGGACTGACCCGCGAGGAGATCGTCGAGATCATCCTGCAAGGCGCAATCTACTGCGGCGCGCCAGCCTCGCTCGATGCCATGCGCTCGGCCAAGGCGATCTTCGCCGAATTCGACGCGGAAGAGACGAAGGGCTGAGCTTCCGGTCCGCTGGCACGCATTTGAAAATGGCATCCTCGTTTTCGTGAAATGGATCACGACAAGGGTCCACCTTGCCTCTTAGCTATTGATCGGCAATAGCATTGGGCATGAAGGACTAACGGGATGGCCGGCGTGACGGAGCGGGAGGAGTTCGATTTCATCATCGTCGGCGCCGGCTCGGCAGGCTGCGTGCTCGCCAATCGCCTTTCGGTCGATCCGAAAACGCGCGTCCTGCTTCTGGAAGCCGGCGGCAGCGATTTCAATTTCTGGGTCAAGATGCCGATCGGTTACGGCAAGACCTTCTATCATCCGAAAATGAACTGGCGCTATCTCACCGAGGTGGTTCCGGGGATCGGCAACCGTCCGAGCTACTGGCCGCGCGGCAAGGTGATCGGCGGATCGAGCTCGATCAATGCGATGGTCTATGTGCGCGGGCAATACGAGGATTTCGATTCCTGGGCAGCCCTCGGCAATCCCGGCTGGGCGGCAAGCGACATTCTGCCGGTCTACAAGCGCATGGAAAACAATCTCGCCGGCGCGGACCAATGGCGCGGCAGCGGTGGTCCGCTGACCATCACCAACATGACGGGATCCACGCACGCGCTCGCCGATGATTATCTGAAATCGGCCGAGGCTGCGGGCATTCCCTTCAACCCGGACTACAACGGCGAGAAACAGGACGGCGCNTCGATCTACCAGATCACCATGCGCGACGGCCTGCGGTGCTCGTCNGCGGATGCCTACCTNCGNCCGGCGNGCAAACGNCCCAACCTCGAAGTGCGCACCGGCGCGCAAGTGACCCGGCTCNTCTTCGAGGGTNGACNCNGCNCCAAGCGTCGAATATATGCGCGANGGCAAGCGGGTTNCGGTCAGGGCCAATCGCGAGGTCATCCTCTCNGCGGGTGCCGTGAATTCGCCCCAGATATTGATGCTGTCCGGNATCGGCGATGGCGCGAAACTCTCCGGGCACGGCATCGAGACCAATTACAATCTGCCGCAGGTGGGGCAGAACCTGCAGGACCATNTGGGCTTCGACTACNTCTATGAAGCCAATTGCCTGACGCTCAATGACGTCTTGCGTCCCCTGCANCGCCGCATGGCTGTCGGGCTTCAATACCTTGCCACCCGCAAGGGGCCGCTATCGCTCAGCATCAACCAGGCGGGCGGTTTCGTGCGCACGGATGAAAGCCGGCAGCGCCCAAACATACAGCTCTATTTCTCGCCGCTGAGCTATACCCGCGCCATACCCGGCAAGCGGGCCCTGATGCGCGCCGACTTTTTCTCCGGTTTCATGCTCGGCACGTCGAACTGCCACCCACTAAGCCGCGGCGAAATCGACCTGCGATCCGCTGATCCCTTCGCCTCGCCGGTCATCCGGCCGAACTATCTCTCGGACGAGCGGGATCTCGACGAACTGGTGCAATCCGCCCGTATCCTGAGAAAGATCGCCGCCGAACAGCCGCTTGCCGGCAAGATCATCCGCGAGATCACGCCGGGACCGGATACGGAAACCGATGAAGAGATGGCCGCGGACATACGCGCGCGTTCGGGCTCGGTTTTTCATGCCTGCGGGACCTGCGCCATGGGCCCGGACCCGAAGAAGTCGGTCGTGGGCCCGCGGCTTCGGGTTCACGGGGTGCCGGGTTTGCGCGTCGTCGATGCCTCGATCTTTCCGCTCATCACGTCGGGCAATATCAACGCGCCTTCCATCATGGTGGGTGAGCGTGGGGCTGACTTCATTCTCGAAGACATGAAGGGCTGATAGGACGCCCGCTCAGGCCTTGCCGTCGCGGATGTCGCGGAGAAGCTCGGCGAGCTGGGCCACGGATTTCGTGATCGAGCGCGGCGGCACGGCCCCGAAGCCCATGATCAGCCCCTGCCCCGCCGGCGCGAAAGCCAGACGATTGAAGGGCGAGAGGATAATTCCTCGTTCGCCTGCCTTGCGGGCGACCTCGACATCATTGAATCCCTCGGCCAGATGCCCGACCGTCTGCAGCCCGGCCGCCGCAGGCCTGACGTCCAGCAGACCGCCAAGATGCTCCTCGGCAGCTGAAAGAAGCGCGTTCTGCCGCTCGGTATAGGTCCGGCGCATGCGGCGAATGTGGGTGGCCAGATGACCCTCCGATATGAACGTCGCCATCGTCGACTGGAGGTTGGCCGGCACGCCCTGCATCGTGGCGCCTGCCACCCGCCGGAAGACCTCGGCAAGATCGGGCGGCGCTACCACGTAGCCGATGCGCAGCGCCGCGAACATGACCTTGGAGAAACTGCCGACATAGATTACGCGGCCGGTCTGATCGATACTCTTAAGCGTCGGCGCGGGATAACCGGAATAGTGCAGTTCGCCGTTGAAATCGTCCTCGACGATCCAGGCACCGCAGCGTTCGGCGGCATTCAGCAGTTCAAGACGACGCGTGAGCGACATGGTCACGGCAAGCGGATGCTGGGCGGCGGGGGTGACGAATGCGAGGCGGAAGGATTTCGACAGTGCAAGCCCAGCGGATACGTCAATACCCTCTCCATCGACGGGCACGGGCACGAGTGTCGCTCCGTTCGAAATCAGGCTGTTGCGTGCGCCGATGTGACCCGGATTCTCGAACCACACCTTGTCGCCATGATTGAGCAGCATCTGGCCGATGCGGTTGAACGCATCCTGTGCGCCGTTGAAGATGAAGACCTCGTCAGGCGTGCAGGAGATGCCGCGATTGGCCCAGAGGTGGCGGGCAATCGCCTCGCGCAGTTCCGGCAGGCCTGCGGCATCGGAATAGCCCAGCACCAGGCTCGGCGAGCGTCGCCAGTACTGTGCCGACAACCTGGCCCAGAGGGCCATCGGGAATTGGTCATAGGCCGGCATCCCCGTCACGAAGGCGCGCGGCACATTGGGATGATCGATGCGGGGAAAGAACTGCTCGGAAGCATCGAGGCTCAGTCGCGCCAGACGCGGCGGCTTGCTGCCCTTCATCGGGCTCGGTGCGGTGACGGGCGCCTGTGGACGATCGCGCTCGACGGCATCCGAGACAAAGGCGCCAGCCCCCACCCGCGACTGTATGAGCCCCTCGGAAGTCAGTTGCTCATAGACATTGACGGCGGTGGTGCGGGACACGTTCTGCTCGCGGGCGAAGGTGCGGCTCGACGGCAGGCGCTGGCCGGCGGCCAGCTGGCCGGAGAGTATGAGCGCGCGCAGCGCGCCAGCGAGTTGAACACTGATTGCGGCATCGTCGTTCCGATCGATCCTGATCGGCGGTATCAGCGCTCCCGCTGCATATTTGACCACGCCGCGCGTTCTCCCCTTCAACACGGAATGGCCTGCAAGTTATTCCAAAGTGGCCCTTAGTCAAAGGCCAATTTGGTATCAGACTGCAAGCCAATTCAGAACCATTACAAGACTTGGGCGGAGCGTCGGGCACATGAAACTGAAGTCGATCGAGACCTTTTCGACGCGCTATGTCGGCTTTGTCCGGGTCACCGACGAGACGGGTGCCACCGGCTGGGGACAGGTCTCCACCTACAATTCCGACATCTCCTCGAAGGTGCTCCACCGGCAGGTCGCGCCCTATTCGCTCGGCGTGGAAATCGATGATCTCGACGATCATCTCGATTTGATCTTCGAACGCGAGCACAAGTTTCCCGGCTCCTATCTCTGCCGTGCGATGGGCGGGCTCGACACCGCTATCTGGGATTTGCGCGGCAAGATTGCCGGCAAACCGGTTGCCGAACTCCTGGGCGGCTCGGCAGGCTCGTTTCCTGCTTACGCCTCCTCGATGAAGCGCGACGTTACCCCGCGCGACGAGGCAGAGCGCTTCAAGCGGCTGCGTCAGGAGTTCGGCTTCAATGCTTTCAAGTTCCGCGTCGGCGCCGAAGTGGGCCGCGGCAAGGATGAATGGCCCGGCCGCACCGAGGAGATTATCCCGCTCATCCGCAAGGAACTCGGAACCGACGTCGCCCTGCTTGCCGACGCCAATTCCTGCTACGCTCCCGAACGGGCGATCGAAGTCGGCAGGATCATGGAAGCCAACGGGCTTTCCCACTACGAAGAGCCCTGCCCCTACTGGGAGCTCGAGCAGACCCGGCAGGTCACCGAGGCACTCGATATCGACGTCACCGGCGGCGAACAGGACTGGGACCTGACGATCTGGCGGCGGATGATCGAGATGCGCGCCGTCGACATCGTTCAGCCCGACATTTCCTATGTGGGCGGAATGTGCCGCGCGCTTCGCGTGAGCAAGATGGCTGAGAAGGCCGGCCTGCCGGTGACACCGCATGCCGCCAACCTGTCGCTCGTCACCCTTTTCACAATGCACCTGCTGCGGGCCATCCCGAACGCCGGCAAGTATCTCGAATTCTCGATCGAGGAAGCCGACTACTATCCTTGGCAATACGGACTGTATCGCAAGGATCCGTACCAAATCGTCGACGGCAAGGCGACCGTCACCGACGAGCCAGGCTGGGGTGTGGAGATCGAGCCGGAATGGCTGGCGCGTTCAACCTACCAGATCAGCGAAAGCGAATAGCATGACCAGAACCGCCGACAGCTACATCGAAGAATATTTCAGCTCCGGCACCATTGCCGACCTGCCCAGGGACCACTTCATCGGTGGCGCCTGGGTTGCGCCTGCCAGCGGGCAGATGATGGAAACTTTCGACCCGGGCAAGGGCCGCGCCTATCACAGTTTCGCGGCGGGTAATGCCGAGGATATCGAGCGTGCCGTCAAGGCCGCATCATCCGCCGAAAAAGAATGGGGGCGGATGAAACCCTCCGCACGCGGCGCCATCCTGGCGAAGGCCGCCGAACTGATCCGAAAAGAGAGTGCATACCTCGCAGTCGTCGAAAGCCTCGACAGCGGCAAGCCGCTTGGGGAAGCGGAAGGTGATGTCGGTGGCGCGGCGCGGGCCTTCGAATATTACGCGGCCGCCGCCAACGCCTTGCAGGGCGAGAGCTTTCCCCTCGGCCATGACTATCTCGGTTATTCACAACCCGAGCCGGTGGGCATCACCGCTCACATTATTCCATGGAATTTTCCGCTTTCGACGGCTGCTCGCGGCATTGCNCCGGCGCTTGCCGCCGGTTGCACGGTTATTGCCAAGCCGGCTGAAACCACGCCGCTGACAGCACTCCTCTTGGCCGACATCCTGTTCCGCGCCGGATTGCCTGCNGGCGTGTGCAATGTCGTGACCGGAACCGGCCCNGAAGCCGGCGCACCGCTCGTCAAGCACCNGGCCGTGCGTCATGTCACCTTTACCGGCTCNGTGCCGACCGGCATCAANGTCATGCGNGAGGCGGCCGAAAACGTTACCCGCGTTCTTCTCGAACTGGGCGGCAAGTCTCCGGTCATCGTTCTGGCGGACGCCGATCTCGACGCGGCCTCGGACGGCGTGATTGGGGCGATCTACGAGAACGCCGGTCAGATCTGCTCCGCAGGCTCACGGCTGGTCGTCGACCGCCGGATTCACGGCGAGCTCGTGGAACGGATCGTGGCGAAGGTGGAGACACTCGAGCTCGGGCACGGGCTGAAGCGGTCCCAGTTTGGCCCTGTAAACTCGCAGTTGCAGCTCGATCGAATTGCCGGCCATGTCGACCGAGCCCGTGAACGCGGACTGTCGATTGTCACCGGTGGCAACAAAGCGACGGACCCTGCGACCGGTGAAGGCTGGTTCTTCGCACCGACNATNATCGACAATGTNCCGGCAGACGATCCTGCAGCCCAAGAAGAGATTTTCGGCCCGGTGCTGGTCGTCCAGCCATTCGACGATGAAGCCGAAGCACTCGATATTGCCAACGGGACCGCGTTCGGTCTGGTGGCCGGCATCTATACGAGCGATTTCTCCGCAGCCCATCGGCTGGCGCGCGACATCGACGCCGGGCAGGTCTTCATCAACGAATATTTCGCCGGGGGCATAGAGGTGCCCTTCGGCGGCAACAAGCATTCCGGCTTCGGNCGCGAGAAGGGGCTAGAGGCTGTGAAGGCCTATTGCCGGATCAAGAGCGTTGCAGCCAGGATAGGTTAAGCCAGATGGACGCGGCTTTCACACAGGATGCCAAACTGACTCCCTTCTGGTGGGAAGCCGCGCCACCCTACGACACCCCGCTCGACGCCCTTCCGCGCAAGGTCGACGTATTGATCGTCGGCTCTGGCTATACCGGCCTTCACGCGGCGATCGAACTGGCGCGCGGGGGACGGACGGTTCTCGTCTGCGATCGCGGGGTCATCGGCGATGGCTGTTCCACGCGCAATGGCGGGCAGATTTCCACCTCCGTGAAGCCGACNTTTTNGACACTGGCAAAAGCCCANGGCGAGGANACGGCAAAGGCGATNTTTCGCGATGGACGTCGCTCNCTGACNTGGACAGGCGANTTCATTCGCGAGGAAGGCATAGACTGCAACTTCAAGGTCTGCGGACGTTTTCATGTCGCCCACAATGACAAGGCNTTTCGCGATCTGGCNAACTCTGTCGCGCATCAGACCAAGGGGTTCGAAGTGCCAGCCCATNTGGTTCCGCGCGCCGAACAGCGTCGGGAACTCGGAACCGGCATCTATCATGGCGGCGTCATTTTCGAGAACCATGCGTCGCTCGATCCCGGCCGCTATCATGCCGGTCTCGTGAAAATTGCGCTCAAGGCCGGCGTCCAGCTCGCGCCCGGCTGCGAGGTCACCGGCTATTCGAAGAGCGGCAAGGGATATCGCGTAACAACTGCCCAAGGCACCGTCGAGGCGCGCGACATCGTGCTGGCGACGAATGGTTACTCCGGCAAACTCTCCCCGTGGCACCAACGGCGGGTGATGCCGATCGGCAGCTATGTGATTGCCACGGAAGAACTGCCCGAGAAACTCGTCGACGAGATCATACCGAAGGATCGCATCGTCTCGGACAGCCGCCACGTGCTGTATTACTTCCGGGCCTCCCCCGACCGGAGACGCATCATTTTCGGCGGACGGGTGAGCATGGCGGAGACCGATGCGCGATCNAGCGGCAAGATGCTGCACCGCGAGCTCATCCGGCTTTTTCCGCAACTCGAGGGCTATCGTGTCAGCCATTCGTGGATGGGTTTCGTGGGCTACACCTTCGATACGCTCGCCCANGCGGGCAGCGNAGACGGNATCCATTANTCGCTCGGNTATTGCGGCTCTGGCGTCGGAATGGCCGGGTTTCAGGGCAAGAAAATCGGNCAACGCATACTCGGCAATACGGAGGGTGAAACAGGCTACACAAAGACGCCGTTTCCAAGCCGATCGTATTANACCGGCAAGCCATGGTTTCTCGGACCGGCCATCCATGTCTATCGGATCCGGGATCGGCTGGGGATTTAGGAGTAGACAGGAACAAGGAAATTGGCCCTTAATCTTGCAAGGAATGGACCTTCCAAGGTGACCAATATGAGCTTCCAATGAAGCCATTGTGGAGGAATGCGGGGCTGTCATCTGATCGATAACCTGGACGGTTAGCGATTTGGGCGGCGGCAACGCCAATAAGAAGAATGCGATGATCTTCCGTCATTTTCACGCACAGAGGAGTGAACAATAATGAAACTGGGAACCAAGCTACTTGCAGCCACCGCGATGATGATCGCNGGCTCCGTAACTCTTGCACAGGCAGAAAACCTGCGCATNCTGACCTGGGGCAGCTATGCGCCCGAGGAACTGGTCAAGAAGTTCGAGGCTGAAAATCCGGACATCAAGGTCGAGGTGACCTTCTCGAACAACGAGGAAATGATCGCCAAGCTGCGCGCCACCGGCGGCACCGGCTACGACCTCGCCCAGCCAAGCCACGACCGCATCTACGCGGCACAGGTCGAATACAACATCTACAAGCCTCTCGACCTTTCGAAGATCAACATGGACCAGCTTTCGCCGAACCTGGTGGAAGGCGTGAAGGCCAACACCACGATCGATGGCGAAGTCTATGCCGTGCCGCACCAGTGGGGCACCTCGGGCATGATGGCCAACGTCAAGGAAGCACCTGACGCCAAGAGCTGGCTTGACCTGTGCAACCCGGAATACAAGGGTCGCACCTCGATGCGCCTGCGCCGCACCATCCTTCTGGGCATGGGTTTCGCCATGGGCATGGATCCNTTCGCGCTCTACGCGGACAAGGACGCCTATAAGGACATGCTCGACAAGGTCACGGCCAAGCTGATCGAGTGCAAGGACAACATCAAGACCTACTGGACCGGCGGCGACGATCTCTCGGCCCTGATGCTGTCGGGCGAAGTCGTTCTGTCGGAAACCTGGGATTCCACCGCGTTCAAGCTCTACAGCGAAAACCAGGACATTCACTTCATTCCGCCGGAAACCGGTGCGCTTGCCTGGATCGACACCTTCGCCATNCCGCGCGGCGGNGANGCTGACGATGCCGCCTACAAGTGGATCAACTTCGTCACCAAGCCCGANAACGTGAAGATCATGTCCGCTTCGACCGGCGCACTTGCCGCCGTACCGGACGCGATGTCNCTCCTGCCGGACGACAAGCGTGCGGCCGTGGAAGCCGGCTTCACCGAAGCCGACATGGACAACCTGAANTTCTTCGCCAACATNCCTCCGGGCATCGAAGACATGGAAGGCCTCGCTCTNGAGCGTATCAAGGCGGCGTCGAACTAAGTTCGCGNNGATCGTCAANACCCGGCCGGNACAATGGCGTTCCGGCCGGCCTGCACTTGAACGGGTCTTGAGTGATGGATGATCTCAACTGCGCCAATCTGGTGAAGAAGTTCGGCGACTTTACCGCCGTCTCGGGCGTCTCGCTCGATGTTCCCGCCGGTTCCTTCTATTCGATCCTCGGCCCCTCCGGCTGCGGCAAGACAACGCTGATGCGGATGATTGCCGGCTTCGAGGCCCCAACTTCGGGTGACATCAAGATCAAGGGCGAGAGCGTCGTCTCGCTGCCGCCCAACAGGCGCAATGTGAAGATGGTCTTCCAGCATCTGGCACTCTTCCCGATGATGAATGTGGGCGAGAACATCGCCTATGGCTTGCGATGCCGCGGCGACAACAAGGCGGACATTCCGGCCAAGGTTGCCCGCGTTCTCGAGCGCGTCGGCCTGCCGGGCGTCCAGGGAAAACAGATCGGCCAACTTTCCGGCGGTCAAAAGCAGCGTATCGCGATTGCACGCTGCATGGTGCTCGAACCCGATGTGTTGCTGCTCGACGAACCGCTCGGCGCGCTGGACCTCAAGCTGCGCGAACACATGAAGATCGAGCTCAAGCAGCTCCAGCACCAGTTCGAAACGACCTTCCTCTACATCACCCACGACCAGTCCGAGGCGCTCGTCATGTCGGACAAGGTCGCGGTGATGAATGCAGGCAAGTTCGAGCAGATCGGCACACCAAAGGAACTCTACGACGCTCCAGCGTCGGGCTTCGTTGCGGGCTTCGTGGGGGATTCAAACCGTTTTTCCGGCAAGATCGCAGACGTTCGCGGCTCTCAGGCGCTCATCGAGCTCAAAGGTGGCGGACAGATGCTCGGCGAGCTGGCCGAGCCTCTTGAGAAGAATGCGCAGGTCGATGTCTTCGTACGCCCCGAGGCGCTGACCATCGGCGGTAACGAGCCGACACAAACGCTGTCCGGTACGGTCGACAGCCTTCTGTTCAATGGTGCGAATTCGCGCGTTCTGGTGCGCACCGGGAATGGAGAACTGATCGAAGTCGCTGACGCAATGCAGGCATCCAACGTCTCCGAAGGCGCAAAGATCGACGTGACCTGGGAACCGGAGCGCGCCCGCATCTTCCCGCAGAGGGCAGGCTGATGAGCCGCGACGCCGGACGCCTGTCGCTGATCCTCTTGTTTGCGCCCTTCGCGCTGTGGATCGGGCTGTTGATCGTGCTGCCGCAGATCGGCATCGGCTATGTGTCGCTACGCGAAAAAGTCGGCATCAACGAATACGAGTACGGCTTTTCGAACTACATGGCCTTCTTCGGCGAGCCAATCTACCGCAACACGCTTCTGCGCACCGCCTGGATGTCGATCCTGGTCACCGCCCTGGCGCTGGCGATGGGTTTTCCAGTCGCCTACTATATCGCCAAGATGGCGCGCCAGCAGAGCCGCGCAGCACTGTTTCTCATGTGCCTGATCCCGCTCTGGGTGAGCGATCTTGTGCGCGCCTATGGCTGGATCGTCCTCCTGCGTGAAACCGGGGTCGTTTCGACGACACTCGTCAATCTCGGAATCATCTCGCAACCGATCGAAATGCTCTACAACGACGTGACTGTCGTCATCGGTCTCGTCTACACCGTTATCCTGTTCATGATCGTGCCGCTCGTCTCGACACTGCAGGGCATGGATGATGCGCTTCTGGAGGCCGGCTACAATCTCGGCGGCTCGCGCTGGACCGTCTTCCGACGAATCATCGTGCCCTATGCCATGCCGGGCATCGTGTCGGGCTGCATCATCACCTTCATGCTGGCGGCCGGCAGCTATCTCACGCCGATCCTTCTGGGCGGCAAGAACTCGAGCTGGTTCACCGAGCAGATCTACAACCAGTTCATCACCCGGTATAACTGGGAATACGGCGCCACCTTCGGCGTGCTGCTGCTGGTGTTCACGTCCTTCGTGGTCTGGGCGGGGCTGAAGCTTACCGGCCAGAGCCTGGCAACCACCGTGGCGAAGGACTGAGCCCATGAAGACGCCCGCTCACCTCCTTTTCATTTACCGCGCCTATGTGGTGATCTTCTTCCTCTACCTGGTCGCGCCTCTTGTCGCGGCCGGTGTGTTCGCCTTCAACGACTCCATGTTTCCCTCGCTGCCGTGGCAGGGCTTCACCCTCGACTGGTTCTTCTCGCCGGTCGAACCAAAACTCGGCCTCTTCCACGACGAGCGGCTGCTCGACGGCATTTTCAACTCGATCTATATCGGGGTTATCGTGTCGCTGTTGTCGGTTTTTCTCGGCACCTGCAACGCCTTCCTGTTCGAGCGCAAGCAATTCCCCTTCAAGCCGTTCTTCTTCGTGTTGATGGTGGTGCCACTCGTCATTCCCGGCGTCATCCTCGGCATCTCGATCCTGGTCTTCGCGTCGATGGCTGCCAACTTCGCGGATCGCGAACTGGGTCTGTTTCTGACATGGCTCCGTCCAGGCATCCCTCTTGTCGTTCTCGGCCAGTGCGCGTTCCTGACCACCATCACATCTCTGGTGATTGCGGCGCGTCTGCAGAAATTTGACATCGCTCTGGAAGAAGCGGCGCTCAATCTCGGCGCCAGCCGGTTGCGAGTGCTCGCGACCATCACCCTGCCCTTCCTCGCTCCGGCCCTGTTCTCGGCTTTCGTGGTCGCGTTCCTCGTCTCCTTCGAGAACTTCAACACGACACTGATGCTCGTCGGTTCCGACGCACCGCTGACGGTGACGATGTATGATCGCATGGTGAAAGTCGGCTCGACGCCGGTTCTCAACGCCGTATCGGTTCTCCTCATGCTGGGCTCGGGCCTGCTCGCGCTCCTCAGCGTGGTGGTGCAGCGGGACAAGACACCGAAAGAAGCCTGAGGCTTTAACTCCCGTCAAACAAAACGAGCGCGGACCTCAGCGGTACGCGCTCGTTTCTCATTCTAAGGTGCCCCGACAGGGAAACCCTGCCGAAGCGCTTGCTGGAAGGTCTTACTTGAAGGCTTCCGGCAGCAATTCGTCCGGCATGTTCTGGTAGCAGACCGGGCGCAGGAAGCGACGGATCGAAAGTGTGCCAACCGAGGTTGCGCCGAAGTTGGTCGAGGCCGGGTATGGACCGCCATGAACCATGGAATCGCAAACTTCCACGCCGGTCGGGAAACCGTTGACGAGGATACGACCCGCCTTGCGCTCAAGCACCGGCATCAACTGCTGGGCATCAGCGGTATCGGCTTTATCCATGTGGATCGTCACGGTCAGCTGCCCATGGAGCGTTCGGGCGATCTTCTGGACTTCATCAAAATCGGCGGCACGAACGATAAGGCCGAGCGGGCCGAAGACCTCCTCGCCCAGTTCCTCGTTTTCGAGCCACTGCTTGCCGGTTGCCGTGAAGAGGAATGGCGTCGCTTCCCGCTCGCCGGGTTCCGTGGAAACAAGTTCCTGCACACCGGCGACGCCGGCGACACGATCGCGGCCCTGGCGATAGGCGGACGCGATGCCGTCCGTCAGCATGGTCTGCCCGCCCATTCCCTGAAGGACTTCGGTTGCAGCCTTCACGAAAGCATCGGCATCCGGACCATCGCGAACGACGGCGATACCCGGATTGGTGCAGAACTGGCCGGCGCCCATGGTGAGCGAACCAGCCCAGCCCTTGGCAAGCTCTGCGCTGCGAGCCTTGAGCGCTTCCGGCATCAGGAACATCGGGTTGACCGAACCGAGTTCACCGAAGAACGGGATCGGTTCCGGGCGCTGCGCGCAAAGATCGAAGAGCGCGCGACCGCCACCGAGGGAACCGGTGAAGCCGACAGCCTTGATCAGCGGATGCTGGACGAGGCTCTGGCCGACGTCACGCTTGCCGCCCTGGATAAAGGAAAAGACACCGGGATTGACGCCAGTCTTCTTGATCGCCGCGTCGATGGCCTGGGCGACGATCTCACCGGTGCCGGGGTGGGCCGAATGACCCTTGACGACGACCGGGCAGCCTGCTGCGAGAGCGGCCGCGGTGTCACCGCCGGCGGTCGAGAAAGCGAGCGGGAAGTTCGAGGCGCCGAAGACGGCAACCGGACCAATCGGACGCTGGATCATCTTCAGGTCCGGACGCGGGAGCGGTGCGCGATCCGGCAGCGCCTCGTCGTGACGCAGGTCGAGATAGTCACCCTTCTCAATGTGCGAAGCGAAGAGGCGCAGCTGGCCGGTGGTGCGGCCGCGCTCGCCCTGCAGGCGCGCTTCGGGCAGACCGGTTTCGGAGGTGCCGATCGCGGTAATCTCGTCGGCGCGCGCTTCAATCTCGTCGGCAATCGCGTTCAGGAACGCGGCGCGTTCAGCGCGGGTCGAATAGCCGTAGCTCCAGAAGGCTTCTTCGGCAGCCGTGGCTGCGGCATCGACATGGGCCGGCGTTCCGACCGAAAATTCGCGGGCTTCGCCGTGAGCCGGCTCGGAGGTGAACTTGTTTTCGCCCTCAACCCATTCGCCAGCGATGAGGTGTTTTCCGTTCGTCATTATGTTCTTTCCGTTCAAATCAGGTTGCGCGCAAGGGATGTGCATGAAGCGGTCAGTCCGGACGCCCTTTCAGGCGTGGACGGCAATCCCGCATATGAAGCAGGCTGCCGGTCTCCTGGGACAGAATGCGTTACACCATTCCAGAGAGAATGAGTAAAGTCTTGAACTCGAGCATCATGGTCCCAAGCGAGCGATCAAAACCGCATGGTCAGGGTGGACCACGGGTCTGATCCTTGCTCTTTTGCAGGACCACCGGCTTGCCATCTGTCACGTCCCGGATGAATGCTTCGGCCAGGAATTTGAAGGAGCATGCCGTGATACCCCGACTGGTGCCTGCGCCCGATCAGGCGCGTCAGATTTATGCCGACTATGTCTCGCAGTTGAAGACCAAGGGGTTCGCAGGCGATTGCTCGGTCGATGAGGGTATGCTCACTCCGTTCGCGACCGACAATTCCATCTACCAGCGCATGCCGTCAGCAGTGATTTTTCCGAAATCGGTGGATGACGTGTCACTGGCCTTGAAGCTCGTCGGCGAAGAGCGCTTTGCCTCCATTGTCGTCTCCCCGCGCGGCGGCGGCACCGGCACCAACGGCCAGTCGCTGACCAACGGCGTCGTGATCGATCTGTCGCGACACATGAACGGCATTCTCGAGATCAATGCGGAAGAAGGTTGGGCGCGGGTGCAACCGGGCTGCGTCAAGGACCGGCTCAATGCCGCACTTGAAGCTGACGGGATGTTTTTCGCACCCGAACTCAGTACGTCCAACCGCGCAACGATCGGCGGGATGATCAACACCGATGCGAGCGGCCAGGGATCCTGTCTCTACGGCAAGACCCGCGACCACGTGCTAGAACTCACGACGGTTCTCTCGGATGGCACGATCTGGCGCTCGGCGCCACTTTCGGACGACGAGCTTCAGACCATCGAGGCACGGGACGATCTTGCGGGATCGATACACCGCACTGTCAACACGCTCCAGCGCGAGAACGCGGCGCGGATCGAGGCCGGCTTTCCCAACCTCAATCGCTGCCTTACGGGCTATGATCTGGCCCACATCCGCAATGCCGAGGGTGCGTTCGATCTCAACGCGCTTATCTGCGGCTCCGAGGGAACACTCGGCATCGTTGTCGAAGCGCGGGTGAACGTCTTGAAGAAGCCGGCGCATGCGGTGCTCGTCAACATCAGCTACGCCGATTTCGATTTCGCCATGCGCGACGCGCGGCTTCTGGCCGGGCACAATCCGGCCTCGGTGGAGACGATCGACTCGCGTGTCGTGGGCCTCGCCCGCAATGACATTGTCTGGACCGGCGTGTCGGAGTTTTTCCCGTTCGATGCCGACAAACTACAGGCGATCAACATCGTCGAATTCGTAGGCGAGGACAAAGCCGAACTTGACCGCAAAGCGGCCAGGCTTCTGGACGCCCTTGAAGCCGGCCACTCCGAAGGCCGTCTTGGCAGCACAACAACCGCCGATCCTGACGCCATCAAGCGGGTCTGGGGCATGCGGAAGCGCTCGGTCGGTCTTCTCGGCAACATGGAAGGCGAGAAGCGTCCCATCCCCTTTGTCGAGGACACCGCCGTTCCGCCGGAACACGTGGCCGACTTTATTGCGGAGTTTCGCGCGGTTCTCGACAGCCACGGACTGGAATACGGCATTTTCGGTCACGTCGATGCCGGCGTCATGCATGTGCGACCTGCGATGGACATGAAACAGCCGGAGCAGGAGAAGCTCATCCGCACCATCACCGACGAGGTGGCAAACCTGACATTGAAATATGGCGGCCTTCTATGGGGTGAGCATGGCAAGGGCGTGCGCTCTGAATATGTACCAAAGTTCTTCGGCGACCTTTATCCGCTGGTAAAGACGGTCAAAACGGCCTTCGATCCCCACAACAAGCTCAATCCCGGCAAGATTGCCGTTGCGGGATCGGGTGAGCTGCTCCGTATCGATGAAGTGACGACACGAGGTTCGGGCGACCGGCGCATTCCCGCAGAGACGCGCGCCAACTACCGTGACGCAATGGTGTGCAACGGCAACGGCGCCTGTTTCGACCGGGATCCGAACGCCGCCATGTGCCCGTCCTGGAAGGCTACCGGCGACCGCCGTCATTCCCCCAAGGGGCGCGCGGCACTCACACGCGAATGGCTGACCCGGCTGTCCGATGCAGGCGCTGCGCCGGGCAACGAAAGGTCCCGCCCTGCCGGCCTGCCGCGTAAGCTGATCAACAGTCTGCGTGCCCGGCGCGGCGAGCCGGATTTTTCGCACGCGGTCAAGGAGGCCATGGACGGGTGTCTTGGATGCAAGTCCTGCGCCGGCGGTTGCCCGATCAAGGTCAACGTGCCGGAACTCAAGGCGAGCTTCCTCGAGGAATATTACCGCCGCTACCTCCGTCCCCCGCGAGATCTTTTGATGTCGCGGCTCGAGGAACTGGCGCCCTATCTGACGATCGCGCCGCGCTTCTCGAACCTTTTCATGTCGAACCCGCTGTCTCGGATCGTCACCGACGCGATGGGGTTGATCGATCTGCCGCGCGTCGACCCTCAGAAGCTTATGCCCGAGCTGAAAAAGCGCGGCGTCGCGGTTGCCACGTCCGTGGCCCTGTCGCGCCTGAGCGAAGCGGAGCGTGCCCATTCCGTGGTGCTGGTGCAAGATACGTTCACAAGCCATTTCGAGACGCAGCTGGTGCTCGATACGGCCGAACTCATCCGGGCGCTCGGTTTTATTCCGTTCGTCGCNCCTTACCTTNCCAACGGGAAATCACTGCATGNGACCGGNTATCTCGACCGGTTCCGNTCNGTNGCNTCAAGGAATNCCCGCATGCTNCGTGNGCTNTCNGAGNCCGGNGTTCCNCTCGTCGGGCTCGACCCNGCCGTCACNCTGACCTACCGGTCGGAATANNCNCGGGCNCTCGGCGTCANNNANGCACCGAAAGTGCANATGCTGCAGGANTGGCTTNCNGGCGCAGNNGTCGATNTCGCNNCNGGNAAGCCGNCNNNTTCCTACAGCCTGCTTCTTCANTGCACGGAAAAGACCAACGCNCCGGCGTCCGNCAATGCCTGGNGNCAGGTNTTNGAACGNTTCGGNCTGTCNCTGCGGTTGCCCGACGTCGGCTGTTGCGGAATGTCGGGCGCCTATGGCCACGAGAAGCGGCATCGCGAAACGTCGGAACGCATCTACGACCTGTCATGGCGCGCGCATACCGCAGACGAACAGCCCGGCGAGACNCTGCTTGCGACAGGCTATTCCTGCCGCTCGCAGGTCAAGCGTTTTGANGGCAAGCGNCTNNTCCACCCNGCTCAGGCCTTGCTGAGAGAAATCAAGGGNCGCTCGATGACCTCCATCGAACGNCCCGGCGCCTAGANTTCGCTGACGATCCAGCCGCGATTGTCNGGACCNAAGAGTTCGTGCCCTTTATCGGTGATGATCACCGTGTCCTCGAGCTTGATGAAACCGCGCTTCGGGTGCTGCATGGTCGTCTCGACCGAGAGCACCATGCCGGGCGCGAACGGCCGGTCGGCGTCGATCCCGTCATAGGCAACCGGGTGGTTGGTCATCAGGAATGGTGCTTCGTGACTGATGAGGCCCATGCCGTGGGCGAAGAAATCGTTGCAGGCGGCATTGGGGCCGCGCTTGAGTTCGGCCTCGCCGGCGGCAATCATCGCGGCACCCGTCTTCCCAGGCGCGATTTCGGCGAAGGCCGCCTGCTGGACGGATTCCACCTCGGCNAGCAGATCCTGAAGCTCGGCNTCNGGTTCGCCCAGCACGCCCATNCGGCANATGTCACCGATATAGCCATGCAGGTTACCGCCNGAATCGATCGATAGCACCTCACCCTTCNCCCAGGCNTGATCNGAGCCCGAACGGACATGGCTGTCGCCGAGCGTAAGCAGGCAATATTCGAAGGCGAGTTCGCGCGCGGTCTCCTCCTGCCGCAACCTTTCGATGATCTCGTTCTTGGTGGAACCTTCCCCCGAAGCCCGGATCGTCGCCACCATCGACTGGTCGATCCGGCTCGTGGCCTCGCGCAGGAGGTCGAGTTCACCCTTCGACTTGATCATCCTGAGGCGCGTCAGCGTCATGCTGGCGTCCGTGATCCGCGCCTGCGGAATGGAACCGGCCAGCGCATCATAACCATCCTTCGGCATGAAGCCCGCCTCGATGCCGATCCTGCCGCTNGCCAGGCCGCAGTCCTGCAAATACTGGCCGACGGCTTCCATNGNGTCGACCGAGCCCCAGAANCCNGGNCGGAACTCCGGCACCCAGAAGGGTGCNGCCTTGTGCTCGTGGATTTCCATCTTGTTTGCGAAATAGCCGATCTTGTCCGCCTGCCCCTTTATGTAGACGAAGGCNGGAAGGTAGCGGCTNTGCCCAATGGCATCCATGGCNNCGAANAAGATGAACTGGTAGCCGCCGAGCAGATAGCGGACATTGTGCTTGGACGTCGCCACAAGCGCGTCGAGGCCCGCCTCCTCCAGCGCCTTGTCCAGATCGGCGAACGCATAGGGCAGTTCGGCGGGTGACGCCGCGCGAAGCGGCCCGATGTCATGTTTCATGTCAGTCTCCTCCCAAAGACGGCTTACCCGTGCGGCGGCGGAACAAGGCGGAAGTCCGGAAGGTCCCGCAACGCCTCTTCCGGTCCGGCCGGGCTATAGACGACAAACAGCTTCATCGGCTTGTCGCCGGTATTCAGCGTCGAATGGAAGCGGCTTTCGGGTACGAAGATGGTGCAGCCCGCGCGTACTGTTTCGGTCACCGGNTTGCCTTGCGTATCTTCGACCATCTGCTCACCCTCGCCTTCAAGCACATAGATGATCTCCTCCGAACCGGGNTGATTGTGCCNTGCATGCCCCTCGCCAGGCGGGACGTGGACGACGCCCGCCGAAAAGGTCTTGGCCCCGGTGACGTTCGGTCCGCAGGTNACGGTGAGGTGCCCCCAGTCGAAGGCAAAACGGTCGACTGTTTCGGGATAGACGAAAAACTTCTCACTCATGCGCGGGCTCCTCTCCCATGCTCGGATTTATAGGATGGACAGAAAGGCGTCGGCCGCAGCCTTCGCAAAGGCTGGGTCATTGATGTGGAGCGGAAGCCGCACGATACGGCGATCATCCGTTGCTTTGAAATTGTCTTCGATGGCTGCGAACAGTGCGGCATCGGCTTCGGGATCGAAGAAAACGCCACCCTCGATATCGAGCGCCGAAATGCCCTTCTCGGGAATCAGGAACCGCACCGGGCCCGTGGTCGCACTCAGTCTTTGCCCGATCCAGGCACCGATACGGGCGCATTCCTCAGCGGTTGTACGCATCAGGGTGATATTGGCGTTGTGCTTGTAGAACTGGCGGCCGGCAAACTTCTCCGGCACTGTTTCGGGTGCCCAGAAATTGACCATGTCGAGCGCNCCNACNGAGCCGACATAGGGCACGCCGGTCCGGGCGATNGCACCGAAGCGGTCCTCGGTNGCCGCCAGCACNCCACCGACCAGCATGTCGCAGACTTCGGTCGTGGTGAGATCGAGAACNCCNGAGAGAATGCCGTCATCGACGAGCTTTTCCATCGTGCGCCCGCCAACGCCCGTGGCGTGGAAGACCATGCAATCAAAGTCAGGCTTCAGCCGCTCGACGACTGCCGTAACACAAGGCGTCGTGACGCCGAACATGGAAAGGCCAATGGATTTCGTGTCTTCTTCGGATGCTTCCGGCTTACCGACCATTCCGGCTATGGCTGCCGCCGCATTGGCGAGCACCATTCGGCTCAGGCGATTGAGACCGGCCAGATCGGTCACCGAGGGCATCATCACGACGTCGGAGATATCGACGAAGGCGGAGACGTCGCTCGAGGCCATCGTCGAGACCATGATCTTGGGGAGCCCGTAAGGCAATCCACGCATGCCCGCCGTAATGATCGAGGTGCCGCCGCTGCCGCCGATCCCGACAACGCCCGCAATGTCGTCTCGACCGCGCAGGAAATGAGCGAAGGCTAGGCCCATCGCGGTGACGGCTTCCCCGCGGTCATCGCCGCCGAGAACCGCATCTGCTCCATCGGGGTGGCAGGCCGCGATCGTCGCAGCTGCGATATCGGTCGGGATCGTCGGGTTCTTCGTGCCGACGTCAACAGTGAGGACAGACGCACCGGAAGCGGAAACCGCTTGAGCCAACCATGCGAGTTCCTCCCCCTTTGTATCGGCTGTGCCAACCACAAAAATACGTTTCAACTCATCCTCCCACGACCCTCTCGGGGCATTCCTCAGCCTTTTCGCGGGCGTGTCGCCCCCGCTTCCGGTCAGTCTCCCCTCAAGACCATACCCGCCACTGGAGCCGCCGCCTGTTTGGTCTGCCAATCCGCACAGAAATGCAAATCTGGCCTTACCAGATATGCAGAAGCAGCGAATTTTCAGACCGGCACTCATACCACGCAGTGCCGCTAAAATGAAATAAAATCCCCTCTATTGTCGCGAGTTTTTTCATGCAATGCCGAGTCCACGCCCGTTTTCCCTTGTGGACGGAAGCTTCTTGACTGGTCTGGTATTTGGTAATACCAATTCATGACTGGCANGTGGCGTTGAGGAGGCCAGACAGAAAACCGGAAATGAATGCGGGGACGGCTGGAGGAGGCCTCCCGATAATCATTCAGCAATTCGGGACAGCCAGCGCCAATACCAAATCGAATGTGCATTTTTGGGAGGAGAACATCATGCGCAGGAGAATGATTGGAATTGCAGGAGGGCTGGCACTTGCGCTTGCAAGCAGCACCTCAGTCCTTGCCCAGGAACTGACGATCTTCTGGGCCGAGTGGGACCCCGCCAACTACCTTCAGGAACTGGTGAACGAGTACGAGGCCGAAACCGGCGTCCAGGTGACCGTGGAAACCACGCCCTGGCANGATTTCCAGACCAAGGCCTTTACCGAATTCAANGCNCGCGGCTCCGCCTACGACATGGTGGTGGGCGANTCCCAGTGGCTGGGGGCAGCTTCCGAGGCCGGTCACTATGTCGACCTCACCGACTTCTTCAACGAGCACAATCTCGGCGAAGTCATGGCGCCGGCGACGGTGAAATACTATGCCGAATATCCGTCAAACTCNGGCAAATACTGGGCAATNCCCGCCGAAGGTGACGCCGTCGGNTGGTCCTATCGCAAGGACTGGTTCGAAGACCCCAAGGAAATGGAGGCCTTCAAGGCGAAGTACGGCTANGACCTCGCCCCGCCGAANGACTGGAAGGAACTGCGCGACATCGCGGAATTCTTCCACCGCCCGGACGAGAACCGGTACGGCATCGCCATCTACACCGACAACTCGTATGACGGCCTGGTGATGGGCGTGGAGAACGCCATTTTCTCCTATGGCGGTGAACTCGGCGACTANGAAAACTACAAGGTCGACGGGATCATCAACTCCGAGCAGAACGTGAAGGCGCTGGAACTCTATCGCGAGCTCTACACCTACACGCCTCCGGGCTGGGCGAAATCCTTCTTCGTCGAGAACAACCAGGCGATCACCGAGAACCTGGCCGCGATGAGCATGAACTACTTCGCGTTCTTCCCGGCCCTCGTCAATGAAGCCTCAAACCCGAACGCCAAGGTCACCGGCTTCTTCGCCAACCCGGCAGGCCCGAACGGCGACCAGTATGCCGCACTGGGTGGCCAGGGTATTTCCGTCATCTCCTACTCCGAGAACAAGGAAGAGGCGATGAAATTCCTGGAGTGGTTCATCAAGGANGAAACCCAGAAGCGCTGGGCNGAACTCGGCGGCTACACCGCCAGCGCGGCGGTNCTGGGCTCGGACGAATTCCAGAACGCAACNCCCTACAACAAGGCGTTCTACGAGACGATGTTCCGCGTGAAGGACTTCTGGGCAACGCCGGAATATGCCGAACTTCTGATCCAGATGAACCAGCGCATCTATCCGTACATNACTGCGGGCGACGGTTCTGCCAAGGAAGCGCTCGATGCGCTTGCCGGGGACTGGAACGAAACGTTCAAGAAGTACGGCCGCCAGTAGGCCCTGCAGNGAGGGGGTGTTCTNGCATCCCCTCTCCAATCCGAAAAAATGAGATGAGCGGCGCGCCGGAAACGACGCGTCATCGAAGTCCCGCGTCTGCGGGTTGGCAATTCGCAATTGAATGGACATGACCGCGGCGTGGCTGCGGGGTGTGGCAGCTCTCGGAGGAGCGGAGTTTGACGACCTTGACAATGACCCAGCTGGACCCGCAATCGCGCGCCGCGCGAAGGGGCATGAGCGATCTATCGATCAGGAACCTGTTCATCATTCCGACGATCCTGTTCCTGATCATCTTCAATATCTTTCCGCTGCTCTATTCGCTGTACTACTCGTTCACCGACTTCAGGGCGTCGACCAACGCGCCCGCCAACTGGGTCGGGCTGGCGAACTACCGCGAGTTGCTCAACGATCCCTTCATCTGGACGAATTTTACGATCACCGCGAAATACGTGATTGTTTCCGTGGCAGGCCAGGTGGTTGTCGGCTTCGGCGTGGCGATGCTCTTGAACCGNGATATCCCGTTCAAGGGTCTGATCACCACGCTGCTNCTNNTGCCNATGATGCTGTCGATGGCNGTGGTCGGGCTGTTCTGGAAGCTCCTTTACGACCCGTCCTTCGGCATNATCAACTACGTGCTCGGNCTTGGGCGTTTCGAATGGCTTTCGGATCCCGACATGGCGCTCTATGCGGTGGCGATCACCGACATCTGGATGTGGTCGCCCTTCGTCATGCTGCTTTCGCTCGCCGGCCTCTCGGCGGTGCCCAAACACCTTTACGAAGCCGCCGCAATCGATCGGGCGGGACCGTTCTACACCTTCTTCCGCATCACGCTTCCGCTGGTCGCACCGATCCTGATGATCGCGATCATCTTCCGCACCATGGAGGCGTTCAAGACCTTCGACATCGCTTACATCATGACCAGCCAGCCGACGACCGAGATGATCGCGATCCGGCTCTACAAGATGGCGTTCCAGGAATGGCAGACCGGCATGAGCTGCGCATTCGCCTACATCGTGCTGATCATGGTGGTGGCCATCACCAACATCTACGTGAAGTACCTCAACAAAGTGAAGGAGCGCTGAGATGGCCGCCGTTCAGACAACGAGCGAACGTGCGCTCAACAAGGTCGCCATTATTTCGGTGCTGGTCGTCACGATCATCTTCCTGGCGCCGATCTACTGGATCGTCTCGACCTCTTTCAAACCCCGCAATCTCGCGACCACCGTGCCGCCGACCATCGTCTTCGAGCCCGAAATCTCGCCCTTCGTGAAGCTCACCCTGCGCCGCTCACAGTTGCGCGAGCAACCGACGCCGGAGGAATACGCCGCCGCNCCNTGGTGGGAACGACTGGTCTTCGACGGNGGCGAGAAGATCGTTCGCTCGGGACGNGGTGAAGTCCAGCTTTCGGGCTATCCGAGCCGCTTCGTCAATTCGCTGATCATCGCGATCACCTCCACTGTTCTGGCGGTCGGGATGGGAACATTTACCGCCTACGGCTTCTCGCGCTTCAAGATGCCGGGTGAGCAGGACTGGCTGTTCTTCATATTNTCGACGCGCATGCTGCCACCCGTTGTCGTCGCGATCCCGATGTTCCTGATGTATCGCGTGGTCGGGCTCAACGACACGCATGTGGGCCTCATCATCCTCTACACCGCATTCAACCTGTCCTTCTCGGTCTGGCTGATGAAGGGATTCATCGACGANATCCCGAAGGAATACGAGGAAGCTGCCCTCGTCGACGGCTACACACGCATGGAGGCCTTCTTCAAGGTGGTGCTTCCGGAAGCTGCAACGGGCATCGCTGCCACGGCCGTCTTCTGCTTCATCACGGCGTGGAACGAATATGCCTTCGCGCTGATCATGACCCGGCGTGACGCCCAGACCGCACCACCCTTCATCCCCAGCCAGGTCGGCTCCGGCCTGCCCGACTGGACGGTGATCGCCTCAGGCACATTCCTGTTCCTGCTGCCGGTCGCAATCTTCACATTCCTTCTGCGCAACCATCTTCTGCGCGGCATGAGCTTCGGAGCGATCCGCAAATGAGTTTTCGTGAAATCAACAGCAAGTATCTCGAACCCGCGTCCATGTGGATGATGATCTTCGGCATCGTGGCGCTCTGCCAGCCATGGATCTTCTTCCTGCATCGCTACGGGGCGACGATCATCATCATCGGCCTGATCTGCTTCCTGATTACATCCCATATCGGGCCGAAGCCTTTCGTCGTCGAGGACGAGGTCTTCGACGTGTCCGACCATCGGGAGGGCAAGGCATGACGACCGAGATCGAGCTTCGCAANATCCAGAAATGGTTCGGTTCAAACCAGGTCATCAAGGACTTCAACCTGACGATCGCACCGCATGAGTTCATCGTCATGCTGGGCCAGTCGGGTTGCGGCAAGACGACGACGCTGCGNGCNATTGCCGGACTGGAGACCATCGACGACGGCGACATCCTGATCGACGGCGAACCGGTGCAGCACCTCAAATGCTCGGACCGGGATATCGCNATGGTGTTCCAGTCGTTCTCGCTCTATCCGCACATGACTGTGTACGAGAACATCGCCTTTCCGNTGAGAGCCACCCGCATGGGCAAGGCCGACATCGACAAGGCGGTCAAGGAAATTGCNCGGATCCTNCAGATCTCCGACCTTCTCGACAAGCGGCCCTCGGCGCTGTCGGGCGGCGACATGCAGCGTGTCGCCATCGGCCGGGCTCTGGTGCGCCAGCCCAAGGCCATGCTGATGGACGAACCTATCGGCGCNCTCGACGCCAAACTGCGTGAGCAGATGCGCGCCGAGATCAAGCGGCTTCACGTCAAACAGGGCTCGACCACCGTCTATGTGACGCACGACCAGGTGGAGGCCATGAGCCTCGCCGACCGCATCGTCATCATGCATGACGGCAAGCTGCAGCAGGTGGGACCGCCGGAGGAGGTGTATCTCCATCCGGCCAACCTTTTCGTCGCGCAGTTCGTCGGCTCGCCGGTGATGAATGTCGCCGACATCGACATCGGCACAGCCGGCAGTGCGACCGAAATCCGCCTGCAGGGCTCCGAACAAGGCTTTGCCTTTGGCGATGCGGCGCTCACCGGCATACGCCGCGACGCACCGGTTGCACTCGGCATTCGACCGGAAGCAGTGCTTCTGTCGCACTCGAANACCAANGATCATCTCTCAGCCGTCACNACNAANATCGAACCGCTNGGCTCGCANGACATTGTTGACGTCAAGATCGGNGGGCAGACGCTTCGGGCGCGCACGGAAAGCGGCTTCGTTGCCGGTGAAGGCCAGGAAGTCTGGGTCAATCTCGATCCGGAACAAGCTCACTTCTTTGACCGCGAAAGTGGTCTCTCGCTTCGGAAGGCACAGTAATGGCAGGCATATCACTTCGCGGGATTACCAAGNCNTATGGNGGCACCCGGGCGCTGAGAGGCCTNGACCTCGATATCGAGGATGGCGAATTCTTCGTCCTTCTGGGCCAGACCGGTGCNGGCAAAACGACCACACTGCGGCTGATCGCCGGGCTCGANAAGCCNACGGAAGGCGAGATATTCATCGACGGCGAGAATGTNGCCGAATGGAACGCTGCCGAGCGCGACGTGGCGCTGGTGCTGCAACAATATTCGCTCTATCCACGGCTGACCGTCAGGGGAAATCTTGAATTTCCGCTGAAGTCCAAAGTCCGCAATCTCTCGCAGGACGAGATCGACCGTCGGGTAAACAAGGCAGCCGAAACGCTGCAGATCACCAAGCTTCTCGACCGGAAGGTCGAACGGCTGTCGGGTGGCGAGATGCAACGCGTTTCCATCGGCCGCGCCATCGTTCGCGAGCCACGCGTCTTCCTGATGGACGAGCCGCTTTCCGCCCTCGACGCGAAACTGCGCGAGGCGCTTCGTGTGGAGCTCAAGAAGCTGCACACCGAGCTGAAGGCGACCTTCCTCTTCGTCACCCACGACCAGGTGGAAGCCATGTCGATGGGCGACAAGATCGGTGTNCTCAATCGCGGCAAGCTGGTGCAGGTGGGGACCCCGACCGAGGTCTATCANAATCCGTGCAACACATTCGTCGCGCGNGCGGTCGGCTCGCCNCCCATGAACCTTTTCGACGGACGCGTTGCCGGTGGCCAGATGGAAATCGGGTCAGCCAAACTGCCNGTCGGCGCCAACCGCGAAGCCCTCGACGGGCGGGACCTGACCGTCGGTGTGCGACCGGAAAATATCCGCCTTGAAAGCGGCGCGCCTGTNAGCGCCCGCGTCTTCGACATCGAGGACCACGGCGTTGTGAAGATCCTGACCATGCAGGTNGATGATGAGCGNATCTACGCGNCCGTGCCCGCCAAGACGCGTGTTCGGCTCGATGAAACGGTGCAGTTCGGTTGGCAGCCCGACAAGACCCTTATTTTTGACCGGAAAAGCGGCGCGAATATCTCGGCTCTCTGACGCCGGGATGGCGAAGGCGGAAGACCTGAGGCGGGGGGCNTGATGGCCTTCCGCCTTCGTGTTTGCTTCAGGCCTTGAGCGGGAAACGCTCTTGGTAGCGCCCCCATACATCCGGATTGCAGAAATTGGTCGGCTTCTGCCCTGAGAGAATGGCGCGGGTCTCGTGCACGACCCCCTGCCCCATGCGCAGCATGCTTTCCTCGGTAATACCGGCCATGTGCGGTGTCAGAATGACATTCGGCAGCGCNAGATAGGGGTGATCCTGCGGCAGCGGCTGGGTTTCGAAGACATCGAGCACTGCGCCGGCAATCCGTTCCTCTTTGAGTGCCTCGACAAGTGCCTGTTCATCAACCACCGGACCGCGCGCTACATTGACCAAGATCGCGTCCGACTTCATCTCGGCAAGCTGGTCGCGACCGATCATGCCCCGTGTCTTTTTATTCAGAGGGCAGCAAAGAACGAGGATATCGGCGGTTTTGAGCGCTTCATCGAGTGACGCCAGCTTTGCGCCATTGGGAAGCGAGCCGGGGTGATTGGTGACACCCAATACATTCATGCCGAANCCGNNGGACGCGATCTTCGCAATCTGGCGGCCGACATGTCCCATGCCGATAATGCCGATCGTGCGACCCGAGATTTCGCGACCATGATTGGAGTGGGCGCGAGCCGTTGCCNAGCCCCTGTTCCGTAAGTCCGAACTCACCATCGGATAGCGCCGCAACAATGCCATCGACGACCAGAACACATGTTCGGCCACCGTGACCGCGTTCACGCCAGGCACGTTGGCGACGAGCACGCCGGCCTCGGTCGCCACCTCCATCGGGATCATGTCGAGCCCCGCCCCGTGACGGACTGCAGCGCGCAATTTCGGCTCACGGGTAAAGATTTCGGCCGGGATCGGCGCGCGGACCACAATGATTGAAGCACCCCGCGCGCCCTCAGTTATCGCAGCAGGTGTCGGTTCCGGCGCAACGACGAGATCGCCGAGTTCGGACAGCGCCTTGGTCACTTCCGGATGAAGTGTGTGGNTGGAGAAGATGGTCTCGCGATCCGCCATATCTAGACGTGATCGGGCTCGGCGGCGGGCTTCTTTTCGGCTTGCTCGCGTGCGCTGTCGAGAAGTTCGGTCCAATAGCTCATCGCGCGACCGAGATGCGTGTTCATCANCGCTTGGGCCAGGATGGCATCGCGCCGGTAGAGGGCGTCGAATATCTGCTGGTGCTCGGCATGGGATTTGATCGAGCGCTCGATCTGCCCGAAATAAACGGGCATACGCTGAAAGCTCGCCGCATAGAAACTCGCGCAGATCTTGTGAAAGAGATCGTTTTGCGTCGCGCGCACGATCTCGAGATGGAATTCGCCATCAAGCTCCTGCANGCCCAGNCCGTCGGCGATCTGGCTTTCAGAGCGGTCGAGGATATCGCGCAGACGTTCGAAATTCGCTTCNGTCGCNCGGTTGGCGGCGAGTTCGGCCGCCTTGATNTCGTGGATCTTGCGCANNTCCACGGCCTGGAAAATCTGGGCGGCATCGAGCTGCACGCCGGCGCGNGCAAGAAGGGCCATNCTGTCGAGCCCTGCCTCATCGAGAGTGAGATAGATACCCGACTTGGCGCGACGCTGGATGATCCGCATAGCCTCGAGAATGGCAAGGCTTTCGCGCACCTGGCCGCGGCTGACTGCAAAATGTTCGGCAAGTTCGCGCTCGGAAGGCGCCTTGTCGCCATTCGTTCGCGCCGCCTCCACGATGTAGGCGACGAGCTTGGGCAGGAAATCGACTTCGGTGATGCTCATAAGGCTTTCGCGTATTTCGAAAGGACATTCTCGTCCATGGTGAAGCCGAGCCCCGGACCTTCGGGTATCCGGATCATTCCGTCCCGCACCTCGACCTTCTCCTCAACTATATCGTGAATCATNGGGTTGGCTCCAAGCGAAAACTCAACGGTGAAGCTCGCCGGTGAGGCCGCACAGACATGGAGGCCAGCGAAGAAACACGGCGCACCTGCCCATAGATGTGGCGCCAGACGCAGATTGAAAGCCGACGCGATCGTGCCGATCCGCATGGCCTCGGTGATGCCGCCGCAAAAGGCAGGATCGGGCTGGAATATATCGGCCGCGCGCCGGACTGCCAGATCGCGGAAGGCGAAGCGCGTCGCCTCGCTCTCTCCGGTTGCGATCGGGATCGGGATCGTGGCCCGCACCTCGGCGATACCGGCCTTGTCATCNGCNATGATTGGCTCNTCGAACCAGGCGAGATCGCAGTCGGCGACCATCTGGGCAAANCNNCGGGCGCCGGAGACGGTGTAGGTGCCGTGGGCATCGACCGCCAGNTCGATATTCGGACCGAGNGCCTTGCGCGCCGCGCGTACCCGTTCGGCAGATATATGGGGTGCGGCATCCATCGCACCGACCCGCATCTTCACCGCGCCGAAGCCCCCGGCAGAGATGTAGGACTTGAGCTGTTCGCCGATATGGTCGGCATCTGCCCAGCCGCCCGAGGCATAGGCTGGCAGACGATCGGCCTTGCGGCCGCCCAACAGCTTCCACACCGGTTTGCCTTCCGCCTTTCCGAGAATGTCCCAAAGGGCGATGTCGATCGCGCTGATCGCTGAAACCGTCAGCCCCCGCCGCGCCATTTCCGGCATGGCATGGCCGGAGCGCGAAGCCTTCTCGGCACGTACGCCATTGTAGAGATCTTCCCAGATGAAAGTGATATCGGCGGGATCGCGCCCGATGAGGCGCGGTCCGAAATCCTCGTTGATGAGGCGGACTAGGGTTCCGTAGTTGCCGGCACTTCCGGCCGCATTTTTGCCCTCGCCCCACCCGATGAGGCCGTCATCGGTCTCGATCTTCAGGATGGCGGCATCGAAGGTTCTCAGTGTCCCGAAATCGCTGGTGTGCTGACGCGCCTCCTCGATCGGGATCTGGATCCACCAGGCTGTGACTTTTGTTATTTTCATGCCAGGGCCCTTCGAACCCCGCTGGCGAGCGCGCCCGCCCCCGGTGGATCGCCTCTTCCCGTTACTTGATCAACGGCAGCAGGGTCTCGGCTGTGATCCGCATCTGGTCCGAATAGAAGTCCTCGGTCAAAAGGCTGGAGCCGTGATCCTGAATGAATTTCAGCTGTTCGGGGGAGATGTCGACCGGATTGGTCTCGACCATGTCGGGATACATGGTGGCAGGTGTCCGATCGACCGGGGCGACGAACTCGTTGGTTAGCGCGCCGTCATAGCCGATTTCCTTGAGCGTCGAGACGATCTTCTGCCAGTCGAGATGACCGAGGCCCGCCGCGAAGCGGTTATTGTCGGCCACGTGGAAATCGAACAAGCGGTTGCCGGCAAGCCGGATCGCGTCATACATGTCATTTTCTTCGATATTGATGTGAAACGCATCGAGACAGACACCGCATTCCGGGCTCACCGCATCCGCGAGTGCCAACGCCTGGGCACAGCGGTTGAACAGATAAGTCTCAAAACGGTTGAGCGGCTCGACGGCTATCTTCACACCCTTCTTCTGGGCGTGGTCGAAACATTCCTTGGTGGCGTCGACCACCCATTTCCACTCTTCTTCCGGCGTTGCATCGGGCACGACCTTGCCGACGGTCGCGGGCACCAGGGTGATGATCTCACCTTCGAGTTCGGACACCATGGTGATGACCGACTTCACATAATCGACCGAGCGCGCACGCTGGCCCTCGTCCTTGGCGGCGAGATTGCGTTCGCCGAGTGTCAGCGTCACCGCTCCCCAGCAGCGGATTCCGTGTTCCTTCAGGAGCGCACGCGTCTCCTTGACGTCGTATTGATCCGGTTCGCCGGAGATCTCGATGCTCTCGTAACCAAACTGCTTGATCCGCTTGAGGGTGACTTCAAGCGGTTCGGCACGCATCCAGTTATGTGTCGACAGGTGCATTCTTTCCTCCCTTGAGCAAGGGTTCCGATCCCCTCGCTTCTCGCCTTATCTGGTTCTACCAGTTACTCGCATAACGAAAAGAAAATCAAGCGTACATTTTTAAAAGATCCGACAACTGGCGTGCAATGTTCCCCGCAAAAATCCTACTTAATCGCAACGAAGCCACATGGAGCTAACAGAATCGACTTTTCAGACCTAGGCTCATTTGGTATGACCAGATAACTGAATGGGAGGATCGCTTGAAAATCGGGATGAACATGTTCCTGTGGACGACGCATGTCGCCCGCGAGCACGAAAAATTGCTCAAAGACATCAAGTCCGCTGGCTACGATGGCGTCGAGATTCCCGTTTTCGACGGCGACGCGGAACACTATGCCGATCTCTCGAAAATGCTTGCCGACATCGGTCTCGATTGCACCGCCGTGACCGCGATGGGCGACCCGGGCATGAACCTGATCGGAAACGAAGACGCCCGCCGGAAGGGTATCGACCACATGCGCTCCGTCCTCGACCGGACCCAGGCGCTCGGCGCATCGCTGATTTGCGGACCGCTACACTCGACGCTGGGGCATTTCAGCGGTGAAGGCCCGAGCGCCGAGGAGATCGAGCATGCCATCACCGTGCAGCGCGAGATCGGTGATCTGGCTGCAGAGCGCGGCATCACCATCGCGCTCGAGGCACTCAACCGGTTCGAATGCTATCTGGTGAACACGATGGACGGACTGGCGGCGCTCATCCACCAGATCGGCCATCCCAATATTCGCGGCATGTACGACACGTTCCACGCCAATATCGAGGAAGCGGATCCGATCGGGGCACTCACCCGCAATATCGACGTCGTCGCGCATATCCATATTTCCGAGAACGACCGCGGCGTGCCGGGGCGCGGAAACATCCCTTGGGCGGAAACCTATGCGGCGATCCGGGAGAGCAGCTATGACGGCTGGCTGACGATCGAAGCCTTCGGGCGCGGTCTGCCCGATCTGGCGGCAGCCACGAAAGTCTGGCGCGATTTCGCCGAGAGCCCTGAGGCCGTTTACCGCGAGGGATACGCACATATCGACGCCTCGATGCGGCAGGCCGGGCTTCGCTAGCGGCAAGACAAGAGAATGCTTGAATAAATTGCAATCCGGGGTCGAAGCAGCCGCATATTTCGGCCTATAGTCGGACAAAACAAGTTCCACAGGGAGGAATACAATGAAAACGATGAAGGGTCCGGCCCTTTTCCTGGCACAGTTTGCCGGTGACGAAGCGCCTTTCAATTCCTGGGATTCGATTACCAAATGGGCTGCCGATTGCGGCTACAAGGGTGTTCAGGTTCCGTCCTGGGACGGGCGTCTGATCGATTTGAAGAAGGCGTCGGAGTCCAAGGACTATTGCGACGAGTTCCAGGGCAAGGCCCGCGAGAACGGCGTCGAGGTCACCGAGCTTTCGACGCATATCCAGGGCCAGCTCGTGGCCGTCCATCCCGCCTACGACGAGGCCTTCGACGGGTTCACCATTCCGGAAATGCGGGGCAATCCGAAGGCGCGGCAGGAATGGGCTGTCAAGCAGGTGATGATGGGGCTCGATGCCTCCAAGAACATGGGCATCGGGGCGATGGCGAGCTTCTCCGGCGCGCTCGCCTGGCCTTATCTCTATCCGTTCCCGCAACGCCCCGCCGGCCTGATTGAGACCGCGTTCGACGAATTGGCCAAGCGTTGGAAGCCGATCCTCGACCACGCCGACGAATGCGGCGTCGACATATGCTACGAAATCCACCCGAGCGAGGATCTGCACGACGGAATCACCTACGAGATGTTCCTCGAGCGGACCGGAAACCATCCGCGCGCCTGCATGCTCTACGATCCCTCGCATCTCGTGTTGCAGTGCCTCGACTATCTCGACAATATCGACATCTACAAAGACCGAATCCGGATGTTCCACGTCAAGGACGCCGAGTTCAACCCGACCGGTCGGCAGGGCGTCTATTCCGGCTACCAGAACTGGGTCGATCGTGCGGGCCGCTTCCGCTCGCTCGGTGACGGTCAGGTGGACTTTGGCGCGGTTTTCTCCAAGCTCCAGGCCGCCGATTTCGATGGCTGGGCCGTGGTCGAATGGGAATGCTGCCTGAAGCACCCGGAAGACGGCGCGCGTGAGGGCGCGGACTTCGTCAAGGCGCACATCATCCGCGTGACCGAGAAGGCGTTTGACGACTTTGCCGACAGCGGCACAGACGACGCCGCCAACCGGCGCATGCTGGGGATCGACTGATGGCTATCGAGGGACGCAACGAAAAACACTCCCGCCGCATCCGTCTCGGCATGGTCGGCGGGGGCAATGACGCCTTCATCGGAGGGGTGCACCGCATTGCAGCCCGCATCGACGACAAGTACGAACTTGTCGCGGGCGCCCTCTCGTCCACGCCGGAAAAGGCGCGCGCCTCTGGCGAGGCGCTCGGTCTTCCGCGCATCTATGAGGACTTCAAGGAGATGGCGATCCGCGAGGCGCGGCGGAAGGACGGAATCGAGGCGGTCAGCATCGTCACGCCCAACCACGTGCACTATGCGGCGGCACGCGAGTTCCTCAAGCGCGGTATCCACGTGATCTGCGACAAGCCTCTGACCTCGACACTTGCCGACGCGAAGAAACTCGTGAAGGCCGCGGAGGATTCCGAAGCGCTCTTCATCCTGACGCACAACTACACCGGCTATCCGATGATCCGGCAGGCGCGCGAGATGATCGCGAATGGCGACATCGGCAAGATCCGCGTCGTGCAGGTGGAGTATCCGCAGGACTGGCTGAGCGAGGAGCAGGACTTCAAGCAGGCCGAATGGCGGACCGATCCGGCTCGTTCCGGCGCGGGCGGCTCCACCGGAGATATCGGTACCCACGCCTTCAACCTCGCCTGCTTCACCACCGGCCTCGAGGTCGAGAGCCTGGCCGCCGACATCCAGGCCTTCGTGCCCGGTCGCAAGGTGGACGACAACGCCCATGTGCTCTTGCGGTTCGCAGGCGGCGCGCGCGGCATGTTGTGGTGCAGCCAGGTGGCGCCCGGAAACGAGAATTCGCTCAAGCTGCGCATCTATGGCGAAAAGGGTGGGCTCGAATGGAGCCAGGAAGACCCGAACTACCTCTTGTACACGCCGCTTGGCGAACCCAAACGCCTGATCACCCGTAACGGCGCGGGCGCCGGCGATGCGGCTGCCCGCATGAGCCGCACACCGGGCGGGCATCCCGAAGGCTATCTCGAAGGTTTTGCCAACATCTATTCGGAAGCCGCCGAAGCCATCCTGGCGGCACGTGATGGCAAGAAGCCCGGCAGGGAGGTCATCTACCCGACCGTCCAGGACGGTCTCGCGGGAGTCAAATTCGTCGATGCCTGCGTGCGCTCGTCGGCGAAGAACGCCGGCTGGGTGAAACTCGACTGACAACGGACAACCGGCGGCTTCGGCCGCCGGTCTCCTACCCCGGCACACCCAGATGCCTTGCTGCGATATCCGAAGTCAGTTCGTCGGGTTTTCCTTCCCAGACATCCGCGCCCTTCTCGATAATCACGTAGCGATCGACGAGCGTCGACAACTCGGCCAGCGACTTGTCGATCACCAGGATCGACAGGCCTTCGGTCTTGAGCTTGTGGAGCGACCGCCAGATCTCCTGACGCACGGCGGGCGCCAAGCCTTCGGTCGCTTCATCGAGAATGAGAAGCCGCGGATTGGTCATCAGCGCCCGACCGATCGCGAGCATCTGCTGCTCGCCGCCCGACAGNGTGCGCGCGGTCTGGCGGCGGCGCTCTGCCAGTCGCGGNAACAGTTCCGAGANGGTNGCGAAATCCCAGTGNCCNGGACGNGCNGCGGCNATCAGGTTTTCCTCGACCGTCAGCGGCGCAAAGCAGCGGCGGCCTTCCGGCACCAGGCCGATGCCGAGGCGGGCGACCTTGTGCGGGGCAAGTCCCTTTGTATCCCTGCCCGCGACCTCGATACGACCGGCAGTGCGCGGCAGCAGACCGCAAATGGTCTTGACCGTCGTCGTCTTGCCCATCCCATTGCGCCCCATCAGCGCCACGGCCTCTCCTTCACCGACAGAAAGCGACACACCGAAAAGCGCCGGCGAGACGCCGTATGCCGCTTCCACCTTGTTGACGCTCAAAAGCGCGCTCATGGGGTCTCTCCCAGATAAGCGGTCTGAACGGTCGGGTTGGAACGGATTTCCTCGGCATTGCCTGTTGCCACGATCTCCCCGCCGACCATCACCGAGATGCGATCGGCCAGTGCGAAGACCGTGTCCATGTCGTGCTCGATCAGCAGAATTCCCATGTCGCCGCGCAGTTCATTGAGGAGGGCTGCCAGCCGTGCCGAGCCTTCAGCACCCATGCCGGCCATCGGCTCGTCTAGCAACAGAACGCGCGGTTCGAGTGCCAGCGCGATTGAGATTTCGAGCTGACGGCGTTCGCCGTGGGACAGGCCGGCAACCGGAATGGCTGCGCGATCGAGCATGCCGACCCTGGCGAGGATTTTCTCCGCTCGCGCCTTCAATGCCGCGTCGCGTGCGACGGGCCGGAAGAAGTGAAACACACCGCCCTGATGCGGCAGGAGCGCAAGGACCACGTGTTCGAGGCCAGTCATGGACGGGGCAAGAGCCGAGACCTGGAAGGATCGCGCCATGCCCATGCCGGCACGCGCGGTCATGGGCTGCGTCTCGACCGGTTTGCCGAGCAGATGGATGGAGCCTGCATCCGGCGCAATCTCGCCGGAGACCAGCTTGACGAAAGTGGATTTGCCGGCCCCGTTCGGACCGATCAGCGCGTGAATTTCACCGGCTCGAATATCGAGATCGACCCCGTCGCAGGCCTTCAGCGCGCCGAACCCGCGCGAGAGGTTTTTTGTGACAAGGAGCGGCTCAGCCATGGGCCGGCCCCTTCCTTGCGCCGGAGCGCTCGAACAGACCGGCGATGCCGCCCGAGCCCATGAGGACGATCACAATCAGCGCGATTCCGAGGAGGAACTGCCAGTATTCGGTAAAGCCGCCGAGCACCTGTTCGAGCAGGATGAAGACGCATGCGCCGGCAACCGGGCCGCCGAGACGNCCGACNCCGCCCAGAATGACNAANACCATGATCTCGCCCGACATGTGCCAGGANAGCATNGAGGGGCTGACGAAGCGGTTGAGATCGGCATAGAGCGCGCCGGCGAGACCGGTGACGATCGCCGANATGACGAAGGCCGTCAGCAGCACCCGCTTGGGCGCGATGCCGAGATTGCCGAGNCGCANCGGGTTTTCCCGCGCCATNGTNAGCGCGAGGCCGAAACGTGAGCGCGTGATGATNGCGATCAGGAGCANAACCACGGCGAGGATCGNNTAGCAGATNAGGAACCAGACCCAGGGGTCCATGGTGGAGAGGCCGCCGAGTTCGTTGCGGACGTAGAAGGAAAGCCCGTCTTCGCCGCCATAGGCCGGCCAGGAGACGGCGAAATAGTAGAGCATCTGCGCAAAGGCGAGCGTGATCATGATGAAATAGACGCCGCCGGTGCGCAGCGACAAGAGCCCCATCGGCAGGCTGAACAGGCCGGCTGCCAGCATGGCCGCGATCCAGATCAGCGGCGCGGAGGTCGTGCCGGCCAATTCGATGGGCCATGTCATCATCGGCTCGTAATTTCGGGCGTGGGACGCCAAGATGCCCGCCGCATAGCCGCCGATCCCGAAGAAGGCGGCATGGCCGAGGGAAACCAGTCCGCCATAGCCGAGCGCGACGTTGAGACCTGCGCCGGCGAGACCGAAGATTGCTGCCTTTGCCGCGAGCGTGAGAAAGAAGGGTTCGTCACCGAGATAGCCGTATAGACCCGCAGCAAGAAGTGCGGCCATCGCGGCGAGCGTGAAGATCAGGTCGCTGCGCATCTCAGGCCTTCTCTCCGAACAGCCCCGAGGGACGGAAGACAAGGACCAGCGCCATGAGGATATAGATGAGCATCGAGGCGAGCGCGGAGCCTGTGGCATTGGCGCTTGCCGGATCGGTAAAGGCGGCGAAAGCCATCGGCAGGAAAACGCGGCCCATCGTGTCGGTGATGCCAACCAGGATCGCGGCAATCAGCGCGCCGCCGATCGAGCCGATGCCGCCAATGACGATGACGACGAAGCCGAGGATCAGCACCGGTTCGCCCATCCCGACCTGGACCGACTGCACCGAACCGACCAGCGCGCCTGCGAAACCCGCAAGCGCGGCACCCAGCGCAAAAACGACCATGTAGAGCTTGGAGATATCGATCCCGAGAGCTGCGATCATTTCCCGGTCAGCCTCACCGGCGCGAATGCGCACACCGAGCCGGGTGCGGTTGACGGCAAGAAACAGAAGCGCAGCGACCAGGAGGCCCACGAGAATGATCATCAGCCGGAACAGCGGGTAATCGATACCGCCCGGCAGATGAACGGTCCCCTGTAGCGCAGACGGAATATCGAGATAGAGCGGATAGGAGCCGAAGAGCCAGCGTGTGCCTTCGGTGAAGACGAGGATCAGCGCGAAGGTGACGATCACCTGGTCGAGATGATCGCGACGGTAGAGCCGGCGCAGTACCAGACCTTCGACGACCACACCCGCAAAAGCGGCTGCAACGAAGCTCGCCACCAGCCCAAGCGTGAAAGAGCCCGTAGCGGCAACGACGCTGGCGCAGGCAAAGGCTCCGACCATATAGAGCGAGCCGTGGGCGAGATTGATCAGCCCCATGACGCCGAAGACGAGCGTCAGGCCCGCGGCCATGAGGAACAGCATGACGCCGAACTGCAGCCCGTTGAGGAGCTGTTCGAAGAAAAGCGCTGCACTCATCATGAAAGCCGGGCGGTCAGAAGCTTGGTGGCGAAGCCCGCGAAGAGTGCCGCCGACAGCCCGTTGATCCAGCGCGCCATGCGGCGGTACGCGGCCATCGGGCCGGCCCGCGAAAACAGGATCGCATAGCCGAAATTGATGAGCGCGCTCTGCAGACCAAGCGCCGCCACAACAATGGCGAGGCTCAGAGCCGACTGTCCCGGCTTGAGGATGACAGAATAAAGCGCGGCAAAGAACAGTATGGCCTTCGGATTGGTCAGATGGATAAAGAGGCCTCGCACATAGGGCCGCGACTGCGAGACCTGCCCCTCACCCATGCCGCCCTTCAGCGCGGCGCGCGCCGACTTGTAAGCCAGCCAGAAGAGATAGGCGGAACCGGCATAGCGGATGATTTCCAGCACCCAAGCATGCTGACTGGCGAGTGTCGCCAGACCGGCAGCGGTCAGGACCGACCAGATGAGCGATCCAGTCAGAACGCCGGCGGCCATGCGCAGGCCAGGCTCAAGCCCCCGCGTCATGGAGGTCGAGGCGATTGCCAGGGTGGCCGGGCCAGGCGAGGCCTGGGCGATGAGCGCCGTAAGAAGGATCACCGGCAGGCTGATGAGGACGTCCATGGTCTTTTCCTAACGGCGGCGCGGGGNTCATTCGCGCCGCCGGAGTTCACCCTTCCGGGTGCTTACATCTTGCAGTCCTTGGCGTAGGCGTCGTCGCGATCGGTCATGGCGGTGGCGACGATCTTGTTGGTGTAAATGTCACCTTCCTTGATCACTTCGCGAACATAGATGTCCTGAATCGGGTGGTGGTTCGGACCGAAGGAGAACTTGCCGCGGACGGAATCGAACTCAGCAGCCTCGAGAGCGGCGCGGAAGCCGTCGGCATCTGAGACCGGCGCCTTCTTCAGGGCCGCCAGGATCAGGTTGCCTGTGTCGTAACCGTAAGCCGCGTAGATGGACGGAAGACGGTCATATTCGGCCTGATAGGCGTCGACGAAAGCCTTGTTGGCTTCGTTGTCGAGATCCTTGGACCAGTTGGCGGTATTCTTCACGCCGAGCGCCGCATCGCCGACGGCCTGCAGGATATTCTGGTCAAACGAGAAGGCCGGGCCGATGAGCGGCTGCTCGGCACCGGACTGGGCGTACTGCTTCATGAAGGCGATNCCCATGCCGCCGGGCAGGAAGAAGAANACACTGTCGGCACCGGANGCCTTGATCTGGGCGATCTCGGCGGCGTAGTCGGTCTGGCCGAGCTGGGTGTAGATCTCGCCAGCCAGTTCGCCCTTGTAGTAACGCTTGAAGCCGGACAGCGAATCCTTGCCGGCCGGATAGTTCGGCGCCAGGATGAAGGTCTTCTTGTAGCCCTCGTCCGTTGCGTACTGGCCAGCAGCCTCATGCAGGTTGTCGTTCTGGTAGGAGACCGAGAAATAGTCCTTGTTGCAGCCCGGACCTGCGAGCTGCGAGGGCGCGGCATTGACCGAGAGATAGAANTTNCCCTGGCCAGTGGCCGACGGCACCACGGCCATCGCAAGGTTGGACCAGATGATGCCGGTCAGGATATCGACCTTGTCGGACTGGATCATCTTGTCGGCAATCTGCACGGCGACATCGGGCTTCTGCTGGTCATCCTCGACCACGGTCTCGATCTCGTCGTTCCCGCCCTTCTTGAGAGCCAGCAGCAGGCCGTCGCGCGCGTCCACGCCAAGGCTCGCGCCACCGCCGGACAGCGTGGTGATAATGCCTATCTTGGTCGGCTCGGCATAACTGGCCGTTGCCATCAGCGCGGTCATGGCTGCGGCCGCAAGGCCCTTCATTGCGATCTTCATGGAGTTCTCCCCCTCCTGTTGTTTTGCCCTTGTTCGGGTTCCCGTCCATAAAACCCTGATCGGAAGGATCGTCAAGGACTCGCGGTNGCGAGGCGGGGTTGAATCCGCTCCGGCAAAGGCTCAAAGAAGGCCGGACAGCATTATCGAGGGAGAAACGCCATGCCTGCCATCACCGACTGGGATATTGCCTATTCCAACCGCGACCACTCTCCCGACTGGCCGGAATTCGTCGAAAAATGGACGACAGCCGCCCCTGCCTTCCGGGAAAAACTCGCGAGCGAAGGGCGGATGAAGGCGGATGTGGCCTATGGCGGCGGAGAGCGCAACACGCTCGATCTCTTCCTGCCTGAAGGAGAGGCGAAGGGGCTCGCGGTCTTNNTNCANGGCGGTTACTGGCGCAGCTTCGACAAGTCGCTCTGGTCCCACCTTGCTGAGGGTGCCGTGGCCAACGGCTTCGCGGTCGCAATGCCGTCCTACACGCTCTGCCCCCAGACCACTATCTCNGGTATCACNGACGAAATCACCGCAGCGATCGACTGCGCGGCGGGACTGGTTGACGGCCCCATACGGCTGTCGGGTCATTCNGCCGGCGGCCATCTCGTGACCCGGATGATCTGCGCGGATACCAGGCTTTCATCGGTAACGCTCGAGCGTATCGGGCCGGTTCTCTCGATCTCCGGGGTTCACGATCTGCGTCCACTTCTGAGGACCGCGATGAATGACGATTTCAAGCTGACCGCAGAAGAAGCCGCTGCCGAAAGCCCCGCGCTTCGGACGCCGCTCGAAGACCGGAAAGTCACCTGCTGGGTGGGTGGCGCGGAACTGCCCGAGTTCATTCGCCAGAACGATTTGCTCGCCAATATCTGGACCGGCATGGGCATGGATACGGAGATCGTCCACGAGCCCGGCAAGCACCATTTCAGTGTCGTCGACAGTCTTGCCGACCAGCATTCCGCGCTCACCCAGAAATGGCTGGGCCTTTAGGACCGAGCGACAATTGGGAGCAGCAGGATATTTCATGACACCGACCTCGCAAACCGGCCGTTATCATGCAGACCATTTCATCGTGATGGGCGTCGCGGGATCCGGCAAATCCACCATCGCTGAATTGCTGGCCAAACGCCTGGGATATCCCCTGGTCGAGGGAGATGCCCACCACCCAAAGGCGAACATCGAAAAGATGTCGGCCGGCATTCCGCTGGATGACGACGATCGAAAGCCTTGGCTCGAGGAACTTGGGGTCCTGATGCGCAAGAGCGACGGTCCCGTCGTCCTNACCTGCTCCTCGCTCAAGCGCAAATACCGCGACATTCTCCGGCAGACGTCAGGCAGCGATATCCTGTTTGTCTACCTGCATGGCACGCCGGAACTGCTGGCCGAGCGGATGAACAGCCGCACNGGCCATTTCATGCCGCCGAGCCTGCTCGAAAGCCAGCTTGCCANTCTCGAGGTCCCNCAGGAGGACGAGAACTCGGTGCAGGTGGATATCGGCCCCGCGCCCGAGGTNATCGTCGANAGGATCATGGCCTCTCTGGTGTCCNGCAAATGAGCAAGCGCNCAACCGNATAGGCAAAAGCACGCACNGGTNATACCGGGTTTGGGGCGGTTAGTTCCTTGCTCATCGACGGCGGCGTGCTATCTANNCAGTCTGAATTGCTCAACGTAGGCGTTGATTGCCAAGTCGCCAGCCTGCCATTGTCCGGCCCTCATGCGAGTTTGTGCCTTGAGCCGAAAACGAAACACTGCTCCTCCTCTCCTACAGATGGTTTTGCGACCGACCGCTTTGATGAGAGGGGGCGCTGTTNTTCTCGGGCTTGGNTCGCTTTTCCTGCTGCAAGGNTGCTCGCTGACCGGNGGGATGTTCAGTCCTGCCGGTCCCATCGCCGAGGCCCAGCGCGACCATTTTCTCTCCGTCCTCGGCTGGATGGCGATCGTGGTGCTTCCGGTCGCAATCGGTCTTCCCTACGTGCTTTGGAAATACCGTGCCGGCCGCGACAGCAAGGACTATGCGCCTGAGTGGGAGTTCAACTGGAAGCTCGAGGTCCTGATCTGGGTGGTCCCGGTCGTCGTCGTCGTGGGGCTGGCAGTCAATCTGTGGCGCGAAACCATCGCGCTCGATCCCTACAAGACCATTTCCACCGCTGGCCAGGAAGAACCGTTGACGATCGATGTCATCGCGCTGGACTGGAAATTCCTGTTTCTCTATCCGGACGGCGGCGTTGCCACCGTCAACGAGATCGTCGTGCCAGCGGGTCGACCGCTGCGCTTCCGGCTGACAAGCCAGACGGTGATGCAGTCCTTCATCGTGCCGCGGCTGGGAGGACAGATCTATGCGATGGCCGGCATGACGACAGAGCTCAACCTGCTCGCGGACCAGCCGGGCGACTACAAGGGACAGAACGCGCAATATAACGGCAAGGGTTTTGCGAAGCAGAAATTCGTCCTGCGCGCGGTGTCACCGGAAGAATATGAAACCTGGCTGAGCTCAGCGAAGACGGACGGCAAGGNGCTCGACATGGCCGGCTACAAGGAACTCGCGAAACCATCCGTCCCCGACGGCCCAAGCGTCTACGCCTCTTACCCCGCGGATCTGTTCAAGTCCGTCATCGGCCAATTCCATGGTCACGAACCGGCGCAGTCATCACCCCAGCATTCCGAAGACCACATGCCCGCAGGATCACCNTCATGACCGGCACGACCTCTCCGATATTCGGCATCCTCGACTGGTCTTCGATCGTCTTCGTCCCGGCCTTCATACATCCCGGCACAAGTGAATTNATCGCCGCCGGCGCCGGCGNGATCGTGGTNATNGGTGCNCTCGCNNTCGCCATTTTGCTGACTGTNAANGGCTGGTGGGCGCCGCTGTGGTCGGACTGGCTGACGAGCCTCGATCACAAGAAGATCGGCATCATGTATGTGGTGCTCGCTCTGGTCATGCTGGCGCGCGCAGTCATAGAGGCCTGCCTCATGCGAGCACAGCAGCTCGTCGCGATCAACGATCCAGGCTTTCTCTCGCCCGAGCATTTCGGGCAGCTTTTCTCGACCCATGGCACCATCATGATCTTCTTCATGGCGATGCCGCTCCTGACCGGGATCATCAACTACGTCATGCCGTTGCAACTCGGTGCGCGGGACGTGAGCTTTCCGCTGCTTAATGCTATTTCTCTGGCCTTTACGGCCGCCGGTGCAGGCCTCGTCATGGTCTCGCTCGTCGTCGGCAAATTCTCGACCGCGGGCTGGACCGGATACGCGTCATTCACGGAGGTTGCCTACAGTCCCGGCGTTGGTGTCGATTACTGGATCTGGGCGGTGACGCTGAGTTCGCTCGGCTCCACGCTCACGGGTCTGAACTTCGCGGTCACGATCTACAAGAAGCGGGCGCCGGGCATGACACTGTTCCGCATGCCGCTGTTCTGCTGGACGACGCTTTGCACCTCGATCCTGATGATCTTCGCGATGGCACCGCTGACGGTTGCCACCATCATGCTCGCCTTCGACCGCTATGCCGGTTTCCACTTCTTCACGGACGGGTCGGGCGGCAACCTGATGAACTATGCCAATCTGTTCTGGCTGTTCGGCCACCCGGAGGTCTACATTCTCATCCTGCCGGCTTTCGGGATCTACTCCGAAGTCTTTTCGACGTACTCCGGCAAGACGCTCTACGGCTACACCTCGCTCGTCTATGCCACGATGGCCATCGCGGTGCTGTCGTTTACGGTGTGGCTCCACCACTTCTTCACGATGGGGCAGAGCGCCCACCTCAACGCCGTCTTCGGCATGGCGACAATGACAATCGGGATTCCGACCGGGGTCAAGATCTACGACTGGATCCTGACGATGGCGCGCGGCCGCATTCGCTTCACCACGGCGATGCTGTTCTCGATCGCCTTTGCCGCGACCTTCGTGATCGGCGGCGTGAGCGGCATTCTCCTGGCCAACCCGACAATCGACTTCTCGGTCCATAACTCGCTGTTTCTGGTCGCGCATTTCCACAACGTGCTCATACCGGGTGTGTTGTTCGGCATGATCGCCGGCATCCAGTTCTGGTTCCCCAAGGCCTTCGGGTTCCGGCTCGACGAGACATGGGGCCGCCGGGCATTCTGGCTCTGGGTGACGGGCTTTTATCTCGCTTTCATGCCGCTCTATGTCCTCGGCCTGATGGGCGCCATGCGCCGCTCGGTGGAATGGCTCGAGCCGGGTTACCGGCCATGGCTGGCTGTTGCGATGCTGGGTGCACTGCTCGTTCTCGGCGGGCTCGCCAGCCTCTTTATCCAGCTTTACGTCAGCGTCCGCGATCGTGAAGGCTTGGCAGCTCCGGCCGGCGATCCCTGGGACGGCCGCAGCCTGGAATGGTCGATCCCCTCGCCGGCACCCGAATGGAATTTCGCCGCCGTGCCACGTGTCGAAACACGCGATCCGTTTACCGTCGCCAAGGCGCGCGGCCTCGCCTACGAAACGCCGCCGCATTACGAGAACATCGAGATCCCAAAAAACAGCGCCACAGCGCCATTGATCGGCCTCGCCTCGGCTGTCTGTGCCTTCGCACTCGTCTGGCATGTCTGGTGGCTGGTGATTGCCTCCTTCATTGGCGGGATCGTCGTCATCATCATCCGCAGCTTCAATCTTGAGACCAATGAGACCATCCCGGCGGAAAAGGTGCGCGAAGCCCATGAGCGCTGGCTCGAGATGGTACGACGGACGCCCGCTGTGGAACGCCAACAGGAAATCTCCCCCGAAAATCTCGGCAAGGCGGTGCCGGTGCTATGAGCAAGGAACTCAAACATACCGGGCTTAANCTCGGGGAGAGCCACGGGGAAACGAATGAAGCNGCGGAGGAAGTGATCTTCGGCTTCTGGATTTTCCTGATGAGCGATCTGGTGCTCTTTGCGGTGCTGTTCGCCACCTATGCCGACATGAGCCTTCACGGCATTGCTTNCGGTCCCGCGCCGCATGAGGTGATCGACCTCAAGAGCGCGGGGATAGAGACTGCGCTCCTGCTCGCCAGCAGCTTTACATTCGGCATGGCGTCACTCGCCCTGAAATATCGGCATAGCCGCGCACGCCTGATCATGTGGCTGNGCGTGACCTTTGCGCTAGGCGCCGGGTTCATCGGCATGGAGATCCATGACTTTCTCACGCTGTTCGTCGACAAGGGCGCGCCGCCGCAGCTTAGCGGCTACCTGTCGTCGTTCTACCTGCTCGTCGGCACCCACGGGGTGCACGTCTCGCTCGGCCTGTTGTGGCTCGCGGTTCTCATGGTGCAGATCGTGACGCTGGGATTGGTGCAGGAGGTTAAATTGCGTGTGATGCGGCTCGCCTTGTTCTGGCACATGCTCGACATCGTCTGGATCTGCATCTTCACCTTCGTCTACCTTTATGGGGCGCAGCTATGAGCGATCACCGGGAAGACACTCAGGAGATGGAAAAGGAATATNCCNAAGANTTCCGCTCCTACNTGATCGGCGGCATTNTGGCNGTCCTCCTNACCATCGCNGCNTTNGCNGTTGTNGGGCTGAATCTCTTGAGNGGATTNCAGGCGATGACCGCGCTTGCNGTNCTCGCGGTCGTTCAGGTCNTGGTTCACTTCCGCTTCTTCATGCATATCGANCTGCAGAAGTCGCATCGTGACGATCTGCAACTCATCCTGTTCACCACGCTCATCCTGGGCCTGATGGTCGGCGGAACGATCTGGATCCTGTTCAGCCAGTGGCAGCGGATGATGTGAGCGCGGTCATTAGCCCGCGACGAAGACCTCGGTGCCCCACTCGCGACAGCGGGACATCAACTCTCTCGAGAACGCCTTGTCGGTGTAGACGGCATCAAGCTCGCGGATCGAAGCAATGCGAACCGGAGCCGAGCGTTCGAACTTGGAATGGTCGGTCACCAGAAATACCTTCCGCGCGTGGCGGATGATCGCTTTCGACACCCTCACCTCGCGAAGGTCGAAGTCCAGGAGGTCGCCTTCCTCGTCGAGTGCCGAAGCGCCGATGATTGCGATATCCACCTTGAACTGCTCGATCATCTGCGTGGTGAGATCGCCGACCAGACCGCCGTCGCTACGCCTTAAGGTCCCGCCCGAGACGATGATCTCGCAATTCTGATTTGCGGCCAGAATGTTGGCGACGTTCATGTTGTTGGTCACGACCGTCAGGTTCGTGTGATCGAGAAGCTCGCGTGCCACAGCCTCCGTCGTCGTGCCGATATTGATGAACAGCGAGACGTCGTCGGGCACATCCTCGGCCACCCGCCGCGCGATCGCCTCCTTGGCTTCGGAGAAGAGATTGCGACGCTCTTCGTATTCGATATTGGTGACACCCGAGCGGATAACTGCGCCCCCGTGGACGCGGGAGACCTTGCCGTCGATCTCGAGTTCTCCGAGGTCGCGACGGATCGTCTGAACCGTAACGCCGAAATGATCGGCGAGGGATTCAACCGTCGCCTTTCCCTCCAGCCGCATCAGCGACAGGATTTCGTTCTTGCGCAGGCCGAGATTGTTCTTTCGCACGGATATCCCCTCCCGGAATAAGCCGAAACTAACCCAAGGAGGGGCTATGCGAAAGCAAAACGAACATTTACCGGAAATTTTCCGAACATCTGTGGGTTTATCCACACGCCGGTATTGCGAGATTAACGCAAATACATTTTTAAAATCATTGAGTTGCCTTCGAAACAATGCGAATTTTAGAGAAGCCTAAATTTCATAAAACGAAAAAAAAGGAAAATTCTTAGGTTGTTTTCATTTTCGTTCCGTGCTTGAAATTCGCTCGGGAGGAAGTCGTGAATAGCATTCAGCAAGCGAGCTCGGGGATGTATGACCTGTTCATCATTGGCGGTGGCGTCAATGGATGCGGGATCGCGCGCGATGCTGCCGGACGCGGTTACAAAGTCGCGCTCGCAGAGATGAACGACCTGGCTTCGGCCACCTCTTCCTCATCGACAAAACTCTTTCACGGCGGCTTGCGCTATCTTGAATATTTCGAGTTCCGGCTCGTGCGCGAGGCCCTGATCGAGCGCGAGACGCTGCTTCAGGCGATGCCGCATATCAGCTGGCCGATGCGCTTCGTGCTTCCCTATCACGACGGCATGCGCTTCGAGAGCGAAACGCCGACTTCGAAGCTTCTCTCGACATTCATGCCGTGGATGCGCGGTCGCCGTCCCGCCTGGCTGATCCGGCTCGGGTTGTTCCTTTACGACCATCTCGGCACGCATAAAATCCTGCCCGGGACGAGTACCCTCGATCTCCGCCAGGATCGCGCCGGACGCGCGTTGCAGTCGCGTTTCGAAAAGGCCTTCGAATATTCCGACTGCTGGGTTGAGGATTCACGCCTCGTCGTTCTCAACGCGCGAGACGCCGAACGTCTTGGCGCGCGTCTCATGACACGGACGCAAGTGACTGGCGCTGAACGCCACTCGGATCACTGGACTGTTCATCTTCTGGATACCGAAACCGGGGAGACAAACAGTGTCGAGGCGAAGGCAATTGTCAACGCGGCAGGACCCTGGGTCGAATCCGTCGTGCGCTCGAAGCTGGAGATCAAGTCGCGGGAAGGCGTACGCCTTGTGCGCGGCAGCCACATCGTGACCCGCAAACTGTTCGAGCACGACAAGTGCTATTTCTTCCAGGGTGAAGACGGACGGATCATCTTCGCCATTCCCTACGAGAACGACTTTACGCTGATCGGGACGACCGACCAGGAACATGAAGGCAAGCCTTCTGAAGCTGTCTGCACGCCGGAGGAACAGGACTATCTCTGCGACTTCGCTTCGCGCTATTTTGAAAAGCCGGTGACGCGCGACGACATCGTCTGGACCTATTCGGGCGTCCGTCCCCTTTACGATGACGGCGCGTCCTCGGCCACGGCTGCCACCCGCGACTACGTCTTGTCACTGAACACAGACGGGGGCGCGGCGATCCTGAGTGTCTTCGGCGGCAAGATCACCACCTATCGCCGGCTCGCGGAAAGCGCGCTCGAAAAACTCGCCCAGGTGTTTCCCGGAAAGTCCGGCGACTGGACGGCGGGCAAGCCGCTTCCGGGCGGCGATTTTCCTGTCGACGGCTTCGACAAGCTCGTCGAAAAGCTCAAGGCCGCGCACCCCTATCTGCCGCACGCCCAGGCGCGCAGATATGTCCGCGCCTACGGGACCGACGCAGCGCTGATGCTCGAAGGAAAGACTTCGACTGACGATCTCGGACGCGACTTCGGCGCGGGTCTGACCGAGACCGAAGTCAACTGGCTGATGAACAAGGAATATGCCGCAACCGCGGAGGACGTGGTCTGGCGGCGATCGAAACTGGGATTGCGCCTCCAGAGCGAAGAGATTGCACAACTCGACCTCTGGATGAAAAATACGCGAAAGGCCGGCAACGGTAACATCGCTGCGGAATAGATCCGCCTGGAGGAGGCGAAATGACTTTGAAACTTGAAGGCGTCGGCAAGTCGGTGGGAGGACAGGTTCATGTCCATCCGACCGATCTGGAGCTGCAGAAGGGCACGATGAACGTGCTTCTGGGCCCGACGCTTGCGGGCAAGACGACGTTGATGCGTTTGATGGCCGGTTTGGAGCCACCCACACGCGGAAAGATCTATTGGGAAGGCAAAGACGTCACCGGCATGCGCGTTCAGGACCGCGAGGTGGCGATGGTCTACCAGCAGTTCATCAACTACCCCTCGATGACCGTCTACGACAACATTGCCTCGCCGCTGCGGCTGAAAGGCAAGAACAAGGACGAGATCGACGCGGCGGTGCGCAAGACCGCCGACATGATGAAGCTGTCCCCGATGCTCAAGCGCAAGCCGCTGGAATTGTCCGGTGGCCAGCAGCAGCGTTGTGCGCTCGCCCGCGCGCTTGTGAAAAACGCCGGTCTCGTACTCCTCGACGAGCCGCTTGCGAACCTCGACTACAAGCTGCGCGAGGAACTGCGCATCGAGATTCCGAAAATATTCGAGGAATCCGGCTCGATCTTCGTCTACGCGACCACCGAGCCCGAGGAAGCGCTGCTTCTTGGCGGCAATACCGCGACGCTGTGGGAAGGACGGATCACCCAGTACGGGCCGACGCCCGAGATCTATCGGAACCCGGCGGACGCGACGACAGCGCGCGTGTTCTCCGATCCTCCAATGAATTTTCTGCACATCTCCAAGGCGGGTTCGAAGATCATGTTCGGCGACGGCCAATCCGCGCCCGCCGCGGGCCGCCTCGCCGATGTCGCCGACGGCCGCTATCTCGCGGGCTTCCGGCCCAACCATCTGGAGATCGCCAAACACACCAGCGACGCGATGCGCTTCACGTGCAAGCTCGCAGTGACCGAGATCACAGGATCGGAAACATTCATCCACCTCGACCATCAGGACCAGCGCTGGGTGGGTGTGGTCCACGGTGTCCACGACCTTGAACCGGGCAGTGAGATCGAGGTCTTCCTCGATCCGTCCCACATCTACATCTTCGGCGAGGCAGGCGATCTGGTCGCCACCGCGCCCTATGCGCAGGCAGCCTGAGGGAGGGGACGATGGCCAGAATTACGCTTGAAAATCTCGCACATTCCTATCTCCCGAACCCGGAGAGCGAGGACGACTTCGCGCTGAAGGAAATGACCCACGTCTGGGAGGACGGTCAGGCCTATGCGCTGCTCGGTGCCTCTGGCTGCGGCAAGACCACCCTGCTCAACATCATCTCGGGCCTCCTGATCCCCTCTCAGGGCCGTATCCTGTTCGGCGATACCGACGTGACCGCCGCGCCGACAACCGAGCGCAACATTGCGCAGGTGTTCCAGTTCCCGGTCGTGTACGACACGATGAGCGTGCGCGAGAACCTCGCATTCCCGCTCAAGAACCGCGGCTCCGATCCGGCCTATATCGCGCGCCGCGTCGAAGAAATTGCGAAGATGATCGGGCTTGAAGAGGAACTTCGCCGCAAGGCCCGCGGCCTTACCGCCGACGCCAAGCAGAAGATCAGTCTCGGACGCGGCATGGTGCGCGAGGACGTCAATGCGATCCTCTTTGACGAACCGCTCACGGTGATCGACCCGCACATGAAGTGGGCGCTTCGCACCCAGCTCAAGTCGCTGCACCGCCAGTTCGGTCACACCATGATCTACGTCACCCACGACCAGACCGAGGCGCTGACCTTTGCCGACAAGGTGGTGGTGATGCACGACGGCCGCGTGGTGCAGATCGGCACGCCGGAAGAACTCTTTGAAACACCCGAACACACCTTTGTCGGTTATTTCATCGGCTCGCCGGGCATGAACCTTTTCCCAGCCAATATCGAAGGCAACCGCGCCTATGTGAACGGCACGGAAATCGATCTCGGTCGCGGCTACGGCAAGCCCGAGGGCAAGGTCGAGATCGGGGTGCGCCCGGAATATCTGAAGCTTTCCTCGACGGCCGGCCTGCCGGTCAATATCCGTCGTGTGGAAGATGTCGGCCGCCACAAGATCGTGCGGGCCGAGTTCTTCGGCCACGAGATCAACATTGTGGCGCCCGAAGGCACCCCGGTCGGCGCGGACATGACGAAGGTCACGTTCGATCCCGCGAAGATCAATGTCTACGCCAATGACTGGCGTATTGCCGGGGAGGCCGCGTGATGGAAAAGACAACCAACCAGAAGGCCTGGTTCCTCGTTCTGCCGGTCCTCATCCTCGTCGCCTTCTCCGCGGTTATCCCGCTGATGACGGTGGTCAACTACTCGGTCCAGGATACCTTCGGCAACAACGTCTTCTTCTGGGCGGGGCTGGAATGGTTCGAGGAAATGCTTGCCTCCGAGCGCATGCATTCCGCACTCGGCCGGCAGGCCATCTTCTCGGCGGTCATTCTGGCGATCGAGGTGCCGCTCGGCATCTTCGTGGCGCTCAACATGCCCAAGCGCGGCTTCTGGGCCTCATTCTGCCTGGTCGTGATGGCGCTGCCACTGCTCATCCCCTTCAATGTGGTCGGCACGATCTGGCAGATATTCGGGCGCCTCGACATCGGGCTTCTGGGCCATACGCTTGAAGCTATCGGCATCGACTACAACTACACCAACGACTCGGTCGACGCGTGGATCACCGTGATCGTGATGGACGTCTGGCACTGGACGAGCCTTGTGGCACTTCTTGCCTATGCCGGACTGCAGTCCATCCCGGAAGCCTATTACCAGGCCGCCAAGATCGATCAGGCAAGCCGATGGAGCGTGTTCCGCTACATCGAACTGCCGAAGATGCAGGGCGTGCTGCTGATCGCGATTCTGCTTCGCTTCATGGATTCCTTCATGATCTACACCGAACCCTTCGTCGTCACCGGCGGCGGTCCGGGCAACGCCACGACCTTCCTGTCGATCGACCTCGTTAAGATAGCGATCGGTCAGTTCGACCTTGGTCCGGCTGCCGCGTTCTCGATCATGTACTTCCTCGTCATCATGCTGATCTCGTGGGTCTTCTACACGGTCATGACGACGATCGACAAAAAGGAGATGGTGTGATGTCGGATACCACCATGACCTCGACCACCGCCACTCGCTCCAGCAGCAAGGGCATCGCGCTGCCGCGCATCAATGGCAGCTTCATCGTGATGACGCTTTACCTGCTGTTCCTGATGCTGCCGATCTACTGGCTCGTGAACATGAGCCTGAAGACCAACCAGGAGATCCTCGGCTCCTTCTCGATGTGGCCGCGCAACCTGACCTTCGACAACTATCTGACCATTCTCACCGATCCGAGCTGGTACATGGGCTATGTGAACTCGCTCATCTACGTGGTGATGAACACGGTGATCTCGATCTCGGTGGCGCTGCCGGCAGCCTACGCTTTCAGCCGCTACAACTTCATGGGCGACAAGCACCTGTTCTTCTGGCTTCTGACCAACCGCATGGCGCCTCCGGCCGTGTTTGCGCTGCCCTTCTTCCAGCTCTATTCCTCGGTCGGGTTGTTCGATACGCACATCGCGGTGGCGCTTGCGCACTGCCTGTTCAACGTGCCGTTGGCGGTCTGGATTCTCGAAGGTTTCATGCGCGGCGTGCCGAAGGAAATTGACGAGACCGCTTATATCGACGGCTACTCGTTCCCGAAATTCTTCATCAAGATCTTCATGCCGCTGATTGCGAGCGGTGTCGGGGTCGCGGCCTTCTTCTGCTTCATGTTCTCGTGGGTAGAACTGCTTCTGTCGCGCACGCTGACCTCGGTCGACGCCAAGCCCATTGCCGCCACCATGACGCGCACCGTCTCGGCATCGGGCATGGACTGGGGCGTGCTGGCTGCCGCCGGCGTACTCACCATCATTCCGGGCGCACTCGTGATCTATTTCGTGCGCAACTACATCGCCAAGGGCTTTGCCCTGGGGAGGGTGTGATGGATCACGCGGAGACCGAAAAACTGCGCAAGGCGATCGCGCAGCGTCCGGAAGGACAATTCCACCTCTCCGATCTGTATGGGGAGGAATGGGACCAAATCTGGATCGGCGACAAGGTCAAACTCGGCAACGCGTTCCAGAAGGCCGTCGCACACAACGAATTCGAAAATGTCGAAGATACCGGCGAAAAGCATGACGGCGGTCGGGTCTACGTCAAGGGAGGACAGGACTGATGGATCTTTCGTGGATGGCATGGACCTGGCCGACGGCGATTTTCTTCATCGTCATCGCGCTCCTGCTTTTGACCTTCACCATTCTGGCGATCCGCTATCCGGAAACGCCACGGACCGGGATTCTGCGGATCGAGACGACCCGCGGCGACCGGCTCTTCATCACCCTTCTCGGCTCGGCCTTCATAAACCTGGCCTGGCTTGGATTGATCGGCGGCCCGCAGTGGTGGGCGCTGGTCGTATGCCTGATCTACGCCGCAGCGGTGTTCCGCTACGTGTAGGTTTCAACCGGGAGGTCAGGGAGACCTCTCACAACACACTGAAATCGGGAGGATTTCATGAAGAAGCAAATGACGATCACCGCCGCGATGGCGCTGATGCTCGCCGCGGGCAGCAGTACGTTCGCCTATGCGGGCATGGACGAGGCCAAGGAATTCCTCGACTCCGAGATCGGCGACCTGTCGACGCTGTCCCGCGCCGACCAGGAAGCAGAGATGCAGTGGTTCATCGATGCCGCGAAGCCCTTCGACGGCATGGAAATCAAGGTGGTGTCGGAAACCATCACCACGCATGAATACGAGTCCAAGGTTCTGGCGCCGGCCTTTACCGCGATCACGGGCATCAAGATCACCCATGACCTGATCGGCGAAGGCGACGTGGTCGAAAAGCTGCAGACGCAGATGCAGTCGGGCGAGAACATCTATGATGCCTACATCAACGACTCCGACCTGATCGGCACCCACTGGCGCTACCAGCAGGCCCGTATCCTGACCGACTGGATGGAAGGCGAAGGCAAGGACGTTACCAACCCGAACCTCGACCTCGACGATTTTATCGGCAAGTCGTTCACCACGGCACCGGACGGCAAGCTCTACCAGCTTCCCGATCAGCAGTTCGCCAACCTCTACTGGTTCCGCTACGACTGGTTCAACGACGAGAAGACCAAGGCCGACTTCAAGGAGAAGTACGGTTACGATCTCGGCGTCCCGGTCAACTGGTCGGCCTATCAGGACATCGCCGAGTTCTTCACCGGTCGCGACATGTCCTACGCCGGTGGTCCGAAGAGCGTCTACGGCAACATGGACTACGGCAAGAAGGACCCGTCGCTCGGCTGGCGTTACACCGACGCCTGGATGTCGATGGCGGGCATGGGTTCGGAAGGTGAGCCCAACGGTCTTCCGGTCGACGAGTGGGGCATTCGTGTGAACGACAAGTCCCAGCCGGTCGGCTCCTGCGTGGCCCGTGGCGGCGCCACCAACTCGCCGGCCGCCGTGTATGCGGTCCAGAAAGCCATCGACTGGCTGCAGAAGTACTCGCCGCCGGCAGCAGCTGGCATGACCTTCTCGGAAGCCGGTCCGGTTCCCGCCCAGGGCGAGATCGCCCAGCAGATGTTCTGGTACACCGCATTCACCGCCGACATGGTCAAGGAAGGCCTGCCGGTGATGAACGATGACGGCACGCCGAAATGGCGTATGGCTCCCTCCCCGCACGGTGCTTACTGGACCGAGGGAACCAAGATCGGCTACCAGGATGCCGGTTCGTGGACGCTGATGAAGTCGACCCCGGTTGATCGGGCCAAGGCCGCCTGGCTCTATGCCCAGTTCGTCACCTCCAAGACCGTGGACGTGAAGAAGTCCCATGTGGGCCTGACCTTCATTCGCGAATCCACCATCCAGGACAAGTCGTTCACCGAACGCGCTCCGAAGCTCGGCGGTCTGGTCGAGTTCTACCGTTCGCCGGCCCGCGTCCAGTGGTCGCCGACCGGTACCAACGTGCCTGACTATCCGAAGCTGGCACAGCTGTGGTGGCAGAACATCGGTGACGCCATGTCCGGTGCGAAGAGCCCGCAGGAAGCTCTCGACAGCCTCTGCGAAGCACAGGAGAAGGTGCTCGAGCGTCTCGAGCGCGCTGGCGTCCAGGGCGACCTCGGTCCGAAGCTCAACGAGCCGAAGGATCCGCAGGTATGGCTCGACGAGCCGGGTTCTCCGAAGGCCAAGCTGGAGAACGAGGAGCCGAAGGGCGAAACCGTCTCCTATGACGAGTTGGTCAAGAGCTGGCAGTAACGCGTAACCTCCCTGACCGGGGTTCTCCGACCCCGGTCAAAAAGCAGGGCTCGCCGCGGACTTCACGGTTCGCGGCGAACCTCGTCAGGGCCGCCAAACTCCGAAAGTGAAAGATGACCTACATACTCGCCATCGATCAGGGAACGACTTCCAGCCGCGCCATCATCTTCGACACCGAGATGACCATTAAGGCGACCGCGCAGGAGGAATTCGAGCAGCATTATCCGAAAAGCGGATGGGTCGAGCACGATCCCTCGGATCTCTGGTCGACGGTGGCAAGCACCTGCCGCGGCGCAATTGAGCGCGCGCGCATCAATACATCCGACATCGCGGCCATCGGGATTACCAACCAGCGCGAGACGACGCTGATCTGGGACAGAGAAACCGGCGAGCCTATCCACAACGCCATCGTCTGGCAGGACCGACGCACCGCCCCATTCTGCGACGAACTGCGTGACGCCGGACACGAACCGATGCTGACCGAGCGGACCGGGCTCATCATCGACCCCTATTTCTCCGGCACCAAAGTCAAATGGCTTCTCGACAATGTGGAAGGCGCGCGCCAGAAGGCCAAGGACGGCAAGCTTCTGTTCGGCACGGTCGACAGTTTCCTCGTCTGGAAACTGACCGGCGGAAAGCGTCATGTGACCGACGCCTCCAATGCAGCGCGCACGCTGCTCTACGATATCCGCAAGGGCCGCTGGAGCACGACGATCTGCGAGCTCTTCGACATCCCGATGAGCATGCTGCCCGAAGTTCTCGACAATGCCGCCGAGTTCGGGCACACGCGTGGCGATCTCTTCGGTCGCGAAATCCCGATCCTCGGCATGGCGGGCGACCAGCAGGCGGCGACGGTAGGCCAGGCCTGTTTCCAGCCGGGCATGATGAAATCGACCTATGGCACTGGCTGCTTCGCGCTTCTCAACACCGGATCCGAGCCGGTGACCAGCAACAACCGCCTTCTCACCACCATCGCCTACCAGCTTGACGGCAAGACGACCTACGCCATCGAAGGCTCGATCTTCATCGCCGGAGCGGTTGTGCAATGGCTGCGCGACGGGTTGAAGATCATCCGCGAGGCAAAGGAAACACAGCCGCTCGCCGACCAGTCGGATCCGAACCAGAACGTGATCCTGGTGCCGGCGTTCACCGGGCTCGGTGCGCCCTACTGGAACGCCGAATCCCGCGGCGCGATCTATGGGCTTACCCGCAATTCCGGGCCTGCCGAACTGGCCCGTGCCGCGCTTGAGAGCGTCGGATTTCAGACCCGCGACCTGCTCGAGGCCATGCGGGCCGACTGGTCCGATGCTTCGAGCGAGGGCGTGTTGCGCGTGGATGGCGGGATGTCGGCATCGAATTGGGCGATGCAGTTCCTCTCCGACATTATTGGCGCGCAGGTCGATCGCCCGGAGGTTCTCGAAACCACCGCACTGGGTGCGGCCTGGCTTGCCGGCATGAAGGCAGGGGTCTATCCGGGGCCGGACGAGTTCTCAAAAAAATGGGCGCTCGACAGACGTTTCGAGCCTACAATGGCAGAAAACGAACGCGACCGACGGTATGCCGCATGGAAAGAGGCCGTCAAAGCCACTATGTCCGTGCGTACATGAATCACCGTGTTTTCGGCCCACGCCAAAGATGATCAGCCTTTGTCATGTTCCGGTTGATTTCAGCACGTACATGGATGCTAAAGTGGTTCCGACAGATGCGCGAAGGATGGCGACGCCAAGGTGATTACCGATTTCAGGGATGCGGCAAAGGTTGTGAAATGGGGCTATGATCGCACCGAGATCATAGCTGACGGAATCGTTCACGGCATTGGCCTGATTGCCTCCATCATTGGGATCACCGCGCTGATTTTCTATTCAACCGTCTGGGCGACCAACGGGCAGCTCGCCGCTGTCTGGATCTACGGCCTGGGTCTGGTACTCGCGCTCGCCATCTCCATGACCTACAATATCTGGCCGGTATCGCGAACCAAGTGGATCCTCCGCCGTTTCGACCATTCGGCGATCTTCATCCTCATTGCCGCCACCTACACCCCCTTCCTCCAGCGCGGATGGGATGATCCATTTCTGTTCGGTCTGCTGATCGCGATCTGGGTCGCGGCCTTCGGCGGGATCGCGCTCAAAGTGCTCTGGCCGGGACGTTACGACCGGCTGGCGATCCTCCTCTATCTCGGCATGGGCTGGAGCGGTGTCATGGCTGCGGGCCCTCTTACGCCTTATCTCTCGATGACGACGCTGACGCTGATCGTCATCGGCGGGGTGATCTATTCCACCGGCGTGATCTTCCACGTCTGGGAAAAGCTTCGCTTCCAGAATGCGATCTGGCATACCTTCGTCGTCACCGCCGCACTCGTCCATTACGCGGCCGTGTTCACCTGCGTAGCTGCCCCCGTCGCTTAAGGGCAATCCTTCTTGACCATGAACCTCGATATCGCAGTTCCGGCCCGCATCGTTTTCGGCCGCGGAAAGGCGCGCGGAATAACCGGTGAGATCGCCGGTTACGGCAAGAATCTCCTGCTCGTCCACGGCAGCAACCCCGAGCGCATCAGCTGGCTTGCGAACGACCTACGCACCACGTGCAAGGTCACGACATTCGCCTGCCCCAAGGAGCCGAACCTGCCGCTCGTTGAAGAGGCAGTCGCACTTGCCCGCGAGAACAGGATTGATGCGGTCGTCGCAATCGGCGGGGGATCCGTGATCGATCTCGGAAAAGCGGTTGCCGGTCTGGCTGGCTCTAAAGGGGATGTCCTCGATTACCTGGAAGTCGTCGGCCTCGGCAAACCTATCGAAGCAGATCCACTGCCCTTTATCGCGCTGCCGACGACGTCTGGCACAGGCGCCGAAGCCACGAAGAACGCGGTCATCGACGTACCGGAGCAAAAGCGCAAGGTGAGCCTCCGTGACCGGCGGATGTTGCCGGATCTGGTGATTGTGGACCCTGCGCTGACCGACAACTGTCCGCGCTCCGTCACGCTCGCGAGCGGCCTTGATGCCATCACCCAGCTGATCGAGCCCTATCTCTCGATCAAGGCCAATGCCTTCACCGACGGTCTCGTGGATCGGGCGCTGCCCGCTGCGCTAAAAGCCATTCGTGTGCTTGCCGAGCGCGAAGACGCGGACGCGCGGGATGCCATGGCCTGGGCGAGCCTCTCAAGCGGGATGGCGCTCGCCAATGCAGGTCTTGGCGCGGTTCACGGTTTCGCAGGCGTGATCGGAGGCGCGACCGGTGCGCCGCATGGGGAGATCTGCGCAAGCCTTCTGGCGGCTTCATTGCAGGTAAATCTCGAGGCGGCCGGTTCCGCGAACACTCCGCTGGATCGGATACACGAGATCGAAGCGATGCTCGAAGCGACATTTACCGATCAGGCCGGATCTGACGGCTTTACGAAGCTTGCAAGCTGGATCTCCGCGAACGGTATTCGTCGCCTCACCGATCTCGGCCTGCCGAGGGCCCAGTTCGCGTCAATTGCAGATGCATCGAAGGCTTCGTCCTCGATGCGGGGCAACATGGTCGACCTCTCGACCGACCAGCTCGTGGATATTCTCGAACGTTCCGCCTGAATTTCTACCGCACTTCACGCGACGGCACGATCGGGACGATATGATAGATCGAGACCGATACGACGAGCAGCAGCGGCGTGGCGATGAAGCCGCCGATCGGGCCCCACATCCACAACCAGAAAACCAGTGTCAGAAAGACCACGAAGGGCGACAGGGTCATCTGGCGGCCGAGCACGCTTGGCGTAACGAATTGTGCCTCGATGAAATTGATGAACAGATAGGCAGCCGCCGGAGCCAGGATCCACGGGAAGGCGGTGAAGGTGGCAATACCCACACCAAAGAGAATGACGGCCATGAGTGCGGGTCCGATATAGACCACATAGTTCAACGTTCCGGCGAGCATTCCCCACAGAATGGGAGACGGCACGCCGAGAGCAAACATGGCCAGGGACACGGCTGCACCAAGGCAAATATTGATGATCGTGATCGCCATCAGATAGCGGGAAACGAGGTTCTCCGTATCACGGAAAATGTGGGCCACGCGCCAGCGCAGCCGGCGGCTCATGCACAGTCGCAGAATACCGTTCCTGATGGCATGCCTGCTCGACAGGAAGAAATAGAGGCTGGCGAGAAAGATGATGACCTGCGCGATGATGTTCGGCGCCAGATAGGCCAGATCGGCGGCGGTGTTGGATTCGTCGATCTGCACCTTCATGCCTTCATTGGCTCCGGTGAGCTCGCGCAGCTGCTCGCCCAGCGAGCCGACCGAGGTCATCACGCCCTTCCAGTCGGCCACAATCCGCTGGATCCGCTCCCATATCAAAGGAAGTCGTGCGACCCAGTCACTCAGCGGCACGGCGAATGCCAGTCCGAAAACCATGATCAGCACCAGAAAGGCGAGCATGACGACAACTGCGGAAACAGAAGGCGGCAAGCCCATGCTTTCGAGCCTGTCGGCAAGCGGCCCGAACATCAAGCCGATGACCACGGCCAGCGCGACCGGTGCCATTATCGGCTGCCCGAAATGCAGGATCACCACGAAAGCCACGAACCCTGCGAGGATCATGCCCAATGAGGCAGCATTTGTGAAAATCTTCTCGAAGCCGGACGTTGACCGCAAGGGAAAAGTCGTCGGCTTGAACTTCCCATAGCGCATAGGTGTCAACCTCCGTATCACAACGCGTTACATGTCGAGATGTTCCCTTACTCAGAGAAGCGAGGCACTCTTTAGAATGAGCTTCTTTTAACGCGCTTCTGCCGGCACCGTGATTTCCAGCCGCAGCCCGTTTTCGGTAAGCTCGCGTCGAAGGTCGCCACCCAGTTCGCCCGTGACCAACGAACGAATAAGGCGCGTTCCGAAACCGCTGCCCTCCTGACGTGTGATCGCGGCGTTGAGGTTTTCTTCCCACCAGATCGTAAGAACGCCGTCGCCTGCCACCTGCCAACGTATATCCAGCCTGTTGTCGTGATTGGCCATGTCGGCATATTTGAGCGCGTTGGTGGCAAGCTCGTGAAATACCAGAGCGAGCGCTTGTGTCGCCTTGCCGCCCAGTTCCACCGCCGGTCCGTCGATCGAATAGTTGTCGAAATCCTGGTCGAACACCTGCAGCAGTTCATTTCGCAAGAGATCACTCAGGCTCGCCGTCTGGTGGTGCGACTGGGTCAACAGATCCTGGGCTGCAGCCATCGCCTGGAGCCGCTTGGTGAAGGAGTTGATGAAATCGTCGAGGCTTTCGGAGTGATTGGCTGTCTGCCGGGCGATAGCCAGTACCCGGGCAATGGAATTCTTGATCCGGTGCTTCATTTCCTGAAGCAGAAAATCCTTCTGGACGGCCGCTTCGTCGGTGACCCGAACCACTTCGCGCGAGGCGGCGAGCGCCTTCATCTGTGAGCGCAGCGAAATCGCGAGCGCGCCAGCCATCAGGATCATGATGGAAGCAAGAAGGAAGGCGATGCCCTTCTCAGTTCCCTCGTGGAACTGGTCGGACGGTTGCATTAGGTAAGTCCACGTCTGGCCGGCAACATCCACCGAAACCGTGTATTCGTAGGCAGCGCCGAAACCACCAAGCTTGTTGGCGCTTTCGAACACGAGGTTCTGTTCCGTCGGCTCGCCCAAATAGATGTTCATGTGGACCGGGGCTACGCCACCGAGTTTCAGCGTCGCGCTGATGAGGTCGCCGATACGAAAGGGCGCATAGATGAAACCGCGCAAGTCTTTCGGCAGTTCGTCGCCTGCAATGTCAGGGCCACCCGCAAGAAAGAATGGGAGGTAGACGAGAAAGCCCGGTTGTTTCTGATCGTCGATTTCCTGAACGAGTTCGACCTTGGTGGTTGCCCGGACATGGTTCGATTGCGCGGCTTCCTGCATCGCCTTTCGGCGAATGCTCTCGGAATACATGTCGAAACCCAGCGCCGCGCGATTTCGCTTATCCGCCGGCTCCAGCATCATGATCGCGGTGCGCACGTCTTCACCCGATTCAGGGAAGATGCCGCGGTCGATGCCGTAATTGGCAAGGAGCTCGCTCCGGACGACATCCTCCTCACCGCTTTTCACGATGATGGAAAAGCCGATGCCCTGCACGCCATCGAAACGATTTCTGATGTCGAGATGCTCGACGAACGATGCAAACTTGTCCTTGGTGATCTGATCGCCTTCGGCCTCGAAAAAGGCGCGAGTGGCCTCGAGCAGGGAGATATGCTCGCCGATCCGCAAGGTTATGCGATCGACGGTATCATCGGCGATGCTTTGGAAACGCAGAATGTTGGCCTGCTCACCGGAACGGTAGACCGCAATGGGCATGATCAGCCCGACCGAGGCCGTCACTACAAATACGAGAACTGCAAGTCTCACCGATCCCTCACGATTTTGCTTTCGACTGACGTTTAGCAAAGCCGCTGAATCCCGCAATCAAATAAAACATGCCCCACGCATATTGGAACCAGCACGTATCAAAGACGTTTCTCATGTGCCGGAACGAACCGGTTCAACAACGAATAAACACATCGATCAGACGCTAGGAGCGAAACAATGAACTGGGATCGCATCGAAGGAAACTGGGAACAATTCAAGGGCAAGGCTCAGCAGCAGTGGGGCAAGCTTACCGACGATGATCTTGATGTCATCGAGGGCAAGCGCACCGAGTTGGCTGGCCGCCTGCAGGAGCGCTACGGCAAGTCCAAGGACGAAGCAGAGCGCGAGATCGACGACTGGATGTCGAAGCACTAAATTTTTTTCAATGCGCCGGGAACCAAATGCTTTCCGGCGCATTTTTCTCTCAACTGCCGACACCCCGTCCCCCACTCCCCCAACGGCAGTTGTCTCCAGCGCCCCCATGCTGGACATGGCCCGGCTTAGGTTCCCCCCAACCAAGCCGGGCCCAAAATTTTCAATCTAATCTGTTGTGTGAAAAGCGGACCGACTGCAGCGGCAGTCCGGTCTTTGCTAGGACGAGCGGAAGTTCAACCGGTAGACGACATGGTGCGGCTGGATATCGTAATCGGCCTTGCCCTCAAGAGCGGCCGGAACCACGCGCTCCAGAACCGTGCTGCCGAACTTCTTGCCATTGATGCCGTTAATCTCGTCTTCGGACAGCGTGCGATCGGGAACCGTTCCGGTATCCTCATCCCAGATGACCGAAAAACACCCATCCGCATCGCCTTCGCAGGATAGATGAACGTGGCCGGCACGATTGGACAAAGCGCCGAATGCCACGGAATTCGTGACCAGCTCGTGCAGTGCCAGGCCGAGATGGGTGGCGCCGTTTGGCGAGAGGATAACGTCATCCCCCGTCACCGAGACACGCGTATCCCCCTTTTCGACGTAGCGCAGGAACTGGTGCATGGCGAGTTCGCGAAAATTGGCGCCACGCCAGTTGGAATCGGTGACCAGATCCTGGGCCGATGACAAGGCTGCGAGCCGACCGCGGAATTTGGTCAGGAAGAAGCCCAGATCATCGCTCGTCCGAGCCGTCTGCGATGCGATGCTTTGAACGATCGCCAGCAGGTTCTTCGAACGGTGGCTGACTTCACGCAGCAGCGCCTTCAGCGTATCTTCGCGCTTACGCTCGCGCGTCAGATCCACGAAGGTGATGAGAACCGCCTGGATGCCCGCGCTCTCGTAACGCTGCACTGTGCATTCGCACGCGGAATACTGCTTGTTGGATGTCTTGACGAGCTCGAGGACAACTTCCTCGCCGGTCCTCAGAACCTCATCCTGTGCGTCGAGAATCTGTTGGTGCCACTCGCCCTTGAACAGGTCCGCGTCGGTGGCGCCGGGAAGAGTTATTTGCGGGAAATATTCGGGCAGCCCGGAGGCATAGAGATAGCTGCCGTCCTGAGCCTTTACGACGACGCCAACTTCTGCGCTCTTGAGCGCCAACAGCAGAAGCGGAGCCAGTGCGCCCCGCGTTTCGTAGGTAAGCCGGGTTGAAGGCATAAGTTAAAAATAACCCCCAGTTTGGCTCATATGCATGCAAAGGCGGCCCCTAAACGAGACCGCCTCTGAATTCTCAATTTTCCGTTTGGTTAGGCGCGGCGGAAAAAGCCGGCCACCAGAGAGATCACGAGAAGTGCCAGGAAAATAAAGAAGAGCACCTGAGCGATGCTTGCGGACGCGCCCGCAATACCACCGAAGCCAAGAACGCCTGCGATAATCGCGACGACCAGGAAGACCAGAGCATAGTACAGCATTTCGTTTCTCCATCATTGTCTGATGACGGGAAAACGGCCCAGCCATGCTTTGGTTCCCGGACACACGCATTACCTCAAGCACCGATAATGTTTTTTTATGCCGCCTGGGCGTCAACGCGCTCAAAGAAGAGCGCTTGGCTGATCAGCGCCTTGACCATTTCCGGATTGAACGGCTTGGTGACAAGGAATGCCGGTTCCGGACGATCGCCGGTCAGGAGACGTTCAGGGAATGCCGTAATGAAAATCACAGGAATTTCGGCGGTCTTGAGAATATCGTTGACCGCGTCGATACCCGAACTGCCATCGGCGAGCTGGATATCGGCGAGAACCATCTTCGGGCTCGTCTCCTCGAACAGGCGAACGGCTTCGGCGTGGGTGCGCGCGATACCTGTCACCTTGTGGCCGAGCGATTCAACCATTTCTTCGATGTCCATCGCGATGAGCGGCTCGTCCTCGATAATGAGGATGTCGGTGGCCACCTGGTTGGAAATCTGGCGCGAGGCTTCCTCGAGCAGCGATTCCACTTCGGCTTTCGGCTTGTCCAGAATTTCGCAGACCTGATCCTCGTTGAAGCCCTCGACTGCGACGAGCAGGAAAGCCTGGCGCGGAAGAGGCGCGAGGTTCATGAGATTATCAGCGGCGCGCTGTTCCCACGCGTAGGGTGACAAGGCCTCGCCGACATCGATATTAATGGAACCAAACAGGGCCACGAAAAGTTTATAAAGCGAGATCCGGTCGTTCGAGGCTTCCGGGAAAATAGAAATATCCGCTATAAGAGCCTCGAGGACGGCAGCGACGTAAGCATCGCCCGACGTTTGCGACCCCGTGACAGCACGGGAAAAACGGCGCAGATAGGGGAGATGGGGCGCGATGCGCGCAGCAATCGACATCAATGAACTCCTTGAGATGACGTTTGTTATGTCTCAGAGATAACGAACGAAGTCAAAAAAGGCTCCAACGCCATGGAACTTTTTTTATCGTGACGCATTTCGACAGGGAAGATGAACCGAAGAGTAACTAAAAAATGCCGCATGAGCATATTGGAAAAGGCTTGGATCGTTTGAACGGGCAGAAGGATCCGAACCGCATCATTAGCCAGAAGCTGAAGGCGCTGTATTCGGCCGTCGAGCAGGAAGGCATTCCGGACAAGTTCCTGAGCCTTCTCGAGAAACTCGACGAAGCCGAGAGAACCGGCGCTGCCAGCAAGACGGAACACGCTGATGAGTGAGGCATCGGATCCTTTCAAGCGCGACCTCCTGGCAGTTCTGCCGAACCTTCGCGCGTTTGCGGTTTCGCTCTGCGGCAATGCTGACCGGGCCGACGATCTGGTGCAGGACGCCATTTTGAAAGCCTGGGGCGCCCAGGACCGATTCGAAATCGGCACCAACATCAAGGCATGGATTTTCACCATCCTGCGCAACGAATTCTACAGCCAGGCCCGAAAGAAGGGTCGCGAGGTGCAGGATTCGGATGGCGTGTTTACCGAGAAGCTAGCGGTTCATCCCGGACAGTACGGTTCGCTCGATCTGCAGGATTTCTCCAAGGCGCTCAAGCAGTTGCCCGAGGATCAGCGCGAGGCGTTGCTGCTCGTCGGTGCATCCGGCTTCGCCTACGAGGAAGTTGCCCAGATCTGTGAATGCCGCGTCGGTACGATCAAGAGCCGCGTCAGTCGCGCCCGCGCCCGGCTTCAGGAGATTCTTGAAATTGACGGAGAAGCCGATTTCGGACCTGACAAAGCCTCGGCGGCAACCACGCTTCGTTCTTTCGCATCCTGATATTTTTCAAGCCGGGTGGCGCTGCCACCCGGTTTTTTCATGTCTTCCGTGCCCTTGGGAACCTATGTCCCCTGATAAGCTTTTGCTTTTGGGCGGACAGAGATCTCACCGGAGGGGCAATTGGACAAAGACAAGAAACGGGTTTCCTGCAGCGAGTGCCCACTTAGGTCACTGACAGGTTTTCGCGACTTTTCCGACAAGGAATTGTCATTCATTTCAGATTTCAAGACGGGCGAGCTGGTCGCCGATCCAGGTGCCTCCATTCTGGTTGAAGGCGCGCACAGTGCTCACCTCTACACCGTTCTGAGCGGCTGGGCCTTTCGCTACAAAACCCTTGCCGATGGTCGACGGCAGATCCTCAATTTCGTCATGCCCGGCGACCTCGTCGGCCTTCAGGGCACGCTGATGGACGAGATGCAGCACTCGATCGAGGCACTCACGCCCGTTCGCCTCTGTGTGTTTGAACGCGGCAAAATCTCCAAGGTCTATACGCAACACCCGACACTTGCCTTCGACATCACATGGATGGCGGCGCGGGAAGAGCGCATCCTTGACGAAAACCTCTTGAGCGTGGGACGCCGCTCGGCATTCGAACGCGCGGCCTATCTGCTTGTTTATCTCTATCAGCGCGCCAAGCTCTCAGGCCTTCTTTCGGGCCGTTCGGTGGAAATCCCGGTAACCCAGCAGCACGTTGCGGACACGCTGGGGCTTTCCACGGTGCACACCAACAAGACGCTGCGCAAACTCTCCGACCGCAAACTCATCAAATGGCGCGAGCGCGCCTGCGACATCCTCGACGAGGAAGGTCTTTTGACAGTTGCCGGATGGGAAGGCTTTGAAGAGACAAATCGTCCCTTCATCTAAATGTCAGGTGAACCATGAAGTTTCGCGCAATTCTCAACAAGGACGGCGGCACTCTCAAGAGTACCGATATCGACACATTCGGGGACTTCATCAAGGAAACTTTCGAGGCGGCGGGAAACTCGATCGAGATATTTCCGGTCAGTGGAGACGACCTCATTGATGCACTCCAGAAGGCTTTCGACGACGACACGATCGAGGGTGTGATAGCAGGCGGCGGCGACGGTACGGTGTCCGCTGCCGGCGGTATGGCGCTCGAAGGGCAGAAGCCGCTCGGCATCCTTCCCGCCGGTACGATGAACCTCTATGCGCGTGCGCTCGGCATTCCGCTCGATCTCGAGGACGCGGTTCGCGCGCTGGCTCCCGGAAAACTTGGAAGCAGCGATATCGGCCGGGTCAATGGACGTCCCTTCCTCCACCAATTTTCCATCGGCTTTCACTCGCGCATGGTAGCCGAACGCAATAGCTACAGTTTTACCTCCAAGTTCGGAAAGATCCGCGCCTCGATCATCGCCGCGCTCGACACCATCCGCAGGCCCCCGTCCTTTCCGATAGACATGGACGTGGACGGCAGGAAAATTCGGGAAAAAGTCAGTTCGCTGGCCGTCACCAACAATCCCTACGGCGAAGGCCACCTGCCCTATGCCGACGATGTGACGACCGGCAAGCTTGGCATCTATTATGCGCGCCCCTCGACTGCCGCTTCGAACGCCAAGATGCTTGCCGACTTGACGTTCGGCAACCTGTCGAACAATCCCGATATCGTGCAGGACAGCGGCACCAAGGTGCACATTTCCTTCCCGCAGAAACGCAAGTCGGCGAAAGCCGTGATCGACGGTGAACTCGTCGATCTCGACCCCTCTGTCGATATCGAAATCCTGCCGGGAGCGCTCAAGGTGATCCTCCCGCAGAATGAGGAGGAGGCATGAGGCTTCGGGAACAAATAAAGCGGATGCCGCAGAGCCTCTTTGTGCTTCTGACGATGCCGGCGATGATCGCGCTGGGCATAGCCGCCCTTCCCCTGCCGCTTTACTACATCGATTCGAACTATGCCGAGGGGATCATGAGTCCCTTCGTGCTGCAGATCGATCCCACGAGCGCCCACACACTGCTTTCCGCCGTGGCCACCGGTTCTGTTACCGCGCTCAGCTTGACCTACTCTCTCGTGTTGCTGGTCTTCACACTGGCTGCGGCCAATATCGGGCCCCGCCTGTTGCGGCGGTTTACCACCGAGCCGGTCAACCAGGTGACCGCCGGCATTCTGGGCGGCACCTTCCTGTATTGCCTGGTCACGATCATGATGATCAGGGAAGACTTTCTGCCGAAGATAACGATCTCGGTGGCGGGCTTCCTCGCAATCCTGTCCGTGGTTCAGCTGATCTATTTCGTCCGGCATGTCTCGCAAACGGTGACGATCGACGACGAAATCGCTTCGATCTCGCGCAAACTGTTCAACGGCATCAAGGAACTGATGGATCGCGATGCCAGATGGGACATGGCCGAGGACGAGCATGACTATGATCACGCGATCCTTGCACGTAAAACCGGCTATGTCGGTCGCATCGACGAAGAAGAGGTGGTGAGGCGCGCCAAGGAACTCGGGATTGCTATCCGGTTGGCGAAACCCGCGGGCGCCTACATTCTGGAAGGCGAAAAGCTTCTGCTGACAACGGAAAGCATCGATGAAGAGGAAGCGACGGAACTCGCAAATCTGGTTTTCATTGAAGACTCGCGGACGAATTCTCGAAATGTGGAATTCTCCATCAACCTTCTGATCGAAATATCGCTGCGGGCGCTTTCGCCTGGGGTCAACGACACCTATACTGCGCGCGCTTGCGTGGACAGCATCACCTATGCCCTGTCTCAACCCGTGCGCGAAGGTCTGCCGACGTATCGGCGGTGCGACGAGGACGAAAAGCTGCGTCTGGTTATTCCGGGATTGTCCGTACAATCGATGATGGACACCGCATTTCATCCGCTCCGACGCGCGTCGCGAGACAACATCATGATGGCCAGTTCGGTCGCGCTGTCTCTCGACAGGCTGGCGGCAATCGCTTCGGAGCGAACGGAACCGCTCATCCGCAAGCATGCCGAGCTGCTGATGAAGACGCTTGAGCTCGCCCAGCATCCGGAAGAGGATCTGGATCTCGTGCGCCGCCATCTTCCCTACCTGGGCTGAAGCCCGCTCGGACGGCATGATTGCAGAAACGAAAAGGCCCGGCCGAGAGATCTCGGCCGGGCCTTTTTGCTTTCTACCGGTCACGGGTGATCAGGCGATATGGGCGCGCAGCATCCAGATGGCCTTCTCGTGGAAGGTAAGAAACTGGGTCAGCATGTCCTCGGTCACCAGGTCACCGGCGTCACCGGCTTTGCCACCGGCTTCACGCATGGTGCGGACGGCGGCTTCATGATCTTTCACGAGATCTTCAACCATGGATTCCGCCGTCTTGTGATTGAGCGACTTGCCATCCGGAGCAAAGCTCGAAGCATCACCGAACTTTTCCGGTGCAAGATGGCCAAGTGCACGGATGCGTTCTGCGATCACGTCGGTTGCGGCGAAGAGAGCATTATAATGCTCTTCCGTCAGTTCATGCAGCGGCTTGAAAAGCGGACCGACCACGTTCCAGTGGTAGACATGACTCTTGATCGTCAGCTTGTAGGTAGCGGCCAGAATATCGGTCAGGTGACCGGTCATGTCATTGCGATAGTCAGCGTCGAGACCGGTGTTGATATCCTGGGCATGCGTTTTCGTCTTCAATACAGCTGCGGCTTGGCTGCTCATGGTATTTTTCCTTGTTCTTGGCCATAACGGCTAAAGTTGCTGTCGTTTCGTTTCACGCTTCGTAATCGGAACCGTCGCCTGAGCCAGATCCGAGAACCTTTGCCAGAAGCGCACTTCCGCCTGCAGCGACGGCCAGCATCATTAACGGCCTGGACCGCATGATCAGCGGCAAGGCCACGATTGCAGCCGTCGAATAGAGCGAGGATCTTGCTTCACGTGCGCGCGCCTTTCGGCGCTCAAATCGCTCCAGAACCATCAATACGGCAATGACCAGAAGCGCGAGCGCGGAAATGATGCCCGCCACGGCAAGCGTCGCCGTTAGCGGATCGGTGGTGCGCGAAAACCAGATCACGCCAGCAACCACCAGCAGCGCCCATACGCTCAGGAAAAGCAAGCCAGCCAGCGACAGGAAAATCGCCCGTCGCTTGGCTCGCTTCATCCAGTATCCGGTCTCGCCCGAAATAAGGCCCGAGAGCAACGATACTGCGGGATAAGGTACCCTCATGGTGCTCAGCTATTACCGGCGCGCGATAAGCGCGATCAGGAAGCCGACGCCTGCAGCGGCTGCGATCGCGGTCAAGGGACGCTCACGGACGTGGCCGCTCACCGTCGCCTCGATCTCGTCGAGTTGTTCGCGCAGATCCCGGATCGTGGCTTCCGACTGACGTCGTACCTGCTCGCCTTTAACGCGGGCGCTACCCTTCACATCCTTCGAGATGACGGATCCGGCATTGGACACGCTTTCAGCGAGCTTGCTCATTTCCGCTTTGAGGTGCGCGATCTGCGCTTCCATGTCGGCGCTGATGTCGCCGGTAGCCTTCGGGGCGGAACTGGAAGAGGTTGCTGCACGTGCCATGTTTATCTCCTTAAAAAATATAGAACTCGCTGACTCAACGAAATTGACCTGTCAAAGTTCCAAAAAAAGCCGGCCCAAAGGGCCGGCTTCTCAAAAATTTCAAGGATGTAGGGTTCTTACGACTTGGTAGCCTTCAGCGAACCGTTTTCCTTGTCGTTCTTGTAGGAGTCTTCATCGTAGGCAGCCTGTTGTTCCAGCTGCTCCTGGGTGAACGGGGTGAACACAACGATGTTACCCGATTCATCCTTGCGGAAGTCCNGATCGGAAGCGCTCACTGCAACCGGCTTTTCGCCGATGCCGAGGAAGCCGCCAACGTCAACGATGAAGGCTTCGATCTTGTTGTCACCACTGAGGATGATGTCGCCGATCTCGCCGATCGATTCGTTGTTGGAGTTGTAGACCCAAGCACCATCCAGCTCGTCAGCCGACATCGTACCGGCATCAACGGTCTGCATGCTGTCGCGGTCGACCTTCATCTTTTCCTCAGCGCCTGCAGTGGCGTTGTCGGTCGTGATGGCACCGGTAGTCATGTCGTCCGACGACTTCTTGTCGGCCATTGCCTGCTCTTCATTGGCAGTCTTGTCAGCCGGGGCGGCAGCGGTCTCTTCAGACTTCTTGGCTGCGTCGTCGGCAGGAGCCTGGGCAGTCTCTTCAGCCGGAGCCGTTGCGGCCGGATCTGCCGGAGCTGCAGCCATACCAGTATTGTCGGTCGCCATGCCCGAACCATCAGCCGGAGCCGTCATCGCGGTATCGGTGCCGGTGTTCTCCGGAGTGGTCATTGCTGCGATGTCGAACGCAGGTGCGTTTTCAAGCGATTCCTTGGAAGCGTCGAGAACGAAACGCTCTTCGCCCTTCTCGCCGGTCACTTCAACCTTATCGTACTGGACGGCGACGTTCTTTTCGCCGATGCCGAGGAAGCCGCCAACGCCGATGACTACGGCTTCAGCCTGACCGTCCTTGGACAGAATGATGTCGTTGATGTCGCCGATTGCTTCAGCGTCTTCGCCAGTACCGTTGTAGACCGAGGTGCCGATCAGGCGGTTAGCGAGAACGTCGCCAGCCTCAGCGGTGTCGTAGATGCTGTCGCTCGGAAGAGCTTCAGCGGTCTTCTCGGTGCCTTCCATTTCAGCGCCGGTGTTGGCATCTGCCTGAGCGCCAGTGGCGGCTGTGCCTTCAGTCTGCATTGCAGGATCTGCTGCGGGAGCAGTGGTGTCGTTGGACTGAGCGAGCGCGCCGGTCTGCAGAATTGCGACCATAGCGGTGGTAGTCAACAGAGTGCGGATCATGATAGCCTCTCCTAGTATGTCTGATCGATGTACTGTCCGGCTCGCCATTTCGTTTTCCAGACCAAGTGAGCGAGTCGGACTTTTTTTCGTCTTGCAGGGGAAGAACGTGGAGCCCCGGCATTCGTTCCGTGAGAGTTTCCAATCGGCCCGAGATAATTTGCCCGTGCGGAAGCGACTGCGGCTTCGGCGCATTTCCGTACTTCTATATTCGCGCGCGCACGCGCGCGTGCCATTGAGTTAATATATTTAATTGCTGCCCCGCCGGCGCCGATTCTAAACCTCGAAAATTATTCCCGCCCCCTGGGGCCAAAATGATTTGAGGAAGGATTGGGATGTTTCGTTTGTTCTATGTCAGCACAGCTTCACCGGATTTCGGACCGAGCGATATCAAGCCGCTAGTCGAGACGGCATCTGCCAAAAACCGAAAGCTGGGCATCACCGGCGCACTGAAGTTCAACGGCATAAATTTTGCGCAGGTGCTGGAAGGCGAGAAGGACGCGGTTCTGCGTCTCATGTCGACGATCCGTTATGACAAGCGCCACACGGGTGTGATCGTCGTAGCGGAGATCGAATCCGATGAACGGATGTTCGGACACTGGGACATGAGCTTCGTCGATGGGCTCGATTTCCAGGATTTCGTCAACGCGATGTCCTCGCGAAAGGAAGAGCGCGAGCAAAACGCCTGATCAAACGCAGTGAACCCCGCATCAGCGGGGTTCGTAGCGGGGAGAGAGACGCGGAGCTGACGCCTCTCTCCCGGTTGGATCAGCCCGGGAACGCATAACCTTCGCCCGGGCCGAAACTCTTAAAGCTGGTCGAGGTTGATACCGATCGTGATGGCACCGATCGGTTCGCCGCTGTCGGGATCAGCGATGGTCATGCTGGCCTGCGACTGCAGTGCCTGCGTGGATTCATCCTGCTCCACTTCGTCCACGAAAAGGGCATCTGGTCCGACGAGGAAGGTTTTCTGCCACTTGGCTTCGTCACCCTGCCAGTAGTCGGATGTCACATCGCTCTGGCCGACGTTGAGGCCCTTGTTGTCCATCACAAACACCTCGGTGATCATGCCGGCGGATTCATCCTTCTTGCCGGCAAGAACCTTCGAAATGTCGCGGGCCAGAACTTCGTCGATGAGCGGCTTGTCAGCTGCCGTCGCCTGGGCACGCCATTCCTGGTCGAGTTTATCGATATCCGCCTGGCTGAGCGATTCGTGCTCGGCGTTGGCTTCGCGGATGGCGTCGATGATCGCCGGGTCTTTCACCCATCCCATGACGTTTTCCGACACATAGGCCCGGACCGGAGCTTCGTGAGCTTCCTCGGCGAAAGCCGGTACGGCGACCAGCATGGAAGCAGCCACGAGGGATTTCGAGACAAACTTGAACATAAGGCATTCCTCTTTTCTTACTCAAACTAAGGGGATGGTTCTCACCCGCGGCGTCTGGCCGCGGGGTATGTCAGCTTAGAATTCTTCCCAGCCGTCTTCTGCGACCTGGCGTAGCGTGTTGCCTTCGGCCATCACGGCCGGACGGCTCGGAGCGGCACGTACGGGAGCTGCCGCCGGCTTTGCAGGCGAAGGCGCGGGAGTCGATGCCCGGGGCACAACAGGTGCCGGGGCACGGGGCGCAGGTGCAGCGGCAACAGATGTTGCACTCGACTTGCGGGAAGTCTTGAACCTGGCAACTTCGCCGGCAAGACGATTACACTGCACACCGAGATCCTGGGACGCCGTATGATTTTCCTCGACCATGGCGGCATTGCGCTGGGTCATCTGGTCCATCTCGTTGACTGCGGAATTGATCTCCGTGATACCGGATGCCTGTTCACGGGCAGAGGTGGCGATGGATTCGACCGTTCGCGCAACCTCCCCGACCTTCGATCCGATGTTGCCGATTGCCTCGCCAGTCTCGTTGACGAGCGAAACGCCGCTCTTGACCTGCGTGACCGAAGCTTCGATCAGATCCTTGATCTCCTTGGCCGCCTCTGCCGAGCGCCCGGCCAGATCGCGGACTTCCTGCGCGACGACGGCAAATCCCTTGCCAGCCTCTCCGGCACGCGCCGCCTCGACCCCGGCATTGAGCGCGAGCAGGTTCGTCTGGAAAGCGATTTCGTCGATCACCTTGAGGATGTCTGCGATCTTGCTCGACGATTCCTCGATCAAGCCCATCGCTTCTATCGCGCGTGCAACCACTGCGCCCGAATGATCGGCACCCTTGCGCGCATCGGCTACCAGTTGGCCGGCATTTGCCGCCATCGCGCTGGCGCTCTGGACCGTCGCGGTGATTTCATCGAGTGCAGCAGCAGTTTCCTCGAGTGAGGCCGCCTGCTTCTCCGTACGACGGGAGAGCTCGTCGGTACCGTTTTCGAGTTCCTTGGAAGCCCGAGCCACCGATATCTGCGATTCATCGATTGTTTCGATGGTCGTCGAGAGCGCGGAGACCGCGGCGTTGAAGTCTTCGCCGATCTTGCGGAAGGTGCCTTCGAGTTCCGGGAGGCGGACCGTGAGATCGCCGGCGGCAAGCCGTACCAACGCGTCCCCGATTTCGGAAACCACGGCCTGCTGACGGCGGAGCGTATCCTCGGCAGCCTTGGAATTCGCCTGGCGCTCGGCGTCGAGTTCCTTGCGCTGGCTCTCCATCTGGATGTCGGCGCGGTCCTTGGCCTCGGCAGCTTCGCAGAAACCTGTCAGCGCGCGGGCGATGACACCAACCTCGTCACCTTTCTCGGCATGCGGAACGGCCGTGTGATAGTCGCCGGCCTGCAGCTGGCCAATGCGTGTGCTGATGTGATCGAGCGGACGGCCGACCTGCTGGCGGAGGATGAAGAGCAAGATGCCGACAGTTACGACGAGGACACCGAGCTGAAAGGCGAAAATCTGCCAGGCAAACAGTTTGGCGGCAGCGATCATCGCCTCTGTCGACCAGAAAGTGGTAATCTGACCGAGCGGTTGGCCGTTCTTGTCCGCGGGAAGGGCGTAAGTGACCACATATCCGGACTTGTCCGCATATTCGGCGGTAAGCGTTTGAGCACCTCCGAGATCGGCAGCCTTCGAGAAAGCAGGCTGCTGGCTTACGCTGTCGTTGTTCGGGCTGCTCCAGGAATCCACCCTTTCACCGGCAGCATTGTAAGCGGCGAAGCCTTCAAGTCCTGAATCGGGATCGTCCACGTAGAATTGGTAGCCGGAGCGGATCGCATCGACCTTGCCCCATTTGACACCGCCCGAAACCTGGACAGCCATATTGGCCGTATCACGCGCCCAGCGTTTAACCGCATCTTCGATCTGATGCGATGATGACAGGTTGGCGATGATCGCGCCCATGGCAGCGAGACCGGCCAGATTGATGGCTACGATCGCGATGGCGACCTTCTTGGTGATGCTGAAATTCTTGAAACTGAATTTGGAGACGTTCTTGAACGTTCCGGAAGCTGGTTTGGTCGACGGCTGCATAATCGCCCCCCGCATACAATCGGATTTCTTACTGGCACCTCGCAATCATTGCCGGACGGCGAACCCACAGGTCGCGCCAGGAAGATACAGCTCTCCCCTGCCCCACCAATTTGACGGGGCTCCCCTTCCATCGGGTTCACGCCATCCCCATCAAATCTGATAGGTATCTCCACATAAGCAGCGCGCAGAGCCGCGCCGGACAGGAAGACGGGCATGGATACGGTCGGGTATGAAACGGGAGGATATCGAAACGAGTGTCGATCAAGATGAAAAGGCTGCCGGGCTCGCTCCGTACATCCGGGAGCGGTTTACCCGGCAGCCATTGCCGCGCACCATATGAGGTCGCGATTTGGTCCCCCTCTGGACCTGTAAAAGTCTATGCACGACCCGTGCCAACTTGCGTTTCGCAAGGAATTCCAGGTGGTTTCGGCGCAGGAAGGCAGTCCACTCCGCGCAAACATGACGAATTGGCGCAATATTAGCCACTCTCACATTGCAAGTTGCCCGCTCCTTGGGCGAGGGCACGGGGTCACGTCTTCCCCATAAGTACAAATACCTTCCAACTTTTTTTGGAACTAACAACGAGGCAGTTGGTTATCTCTGTGACAACACGAAGCCGGGCCGAACCCGGTCGAACAAAAAAACTAAACGACACGAAGGATCAGACAATGAAAACTTTCATTAAGATTGCCGCCGCATCTGCTATTGCCCTTTCCGCAGCCGCCGCCCCGGCTCTCGCAAAGTCGACCGCCCTCGACACCACGACCTACTGGGAACAGAATGCCAAGGAAGTGCAGCCGGGCGTCTACAAGCTGATGTATGATGCCGACAACAAGGCAATGCGCAGCGACGATGACTTCGCCGCCATGTGGGGCGAAGCCTCTGCCGAAGACCAGGAAGCCTTCAAGCAGGCTTGCTCGGAATGGGAGCAGGACGAAGCCCTGTTCTCCGATAACGTCAGCGCACGTTGCAAGATGGCTACCAACCCGTAATAGCCATTACAGTTGAGTTTGAAGATGCCAGGCCTCGCGCCTGGCATTTTTTTTGCGCGAACCCTGGAGAAATGCCTCAGGCGTTGTCCTCCTCGACCGCCGAGCGGAGCGCTCGCATGATGTCCGGCTCGGCTGACCGCACGCGGCTCCAGTTCGGAATGAAAGGCGTTTCCATCGGATTGTCGATGAATGTCTTGCCCGCTTCCATGATGTTGGCCGCGAAGAGTTCCACCGCCTGCTCTTCCGTATGGCGGTCGAGACGCAGGCCGTTCATCATCGCGTCGTTGTAATACATCTCGATCATGTCGAGCGCGATGCGATAATAGACTGCCTTGATCGTGCGGAAGGTACCGCCCGTGAACTCCATGCCTTCGGTCGCCAACTTGCGAAACAGCGACTTTGAAATATCCATCGACATGCGCGAAAGGCCGCGGCTCGCATCCTCCTGCGAAAGCGGCTGATGCTTGTGGTCATAGGTATCGGCAATATCGACCTGGCAGATCGCATGTCGCGAGAGATTGCGGGAGACTTCGGACAGAACGCCGATTTCCAGCCCCCAATCGGAAGGAATGCGGATCGACGACAGAACCGATGTCCGCATGGCAAACTCGCCGGCGAGCGGATAACGGAATGCCTGAAGGTAATCGACATAATCCGACCGGCCGCAGGTCTTTTCGATCGCCATGAGGAGCGGCGTGACGAGAAGCCTCGTCACGCGGCCGTTCAGCTTTCCCTCGGCCACACGGGGGTAATATCCCTTGGCGAAATAGTAAGGGAAAGACGGATTGGCGAGTGGGTAGACGAGCCGCGTCAGCATTTCCTTTGAATAGGTGACGATATCGCAATCGTGCAGCGCGACAATCTCGCTGTCGCGGCAGGCGAGATTGTAGCCCATGCAGTACCAGACGTTCCGCCCCTTCCCCAGTTCCTGAGGCGCGAGCTCCTTTTCCGTCAGCCGGTTGTGGATTTCCGTCAGACGCGGGCCGTCGTTCCAGAGGATCGAGTGCTTCTGCGGCAGACGCGAGAAGTACTCCTTTGCGAAGGCGAACTGCTCGGCATTGGCACGGTCGAGACCGATGACGATGTGATTGAGGTAACGGATTTCCGAGAGCGTGTTGACGATGTTGTCGAGCGCCGGTGCTTCCAGTTCGGAGAACAGCGACGGCAGGATCAGGTTGATCTTGCGGGTTGCCGAGAAGGCTTCGACATGGCGCTCCAGATCGGAGGGCGACCATGTTCCGAAATTGTGTAGTGTCGCCACGTGGCCGGGTTGCTGAAAATCGCCCATTGATACTCCAGTTCGTCAGCGCGTATCGAGAACGCGCAGCATTTCTTCATTCCACCCCTCGGGCCCGAGCTCCACCGACCGGATGATTGTTCCGGCCGCTTCGCCTTGGAGGGGACCGATTCCCGCATGTGCGCGGTTGGCGATTATGATCCCGAGGTCGGCTTTCTCCAACATCGGAATGTCGTTCGGCGCGTCACCGAGCGCCAGGGTCTTCGGATCTCCGCCTGCATCCGGATACATCGCCACGATCGCATCCATCTGGGATGCCTTCGTCGAGCCATGGGACAAGGTAAAAAACCGCCCTCCCCTCGCACCCGTAATACCCGATTGCGAAAGCAGGACGACGAACTCCTCAAGATCGGCATCCGATCCGGACCAGATACCCGGCTCGGAGAAGCGGCGCATGGCAGCTTTTTCGGCCTCCTCCAGAGATAGCCCGGTCCGGCGCGCGACTTCGGCAACATCCCAATCGGAAAAACCCTCGAAACGAGAGCGCAATCGAGAGGGGAGACCGGAAAGGGCAGCCAGGACATCATCATGCGCCGAACGGTCGTCGGCGCCACCGCTGTCACCAGCCTCCAGCAATCCAGCGCCATTCTCGACAATTGCAGGGCAATGAGAAAAGCCCATCGCATCCCGAAGTGGAGCGATCTCGGCGGCCGTCTTGGAGGAGGCGAGCACGAGGATATGACCTTCGGATTTCAGCCGCCCGAGCGCCGGCTTCGCTGCATCGAAAGAATAGGTCTCGTGGTCAAGGAGCGTCCCGTCCAGATCCGAGAACACGATCATGCGAGAGGTCATGAGGGCTTTCGGTTATTTGTGATCCAGCGCGCCTGATACGGGCCGAAGGAGATGTCGGGAGCGTTCATCTTGATGATTTCGCCCGTCAGGATGTCCTCCCAGTGATCGCCGCCGATGAGGTTCAGCGACATCAGTGGAATGGTCGTTTCTTCCGAGGTGAGATTGAAGATCGCGAAGATGCTTTGCGAGCGGTCGAGGCTCTGGCGCCAGAAGCCGAAGAACTGGTCACCCAGTTGCAGGGTAAACTGCGTCGCGTTCGGATGAAACGCCTCCTGACGCGAGCGGATCTGAAGCATCGACTTGATGGTTTTGAACGTGCGCGCGGGAAGGCTTGTCTCGTCAGCGAGATCATCGAGAAGGGCCGAAGCCTCGATCGCACGGCGGTTGATGGCACGATTGTATCCGAGCCTCTGTACGCCTTCGAGATCGTTGCGGCTTGCTACCAGCGAATGGATGTAAAAGGCCGGAATGCCTTCCAGGGACATGACGATCGCCTGGCTCAGAATGAACCGCTCGAACTGGTATTCGTCGGGTCCGTCCGTCGTGCCCGCGAAGGCATCGTAGAGCGAGACGTTGATTTCATAGGGCTTCTTGCCGCCATTGGGCAGCGAGCGATAGCTCACCAGCCCGCCGAAGCTTTCGATGGCCTCGATCATGCCGCCGATTTCCTCGTCCGGGATCAGCCCTTCCGCCGGGCGGACGCCGATACCGTCATGGGAGGCGGAGAAATTGAAATAGGCACATCCGAGCTGAGCCGGCGGCATGCGCATCTGCCACGCATTGAGATAGCGCGAGGTGCCGTTCAGCAGGGCATGGAGAAGCAATGGCGGCAGCGAGAAATTGTAGATCGCGTGCGCTTCATTGCGGTTGCCGAAATAGGAAAGATTTTCCAGGTTCGGCACATTGGTCTCGGTGATGAGGATGATCAGCTCGGAGTGGAAATCGGCCAGAAGCCGCACCAGCCGGATAATGGCATGGGTCTGCGGCAGGTGGATACAATTGGTGCCAAGCTGCTTCCAGATGAAGGCCACCGCGTCCATGCGGATTGTCCGCACCCCGCGCTCGATATGATAGGACAGGATGTCCATGAACTCGACGAGCACATCGGGATTGGAAAAGTCGAAATCCACCTGATCGTGACTGAAGGTGCACCAGACATGCTTCACGCCGTTGGCCGTTTCCACTTCCCTCAGCAGCGGATGGGTGCGAGGGCGCGTGACCATGCTCACATCGTCAGTGGGCAAGGCCTCGTAGAAGAACTTGTCGTAAGGCGCGTGTCCCTGAAGATAGTCGGTGAACATCTTCGACTGGCTTGAGCAGTGGTTGAGCACGAGATCGCTCATCAGCCGGAATTTCGATGCAATGCGCCCGATATCCTCCCAGGAGCCAAGGCGGCTGTTGACCTCACGATAGTCGGTGACCGCGAAACCGTCGTCGGACGTGAACGGAAAATAGGGCAGGATGTGAATGCCCTTGAAGACTGGCGCGAGATGGGTCTCGGCAAAGTGGCGCAACACGTCGAGCGGGTTGTGCTCGCCGTCATAGATCGTGTTCCCGTAGGTGATGACGTAGTTGTCGCGCTCGCTCCAAAAGCTGTTACCCGGCACGCGGGCGCGGCGGCGCGGCTTGCCGTTGCCGTAAAACGCATTGATGACGGTCTGGACGAGTTCGTCGGACGCCTTGTCCGGATAGATGAATTCGAGAAGCTGGCGTACCCCATGCCGAAGCTTGGAGGGCGCATCGATTGCGGTTTTCTCGATCGTTTCTGAGCTCATCTGGGGCGTATCACGCTAAACCGTTGATGTTGCATTGCGGGATGATGCAATGCGCGCCCGACCTTTGCAAGTACGCTGCCAGTCATTCGTCGCCACGGCGCAATTGACATTAGCAAGTCGAGGCCGCAAACCGCCCCGATGGAAAACCCGCTCAAAATTCTCGTCGACGCCGACGCCTGTCCGGTCAAGGCGGAGATCATCAAGGTCGCGCAACGGCTCGAGATCGAAACCGTCTTCGTCGCCAATTCCTGGCTGCGACTGGAGAAGGATCCTCTGATCTCGATGGTCGTGGTGCCGGGCAATTTCGATGCCGCCGATGACTGGATCGCCGAACGGACCGATGAGAACACCATTGTCATCACCGCCGATATCCTGCTTGCCGAGCGCTGTGTGACGGCAAATGCCTCTGCCGTGCTCGGGCCCAACGGCAAGCCGTTCACGGCAAACTCCATCGGTATGGCGGTGGCGACCCGTGCCATCATGTCCGATCTCAGGGCGGGCGGCGCGCAGGTTGGCGGACCACCGCCATTCTCGAAGGCCGATCGCTCGGCTTTTCTCTCCGCGCTTGACCTCGCCATCGTCCGGCATCGTCGCCAGGGTTGAGCCAAACCCGCCCTTGCCGGATCGTGAGAAAAAGGTCAGAGAAAAGAGCGCGGGCTCCCGCCCGCTTCTCGTCGACGTTTCTTTCGCAAGGATTCCCGCATGACCGACAGCCCTGAAATCCAGGTTCCCGACTTCGTCCGCAAGGGCATCAATCTGGCCTCCGCGGGCCTCGGCGCCAAGGGTCTTTACGTCACCGATGAATTCTTCGCCCCACTGGAACGCATGCTGCAGGATACGCCGCCGGTCTTCATTCCCGACAAGTATGACGATCACGGCAAGTGGATGGACGGTTGGGAAACCCGCCGCAAGCGCGTGCTCGGCCACGACTTCGCCGTCGTCCGCCTCGCCGTCCCGGGCCGTATCCACGGCTTCGATGTGGACACCGCATTCTTCACCGGCAACTATCCGCCGGCCTGCCGGATCATGGCCTGCTCGGTCGAAAACGATCCTGTCGAGGAAACGGAATGGACCGAGATCCTGCCGACCGTTCCGCTCGGGCCCAACAGCCACCACTTCTTCGCGTGCTCCTCGGGTGAAAGCTGGACACATGTACGCCTCCACATCCTGCCGGACGGTGGCGTGGCTCGGCTGCGGGTCTACGGCCAGCCGAAGATCGATCCGAAACATGCCGAGGGCGATGATTTCGAACTGACAGCCGCCATCAACGGCGCGCGCATCGTCGGTTTCTCGGACGCTCATTACGGCGCTTATCACCGCCTACTGGCGCCCGGCCGGGGGGAGAACATGGGCGACGGCTGGGAGACGAGCCGCCGGCGCGTGCCCGGGAACGAGTGGATGGTCATCGCGCTTGCGCAACTCGGCACCATCTCCCGCGCCATTGTCGATACCGCCAACTTCAAGGGCAACTATCCGGACCAGTGTTCGCTGCAGGCCGCCGATCTCAGCGCCTATGGATCGGACGCGGACCAGGCGATCATCACCTCGTCGATGTTCTGGCCGACGGTTATTGCCAACCAGAAGCTAAAGTCCGATTATGTCCATGACCTTAGCGACGTCATCGAAGAGGTCGGGCCGGTTACGCATGTGCGGCTCAATATCTATCCCGACGGGGGTATCAGCCGCCTGAAACTGTTCGGGCGCATATCCTGATCGGGTGACCGCGCTGCCTTGGGGCATTCCGCGCAAGACGGAAACAGGCAGTGCGGACTGACGGGGAGAAAACGACAGGGCGGGTCAGTTCAACGGGGGATTACTCATGACTGACGCGACCATGGGAACGGCCGAGCAACGGCGCGATCCGAATTACACACCGCCGCTGGCGCAAGCGGTGCCGCTCGGCATCCAGCATATTCTGGCGATGTTCGTGTCCAACGTGACACCTGCAATCATCATCGCTGGTGCTGCGGGCATCGGCTTCGGCTCGGATCAGGGCGCTCTCGGCTTCCCTGACATGACCTACATGATCCAGATGTCGATGCTGTTTGCCGGTATCGCCACGCTGTTCCAGACCATCGGTTTCGGGCCGGTGGGCGCGCGTTTGCCGATCGTCCAGGGCACCAGCTTCGCCTTCGTTCCCATCATGATCCCGGCTGTCGCGGGGCTTGGCACTTCAGGTCTCGCCGGGCTCATGACAGGGATTATCGTTGGCGGCTGCTTTCACTTCTGCCTCGGCTTCATCGTCGGCAAGATCCGGCATGCCCTCCCGCCGCTGGTAACTGGTCTCATCGTTCTGATGATCGGCCTCGCGCTGATCCGGGTGGGCATCCAGTATTCCGCCGGCGGAGTTCCGCTCATGGGCAAGCCGGAATTCGGCTCGTTGTCGATGTGGTTTCCGGCGCTCGTGGTGATCGTGGTCACGCTCGCGATCAAGTTTTTTACGCGCGGTTTTCTTGCGGTAGCCGCCGTGCTGATCGGCATTCTGGCAGGCTACCTCGTAGCCCTTTTCATGGGCCAGGTCAGTTTCGCCAATGTCGGCCGGGCGAGCTTCTTTGAGCTCCCGATGCCTTTCAAATGGGGCTTCGAGTTCAACATCGCGATCATCATCGGCATGTGTTTCATGGCCGTGATCTCTGCGATCGAGACCGTGGGTGATACGTCCGGCATCACCAAGGGTGGCGCGGGACGTGAAGCGACCGACAAGGAACTTGAAGGCGCGACCTTCGCCGACGGTCTGGGCTCGGCGGTTGCCGGCATTTTCGGCGGGCTGCCCAATACTTCATTCTCGCAGAATGTCGGGCTGATCGCGATGACCGGACTGATGAGCCGGCACGTGGTGACCATCGGCGCAATCTTCCTGATCGTCTGCGGCTTCATTCCGAAGATCGGAGCCATCATCAACACGGTTCCTATCAACGTTCTCGGCGGCGGTGTCGTCGTGATGTTCGGCATGGTTTGCGCGTCAGGTGTCCGCATGCTTGCTGACGTCAACTGGAACCGTCGTAACATGGTGATCTTCGCGATCTCGCTGTCGATCGGGCTCGGGCTTCAGCTCGAACCGAGCGCGCTTCAGCATCTGGGCAGCACGGCACAGATCCTTCTGACAACCGGGCTTCTGCCGGCAGCCACGATTGCGATCATTCTCAACCTCGTTCTTCCGGAAGAAATCGACGAGTAAAGCAACAACGCATTTCCGACGGGCCGTGACCTCCCGGCCCGTCGGCAAGCATGACACAAGCTTGATTTGAGACTTTCCGGGCCAACAAGCCGCGGAAACGACTGATGACAGACCTGACGATTTGCGTGCCGACACGAAACCGGCAGCGCTATTGCATAGAAACCGTGAAGGCTCTCGCACAAAACGAGGGCCGGGATTTCGAGGTCGTCGTCGCCGACAATTCCGATGACCCGTCGATACTGGCTGACTTCTTCGCAAACGATTTTCACGACGAGCGCTTCCGGCTGCTGCCGCCGGGTGAGCGCGTCTATTCCATGGTCGACAACTGGGAACGGATCATCCCTGAAACAGCGGGCCGCTGGGTCGTGGTCATCGGCGACGACGACTACATCGATCCGCGTGTCACCGGCCTGCTGAAGCACTTCGAGAAGCTCTACAAGGGTGTTGAGGCGATCGGCTGGAACCGCATGAACTTCAACTGGCCGGACAATCGGAGCCGCGCCACGCTCGCGACGGTGCCGTGCACGTTCAAGGTCGCGGTCGCGCGCAAGTCATCGGACCAGGACAGGCTCTACCGCTGGACTGAAAAGCAGCGTCGACCAGCAGCGGGTTTCGGTATCTATCACGGCGCGGTCAAACGCTCGCTCATGGACCGGATCAAGCGCAAATACGGCAACCGCTACTTCGAGCATCCCAATGTCGATTACGAGAGCTCCTGCAAGGTGATCGCCGAGGCAAAGGTAATGGTCCACTGCCAGCGCGGCTTTTCCGTTCTCGGCGCCTGCGCCTCGTCGAATTCCGCCGGCACCCAGAGCCGAAAGGCGATGCAGGAGCGCACAAACCAGTTTCTCCAGGAGACAAGGGACAATATTCCGACCGAGCATCCCGATTTCCCGTTCCCGCTCTCGAGTGAGGTCTTGTCGATTTGTGTGGGAGTCGCTCACACAACATTCTGGTTCTGCAAGACCTACGGAATCGACCTTACAGGCTTTCCGGAAAATTTCGCGGGATCCGCGATGAAGGAATGTGCCAATGCGCTGACCGAGGAAGAGTACGACCTGAAGGTCAGCTCTTTCCGCAAGAGCTTTGCTGCATGGGACGACGGCAAGTGGGCGTCCCACTTCAACCCGGCCCCCTATGCACCTGGCGAACGTATTCTCAACGAACTGAGCGGGGTCGTGGGTGAGGTTCTCTATCTCAGTGAAAGCAAGCTGAAGGCCAAGACACCGGCTGAGTTCTACCATTTCGCCGAGCATGCCATGCTACCCGTAGAGCTCGTCGTCTCCGGCGCAAGGACATTTGCGCGATGACACGGCTGTCAATCTGCATTCCGACCCGTAACCGCCAGCGTTATGCCATTGACGCGGCCCGCCACATGCTCAAGTCGGAACGTGATGACTTCGAAATCGTGATCGCGGACAATTCCGACGATGCGAGTGAGATCGCGGCGTTCAGCGATAAAGCGAACGACGACCGATTGAAGATCCTGCCACCGGCGGACCGGCCTCTTTCCATGCGCGAAAACTGGGAGCGGATCATTCCCGAAACTCGCGGTGAGTGGATCACTTTCATCGGTGACGACGATTATGTCGATCCGGATCTTTGCGAGGTCATCCGGCTGGCATGTGAGCGCGTGCCGACAGTGGACGCGATTTCCTGGGGCCGCGCCTACTACTCCTGGCCGGATGCGAGAGCACCCCGCGAAATCACCACGCTACCGACATCCAGCCATTTGCGAGGGCTCGACAAGAAAGATCTCATGAAGCGGATGTTCTTCTGGGATCAGGCGACGGACCGGCCCACCTGCCCCTTCGGCGTCTACCACGGCACTATTCGGCGCAGTCTTTTCGAGCAGATCCAAGAGACCTTCTCCGGCTGCTATTTCGAGCATGGCAATCTGGACTACGACAACATATGCAAGACAGTGATGCTGGCGCGCGCCTTCGTGCTGTGGGAGCGCCCTATGTCCGTATTCGGGACCTGCATTGCATCGAACACGATGGGTCTGCGTGATCCCAAAATCAGCCGGGAGCGCACGCGTATCGTCATCGAAGATGAACCGGATGGCTTTGAGACAAGCCCGGAATTTCCATTCTCCCCTTATCTCGGAATAACGGCCGCGATCGGTCATGCGATCGAGCACTTCAAGCGCAAATACGGCATCGATATCAGCGGCTGGGAAGAGAATTTCATCAAGGCCTGCGCAAAGGACTGCGAAACACAGACCGACCGGAAACTCTTCGACGAGCACAAGGCCGCTTACGCCAAAGCGATCGCTGAGTGGCGAGGACAGGCAGCCCTGAAGGCCTTCAAGCCGGAATACAAATATCGCGCAGACATACCGCGTTTCGTCGGACTGCATGAGGATACTTTGTATATCGACATGGACATGGGCGAGACCCGGAGCGCGGGGGAGTATTACGAGATGATCGACGCCATGCTATTCCCCGTCAACCTGCTCGAGAGCCGTCTGGCCTGAGGGGTCGTTCGAAATCAAGGTGACCGCAATGACACTTACGCAGGCTCAGATCGAAAGCTTCAAGCGAGACGGGTTTCTCATCCTCAAAGACTTCTATGATCGGGACCTGATCACCGAAGTTCGGCGCGGCATTCATGACATCATCGGGGCCGTCATGGCGCGACACGGAAAGTCCGACAACAGGCCGCCGTTTGTTCCCGACAATTTCGATGCCGGCTATATGGACCTCATCCGGGAAAATCGGTCTTGGGGTGGAGAGGTTTACGATCTCGCAAAAGAGATCCCGGCCTTCAATCGCCTCGCTGGCCTTTCCGCACACTCCGACATCATGGCTGACCTTCGCCCGGGCGCTATTCCGCTTCAGCCATCAGCCGGCTCCGGCATCCGGATCGACAATCCGAATGAGGATCGCTTCCGTGCCATGTGGCACCAAGAGTATCCGGCTCAGCTCAAGAGCCCGGACGGGCTTGTCTTCTGGTCGCCGCTGGTATCCGTGACCGCCGAGCTTGGTCCCGTCACCTTCGCACCGGGTTCCCATAAAGAGGGCATGATCCCGGTGTTCAACGCGGATCCCGAAGGCGCAGGACGCAGCGGCGCCTATGCCTTGAAACTCGTCGGTGAGGAAAAGCTCATCGAGAAGTATGGTACGGTTGCCCCCTCATCCGTTCCCGGCGACCTGGTAGTGCTCGATTTTCTGGTGCTTCACGCATCGGGTTACAACAGATCCGACAGACCGCGCTGGTCGATGCAATTTCGCTACTACAATCTGGCCAACCCAATTGGGCAAAAGCACGGATGGAAAGGCTCGTTCGCCTCCGGCGTCGATTTCAGAGACATTCACCCGGAACTCTACCAAGAAACGGAATAATGCCTGACGCCTCACCCAACCGCTGCCCCGTCTGCCAGGCCTCGCTGACCGCAGTCTTCCGATCGTCAAGCGATCAGAGCCTGACATCACTATGCGAGATCCATGAGGGCCGGATCGATGTTTCGGTATGCAAGCGTTGCGGCCATATCCGTTCGAATGCCTTGGCCGACCTGGACCAGTTCTACGACACCGAATACAAAATTCTTACCGGCAGCGTCGATGAGGACCAAATCTACGACAAATCCGGTGACCGGATCGTCTACCGCTCAGATCATCAGCTCGCGGTTTTGCAAGAGCGGCAGACAATCGACGCCGGCCTTAAGGTTCTCGACTATGGCTGCGCCAAAGCCGACATGTCGCGCAAACTCGCCGCCAACACGGAAGCGGACATTCATTTGTTCGATGTCTCCGCTCAGTATCTGCCGTTCTGGCAACAGCTGACCGAGGAATCCCGTTGGGCCATTTACGAGACGCCGGCGGAATGGGCCGAACGTTTCGATCTGGTGATGAGCTTCTTCGCCTTCGAGCATATCGCCGATCCGCTATCGGCTATCGAACATGTGGCCAGCCTCATGCGTGTGGGCGGGCGCCTGCATATCGTGGTGCCTGACACATTCGGCAATATCGCGGATTTCGTTGTTGCAGATCATGTCAATCACTTCACGCGGTCGTCGCTAACGCTTTTGCTTGAAAAAGCGGGCTTCGCAGACATCGAGATAGACGACCAAGTGCATCGCGGCGCTCTTGTCGCCACAGCCACGAAGACAGTATCCGAGAGTGCCGAGAGCGAGCTCAACCAGGATCTCGTTGATACGACCGTCTCAAGGACCTTGGAACTCGCGAAATATTGGAGCGGGCTCGATGAGCGCATTGCCCAAATAAGTGCTTCCGAGGGGGCGCATGCCATCTACGGGTCGGGCTTTTACGGTGCCTACATCTTCACTCGTCTCAAATACCGTGACCAAGTCAGATGCTTTCTGGATCAGAATCCTTTCCAACAAGGCAAACAGCTATTCCGCAAGCCTGTCGTCGCACCGTCTGACCTGCCCGCGGACGTTTCCACGCTGTACATCGGGCTCAATCCGGCAATCGCCAGACGAACAATGTCGGCTTCGCCGCTATCGAACCGGTCCGGTTTGAGCTTTCAGTTTCTGGACGAAGGTTGATGAGCAATCCGGCCATCAAGCTGCGCCCTTGGCAGGAGAGCGACTTGCCAACCTTGCTGCGCCTCCGCAATGACGTCGAACTCCAGGCGCTTCTGCTTTCGACCGTGCGCGGCAGCGACATCAATGATGTTCGCGCCTGGCTCGAGAGGCGGACTGCCTCTAAAGACGCGACGTTCCACATTATCGCCGATCTTACGAGCAACGAGCCGCTTGGCTATATCCAGGCCGAAGCCTGCGTGGACAACCCCAGCACTTGGCAGTTGGGAATCTGTCTCGATTGGCCGTTTCAGGGCGCGGGTCGCGGTACGGCTGTCTTACGTGAATTCCATGATCTGCTCGGTCAAACCGGCTCGGTCGAATCCCTCAGACTGGTCGTTGCTGAGAAGAACATTCGAGCGCTCGCGTGTTACGAGCGGCTCGGCTACAGGCCGTGCGATCGAGAAGTAGACCCCGTCGAAGTCAACGGGGAGCGGCAAGACGTGCGCCACATGGTGCTGCAATTGTCATTCGGGGCGGCAAGGAACGAATGCGCGTCGTCATAAGCCAATCGATGTATTTTCCATGGGCTGGATTGCTTGAGCAAATCCGCCTCGCAGACGTGTTCATTCATTATGACGATGTCCAGTTCTCGAAGGGCAGTTTCACGAACCGGGTGCAGGTAAAGACACCTGACGGCAACACAACCTGGATGACCGTTCCGCTTGACGGCGCGAAGCTCGGGCAGAGGATCGACGAAACCGCATTTCTGGCCGAATCCGAATGGAACGGCCGGCATTTGAACCTCTTGTCACGCTCCTTCGCGGACGCGCCCTATGGAAACGAAGCAGTCGACATCGCACGCCGGGTCGTCTCTCGGGAATACCCACATATCGGCGCACTGGCGCGTGAAAGCATGCTGGCTCTCTGTAACTTTTTCGGCCTGACCGATACGACCAGCTTCCGCGACTCCACCGAGTTCGCAATCGGTGGAGCGGGCAGTCGCCGAGTGCTCGATCTGGTGAAGGCCGTGGGTGGCGACACCTATCTGACCGGGCATGGAGCCAGAAACTATCTCGATCACGCGATGTTCGAACGCGAAGGTGTGCGTGTCGAATATATCGACTATCAAAAGAAGCCGTATCCGCAGTTGCACGGTCCGTTTACACCCTATGTGACAAGCCTCGATCTTGTCGCGTGCTGCGGGCCCGCTGGTAAAGACTATCTCGTGTCGGAAGGCCGGGAATGGAGGGAATTTCTCGATGAAACCTGAAGAGGCTTTCCGCGCGGAAGTTGCGGACAACATCAAATCTCTCGGTGAGGATACCGACCTGCAAGCGCTCTCGCGCATCTGGGTAAGAGAAATTTCGCCGCATAAATGGGCTTACAATTTTCGCTGGCTTGGTCGCCCCGCCATCCAGTTTCCGAATGACGCCTGGGCTTTGCAGGAGCTGGTCTTCGACATCCGGCCGGACCTGATCATCGAAACGGGTATCGCGCATGGGGGATCGCTGATGTTTTCCGCGTCCATGCTGGCCCTCCTCGATATGTGCGAAGCCACTGAAAAGGGCGAGATGCTCGATCCGAGAAACCCGAAGCGCAGGGTGCTGGGTATCGACATCGACATCCGCGCCCATAACCGCGAAGCGATCGAAGCGCACCCCATGGCGGCGCGGATCGACATGATCGAGGGTTCAAGCGTTGCCGCCGATATTATCGGGCAAGTGAAAGATGCAGCGGCGAAAGCCGAGCGTGTTCTCGTCTGCCTGGATTCAAACCACACCCACGACCACGTTCTGGCCGAACTCGACGCCTATGCGCCACTCGTCAGTCCTGGCAGCTATTGCATCGTTTACGACACGATCGTCGATGACATGCCGGCCGCCTTGTCGGGCGATCGGCCCTGGGGTCCGGGAAACAACCCCAAGACTGCCGTTCGCGCATTTCTTGAAAGCCACCCGGAATTCGAGATCGACAAGTCCATCGACCACAAGCTTCAGATCAGTGTTGCGCCCGACGGCTTCCTTCGCCGTAAAGACTGAGCTGCAACGGCCTTGGCGTCATCCCGTCAGGCGACTTACGTCAACAGCGCAGCCCGCTCAAACATTTTGCACACAGCCCATCGTCGCAGCAGTGCTTGTGAATTGGGCAGGAATCTTGCCGAGTCTGCAATTTTTGATTTGCGACAGCGCCATTCTTGTGGAAGATGCGCGCAGGGGATGCGGGTAAATCAAATTACTCGCCAAAAAACAAATACAGGGTAACAGCTTTCATGGAATACCTGATCCAGCAGCTCATCAACGGGCTGACCCTCGGATCGATTTACGGTCTGATCGCCATCGGCTACACGATGGTTTATGGCATCATCGGCATGATCAACTTCGCCCATGGCGACGTCTTCATGGTCGGTTCATTCATTGCCCTCGCCGTATTTCTCATTCTCACTTCGGTTTTCGGCTTCGCCTTCCTGCCGCTGGTTCTGCTCATCGTCCTTATCGTGTCGATGCTGTTNACCTCGGCCTGGGGCTGGACCGTCGAGCGGTTGGCCTACCGGCCGTTGCGCGGATCGTTCCGGCTGGCGCCGCTGATTACCGCGATCGGCATGTCGATCGTGCTGCAGAACTTCGTGCAGGTCACCCAGGGCGCGCGCGTCAAGCCGCTGCCGCCGCAGATTTCCGGTGGCATCACCCTGATGGAAGGCAGCACCGAGGCCGGCACCATCGCCGTGCAGCTGTCCTACATGCAGATGATCATCATCGGCGTGACCTTCGTGCTNATGGTCGGCTTCTCGCTGCTGATCGCCAAGACGCCGCTCGGCCGTGCCCAGCGCTCCTGCGAGCAGGACCAGAAGATGGCAGCACTCCTCGGCGTCAATGTCGACCGGACCATCTCGCTGACCTTCGTCATGGGCGCGGCTCTTGCCGCCGTCGCCGGCATGATGTTCCTGCTTCTTTACGGCGTGGTCGACTTCTACATCGGCTTCCTTGCCGGGGTGAAAGCTTTCACCGCAGCGGTGCTCGGCGGCATCGGCTCCCTTCCAGGCGCAATGCTGGGAGGATTGCTGATCGGTCTCATCGAGACCCTGTGGTCCGGTTATTTCACCGTTGAGTACAAGGACGTGGCGGCATTCTCGATCCTGGCGATCGTGCTGATCTTCATGCCGTCTGGCCTGCTCGGAAAGCCTGAAGTCGAGAAAGTCTAATGGCCAGCAACGATACCCAACCGGCGGACATCAACCATCCGGAAGGGGCGCAGATCAAGCGCGAAGAGCGCCTGGCTGCCCCTAATCTCCCGGCTGATGACCCCGCGAATTCCTATTCCGCCGCCATCAAGGACGCCGCAATCGCAGCTCTGCTCGCGGGCGTGCTCGGCTTCTTCTTCCTGGCTATCCGGACCGATATCGCCACCGGCGGGCTCGAAGTCACCACACGCTGGGGCCTCTGGATCATTTCCATGATCGTCGTCTTCGCGGGACGGCTGGCAATCAGCCTGTTCTTCCGCGGCGGCAAAGCAAAGGGCGCGGGCAACAAGGTTCTCAGTGCGGTTGCCGTACCGGGACTCGGCACCTGGCTCGGGCGGTTTCTTTTCGCCTTCGCGGTGATCCTGCCCTTCTTCTTCGTCTATTTCTTCCCTGCCCGCGACCGCCAGTTCATCGACCTCGCGATCCTGATCATGACCTACATCATGCTCGGTTGGGGGCTGAATATCGTGGTGGGCCTCGCCGGCCTACTCGATCTCGGCTATGTCGCCTTCTATGCGGTGGGCGCCTATTCCTTCGCACTCCTGTCGACGCATTTCGATTTCATCGGCTTCTGGATCGCCCTGCCGCTAGCCGGCATTCTGGCCGCGTTCTGGGGCATGATCCTCGGCTTCCCGGTTCTTCGCCTGAGAGGCGATTATCTGGCGATCGTGACGCTCGCCTTCGGTGAGATCATCCGCGTTGTGCTGCTCAACTGGTATGAGTTCACCGGCGGTCCGGACGGCGTCTCGGGCATTCCGAAGCCGACGCTCTTCGGGCTGGAATTCTCGCGCGGCGAAGGCGGCTTCGCAGACTTCTTCGGGCTCGAATACGACTCCATCCAGCGCTTCATTTTCCTCTATTACATCATCTTCGTGCTCGCGATCGCGACCAACCTGATCACCATGCGTCTGCGCAAGATGCCGATCGGTCGGGCTTGGGAAGCGCTGCGTGAGGATGAGATCGCCTGCCGTTCGCTCGGCATCAATACCACCAATACCAAGCTGACCGCCTTTTCGACCGGCGCGATGTTCGGTGGTTTTGCAGGCTCCTTCTTCGCCACCCGTCAGGGCTTCATCTCGCCGGAAAGCTTCACCTTCCTCGAATCCGCGATCATTCTCGCGATCGTGGTTCTCGGCGGTCTCGGCTCGCAGATCGGCGTCGTCATCGCATCGATCGTGATGATCGGAGGCATCGAACTCCTGCGTAACCTCGACTTTCTCCAAGCGATCTTCGGTGCAGGTTTCGACCCGACCCAATACCGCATGCTGATCTTCGGCCTTGCCATGGTTCTCATCATGGTCTGGAAACCGCGCGGTCTCATCTCTTCCCGTAATCCGTCCGCGGTTTACAAGGAGAAGAAGTCGATCGGCGCCGATATGGTCGCACAGGGTGAGGGACACTGACCATGGCAGACATCAAGGACATGACCGCGCCGGTCGCGAAGACCCGAGCGTGGGAGAACGACGCCGTACTCACCGTCGAGCATCTGACGATGCGCTTCGGCGGACTGACGGCGGTCAACGACCTGTCGTTCACCGTGGGACGGGGTGACATCACCGCCCTCATCGGCCCGAATGGCGCCGGCAAGACAACCGTCTTCAACTGCGTGACCGGCTTCTACNAGCCGACCGAAGGCCGCATCACCATGCGGCACGGCAAGGTCTCGGATGATTTCATCGAGCGGGTCACGGTGACCGGTGAGCGATATCGCACCGAAGGCAATGCCGGGGTCTATCTACTCGAGCGGATGCCGGACTTCACCATTTCCGACAAGGCGAAGGTGGCGCGTACCTTCCAGAACATCCGGTTGTTCGCCGGCATGACGGTTCTGGAAAACCTGCTCGTCGCCCAGCACAACCGGCTTATGGTGGCATCCAACTTCACCTTCGGCGGCCTTCTGGGACTTCCTGGCTACAAGAAGGCCCGTGAAGCTTCGATGGAGAAAGCCATCTACTGGATGGAGCGGGTCAATCTGATCGACCGTGCAGACGATCCGGCCGGCGACCTTCCCTATGGCGCGCAGCGCCGCCTCGAGATCGCACGCTCGATGTGCACCGATCCGCACCTTCTTTGCCTCGACGAGCCGGCAGCAGGCCTCAACCCGCGTGAATCGTCCGAGCTCAACGACCTTCTGCAGTTCATTCGTCGCGAACACGGCACCTCGATCCTCTTGATCGAGCATGACATGGGCGTGGTGATGGAGATATCCGACCACGTGATCGTTCTCGATTACGGCGAGAAGATCTCCGATGGCGATGCGGAAACGGTGCGCAACGACCCGAAGGTGATCGCAGCCTATCTGGGTGTCGACGACGAGGAAGAGATCGAGGAAATTCTCGAAGAGGATGCCGAGATCGCCGCAGCCCACGCCAGGGGCGAGGAAGTGTCCGACGATGTCGTGATGCCGGAAAAGGCTAAGGCCAAAAGCAAGGCCAAGCCGAAAGCGAAGAAGTCTGCGCCGGCGCAAACAAAGTCCGAGCCGGCACCCGCGGCTGCGGCCCCGGCTGCCGATACAGCGCCGGCTCCTGCGATGGCGGGCGGCCTCACTGCACCGCGAAACGGCAAGGCCGACAACCTGACCCGCATCAAGGGCATCGGTCCGATCAACGAGAAGAAGCTGAACGCACACGGCATCTTTCATTTCGATCAGATCGCCGTCTGGAAAGCCGCCGACGTCAAGCAGGCCGAGGACTATCTGGCCTTCGACGGACGCATCAAGCGCGAAGAGTGGGTCNAGCAGGCCAAGACCCTCGCCAAGGGCGGGGACACCGAATTTTCAAAACGGGTCGACAAGGGCACGGTGCCCTCAAGCCGATCCGGTAAAGGCAAGGGAGGCAGCAAGTGAGCGAGACCTCAGCCCCGCTTCTCTCCGTCTCCGGCGTCGAGACCTATTACGGCAAGATCGTCGCGCTCCGCGGCGTCGATATCGATGTTCATCGCGGCGAGATCGTCACGTTGATCGGTGCGAACGGCGCCGGCAAGTCGACCCTGATGATGACCATTTGCGGCAATCCCCGCGCCCGTCACGGACAGATCGTTTACGACGGCAAGGATATCTCGGCGATGCCGACCCACGAGATCATGCGGCTGGGGATTGCCCAGTCACCGGAAGGTCGCCGCATCTTCCCGCGCATGACCGTGATGGAAAATCTGCAGATGGGCGCTCAGCTCGTCGACGACAAATATTTCGACGACGACGTCAAGCGCGTCTTCGACCTGTTTCCGCGCCTAAAGGAACGTCAGATCCAGCGCGGCGGCACGCTCTCTGGCGGCGAACAGCAGATGCTCGCCATCGGGCGCGCGCTGATGAGCCGGCCGAAACTGCTTCTGCTCGATGAGCCGTCGCTCGGTCTCGCCCCGCTGATCGTCCGGCAGATCTTCGACATCATCGGCGATCTCAACAAGAACGAGGGCCTGACAGTCTTCCTGGTGGAGCAGAACGCGTTTCACGCGCTCAAGCTCGCCCACCGCGGCCATGTCATGGTCAACGGCAAGATCACGATGAGCGGCACCGGAGCGGAGCTCCTCAAGCGCGAGGAAGTCCGCGCAGCCTATCTCGAAGGCGGAAAGCACTAGGATACGACGATGGAACTTGAAAACGCCCTTCTCTGGGAAGTCTCGGCCTTCGAATTCATCCTCGTTACTGTCGTTCTCGGCGGGGCGGCAGCTTGGATGACGGGTCGCTCCGTGGCTCACTCCTGGGAAACGAACAAGCTTCTCGGCTTCTATATCGTGCTGTTGACCGCAGCCGTGAGGTTCATCCACTTCTCACTCTTCAACGGCTCGCTGTTGTCGCTGCATTACTACATCGTCGATCTCATCGTCCTGCTTGGGATCGCCTTTGCCGCCAAGCGCTTTACCCGCTCCAGGCAAATGTCTTCGCAGTACAGTTTCAAGTTCGAGAGATCGGGACCTTTCACGTGGAAAGATCGCTGATAACCAAGGTTTAATTCAACCGGGTCCGCGACAAGAAAAACCTCGAAAAAGCCCTTTCAATCCGTGAAAATATGGGATTTGATGGCTTCCAAGCGGGCTTAGGCCCGCTGCGTTACAGGCAGAGAGGACCCACACCGACCCATCTGCCGCATCTTGCAACCGGTGTATAAGAATTGAGGGAACACAATGAAAAAGGCACTCTTGGCAGGCGCTGCACTCAGCCTTCTGATGTCGACTTCCGCCTATGCGGACATCATCATCGCAACGGCGGGTCCGATGACCGGCCAGTACGCTTCCTTCGGTGAACAGATGAAGACCGGCGCCGAGCAGGCCGTGGCCGACATCAATGCCGCTGGCGGCATCAACGGCGAAATGCTGAAGCTGGAAGTGGGCGACGATGCCTGCGACCCGAAGCAGGCTGTTGCGGTTGCCAACCAGTTCGCTGGTGAAGGCGTCGTCTTCGTTGCCGGTCACTTCTGCTCCGGCTCGTCGATCCCGGCTTCTGCCGTTTATGCCGACGAAGGCATCGTGCAGATCTCGCCGGCTTCGACCAACCCGAAGTTCACCGACGAACGTCCGGGCCCGGGCATCTACCGCGTCTGCGGTCGTGACGACCAGCAGGGCGCCTTCGCGGGCAAGTACCTGATGGACAATTTCGCCGACAAGAAGATCGCGTTCATCAATGACAAGACCGCATACGGCAAGGGTCTCGCCGACGAAACGCAGTCTGCCTACGAAGCAGCTGGTGGCAAGCCGGCCCTGGTGGAATCCTACACGGCCGGTGAAAAGGACTATTCGGCTCTCGTCTCGAAGCTGAAGGCCGAAGGCATCAATGTTCTCTACATCGGCGGCTACCACACCGAAGCTGGCCTGATGGCTCGCCAGGCCAAGGAACAGGGCATGGACCTGCAGATCATCTCGGGCGACGCTCTGGTGACTGACGAGTACTGGGCTATCACCGGTGATGCCGGCGAAGGCACGCTCATGACCTTCTCGCCGGACCCGACCCAGTATGAATCGGCCAAGAAGGTCGTGGATGCACTGCAGTCGGCCGGCAAGACCACCGAAGGCTACGTGCTTTACACCTATGCCGCTATCCAGGCCTGGGCCGACGCCGTGAAGACTGCCGGCTCGACCGACTTCGACGCCGTCACCAAGGCGCTCGATGACGGTACTTTCTCGACTGTGCTCGGCGACCTGTCGTTCGACGACAAGGGCGACGTGTCGCTGCCGGGCTACGTCATGTACGAATGGCACGACGGCAAGTACAGCCAGATGTAATCTGGTTTTCCGATCTTTCGGAAAGAAGGCCCGGTCTCGCGACCGGGCCTTTTCATTTGCGGCAAGTGTGTGTGTGGCGAGTGATTACGGCTCAGTTGCGCCAAGCGATATCGGCGGGACGGGATTTCGTGAGCACCAGATCGGCATTGATCATGTCGTTGCCTTGGGCCCTCGCCCTCGCCGCATCCGCATCGTGGCCGTGATCGAGCCAGCGCCGCACCAGACGGTCTTCCAGCGTCTTGCGGCCGGTCTCGATCATCACCGTGAGATCGAAAAGCGGGGCAAGCGAATCCCACGGCGCTTCATCGAGAAGAAGATAGTTGCCTTCGGTCAGCACGATCGGGCTTGCCGCAGGCACGATGCCGGCCCCGGCGCGCGCCAGATCGAGATCACGGTCGAAAAGCGGCACCATGACATCGCTGTCGCGGTCGTTGCGCAGCCTCTCGACAAGGGCGCGGTAGCCCGCGACATCGAAGGTGAAGGGTGCACCTTTTCTCGCCAGATGGCCGCGGTCCTGCAGGACCGCATTGTCGAGGTGAAACCCGTCCATCGGCACCACCGGTACGGTTCCATGCCCATTCGACAGCTTGTCCCGGAGTTCGTCCACCAGGGTCGATTTGCCGGCACCTGGCGGTCCGGCGATCGCGACGATAAATCGCTCGGACCCGATGGCCCGCATGCGGATCTCGTTGGCAAGCTCGCTCAGGCTCTCGATTGTGATGGAGGTCGTCTGCATTCTGTTTCTTCTCGCTTTTATCGCTTCATTTCGCACGTGGCAGGAGCGCAGGCAAGCGAGGGCGGCGCAGGCAGGCTAGCAGACGTCGCCCAAAGGCTCGCAAATTCCTGTGAGTTTTGTCCGCGCCCCCTGATCGCTCTTGCATTCAGCCCGAGATTACGCGAACATCAGCCTACCTGTTGGGAGAAACCGGTTCAGCACCGGTGCCGAAGGAGCAACCGCCCCGGAAACTCTCAGGCGAAAGGACCAACAGGCAATACGGACTCTGGAGACAGGCGTGCCAGACACGCCGGCCGAAGGGATAGCAATCTCAGGCAGACGGACAGAGGGGGTACGAATCCGGATGAATGACGTCCGATACCTTTGCCCCGTGCGCGGCGAGAGCCAAGCACCCTCGTGTGAGATTGCCAGTGGAAACTGACAAACCCCTTTCCAAAACTCCTCTTCATGACCTGCATATAGAACTCGGCGCCAAGATGGTGCCCTTTGCCGGCTACGACATGCCGGTCCAGTATCCGCTCGGCGTGTTGAAGGAACACCTCCATACCCGTGCGGCAGCCGGCCTGTTCGATGTTTCCCATATGGGACAGATCCTGATCCGGCCGAAAGGCGGCGACGTGAAAGATGCGGCCCTGGCGCTCGAAAGCATCGCTCCCATCAACGTGGCGGGCCTGAAAGAGGGCCGACAGCGTTATGGCCTTTTCACCAATGACGAGGGCGGCCTCTATGACGACTTCATGGTCGCCAATCGCGGCAACCACCTCTATGTGGTCGTCAACGCCGCCTGCAAGGAACAGGATCTCGGCCTGATCCGCGAGGCCTGCGCTGACAGCTGCGAGATCGAAGCTCCCTTCGAGCGTGGATTGATGGCGCTGCAGGGTCCGGCGGCCGAAGCCGTACTCAGCGCACTGGCGCCCGAAGTCACCGACATGACATTCATGGATGTGCGCGACGTCGATCTGGATGGCATCTCCGCAGTCGTTTCGCGCTCGGGCTATACCGGCGAAGACGGCTACGAGATATCCGTTTCAGCAGACGACGCCGAAGCACTTGCCCGCAAACTGCTTGCCGACGAGAAGGTTGAGGCAATCGGTCTCGGCGCGCGGGACTCGCTTCGCCTCGAAGCCGGTCTCTGCCTTTATGGCCACGACATCGATATGACGACCACACCGGTGGAAGCCGCCCTCACTTGGGCGATCCAGAAGGTGCGTCGCAATGGTGGCGAGCGCGCCGGTGGTTTCCCGGGCGCCGATATCATCCTACCGCAGTTCGAAACCGGAGCTGAAAACGTCCGTGTCGGGCTCGCGCCGGAAGGCCGCGCCCCGGTGCGCGAAGGTGCGGACCTCTTTGCCGATGAAACATCGACCGAGCCATTCGGAAAGGTGACGTCCGGCGGTTTCGGCCCGTCCTATGGCGGTCCGGTTTCCATGGGTTACGTTCCGAGCGCGCAAGGCGAGCCCGGCACGATCGTTTACGCCGAAGTGCGCGGCAAGCGCCTGCCGCTTCGGGTCGCCTCCCTCCCCTTCGTCCAAAACACCTACAAGCGCTGAGCTTCAGACGGGAACCCTCCAAATGATCAAATACACCGAAGACCACGAATGGCTTAAACTCGAAGGCGATGTCGCAACCGTCGGCATCACCCAACACGCAGCCGAACAGCTTGGCGATCTCGTTTTCGTCGAACTGCCCGAGGCAGGCGCCGAGTTCGACAAGGGCGACGAAGCCGCAACCGTGGAATCCGTCAAGGCTGCTTCCGAAGTCTACTGCCCGCTCAAGGGCGAGATCACCGAAGTCAACGAAGCGATCGTCAACGATCCGTCGCTGGTCAATTCCGACCCTGCCGGCGAAGGCTGGTTCTTCAAGCTCAAGCTCGCCAACCCGTCCGATATCGAGGCGCTTCTCGACGAAGCCGCCTACAAGGCGATCATCGACTGAGGACCCCGTATGACCGTCAAGCTCTCCGACTACAATCCGTACGACTTCGCCAATCGTCGCCACATCGGGCCCTCGCCCGCCGAGATGGATACGATACTGCAGACGATCGGCGTATCGTCCGTCGATGAACTGATCGACGACACCATTCCCGCTTCGATCCGGCAGAAGTCGCCGCTCGACTGGGGCGAGCCGATGAGCGAGCGCGAAGTGCTCGACCATCTGCGCGAAACCGCCAAGCGCAACAAGGTCATGACCTCGATGATCGGTCAGGGCTATTACGGCACGGTGATGCCGCCGGTGATCCAGCGATGCATCCTGGAAAACCCCGCCTGGTACACCGCCTACACCCCCTACCAACCGGAAATCAGCCAGGGGCGGCTCGAAGCCCTCCTGAATTTCCAGACCATGATCTCGGACCTCACCGGCCTCGACATCGCCAATGCCTCGCTTCTCGATGAAGCGACCGCTGCGGCCGAAGCCATGGCGATGGCGCATCGTGTGTCGAAGTCAAAAAGCACCACCTTCTTCGTCGACAAGGACTGTCACCCGCAGACCATCGACGTGATCCGCACCCGGGCAGAACCGCTGGGTCTGAACATCGTGGTGGGCGATCCGTTCACCGATCTCGACGCGGCAAGCGTCTATGGCGCGGTGTTCCAGTATCCGGGCACCAATGGCGACGTGCGTGATTTCACCGACGTGATCTCGAAACTGCACGAGGAAAAGGCGATCGCCACGCTTGCCTGCGATCCGATGGCGCTCGCGCTCATCAAGTCTCCTGGCGACATGGGCGCCGACATCGCCGTCGGTTCTGCCCAGCGCTTCGGCGTGCCGATGGGCTATGGCGGCCCGCACGCGGCCTTCATGGCGGTGCGCGACGCATGGAAACGCTCGATGCCCGGTCGTCTGGTCGGAGTGACGATCGATGCGCGCGGCAACCAGGCTTACCGGCTTGCGCTGCAGACCCGCGAACAGCATATCCGCCGCGAAAAGGCGACCTCGAACATCTGCACCGCGCAGGTTCTGCTCGCCGTGATCGCCTCAATGTATGGCGTCTTTCACGGCCCTGTGGGGATCCGTGCCATTGCCGGGCGCATCCACATGAAGGCGGCCAAGCTCGCAGCCGGCCTGAAACAGCTCGGCTTTACCGTAGAGACCGAAGAATTCTTCGACACGATCACCGTTAATGTCGGCGACAAGAAGGATGCGCTAATGGCTGCCGCCCTCAAGGAGGGCATCAATCTTCGCCGCATCGGCTCTGACAGGATCGGCATTTCGTGCGACGAGATCACCCGTCCGAAGACGGTCGAAGCGGTCTGGCGTGCCTTTGGCGGCGACCTGAACTTCGCAAGTCTCGATGCCAAGCCGGCGATTACCGACGCGATGGCCCGGACGTCCGATTTCATGACGCATCCGGTCTTCCACATGAACCGTGCGGAAAGCGAGATGACGCGCTATATCCGCCGGCTCTCGGACAAGGACCTGGCGCTCGACCGCGCGATGATCCCGCTCGGTTCGTGCACAATGAAGCTGAACGCCACCGCCGAGATGCTGGCGATCAGCTGGCCGGAATTCGCAGAGATGCATCCCTTCGCGCCAGCCGATCAGGCCGAGGGATACAAGTACATGGTCGATGATCTGAGCGACAAGCTTTGCAAGGTCACCGGTTACGACGCCATGTCGATGCAGCCGAACTCCGGTGCGCAGGGCGAATATGCCGGCCTGATGACGATCCGCGCCTATCATGAATCGCGCGGCGAGCCCGGCCGGAAAATCTGCCTGATCCCGACCTCGGCGCACGGCACCAATCCGGCATCGGCACAGATGGCGGGCATGACGGTGGTTCCCGTCGGCACCCGCCAGAACGGTGATATCGACATCGAGGATTTCCGCGCCAAGGCCGAGAAGTACCGCGACGAGCTGTCGTGTTGCATGATCACCTACCCCTCCACCCACGGCGTCTTCGAGGACACCGTGCAGGAGGTGTGCAAGATCACCCATGACAATGGCGGTCAGGTCTATCTCGATGGCGCCAACCTCAATGCGATGGTCGGCCTGTCGCGTCCGGGCGATATCGGGTCTGACGTCAGCCACCTCAACCTGCACAAGACCTTCTGCATTCCGCATGGCGGCGGCGGTCCGGGCATGGGGCCGATCGGCGTGAAATCGCATCTGGCGCCGTTCCTTCCGGGCCATTGCGCGACGGACGGCAAGCCCGGCGCGGTCTCGGCTGCACCTTACGGCTCTGCCTCCATTCTTCCCATCTCCTGGGCATACTGCCTGATGATGGGGGGCGAAGGACTAACGCAGGCGACCCGTATCGCCATCCTCAACGCCAACTATATCGCGGCACGGCTCTCTGGCGCCTATGACATCCTCTACACGTCGAAGAGCGGACGGGTTGCGCATGAGTGCATTCTCGACACCCGCCCGCTCGACGACAGCGCTGGCGTGAGCGTCGAGGATATCGCCAAGCGGCTGATGGATGCGGGCTTCCACGCACCGACCATGAGCTGGCCCGTTGCCGGCACGCTGATGATCGAGCCGACGGAATCGGAAACCAAGGCGGAGATCGATCGGTTCTGCACGGCCATGCTCGCTATCCGTGAAGAGACGCGTCAGATCGAAAGTGGCGCAATGGATCGGGAGAACAACCCGCTCAAGAACGCGCCGCATACGATCGAGGACCTCGTTGGCGCCTGGGACCGTCCCTATGACCGTGAAGCCGGCTGCTTCCCGGCAGGATCGCTTCGCACCGCCAAGTATTTCCCGCCGGTAAACAGGATCGACAACGTGTATGGCGACAGGAACCTCGTCTGCTCCTGCCCACCAATGACGGAATACTTGGAAGTTGCCGAGTAAGCATTCCAACTTCGTCAAGGAACAAGGCCTGCGGAACGGCTGTTTCGCGGGCCTTTTCCTTGGGCGCGCTATAAGGGCAATTTTTTCTCAGGCATATACTCAGCATTATCAATCACAAGCGGGTGAGACGGCAACGTTTCAGCGCCCACCCTCTTGCGAATGAATGTTCATTCATTATATTGCGGCGCAGTACCGCCTGCATGTTCATGCCAACTTTGGGGAAGCTGACGCCATCATGGATGCGCCGACGATCGATTTTTCCAACCAGAAAGTCCTCGAGATCCTGAGTGCCGTGAAGTCCGTCTTCGCCACGAAGGGATTTGACGGCGCCTCAATGCAGGATCTGGCGCAGGCCGCGCGCATGAGCGTCGGCAATTTCTACCGCTATTTCCCATCCAAGAACGCCATCATCCAGGCGATGGTCCAGATGGACATGGACTGCATGGAGTCGGAATTCGCGGAGATCGAGACCACAGACAATCCGCGTGCCGTCTTCCTTGCCAAACTCACCGACCGCATTGAAAATCTTCCGGCGGAGGAAGCCGCGCTCTGGACAGAGATGCAGGCAGCCTCGTTCCGCGTGCCGGAAATCGCCGAACTGAAGCGAAAGATGGAGCGCACGATCCGCGAAAAGATCGTCAGGGCGCTGGTGCGGATTGACGGCGGCACGTCCGAGGCCGACCTCGCACGCTACGATCAGCACGCCCACCTGATCATGCTGATGGTCCATGGCTTCGCGCAGCGTCGTTACTGCTCGGTCGACATGCAGGATGAAGCCGCGAACAAGGCTCTCGGCCAACTCGTTCTCAATACCCTGCGGATGGCGCTTCACGCCTCGGCAATTGTCAAATCCGACGAACAGGTTTCTTCCCGATGAACCGGATCGCACTTATCGCAGCCGCCTTTTCCCTCGTCTCCTTCTCCGCGATCGCGGCTGAGGAAACGACTGAAGCACCCAAGACAAATCTCGCGCCCCCGATCATCGCGGTCCGGGCGGAGACGCACGAAGTTGTCGACCGCATTCTCGTCAACGGCCTGATCGCGCCGGAGGAGGAAATTCTCGTCCAGCCACAGGTCGAGGGGCTGGCGATCGACGAACTTCTGGCCGATGTCGGAGACACCGTGAAAAAGGGGGACGTGCTTGCACGGCTTTCGGATGACCAGTTGATCCTGCAGAAGAGCCAGCTCGCAGCCAACAAGGCCAAGGCCGAAGCTGCCCTTGCCCAGATGGAAGCACAGAAGGTCGAGGTCGAGGCGAATACGAACGAGCTGGAGAAGACAGCGCAGCGCGCCAAGCAGCTGGCCGCGAAGGGCACGTATTCCAGTGTTCAAGCTGAGCAGGCAGAGGCGCAAGCAGTCGCCGGCCGCGCAAAGGTTCGCTCGGTCGAAGAGTCGATCAAGGTCGGCCAGGCCGACATCGAAGTGGTCGAGGCCCAGATCAAGGACATCGATCTCAAACTTGCACGTACCGAAGTGAAGGCACCGGCAGACGGCGTCATTACCGCTCGAGCCGCCAAGGTCGGCACCATCGCCAGCGCTTCTGCCGGCGCGATGTTCACGATGATCCGCGACGGCAAGCTGGAACTGAAAGCGGATGTCTCCGAAACGGACATCCTGCATATCGAGCCCGGCATGAAGGCAGACATCCAGGTTTCCGGTCTGAAGGATTCGCGGAGCGGCACCGTTCGCCTCGTGGAGCCGACGCTCAGCACCACCTCCCGGCTTGGCACCGTGCGTATCGATTTCGACAATTCCGATCGCCTGAAGGCCGGCCTTTTCGCCGAAGCCGAGATCATCGCCGAGAAGCGCGAAGGCGTGACCGTGCCGGTGACGTCAGTCAGCCTGTCGCGCGACGGAGACAGTGTTCTCCTGATCACGGACGGACAGACACACAGGACGGCTGTCGAAACCGGCATCCGCGACGGCGACCGCATCGAGATCACCAAGGGGCTGTCGGCAGGTGACCTGATCGTCGCTAAAGCCGGCGCCTTCGTGCGTGACGGCGACCGGATAAAGCCGGTTGTCGAGGGCGACCCTGAAACCACCGCGGCGATCGCCGACTAGGAGAGACCGAGATGAACTTTTCCGCCTGGTCCATCCGTAATCCGATAGCGCCACTGCTCGCCTTCTTTCTGCTTGTGGTCCTCGGGCTTCAGTCCTTCTTCTCGCTGCCGATCACGCGCTTTCCGAATATCGACGTACCGCTCGTCTCCATTACCGTCGCACAGCCGGGCGCAGCACCGTCTGAGCTCGAAGCGCAGGTGACCAAGAAAATCGAGGACTCGGTTTCCTCGATCACCGGTATCGACGATATCATTTCGACGGTGTCTGATGGTCTGTCCCAGACCAATGTCCTGTTCAAGATGGATGTGCCGACCAACCAGGCGGTGCAGGATGTCAAAGACAAGATCGACCAGATCCGCGGCGATCTGCCGGCTGACGTCGAAGAGCCGATCGTCACCCGTGTCGATGTCGAAGGCCAGGCCATTCTCACCTATGCCGTTCATGCGCCCGACATGACGCTGGAAGAGGCCTCCTGGTTCGTGGATGACACGATCAAGCGCGCCCTTCAGGGCGCCGAGGGCGTCGGCAAGGTAGACCGCTATGGTGGTGCCGACCGTGAAGTCATGGTGGCGCTTGATCCGGCCCGGCTCGACAGCTATGGCATCACCGCCAGTCAGGTGAACCAGCAGCTGCGCGCGACCAACGCCAATCTGGGCGGCGGCCGCGGCGAAATTGGTGATCGCGAACAAACGATCCGGACGCTGGGCGACGCGTCCAGCCCGGAAGATCTCGCCAATCGCACGATCTCGCTCCCGAACGGCCGCTTCGTGCGCCTTTCAGAGCTTGGAACCGTGCGCGACAGCTACGAGGAGCTCCGCTCCTTTGCCCGCTATGATGGCGATCAACTGGTCGCCTTTGCGGTTTTCCGCGCCAAGGGCGCCAGTGAGGTCACCGTCGATGAGGCTGTCACCAAGGAGCTCAACGAGATCCGGGCAAAATATCCCGACGTCGAAATCCTGCCCGTCGATGACACGGTCTTCTTCACCTACGGCAATTACGAGTCCGCGCTCCATACGCTGGTCGAAGGCGCGGTTCTCGCCGTCCTGGTGGTGTTCCTCTTCCTCAGGAACTGGCGAGCGACGTTGATTGCGGCAGTCGCGCTGCCGCTATCTGCCATCCCCACCTTCTACGTGATGGATCTTCTCGGTTTCTCGCTCAACCTCGTCAGCCTCCTCGCGATCACGCTGTCGACAGGTATTCTCGTCGATGACGCGATCGTCGAGATCGAGAACATTTCGCGGCATATCAAGATGGGCAAGTCGCCCTATCGCGCGGCAATGGATGCGGCAGACGAAATCGGGCTGGCGGTTATTGCGACCACCTTCACCATCATCGCGGTGTTCGTGCCCGTTTCCTTCATGCCAGGCATTCCTGGCCAGTATTTCGTGCAGTTCGGACTGACCGTCGCCTTTGCGGTGTTCTTCTCGCTTCTGGTCGCACGCCTCATCACCCCGATGATGGCCGCCTATCTGATGCGCACGAGCGATGCCCACGAGGAAGGCGAGCAGAACGGCCCGATCATGAAGGCCTATACCGGCCTCATCAATCACACCCTTCGGTGGCGTTACACCACGCTTCTCGTCGCATTCGCGTCGCTCGGCGTGGCCATCTACTTCATGGCACAGATCCCCGGCTCCTTCCTGCCGCCTGACGACGTCTCGCGCATCTCTGTGAGTGTGGAACTGCCACCCGGAGCCACGCTCGCCGATACCGACCGGACCACCGAGGAAATGCGCAAGCTGATCGCGCCGATCAAAGGCGTGGAGAACGTCTTCGTACTCGGCGGCAGCTCGCCGCGCGGCGAAATGGACATTCGGCGTGCCTCGCTGGCCGTGCTGTTGCAGAAGAAAGAGCACTCGATGCTCAAGACGCTGGTCAACGGTTTTGTCGACAATGTGCCGCTGGTCGATCACATACTCCCGCGCATGGCCGAGAACGGCCGTGTTCGGTCGCAGGCCGAGATCGAGGTCGAGGTCTTCGACAAGCTCGCCACTATTCCCGATGTGCGCGCCTACAAGCTCAACGACCGTGGCGAGCGCGATCTCTCCTACAATGTGGTGTCTAACAATGAGGCGGACATCGAGCGTGCGGTCGCGCTGCTGGAACCGAAACTGCGTCAGGACCCCACGCTGACCGGCGTCAGCGTCTCGGGTGCCCTTCCCCGGCCTGAAATCCAGGTCCGGCCGAAGAGCGACGAGGCCGCGCGTCTCGGCGTGACGACCAGCCAGATCGCGGAGACAGTCCGCGTCGCGACCATCGGCGACGTCGATGCCGCACTCGCCAAGATCTCGCTCGACGACCGCCAGGTACCGATCCGGGTCCAACTCGATCGTGACTACCGTGCCAATCTCGACCGTATCGCCAATCTCAAGGTCACGACCGCGTCCGGTGCGCGCGTGCCGCTGAAATCCGTGGCCGATATCGAGATCACGCAAGGGCCGAGCACCATCAACCGCTTTGACCGGCAGCGTCAGGCAACCATCGGCGCCAGCCTGCCGATCGGCGTCGCGCTCGACACGGCGAAGAAGAACTTCATGGAGATCGTGAACAACACCGACCTTCCCGCCTCGGTGAGCGTGCTCGAAAGCGGTGATGCCGAAGTTCAGGCCGAGCTCATGACGAGCTTCGTAAACGCCATGCTGATGGGCCTGCTTCTGGTGCTGACAGTGCTGATTCTGCTGTTCAAGGACGTGATCCAGCCCTTCACCATCCTGTTCTCGCTGCCGCTTGCAATCGGCGGTGTCGCGGCGGGCCTCATTCTCACGGGTTACTCGGTTTCCATGCCGGTGCTGATCGGCATCCTGATGCTGATGGGCATCGTGACGAAGAACGCCATCCTGCTCGTCGATTTCGCGATCGAGATGATCCGCGGCGGGATGGACCGGATGCCGGCGATGATCGAAGCCTGTACAAAACGTGCGCAACCCATCGTCATGACGTCCATCGCCATGTCGGCGGGCATGCTGCCCTCCGCACTCGGCGTCGGCGAAGGCGGCTCGTTCCGCTCACCCATGGCGGTCGCGGTGATCGGCGGCATCATCGTCTCGACTGTACTGAGCCTGATCGTGGTGCCTTCCTTCTTCCTGATCATGGACGATCTTTCGGGACTTCTGGGGCGGATCTTCTCCCGCTTCGTAGGCCCGAAGGAAGAGGAGCCGGAGGACGCAGATCTCGGCGCCACCGTTTCGGCCAATTCCGAGGAAATCGGCGAGCTCAAGGAGCGCCTGGCCCGGCTCGAGGCCGAGGAGCGTCGCGGCCCTCGTCTGATCGTCTCAAGGGATGCCGCCGAATAAGCGGCGGCATTTCCGGCGACGGCTATTGGCAGTCCGCGCCCGCTTGCCGTAGAAGGGGAACCTGAATTGCGAACAAGCGTCGGCACGGCGCCCAACGAAGCAGGACGGTTTCCATGCAATGTTTTTTCGTCGAATTTCGCTGCGAACTCGGCAAGGCCTATTCGGTCGCCGAGGAACTGGCCAATCGGGAAATCGCCTCTGAAGTCTATTCGGTCAGCGGTCCGTTCGACCTGCTCGCCAAGTTCTATGTCGGCGACGAGATCGACATCGGCCATTTCGTCGCCGAAAACATCCACTCGATCGACGGCATCGAACGGACCCAAACGACACTGACCTTCAAGGCGTTCTGACGATAAGGATCGGTCTCCACGGCACGACATGGTCTGTCCTCTGCCGGAATTGCGAGCCCGTCGTTCATCTTCGAATTGTCGAGGAGGAGTGGTGGTACGATTGGCTGGGTTCGAACCAGCGACCTCCGGATCCACAATCCGGCGCTCTAACCAACTGAGCTACAATCGCACAAGACGAGCGCCGCTCAGGCGCTTCATTCCGACTGCCGCTCAAATACTTTCCTCATGCCGCTTTTGCAAGAGGGTACGGCAGGGTTTTGACAAAGAGAAATCCGAAGCCGTTCCCTTCGCCTGCTTCCCGCATGATTGCGAACACGAAAAAGGCCGGGTCGAACCCGGCCTCTTCAGTGCGGCGTCGAGTGATCCGAATAAACGGATCAGGCAGCCTTAACCTTGGCTTCCACTTCGCTCATTGCCTTTTCGGTCGCTTCCTTGGTCGGCTTCGACACGTCTTCGGCAACCTTGCGAGCGGCTTCCTGCATCGCCTTTGTCTGGTCAACCATCAGGTCGGCCTGCTTGCGGAAGAAGGTGCTCTGCAGTTCGATCATTTCGGCCATCGACTTGACGCCGAGCAGGGCTTCGAGATGCGACAGCGAGTTTTCGGTGCTCGCGCGGACCGCGTCGATGCCCTTGAGGCTGAGTTCGACGGTACCGGCCTGGGCCTTCTCGAGGGTCACTTCCATGGTCTTGGTCGCGCCTTCGGCGGCTTCTTTCATCTTGGCGTAGTTTTCCTTCGACTGCGCCATGGCCTTCTCGGTGTAATCGCGGTAAGTTTCGGACATCTTGTTGACGTCGAAAGCCGGGAACTGAAACATTTCTGCCTGCTTTTTGGTAGTAGCCATTTCATTCTCCTCGGTAACGTTGTGCGGTTCGGAAAAACGCGTTCCCATCCGCTTCGGCAACTTATATAGCACCGCTTATTGTGCATTGCAACATCAACGCACAAATTTTTGTGCAACGCACAACGCGTTAACCTCAAATTGACATTGATCCCCCACAGCGCATGGCCTTGCTAGACCGGAAAAGGCGTCCCAGCTATTAATGAGGTGTTAACTGTGACTCTGCGGGCCCGACTGCAGAGCGCACGAATTGCCGGGGACTCGGGTACAGGACAGTATGCAGTACGAAAGTCATCCATTCATCGATCTTGCCGTGCACAAGGACATTCGCGAGCGCTTCGCCCGCGGGGATGCCCTTGCCGTGGCGAGCCCCGATCTGGAGACGATCGTTTGGGCCAACGGGCCGGCTGCGAACCTGTTCGGCTATTCCAGCATCTACGAACTCATCGAGGAAGGCATCGGCACCCGCCCCGCCATCAAGCGGCAGATCGCGGGCGCCGTGGTCGGGCTTGCGCGCAAAGCCGGCCAGAATTTCCTGATCCGTGTGTCCGAAGGGTTTCGCCGCAAGACGGTTGGCGCCCGCGTTGAACTCATCGAGCTTCCCGGTGGCGCGCCCGCCGTCCTGATTTCTGCCGAGCGCGACTATTCCGGCGGACTTTCCGCACGCGCACGCCAGATCATCAGCGGCTTCGAGGAAGCCGATGTCCATGTCGCCGTACTCGACGACACCGGCGCGCTTCTTGCCGGCTCCGCCTCATTTGAGGCCGCCGAGCTATCCGAAGACGATCTGAGAAAGATGGCGCGCGATGTCGAACAACAGGGCGACCGGCTGATCAAGCGCATGATCCACAGTGCGCGTGGCGAGATGCCGGCAGCCATCGGACGGCTGACCGACGACCCGGTACTCAATCTTGTCTTCGTGGTCGATACCGGTGCCGGCGAGACGGACGCACCAGACGAATTGGCCAGCGACGACGACACCCTTCCCTCGCCGACACCCGCCTTCGATGCGGACAAGGTGCGTGAGGAGCTCGCCGACACGCCGCAGCCTGTTTCGGATGAGCCAACCCTTCCGCCGCCTTTCGCCGCAGCGCAGGGTATTTCCGCCAGCGACGATGATACCGGCCAGTCTGAGGCCGACGACGCTTTCGAGAGTGATCCGCTCTGGGCGGAAGTGCCGCCCCAGACCTCGATGGACGAAAATGCGGACGAAAACTCCGACGAGCCCGACGAAGACGAACTCGAGGACGCGTTTGAGGCAGAAGAGGATAGCGACTACCTAGCGGTTGAGGCTGCTCCGGACTCTTCGACAGAAATAATCGCAAACCAAGAGCGGGAAACCACAGCGCCGGAAGACGATTTCACCTTCGATCCCGACGGCCGGCCCGTGCGTTTCGTCTGGAAGATTGATCGTGGCGGCACCTTCTCGGAGCTTTCCCCTGAATTTGCCGAGGCCGTGGGCCCGAACGCTGCCGACATTCTGGGTCGCAGCTTCCCGGATGTGGCGCGGGTCTTCAATCTCGACCCCGATCACGTCATCACCGATCTTCTGAGCCGCAGGGACACCTGGTCCGGCAAGACCGTCTACTGGCCGATCCAGGGCACTGACATGGTGGTCCCTGTCGATCTGGCGGCCCTGCCGACCTACACCCGCGAGCGCCGCTTCGACGGCTTCCGCGGCTTTGGCATCGTGCGCATCGGCGAAGCCCGCGACGATGAAGAGGCGATTGGGCTGGCGCTCGCGCCCGGCCCCTACACCCCGGTAGCGCGTAAGTCTCCGCCGGTGATCGAAGACACGACCGACGATCTGACCGAAGACGCCAACGTCATTTCGGAGGAAACGGAAGCAGTCAGCGAAGACGTCGTTACCGAAAGCCCGCAGCACGACAGCGCCGAGCATCCTGTCGAGGAGCGCTCCGCCGACGACGCTGGTCGCGAAGATGTCGAAGCTCCGGAAGAGCCCACCGGCGCCTGGGACGATGCCGGCGCACCTTCTTCAGAAGATGATAAGGTTTCCGACGGCGCCTCCGACGATGCGCCAGCCACCGTCGAAGAGCCCAAAGAGGACGATCCGTTCCGGGGCGAAAAGCCTGCCATTTCCTTCACACCCAATGCCGGGCGCAGGGAAAGCGACAAGGTCATTGATCTCGAGACGCGTCGGGCGAAGGCACGCGAAACCCTGACACCGCTTGAACAAGCTGCCTTTCGCGAGATCGGCGAAAAGCTCGGAGTGAGCCTGGAAAGTCTGCGTCCGTCCGAGCCTACCGAAACGCCGACGACCGAAGTTACAGAACAGGACGAAGAGCCGCAGACGAGTGCGCCTGCGTCCGAGTTGCCGGACGGCACGACAGACGACGACACCACCTTGTCGGAGCGCATGCAGGAACCCGAAGAGGTGAGCGCCCTGTTCGACAATGTCGACGGTCCTGCAATCGATAATGCCGCGGACGTCCCGGAAGAGTTTGAAGAGCCCTCACCTGAAGACGAACTCGAAGACCGTGATGCAGACGAGCAGGCGCCTGACGCTGAGGCCAGCGACGAAGCTACGCTCGAAGCAGTAGAACTCGATGACGAGGCTCGCAACGCCATCGAATCCACCTCCGAGGAGCGGGACGTTCTTCATTTGGATGAGCCCCGTGCGGAGGAAGGCGGCGCGTTCGACCAGCCCGATGTCGCAGCAGAATCCGGCGACGAAGGGTTTGAGCTGATCGAATCCCGTGACGGCGAAGACGATCACGCTGAAGAAATCGAATATTATGATGAGCCGGAAACCCCGCCTCTTCAGCCGCGTTTCGAATTGCCGCCGCGCAACGCAGTCGCGTCCGGCATGACCGAGGACGTGATCGACATGATACCGGCTGCGCTGCTGGTCCATGCCGGCGACAATCTCATTCACGGGAACCCCGAATTCTTCGGACTGACCGGCTACAGCTCACTCACCGAACTCGAACAAGCCGGTGGCCTCGATATGCTGCTGACCAGCGACGAGGAAAGCGGAGCCATGCTGATGCGCAATTCCGATGGTGACGTAGCCCCTGTGACCGCGCGACTGCGCTCGATCAACTGGCATGACAGTCAGGCGCTGCTTCTGAGCCTGGCGCTGAAAGAACCGGTTGCGCCTGCCTTCCTGCCGCAGGAAGAGCCGAACATCGAAGCGACGGTCGACCCTGCGCCAGACATCGCGCCTGACGAAACTGAAGCGCCAGCAGATGTGCCCGAGATCGACATCGAAGCTGTTGCCCGTCTCGAAGCGCTCGAGATCGAGGCGCGTGAGTTGCGCTCTATTCTCGAGACGGCGACCGACGGTGTCGTCATCATCGGCGACGACAANCGCATCCGCTCNATGAACGGCTCGGCGCATGTGCTCTTCGGCTATGACGACAGCGAGACGATCGGNCAGCCCTTCGCNATGCTGTTTGCCCATGAGAGCCAGCGTGCGGTGATGGACTATCTGTCNGGNCTGGCGGAAAACGGCGTATCCAGCGTGCTGAATGACGGCCGCGAGGTCATCGGCCGCGAAGCCAATGGTGGACTCTCACCGCTCTTCATGACGATCGGTCGCCTGTCCGGATCGAACGGCTACTGCGCGGTGCTGCGTGACATCACCCAGTGGAAGCGCAGCGAGGAAGANCTGCGCGAGGCCAAGCGNGCGGCAGAGACGGCGAACTCGCACAAGAGTGACTTCCTGGCGCGTGTCAGCCACGAGATCCGCACACCGCTCAACGCCATCATCGGCTTTTCGGAAATGATGGTCGAGGAGCGTTTCGGGCCGATCGGTAGCCCGCGCTATCTCGAATACGCAAACGACATCGGCAATTCAGGCAAGCACGTTCTCGATATCGTCAACGATCTTCTCGACATCTCGAAAATCGAGGCTGGCGAGATCGATCTCGACTTCGGGGCGGTAATGCTGAACGACCAGTTGGCCGAATGCGTTTCGATGCTGCAGCCGCTCGCCAACAGCCAACGCGTCATCATCCGAACCAGCCTTTCGGCCACCCTGCCCGATGTCGTCGCCGACACGCGCTCGGTCAAGCAGATCGCGCTGAACCTCTTGTCGAATGCCATCCGCTATACGCCATCAGGCGGACAGATCGTCGTTTCGACCGGCTATGAGCCCAACGGCAACGTCGTGATCCGTATCCGCGACACGGGTATCGGCATGACGCGCAAGGAACTGGAGCAGGCGATGAAGCCCTTCGGCCAGGTCGGTCCCACGCCGCGCAAACGCGGTGACGGCACCGGTCTCGGCCTGCCGCTGACCAAGGCGATGGTCGAGGCAAATTGCGCCATGTTTGATATCGTTTCGGCGCCCAAGGAAGGGACTCTGGTAACGATCACCTTCCCGTCCCAGCGCGTTCTGGCCGATTGATTTTTCGAACGTTTTGAAAACTGGACAAAAAAAGAGGGGTCGGCGGGACCCCTCATTAAAATTATCGGTTTGCTGAAGTTCGCGTGGGCCAAGGCTGCCCTCGTTGATATCCACTAATGCCCGTGACCTCTTAACGAGACCTTACCAGCCGCAACGGCATTCTAATGATCCCCGACAACCTTTCGGCCAGTGGTTAATACCGCGGACAAGGTTTTATTAATACATTCGAATTTTCTAAAAAGCATCAGCTTCTTAATTCCTCGATATTTTCATATAAGGCCAGAGTCTCGGGATTGGCGAGGGCTTCCTGGTTCTTCACCTGTCGACCGTGAACGACATCGCGGACTGCGAGTTCGACGATCTTGCCGGACTTGGTCCGCGGGATATCGGCCACCTCGATGATGCGCGCGGGCACGTGGCGCGGCGAGGCACCCTTGCGAATGACCGACTTGATCTTGGCCTTCAGATCATCATCGAGCGCCACCCCTTCTGCGAGGCGGACGAAGAGCACGACGCGCACATCGTCATCCCATTCCTGGCCGATGCAGATCGCCTCCAGCACTTCGTCGAGCTTTTCGACCTGATTGTAGATTTCCGCCGTCCCGATACGCACGCCGCCGGGATTCAAAGTTGCATCCGAGCGACCATGAATGATGAGACCGCCATGCTCCGTCCACTCGGCGAAATCGCCATGGCACCAGACGTTATCGAAGCGATCGAAGTAGGCGCCGTGATAACGCGCTCCGTCGGGGTCATTCCAGAAGCCGACGGGCATGGCGGGAAAAGGTTTGGTGCAAACGAGTTCACCTTTGGCGCCGCGAACCGGCTGCCCGTCATCATCCCAGACATCGACGGCCATGCCGAGACCCGGTCCCTGGATTTCGCCGCGCCACACCGGTTTGACCGGAATACCAAGGACGAAACAGGAAACGATATCCGTGCCACCCGAAATGGAGGCGAGATGGATATCGGGCTTGATGCCCTCATAGACGAAGGCAAAGCCTTCCGGCGAGAGCGGCGAACCGGTCGAGGTCATCATCCGCAGCGATGACAAGTCATGGCTGTTGACCGGCTTGAGCTCGGCCTTGCGCACGGCGTCGATATATTTGGCCGATGTGCCGAACACGTGGAAGCCGGCATCGGCAGCATAATCGAACAAGACGTTGCCGTCAGGATGGAAGGGCGAGCCGTCATACAGGCAGAGCGTCGCGCCCACAGCGAGGCCCGAGGCCAGCCAGTTCCACATCATCCAGCCGCAGGTGGTGAAGTAGAACAGCCTCTCGCCTTCCGTCAGCCCGCAATGGATCCGGTGCTCCTTGAGATGCTGCAGCAGCGTTCCGCCGGCCGAATGCACGATGCATTTCGGAATGCCGGTCGTGCCTGAGGAGAACAGGATGTAGAGCGGATGGGAAAACGGCACGCGTTCGAAGGTGAGTTCGCGCGCTTCATAGTCCGCGATAAAGCGATCCTGGGTAACCGCCTTTCCGACCCCGTCCGCAATGGCATCCGCCTGACCGAGGAGCGGCACGATGACGACGGCCTGAGGCGCGATCTGATCGACGATGGGGCCGAGCTTGTCCGCCACTTCCTGGCGCTTGCCATTGTACCAGTACCCGTCGCAGGCGACGAATATCTTCGGCTCGATCTGGCCGAAACGGTCAACCACACCCTGGATGCCGAAATCGGGCGAGCAGGAGGACCAGATCGCCCCGAGCGAGGAGACCGCAAGCATGTGGGCGATGGTTTCAGGCATGTTCGGCATCATGGCGGCGACCCGGTCACCCTTTGCCACGCCATGGGCCTTGTAGGCCTGCTGCAGGCGCGAGACGAGCGCCCGCAGTTCGTTCCAGCTGATTTCCGCGGAGTGAGCATCTTCTGCGCGGAACAGCATTGCCGGCCCATCGCCTTCAAGCTTGAGAAGATTTTCCGCAAAGTTCAGCGATGCATCAGGGAAGAACGCAGCACCGGGCATGGCGTCGGCGTTTTCAAGCGAACGCCTGCCCTTCTCGCCGATGACACCACAGTAATCCCAAACCGCCGACCAAAAGTCGCCCCGCTCTTCAATGGACCAGCGGTGAAGATCATCTGGGTCCGTCAGGTCCTGGTTCGCCCGCTCGCCTGCGAAGGCGGCAAACTTCATCCATTCACTCGAGGCGACACGTTCGGCGGAAGGTGTCCAGAGTGGGGCGTCGTCAGTCATGCAGATTCTCCTCTCACGGGCAGCGTGATATCACCAGAGGCGAATGGAGCGAAACCAAAAACCGTTCGCGCATTGCCAAGGGACGAAGCTTTCCGGGTGATTGCAATCAATTGAGCGACAGCTTATCCAGAATACCCACAAAATACACTAAAACCGCACCGGAGAGCGCCTTGGCAGCATGGTTGAGAAAATGGCGGATCAGTCGCTCAATCGTCCTGTTGGCGGTTCTGCCGGTTCTCGCCATTCTCGCAGTCCTGCTTCTGATCCCCTTCGCGGTTTCGAGCGACGTCGTGCGCGACAGGCTGGAACGCGACATCGGCAACTGGGCAGGCCAACGGGTGATGCTCGGCAATGCGCCGCAAATGACGTTCTGGCCTGTCCCGCGCATTCAGCTCGACAACGTCAAGATCCTGCCGCTCACCAATCTCGACAGCGATCCGATCATGCGGGCGGATTCCATCGTCGCGAACTTCAATCTCTTCTCGGCCGCGATCGGCTCGCCGAGTTTCTCCGAATTCCGCCTGGTCCGTCCGACATTCAATCTCGAGATATATCCCGATGGCTCGACCAACTGGACGTCGGGTGAAGGGGAGCTGACACGTGGCGTCGAGGCCGCCGTCGCCATCGACGAGGCTGCGCAATCCGACACCACGCCGACGCTCCGCATGGAGATCCCGGAAAATTCCGCTTTCGGCTCGGTTACCATGGTCGATGGGACGCTGAACTGGGTCCGCGATCCTGGAGCTCCCGCCGAGCGCCTTTCGGCGATAAACGGTACCGTGATCTGGCAATCGCCAGGCTCGGTTGCCCGCACAAATCTCTCGGCGATCTTCCGTGGCGAACAATTGAAGATCGAAGCCTCATCCCCTTCACCACTCCTGCTTCTGGGACGCCGCAGCGCACCTGTCGAAGCGGTCATTACCTCTTCCCCGCTCAATCTCGAGTTCAATGGGGAGGTCAACCTGTCGTCGACGGGCTTCGCCAATGGCGAATTGAACCTCAAGACACCGTCGGTAAGACGCGCACTCGAATGGTCGGGCACCGATATTCGTCCCGGCGAGGCAATCGGCGCACTGGAACTGAGCGCCGATCTTTCCAGCAGCGAAATGACGGCCAAACTCGACGATCTCATTCTTGTCGTCGACGACAACCGTGGCATTGGCGTTCTCGATGTCGCCTTCGACAAGAACGCCCCGCCGCTGGTTGCCGGTACACTCGCCTTCAACACCCTCGATGTGACATCCTTCCTGAAGGCCTTCACGCCACTTCCCCATTCGGGCGCCGATATCGCCTCAACCATCGACACCCGCTTTCTGCGCGAGCTCCGGCTCGATCTCAGGCTTTCGGCCCAGTCGGCAAAACTCGGCCCCATCACCATGACGAACATGGCGGCAGCCGCACGCATCGAGGGCGGTCGTGCCACGTTCGATCTCGGCGATGCCATGGCTTATGGCGGCAACATGCTGGGGCGGGTGCTCCTCACCGAGGCCGGCAGCGGCGGCGGCGCAAAGCTGCAGCTTTCGGTGCGCAACATGGAATTTGGCAGCCTGTTCGACAAGTTGGGTCTTGTCGGCCCGCTGCCGCGTGGACGCGGCACACTCGACCTCGAACTCGACACACCCTATCCGACCTGGGCGACCGCGCCGGCCGATTTTACCGGGCGCTTCTCTCTTTCGGTCGGCCCCGGCAGCATATCCGGATTGAACATCGAGGAATTCCGCGAACTGGCAGCGAGCCGCCCATTCTTCCAGCTCGATGACACCAACACCGGCTCGTCCTTCCAGTTCGAGAAAGTCAGTTTCGCCGCCGATATCGCGGATGGTGCCGCAGAGATTACCCGCGGTGAAATCGTCGGCGAAGATGAGACGATCACGCTCTCGGGCGTCATCCCCTATTCGCGTGGAAGTCTCGCGGTTGCAGGGAGCCTTGCCGAGACCGTGGCGGACGACGAAGCGGCGAATGATGAAACGCTGGAGGCCGAGCCGGTCGCTTCAAGCCAGCGGCCGAAGCCCTTGCGCTTTTTCATCGGCGGCTCGTGGCCGGAGCCGGTGATATCACCGGTTTCCGGCCCCTGATCCAGCGCTTGTTTCTCAGCCTTCCTGAGCTGCCTGCTGCTCGTCGAGCTTGCGCTGGACATCGCGCCTACGTCCGATGATGGAAGCAATCAGCACGCCCGTTGCCACGATCCCGATAAGGATGGTGCAGACCGCGTTGATTTCGGGCGTGACGCCAAGACGAACCTGCGAGTAGATCTTCATCGGCAAGGTCGTAGCGCCCGGTCCGGAGTTGAAGGATGCGATCACCAGATCGTCGAGCGACAGGGTGAAGGCGAGCATCCAGCCGGAAACGACAGCCGGCAGAATGACCGGAAGTGTGACCTTGTAGAACGCCTCGAAGGGCGTGCAGCCGAGGTCCTGCGCAGCCTCCTCCAGCGATTCATCGAAGGAGACAAGTCGCGACTGCACTACCACCGCCACGAAACACATCGAGAATGTGATGTGGGCAAGCGTAATGGTCCAGAACCCGCGATCGAAACCGATAGCGACGAAAAGCAGAAGAAGCGACAAGCCGATGATGACATCGGGCATGACGAGCGGCGCAAACACCATACCGGTAAACAGCGTTCGACCCGTGAAGCGCGTATAGCGCGTCAGCGCGAGTGCTGCGAGCGTGCCGAGAACGGTGGCAATGGAGGCTGACAGAAGCGCAACCCGCAGTGTCACCCAGGCAGCGTCGAGAAGCGCCTCATTGCGAAAGAGCTCGCCGTACCACTTGGTGGAGAACCCCGCCCAGACCGTGACCAGCCGGGATTCGTTGAAGGAAAAGACGATGAGGATCACGATGGGCAGGTAGAGAAAGCCCATCCCGAAGATCACCGAGGTGATGTTGAACCACGTCCAGCGACCGCTCATTTGCCTGCCTCCGTGGCTTTCGCCTGCGCATTCTGGAACAGCACGATCGGCACGACCAACACGATCAGCAGCACCATTGCGAGGGCCGAGGAGATCGTCCAGTCCCCATTGTTGAAGAACTCAGTCCAGAGAACCTTGCCGATCATCAGCGTCTGCGATCCACCGAGAAGATCGGGGATGACGAATTCACCGACGGCAGGAATGAAGACCAGAAAACACCCCGCGAGGATGCCTGGAAGCGCCAGCCTGATCGTCACCTTCCAGAAGGCGCCAAGCGGGGTACAGCCGAGATCCTGCGCGGCTTCGATGAGCGAGTAGTCGAGCTTTTCGAGCGTCGAATAGATCGGCAGCACCATGAAGGGCAGGTAGGAATAGACGATACCGATGTAGACCGCAGCATTGGTGTTGAGGATCGTCAGCGGCTCGCTGATGATCCCGAGCGCGAGCAGGAACTGGTTGAGCAGACCTTCAGGCTTCAGGATACCGATCCAGGCGTAGACGCGGATCAGGAAGCTCGTCCAGAACGGCAGGATGACGAGCATGAGAAGAACGGGCCGGAGACTGCTCGAGGCTCGCGCCATGCCATAGGCCAGCGGAAATCCGATCGCCAGCGTGAACATCGTCGAGAAGAACGCGATGACGACGCTGGAGATATAGGCGTTCCTGTAGAGCGCGTCGGAGGCCAGGAAACGGTAGTTGTCGAGATTGAACATCCCGACCTTGTCCATGAAGCCTGACCAGCTCTCGAACTCGAACTGGGGAATATAGGGCGGGCTGCCGTATTCGAGGATGGAGATCGAAATACGGAAGACGATCAGGAAGGGCAGCAGAAAGAGGACCAGCAGCCAGATGTAGGGAATGAGGATCGTCAGACGGCGGAACATGTTGTTCATGGCGCTGTCCTCACCGGTCCAGAAGCGTGCCGCCATCTGGCTCGAACGAGACCCAGATGACTTCATCGTAGCCGATCGGATTTTCGACCGAGCGTTTGCGGTTGACCACCGAGGCGCGGACCATCTTGCCGCCATCGAGCTTGACGATGTAGTTGGTCACGTCGCCCATATAGGCGATTTCCCAAACTTCGCCGGAGGCCGCATTCGCCTCCGTGGGGCGCTCGCGTGTCAGGTTCATCTTCTCGGGGCGGATGGCGAGGAAAAGGTCCTGGCCGGTTTCAAACTGTCGGTCTTCGACTGCCTGAATTTCGGAAAAGCCATCGGGACTGTCGAGTTTCACAAGCCCGTTCGCGTTTTCCTTGACCTTGCCTTCGAAGATGTTCACCGAACCGATGAAATCGGCGACATAGCGTGAATCCGGCGCCTCGTAGATTTCCGCCGGCGTGCCGATCTGCTTGACGACGCCAGCATCCATCACCGCGATCCGGTCGGACATGGTCATAGCCTCGTCCTGGTCGTGTGTGACGATGACGAAGGTGAGGCCAAGCTCCTGCTGAAGATCCATCAGCTCGAACTGGGTTTCCTCGCGCAGCTTCTTGTCGAGCGCGCCGAGCGGCTCGTCGAGCAGGAGGAGTTTCGGCCGCTTGGCGACCGAACGGGCGAGTGCAACGCGCTGGCGCTGACCGCCCGAAAGCTGATGAGGTTTGCGCTTGGCGAATTTCTCGAGCTTGACCAGCTTGAGCATCTGCTGGACGCGGTCCTCGATCTCCGCCTTGTTCATCTTTGCCTGCTTGAGGCCGAAGGCGATGTTCTGCTCGACCGACATGTGCGGGAACAGCGCATAGGACTGGAACATCATGTTGACGGGCCGGTTGTGCGGCGCCACGCCCTTGAGCGACTGTCCGTCGAGGAAAATATCGCCCTCGGACGGGTCCTCGAAGCCTGCAAGCATCCTCAGCAGCGTGGTCTTGCCGCAACCGGATGGTCCGAGGAGGGAAAAGAACTCGCGCTCGAAGATGTCGAGTGAAAGATTGTCGACCGCCGTGAAGTCCCCGAACTTCTTGGTCACGTTCTCAAAGCGAATATAGGGGACCGACTTCGGGTCGGTCCATGGTGCGAACGAACGACGCACATTCCCTAGCGATTTCATACTGGCACCCCGCCCCGACGAAAAACACAAAGAAAAAACCCCGGGCTGTTTTGCCCGGGGTCGAGAGGCTTACTTACTGGCCCGTCTTAACCTCGGTCCAGGCCCGGTTGAGCTCGCGCTTCTCGCGGGCATTTTCGGGCGAGACCGTGTAGAGGCGGCTCATGGTCTCCTCGCTCGGATAGATCGCCGGATCGCCGATCACATCCTCATTGAGGAATTCCTGGGAGGCCTTGTTGCCGTTGGCGTAGTAGACGTAGTTCGAGGCCTTCGCCATGACTTCGGGCTTCATGATGTAGTTCAGGAACTCGTGCGCTTCCTCGACATGCGGCGCATCGGCAGGGATCGCCATGTTGTCGAACCACATCAGCGCCCCTTCCTTGGGGATGATGTATTCGACAGTCACGCCGGCGTCGGCTTCCGCAGCGCGGTCGCGTGCCTGCAGCACGTCACCCGACCAGCCCATGGCCATGCAGATGTCGCCGTTTGCGAGCGCGTTGATGTATTCAGACGAGTGGAACTTGCGGATATCCGGGCGGATTTCGAGCAGCTTTTCCTTTGCCTTCTCGATGGATTCAGAATCCTTGGCGTCAGGATCGATACCCAGATAGTTTTTCGCCGCCGGGAAGGTCTCGGTCGGCGCGTCGAGCATGAAGATGCCGCAATCGGCGAGCTTGTCCGCGGTTTCCTTGTTGAACAGCATATCCCAGCTGTCGAGCTTCGCATCATCGCCGAGGGCTTCCTTGACCTTGTCGACATTGATGCCGAGGCCGGTGGTGCCCCACATGTAGTTGATCGCGTATTCGTTTCCGGGGTCGTATTTGGCGAGACGCTCGGAGATGGCCGGATCCATGTTGGACAGGTTCGGAAGCTTGGACTTGTCGAGCTTCTGGAAGACACCCGCCTTGATCTGGTTGGCGAGGAAGGTACCGGTCGGCACGACGATGTCGTAGCCCGTGCCACCAGCCAGAAGCTTGGTTTCAAGAACCTCGTTCGAATCGAAGACATCGTAGACGACCTTGATGCCGGTTTCCTTGGTGAAGTCCGACAGGATGGACTCATCGATGTAGTCCGACCAGTTGTAGACATTCACCACACGTTCCTGCGCGGAGGCGAGCATCGTGGTCGCGGCGAAGATCGCGGCCGCGGCGGTGAAAATCTTCGATGTGGTTTTCATGGGTGACCCCTCTGTCATTTTCTCGTTCTGACTGCACTACTACCGGCGCTACGTGGTAAGCTGGGAGGCTGCCCCGTCACGCCTTTGCAGCAACCCTAAAAATTAATCGTGATCGCCACAAGAGGTATGACCAAGCATTTTGCAGTCAATGCCCAAGCGCAAAAAACAGGCATCGACGGGCAGATGGATAAGACCACTACTGGAAATCGAAAACGGATATGCCTGTGACCATCTCGTCGAGCCCCAAAGGCCGGGTTATCGGCGGCTCGGCGCGGGCGAGACACCCTGAACGTTCGCACAACCTGCAAGCCGGCCCTATGGGGACGGTCAAACTGTTGGACGGCGAGCCGGGGCGCGGCGGTACCGTATCTCCATAAACCACGTCACCACGATGGGCGATGTCACAGCCAAGCAGGATTGCGGTGCGACGCGGCCGTTCGGCATACGCGCCTTGCGGTCCTTCCAGTGTGCGGGATACCGTGAGGAATTCGGCACCGGACGGCGATTCAACGGCTTCGACCAAAATCTGCCCCGGCTGGGCGAAGGCGGAATGGATAGAGAGTTTCGGNCANTGNCCGCCGAAGCGTTGGCGGGGAAAGCCCTGAGCGCCCGCGCGGCGGAAATGATTTCCCGCCACGTCCACCTCAAGCATGAAGAAGGGCACGCCAGCCGTATCCTTTCGGCAGAGCGTGGTCACGCGATTGGCCGCCTGCTCAAAGGACACCCCGAAGCGCGAGCGGAGCACATCGATGTCGTAGCGCGCGCGCTGGGCGGCTGCGAGAAAGGCCGCATANGGCATCATCAGCGCATGGGCTGCATAACGCGCCATCTCGAAACGGGCGATACGGCGCGCTTCGTCGCTCGAGAGCGCCAATTGGTTGACCGCAGCCGTGATCGCGACCTGCATGCGGATGAGCGCGGCCTCCATCGCGACTTCACGCAATTGGTCATAGAGCGAAAGACGCTCCGAGATGAACAGGCGATGGGAATGCCTGTCGTAACGCCGCCGCCAGTTGGGCATGGTCGCCACGGGCAGCGTGCGCACAACGATACCGTGCTCGCTTTGCAGCCATCCCCTCAGTGCGCCCAGGAGATCGTCGCCGGGCTTGAGAAGTGAATGAAAGGCTTCGGCCTCTTCCTCGACTGCTGCGAAATGATTAGGCCTTGTTTCGAGAACTTCGCGCACCTCATCCATCGGCATGCGGGTATCGGGCAACTCGGCGACCCGCCCCTCGCCGGCAAGCATGGCCGAAATGTCCGACATGCGGCTCGCCTGCTCCTTGTAGGCCCGATAGAGCTTGACGACAGCGGCGGCGGCGTTGGGCGCAGCCTCTGCAACCTCCACCATTTCTTCGTCGCCCGGCAATTCGCCTGCAAGCAGCGGATCGGCGAAAGCCTCTTTCAGGGCCGCCAGCGTCTGGCCGCCCTCACCCTGGAGATCCTCCGCATCCACCTTGTAGACGGAGGTGAGCTTGAGGATGAGCTGCACGGTCAGCGGACGCTGATTGCGCTCAATCAGGTTGAGATAAGACGGCGAAATACCCAGCGCCTCGGCCATTGCAGCCTGCGTGAGCCCACGCTCTTTCCGGATGCGCCTAATCCGTGGGCCGGCGAAAATTTTCTGGTCAGCCATGCGTCAACTTTACCGATCTTGACAAAACCGCGCAGCACTAGGCCGCACAGTAAACTTTACACTCTTTACAAATTTACAGCCCAGTTTTGTCAAAGGCAATACAGCGTGACTTCAATTTCAGCCCGATATCGCGGGATTTTCTGGAGTATGCGGACCAGAGATGTAAATCCAGTCATATCAAGCGCGGGCAAAACAAACCTCCCAGGTGGCCCGCCGAAAGAACAACACAAAGACTGGAGACAGGACATGACCGATTTTTACAACCTCGTTCCGGGCGCAGCCGATGGCCGCTTCGACGGCATCGAACGCCCCTACTCGGCAGAGGATGTCCAGCGCCTTCGCGGCTCGGTCCAGATCAAGCATACCCTGGCCGAAAACGGTGCGAACCGCCTGTGGCAGCTGATCAACTCGGAAGACTTCGTCAATGCGCTCGGCGCGCTGTCGGGCAACCAGGCCATGCAGATGGTCCGCGCGGGCCTGAAGGCGATCTACCTTTCGGGCTGGCAGGTTGCCGCCGACGCCAACACCGCTTCCGCGATGTACCCGGACCAGTCGCTCTACCCGGCCAATGCCGCGCCGGAACTCGCTAAGCGCATCAACCGCACGCTTCAGCGCGCCGACCAGATCGAGACGGCCGAAGGCAAAGGACTGTCAGTCGACACCTGGTTCGCCCCGATCGTCGCCGACGCTGAAGCCGGTTTCGGCGGTCCTCTCAACGCTTTCGAGATCATGAAGGCCTTTATCGAGGCCGGTGCTGCCGGCGTCCATTTCGAGGACCAGCTGGCATCGGAAAAGAAGTGCGGCCATCTGGGCGGCAAGGTTCTGATCCCGACTGCCGCGCACATCCGCAACCTCAATGCGGCGCGCCTCGCCGCCGACGTCATGGGCACGCCGACGCTCATCATCGCCCGCACCGACGCGGAAGCCGCAAAGCTTCTGACTTCCGACATCGACGAGCGTGACCAGCCCTTCGTCGATTACGACGCCGGCCGCACCGCGGAAGGCTTCTACAAGGTCAAGAACGGCATCGATCCGTGCATTGCTCGCGCGATCGCCTATGCGCCCCATTGCGACCTGATCTGGATGGAAACCGGAAAGCCGGACCTCGAGCAGGCCCGCAAGTTCGCCGAGGCCGTTCACAAGGTCCATCCGGGCAAGAAGCTCGCCTATAACTGCTCGCCGTCGTTCAACTGGAAGAAGAACCTCGACGACGCGACGATCGCCAAGTTCCAGCGTGAACTGGGTGCGATGGGCTACAAGTTCCAGTTCATCACGCTCGCGGGCTTCCACCAGCTCAACTACGGCATGTTCGAACTGGCGCGTGGCTACAAGGAGCGTCAGATGGCCGCCTATTCCGAGCTGCAGGAAGCGGAATTCGCGTCCGAAGCCAACGGCTACACCGCGACCAAGCACCAGCGCGAAGTCGGCACCGGCTACTTCGATGCCGTCTCCATGGCGATCACCGGCGGCTCGTCGTCGACCACGGCCATGGGCGAATCCACCGAGACCGAGCAGTTCAAGCCGGCTGCCGAATAATCCTTCACCGCCCTCCGCGTGACGCGGAGGGCACAACCGAAACGCAATCAAGAACCCCGATTACAAGAGGAGAAATGCCATGACACCGCAGACCCGAGTCAAGGAACGTGCCGAGGAGCAATCCACGTCCATGTCGACCGACCAGCAGGCAGCCATCCGCATGGTGGCCAACGACCTGCACCGCCTCAACCACGCCGTCATGAAGGCGGTCGATGCAGGGGTTTCGGTGGAACTGGTGCGTTCGGCCCGCCATCACGGCGGGGAAGGAAACTGGGGCGATCTTCTGATCCCCGTCATCGTCACCCAGGGCCGCAGTTAAGCCCTTCGACCTCCAGTCGAAAAGAAGCCGCCGCGGGATGTGACCCGCGGCGGCTTTTTTTTGTTGCGCGCTCGTCTTGCCTCAGACGACCGGGATATTGCGGGCGCTTGCCGCCGCCGTCAGCCGGAGCACGATGAAGGTCAGCACGGCGCAAAGCGCAATGGCGGCCACCATCGGCAGCGGCGAGACCGAGAAGAACGGCGCGACCACCGCCGTCATGAGACCTCCGACCAACATCTGCAGCATGCCACCGAGCGAGGATGCGAGACCGGCAATCTCACCGTGATCGTCGAGCGCCACAACCATCGACGTCGGGATGACCAAGCCGAGACATGCATTGGCGAGGAACAGGCAACCGATAATCAGATAGAGCGAATCGAAGCCAGCTCCGACGAGGGCCGCCAGGAGGACAGCCATGACCAGGAAGCCGGTTACGCCCCGCGCGATCATCGTCCCCATGCCGATACGTTCGCCGAGCGGTCCGGCAAACTGCGAGGCGGAGAAGAAGCCCAACGCGTTAGCCGCGAAGGCGAGACTGAACTCGACCGAGCTCAGGCCGTAATAGCCCGTGTAGACGAAGGAGGCGCTCGCAAGGAACACGAGAAAACTCGAAAACCCGAAACCGCCGACGAATGTCGCACCCATGAAGACCGGATCGGAGACGAGCACTTTCGTGCCGGCCCAGAGGTTCTTCATGTCGATCGGCACGCGATGTTCAGGCGCCAAGGTTTCCGGCTGGAGGAACATCGTTACCAGGATCGAGGCGAGACCGGCAATAGCAAGGACAACGAAGATCATCCGCCAACCTGCGAGCAAGATCACGCCGGAACCGGCGAGCGGCGCAAGCATCGGAGAGACTGAGATCACCAGCATTACCATCGCCATCAGCCGGGTCGCCGCCGGGCCGGTATACTGATCACGAATGATGGCGCGCGGGATCACCATGGCCGCCGCACCGCCAAGCCCCTGCAGGAACCGAAAGGCGATGAAGGTGGAGATATCCGGCGCGATCACGCAGCCAGCGGAGCCGGCGATGAACAGCACGAGACCGAGGATCAGCGGCGGCTTGCGGCCGTATTTGTCGGCCAGTGGACCATAGACGATCTGCGCTAGCCCGAAGGCGATGAAATAGGCTGTGATCGTCATCTGCGTGGCCGTGACAGTGCCACCGAGCGTTCGCCCCACTGCCGGCATGGCCGGCAGATACATGTCGATGCTGAACGGACCGACACAGCATAAAAGGCCGAGGATGAGGGCCGTACGGAACATTCCGGGTGCCATGAGAAATACCTCTCGAAACAAGAGCAGCGAGGCTTGTCGCTCGCCGAAAACAGAAAATACGGCGCGACGCAGAAAATGCTCGCGACCGTGGAAGCGCGGGGACGCGCTAGGTCAGGTCTGAAAAACGAAAAGGAAGTTTAGACCGGTACCGGGCGCAGCGCGGCGCTAATCAATTCTCGGCAAAGTGTTCATCGGCCCGGACTCCTTCAAAGCGAAAGCAGGCGCGAACCTACGCCCGCACCCGACCGATTCCAAGACCTGCAAGATTGAATAGGTTTGATGGCGACCGGCTGTTGCGCTTTTGCCACCGCAGCCGGTCGTAGGAAACCCCGGTTACGCAGCCGCGAACTGCCGATCTCTGCCGGCGAATTCGGCACTCGTTTTGAACTGCTTGACAAGCTCGGTCAGCGCGACGGACTCGTGGGCGAGCGTCTGACTGGAGGCATTCACCTCCTCCACCATCGCCGCGTTCTGCTGGGTCATCTGATCCATCTGTCCGACAGAGCTGTTGACTTCCGCCAGACCGGTGGCCTGCTCGCTGCTTGCGCGGGCGAGGGATTCAATGTGCCGTGTGATCTCGTTGATACGTTCGTTCACACGGCTCATGGCCTCGCCGCTCTGGTTGACCAACGCGACACCGTTGTGAACCTCAACGGCGGAGTGCTCGATAAGCTCTTTGATTTCCTTGGCCGCAGAGGCCGAACGACCGGCCAGTTCACGCACTTCCTGCGCGACCACGGCAAAGCCTCGACCGGCCTCACCGGCTCGTGCTGCCTCGACCCCGGCGTTGAGCGCCAACAGATTGGTCTGGAACGCAATCTGGTCGATAACCTCGATAATGTGACTGATCTTGTCGGAAGCCGCTTCGATGCGCCCCATAGCGTCAACGGCCTCGGCAACCACTTCGCTGGAACGAACCACGTCGGAACAGGTTTCAGTCGCGAGACTGTTGGTCTGGGCGGCAGCTTCAGACGATGACTTGACGGTCGATGAAATCTGTTCGACCGCGGCAGCCACTTCCTCAAGAGAGGCGGCCTGCTGTTCGGTCCGGCGCGCCAGATCATCGGCGGCAGACTGCATCTGCCCGCCATTGGACTGGATCGTCTCCGCATTGTCACGGATCTGGGTCATGGCCTCGCGCATGCGATCGACGGATTCGTTGAAATCCACGCGCAGCACGTCGAGATTGCCCTCGAACGGCGTTTCGATGCGGCTGACGAGGTCGCCATGGGCGAGATTGTTGAGCGCAGCACCAAGCGCAGCGACCGCGGCCTGTACGGAGGCTTCGGCGATGGCTTTTTCCTGATCCATTCGGGCACGCTCGGCGGCGGCCTGCTCCCGGGCTCCTTCGCTCTCGCGCTCGACGCGGACCTTGTCGATGGCGTTGGAGCGGAAGATGCCCAGTGCACGAGCCATTTCACCGATTTCGTCGCGGCGGTCGGTATCGGAAACATCGGTATCGAGCTCACCCTGCGCAACATTCCGCATGGCGTCGACAAGACGCATGATCGGGCGCTTGAGCGCGGCAACCAGAAGCGTCGCTGCCAGCACGGCGATCAGTCCGGCAATGGTAGCGCCGCCAAATGTGATGCCGTCGGCGCGCTGCTTGGTTTCGGCTGCGGCGTTGCGCTGGCTATCGGCGAAGACGAGGATCGACTGCCATCCCTCCTCGATGCGCTGCGAGGCCAGGTCGAAAGCGTTTTCGCGGGTGGTAATGGTGTCCATCAGGCTGACGGCGTTCTGATTGACCATGCGGACCTGATCGAGTTGTTCGGTTCCGATCAGCTCGATGATCTCCGGGCCGCCCTCGTCGAGTTCCATCTGCTGGACGACCTGTTCGATACGAACCAGACCCACGGCCATGTTCTCGGCACGTCGTTGATCCGGAAAGCCGAGGAATTCGGTAATCAGAAGTTCCAGATTGAGCGCGCGATTTGCGAACTGGGTGATGTCGTTGATCAACAGCCGTCCCTGCACGACCTGGGGGTCAATCTCGATGAAGCGCGTGGCGGCTTCGCTTGAAAGCTTGGATGCCAGGCCCTGGAGTCGAATACCGACCGGGCGGAGATTGTTGGCGAAACGCTGCATGCGGTTAACCGACGCCGGGTTCATCACGCCCGCCTGCAGAATGTCGAGAATACCCTTGAGGTTATCGGAAATGACACTGTCGAGACCGGGCTGGCCTTCAGGAATGGCGCGCGGCAATTTCGTCTTCATGCGGCGCATGTTCCGGCGCAACTCCTCAGCAGCCGAGAAAACTTCCGCAGGCTCTTTGGGCGTCGCGATGGCAGTGGCGATCTCAACGACTTCTCGGGCGCTTGCATCGAGAAAATCCGCCTGCCTGAGAAGCTCCTTGGCTTCGTCTTCGGCACCGGTGATCTCTTCGAGGATTTCATTACCCCGCTCGGTCGCCCGTGCGGCCATCTCTTCAAGCAAGGTGTTGATTTTTTCGAACTCGGCCCGGGTCGCCATTTCCTGACCGTTCAGAGTCCAGAGCGCCTCGACATTGTCACGAAGATCCCGCGCAACATCACTGGCTTTGGTCAATGCGTCGCGTTCGACATCGCTGGTGGCGAGTTTCTGCTTCTCTGCCAAGCTTTCGATTTGCGCGTCGAGCTGCCGGGTCACCTCATTGCGCTTCTCTTCGGTCGTGCGCTCGAGGAATTCGTTCATTCCCGAATAGGCTTCCTGAAAACCGCTGAGCGATTGGATCGAAGCGCCGGTTCCGTCCAGCCTCTGACCGAGCAGCGACCCGGTGTAGAAGTTGATGGCAGCCAATGAAGCGATCCCACCAATCAGCGGCACCACAAAAATGAGGACCTTGGTCTGGATGGAAAAACGCGCGAGCAGGCGGTCGATAGACATAGCGATATCCGGGAAACAAAAGACTGAACTGGCAGCGCCGCCCCTGCTGCATCATGCATTCCCTGGAATACGTGCAACAGCACGTTTCACATGGCGGGGTTGACCAATACAACTAGGGGTTAGCGGTTAACGGCGACTGAACCGGACCCATGAATTTTCACCGAAAACTTTTGCAGCGTAGCCACTTCCTGCGATGCAGCAGAGTCTGGCGCTCTCATGAAATCCAGTTATGATGACGCCGCTCACAACAGACACGGTGACTTATGGTACTGAACAAGGCGGGCAAGCCAACCGGAACTCCGGCCAAACCGCGCAAGGGAAAATCGGCACATATCGACGCCAAGAGAGGCGTAAAAACCTGGAAGGAAGCCGACGACTGGCTCAGAGCCCGCGGCATCGAAGACATCGAATGCATCACGCCCGACCTTGCCGGCGTCCCGCGCGGCAAGATGATGCCAACCTCGAAATTCACCTCCAACACATCGCTGTCGCTGCCGTCTTCAGTCTTCAAGCAGACGATTTCCGGCGAATACCCGGCCGAGACCGGCGATTTCCGCTACGACCCTCTCGACGGCGACCTGAAGCTGATGCCGGACCTCTCGACGCTTGCCAGCGTGCCTTGGGAAACCGACCCTACGGCACAGGTGATCTGCGATATCGTGGACAAGAACGGCAATCCAGTCGCCTATACACCACGCTCGGTGCTGCGCCATGTGCTCGACCTCTACGAGGAACGCGGCTGGCGCCCGGTCGTGGCGCCTGAAATCGAATTCTATCTGGTTGCGCAATCGGAAGATCCGGATCTCGCGCTCAAACCGCCGCGTGGCCGGTCGGGCCGTACAATCGTCGGTGGCCAGTCCTACACGATCGCCGGCGTCAACGAATTCGACGAACTGGTCGACGACATCTACGACTTTTCGGAGAAGCAGGGCCTCGAGATCGACACGCTGATCCACGAGGAAGGCCCGGCGCAGCTCGAAATCAACCTCCGCCATGGCGATCCGATTGAACTGGCAGACCAGGTTTTCATGTTCAAGCGCACGATCCGCGAAGCAGCTCTCAATCACGGTATGTATGCCACTTTCATGGCCAAGCCCATGCAGGAAGAGGCAGGCTCGGCGATGCACATCCACCAGTCGGTTATCGATGCAAAGACGGGCAAAAACATCTTCTCCAATGCTGACGGCAGCCCGAGCGAGGCCTTCTTCCACTTCATCGGCGGCATGCAGCATTTCATCCCGAAATCGCTCGTCATGATGGCGCCCTATGTGAATTCCTATCGCCGCATGGCACCGGACATGTCGTGCCCGGTCAATAATGCCTGGGGCTATGACAACCGCACCACCGCTTTCCGCGTACCCTCCTCGGAACCGGTAGCGCGACGGGTGGAAAACCGGCTGCCGTCATCGGATGCCAATCCGTATCTGGCGCTCGCGGCATCGCTGGCTTGCGGCTGGATCGGAATGGTCAACGAGATCGTTCCGGGCAGCCCGGCGGAAAAGGCGGTCAACGAAGGCTCGGTGGAATTGCCGCGCGGCCTTCTGGAAGCGGTATCGCTCCTGGAAAGCGAGCCCTATTTCGCCCGCGTCTTCGGCCAGGATTTCGTCGACACCTATGCCGGCGTGAAGCGTGGTGAATTTGAAACCTTCATGCGGGTGATCAGCCCGTGGGAACGCGAGTTCCTGCTGCTCAACGTCTGAGCAGACATTTCTCGAGAAGACAGACATGACCACCTATCAAAGCCCGATTGCGCCCGGCGTCAGCTTCTATCAGGCGACGCTGAGCGATCGCCCCATCTATCCCGAACTGCCGGGCAATGCCGAAGCCGATGTTCTGATCGTTGGGGGCGGGTTTACCGGCCTGCAAGCGGCCTATCACCTGGCCAAGGGCGGCAAATCCGTCATCGTCATCGACGGCGCGCGTTTCGGTGACGGCGCGTCGGGCCGCAACGGGGGACAGCTCGGCACCGGACAACGGTCCTGGCCAGAAGAACATGAGGCCGAAGTCGGTCGCGAGCGCGCCACGCATCTCTTCCAGATCGCGGAACGCGCCAAGGCGCACCTGCACGCCTTCGCCGCCGAGCACGGTATCGACGCAGACTACCGGCCCGGTCAGATCTCGGCGGCGCACAAGAAGTCTTATGTCTCGGACTATCGCAAGCACGCGGAGATCGTGCGTGACCGGTACGACTACCCTTACATCACGTTTCTTGATCGCGACGAACTGGCAAGCAAGCTGGGCAGCACCCATTATCACGCCGGCATCATCGATACCGGCACTGGCCACATCAACCCGCTCAAATATGTCGTGGGGCTCGCCAAGGCGGCTGCGGATGCCGGTGCACGCTGCTACGAGAATACCCGCGCCACCTCGATCAAGTCGGAGGCCGGCAAGGTCACGGTGACGACGCCCCACGGTACGATCACCGCTGGCCGGGCGCTGCTCGCATGCAATGCCTATATCGACGGGCTCGAGCCGAAGATGAGCGCGCATGTGATGCCGATACGGTCGTTCATCGGCGCCACGGTGCCGCTCGGCCACAATTCCACTGTCCTTTCGGGCGGCGAGTCGGTCGACGATTCCCGTTTCGTGGTTCGCTATTTCCGTAAAAGCGCCGACGGGCGGCTGCTCTTCGGCGGCCGCGAAGCCTACACCTCCGACAACCCCACCGACATCTCGGAGCACATCCGCCGGCAGATCACCGAGATCTACCCCGACCTGAACGACATCGAGATCTCCCATGCCTGGGGCGGTTCGGTCGGCATCACGCTCCCGCGCCAGCCTTATGTCGAGGAGGTCATGCCCAATGTGACGGCCATCGGCGGCTATTCAGGGCATGGCGTGATGCTGTCGAATTTCTGCGGCAAGCTCTACGCCGACCATGTACTGGGCGGCTCCGAAGATCTCGAAGCCTTGCGTGCGCTCAATGTGCCGTCCTTCCCGGGCGGGCGCACTTTCCGCAAGCCGCTTCTGTTCCTGGCATTGACCTGGTTCGCCATGCGCGACAGGTTCTAGACACACAAACCAGTTCGATCCGCCTAACGGCCAGAGGTGTCGCTCGAATCAGCGCCGCCATTCGATGATATGAAGCGCCGCACCCCTCGGCTGACGTTTGGGGACTGGAATTTTTAAATCGATTAGATTATGATCTTCGCAATTGCACACAGGAACACGCCATGAGCAGCCAGATCATTCCCGTCGATCCGTTTGACTACATTGTCTTCGGCGGCACCGGGGACCTCGCGGAACGCAAACTCCTTCCCGCGCTCTTTCACCGCCAGCTCGCGGGCCAGCTGACCGATCCGACCCGGATTATTGGCGCGTCGCGCTCCGAAATGTCGGACGACGAGTATCGCGACTATGCGCGCAAGGCACTCGAAGAGCACGTCAAGGAGGAGGAACGCGACGCCGATCACGTCGAGAAATTCCTCTCACGGCTGCACTATGTTTCCATCGATGCCACTTCGACACGCGGCTGGGATACGCTCAAGGCGCTTCTGGCCGAGGGCGAAGACCGGGTGCGCGCCTTCTACCTCGCCGTGCGTCCCTCGATATTCGGCGACATCGCGACCCATATCCGCGACCATGGCCTGATTACGGAAAAGACCCGCATCGTTGTCGAGAAGCCGATCGGCCGGGACCTGAAGACCGCCGAAGAGCTCAACAACACGATTGGTGAGGTTTTCACCGAAGACCAGATCTTCCGCATCGACCACTATCTCGGCAAGGAGACGGTGCAGAACCTGATGGCGCTGCGCTTTGCCAATGCGCTCTACGAGCCGCTCTGGAACTCCGCGCACATCGATCACGTACAGATCACGGTCGCCGAGTCCGTCGGCCTTGAAGGCCGGGCAGACTATTACGACCGCGCCGGAGCCCTGCGCGACATGGTGCAGAACCACATCCTGCAACTCCTCTGCCTCGTCGCCATGGAAGCGCCGTCTTCGATGGAAGCGGAAAGTGTGCGCGACGAGAAGCTCAAGGTGCTGCGTTCGCTGAAGCCGGTCAGCGCGAAGAATGCCGACGAAGTGACCGTGCGCGGCCAGTACAAGGCCGGGGCATCGTCGGGCGGTCCGGTGAAGGGGTATCTCGAGGAACTCGAGGGCGGTGTCTCCAACACAGAAACCTTCGTGGCGATCAAGGCGGAAATCAACAACTGGCGCTGGGCCGGCGTGCCGTTCTATCTGCGCACCGGCAAGCGGCTTGCGACCCGCATGTCCGAGATCGTCATCACCTTCAAGCCGATCCCGCACTCGATCTTCGACGAGACCGCCGGGAAGGTGATCGCCAACCAGCTCGTCATCCGCCTGCAGCCAGACGAGGGCGTGAAGCAGTGGCTGATGATCAAGGATCCCGGCCCGGGCGGCATGCGCCTGCGTCACGTTCCTCTCGACATGAGCTTTGCCGGCAGTTTCGAGGAACGCAATCCGGATGCCTATGAGCGGCTTCTCCTTGATGTGATCCGTTCCAACCAGACGCTGTTCATGCGGCGCGACGAAGTGGAAGCGGCATGGAAATGGGTCGACCCGATTCTCAGCGCCTGGGATTCCACCAACCAGAAAGCCCACGCCTACACGGCGGGCACCTGGGGACCGAGCCAGGCGATCGCACTGATCGAGCGCGACGGCAGAACCTGGCATGAAAGCGACTGATGCGACCATGAAGGCCGAGATGAAAAAATTCGACGACCGCGAAGCGCTCGCGGGCAACCTCGCGGAGGCCGTGGCAAAGAAGCTGTCAGCGGCGATCGAGAAAGATGGCGACGCCTCGCTCGCCGTCTCCGGCGGTTCGACACCGAAGATGTTTTTCGAGAAGCTCTCGCAGGCAAAACTCGACTGGTCGAAGGTGACGGTCACTCTGGTCGATGATCGCATGGTGCCGCCGGACCACGAGCGTTCCAACGAGCGCCTTGCCTACGAGCATCTTCTCAGGAATGAAGCGATAACAGCGAAGTTCGTGCCGCTCTGGAGCGATCTGTCCGACCATGTCGACACGCTCGCCGAGCACGCCGCGACCTCCATCGCTCACATTGAGCGTCCCTTTGACGTCGTTATCCTCGGCATGGGAACGGATGGGCATACTGCATCGTTCTTTCCTGAAGGAAACAATCTTCACGCAGCAATCGACCCTGACGGCAACGCGACTGTCATCTCGATGCTGGCGCCGGGCGCCGGAGAGCCCCGGCTGACGATCACCCTGCCCCGCCTCATCGAGGCGGACATGCTGGTTCTGCATATCGAGGGCGAAGAGAAGCTGAGCGTGCTGGAAAAGGCCCGCGAGGGCGGACCGGAAGAAGACATGCCGATCCGCGCCGTGCTCTCGAACGCTTCCCGACCGGTCACTGTCTACTGGGCACCCTGACCAAGCGGAACGCCGAACCGGCCCTACAAAGAGAGGTACGCCATGACTGTCGATACCCGCATTGCCGCCGTTACCCGCCGCATTATCGAACGCTCGAAGCCGACCCGTGAGACCTATCTCGCCCGCGTCAAGGACGCTGCGTCCAAGGGGCCACATCGTTCGGTCCTGTCCTGCGGTAACCTGGCCCACGGATTTGCCGCCTGCGGCGTAACCGACAAGGCCAATCTTTCGGGCGACACGGTGCCGAACATTGGCATCATCACCGCCTATAACGACATGCTGTCGGCGCACCAGCCGTTCGAAACCTATCCGCAGATGATCCGTGACGCCGCGCGTGAAGCGGGCGGCGTGGCACAGGTGGCGGGCGGCGTGCCTGCCATGTGCGACGGCGTCACCCAGGGCCAGCCCGGCATGGAACTGTCGCTGATCTCGCGCGACGTGATTGCCATGTCGGCAGCCATCGGCCTGTCGCACAACATGTTCGATGCCGCGATCTATCTCGGCGTCTGCGACAAGATCGTTCCGGGCCTCTTCATCGCGGCCCTCTCCTTCGGCCACCTGCCGACGATCTTCGTGCCAGCCGGGCCGATGACGTCCGGGCTGCCCAACGACGAGAAGGCGCGCATCCGCCAGCTTTATGCTGAAGGCAAGGTCGGACGCGATGAGCTTCTGGAAGCCGAATCCAAATCCTATCACGGGCCCGGCACCTGCACCTTCTACGGGACTGCCAACTCCAACCAGATGCTGATGGAGATCATGGGCCTGCACATGCCGGGCGCGACCTTCGTCAATCCGGGCACCCCGCTGCGCGACGCTCTGACAAAGGAAGCGACCAAGAGGGCGCTGGCGATTACTGCGCAGGGCAACGAGTTTACGCCAGTCGGCGAGATGATCGACGAACGCTCCATCGTCAACGGCGTCGTCGGACTTCACGCAACGGGCGGTTCGACCAACCACACCCTGCACCTTGTCGCCATGGCGCGCGCGGCCGGCATCATTCTCACTTGGGAAGACATTGCCGACCTGTCGGACGCCGTCCCGCTTCTGGCGCGCGTCTACCCCAACAGCCTAGCTGACGTGAACCACTTCCACGCAGCCGGCGGCATGGGATATCTCATCTCGCAGCTCCTGAAGGCGGGCTATGTGCACGAAGATGTCCGCACGATCTGGGGTCAGGGACTTTCGTCCTATGCTGTCGAAGCCAAGCTCGGCCCGGACGGCACTGTGATCCGCGAAGCAGCTCCCGAGGTCAGCGCCGATCCAAAGGTCATCAGCCGCGCGGAAGAACCCTTCCAGCCCAACGGTGGACTGAAGATGCTCACGGGCAATCTCGGCAAGGCCGTGATCAAGATTTCCGCGGTCAAATCGGAGCATCAGGTGGTCGAGGCCCCCGCCCGCATCTTCCACAGCCAGCACGATCTGCAGGCGGCCTTCAAGGCCGGCGAGCTGACCGGCGATTTCGTCGCCGTCGTCCGTTTCCAGGGACCGAAGGTCAACGGTATGCCGGAACTCCACAAGCTCACGCCGCCGCTTGGCGTGTTGCAGGATCGGGGTCAGAAGATCGCGCTCGTGACCGACGGGCGCATGTCCGGCGCCTCAGGCAAGGTGCCGGCCGCCATCCATGTCACGCCGGAAGCGCTTGATGGCGGACCGATCTCGAAAGTCCGCGAGGGCGACATGGTTCGCGTCGATGCGCGGTCGGGAACGCTGGAAGTGCTCGTCGATGCGGCGGAGTTCGACGCCCGCGAACCGGCCGAAGCCGATATCTCGGAATACGAGACCGGAATGGGCCGAGAGCTCTTCGGCCGCTTCCGCGCGCTGGCGGCAACGGCCGATCAGGGTGCCGGCATTCTCGGCTGAGTTAGAGCAATTTCGATTTTGTCGGAATCGGCAAAATCGAAGTGCGTAAAACAAGCTCAGTCCTACGCTGAGGTTATCCGTTTGCGTCTGACGGTGAAACTGCCTAGCCGGCAACTTCCGCGAAATAGGCGTCATAGGACGGGATGCTGATCGTCCCGTCCGGTTTCATGATCCCGGAAAAGCAGTGCTGCTCGAGCCAGTCAAGCTTGAGCCCCTGCGGAACGGTGATTTCCTGAGTCTCGGTCGAGAAATTGAACGCGCAGAAGATCGCTTCCTCGCCCGTCCGGCGAATGAAGCTCAGGATCGCATCATCCACATCGACGAACTCGATATCGCCCTTGGCCAGAGCGATATGCTGGTTGCGGAATTCGAGCATGCGGCGATAGTGATTGAGGATGGAAGCCTGCATATGATCCTGGCTTTCTACCGACATGGCCCGGTGCTCTGGCGGCACGGGCAGCCAGGGATGTCCTTCGGTGAAGCCCGCGGAATGGGCATGTTCTTCCCACACCATCGGCGTGCGGCACCCATCGCGCCCCTTGAAGTCGGGCCAGAACTGGATGCCGTAGGGATCGCGCAGATCCTCATAGGCGAGATCGGCTTCGGTCAGCCCCAGTTCCTCGCCCTGATAGAGGCAGACGGAACCGCGTAGCGACAGGATCACGCCGGCAAGCAGCTTGATGTAGTGGTCACGGTCAGAGACGTTGGCGGCCCAACGGGTGGCATGGCGCACGACATCGTGGTTCGAGAAGGCCCAGCAGACCCAGCCATCGGGCGCGGCATTGAAGAAGTCGCCAACCACATGACGCACCCGACGCGGGGTGAGCGGCTCGTTGGCCAGGAACTCGAACGCGTAGCACATCTGCATCTTGTCGTCGCCGGAGGTGTAGTCGGCGACGATCGACAGACCGCGCTGCGCATCCCCCACCTCACCGACCGAGGCGATCGCCGGATACTCGTTCATCAATGCGCGGAAGCGCTTGAGGAACTCGATGTTTTCCGGGCGGTTCTTGTCATAGAGGTGGTTCTGGTAGTTGTAGGGGTTCACTGCGGGAGCAATGGAATCGTTGCGCTCCTCGGGCGGCAGAGCCGGATTGTCGCGCAGTTCATCATCGCAGAAGTAGAAGTTGATCGTGTCGAGGCGGAAGCCATCGACACCGCGATCGAGCCAGAAGCGGGCAACGTCGAGCACGGCATCCTGGACTTCCGGATTGTGGAAGTTGAGGTCCGGCTGCGAGGTCAGGAAATTGTGCTGGAAATACTGCAGCCGCGTCGGATCCCAGGCCCAGGCCGTGCCGCCGAAGATCGACAGCCAGTTGTTGGGCGGTGAGCCGTCCGGCTTTGGATCGGCCCAGACATACCAGTCAGCCTTGGGATTATAGCGGCTCGCGCGGCTTTCCACGAACCACGGGTGCTGGTCGGAAGTATGCGAAATCACCAGGTCGATCATGATGCGGATGCCGCGGTCATGGGCCTGCTTGATCAGATAGTCGAAATCGCTCAGCGTACCGAACATCGGGTCGACATTGTTGTAGTCGGAGATGTCGTAGCCGAAATCCTTCATCGGCGAGGTGAAGAAGGGCGAAATCCAGATCGCGTCGACGCCGAGGCTTTCGATGTAATCGAGACGCTGGGCGATGCCGTAGAGATCGCCGATCCCGTCGCCGCTCGTATCCTGGTAGGAGCGCGGATAGATCTGGTAGATGACGGCACCGCGCCACCAATCCTCGTCAAGCGTGACAGCACCCTTTGCCGTCGTCTGCGGGCGAGCCGAATTCATCGTCGTGCTCCTGTCTCTGGAAGTCTGCCTCAGGGCGGAGAGTATGAGTTTGGCGGCATGATGCCGGTCGCAATATGCCCTTCGGCCAATCTATGGCGTGAATTCCGTTTTCCCAATTCATGCGGGAGCCTAGCCAAGAAGGCTGGCCGGAACAAGGCGGCAGAAACCGGGGATACCTTGCCGCCTCCTTTGACTAACTCAGAACGAGGGTTCGGGTTGCGCGTTGGCGCGAAAAGCAGCGGTGACCGTATTGGCCATCAGCATGGCAATGGTCATCGGCCCAACCCCACCCGGCACCGGCGTAATGGTGTCAGCCACCTCCGAGCATTCCGCAAAAGCGACATCCCCGACCAGCCGTGTCTTCCCCTCGCCGCGTTCTGGCGCGGGAATACGGTTGATGCCAACGTCGATGACGGTGGCGCCGGGTTTGACCCAGTCCTTCTTGACCATCTCCGGTCGCCCCACGGCGGCCACGAGGATATCGGCGCGACGGCAGACGTCAGCGAGATCCTTGGTGCGCGAATGGCAGATGGTGATAGTCGCATTTGCGGCCAGAAGCAGCGCGCCCATCGGCTTGCCGAAAAGGTTGGAGCGGCCGATGACGACGGCGTTCAGGCCCGAAAGGTCGGCGCCATGAGTTTGACGAACGAAGAGCATGGCACCGGCCGGTGTGCAGGAAATGAGACCGGTCTTGAGATCGCCGGTCATCAGCTTGCCCGCATTGACCACATGCAGACCGTCGACATCCTTCTCGGGCTTGATCGACTGGGTCACGACATCGGCGTCGAGATGGTCGGGAAGCGGCAGTTGCACGAGGATTCCATGGACGGTCTCATCGCCGTTGAGATCCTCAACGAGGGCCAGAATATCGTCCTGCGAGGTTTCGGCGGGAAGCGTGTGCTGGACGGAGTTGAAGCCGCATTCCTTCGCCATGCGGCTCTTGGACGAAACGTAGACGTGCGAGGCCGGATCGTCACCGACGATAATAACGGCAAGCCCCGGCTTCACCCCGCAAGCCGCTTCAAGTTCGGAGGATGCGGTTCTCACCTTCTCGATCACCGAGGCCGCGACCGCCTTGCCGTCGATTACGTTCGCCATGATGACAACTCCCATGTCTGATCCGACCGGAGTTTGGGGAAAGCGGATACGCGGCAAGCATTCAGCCGCGACCCGCGCCGGTCATTTTCCGCCCTTCTGGGAGATAAATCGGGAAAGGTAAAGGCGGGCCGGCACTTAAATTGTACCCGGTGTACATTCGGGAGATTTCAGTGGACGGCCTCAGGCGCCGCGGCGATGGGTCCGGCGGTCGATCCGGTGACGCAGTTCGCGCATCTGCGACCGGATACGGCGGATTTCCTCGTCGGAGCGATACTCCTGGGAGGGTTCCCGATCCTGGGCGGCTTCCGAAGAGCCACCAGGGTATGCCTGAGCTTGGCCTTGCGCCGCAACCGATTGCGGCGCGTAGGGCTGAACGTGTTGCGGCATGGCTGGATAGGCAGGATAGCCCGGCTGCGGGTAGCCGGCCGGATGGTGCCACGGCGACCTCTGCGACCAATTCGGTTGCGGCTGGGACTGGGCCATCATCGGATACTGGGGATAGGGCTGATGCGCGGCATGGCCGGGCGGCACAGGATATGCACCCGGATAGGCTTGCCCAGGCTGCGGCACATATGAAGGGTGAAAGGCCGCTTGGGACTGAAATGAAGGCTGCTGCGGATAGTCCGGCACGACCTGATGCTCTGGCCATTGCGAGGCTGGAGCTGCTGCCGAAACTCGGGATGAAGCCGGCTGTTGTTCCGACCATTGCTGCGCCGAAGTTTGCGCCGCGGCTGCCGATGCGACGGCCGGTTCGGGTTTAAGCGAGGTAGCCTCGACTTGTTCCCGATCGCGGCGTGCAGCGACACGGCCCGCAGCGGCGGAGTTCGGCGCGGGTGACTGGGGATGCGGGCGCCCGCCCCGTGGAGCTCCGGGGCCGTTATCAGGCAGGAAGCCTCGTAAAATCTCAAGAAAGCCCAGTGCCAGCGCGATACCGAGACCTGCCAGCGCGCCGAGGATCATGCCCCCAATGGCGATCAGCTTGCGCGACGGCCCCGCGGGCTGAAGCGGAGGCTCTGCCGCGGAGATGACGCGAACGTTCTGAGGATTGAGATTGCCGCGCTCGCTGGTTTCACGCGACCGCTTGAGGAAGCTTTCATAGATCTGCCGCGTGGCCGTTGCAGTACGCTCGAGTTCGCGCAGGGTGACCAACTCTTCGGAATTGTCGAGCGACTTCGTCTTGGCGATGGCCAGTTGGCTCGCCAGTTCCTGTTCGGTTTCCACGGCACGCTGAAGTTCGGCCTGCGAAGAGGCCACAATGCGGCGCAACTCGGAGCGGATCTGGCCGCGCAGGGATTCGAGTGAAGATTCCGCCGCGACATATTTCGGATGACGAGGACCAAGGCTCGAAGCAAGGGAATCCGCGTTGGACTTGGCCTGCGAATACTGCTTGCGCAACTCAAGCAGGTTGGCAGACAGGAATTCCTCGGGAAATGCGCCGTTGATGATGTCGTTGACGTCGGCCTTGGCAAGATTTTCAGCTTTGACGCGGACCGAAACCTTCTGGGCCCGCGCATTACCCAGTTGCTGGTTGAGGGCAACCACCTGCTTGTCATCAATGAGTTCGCCGCCGACGCCCACGAGGTCGTTCTCGGCGCGGAAATTTTCGACCGCCCGCTCCGCCGCGTTCAAATCGGCGCGCAGGGAATCAAGGCGGGAATCGAGTGCCTCCGACGTCCGCTCCATCAGGCCGGATTGGGCGGCGTCTTCCGAAGCGAGATAGGTGTTGACCAGAGTGTTGGCGATGAGAGCCGACTTGTCCGCATCGCGAGTGGTGACGCCCACATTGATGATGAAGGTTTTCGGGTCACGCGACACGGACAACGCTTCGGCGAGGGAATTGACCGCTTCGGTTTCCATTTCCTCGTTGGCTTCGCTGCCGGAGAACAGCTGTTTGACGAGCGCAATGCCGCCTGCCAGTCCGCCCGCATTCGCCGAACCATTGAATTCCGGATCACGCGTCAGATTGAGCTTGTCGACGACTTTGGACAGGACAGTGTTCGAGGACAGGATCTGGACCTGGCTGTCGGCCATCGCGATCATGGCCTCGGTCGACAGGATCTGGTTGCGGAGATCGTCATCGGTGACCCGGATTTCACGGGGGTCAATGAACATTTTCGTCTCGGCATAATAATGATGCGGCGTGCTCAACGCGATAAGCACGCCCGCAACTGCGCCTATAATGGTCGTGGCAACGATAAGCCTGCGATGGCGCCAGACGGATCCGACGAGAACGCCAATATCGACGAGCGGGCGCTCATCGTCTTCGTAGTCATAGCGGTCCGCGCGAGGATAGCCTTCATGGGACACGGCCTCAGCTCCGTCTCGCCTGACAGGCTCGGCTTTCGGAACTGCTTCTTGCTCAGGCGCACGATGCACCTTTGAAACGTCCTCCGGATGCGACGGTTCAACCACTTCCGGCTGGGTTTCCGATCTGCGACGGCTATCGCCGGCGAACATCAACATGCCCGTGATGTGCTTGCCGAAAGAACGCCGCTGTGTGTCGTCCTGCCGCTCGTCCGCAGGAGTTTCCAATGGAGACGGTGTGCGTTCGGCGTATGAGGCTTCTGAATTATACCCGGCCGGTCGCGTCGAAATTCGCGCCTTGCGGGGTTCCATCCCGAGCAAAGAGCTGGGTGCCGACTGCTTGTCCGCATGCTTCTGCCCGCGCTCGGAGGCTGAAATACGGGCACCATCCGACGATCCGGACGCTAGATCGAGCAGGGATCCGCGTCCGCCGCGTCTTTTTCTGTCCTGATCGGAGTCCCACATCGCCGTCGGCTAGGCCTTTACAGAATTTCGCATTGGTTAACTGAACCTAATCAGACATAGGTAACAAAACGTTAATACGGGGTGGTGTGAAGTGGAAACATCCTTGCAAATCAGGGCCTGTAGCAAAGCATCAGCGCCGCATGATTTGCCGGTCTCCGGACGGCCAATTGCGCCGTCATACCGCGAATTAACACATATCGTGTAGACCACGGGCATGACGACGGGGATCGACCACGAGCAAAGCGCTTCGGCGCATCCGGGAACCACTCGGCTTTCGCGGGCGCTGGCCTTCGCGTCGGAGAACCGGGATTCCATCCGTGCCTATCTCTCGATGATCGGTGGATCAGGCGGCAGGCTCTTAATTTCGATGGCCTATTTCATCGCCGTCGCGAACACGCTGTCTATCGCGGACTTCGGTCTGTTCGCCACGGCTTCCGCCTGCGGTGTGATGCTCTCGCGGTTGCTCGCTTTCGGATTTGTTTCCCCGCTTTACCGGATCGCGACCGTCAAGCAGCGTCTGCTCGGCACCTATACGGCGGGGTTTCTGGCAGGGCTCGTGCTGTCGCTGCCGCTGGTGGCACTGGCGGGTGTGGCGACCTTCTACATCATATTCCATGGCGAGATCACGCTGGGCGTTTTCGCACGCATCCTGATCGCGGAAATCCTGTGCTGGCGGATCATGGAGATCGTGGTCATCGTCTCCTATGGCATCAACCGTTTTGGCGCGGGGTCTGTTCTTGTGGTCCTCGCCACCGGCCTCAAGGCGCTTGCCGCCGTCGCCTTTGCCTATTCAGGAACCGAGGCACTGGCAGCATGGAGCTGGTGGTATCTGGCTGCCAATAGCCTGGCCGCGCTCATTGCCGTCATCTTCTACTATCCCCGCGTCAGGCTGCGCTGGTCACCACGGCTTTATCTTAGACGCTGGATCGACGCGGTCTCGGTGGCCGGTGCCGAAACGCTGTTCTATGTCCAGTCCGAACTCGACAAGGTGCTAGTTCTCACCTTCGGTGGGGCGGAGGTGGCCGGCATCTACGCAATCATCATGCGGCTCGTCGACCTGACGGCCCTGCCGGTGCGATCCTTCCTCACGCTCCTGGTGCAGCGCCTGATGCGCGCGCCGGAGATTATCGCAAAGCTCAAGGTCCGCGTTGGTCTTGAAGCGCTGGTGGCCGGCGTCTCGTTTGCGGGGCTCGTTGCCCTCGTCGCGGTATTGTGGGTTTTCCCGAAACTGCTCGGATCGAATGTAGCAGAAGCGACGCCGCTTCTTGTCTTCGTGCTCGCGGTTCCAGCCCTCAGGAACCTACTCGAGTATCACTCCGAACTTCTCTACGCGACGGGGCGGACCGTCGTTCGCACGGCGATCCTTGCGCTACTGGGCGCGACCAAGGCCGGGCTTCTGGCGATCCTATTGACGCAGGGCCTTCCTACCCAGAGCTGGGTGGGCCTCATCAACCTCGTTTTCCTGGCGCTGTATCTGATTTCGGCCACCGTGACCTACGGCGCGCTCGCCTACAAGCGCGACATCCGCCGCCGCGTGATCTGACGATCAGTCGGCGGACGCAGCCGGCAATCCCAATGCAAGCTCGCGGATATCGGACAGCGGATGTCCGACAAAGGATTGTACCGCGATCGCGATCTGGTCGTCGGAAAGACCGCGCATGAACGCGGCCAGCCCCTCGCGGGTTTCGGGAAACATCCCCTTTCGCCAAAGCACATGGCAGAGCGGCCGGGGATCATGCAGGTGCCCTGATCCCTTGAGGACCTCATCGACGAAACGCCCGTAGATCATGCATTCGGAGATATCGCGCGATGAGATGACCGCGCGCAGCCATCCGGTACCGGAGGTCTTTTCAATGTGGTCGAGCAGGGCACGCGCGGTATCCACCCGCCAGGGGATCACGGCGGTGATATAATCGTGGGCAAAGCCGGGAGCGCGGGGAAGGCCGAGCAAGTCTCCCGCATGGGCGATCCAGCGTGGATGGTCCGGTGAGACGCTCCCCTTCCCGTCTTCGACCCTGTAGAACCGCATCCTTCCGTCAGTCCAGAGACTGGCCGGGTCGAACGGTCGGACGATGACCACTTCGGAATCGATCGACAAAAGCGTATCAGCGTCGACATGCCGCGCGAGCGCGAGTCGGCGCAGCTGCTGCGCATGCCAGCCGCGCAGGGGCCGGGTGAAAGGTGTCGGCCAAATCCGGCGGCCTGACCCAAATGGATCAGGAAACGAGCGCAGCCAGGCGGGAAACAGGTCGGCTTCGCTGACGACACTGCGCCGCGGACCGGCAAGTTGCCGGAATAGCTTCACATCACGTCGCTCGACGAGGAGATAATGATGCCAGTCGCCCGATACAAAGCGATCGATGCTTTCGCAGAGCAATCTGCATCGCTCGAAATCGCCGACATAAGACGCCGTCATGATTGCGGTCTTCATGGCCGCTTCCCGATAAAACGCGCCGGTCTTATTCCGCCGCGGAAGGTTTAACCTGATTATGCGTCAGTCTGTAGCGGAACACACGGTAGATAAAAAGCGGATTGCCGACGATATAGCGATGCCAGAGACGACCGGGTTCAATAAGCAGACGGAAAACCCATTCGAACCTCAGGTCCCTTACCCATTGCGGGGCGCGGGGAATCTGGCCCGACACGAAATCGAAAAGCGCGCCCACGCCCATGACGAGACGACCGTGTTCCGGGCCGATATTGCCGTTGATCCAAAGTTCCTGGAGCGGGCTGCCCATGGCTACCAATGTGAAATCCGGGGCGAAGGCGGCGAGATCCTGCTTCACGCGTTCCGTCCCCGCTTCACCGAAGTAACCGTCGGAAATGGCACGAAACTCATGCCAGGGCGCCAACTTCGTGAAATTGATCGCCGCCTGCTCCACCGCTTCGCGGCTTCCGCCGATCAAGGCGACCTTCAGCGGGCGATCGATATGGATGAGCAGCGCGGGAATGAAATCGGTGCCGTTGAGATTGGCGGGAAACGCCTCGCCCGCAATGGCCTTGGCGGCAATATCCATGCCGATACCATCGGGCAGAAGCATGTCCGAAGCCGCGAGCGCTGCACGATAGCTGGGATTGCCATAGGCAATATTGGCATTGTTGGCGTTGAGGAAATTGACGATCCGCTGATTGTGACCTGAGTCCAGTCCGGAATCGAGCGCCTGCAGGGCTTCCTCCCAATCGAAGGCTGTGACCCGCATTCCCAGGACATCACGATCCTTGTCAGACGTCTGCATCGAGGCTCCAAAACTCATCGACTCGTTCGAGTATTCGAGCGTTAGCATGCTTTAAAACTAGATGCAGCGCGCGTTGGGAACGAGGTTAAGTCTGCTTTCAGCTTCCTTTAACCATGCGACAGCCGGTCTATGCCAGTTGCCAGTGCCGTGGTCAGGCCACTAAGTTGCGATTTGTGGAAGGCCCTGCCGTCCACATCCAGATTTTCACCCGCACGCATGCGGCCAACCAAGTCGATGAGCGCCGCAGCAAAGCCAGCCTCGTCGTCGGCAACTCTGCAGTTTGTGGGTCGTTCAGCAATACCGCGGACCGAGCTCTCGGTCGCCACCGCCGGAAGGCCGAGTTCGAAGGTCTCGATGGATTTGAGTTGCACCCCTGTTCCAGCCCGCGACACGAGCGGAACGACCCGAACCGAACGGATGAATTCTCGCGCGTCCGGTACACGGCCCAGAAATTCGACATTACTAGGCATCCCTGCGGGTTTGTCATCGAGACCGCCGGCGACAGCAATTTTGAAGTCGGCAGGCAAGCGCGGCACGATCTTTTCCAGAAACCAGTCGAGGCCGGTACGGTTTGCCGCCCATGTCCAGGAGCCGATAAGACCCACATCGAAGACCGGGGCGCGTGACGCCGGTGGAGCCGGTGGCTCGATCGATGTCACCAGCGGCAGGACGCCCGACTCCTCCGGCCCCGCGACGCCCAACGCCGCCCTGTCGGCATCGGCAAGCGTAAAGACATAGTCTGCCAGATCGCAGAGCTTGGTTTCGATCTCGCACAACAGCCGCGCTTCACGTGCAAACAGGTACCGGGAAACTGCACTGTCGGCACCCGCCGCGTTCTGGGCGGCTGACGCGGCTTCCACATTGTGCGCAACATAGAGGCAGGGCGAAGGGCTGAAAATATCGAGAAATGCTCCCGGAAGCTGGACGGAATTCAGCACGATTCCGTCGAAAGGCTCGACGGAGGCAAGTGCCTGGCGAACCTGGCTGCGGCTTGCGGCATGCATCTTGGCCACTGAAACTGGCTCGCTGCGGCGCAATGCGGAAGCGAGCCAGCGAAGCTTCTGTGCCGTGCCGACCTTGGCGTTGGTGACTTCCAGCTCGCCGAGAAGCATCGTGTCACCACGCTCCGCCATCTCGGCGCCTGGCTGCAGGAAGCCGATTACCGAAACACGATGCCCCATGGACCGCAGAGCATCGACGATAACGCGGTTGGCTATATCGTAGCCCGAGCGGGGCTCAACGACGGGGATCAGCGATGTGGCGAAGACAAGGTGCATGGCAGCCGTTCAGAGGGACTAGTCTCGTAGTGTGATACCACCAAGGCCTGAAGGCGTGATTAACCGCATGGCCAGTGTTTGGTCGGTGCTCTTCAATCAATCTTCAGCTTTCTCTGCCTATCTGAGAGGCACAACAGACCGGATAAAAATGTGAGCCAAACGCCAGACAAATCGATCGCATTTCGCTCCGAGCGCCTCGACGCGCCGCCGGTGACGCATGTAATCACACTGCCAACGTTTCGCCGCCCGGAACATCTCATCGAAACCTTGGAATCTCTGGCGCGGCAGAAAACCGACTTCCCTTTCGCCGTCATCGTCATGGAGAACGATGCCGGAGGGATGGAAGGTGCGGACGCCGCGAAAGCCTGGTTCGAGAGGGCAACGATCGGCGGGATGGTCGTCGTCGCGCATCGTCGCGGCAATTGCCATGCTTACAATGCGGGATGGGAAACCGCCCTTGATGCGTTCCCGAACCTCACCGCGATCGCGGTTATCGATGATGACGAGATCGCAAGTCCGGGCTGGCTTGCGGGACTTTCGCAGACCGCCAGAGAGACGGGAGCCGATATCGTCGGCGGACCGCAGGTTCCCGTTTTCGACGATCCGGACCTTTCGCGCTGGGCCCGGCATCCGGCCTTTACGCCGCATTACGACCAAACCGGTGCCGTGCCGATCCTCTATTCTTCGGGCAATGTGATGGTTGCGCGGCGGGTGCTCGAAGCGATGCCGTGTCCGTTTCTTGATCCGGCCTTCAATTTCATCGGCGGCGGTGACAGCGATTTTTACCGGCGCTGCAAGGCGAAGGGCTTCTCCTTCGCATGGTGCCAGGAAGCTCCGGTCATGGAGACTGTGCCGGCGCGGCGCGGCGAGTTTTCCTGGCTGAATGCCCGAAGTCTGCGAAATGGCGCGATATCGGCAATTATCGAGCGCCGTGAAAATCCCGGTCTTGGCGCAAGGATGAAGATCGTGGCGAAATCGCTCGCACTGCTGGCAGCTTCGCCAATTCGCGGGCTCAGGCTCTACGCCAAGACCGGGTCACCGGTCATCGCGCTCTATCACGCTCAGGTGGCCTGGGGACGGTTGATGGCAGAGTTCGGCAAGGTCAACGAGCAATACCGGAACCCGGAAGCCAACTGAGCGTCCATGGCGATGGTCAGTGGCCCGTGTCCGGCCCGTTCTCGCCGACCCGCTGCTGGGACTGGGACATCGACCGCTCGCCCTTGTTATTGTTGGCGCGGATATCGGCTTTCGACAGGAAGTCGATTTGATCGATGATGATATCGTGAAACACTTCTTCACCGATCCGCTTGTTGATGGCGTTCTTGACGTTTTCCTTAAAGGACGCAATGTCGAACCGGTCGAGGTGGTTGATGTCGATTTCCTTGTTGCCGATAAGTTCGGTGTAAAGCGCATCGGTGACAAGCTGGTCGGCGGGAATGGTGAGCTCGTCGAGATAACCACCGTCGACAGTAAAGGCCAGACGCGTGAGGAAGTAGCCTTCCACGCCATCCTTGCCCAGGATGGGAACGGAGATGATGTCGCCACGCACGGTTTCCAGACCGCCCAGCAAATCCGGGACTTTTTCGGTGACGGGATCCTCATTCGTGACCTGCACCGAGAAATAGACCGATGCCAGGGTCACCACGCATACCCAGATTCCGACACCGATAAGCTTGATCATGACAGGTCGTAGGCCAGGAAATCGTCAGCGGAGTAGGTTCCGTCGGCTTCCGCCTCGGTAGCCACCTCCTTGAGCATTTCAGCAACTTCGCGCACGGCATCCATGTGCGCCTTGACCTTGACCGTGTTGATCTCGAGCTTCTTCCGGATATCGCCGAGCTGCACTTCGGCTTCCCTGCCGATCCTGCGCGCTCCGGTGTCGCGCATGAGCACCGACATCTCGTACAGACACCGGCTCTTGATCGCGTTGGTTCGGGTCAGATCGAAGGTCTTGTCTTTGCCGAGCTTGGTGTTTTCCTCGTCGAGCACCGCTTCGAGGCGACCAAGCAGGCCGCCTAGCGAATGTTCACGACCACCATGTCCATGTGAAAGGCTCATAGGATATTGCCTCCCTTATTCTTCGAATGATCGCCGATCCCTGTCACGTCGTCCAGAATTGTCATCTGCACTTCGCTGACCAGGCTTGCCGCTTTGTTAACGACGGCTTCCGACAATGCGCCAGCCGGCACAACCGGGTTGGCGGCCTGCTTGGACAACCGCTCGGCAATGCCGATGCCACCGCCTTCGGAAATCACCTGACCGATCTTGTCGGCCATCATGCCCTTCCAGATGTCGCCGGCCGTGCCCTTGCCATAGACGTCTTCATTGTCCGACGGCAGCATGGTCTGGACGAAGTTTCCCAGCACCATTGCCTCGAACTTGCGGTATGCCTCAGGCACCTCGACTTCGGTCGCCTTGGCTTCGAGCCGCGAGCGCAGGTCGACGAGGCTCGCGGTCGTGTCGCTGCCGAGTCCGGCGACCTCGGTGGTGAACTTGTCGGTTGCAGCACTCGCCTTGGCCTTGGTGGCTGCTGCGGCAGCGAGCATGTTTTCAGCCTTGCGCGCGGCTTCCGGGCTGGCTGCATTGACCACATCCAGAACCAGATCGCTGGGCACCGAAATCGACATGTTACCTCCGCGTATGATCACGAGCACGGATACGGTCCTCCGCATCCTGTTGCCGCACAATCGCAGATGAAACTTACGCTGGGCTTGAGCCGCTTTTTCCCGCCAAGGCCGAGTCGAGAAGATCGAGAAGACCGTCATCCTCGGCTTCGCGCTCCTCGACGAGCGATGCGTCGCGTGCCTGGTCGGTCAGCCTGTCCGCCTTGGTCTTCTCCATCAGGATGCGCTTTTCCTGCATGGCCTGCATGCCGGTCAGCCGCCGGTCACGATTCTCGATACTCGAAAAGCGCTTCGAGTAATGTGTCGACATCGCCTGGTGCAGGGGCGACAGGGATCCCATCGCATCGACGATTGCCGAGCGGGTATCCTCGACGATCGCTCGCTCGCGCAGGATGATTCCGAGTTCCATTTCGGCGACCCGTTCGAGTTGGCGCTGGACCCGGACGAGGCGCTTGAGTTTGTCGGCGCGACCATCGGCCATCAGCCCGTCCCCCCGGTAAAGAGCGTCGTGAACGCATCAACGAAGAGCGCAAAGAACTCGATCGAACCGAAGAAGAACAGGAGCATGCCGCCAAACAGGATGAACGGAATCGAGATGAAGTAGACCGGGATCTGCGGCGCGAGCTTGTTGACGAACCCGATCGCCAGGTTGAACACCAGGCCGTAGATGATGAAGGGGCTCGCAAGCCTGAGCATCACCATGAAGGTGGAGGACAAGGTATCGGTCAGTGTCACGAGCGCCATACGCGGCGCAAATCCGTCACCCATCGGCATGAAGCTGTAGGAGCCCACAAGAGCGCGGATGACCATGTGATGGAAATCCGTGAGGAAGAGGATCAACAAGCCGGTGAAAGTGATCAGGGACGTCATCTGCCCCTCCTGCTCGCTTTCCGTCACGGACATGCCGCCTGAGGTATTGAAGCCGATCACCATCTGGATGGCCGTACCGGCGAACTGCAGTCCGAGCACGATGTAGCGGGCGATCATGCCGAAGGCGACGCCGATCATGAGCTCCGAGCCGATGAGGTAGAGATATTCGGATCCCGGGTTCTGCACGCGCGGATAGATGATGTCCCAGAGAAGCGGTGTGAGCGCCATCGAGACGGCTAGCGCAAGGAACAACCTGATCTGCAGCGGAACGCGGAAGCTCGAAAACCCCGGCAGGACCATGATGCAGCCGCCGATCCGGCAGAAGGCCGCAAAGACGGCAAGCACCGACCCTTGCGGATCTTCTATCACGAGACGGACCCGATGATCTTGATTTCGGTGCCCTTGGCCAGTTCGACATGGGAGAGAACCGGCAGCGTGGCAAATATGCGCTCGATGATCATGCGTACATAAGGCCGTGCGTCGGGCGCGGTGACAAGCACGAAGGGCTGCCCCTTGTCCATGTGTCCACGGATAACATCGGTCGCCTGCTCGGTGAACTCCTCGAGCTGACGCGGATCGATGTCGAACTCGACGATCTCTCCCTTCGGATCGCGCTTCAGCGCCTGGTGGAACGCCAGATCCCATTTGCTGCCGAGACGAACGACGTTGAGCACGCCGTTGCGGGCGATGTCGCCGCAGATCTGCTGCGACATGCGGATGCGCACATGCTCGACGATGGCCTCGGTCTTGCGGACGTGGGGGGCCAGCTCGGCGACGGCTTCAAGAATGAGGTGAAGGTTGCGGATCGAGACGCGCTCGGCCAGCAGCAGCTTCAGCACAGCCTGGAAACCGGAATAGGTCATGTGCGACGTGCAGATTTCGTCGGCGAGCTTGCGGTACTCGGTGTCGAGGCGATCGATGAGCACCTTCATGTCCTTGTAGGAGAGAAGCTGCGGCAGGTTGTTGCGGATGACCTCGCTCAGATGGGTCAGGACAACCGAGACGTTGTCGATCGGCTGGAAGCCTTCGCGCTTGAGATCGTCGGCGAAGGATTCGGGCAGCGACATCGCCGGAAGGCCGAAAGCGGGTTCGCGCAGTTCGTCGCCCGGAAGGCTCGGCCGCCGCTTGCCGGCGAGAACGACCATGACGTCGCCCACGCGCAGCTCGTTCGCCGCGATCGTCNTGCCGTGAATTCGGATGTGATAGCTCTTGTCCTTGACGCCGAAATCGTCGGTGACCTTGATCTCCGGAACCACGAAACCGTACTGCGAGGCGAACTTCTTGCGCATCTTGGAGACACGGAACGCAAGTTCCTCGTGGCTTCCCAAGAGACGGGCTGCGACCTGCTTGCCGAGCACAAGCTCGATCTCGGCTGTTTTCAGGATCGACTTGACGGAGTCCTTTTCCTTGCTCTGCTGTTCCTGCTCGGCACGATGGACTTCCTGGGCCTCAGCCCGGGCAACGGCATCGCGACGACGGGGAATGATCCAGCTCGCGAATGCGAGACCGCCAGCAAGGGCGGCGAACGGGATGAAGGGCAGACCCGGCATCAGTGCGAGAACGGCGAGCAGGCCCGACGACGCAAAGAGTGCGCGCGGATAGGCGCCAAGCTGATCGATGACGGCTTCGTCGGTCGAACCGAGCTGGCCACCGCGCGAAACAAGAAGGCCGGCTGCGAGCGACACGATAAGCGCGGGAATCTGCGAGACCAGACCGTCACCGACCGAGAGCCGGACGAAGGCGTCGGCTGCCTCACCCACCTGCATGTCGTGGCGGGCATAGCCGATGACGATGCCGCCGAACATGTTGATGCCGGTGATGATGAGACCGGCGATCGCATCGCCGCGGACGAATTTCGAAGCACCGTCCATGGAACCGAAGAAGGAGCTTTCCTGCTCAAGTTCGGTACGGCGGAGACGCGCATCCTTCTCGTCGATCAGGCCCGCCGACAGGTCGGCGTCAATCGCCATCTGCTTGCCGGGGATCGCGTCAAGGGTGAAGCGGGCGCCCACTTCCGCGATACGGGTGGCGCCCTTGGTGATCACGATGAAGTTCACAGTCACCAGAATGAGGAAGACGATAAGGCCGATGACGAAGTCACCGGACATGACCATCTGCGAAAAACCGCCGATCACATTGCCCGCGGCCTCGGGACCCAGATGGCCTTCCGACAGGATCACGCGCGTCGTGGCGATGTTGAGCGAAAGACGCAGCATCGTCGCGATCAGCAGGATGGTCGGGAAGGAAGAGAAATCGAGCGGCCTGCGGATCCACAGGGCAACCATCAGGATCAGAACCGAGAACGAAATGGAGAACGCCAGACCGATGTCGATCAGGAAGGTCGGGATCGGCAGGAAGAGCACCGACAGGATGACGACAATGCCGAAGGCGAAGCCGAGATCCTTGCCTTGGAAGCCTGCCTTCGGAAGGGCAACTGCCTGCGTCTCGGCCATGTCGTCTCATCTCCACCGTGTCGGCCTGCCCTCATGGCGGCCCGGTTCATCCAAAGCCCGCGCCGTCCGAATGCGGACGACCGGGATCATGCCGGAGAAAATAGAAGCTGAAACTTGCGCGAGGGTGTCAGCCGCGAGGCGGTGCTAGAAGCCACTCTCGATGCGCTGGAAGACGATGTTGGTGAAAGTCGAGATCTGGGATCCGACGAAAGGCGCTGAAACCGCAACCGTGATCAGGATGGCGACGATCTTGGGCACGAAGGTCAAGGTGATTTCCTGGACCTGGGTAAGCGCCTGGACGAAGGCGATCGCGACACCGACAACCATGGCGACGAGAACCGCCGGACCTGACGCAACGAGCACGGTCCAGATTGCAGTCTGGACGATATCGAGTGCGTCAGCTTCGTTCATTTCGGTATCCTTCGGCCCTGGAGCCTGTCAGCGGATGGTCATGCCCGCGCCGACAACGGCCTTGGTCCCATCCTCAAGGGTCGCGACAAGTCCGTCCGAATAGACCTGGACAGATGTGACCACACCGGAGACCGTGCCATCAGCGCTTTCAAGCGTGCGTCCGATGATGGACCCTGCCTGATTGAGTGTCGAGCTCAAAAGCAGCATTTCCAGGTTTTCGTTGGTCTTGATGGTCTGCTCCACCTGCGAGAAAGTCGCAAGCTGCGCGATCTGTTCGGTGGAATCCATCGGTTCCGTCGGATCCTGGTTCTGCATTTGGGCCACCAGAAGCTTCAGGAAGGTGTCATAATCCATCGTGGCCTTCGCAGAGGCCTTCGACGACGCGCTGGCTGTGGCGCTTGAGACCGCACTTACGTCCATGGTGCCAACTCCTTGCGGATCTGCTCCAGCGTTGCTGCCGGCATGGCCGGCGAATTGAGGATCTGCTCTTCGATCGGGTACAGCGCACGGATGGCCTTGAGCGCCTCGAAAGCGCGGCCCTGTGTCACCATGCCGTCGATGTGCTTGAGCTCGGCCAGGACTTCCTCGTCCTTGAAGCAGGTCAGCAGCATGACGACGGACTTGCGGAACATGCCCATGGCCTGCTCCGCGCCTTCCGGATTGATCAGCATCATCTGAACGATGAAATAGAGCTGACGCAGCGGGGTATTGGCATCTTCAGGCTGGAGAACATGGTTCTCGAGCAGGAAGGTGACATCGTTGAGGAACTCGAGCGCGACCTTGCGATCGACGCGGAGGACGGCGCCGTTGATGAAGATTCGTTCGCCGGCCTTGAGGGAAATACGCAGCGAGCTTTTCATTTCAGCCCCTCCTTGATGATGGTGGAGATATCGATCACACCCTGGAAATTGTCGGATTCGCCGTGGCGGATCTTCTCGATTTCCTTGATGATCCAGATGCCGATCGAGATCAGATTGGCCCGGAGCTCATCCTGCAGCTCGTTTTCGGGCGAAGCCAGATCCTCGACAAAACGCACCCAGAGGCGGCTGGTGAAGTGTATCGCATCGATGCACTCGCGCGTTTGACGGCCCTTTTTCATCGCCAGACGAAGCAGGTTGATGGAGTGCGTGATGGCCTCCCGCTCCCGCTCGCGCGCTTCGGCGACGCCATCCTCTTGAACATCCGCATACGAGAACTGATACATTCCCTTGCCCTCTATTGTTTCCGGAAAGCTTTCATGCCCCGGTTTTCTGCCTTACAGGAAGTTAGTCAAGTTTAACTGTGATATACGCGCAGTAAGCTGGTATGACGTTTCCACCTGAGCCAGCAATGATTTCATTCTTGTCGAAGCTTCATAGGCATCGACACCCTCCAAATCTGCAGCATGCAGTTTGTAGATCTTCATTTGCGCTTCCAGAGCATCGTTCGCCTTGGTCACACGGTTTTCCGAGATTCCCAGTTTACTGCGAACGGCGTCGACTTTGTTGACTGCCTCACCGGCATACTGAATAGCTCGTGAATTCACGGCAGACCGGACCTCGTCGGAAATCGGGGCCGATAGAAGTTCGAGGCCTATAACGGAGGCCAGCGCAAATGCGCGCACACCTTCCGTATTGGCGTTGGTATTGCTTTCGACCACCTCGGTCCGGGAAATGCGGCTGGAGACATTGATGTCGGAAGCCGAGGACCAGTCCGAGTTCCAGTTCGGTCCGTCAAACATCGGCTCCAGAGTATTGGAGATGAAATCGTCCATCTGCGCCACGGTGATGCCGGAGGCTGCCGGGTCGGTCTGGGTGAACCCGAAATAGGTGACGAAGGCATTGTCGAATGCCGTCTTGGCCGAGGAGCCCGCTGCCTGATAATCGGCCAGGGGTTGAGTATCGGTATTGATGCCGCCCATCAGATATTCGCCGTTCGACGACGTATTGGCCGCGCTGGTGAATGCTGAGAGCGCCGTGGTAATCGACTGATTTGCGATCGCCAGGCGGTTGGCGTCATCCGAGCTGTTGACCGAAATGAATGCCTCGAGAAGATCCTGCGCCTGGGTCGACATTTCGGTCAGCGCGAGCTGGGTCGATGTCAGTCGCTGGGTCACGAGCGAATTGGAGTCGCGGATGGTCTCCAGCCGGAAGACGTCGCGGTTGAGCGTGATGCTGCGCGAGGCGGATGCACCAAGCGCCTCGCCGAGATCCGCGTAGCGACCGGTGACGACTTCCTTCTGAAGGTTCTGGATCTCGACCTGACTGCGCTGAATCGTCAGCCGCATGGCGTTTTGTGATGCAAGGGTCGATACGAAACTCGTCTTCATCTCAAATCCTATCCGGCCGCCATAAGCAGTGCCTGCAGCATCTCATCGACCGCGGAGATGATCCGGGTGGTTGCCTTGTAGGACTGCTCGAGTTCAAGAAGGATGGCCATCTCCTCATCGAGGGAGACACCGGTGAGATTCGAGTAAGCTTCGCCCGTCCGATAGAGGAAGGCGTCCTTGGTTTCGGAGGACGCCGCCGCATCGCTGCGGTTCTGCTCCAGCCAGCCGACGGAATCGGCGGCGAATTCGAAGAGCGTCATGGAACTGCCGAGACCGGCTGCCCCATCGAAGGCCATGTCCTTGTCGAAGCCCTGGACATAGCCGTCGAGCAAATCTGAAAAGCCTGCACCGCCCGTCGGATTGGAGACATAGGCTGCGCCGTTGATACCGCCGTCGCGCAGCAGCATCGGATTACCGCCGGATGCGGTCAGCAACGCCGGATTGACCCTGATCGAAGCTGCGACACCGGGCTGCATCGTGCCGGAGGTCAGCATCGTGCCGCCGGACCAAGTGAAGAGACCGGGCATGTCCGGCTGGGTCGGCGTGGCAGACTGGTCCTTTTCCGCGAAGGCCATGATCAGACCGCGCGCAATCTCATCGAGCTGGCGCTGGAGTTCGGGAGCGTAATCGTCGCGGATCTGCAGGTTTGCCTGAAGGGTCCCCTGGCTGGTCGTCGCAGCACCGGAACCAACCTCAAGCGGCTGCCCATCGACAAAAACCGAGTTGCCGGTGATGGACGCATCGAAACCGCCCGTCTCGGCGAAGGTCACGGTACGGGGGCTGGTTTCGAAGAGCGTCAGGCCGCCGGCGGTGTAGAGCGCCATGTCGTTGGCGTCGCGCATGTTGATATCGACAGGCACGATCTCGACGATCTTCTTGAGAATGCGGTCGCGCTCATCGAGCTCAGAGTTGATGTCGCGCCCTGCCCGCGTGCCACCGACAACCGCGTCGTTGGCCTTCTTGAAGTCCACGAGGAGGGTGTTGAGGGTCTCGACGTCGAGCGCAACCTGCTTGTCGGCATCCTTCCGGGTTTGCTGCACCTCGGCTGACGCCCGCTGCAGGCCCTGTGCGAGCTGATTGGCGTCCGCGATGACGGATTCCGCGAGCGTCGCCTCGGACGGCTTGACCGCAAAAGTGGAAAGCGTATCGCGAAAGCTCGCCATCAGCGACGCAGGCGAGGTCTCGTAGTCGTTGCCGCCGAAAATGGACTTGAGACGCTCGAGGCCACTCAGCAGTGTATTCTGACCAATCGAGGCGGATGTCCCCTGCAGCCCCTGGTTAAACAGGACCTGATTCTGGGAGCGCTCGGTATTGGCAACGGTCGCACCGAACGTCGTCGTTGCCAGGATTGCGCTGCGCCGGTTGTAGTCGGGATTGTTCGCATTGGAAATGTTGCGCGAAACCACGGATGTCTGTGTCGAATTATTCGACAGGGCAGACTGAGCCGTTCTGATCGCGGAGGTGAGTGACATTTCCGTTGCGCCCTGGGTACCCGACTACGGGTCTGAATTACCGTTTGAGATTGACGAGAACGTCCATCAGATCCGAGCCGGTCTGGAACACTTTCGAATTCGCGGTGTAGTTCCGCTGCGATTCGATCATGCTTGTCAGTTCCTCGGCGATATCGACGTTTGAATCTTCCAGTGTGTTGGAGACGATCGATCCCAAGCCGCCATTTTCCGGATAGCCAACGACCACCACACCGGAATCGCGGCTCTGCGAGTAAACATTGCCGGCGAGCGGATCGAGCATGTCCGGGCTCTGCACTGTCGCGAGCGCCAGGCGGTATTTCGGCACCAATTCGCCATCGGCATATTTGAGCGACACGACACCATCGGCGCTGATTGCGTAGTCGACAACGGCGGTCGCCCCCTTGCCGTCGATGTCGCCATCGGCGGAGAACTCACCACCGAGTTGGGTGGTGTTGGAGAGATCGATCGTGATCGCATTAAGTGAAGTGCCGGCGGTCGTCAGCGCGGTGGTGGTGATGGAGGACGGGCCGATGAGATTGCCGTTGGCATCGAAAGTCACAGCCGTGGGCCCTGAAATGTTGGTGCCGTCATAATCAACGGACAGCGACCAGGCATTGTCTCCGGTTTTGGTGTAGGTGAAGTTCAGAAGCCGTTCATTGCCCTGACTGTCATAGGCCACAAGCGAGGTGGGCTTCGAAAAGCCGACGACCTCGTTGCCCGGCAGGTTGCCGCCGAGAACGCCGTTTTCTGAGGGCGTTGCCGCGAGCTTGTCGTCACTCAGGACAACCGGCTCGAGCCCGGCGAAGCCGTTGATGACGATTGTCGGGTCGGCGGTCGTCGAATAGGGATAGCCCATCAGGGTAAAGCCCGCGGTATTGACGAGCGTCCCATCCGACTGGACCGTGAACGCGCCTGCACGCGTGAGATACTCGACCCCGTCCGTTCCCTGAACGATGAAGAACCCCTCGCCTTTGATCGCAAGATCGGTGACAGAGGTGGTGTTCGTATAGGTGCCTTCTTCCGAGATGGAATAGCGCGTATGCGGGATAACGCCGCCCGAATTGTAGGCGCCGCCGCCGGTCGGAAGGATCAGCGACTCGAACTGTGTCGAAGCCTTCTTGTAGCCGGTGGTGTTGGAGTTGGCGATATTGTCTGCAACCGTACCAAGACGGCTGGCCTGAGCGTTCATACCGGAAGCACCGGTGCGCATCATTCCTGACAGGCTCATTGCAGTTCCCCTTGTTTCATACTGGATGGGATTTTAGTTGCCGGGCCTTGCGTGAACCTGATTGGCTCAAAACCCGAATGGTCCGGAGATCATCTCCGGACCATGAGGACCTGTCAGTCCCAGTCGATCAGGTAGCCAAGGAAGCGCTTGGAATCGATCGGATCGAAGTCGAGGCGCTTGCGCAGCTTCTTACGCAGCTTGGAGATGTGGCTCTCGACGACGTTCTCTTCGACGTCCTCGTCGAAGATGCCGTAGATGGCATTGAAGATCTGCTGCTTGGTGACCCGGCGGCCGCGGTTTGCGACCAAGTATTCCAGGATGCGGCGCTCACGGCGCGGCAGCGGGAAGGTGCGACCTTCGATTTCCGGATCACGACCATCGGAATAGACGCGGATCGGACCAATATCGGTGTGGTTGGCGAGCGCCTTGAGGCGGCGACGGATCGCTGCGGCCCGGGCGAGAATTTCGCGCGGATGAACCGGCTTGCGGACGACGTCATCGACACCGCTGTCGAAGAAGGCGAGCGTGGATTCGAGTGAAGGCGTCTCGGAGACCGCGATCACCGGAGCCTGGGAACGATCGCGAATGGCGCGCGGCAATTCGAGAGCCTGGTCCCCGTTACCGATGAGAAAAGCCTCGACTGCATCAAGGTCGGAATCTGCTGCCGTGCTCACCCACTCGCCGAATTCGGCGCTGTCGAACGCTGCCGAAGGCACCCCTTCACGTCCGAACAGAGAAGTGTAGCCACTTTTCACAAGTTCCCGGTCATCAACTACTACGATCATTCGCCCCGTCTCCGAATCAGTGAAGTACCCCTTGTCATAAGGAGTACGAGGGGTCTGATTCCCTCTCAACAATAGGAATTACTCCGAAATTATTAACAGTTGATTAACCATGAAATTTAACGATTTGCCCATATGTTGTGGCGACGGGGGAAACGGCCACAAATTTTTCTGGGAAAAGTTAACGCCACGGCGAAACACGCTTGCGGAAATTTACGAAATCGGACTCGGGAGAGCGCACCCTTCGATGAAGATGAAGGGAATCTAATTTCTAACTCAGGTTGTATTATTCGCAGAATTTTCGAGCTTGAGGAGTCCACGCTCCGTGCCCGGCATCGACCAGATTCCGGATCACCCGGCAAACATATCGCTTCTGCGCGGGATCGTTGTTCGGGCCCGCGTGGTAGCGCGCGACAGCCATGGTCCACGTCTGATGCCGGGAATGCAGATTTGCCAGAAAACGGGCCGCGTAATCGACATTACTTTCCGGATCGAGCATCTGACCGGCAGAGGCAAATGACCCGCCGTGATAGCGAAAATTGATCTGCATGCAGCCTAGGTCGATGAGGGTATGCCCCTCGTTGCGCGCCTTCTCGAACTCGGCCAGCGCCTCGGCCAGCGAGGCCGCAAAGACAGTGCGCCCCTCAATATTGAGTGCAAAGGGATAGAGCGCTCCCTTGCGCCCCGTCTCTGTCAGACCGACGGAATGGAGAATACCGGCCGGCACATTCCACTTGTGCGCAGCCTTGAGGATCTGCGCCTCACAGAGACCGGATCCGCTCGAAGCCGTAGCCTCAGAGATAGACCCCGTCAGAAGCGCCAGTAGAAGAAGCATTGCCTGACACGACTTCATGACCGACCTCTCCGCCGTTTTGACCTCCGGTCGACCGGCCACGGTTTTCACCGCCATTGCCGCTGCCGCCGGACGAATTCTGCGCCATTCCCTCGCGGAACTGGAACTGCTGACTGGATGTCTGCCCCTGCTGGGCGTTCATGCCGCTCTTGTCGGAGCCGGCGTTCGTCTGCTGCACAGTGATTTGGTCGATGCCATATCCCTGCTGACGAAGCGCCTTCGCAATCGCGGAGGAATCGTCCGTCAGNTGCCGATAGGCTTCGGCCGACTGCACCTTCAACTCGACCTTCAGCTCGCCATCGCTCAAGCGCATGATGGCNGTGACCTGNCCGAGCGATTCCGGNTTGAGCTGGATGCGCAAGGTATGGAGCGTTTGGCCGGTNCGCGGNGCCATCGCGGCTGCATTCGGACGCTCAGCGGGGGCCGCCTGCTTGAGGGCGGCAGCATCACCGGTTTCCGTCGTNGTTTGCGTGTTCAGGCCGTTCGCGTCCCGCACCAGNGCNTTTGCAACGTTGTCGGCGTTNGCGGACATGCCNGAAACCGACCGCTTCTCCAGAACCTCGACTTTNTCCANGGCGACNTCACCTTCACCCCGAACCGAGGCGGACTTGGAGCGAAGGGTGGGGTCGAGTTCCGCTATGTCGGCCTCGCCCTTCGAGCGGCCATCTTTGCCTGCGTCGGCGCCCGCGTCATCGGACTTGCCGCCACCAGCNACNGCCNNNCCGNCGACCTTGGCNCCGTCAGCTGCGCCATTGGCTGAATTGGTTTGGGCGGCTTCGCCCTTGTCCGCATTCCCCGTCACCGCCTTGTTCTGTTGAGCGATGATGGTGGTGCGGGGATTGCCCTCGGCAATAGCTGCGGCGGCTACGGTCCTGCCGTCTACGCCGTTATTGTCTTTTTCAGGCTGCTGCATGGCCGAGAGTGCGTCCTCGTCAAGAGCGAGCTCGTCTTCGTCTGCGGCGTCCTCAACGGCCTCGATGACGATCTCGTCCTCGCCGTCTTCAGCTGTATCGTCTTCGTTGTTCTCCGCGCGCTTTGCCAGCAGCGCCAGAAGATCGATGGTCTGGCTGTCCTCGGTGTCGTCAGGCTGATCAGTCTCGTCGATCTCCCTGTCATCCGACGCCGCCGCTTCGTGTGCATCGTCTACAGTTTCACCACGCGCCGGCGCCTTGTCATCAGCCTGCCGGGCTCTCGGTTCCGGCCTGTCCGGACGGCCCGACGACAAAGCGGATGCGAAGCTCTCGGTCTGGCCAGAACCCTGTTGACGCGCTCCGGCATTGGAGGAGGCATTCGGCGAACGGGTGGGGACCTGCCGGCAGAAAAGGGCATCAAGGGCATTCACGGCTGGTCTACTCCATTATTTCCCGCCAGCAGGCTGTCGATCTCGTCAATCAGCTTGTTCTGGCCTTCCAGATAATTACGGAACTCGTCATCAACCACGCCGGCCGCATCGGCAGTTTCATTCGGCTGCTGACCAATTTCCGGAACCTGAGGCATGTCGTCCGGCACACCAGCAAGTGGATCGTCCGACGCCATAGCTTCAGGCACAGTCTCGCCTTCAGTTTGTCCATCAATGCTAGGGCTAAAGGCTTGCGTGAGGCTGTTTGGGTCGGGCTCGCGGACAATTTCGTTGGCAATCAGCCGAGCTGCATCCCTGAGCGCCGCATCGCGCGAGGAGAGCGGCATGTTGACCAGCTCATCNAGCGAACGGTCGACCTCGACCACCTCNTTGGAAGGCACACTCGCCAAGCCCGAATACAANCCCGCAAGNGCNGCTGGCGCGGGATCNGACGGATCACTGAGTTCCTTCGCCNTTTCCGCGGCAAGCAAGGCAAGATCGGTCTGACCGTTNATTGCGGCCTTGCGCGAAATTCTGAGGTAAACTTCACGCTGACGCTGCCCATCCATAAAGGAGAGAATTCGCTGCAACTGGTCCGTACCGAGTACGTCGATATGGTCCGTTCCGAGCTCGACGAGCTGGTCGGCATACTGACCGGCATAAGGCGAGTTGATGAAGCGACGGGCATAGAGCGAGGCATAATGAACCGCCGCGTCGATCTTGCCTTTTTTCGCCGCCACAAAGAGAGACCGGCGCAGCGCGGCTTCCTCGATGATGGTTCCGGGCGCCTCGAGTCGAGCCCTGTCGAATATCTCGAGCGAGCCGTCCTCATTTAGCCCCGCCTTCACGTTTGCCGCGATAAGCGCGAGATAGGCCGCGATACGGGTGCCGGCGTAGATTTCCAGGAGTCCGTCCAGCGAGGTCTGCGTGCGCACGCTCATACCGTCGAGATAGGCCCGCAGAACGGTGGTTACCTCGTTATCGAAATGGCCGAAGCGGTCCTTCGCCGCGAGCAGATCAAGCGTATCGGGATTGCCGCCGCTCATCGCGTAGACCAGCGCCGCATCCACATTGCGCGGATTGTCGAACACACTCTGATCGGCCTTGCGGAGCCGCTCGTCGATCACGCCCAGAAGATAGCGCTGCATCTCCATTGCGGCATGATCGCCTTGAACGACCGAATCCTGCACATACTGCAACGACCGGATCAGCTGATAGGGCTGAAGCTCCCCTGATGCGGGATTNCCGCCGGCNGCCTCCGGCGTGATCGAATGGATGTANTTGTCGATTGCCTGCTGGCGAGCGAGCGTCTCGGGGTCAGTCTCTTCGACTTTCTCCACCTCTCCGTCACCGTGCCCGCCACCACGGCCATCAGCCTCCGCGGCCACGTGCTCTTTGCCATGCCCTTCCTCGGACGAAGCCGCCTGCTCTTGCTCGTGCGCCCCATCCGCATGACCGGCTTCCGCCTCAGCATGCCGGCTCTTCTCGGAGCCGTGCTCTCCGGCCAATGCTGGATGCTTGTCGCCAGCATGCTCCCCGCCTTGGGCCACAACGTCGGCAACGACGTCCTCCCCATGCGACGACGAAGCCGCCCGGGCGGTCGGCGCGCCGAAAACGGCAAAGACCGCCACGATGGCGGTCGCCGCAGACAGTCGCGCGAGACGAGCCCGGAGCATCTTATCCTCCGTCGACCTGGAGAAGAATTTCGATACGGCGGTTCACTTCGGAGAACGGGTTGTCCGTATCCTTGAGTTTGCGGTCAGCAAAACCCGATAGTTCGACAATCCGGTCTTCGGGAACACCGCCGCGGACCAGCATGAAATAAGCCGAATGCGCGCGCTCCATCGACAGCCGCCAGTTGTCGTCGGTTCCGTTGCTGAAGGGCCGCGCATCGGTGTAGCCGCGAATATCGATATCGCCCTTCCGCTTGGACAGGATGCCGCCGATTTTTTCGAGCGCGAGAACGAGCGACTTTTCAGGGACAGCCGAACCAACGCGGAACATTTCCGCATTGAGCTGATCGGTCAGCGAGACCAGCAGCCCGCCCTCGGCAGGGACCACAGTCAGGGCGTCGGAGAGACGACCTGCCGAAATACCCTGGAGCGCGTCCTCGATCTCCTTCTTCAGTGCACCAGCCGCCTTCAGCGCATCCGGGCTGGGCATCGTGGCATTAGCCTTCGCGCCCTCTTCCCCGGCCGCCATCGCCGCCTGCTCCTGCGCCAGCCGTTCTTCTTCAGTCTTGGCCTGCTCCTCGGCTTCCATCTGCTCGCGCATGGCAAGTTCGCTCTCGGCGATGGCTTCCTTGTCGGCCTCGACCTGCTTGGACCAGAAATCCGGATCGAAGGGATCGCGGTAAGCCTCTCCTCCGGTAGCACCGGTGGCCGGCCCGGAATTCGCCGCACCACCGTCGCCCGCTTCCGACACGTTTGTATTGGTCCCGGTTTCCTGAACGATCTCAGCAAGAACGGCGTAGGGATCCTTGAAGTAGTCGGCCTCGGAATACTGAGATTCCTCGCCCACGGTCGTGGTTTCCTGCTCGCCCTTGTCGGATGCTTCGCCGCTGCTGCCGGATTCTCCCGGGACAGCCGACTTGGGGGCGGACTGCTCGCCACTCTGGGTGTTGCCTTGCTGCTTCAAGCCCTTTTCGGAAGGGTTGTCGTCAGTGAGCTTGATCGGATTGAAGTAGCTGGCGACAGCGGCCTTGGTCTCTTCATTGGCTGCATTGATCAGCCACATCACCAGAAAGAAGGCCATCATGGCGGTCATGAAGTCCGCGTAGGCAATCTTCCAGGCGCCGCCATGGGCTTCGTGCTCGCCGTCGTGACGCCGGCGAACGATGATGATTTCATTCTTGGTCTGGTGGACGGAAGCGTCTTCGCTCAAGTCGCATCCTCCCCGAATGATTGCTCAAGCGCGTCGAACCGGCTGCGAAGACGGGTTTCGTCGATAACGACTTCGACATCCGCGCGCTCGGCTTCGGTAAAGGTCACGCTCTCTGCCTTTTCGGCGAGCGAAGTCCGAACGACATCCAACCAGATCGCCGGGCCGCTCACGGAAATTTTTTCGGCGGCCTCCATGTCCAGCGCTGCACGGATCTCGTCGGCGAGCGCCTCGACCATCTTCTGACGCAGCCGGTCTTCGACGAGCGGAGTCAGGATCCGCGCCACTTCGTCAGACAGGCGTGCGGCGAGACCATCAGCTCTTTCGGTGATAGCTGCGGGGAGTGCTTCGGCGACATTCTTCAGAATTTCGATTTCGCGCGCGGCCATGGCACGTGCATGCTCGGCTTCCATATCCGCGAGTTCGCTGGCGTGCTTCCTGCCGAGCTCGCGCTCAGCCTCCATGCGACCTTCAGCGCGCGCCTCTTCACGGATCGCTTCGATCAGTGCCGGATCCGGATCATTCCTCTTCTCCGGCTCGCGCTTGGGTTGCGGCATGGCATCCGGGACCACGCGCGCACGAGCGGGCATATCAAATTCCGGAAGCAGTTGCGCGAGCGCCAGTGACATGACTTTCTCCGTTGCGGTTGGCGGCACCGTAGCCCAACCTGCCGGGTTCATCCCGAACCGCTGATATTGAGATCACGTAAACGCGGAATGGTGATCTCGTCCGGGACAAAGCTAGGCAGTCAAACTTGTGCGAACATGAACGAAAAGGACCGCACCAAGGGCAATTTGGTGCGGTCCGGCTATCCGCCATGACCGATGACCGGCGGCACGGCAGAGTCTCTGGTCTCTCAGGCCCTAAAGGGAGGGCCTATCTTCCTTAACCCTTGAAGAGCGAGAGGATGTTCTGGGAATTGGTGTTGGCGATCGACAGCGACTGGATGCCCAGCTGCTGCTGCGTCTGCAGCGCCTTCAACCGTGTCGATTCCTCGTTCATGTCGGCGTCGACCAATCGGCCGATACCGCTGTCGATGGAATCCATCAGGTTGGCCACGAAGTCTTCCTGCATCGACACGCGTTTCTGGATCGCGCCGAGATTGGAAGCAGCATCGGTGATCTGGCTGAGGATCGAATCGACAACACGCACCATTTCGGTGACCTGGGCGTCGGTGGTCGACGCGGTCAGAGCGATGGCATTACCACTTGCGGCCGTACCGGTCGTCGTGCCGGTGTCGATCAGATAGTAGTTTGAAGCCGTACCGGTGGCGCCGTCGGGATTGAGTTGGTCCGCATCGATATCCTTGGTGAAGATACCGAGGCTTTCATTGTTTGCGCCGATCAGCGTGATCGACGTCACGTCGACATCGAGCGTCGTGATGGTGATAAGACCATTCACATCGCGGTTGAAGCCACCGACGATGGACTTGGTGCCTGCAGCGGCGGTCGATTCGTTGTTCAGCCAGTTCTCACCGGAGAACGATGCGGATTCCGAGATCGACTGCAGCTGGTTCTTGAGCTCGGTGATTTCCTTGTTGATCTTGGTCTTATCAACACCCGGTTCGCGAGCGGCCACCAGCTTGTTCTTGATTTCAGTGACGACCTCGATCGAGGATTCCATCGCGGTGTAAGCGACGTCTACCTTTGCGGCACCGAGGCCGAGAGCGTCCTTGACGGTCGACATGGCCTGGTTGTCGGACCGCATTGTTGTGGCGATCGACCAGTAGGCCGCGTTGTCGGCAGCGGTCTCGACCCGGTAACCCGAAGAGACACGCGCCTGAACGGTTTCCATGTCGGTGTTAATTGATCGAAGAGTCTGAAGCGCGGCCATCGCCGCGGTGTTGGTCATGATACTAGACATAAGGGAACCCCAATACTTGCCCACGGGGAGAAAAAAATACCGGCTCTCCGGCTACGATGGTGGAGCGTCATGCACCGGTCGAATTATGACCGGAACCATCGTGGTTACCCTTTTGTAAATGCTTATGGTTAATCACCAGTTAATGCAATCGCGATGATGCATATTTTTCCTGAGCGCATGAAAAAAGGGCCGCGCAACGCGCGACCCTTTGGCTTGGAAAGCTTGCCCCGTAAGGCCGGAGCAGCCCGTGACTTACCGGAACAGCGAGAGGATGTTCTGCGAATTGGAGTTCGCGATCGAGAGCGACTGGACGCCCAGCTGCTGCTGCGTCTGAAGAGCCTTCAGCCGTGTCGATTCCTCGTTCATGTCCGCATCGACAAGACGACCGATGCCGCCGTCGATGGAGTCCTTGAGGTTGGCGACAAAGTCTTCCTGCATCGAGATACGCTTGTTCACCGCACCGAGGTTCGATGCTGCATCGGTCATCTGGCTCAGCATGGAATCGACGACGCGGAGCATGTCGGTGACCTGCTGGTTGGTGGTCGATGCGGTCAGCGAGATCGCGGTACCCGAAGCCTGCGTACCGTTGGTCGAACCGGTATCGATCAGGTAGTAGTTACGAGCCGTGGTCGAGGTCGTGTCGGCATCGAGCGCGTTGGCATCGATGTCCTTGGTCAGAATACCGAGGCTTTCGTTGTCGGCGCCGATCAGCGTGAGCGAGGTGACGTTGACGTCCAGCGTGGTGATCGAGACCAGGCCGGCGGAATCACGGTTGAAGCCACCGACGATCGACTTGGTGCCTGCTGCAGCGGTCGTTTCGTTCTTCAGCCAGTTCTCGCCCGAGAAAGAGGCCGAGTCTGCGATCGAGGTGAGCTGGTTCTTCAGCTCGGTGATTTCCTTGTTGATCTTGGTCTTGTCGACACCCGGCTCACGAGCAGCAAGAAGCTTGTTCTTGATCTCGGTGATGACTTCGATCGAGGATTCCATACCCGTGTAGGCGGTATCGACCTTTGCGGCACCGAGGCCGAGAGCATCCTTGACAGTGGAGAGGGCTTCAGAGTCCGAACGCATGGTGGTCGCGATCGACCAGTAAGCTGCGTTGTCCGATGCTGTCTCGACCCGGTAACCCGAAGAAATACGCGCCTGGGTCGTTTCCATGTCGTTGTTGATCGAACGCATGGTCTGGAGAGCCGCCATTGCGGCGGAGTTCGTCATAATGCTGGTCATTAGAGTGTCCCTTTAAACACGACTTACGTGGGACATACCGGGTTACTGAACCGGCAACGGCATCATGACCTCATGTCAACTACGAAATACATTCGTTGAACGTAGCACGCCATTACGAGGCTATTAATGGGCCATTATCCTTACTGAATATTTAAGTCCGCCATTATAATTTTGAGGTGTCTCGCATCGGGCGCCCTTAAAGGCATAAAAAAAACCCGCCGGCGAATATCGCCGGCGGGCAATCAATCCTGGCTGTCAGCCGCTTCTTAACGGAACAGCGAGAGGATGTTCTGCGAATTGGAGTTCGCGATCGAAAGCGACTGGATACCCAGCTGCTGCTGCGTCTGCAGCGCCTTCAATCGGGTGGACTCCTCGTTCATGTCCGCATCGACAAGACGGCCAATGCCGCTGTCGATGGAATCCTTGAGGTTGGCGACGAAGTCTTCCTGCATCGAGATGCGCTTGTTGACCGCACCGAGATTGGAGGCTGCGTCAGTCATCTGGCTGAGCATGGAGTCCACCACGCGAACCATGTCCGTCACCTGCTGATCAGTTGTGCTGGCGGAGAGAGAGATCTGGGTTCCCGAGGAGGCTGTACCAGCCGTACCGCCCGAATCGATCAGATAGTAGTCACGGGCTGTGGTGCTGGTGGAGTCGGCGTCGAGCGCGTTGGCGTCGATATCCTTGGTCAGGATGCCCGTGCTCTCGTTTTCCGCACCGATCAGGGTGAGCTTGCTGACATCCACATCGAGCGTGGTCAGCGAAACCTTGCCGGACGAATCGCGGTTGAAGCCGCCGACGATCGACTTGGTACCGGCAGCGGCGGCACCTTCGTTCTGCAACCAGTTCTCACCGGAGAAGGATGCGGATTCCGCGATCGAGGAGAGCTGGCTCTTCAGCTCGGTGATTTCCTTGTCGATCTTGGTCTTGTCGACGCCCGGCTCCTTGGCAGCCAGAAGCTTGTTCTTGATCTCGGAAACAACTTCGATTGCCGAGTCCATACCGGTATATGCGGTATCGACCTTGGCAGCGCCGAGACCGAGAGCGTCCTGAACAGTCGAAAGCGCGTCCGAATCCGAACGCATGGTGGTCGCGATGGACCAGTAGGCAGCGTTATCCGAAGCCGTCTCCACGCGGTAACCCGAGGAGATACGGGCCTGGGTGGATTCCATGTCGGAATTGATGGAACGCATGGTCTGGAGAGCGGCCATTGCGGCCGTGTTGGTCATGATGCTTGTCATAAATAGGTGTCCCTAAAACTAAAACAAAAACTGGGACATACCGGATTAAAAAACCGGCGATGGCATACGGACTTCATGTCAACTACGAAATACAAACGTCGCACGTAGCACGCCATTCACGCGGCCATTAGTGACGCCTAAACGTTACCTAAAATTTAAGGGATACCCGAATCGATAGGTAAAAATGCCACCTACTCCGTTACGTAAAAACCCGCCGGCGAATAAACGCCGGCGGGGCCACTATCGGATCTCTCTGCGGTGTCCGGATTAACGGAAGAGCGAGAGAACGTTCTGCGAGTTGGCGTTTGCGATCGACAGCGCCTGAATGCCAAGCTGCTGCTGTGTCTGCAGAGCCTTGAGGCGGGTCGACTCTTCGTTCATGTCCGCGTCGACGAGGCGACCGATACCCTTGTCGATCGTGCTCATCAGATTGGAGACGAAGTCTTCCTGCATCGAGATGCGCTTGTTGACGGCGCCGAGGTTGGAAGCAGCATCGGTCATCGAGCTGAGCATCGAGTCGACCGCGCGAACCATGTCCGTGACCTGCTGGTCGGTGGTCGACGCCGTCAGCGAGATTGCCGTACCCGAAGCCTGGGTACCGGTGGTCGAGCCGGTGTCGATCAGATAGTAGTTGCGCGCGGTGGTGGTGGTCGCATCCGGATCGAGTGCGTTAGCATCGACGTCCTTGGTCAGGATACCGAGGCTTTCGTTGTCCGCACCGATCAGGGTCAGCGAGGTGACGTTGACGTCCAGGGTCGTGATCGAAACCTGGCCGCTGGAGTCACGGTTGAAACCGCCGACGATCGACTTGGTGCCGGCCGCGGTGGTGGTTTCGTTCTGGAGCCAGTTTTCGCCGGAGAACGAGGCCGATTCCGCGATCGAGGAGAGCTGGTTCTTCAGCTCGGTGATTTCCTTGTTGATCTTGGTCTTGTCGACGCCCGGCTCCTTGGCAGCCAGAAGCTTGTTCTTGATCTCTGAAACCACTTCGATCGAAGCGTTCATGCCGGTGTAGGCGGTGTCCACTTTGGCGGCACCGAGGCCGAGAGCGTCCTTGACGGTCGACAGGGCCTGGTTGTCCGAACGCATGGTGGTTGCGATCGACCAATAAGCCGAGTTGTCTGCCGCAGAGTTGACGCGATAGCCGGAGGAAATACGCGACTGGGTGGATTCCATGTCGGCGTTGATGGACCGCAGGGTCGCCAGAGCGGACATTGCGGAGTTGTTAGTCATGATGCTTGTCATTGGGATTGTCCCTTAATACTCGTTACTAAAGAGGGACATACCGGACTTCTATACTTACCGGTGATGACGGATGGCGTCATGCCTGAGGGATCGTTTGCTTCACGAAGACCCGCGTCCGTCATGTTGAGGTGAAGATCGCACCTGCCGGGCTTCAATACAATTAATTTCGGCCGGCCAAGCCGGCTAATATACTTCTAGGTAAACGGAATATTTCCCGCTTTTCCCAGATGTTGCAATGTGGGCAAATATGAGATTCGGCTTACTTAAGTGAGCCTAGGTGGGTCATACAAACGACCGCACGAGGCTGCCGACAAGCAGATTCCAGCCGTCGATCAGCACGAAAAACAGGATCTTGAAAGGCAGAGAGATCGCCGTTGGCGGGAGCATCATCATGCCCATCGACATAGTGATCGTAGCCACCACAAGATCGATGACGAGGAACGGCAGGACGACAAGAAAGCCGATCTCGAAGCCCCGCCTGATCTCGGAAATCATGAATGCGGGGACGAGTACACGCATGTCTATCGTGCCCTCCGTCTCGGTTTCCTGCCCCCGTTCATTGGCGAGGTCCACAAAGAGCGCGAGATCCTTGGGCCGCGTGTTGACCAGCATGAAGTCACGGAACGGATCGGCGATGAGGTCGATCGCCTGCTGTTCGGTGATCTGATTTTCGAGAAGCGGGTTCACGCCCTCATCCCAGGCGCGATCGAATGTCGGCGCCATGACATAGAAGGTCATGAACAGCGCAAGACTGACAAGTATGAGATTGGCAGGCGTCGACTGGAGCCCCATCCCGGAGCGCAGGATGGCGAAAGCAATAATGAAGCGCGGGAAGGACGTGACCATCACCAGGATGCCCGGCGCGATGGACAGCACCGTAAGCAGCCCGAACGTCCTGATGATCCAGCTCGCAACCGACCCGTCGACCGGCGTCTGGAAGAGGCCGGGGTCCAATCCCTGGGCCGTCGCTGCGGCCGGAGCCGCGACGAGCGCCGCCAGAAGAATTAGAAAACGGATCATTCGATCACGAAGGTCCTGAATATCACATCCGTGACATCGCCCTGCGAGCGCAAGCGCGCGCGTTCGACAATGTCATCCCGGAGGTACTCAAAACCGCGCGGTCCTTCAATCTGTTGAAGCGAAACAGTACGCAGATAAGCGAGGATATCCTCATTTATCCGGTCCGCGAGGGTCTCATCGGGGGTTTCCTTGAACAGAAGGGAGAGTTCGAGACGTATCCAGCTGTCCGAGGGATAGGAAAGATTCGTCGTTATCGGACCGATCGGATAGAGCGAGGGGCGGGGATGCTCCTCCTCTTCGCCCTCCTTCTTCTCCTGGCCACCACCATGCTCGGCCGCCGCCTTCTTGGCTTCCTCTTCCTTCTGCTTGATCTCCGGCGCAAGCATGCCGCCAACGACCCAGCCGCCGCCGCCGCCTACAAGTGAGAGCACCAGAACGGCCGCAAGAGTGACGATCAGACCGCCCTTCTTCTTAGGCGCCTCTCCACCTTCGTAGTCGACCTCGGCGTGTGACATGGCAGCAAACTCCGGATCAGATCGGCGAGAGGATGTCGACGAGCTGCTGACCGACCGGCGGCTGCTGCACTTCCGTCAGGCGGCCGCGGCCCCCATAGGAAACGCGAGCCTCGGCGATCTTGTCGTAGGCGATCGTGTTGTTGTGATCGACGTCCTGCGGCCTGACGATACCGGCGATATTGAGGATGCGCAGCTCGTGGTTCACGCGCACTTCCTGAGAGCCGGAAATGATCAGGTTGCCGTTCTGGAGCACGCCGGTGACAACGGCGGCGATCTTGAGATTGAGCTTTTCGGAACGTTCCGTTGTGCCTGATCCCTTGGTGCTCGTGTTCGAGCCGTAATCGACGCTACCGCTACCTTCCGCGCCGATGGCCGGAATCCCGAGGGTCGCACTGATACCACTGGAGTTGACGCGGCTTCGATCGGTCGCGTTATCGAATGTCGCCTTGTCGTTGATCCTCAAATCGACGGTCAGAAGATCGCCCACGGCATGGGCGCGGGAATCCGTGAACAATTTGGACTGACGGTCGTCCCACAGCGAGAAGCTGTTGGCGCGTTGCGGCGGCCGCTTCGGGTACATTGCCATTTCAGGCGTCGAGGAATAAGCAAGCCCGGAGCCAACCGGGCTCATGTCCGGCGCCCGTCCGACTTCCTTGATGGTCTGCGACGAGCAACCCGTGAGCAACGCAGCGACCGCGACCGTGAGTAGAGCGAACCTGTTCATGACGGATCCTTTGGCTGCTCAGCAGCAGCGGCGTTAGCAATGATGCCGGCAAGCCCTGCAGCCTTTTCCGGATCCATTTCATTGAGAATTTGGCTGGAAAGCCGTGCATTCAATTTCATGACGATGGCAGCTGCGACCCCGGGATTGATCAGCGACAACTGAGCCGCGGCAGCGTCGGGGCGCATCTTCTTGTAGATGTCGACAAGCGTTCCTTCAGCCACCCTCATGAAGTCGTCACGCTTGCCGAGCCACTTCTGGTACTCGTCACGGCGCTGTTCGAGGACCGCGATGCGTTCATCCACCTTCACCTTGAGGCTTTCGAGTTCGTTCTTCTGCCGCAGATAGCGCTGGTCCCGCGCAGCATCGGCGATATTGGCGCAATACGCCTCGATCTCGCTCTCATAGGTTTTCTGCTCGACGGTTCCCTCCGCGGTCGGGTCGTTCGACAGCCGATCATTGAGGACCTTGGTCGTGTCAGCCGTTTCCGCCTGGGCAGGGATGGCAACCCCGGAACCCGCGGCCAGCGCCAGACCGATGATGGCAGCAAAGCGCCGGGTGCGAATGATGGTGAGGCGCGTCGTCATTGCAGTACCAGTTCAGCTTGCAGAGCACCCGCCGACTTGATGCCCTGAAGAATTGCGATGATTCCGTCGGGCTTGACGCCGATGGAGTTGAGACCGGCAACCAGCGTGCGCAGATCCGGGCCGCTGATGATCGCGACCTGCCCACCGTCCACACCCGCAGTGATATCTGTCAGGGGCTCGATGGCGGTGACACCGTCGGAGAAGGGAGCCGGCTGCACCACCGTGGGCGTCTCGTTGACCTTGACGGTCAGCGTGCCATGGCTGACAGCGACCTGGGAGACGCGAACATCATTGCCGATGACGATGGTCCCGGTGCGCTCGTTGACGACCACCTTGGCCGGGCTGTCCGTTTCGACGACCAGCGCCTCGAGCTCCGCCATGAGGCGGGCGAGATCTGCAGTATCAGGCTTGCGAACGGCGATGGTGGTGGAATCGCGGGCTTCCGCGATTGCCTGGCCGTACCGGTTCGTCGCATAGGAATTGATCACGTCAGCAATGCCGACGGCGGTCGAGAAATCGGGGTTGCGAAGCTGGAAGACCAGGCCGCCGAGCTGCTTGAAGCTCGCCGGTATTTCGCGCTCGATCGTGGCACCGCCCGGAAGCCGGCCTGCGGTCGTCACGCCCTGCTGCAGCGTGGCTGCGTCGCCCTGCGCTGTCACGCCTGACACGATGACCGAACCTTGCGCGACCGCATAGACCTGGCCGTCGGCCCCAGACAGCGAGGTCATGACCAAAGTTCCGCCGCGCAGCGAGGTGGCGTCACCCAGCGAGGATACGGATACGTCCATGCGTGAACCGACGGTGGCAAAAGGCGGCAGGTTCGCGGTGACGATGACGGCTGCGATGTTGTTGGCGCGGGAGGCACCGCCCTCGGTGGAAATGCCGAGGTTCTGCAGCATGGCACGCAGCGACTGTTCGGTGAACGGCGAGTTGCGAAGGCTGTCGCCGGTGCCCTGCAATCCGACGACGAGACCGTAACCGATCAACTGGTTGTCGCGCGCGGCCTGAAGCTGCGCGATATCCTTGATACGCGAGGCGGCAACCGCCGACTGGGCTGCAAGAATGCCGATCGTGCCGGCGACCACCAGAAGAGCGAGAAAGCGTGCGCGGCGCCAGGTCATCATTTCCGCACCACCCTGATAGTTCCGTTCTGCATGACGGTTCCCGAGACGATGACGCCGGAATCGACGTTCCGCACGCGGATGAGTTCGCCGACAGAGGCGTTCTGCAACGGCGTGCCCGGAGCGCTGATCGTCAGCCCGCCTTCGGAGAAGAAGATGGTCACGTGCGAACCGCGCTCGACCGCCCAGGCTTCGCGCAGCGATGCAACGGGAATGGTCCTGCCCGGCAAAAGCGTGCGGGTGGCGACCATGCCGTCGATTTCGCCGACATCGGCCGCAAATCCGGGAGCCAGGTTGGGATTGGTGATATCCACGCTGCGGACCATCTCGCTGGTGATGGTCTCGCCGGGATAGATCGTCCGTTCGGGCACCAAAGCCACGCCTGCGGCATGACTGGCGAACGGCAGGACGCAGACGCCAAGCGCGAAGGCCAGACGGGCCGCAGTTTTGGTAATCGACTTGGCAAACATCATGTCCGCCGCGCTCCCTTTACCTGAGGTTCTTGCTGACCACCGATGCCATTTCGTCGGCGGCCTGGATGATCTTGGAGTTCATCTCATAGGCACGCTGTGCGGAAATCAGGTCGGTGATTTCCTTGACGGGATCGACATTGGAGGCTTCCAGGTAACCCTGCTGGATATGGGCGAAACCCGGATCATCCGGGACGCCGACGGTAGCCGGGCCGGAGGCCGGCGTCTCGGCGAACAGGTTGTCACCGAGCGGCTCCAGACCGGCCTCGTTGACGAAGTTCGCGATGGTGAGCTGGCCGAGTTCGGTCATCTCGGTATCGTCTCCAAGACGGGCGAAAACCTGTCCGGTCCGGGAGATTTCCACTTCGGTGACGTTGTCGGGGAAGGTGATGCCCGGGACGACGGTGTAACCGTCAATGGTAACGAGCTGGCCGTCGGCATTGGTGTTGAAGGTGCCGGCACGGGTGTAGACGGTATTGCCAGCGGGGTCCTCGATCTGGAACCAGCCGCGACCGACGAGCGCGACGTCGAGCTTGTTGGACGTGCCCACCAGCGATCCCTGGATGTGCAGGTTGCGCACGGAAGCCGACTTCACGCCGAGGCCGATATGGGCGCCTTCGGGCACGATCGCCTGATTGGCTGCGTTCGGCACGCCCTGACTGCGTTCGACCTGATAGAGAAGGTCGGTAAATTCGGCGCGTGCGCGCTTGAAGCCCGTGGTGTTAATGTTCGCCACGTTGTTGGCGATCACCTCGAGATTGAGCTGCTGGGCGTTCATGCCTGTGGCAGCGATGGCCAATGCCTTCATGGCGTCAGTATCCTTGCTTCTGAGTACGTCAGATCTGCATTCGTGAAACTTCGAGATATGCGGTAACCAGCTTGTCGCGGATGGCGATGGCAGTCTGCAGCGACTGCTCCGCGCTCATCAGCGCATCGACGACCTGACGGGTGTCAGCCTCGCCCTTCACGGCTGCGAAGGACTGGGCTTCCGCGCCCTTGAGATTGTTGACGACACCCGTGCCCAGTGTCTGCAGCACGTCCGAAAAGCTCGGGCCGGCGGCCTGGCCGGCGCTTGCGCCCTGCCCGGCCGCTCCGGTTGCCGCTTTTTCGACAGCCTCGCCGATTGCGCGGCTGGCTATGCCTCCAACGAGTTCAATCATTATGACGGCCTCAGCAGGTCAAGTGTCATGGAGACCAGTTCCCGCGTCTGCTTGATCGTCTGCAGGTTGGCCTCATAGGTTCGGTTTGCCTCGCGCATGTCGGCGAGTTCGATGAGCATGTTGACGTTCGGCTGCTTGACCATGCCGTTGGCGTCCGCCGCCGGGTGGCTCGGATCAAACTCGACGTCGAAAGCGGATTCGTCCTGGCCGATCCTGTCGACCCGCGCCATGGCTGCGCCGCTCGCCTGGTCGAGTTCCCAGGAAAACGAAATCGTCTTGCGGCGGTAGGCATCGGCACCCGGCGTCGCGCCGGTGGATTCGGCGTTGGCGAGGTTTTCCGACACGATACGGAGACGCGTTTCCTGCGCCTTCAGTCCGGACGAAGCGATCTTCGAGGAAAGCGTGAGAGGATCAACCATGGTCAGCTCTTCACTGTCATCAGCATCATGCGGTGGAAGCTTTTGACGAGACCGGCGTTGAGTTCATATTGACGCTTGATCTCGGACGTCTTGGCGATCTCATCGGGCAGCGACACCGAGTTGCCCGACGGCAGGATTTCGACGCCATCCTGAACCTGGGAGCTCTCGCTCACCGAGCTGCGGATCGGGTCTTCCGTCATGTGACCGGGCTTTGTCGCCGCCATCCGCAAGCCGGTTTCCTGCAGAACCGCATCGAAAGCCGCCACGTCGCGAGACTGATAGCTCGGCGTGTTGGCATTGGCGATGTTGCCGGCGACGACCGTCTGCCGGACCGTCAACCAGTGTGCCTGCTTGGATGCGAGATCGAAAAGCTGGATCGGCTGCATGAAGATATCCCCTTCTTACAGCGCAGAGTATGCAGCTAGGCTTGTGTGTAACTTGCGGCTCGGGCCTTCCAGGCTTCCGCGTCCGCCTACTCGCCGATTTCATCACCGTTGGAGGTGATGAGAACCCATTTTCCGTCGCGCTCTTCCATCGCTTCGAGGATGGAGTTGTCCGGTAGCGGAGAGCCGACCTGGATGAGGTACATCCCCGAGCGATCCTCGATCAGAGCACGACCGTTTGCGACATGAAGGAGCTGATAGGGTGGTGCGCCCGGAAATTCCTGATCCAGGGATGCGTTGATGGCATCAGACGGCAAACCGCCATCTTCCGCATTGCCGACTGTCGCCGTGGTAATGGGATCGAAGAGCTTTTCGGCGGACCTGGAGCCCTTGTCTCCGTCGGTCAGGGCGAGCGGAGAAATCGAATTGATCTGCTTGGCAGGATTCTCCGGCAGGTCGCGGTTCTTGTCCCAGGGCATGACGGTGATGTCAAAACGGTCCTGGTTGAAAAACACGAACCACGGAAAGAGTGCCGCGGCAGCCGCAAGCGCGAAGCCCGAGAACACGAGTGCGCGATCGCCCTTGCTGCGCCTGTCGAAAAGCCGCGCGGCCTCGTCCACGGCCCCGGCTTTTGCCCCCAAGTCTGACATCCCCGTCTAGCCTTTCCTGTCCTTTTGCCCTGCAGTCGCGGCTATCCCCGCCGCCTGCTTCATTGCTTCCGCAAGTTCCCCAAATGCGTCCGGGCTCGGAGGGTCGTCCGGGCCCTGCCTGAGTATGTCGTAGATCACCGGCGTCTGTTTGACTGCCATGTCCAGCTCGGCGTCCGTTCCGGGCCGGTATCCCCCGATCAGTCTGAGATCCGAGGTTTCCTCGAATTTGTGAATGAGAGCCTTGAGCCTGAGGGCAAGCTTCTCCTCGTCGCCCTTCCAGGCCTTTCGCGCCAGACGCGAGATCGACGTCAGCGGATTGACCGGCGGGTAACGTCCCTCGTCGGCCAGCTTGCGGTCGAGCACCAGGTGTCCGTCGAGAATGCCGCGGGCGGAGTCGGCCACCGGGTCATTGTGATTATCGCCGTCAACGAGAACGGAAACAATCGCGGTGATTGCTCCCGCGCCCTCCTGCCCCGGCCCTGCCCGTTCAAGGAGACCCGGAAGCGCGGTGAAGACGGACGCCGGATAGCCGCGTGCGACAGGCGGCTCGCCGGAGGCCATGCCCACTTCGCGCAGCGCATGCGCATAACGGGTCAGACTGTCGACCACGAGAAGCACGTTCTCGCCCTTGTCGCGGAAATGTTCGGCAATGGTCATGGCGGTCAGCGGCGCCATCCGGCGCAGCATCGGGCTCTCATCGCTCGTCGCGACCACGGCGACCGTCTTCTTCATGTTCTCGCCGAGCGTATCCTCGATGAACTCACGAACCTCGCGACCGCGTTCGCCCACCAGTGCGATGACAGCCCTGTCGAAATCGGCGGCACGGGCAAACATGGAAAGAAGCGTCGACTTGCCGACACCGGATCCGGCAAAGACACCCATGCGCTGACCGCGGCAGAGCGGTGCGAAAATGTCCACCACCTTTACCCCGGTGCGGATGGCATTTGTCACACGGTCGCGCTTCATGGACTGGGGAGGCGCGGCATCGAGAGGTCGCTCGACGGTGCCTTGACGCATCGGGCCGAGACCATCGACCGGTTCGCCGAGCGCATTGATGGTGCGTCCGCACCAGCTTTCGTCTGGGGCCAGCATGAACGGACCACGCCGCCACACCCGTTCGCCGATGGAGGCAGCCGCCTCGCCTGCGGTACCCTCGATCGGGCAGACGATGGCTTCCTGCGGATCAAGGCGCACGACTTCAGCCAGTCTGCGCTTCGGCCCGTTGCGGAACTCGACCAGATCGCCCAGGCGCAGGTGCCGGGACAGGCCGGCAATCGTGTAACGGCCCGCCGCAGCCGCGGTAACCTTGCCGGAGATTTCGATGGCGTTGTCGGCGCGTGAGAAATGGGAAATGCGGGACGCAAGCGCGCCAAGGCCGGACGCGGAGGCCGACTCCGTTCCCGCCTCCAATCGCGTCTGCTCATGAAGTCCCATGGTCGCGCCCGAGCGGGTCATCAGCGCCCGTTACCGAGCGTCTTGATGGCTTCCTTGAGGGTTTCCTCGGTATCGCGCATCATGATCGAGGCGTTCTCGAAGGCACGCGAAACCATGATGAGCTGGGTCATCTCGGAAACCGGATTGACGTTGGAATCTTCCAGGAAGCCCTGTGTCACGCCGATGTCGGTACGGTCGACGACCGGTTCCGGCTGGTCGGCGGTAATGATGCCGAGCGAACCGGCGCGTACGAAGCCGGCGTTCACATCGGCCGTATACAGGCCGATCTGAGCGACACGCGCATTGTTCTGATAGATGCCGCCGTCCTTGCCGACCTTGGGCGCATCCGCGTTCGGGTTGAGCTGGATGGGCGCGCCACCGACGTCGAGCACCGGATAACCGTCGACGTTGACCAGTTCGCCGGCTGGCGAGAGATTGAAACGTCCGTCGCGGGTCAGCACGTTGCCATTGGGCGTTTCGAGCTGGAACCAGCCATCGCCGGAAATGGCGAAATCGAACGGGTTACCGGTCTGACTGAAGCCGCCATTCATGGTCGACAGAAACTCGTTGCCCTCGTTGACGTAGGAGACATCCACCGAACCAAGATCCTGCACCACCTCGTCGAACTTGATCTCCGTCGCGCGGAAGCCTGTCGTGTTGGCATTGGCCACGTTGTCGGCGATCGTGTTCAGCCGGCGCTCCAGCGCAAGCTGCGACGATATTCCGACATAGAGCGAGGTCTGCATCAGCGGCCTCCGAGTTTCAGGTTATTGAGCGTGAGCATTAGATCGGGCGAAATATCGAAACCCGACGAGGACGACATCAGCAGGCTGGACGTCCCGAAATTGTTGGAATTGTTTTCCAGATCCCACATGATGGTGAAGCGCTGAAGAAAGTCGCCGAGTTTTTCGGGATCCTGAAAATCGTCGAGGTCCAGCTTGTCTTCGAGATAGGCCGCCTGCTTGTCGATATCGCCGGCGGCGAAAGCGTCGGAGAGGCCGAGGACGGTTCGCACCACCCGATACAGAGGCTCGTCGGCCATGATCGAAAAGGCGGAGGTAAGTTCTGACGCATTGCGTTCGAAGTAGAGCGCGAGCCGGACGCCGGTGTCATCGGTCCCGGCTTCCTCCTCGAGCGTCTGACGCATATACATGTCGACAGTGCCCTGCTGGGCGCGGGTGAACACGGTCGCCGTTTCGCCGTAACGGTCGAAGTTGAAGGCCTCGGCAAACGCCTTGTATTTGTTGTCGGCCAGCTGGTTGGCGAAAGCCTTGTCGTTGTCGATGCCTTCGGTCAGAACCTTGCGCATGAACGCCTTCGCATAGGTCATGTCCTCAAGCCCGAAGGCCTTCATCGCGTAGTTGTAGATGCGGTCATCGGACATGAAATCGTCGATCGACTTGATGTCGCCGATCTTGGACAAATAGTAATCGGTCTCGCGCTGCACCTGGGGCTGCTGCGAGATTCTTTCGATCGACCGGTCGATGTCCGCGGTGATCAGCCGATAATTCGTATAGGTCGTCGTCACGCCTTGTACCTCCGCCGTCAAATTGGAGTTGCCGCTTCATGCAGCCGGACTCCCCACAGTCGGCATGTTCCAGAATAAGGCAAAAGTCTTGCGCGAAGCTGTACGTTTAAAGTCTATGGTTACGAGAGTGTAGGATTCAGCTTCACACAAGGCTGGCGACGTACTCAAAGAGACGCAATTTTGGATAGGCGGTCTCTGGCATGAACATCATCATCGGCCTCGTGATCACGCTGGGCTGCATTCTCGGCGGCTACATGGCGATGGGCGGACATCTGGACGTCCTCATGCAGCCCTTCGAACTCGTCATCATTGGCGGGGCGGCGATCGGCGGCTTCATCATGTCGAACCCGATCAAGACCATCAAGGATACCGGCAAGGCGCTCGGCGAGGCCTTCAAGCATGCGGTCCCGAAGGAACGGCAGTATCTCGATACGCTCTCGATCCTCTACATGCTGATGCGCGACCTGCGCACGCGCTCACGCAACGAGATCGAAGCCCATATCGACAATCCGGAAGAAAGCGAACTCTTTCAGGCAGCACCGACCGTTCTGAAGAACAAGGAACTGACCGCATTCATCTGCGACTATGTTCGCCTCATCATCATCGGCAATGCCCGTCCGCACGAGATCGAGGCGCTGATGGAAGAAGAGATCCAGACGATCTCGGCCGACAAGCTCAAGACCTACAACGCCATGTCGGTGATGTCGGAATCCTGCCCGGCCATCGGCATCGTGGCGGCCGTTCTCGGGGTTATCAAGGCGATGGGCGCCATCAATGAATCCCCGGAAGTTCTCGGCGGCAAGATCGGCGCGGCCCTTGTGGGCACCATGCTGGGCATCTTCCTGTCCTATTCGATCTTCACGCCGATCGCCAACAACATCAAGGTTGTCCGCACCAAGCAGAACCGCCTCTACACCATCGTCAAGCAGACGCTGATCGCCTACATGAACGGCTCGGTTCCGCAGGTCGCACTCGAGCATGGCCGCAAGACCATCTCCGCCTATGAGCGTCCGTCGATCGATGCGGTCGAGCAGGAAATGATGAACCCGGGCGGTGGCGGCGACGCCAAGGCGGCTTGATATGAGCGAGAACGACGACACCCCGGTTGAGGAGACCTCCACCGAAACGGCGGCCGAAGCTTCGAGCCCCGATCGAAGCGAGCCTGCCGCCCTTCCGGCAAGTCTGGTCGATCGCATGGTCGGCCGGCTCGGCACCACCAGCCAGGTCTACGAACGCGGCCTCATGTTCCAGCAGGCTCTCGGCCCGGCGCTCGAGGAAATGCTGCAGCTTTCGACCGGGCTTGAGATCGACGTACGCCCCGGAAAGATCCGCACGGGACGTCGTCGCGAGCTCTGGGCGGAACTCATAGACGGTTCGATCTACTGCACCGGCCACCTGCGCAAATGGGCCGATGACGTGAGCTATTTCTGTGGCGCACCGCTGGTCATCGGACTTGTCGAGTGCCTGCTGGGCGGCGCCGATCCGGAGACGATCGAACCCGTCACCCGTAAACTGTCGGCCATCGAGCTCGACATGTCGCTGGTCATATTCGAAAACCTGAACGACGTCGTCGCCGCTGCAGTCAGCACGACTGACCAGCCGAAAAAGGCGACTGTCGACACACCGGCTGCCGAAATTCCCGAAGAGATCGACGATCCGGTTCCCGATTACCACGCGGCAGCCATCGGCTTCGAAATCGAGTTCGCTGGCAGCTCCACGTTTGCCTATTTCATCGCCCCTCAGCAACAGCTTCTCAAGACGAAGCCGGCCAAGCGGGCCACCGTCAAGGACGAGGAAGCCAAGGCCCAGACCGATTGGCGCGAACGCCTGAGCAAGCGCGTTGTCCGCTCCGATGTGCGGCTTGAGGCCCGGATTGCGCTCGACCAGATGCGGCTCGCCGATCTCAGCCGACTGCAACCCGGCGACGTGCTGGCGTTTCCCGAGGAAACCGGCGCGCGTGTCATCCTGGGCGGCAATGGCAAGGATATCTACAACTGCGCGCTCGGACGGACCGGCCAACGCTACATGGTTCGTATCGAAGACCCGACGGGTGTCGACGAAAACTGGCGCGCCGCCTTCACGTGAGTGCTTTTGCCCCCCGCGCAGGCTCCGGGCAAGCTTGAGATCGGATAAGTAGCCATGGCAAAAGAGAACCCACTCGACGATTTCCCCGATGCTTCTCCGCTCAGCGGAGAGGAAACCGATATCGACCAGCAGGTCGATGGGCTTCGCGGTGTGTTGAAGAAGGACGCGGGAGAACTTCCAATCGTGGATGACGACAGTGCAGGCGGCGCCAACATGGCGGATTTCGGGAGCGACTTCGGTAGCGATTTTGCTGCCGAGCCGGAGGCTGGCGGCCTGAATGACCCCTTCGGCCTTGAGGATACCGGCGCGGAAGCCGACTTCCCTGCCCCTGGCAGCGATTTTGGCGGCGACTTCGGTGCGGGCGCCGGAGACTTCGGCGGCGGTGCGGATGCGCTGGGCAGCGATTTCGGCGCGGCTGCGGCGTCCAAGCATGAACCGAAGCTCGGCCCCACCGGCGAAGCCACCCGGGCCGATGTGGTGCTCGACATTCCGGTCGACGTCCAGATCATCCTCGGAACCAGCCGCATGTCCGTTTCCTCGCTGATGGATCTTTCGGAAGGCGCCACGATCGCGCTCGATCGCAAGATCGGCGAACCCGTGGAAATCACCGTCAACGGCAAGCTTATCGGTCGCGGCGAGATCACCGTTCTCGAATCCGACGAAACCCGCTTCGGCGTGCGGATGATCGAAGTTTACGGCGCTCCGGCAAAGAAGGACTGAACTCATGGAAGCCTACGCCCCTNGTGCACTTGAAGCCCCGCTGAGCCCGCCCGAAAAGGCGGCCGCGGTTCTTTTGGCCATGGGCAAGCCGGTGGCGGGCAAACTGCTGAAATTCTTCGAGCAGGACGAGTTGCAGACCATCATCAAGAAGGCACAGGCACTGCGCACCATCCCGCCGCAGGAACTCATCGAGCTCGTCAACGAGTTCGAGGACCTGTTCAGCGAAGGCGCCGGCCTGATGGACAACGCCAAGGCCATGGAAGGCATTCTCGAAGAAGGCCTGACACCGGATGAAGTCGACGGCCTGCTCGGCCGCCGTACCCAGTTCCAGGCATTCGAACAGACCATCTGGGACAGACTGCAGGACAGCGACCCGGACATGATCGGTGCCTTCCTCGCCAAGGAACACCCGCAGACGGCAGCCTACATCGTCTCCATGCTTCCGTCCGCCTTTGCCGGCAAGACGCTGATGAAGCTGCCGGATGATGTGCGCGCGACCATTCTGCACCGCGCCGTCAACATGAAGAACGTCAATCCGCGCGCCGCCGAGATCATCGAGCGCCGGGTTGAGGAACTCGTTGCCACGATCGATGCGGAAAAGGGTTCCGCCGGCACCGCGAAGGTGGCCGAAATCATGAACGAACTCTCGAAGCCGGAAGTCGATACTTTGCTCGGCCAGCTCGAGACCGTCAGCAAGAAGGACGTCGAGAAGGTCCGTCCGCGCATCTTCCTCTTTGACGACATCCGCCTCATGCCGGCGCGCAGCCGTTCGACGCTGTTCAACGACATTTCGGGCGAAGTCATCACCATGGCGCTCCGCGGGGCAGATGGCGAACTGAGCGAGTCGATCCTGTCCGCGATCGGCGCGCGTCAGCGCCGCATGATCGAATCCGATCTCGCGGCAGGCGATCAGGGCATCAATCCGCGCGAGATCGCGGTTGCCCGTCGGACCATTACCCAGGAAGCCATTCGTCTGGCAGGGCAGAATCAGCTAAGCCTGCGCGAAGAAAACGCGGCCCAGACGCAAGAGGCGGCTTGATCAGCAAGCCGGTAGGCCATGGCTGACAGTCCCGACAAGGACTCCAAAACAGAAGAACCGACAGAGAAGAAAATCCGCGACGCGGTAGACAAGGGCAATGTGCCCTTCTCCCGCGAGGTGCCGATTTTCGCATCTCTGCTCGCGATCCTGTTCTATACCGTCTTCATCCTGCCGGGAGCGGCCGGCACGTTGTCGGTGCAACTCAAGGACCTGTTTTCCAAGGCGGACGACTTCCGTCTGGATAATGGCGGCGACGCCATGGCGCTCTTCCAGCAGCTGTTTCTGATGGCAGGCGGCGTTCTGCTGCCCGCGTTTGCGCTTTTCATGGTGTTCGGGCTGGCTGCCTCGGTGTTTCAGAACATGCCGAGCCCCGTACTCGACCGCATCCAGCCGAAATTCGAACGCATCTCACCAATGGGTGGCTTCAAGCGCATTTTCGGCCCCAAGGGTTTGGTCGAATTCGGAAAATCGCTGATAAAAATTCTGGTGGTGTCGGCCATTATCGGCGTCGTTCTGCGCAATGATTATCTTCACGTGCTTGCAGACATGTTCTCAGATCCCCGCGGCATTGCGCCTGAAATGGCGCGCCTCGGGGTCAAGATCATCACCGTCGTCCTGATTGCCACACTCGTCATTGCCGTCGCTGACGTCTTCTGGACGCGCTACACCTGGCACACCGACCTGATGATGACCAAGCAGGAGATCAAGGACGAGGTCAAGCAATCCGACGGCGACCCAATTCTGAAAGCCCGCCAGCGCTCTCTTGCCCGGGACCGCGCCCGCAAGCGCATGATGACTCAGGTGCCACGCGCCACCTTGGTTATCGCCAACCCAACCCACTATGCCGTGGCCCTGCGCTATGTGGCCGGACAGGACGGCGCGCCAATGGTTCTTGCCAAGGGGCAGGACCTTATTGCGCTCAAAATCAGGAAGATTGCCGAAGAGAACGGAATTCCCGTTTTTGAAGATCCTCCGCTCGCTCGATCCATGTTTGCGCAAGTCTCGGTCGATAACTTCATTCCCACGGAGTTCTACAAAGCCGTCGCGGAGCTTGTGCATCGCGTTTACCAGTCAAAGTCGAAACCCATGAGTATGAGCGGCAGAAGATGAAGCCAACCTACCCCTCCCGGGACCGTGAAAAGATCGTAGCCGATGCCATCTGGCCCGTCGCGAGCGAATTGCGGATGATCGATGTCGTGGATCTGATTTCCATGCTTCGCTTCGAGCGCTACGCCAATCTGGCGGACATCGTGGCGACAGCATCGGAACTTTATTATCTGCCGGACACCGTGAAGCTCGGGATCGGCGGCGACTACAAGCTCGACTGGGATACCGCTGCAAAGGTCGTTCTCGACCTCGAACTTCGACCGATCGGCGTGACCATCTATGTGCGGCTCACCCTGGAGCACGACAAGGCGGGCGTCGAGATCGCACATATCGTCTTTGATCAGCCGGATGAAGATCCTGACGTCAATACGGCGTTCTTGGAGGCGGCACTCGCTACCGCCGCCTACCGGCCTCTACCGGAAGCAATGAGCGCAGAAACCCGCTCGGAAGCGGCGTAGATCAATTCGAAATCAGCTGATCAGGCCAAGGCGGATCGCCTTGGCGATCGCCTGGATGCGATTGACCGCATCGAGCTTGGTGGTTGCCGATCCGAGATAGGCGTTGACGGTGTGAACCGACAGGCCGAGACGTTCTCCAATGGCTTCGCTTTTGAGACCGTCTCCGACAAGCTGCAGACATTCGATCTCACGTTCGCTCAGAAGCTCCGACGTCGTCAGGCCGCCGAACTCAAGCTTCAGTGCGTCTCGCATGAGGCCGATCGCCTTGCGGTGCAGGTCGAGACAAAGATTGACATCCATCTCGGCCCGAACGTCGAACAGAATGACATATCCATTGCCCATGGCTCCGAGCTGGACCGGAAAGGCTAGCCCGAAGGACCCGTCCGGGGGACGCCTGTTCTCATGATCCGGTCCGGCCAGAACGCATGGCTCCATGCCCTCGGCATTGAAATGCAAAGGCATCGGCGACGTGCGAAGATGTGAGACCAGAACCTCACCATGGGTCTGGATAAGAGCCTGCAGTTCCTCGGCCTCATGATCACCCGCGCTGTGTATCCGGACAGCCATGTTGCCGGGGCTGACCGCCGTCTGCGCATTCACGGAAACAACTGCAAAGGCTCCCGCATTGGCAGCACGCTGAACGGCTATGGCCTTCGGATAGAGATCCGACAACGTGGCGCCGAACTTCTTGGATTCAGCAATGGCGATCGACTTATCCATGGTTTGCGAGAAAAACGCCATTCCAGGGCCTCAAATGATCTGGTTTCGCACGCCGAATGCAACGGCTTCCGAACGGGTTCGTGCGCCAGTCTTGTTCATGATGGACGTGATGTAGTTGTTCACGGTGTTGCGCGAAATGCCGATGATCAGCGCAATCTCGTCGCTGGTCTTGCCCTCACCGATCCATGACAGACATTCGACCTCGCGCTCGGTAAGATCGGCAGATCGATCAGATCGACCGCAGTCGCCGGGGAAACCGGCGGCGTAGTAGGAAATCGCGACCGCTGAATCGCGCAGTCGGTCATGAGAGAGAAACAGGCCGTCATCGAAGAGCAGCATCAACAGCATGCGCGCTTCGCCGGCATTGAATGGAATCATGCAGACCCGACGGGACAGTCCGGCAGGTATGACAACCTCCTCGGGCGCATCATGGAAGGTTGGTTCGAAGGCGCCGAGGCACCGCCTGAACTCGCTGGTTCTGGAATGAGCGGTGATCAGGGATGTGCCGAGGGAGCGCACAAGATCGAACGGCCAGTCGGACGTAACAATCGTATCCATGTGGGCATCCGAATATTGGTCGAACCGTGCCACCAAAAAATGGCGTGCCCCGGCATAGTCGCGAATCAATTCCAGCCCGGAATGCCATCCGCCGCCACTCAACTCGTACAAAGACCCCAGGAAGGTCCCGCGCGTCACTATGATTACCCCTTGCCGCATTCACCGCGTCACAAACGCGGGAAAATTCCGTCCAAACAGACACCCGTTACACGGTGGCCTGCGAATTCCCCTCCAATTGCGCGATACGTAGAAAAACGTGCCTTGGCCACAGATATACGCAGATTCGCGGAAAACCTACAAAAATTAAATCGCTCGAATGTGGGTATTTACAAACGTGAAAATGCTCGAGCCGGACTGTGAAACAGCGAAGTAACGGTAAGTGGAAGCTTATTAGGAAGTCAGTTTCCCGAACCTCACCCCGATCAGGATTGATTATCCCCAGATTTAGGTTAGACGCCGGTCAAGTTGCTCAGGCGGCTTCCGCACTTGCCCACTGGCGAAGGATCTTGGCCGCACGCTCCTCGTTGATCTCGACCATGCGTGCCAGTCTGCGCTCCGGCCCTTCCTTGATCCGACGGCTGGAAACCTCGCCCTCTTCCATTTCGAGACCGCCAACGCCCTCGTTCGGATCGAAGCCGAAGTCCGCGCCGAAGCCTTCCATGCTGCCGGCGCCGCCGTCCGCACCCATCGCAGCGGGGCTGAAGTCAGGCAATTCGAGACCAAGGTCATCGCCGTCCAGTTCAGCCTCGGCTGCAGCCTTGCGACCGATCGCGGTTCCGAGAAGCGGCCGGAAACCGAAGAAGATGAGCAACGCTGCGACGACAACGAAGGCGATCGCATTGATGATCGTACCGATCTGAGCCTGAAGTGCGTCCATGAAGCCGGGCTGGGCAGCTTCAGCCGTCAGCAGTTCGCTGGCAAGGAACTCCATCGTGGTAATGGAAGCCGTGTCGCCACGAGCCTGGTCGAGCCCGGCAGCGGTATCGACGATTTGACGAAGCTCGGCAATATAGGCGTTGACCTGTGCATCGCTGGGCTGACCGCCGAGCATGCCCGCGACGCGCGCCTTGTTGACCACCACCGCGATCGAAAGCTTTTCGACCGAATAGCTGTTGCGCACGGTGTTGATGGTCTTCTGGTTGATCTCGTAGTTGGTCTGCTCTTCCTTGCGCTCGGCCTGGTCGCTGGATTTCGGACCCGCCGCGCCGGCTGCCGGAGCCTGATCGGGAATGTTCTGCTCCACCGTCGCGGGCGCCTGGCTGGACGACTGGTTCGATTGCTGGTTCTCACGGGTGATACGCGTAGAGCGCTCGACACGCGATTCCGGGTCGAAGATCGTTTCCTGGATCTGCTGACTGTCGGTATTGACTGCGGCCGTCACGCTGGTGCGGAAGTTCTCGACACCAAGGAAGGGTGCCAGCGCACGATCGATATTGTCCTGCACCTCGTTCTGAACGAGCTGGACGATCGACATCGAGCGGTTGAGATTTGAATTGGAGAAGTCGTCACCCGAGGCCAGGAGCTTGCCGGTAGCATCCAGGACGGTGACTTCATCCACCGTCAATCCTGGCACTGAGGATGCGACAAGGTGGCGGATCGAATCTGCCGCACGATTGGCCGTCGCATTGTTCGTGCGCACCATAACGGAAGCTGACGGTTTTTGTTCGCCACGACGGAAGTTGCCGCGATCGGCAAGGACGATATGGACGCGAGCCGCCGAGATACCGTTGATCGACTGGATCGTGCGGGCGATCTCGCCTTCCAGCGCGCGGACACGGGTGACTTCCTGCATGAAGCTGGTCAGGCCGAGCGAGCCGACCTGGTCGAAAAGCTCATAACCCGATGTGGAGGACGACGGCAGGCCACGCTCTGCAAGCAGCATGCGGGCGCGCCCCGTCATGCCTGCGGGAACGGTAACGGAGGTTCCGTCGGTGCCGGTGGAGAAATCGATATTGGCTTCAGCAAGGACCTGGGAAATCTGGGAGATATCCTCGCCAGACAGGCCGATATAGAGCGTTTCACGAGTAGGCTTGTTCAGGAACATGCCGGCGACCACGATCAACGCGATTGCCGCGGCGCCCACGGCGCCCAGTCCGATCAATCTTGCCTGGCCCAGCCCGGCCAGGTTTTTTCCGATTTGTGTTAGCTGGTCGAACAGATTCATTCTGTACCCACGCTGCCCATAAGAGTTACAGGCTCCCAATGCCCTGACGGCACACTAGAAGCTGAAACTTGCGCGAAGGTGTTCGAAGATTGCCCGCCGCCCTCCGGCGTCAGAAGAAATCGAGATCGCCGGAGGCCGCCTGATAGGTTTCAGCCGACTGTTTGGTGTCAACGGCCGCACGCAGACGCATTTTCATGTCGGAAAGCGTAACCAGATTGAGCGCGGTGGTAATGTCGACCAGATGATCGACATCCAGTTCATCGCTGACGCTATCGAGAAACGCCGCAAGCCCCTTGGACTTCTGCACGGCGAGATCGATCCCCTGCAACAGGCGCATGTGCTCAGGCGATTCAAGATACTCGTCGGACTGCGCGTCCGACAGCATCGGTTCGAGCTGCTCGATGAGCTTGGCCACGTCCCGCAATTCCGTGCTTACCCTTCCGATTACATCGAATAGGGGCTCGTGCGAGAACTGTGGTGCTCCCTCTCCAGTAGCCATTGTACGAACCTCTCTAGAAAAACTCGATCGACGTTTCCGCGGGCTTCCGGACCTCGGGCTTGGGAACAGACTGCTCCCGTGCAACGGTCTTCTGAGTTTCCGCACCTGTAAGTGGAATCTGGCGTGCCCGGCCGCTGACCGGCCAGTATTCCAGCTTCCTTCCGTTATCGCCGCCTACGTTGATTCCAACGATCTTGATGCCTTCGTCCTTCAGGAACTGCTGGGCGAAGGCCGCATTCTGTTCGCCAATGTTGGAAAAAGTTGCAATGGTCTTGGCACCGCCGATGATCTTGGCTTCCAGTCGGTCGCGACGCGCGCCGGCCTTCAACAGTCCGTTGATCAGAAGCTCCATCAGATGGACGCCGTAGCGACTGGCCTCGGTGCCAGTCGCCCCGCTCCCGACATTGCCCGGGAGAAGAAAGTGGTTCAGCCCGCCAACTCCTGCGACGGGGTCACGCATACAGGCGGCTACACAGGAGCCAAGGATGGTGCAGAGCACGACATCCGGATCGCTGGAGACCTTGTATTCGCCTTGTATGACGTGAATTCGCCGCGTTGACGGATCATGTATCACTTGAGAGCTCCAAACACGGCTTCGATAGCCGCCTGCATTTTGGGGATGGTGAAAGGCTTAGCCAACACATTGTTGGCGCCCAGCGCCGCCGCTTTTTGCACCAGAGCACGATCGCCTTGCGCGGTCAGCATGATGAATGCCGCGCGCTTGGTTGCCGGGTTGGATCGAACTGCCTCAAGCAATCCGAGACCATCCATCTTCGGCATGTTGAAGTCCGAGATCACGAGGTGATGGGGCTGCTGGGCCATGATTTTCATGCCCTGTTCGCCATCACCCGCCACCGTGATCTGCTTGAAGCCGAGCTGCTGCAGCGCATCGCCGAGAAGCAAACGACTCGTAACCTGATCGTCTACGATCAAGACCTTGATTTTTTCTGCAATAGACATTTATGCGACCCTATCCTTGCGTGTGGTGGTGGAGCGGAGGATCTCCTCTCCGATATCATTCAGAGGCACTTGGGTCCCGACCGCACCCATTTCGTACGCAACGCGGGGCATTCCGTAGACCACACAGGTCTTTTCGTCCTGACCGATGGTCGTTGCACCGGCCTGCCGCATGTTGAGAAGTCCGCGCGCGCCGTCGCGCCCCATTCCCGTGAGAATTACGCCAACGGCCCGACTGCCCGCCAGGCTGGCGACCGAATCGAACAGCACATCGACCGAAGGGCGGTGACCGTTGACGGGATCGCTTTCAATCAACCGGCAGGAGGGAGCGGCAGCGTTCCCTACCTCGAGATGCTGGTCTCCGCCTGGCGCAAGGTAGATGCGGCCGATCTCCAGCCTGTCGCCGTTCTCGGCCTCCTTGACCTTCGGCTTGCACAGCCGGTCGAGACGTTGCGCGAAGCTTTTGGTGAAGGCTGCCGGCATGTGCTGCGTGATGACTGTGGGCGGACAGTTTTCCGGAAACTTCGAAACGACCTGGATCAGCGCCTCGACGCCGCCGGTGGAGGCGCCGATGGCGATGATCTTGCGCGACGGAGCGTATTGTATTGCCGCTGACGGACGCGCCTGCGTCACCGGTGCCGGTGCAGCAGGTTGCTTGTGGCGCTGCGAACGGGCGGCTGCCTTTACGGTTTCAATCAGCCCTCCGAAGGGTGCCGGGTCGCCTGGAGTCGGCTTGCCGACACAGTCGAAGGCGCCGATCTCGAGCGCGGCAAGCGTTGCCTCGGCGCCGCGGTGGGTCAACGTCGAAACCATGATGACCGGCATGGGCCGAAGCGTCATGATCTTTTCGAGAAACTCGAGGCCGTTCATGTTCGGCATCTCGACATCCAGTGTCACGACATCGGGGTTGAGCTGCTTGATGGCCGCACGCGCTTCCATCGCGTCGCCGGCCTCGCCGACAACCTCGATCTGCGGATCGCTCGACAGAACGCCACGGATCAGACCACGCATGGTCGGGGAATCATCTACAACAAGTACGCGTGCCATTGTCATTTCCGCGCTCCTCCCCGATAGCGGTAAGTGGTGATGCCAACATTATCGAACCAGTCCTTTGCCTCGCCCCAGAGGCGCTCGGAGTGACCGATGTAGAGGTGACCGGACACAGCGAGCTTCTCGGCGTAGCGTGTCCAGATGCGCGCCTGCGTGGGTTCATCGAAATAGATGACGACGTTGCGGCAGAAAATCACATCGAACGGCCCCTTGAAGGGCCAGGGCTGCATGAGATTGAGTTCACGATAGGTGATAAGCGATTTCACCTTCGCATCGACCGCAAAGCCGCCCTCGGCAGAACGCTTGAAGAGATTATGTCTCATACCGGATTCAACGGCTTCAAGCGCAGCCTCCTCGTAGATGCCGTTCTTGGCCTTCTGCAGGATCTTCGGATCAATGTCGGTGGCCAGGATCTTGAAGTCGTAATTGGCCACGTCCGGGAACGCCTTCAGCACGGTCAGCGCGATCGAGTACGGCTCGGAACCGTCGGAACACCCCGCCGACCAGATTCGGACCCGGCCGCCGGCCTTGGCACGCGCGATCAGCTCAGGCAACACCGTCTTTTCGAGATGCTCGAAGTGGTGGTTCTCGCGGAAGAATTTGGTGAAGTTGGTCGTCAGCGCCGACAACATCTCACGACGTTCGGCGGCTCCCTCTTCCGCGGCAACGAAACGGCAATACTCGCTGAAGGCGGAGAAACCCAGCCGACGCAAGCGCTTCGACAGGCGCGAATAGACAAGCGACGCCTTGCTGTCGTTGAGGGAAATCCCCGCATCAGCATGGATCATGGCGGCGATGTCCGCCAGATCTTTCCGGGTCATCGGGAATTCCCCGCTAACCACACATTCTTCCTGTTTCCCGCTAGGGGCAACTGCACTGGTGTTCATCGGCATCGACTTTCCTGATGGTCGCCAACGGCATGCTATCCAGCAGCCGCGAGCGACATCTCTCCACGCATTGACTGTCCCCGCGACGCCGCCACCACGGAATCCACATCCAGAATGAGAGCAACACGCCCATCACCAAGGATGGTTGCGGCCGCAATGCCCGGCACGCTGGTGTAATTTGCCTCCAAAGACTTAATGACTACCTGACGCTGGCCCTGAATTGCGTCGACCATGAGCGCACGCTGTCCGCCGCCCTCGCTCTCGACGAGGAGCGCAACACCTTCGGCCGGGTCCGCATAGTCCGGGCGGAAGCGCAGGATGTGGCCCACATCAACGAGCGGGCAGAAGCTGTCGCGGATCGCGATAAGGCGCTGGTTGGAGCCGAAGGAATGGATGTCCCCCTTCTCCGGCTGCAGCGTCTCGACGATCGCGGTGAGCGGAACCACCAGTGTCTGGCCTGCAACAGTGACCACCATGCCGTCGAGGACGGCAAGGGTGAGCGGCAGGCTCATCGTGAAGATCGAGCCCTTGCCCGGCGTCGAGGTGATGTTGATGCGGCCGCCGAGCGACTGGATCGAGCGCTTCACCACATCCATGCCGACGCCACGGCCTGAAATGTCGGAGAGTTTCTCAGCGGTCGAAAAGCCCGGATGGAAGATCAGGTTGTCGATTTCCTCGTCGGGCAGGTTCTGTTCCGCCGTGATGAGACCGTTGTCGATCGCCTTCTGTCGAACGCGCTCGCGGTTGATGCCGGCGCCGTCATCGGCAATCTCGATGACGATGCGGCCTGAACGGTGCTTCGCCGAAAGCCGGAGCACGCCTTCCGCGCTCTTGCCGGCGGCCTGGCGCTTTTCGGGTGTTTCCAGACCGTGGTCGACGGCGTTGCGGATCATGTGGGTCAGCGGCTCGGCCAGCTTGTCGATGACCGTCTTGTCGACCTCGGTGTTTTCACCCTCGGTGACCAGACGGACACTCTTGCCGGTCATGTCCGCGATTTCGCGAACGATACGCGACATGCGCTGGAAGACCGGCTTGACCGGCTGGGCGCGGATCGCCATGACCGAATCCTGGATCTCGCGGGTAAGCTGTTGCAGCTCCTCAAGGCCCAGATTGATGGCCGATGCGCCGCCGGTTTCGTTCTCGACGACACTCTGGGCCAGCATGGCCTGATTGATCACCAGCTCGCCGACGAGATTGATGAGACGATCGACGCGATCGAGATCGACGCGGATTGTCTGCGGCGCGGCAGGGACGGCAGCAACGGCTGCGACCTTCTGCTTTTCGGCGTTCGCGGCGATTGCAGCTGCTGCTGCCGGCAGTTCAGGCGCAGGCTGCTCACCAGGGTTGTCAGCTTTGCCGGATGCGGCGCCAGCCGGAGCTTCTTCAGCCGCGGCCTCGGCAGCGGGAGCTCCTTCCGGTGACGCAGCAGTTTCGTCTTCGAGAAGGGAAAGATCGAACGGCACGGCTTCCATCGGCGCTTCTTCCGGCTGTTCGACAGCAGCCGTTTCAGGCATTTCGACGTCCGGCTCGCCGGCAGTTATTTCCAACTGGCAATCCCATTCGACAAATTCGAAGATCGAACGGATCTCGTCTTCTGCGGAGTTGGTCGATATCTCGATCAGCCAGGACAGGTAAGCACCTTCCGGATCGAGCTTGTCGATGGCGGGAAGATCGTCGTTTTCGCAGCGCACCCGCATTTCGCCGAGCTTGGCAAGATCGCGCAGAAGCAGCACGGTTTCGTTGCCGTTGGCATAAAGATCCGAGCGCGGCTTGAACTTGACGGTAAACTTGTTGCTGTGACCTTCAGAACCGGTCGTCTCGACAGGCTCGGAAGCATCGCCATCCTCGTCAGAGAAATCGTCGAAGGAGAAGGGAACCGGCTGGAAGCCGCTCTCATCGGTGGGCTCGGGCGCTGGCGCAGGCTCAGGTTCGGGTGCCACAGCGACGGGCTCTGGAGCTGCCGGTGCAGGTGCCTCCGGTGCCGCTGCAGCCGGAGCTGCGGGCGGTGCCTCACCCTTGGCGAGAGCCTCGAGCTCCTTGGCCAGAACGGCCGTTCGTTCCGCGTCCACCGAGCCGCCTTCGCGTGCAGCGGCGGTCAGATCTGCAAGCACGTCGGCCGAGCGAAGCATGACCTTCAGGACATCCTGCGTCGGCTCCAGCGTCTGGGATCGAACGCAATCAAGCGTGGTCTCGAAGACGTGGGCGAACCCGACCAGGTCATCCAGGCCGAAGGCACCCGCCCCGCCCTTGATGGAGTGAACCGCTCGAAAAACGGCGTTAACCGTCTCGATATCCGTATCACCATCGTTAAGGGCGAGCAGACCTGATTCCAGCTCCGCGAGTTGCTCCTCGCACTCCTGGAAGAAGATCTCCTTGATTTCGTTCATGTCCATAGCAGTTGTCCTGTCAGGCGGTAACACGCTCGATCGCGGCAATCAGTTTGGCGGGGTCGAACGGCTTCACGATCCAGCCGGTCGCACCGGCCTCGCGGGCGCGGTTCTTCTTTTCCGCATCGCTCTCGGTGGTGAGAACGAGGATCGGAATGGCCCGGTAGCGGTCGTTGCGACGCACGCCTTCGATAAAGCCGAAGCCATCAAGCCGGGGCATGTTGATGTCGGTGACGATCACGTCGGGATCGGATTCCTCAAGAACCTCGAGACCCTCGACACCATCCTCGGCCTGCACAGTTTCGAAGCCCGCATTGTTGAGGGTAACGAGCAGCATGTTGCGGATGGTGCGCGAGTCATCAACCGTCAGAACTTTCTTCTTCATCATATGATCTCCATTGGAACGACAGATTCATCCGTCACGCCGAGAAGCTGAAGCGTTCTCGCAAATGTTTCGGACGACTGGTTGACCGAGAACGCACGGCCTGCACTACGCCAACTCTCTGCCGCTGAAAGCAGAACCTGTATGCACTGCGCACCGACCCGCGAAACTTCCGACGCGTCGACTGCGATGTTCTTCTCCTGAAGCGTGAGCACCTGCTCATGCAACCTGCTTGCGGCCGGCAAATCCAGAACCGCCGGCAGCTTCAGCACGTGCGGTGCCTCATCTGCACTTGTCATTGGCTTCTCCAAGTTTCATGGGCCTTCATCCTGCCAGTCTCCGACCGGCAATTTCGATATGTTCGAACGTACGGCACGAGCGGATGCGCGCACCAAGGTCTGCGATGATCATGCCCAGATCGCCGGCACCTTCCGCGACAGTTTCTGCACGCCTGGATTCGTTGCCGACCCGGTCGCCTGCCACGCCGATCTGCCGCGCAGCACCCTCGATCTCGCTGGCATGGCCGAGACCGGATGCCCCGACACCGCTCACAGCATCGTTGATGCGCTCGACCTGGGCGACGAGATCGGAAATGACCGAACGCGTGTCGCCCACCAGTTCGACGCCGCGGCCGACCTGCGTCTTCGTCCCCGCAACCAGTTCCTTGATTTCGCTCGCAGCCCCCGCCGAGCGCTGCGCGAGAGCGCGGACTTCCTGCGCCACGACGGCAAAACCGCGTCCTGCATCGCCTGCGCGCGCTGCCTCGATACCGGCATTGAGCGCAAGCAGGTTGGTCTGGAATGCAATCTCGTCGATCACGCCGATGATCTTGCCGATTTCCTCTGCGGAGGATTCGACACCTGCCATCGCGTCGATGGCACGGGCAACGACGCGGTCGCTTTGTTCGGCGCTCGCACGCGCGACCGCAATGACTTCCTCGGCGCTCTTGGCGCCTTCAGCCGCACGGCGAATATCGCGGGCGATTTCCGAAAGGCGTTCGCCACCCGACACGAGATCGCCGGCGGTCTCACCGAGTCCGGCGCGCACGCTTGCCGCCTCCTGCGAAAGTTCGCCGAGCCGTGACGCGGCACCTTCAGCGCCTTCGCCCGTGTCGTGGAGCATCGAGGTCAGATGATCGATCATCGCGTTGAAGCGATTGGCCAGATCCGAGTGCGGACCGGCTTCATGCGCCTGCACCCGTTCGTCGAGCTGGCCCTCGGCCAGGGCATCGATGACGCGGCCGAAGCTCTCAGCGACACGCGCATGGGCCTCTTCCAGTTCAACGCGGTGGGCTTCATCGCGTTGGCGAAGCTCCTCGCCGAGACGGTGCGTGAACTGGACATCGATGTCGAGCAGGACCGCCTTGACAGCGGCGATGACGTTATCGGCGAATTCGGCGCGGTCGCGGCCGTTCGAGAAAAGGCTGAAGCGTCCCGAGCTCTTGGCCGCCAGCTTGCGGATGACAGCCTCGAGAACCATTGTATGCCCGCCGATCGACCAGCCGGGCTCGAGGCCGATGCGCTGGCGGACATCGCCGAGGATGACGGAGCGATCCGTATACAGACCGTCGAAACGTCCGTCGGCGAGGATGGACCAATGAGCGACTTCCAGTTCCTGAAGGCGATCGATCTGGCGCGAGGAGGAGAAGAGGCGCGTGGTCTCGGGCTGAACTTCGAGTTTACGGAAGTATTCGGCAAGCGCGGTGCGTGCTTCCGCTTCGACCAACGGACGCATGGCGCTCAGACGTGCGCGATCGGATTCATTCATCCCGATCAGGCCAAGGCGCGACTGAAGACCGGCAAAAGCTGCCGGATCCCGCGCCGTCTGGTTGGCTTGCGTCACGTCGTCCCCCGTTTCTGCTCCGTCCGACTTGGATTCCGGACAGATCCGCTTCCCGAATGCGGAGATGATCCACCGTCGGGTGCGCTTCTTTGAACTGTTGCTGTTTACTCAACTAATTCCGGGCCCAACCGGAGTAGGAGGAGCGGCTTCATGCCTGTGCAACCTGTCACCCCGAAATCGGTCGGTCGCACTCCTTCCTGTTAGGGACAATCATTATGGTTAATTCCTTGCTCGAAGGTTAACACATTGTTGCGGCTTAATGGGATCGCCCTGCTAACGTTAAGAGCTTGTTAAGATTTGGGAAATGGGCACGCAGGCAAGGCTCGCGCAAGAATAGCCGGCGATATTCGTCAGCGACAAAGGCAATGAAGCCTTCGGAGTACGAGCAATGACTGTTCTTGGAATTGGTGCCCTGGTGATCGCTGCCGCTACACTTGCGAGTGTCTCGGCTCTTCTTCATTGCGGCGAGAAGCGGCCGCCGCTTGCGACGACTTTCTGAAGACAGATACCTGAGGTCGGACGATCCGGCGCTCCTAGCTGATAGGAGCGCCTTTTTTCTTGGCCGGCATCCGGCTTGGCGACACTTAACCAAGCCGTGAGCTTCAGAATGCCGGACCGGGCTTGACGCCGAGCTTTCGAAAGATGACTGCCGCCGGGCAGAAGCCGGTAAAGGCAGATTGCAGCATGTTCGCACCGATGAACACGGTGAACCACACGAAATAGGGCGACACCCAGACCGTGAGCGCCACCGACAGAAAAATCATCAAGCCCGCAAATGCGAGAACAAGCCTGTCCAACGTCATTATCGCCTCCAAATATTTTAATCCTTATATAGGCATGTATTTATATTAAAGCGTCTTTGCAAGCTGCCGTGTTAAGAATTTAACTTGCGATTTGTCTTTATCGCCTTGCAAAACGAAGGCTTCGCTGCACTGCAAAAATATCCGCCCGATTTGCGATGTCTTTACGCGCGGGTTCCAGATGACACGCGCACTGGTTACATAGATGCTTTATTATTTATGCGTAAGCTTTCTGACATAATGTCGGAATACTTGAATTTCTTACTTCCCGGCGCCGCGTTAACCATGCTAAGTCCTTGGGACCCGCCCTGAAATGTCGTTCAAGACATCAAAGCGGATGCGTGGTTTCTGCTCCACCCATGGGAGTGGCGTCTGCGTCGAACAAAAAATGCGGCGAAAGAAATTCAACATCCTGATGATATGAACAACTTGCAACCATCCAAGATGCGTGAAAGCGCGGATGCGGCCTCGGAGCTTCTTGCTGCGGCGGCAAATCGCAACCGCCTGATGATTCTGTGTCATCTGGTGAACAGGGAGGTCACCGTCACCGAGCTGATGGAGCTTGTGGGCATGAGCCAGTCGGCCATGTCGCAACAACTCGCGAAGCTTCGGGCGGCCAACCTCGTTGCTACCAGACGTAACGGCCAACAGATCTACTACAGCCTTGCGTCCGAAAAGGTCGAGCAGCTGCTGCAGTTGATTTACGGCATGTACTGCATGGAAGAGACACAGGGACTGATGCTCAAGAAAGCCTGACCTCGCGATCGCGCGAGGCCTCCAAAGTGGGAAAAAAAAGCCGGGCACAAGCCCGGCTTTTCTTTTGCGCTTTCGCCTTCGAAGTCAGACGTAACGATTGACGATGTTTTCGAGATACTCCTGACGGCCGGAGCGCGGTTCGGGATTGATGTTTTCCCGCTCCACCTTCTCGGCGATCTGCTCAAGCGTGTATTCACCCTTGAGCATCTTCTGCGCTTCGGCGCCGTCCCAGTCGGCGTATCGCTCGTCAAGCGGCTTCTGCAGCGCGCCGTCCTCGACCATCTTCGCGGCGGCCTTCAAGCCGCGGGCACAACAATCCATGCCGCCGATGTGAGCAATCAGCAGATCTTCCGGATCGATTGACTGGCGGCGCAGCTTGGCATCGAAATTCGTGCCGCCGGTGGTGAACCCGCCGGCCTTGAGCACTTGGTAATAGGCCAGAGCCATTTCAGGCACGTTATTGGGGAACTGATCGGTATCCCAGCCCGACTGATAGTCGTTCCGGTTCATGTCGATCGAACCGAAGATGCCGAGCGTGGATGCGAGTGCCAGTTCGTGCTCGAAGGTGTGACCGGCAAGGATCGCATGCCCCTGCTCGATGTTCATCTTCACCTCGTTCTCAAGTCCGTACTTCTTGAGGAACCCGTAAACGGTCGCGACATCATAGTCGTACTGGTGCTTGGTCGGCTCCTGCGGCTTCGGCTCGACCAGGATCGCGCCCTTGAAGCCGATCTTGTGCTTGTAGTCGACCACCATGTGAAGCATGCGCGCCATCTGGTCGAACTCGCGGCCCATATCGGTGTTGAGCAGCGTCTCGTAACCCTCGCGGCCACCCCAGAGCACGTAGTTCTGGCCGCCGAGCTTCATGGTGGCATCCATGCAGGACTTGATCGTGGCTGCCGAGTAGGCAAACACATCCGGATCCGGATTGGTCGAGGCACCGCTCATGAAGCGGCGATTCGAGAACAGGTTGGCCGTGCCCCAGAGAAGCTTGATGCCGGTCTCTTCCTGCTTCTGCGCGAAATAGTCGACGATCTCGTCGAGATTCTTCTTGCTCTCGGCGAAGGTGCTGCCTTCGGGACGTGCGTCGGCGTCGTGGAAGCAGTAGTAGGGCACGCCGAGAATCTTGAACATCTCGAAGGCGACATCGGCTTTCAGCTTGGCCTTGTCCATTTCCCCGTCATACCAGGGACGATCGAAGGTCCGTCCGCCAAACGGGTCGCCGCCTTCCCAGGCAAAGGAGTGCCAGTAGGCCACTGCAAAACGGAGGTGATCTTCCATCCGCTTGCCCATGACGACCTCTTCCGGATCGTAGAAGCGATAGGAGAGCGGGTCGGTTGAATCCGCGCCCTTGAACGGAATTTTCTCGATATTACCGAAAAAGCCGGTTCCCATTTGGTTTCCTTCCCTATGGTTGGTGGTGTGGGCGGCCTTCAAGCGAGGCCGCCTCGTTGTCTTTTATTCTTGGATGGCACCGGGCCCGGGGATCGCACCCGGAGGGCACTTGCCGGCAATGATCATGCCGAGAAGATCGTCGGCACTGACATCCTCGACATTGGCGGTGCCGACCAGTTGTCCGTTCTTCATCACGTTCGCGCGGTCGCACAGCTTCTTCACCTGATGGACGTCGTGGTCGATCAGGAAGATGCCGAGTCCCTGGCGTTTGAGCTCCTGGATCAGATCCGCCACCATCTGCGTCTCGTGCGGGCCGAGGGCTGCCGTGGGCTCGTCCATGATCAGGATCTTGGCGTTGAAGTGCACGGCGCGCGCGATCGCCACCGACTGCCGCTGACCACCCGAGTAGGAGGAGACCGGCGAGTTGAAGTTCTTGAAGTTCGGATTGAGCCGGTGCATCACCTTTCGCGTCTCGGCCTCCATCTTGTTGTCGTCGAGCAGCCCTGTGGGGCCGACGATCTCGCGTCCGAGAAAGAGGTTCGAGGCGGCATCCAGGTTATCGGCCAGCGCCAGCGTCTGGTAGATAGTCTCGATATTGTAGCGGCGCGCATCGCGCGGATTGCTGATCGAGACCTTGTCACCGTTGATGTAGATATCTCCCGAATCCTGCTGATAGGCACCCGAGAGGCATTTGATCAGCGTCGACTTGCCGGCGCCGTTGTGGCCGAGAAGGCCGACCACCTCACCGGGATAAAGATCGACGGTTACGTGATCAACGGCCTTCACACCGCCAAACGCGATCGAGATATCGCGCATTTCGACGAGAGGCGTTCCATTGCGGTCGATAGCCATTACTTCGCTCCCGTACGCATGCGGTAGATCGTGTCGATAAGGACGGCAATCACGAGAACCGCGCCGACGACAATGTTCTGGAAAGGTGCATCGACGCCGACCATGGCCATGCCTGACTGCAGCGACTGCATGATCAACGCACCGAGAATGGCGCCATAGATCGTGCCGACGCCACCGGCGAGCGCGGTGCCGCCGATGACGGCTGCGGCGATGACCCGGAGCTCATCAAGCGTGCCGATATCGTTCGAGTGGAACGACAGGCGTGCCGAGGCGACCAGTGCCGCCAGTCCGCACAACCCGCCCATGATGGCGAAGATCTTGACAGTCAGCAGCCGGGTGTTGATGCCGGACAGCTCGGCCGCATCCGGGTTGCCACCGGTTGCGAAGATATAGCGGCCAAGGCGGGTGCGCCGGGCGACGATCGTCATGACAATGGCGACGGCGATCAGCAGCAGAACCGAGATCGGCAGCCCATAGCCCTGGGTAAATCCGTCCGGCATAACCTCGCCGCGTGCCTCGAACATCTGCTGCAGCCTACGGCGTGGAACGTCGTAATTGTTCAGCACGGCAACGAAGCCGAGGATTGCGATGGCGGTGATGCCGGCCATGACCACTTCAGCCCAGACCGGCTTGACCGGAAACTCATGGGCAATTTTGCTGCGGCGGCTGCGCCAGAACGAGTAGAAGGCGAAAAGCACGGCGATGATGCCGATGATCCAGCTCCAGGTTTCGCCAAGCGTGCCGTTGATACCGCCGAACTGCATGAAATTGCGGTCGAGCGGGCCGATCGTCTGACCGTTTGTCAGATACCAGGCGACGTTGCGCCATACGAGAAGTCCGCCGAGCGTGACGATAAAGGCCGGCACACCGAGATACCCGATGATATAGCCCTGGAACGCGCCGATCACGACGCCAGTCGCAATACCGACAACGATGGCAATCGGAGCGGTTGCCGGATGGTTCAGCCCAAGGCCGAAAACTTCAGGCGTGATGAACGTCTGGGTCATCGCCATCACCGCCGAGCAGGTGGCCAGCAGCGAACCGACAGACAGGTCGATATTGCGGGTGACGATCACGAACACCATGCCGGTTGCCATGATGGCAACGCTGACGGTCTGGATGGTCAGGTTGAAGATATTTCGCGAGGTCAGAAACCTGCCGTCGGTCACGAGATGAAAACCAATGCACAGGATGATGAACGCGCCGATCATGCCGAGAAGGCGCGTATCGAGTTCGAGCTGTGCGAAGAGGTTTTTCTTTTGCGCCGGGCGGGCTGGCTTGTCAGCGTCAGTCATCGGAAAAGTCCGTCATTGCGTCGGGAAAAGCGCCCATAAACACCGCGCCGCAAAATCGCGGCGCGGTGAAGGTTTGATCTAAAACAGTCTTAGTTGCAGGGAGCCGGGCCGTCGGTGACACCCTGGCAGAGATCTTCCTTGCTGATCCAGCCCGCGTCGACGACGGTCTCAAGGTTGTCCTTGGTCACCGGAACCGGCTTGAGGAACTTGGCCCAAAGCTCGGTGCCTGCCGGCGAGGTCCACTTTTCTGCGCCCTCGATGTCCGACATTGCGGTGCCGCGCGCCAGTTCGACGGCAATCTTGCCGGCTTCATGGCCGAGTTCACGCGCGTCCTTCCAGACGGAGACGGTCTGGGTGCCCTTGGCAACGCGGTTCAGCGCAGCGTGGTCGCCATCCTGGCCGGAGACCGGGATACCTTCCATGCCCTGAGCGGTCAGAGCCGCAACAGCGCCACCTGCAGTACCGTCGTTCGAAGCCACAACGGCATCGACTTCGTTGTTCTGCGCGGTCAGGATCTGCTCCATATTGCGCTGAGCGTTGGCCGGAAGCCAGCCGTCGGTGTAGGCTTCGTCGACGATCTTGACCTTGCCGGCATCGATGGCTTCCTGCAGGACTTCCTGCTGGCCGCCACGAAGGAAGTCGGCGTTCGGGTCGGTCGGCGAGCCCTTGATCATGACGTAGTTGCCTTCCGGAGCCGCTTCGAGAACGGCGCGAGCCTGCATGCGGCCGACTTCGACGTTGTCGAAGGTCAGGTAGAAGGCGCGGCTGTCTTCGATGAGACGGTCGTAACCGACGACCGGAATGCCATTGTCAGCAGCAGACTGGACAGCCGGGCCGATGGCCTGGGAGTCCTGAGCCAAAATGATCAGGCCGTCGATGCCCTGAGCAATGAGGCTTTCGATGTCGGACAGCTGCTTGGACGAGGAGCTCTGCGCGTCGGTGGAAACGTATTTCGCTCCCATTTCCTCAAGCGCCTTCTTGATGGCTGCTTCGTCGGTTTTCCAGCGCTCTTCCTGAAAGTTCGACCAGGACACGCCGATGGTTTCGCCTTCGGCCATAGCCGCAGTCGAAACGCTCATGGCCAGCGCGAAGCCGGCCAGTGCCAGAATGCTCTTCTTCATAGTTTCCTCCCGAATGCGCCCGAACAAAGGGGCGCGAATAAACTCTTCGATAGTCCGGCCCTCCCCTTCTCCCGCCAAATGCAATCAAGGAGAATGATCCGGACGACCCTTTAATTCGAGGGTCAAAAAAAAGAGTGACGCACGGCCCGGGCTGTGTCAAGGTGAATCTTCAACCGGCTAACTCATTGCGCTGCAACAATGTTTTGCTGCAATGCCAAAAAAGCGAGGGCCGGCCATGGGAGGAAATCACGGATGACACTCATCGCCCGCTCGGACGATTTGCGTCGGGAAAACCAGCGTCGGGTGCTCGCCGCACTGCGCGCCGACAGTCCGCTGTCGCGCACCGAACTCGCTGCCGCGACCGGGCTCAGCGCATCGACGGTGACCACGATCACCAGCTCGCTTCTGGCCGCCGATTATCTGGTGGAAGCGCCGCGCAAGGATGGCGGCACGGGCGAGGAAGCGCTTTCACGCCGCGGGCGGCCGCAGGTCGCGCTGGCGCTCAATCCCAAATCCGCCTCCATTGGTGCGCTGACACTTACGCTCAACCGCCTTTCCGCTGTCCTCGTCGACTACTCCGGCAGCGTCATCCTCGAAGTCACCGAAAAGGTTGAAACGCAGAGCCTGGCGCGGGACGAATTCGGCCGGCGCTTTGTGTCGCTGCTGAAAAAAGCCGTCGATGATGCGGGGCCCTCGGCGGGACCGCTTCGTCACGTTGCACTGACGGTCCAGGGTGTGAGTGACGCCAAGGGCACGCGCATCCACTGGTCGCCGATCCTGCGGCACCGCGATCTGCAGATCGACGAAGATCTGAGCGAGGCCTTCGGCACCTCCGTCTCGATCGCCAACGATGCCAACATGATCGCCACCGCGCTCAAGTCACGCGAACCCCATATCTATGACCAGTCCTATGCGGCGATCCTCCTGTCGCATGGTATCGGCATGGGTCTGGTGCTCGGCGGACGTCCGTTCAACGGCATTCTCACCTCGGCCGCCGAGTTCGGCCATATGTGCCACATCCCGCAAGGCGCGCTCTGCCGCTGCGGCCGCCACGGCTGCATCGAGGCCTATGCCGGAGACTACGGGATCTGGCGCACGGCGACCGGCGGCGATCCGGAAGTCGTCCCTGACTGGGACATCGATCGGGAGAAGATGGCCGAGCTTGCAAGCCGGGCGAAGGCAGGCGACCTGAATGTAAGGGATGCCTACACCTCGGCAGCTTCCGCCATCGGCCACGGCCTGCGCAACCTCTTTACCCTGCTCGATCCGTTCCCGATCGCCTTCGTGGGATCCGGCGTGCTGGCATTCGACCTGATGGAACCGATGATCCGCACCTCGCTGGGGCGGAAAGGGATCGGGCTTGCCTATGATGACGCTGAATTTCACTGTTACGAGAACGACCTGGAACTCACCCTCCTCGGCACCATCGTCACCGGGCTGACCACGCTCGACCGATCACTGCCGGTCAACAAGGAAGCGGCGGGAGGCGATTATGCGACTGCGGGATGATCTGACGGCGGGCCTCGTTGTGGCGATGGGCCTTGCGACCACCCTCCCCGCCCTGGCCGATGGCACCAAGCTGCCAGCCCCTTGGGAAGAGCGGGCGATCAGCGCACCGCTCGACCGGGCGGATTTTTCGGGCACGTTGACGCGCGAGAAGCTCGACGAGTTGACGACCGTTGGGGAGCATCTGTTCGGTGCGCATTTCACGCCGCTTGACGGCGTCGGTCGTCCGATGGCGACACAGGCGATCATCCCGACCAAGCGGCGGCGCGAAACCCGCCTTTCCTTCCAGCGGATGGCCGGCATGGATGCCGCGTCCTGCGCGAGCTGCCACAACATGCCGGTCGCGGGCGGTGCCGGTGACTTCGTCGCCAATGTCTTCGTCTCGGAAGGGTTTTCGAACGCCGATTTCGATTCCATCGACCCGCAATTCTCCAACGAGCGCAATACCAATCACCTCTTCGGCGCCGGGCTGATCGAACTGCTTGCCCGCGAGATGACGGTTGACCTGCAAGCAATCCGCAATGAAGCCGCCAGACAGGCGCGCGCCAGTGGCGAAACCGTCACGCTGCCGCTCGAGACGAAGGGCGTTTCCTTCGGGTCGATCACGGTGGAAGCCGACGGCATGGTCGATCTGTCGGGTCTCGATGGCGTCGACACCGATCTCGTCATCCGCCCGTTCAGCCAGAAAGGTGTGATGACCTCGCTCAGGCAGTTTACCGTCAACGCGCTGAATCAGCACCATGGCATGCAGTCGACCGAACGTTTTGGCGCACGCTGGACGGGCGAAATCGACTATGACGAAGACGGCAAGGGTGACGAAATCTCGCCGGGCGATGTCTCCGCCATGGTGGCCTGGCAGGCAACGCTCGAGCCGCCCTTCGCAAAGGTGCCTGAAGACGAAGAATGGCGGGCGGCTTCGGCCAATGGCGACAAGCTGTTCGATACGATCGGCTGTTCCTCCTGCCATATCCGCGCACTGCCGCTGTCATCGCTCAAGTTCGCCGACCCCGGTCCTGTCGATGCCGCGGGAACGCTGCGCGGCGATGAAGACGGTGCGGCTGCTGTCTACGATCTCGGGCTTTATGAATGGGCGTCGCTGCTCGCACGCAACGACAAGGGCGAGGTGATGGTGCCGCTCTTCGGCGACCTCAAGCGCCACCGCATCGCCGATCAGAAAGTCGCCGTCCTCGGCAATGAACTGCTGGCCCAGCGCTTTGTCGACCGCGATGTCTTCATGACCAGCGAATTATGGGGCATCGCTGATACCGGGCCTTACGGTCATCGCGGCGACCTGACGACGCTCGACGAAGTCATCCGCGCCCATGGGGGCGAAGGCTCGCAATCGGCCCGTGCCTATGAAGCGCTTCCGGACGCGGACCGCTCCGCACTCATCGCCTTTCTCAAGACACTGGTGATCGAACGATGAACCGTTCATGGCTCACATCCCTCCTCGCCGTCCCTGTGGTTCTGCTGGCCGGACCGCTTACGGCATCCGGCGAAGAGGCCGTTTCGGAAGAGCGGAATGTCCCGATGGATGTGCCGCTCATGGTGGAAGAGGCACTTCAGGCAGGGATCGACCACAGCTATGTCGGCCCGTGGGAATTCTTCGTCGGCGGCGGCGCCGCAGGTCTCGACTGCAATGGCGACCGCAAGACCGATCTCTTCATTGCCGGCGGCAAGAACCCGGCGGGTCTCTATGTCAATCGATCAGCGACAGGCGGCGAACTCAAATTCGAGAAGACCGAGACCGGGCTCGACGACACGGTGATGACCAATGTCACCGGCGCCTATCCGATCGATATCGACAATGACGGTTACAAGGATCTCGTGGTCCTTCGCGTCGGCCGCAATGCGATCCTCAAGGGCGGACCGGGCTGCACGTTCACCAATGCCTCGCGGCAGTTCGCCTATGACGGTGGCCGCGAGTGGACCACCGCCTTCGCAGCCACGTTCGAGGAAGACGCGACTTTTCCCACACTCGCTTTCGGCAATTATGTCGACCGCTCCGCACCGGGCTCCCCTTGGGGCACCTGCCATGACAACGACTTCTTCCGCTCGCAAACTCAAGGCAAGGAAGCGGCACCGGACTATTCGCTGCGGACGGCCCTGTCGCCAGGCTATTGCGCGCTCTCGATGTTGTTCACCGACTGGGACCGGACCGGCAAGGCCGATCTCAGATTCACCAACGACCGGCAATATTATCGCGGCGGCGAGGAGCAGCTCTGGAAGATGGATCCTGACCGTCCGCCGCGCCTCTATCGATCGTCCGAAGGCTGGCGCCACGTCACCATCTGGGGCATGGGGATCGCCGAGGCTGACCTGAATGCCGATGGCTATCCGGAATATGCCCTGACCTCGATGGGCGATACCAAGTTGCAGACGCTTGACGAGGACGCCGAGGAAGGCCGTCCGGTCTATCGCGACGTGGCCTTCGAAAAAGGCGCTACCGCCCAGCGCCCCTATGTCGGCGAAGCAATCCGCCCCTCGACCGGCTGGCATGCGGAATTCGACGACTTCAACAATGATGGCAATCTCGACCTCTTCATCGCCAAGGGCAATGTCGAGCAGATGCCGGATTTCGCGGCCTTCGACCCGGACAACCTGCTGCTCGGCACGTTCGACGGCAAATTCGTCGAGGCGGGAGATCTCGCAGGCATCGACAAGCCGACCAAGGGGCGCGGTGCCGTGGTCGCCGACTTCAACAATGACGGCATGCTCGATCTCCTGGTGGTCAATCGCGGCGGTCCGGCGAGCCTCTTCCGCAACGCCGGCGGGCGCGCTCAAGATGGCGGCGCGGCGCGGCAGATGGGCAACTGGCTGGAGATCGAATTGAAGCAGAAGGGCGCGAATCCTGATGCGATCGGCGCGCGGGTTTCAGTCAAGAGCGGAAACGAGACGCGCGTGCGCACGATTGCCGTGGGTGGCGGTCACGCCTCGGGACGGCTCGGCTTCGTCCATGTCGGCCTCGGCGTTGCCGAACGCGCGCAGATCCGCGTGCAGTGGCCGGACGGCGAATGGAGCGCGCCCTACCGCGTCTTCGCCAACCAGTTCGTTCGCATCGACCGGGACGCGCCCCAGGCCAGATACTGGCTGCCGGAGTAAAGCTGCACTAGATCTGGAGAAGCTACCTCTCCAGCAGTGACAGTCAGGACCGACATGCCCCAGACCAGACTTTCCATCTCGACGCGCGGACAGGGACTTTACGAGTTCACCCACGCGATCGAGGAATTCGTTGCTGACCACGGTAGCGACGAGGGGCTTCTGACCGTCTTCGTGCGTCACACCTCCTGCTCGCTGCTGATCCAGGAAAATGCCGACCCCGACGTGCAGCGCGATCTGCAATCATTCTTCTCGAGGCTGGTGCCGCCGAGCGATGATCCATCAATGAGCTGGGTCGTCCACACGATGGAGGGGCCGGACGACATGCCCGCCCACATCAAAGCCGCACTTAACCAGGTATCGCTGTCCATTCCGGTTACCGAGGGGCGTCTCGCACTCGGCACCTGGCAGGGGATCTATCTCTTCGAGCACCGCGATAGGCCGCACCGACGCGAGATCGTGCTGCATCTCTCACACTGACGAGGATACCCTATCGTCGATGCGCGGCGAAATGGGTGAGCTTGGCGCCCAGTTCATAGTAAGTGGCCTTCGCGGCGGTCAGACGCTCCTGATGGCGCTCCACCGGAATGACTGGCAAGCCGCTTTCGTCGCCTCTCAGAAGCGCTTCCGCCGCGGCCGCGCCGAACACCGTGCCCGGTGAGATGCCGCGCCCGGAATAGCCGAAACAGGCATAGGCGTTCGGCCCGAAGGCGACGATCTTCGGGATATGATCATCGGTCATGGCGATGCGGCCGCTCCAGACATGCTGGAAGCCGATATCGCCGAGTTCGGGATAAAGCGCGCGCAGTTTTCGCCGTGCCCAGGCCTCGTGCAGTCCCGCACCCGGATCCTCGACGCTGCCGACACCGCCGACGATCAATCGGCCGGCGCGATCAAGCCGGATTGATGACATCACCATGGCGGTATCCCAGCACCCTTCATCGCCCGGCAGGATTTTTGCGCGCTGGCTTTCGCTCAGGGGTTCGGTGGCAAACTGACAGAAATTGAAACGGACGAATTCCGGCTGGAAGGGATCGTCAAAGCCCGTGTGATAGGCGTTGGTCGCAATCAGCAGCTTTTCCGCGCGAACCACATGGCCATTGGCGCGCGCGGCCCAGACGCCATTGTCCTGGCGCAGCTCGGTGACGGGCGCATTCTCGCAAATCATGGCGCCTGCGGCCTGTGCGGCGCGGGCCAGCCCGCGGCAATAGGCGAGCGGCTGGATGGTGCCGGCGCGCGGATCGAAGAGCGCGCCATGAAAGGCTTCCGTCCCTGTACGCCTGACCGTTTCATCAGAATTGATGAGGCGTAGAGGTGCGCCGTGACGATTGCCCTGGCGGTAACGGTCCTCGATATCCTTCAGCCCCTCCGGAGAGTGGGCGAGATGAAGCGTACCCTTGCGCGTCGCTTCGCAGTCAATCCCTTCCCGTTCGATGATCTCGAAGACTTTCGCAGGACCCGCACCGAGCGCATCAACGAGCTTGAGGCCCGCCGCCTCCCCCATCGTCTCGATCACCTTGTCGGGCGGCAACCAGAGACCGGCATTGACCAGACCGACATTGCGCCCCGAGCCGCCATGCCCGATCGTTTCCGCTTCCAGCACGACGACCGAGGCGCCTTCGCGGGCGGCATGAAGTGCCGCGGAATTACCCGTGAAGCCGCCACCAATCACGAGAAGATCGACATCGAGATCCGACGTCAGCGGCGGAGCGGCAACTGTCTCCGCAGCACTATGGTGCCAGAGATTGGAGGTGTGAGTGGCATTCATGGCAAGGCACGTCCGGGCTGATTTCCCGAAAGTTGTAGCCGGATTCTCTTGCCGACGCACTCGTCAAAACGTTCTGACCGCAGAAGCCGCGGTCAGGCGTCATGATGTCCCGTGTTTTCGGGAGGCGCTTTGTCCGTGCACCAGCAAGGACGGCCGGCTGAACATGAAGCCCTGTACCTCCGAGCATCCCTCGGCGGTGAGAAAATCCATCTGGGAGGCCGTCTCGACCCCTTCGGCGAGAACCGAAATGTCGAGCGACGAGCCTAGCGCGAGCATGGCGCGTACAAAAGCGTTGGACTGGCGGTCCTTCCCGAGCGCGGATGTGAAAGACCTGTCGAGCTTGATCCGGTCGAACGGGAACGAGCGGAGGGTCTCCAAGGACGAATGACCGGTGCCGAAATCATCCATGGCGATCCGGATGCCCATATTCTTGAACTGCCGGAGAATGTGCAGAGCCCGTTCGCGATCGGCGATAACGGCAGTTTCGGTGACTTCCAGTTCCAGCCGGTGGGGGCTGAGGCCCGACTTGATCAGAACGTCGTGCACCTTGTTGACGATGGAGACATTGTTGAGTTGGAGTGGCGAGAGATTGACCGCAACCTTGCACAGTTCATATTCGACAGCATCGGCGCAGGCCCGGTCGAGCACCCATTCGCCGAGCGGAACGATGGCGCCGCATTCCTCGGCAATTGGAATGAAGTCTGCCGGGGCCAGCATGCCAAGCACCGGGTGGTTCCAGCGAACCAGCGCCTCATAGCCGGTGATTTCGCCGGACGAAACGGAATGCTGGGCCTGATAGTGAAGGACGAACTGCTTCTCGCTCAGTCCGGTCCAGAGATCGGAAGCCAGCGCCCGGCGGCGGCGCGCCCGCTCATCCATTTCGGCCTCGTAATAGCAGACGCCGGTTTCGACTGAGCCCTTGGCCCGGTACATCGCAAGATCCGCGTTGTTGATGAGCTTGTCGCGGTCGTTCGCATCATCGGGCCAAACCGCGATACCGAAGCTGGCCCCGGGGGTGAGATCGGAATGGGGCAACCTGACCGGTCGGGTCAGCGCGAGCTTCAGCCGCTCGATGAAATCGGTGAGTTGGGCCGGTGAATGGTGGACCTTGTAGGCCACGAACTCGTCGCCGCCGAAACGGGCGACCATCTCGCCCGCACGCAGACCGGCGGACATCCGCGCGGAGAGTGCGCGCAGAACCGTGTCACCAACCGCATGGCCGTGCGTATCGTTGATGGCCTTGAAGCCGTCGAGATCGATGTTGATGAGGGCGACCTTGTTGCCCTTTGCGTCGGAACGCTTAAGCGCCACATCGAGATTGTCGACGAACTGCCGGCGGTTCGGCAAATCGGTCAGTGCGTCGTGGCACGCCATATAGGCTATCCGCTCCGCATTCTGGTTGTACTCCGTGCGGTCGCGGGTGATCTTGGCGAAGCCGATCAGTGAGCCGTCTTCCTCGTAGATTGGATGGATCACGACATGAGCCCAGAAGCTCGAGCCGTCCTTGCGCAAGCGCACGCCTTCTTCTTCGAACCTGCCCTCCTGAAGTGCGATTTCGAGACAGCGCGCGGGGGCTCCGGTCTTCTGTTCGTCAATTGAATAGAAACAGGCGAAACTCTGGCCGACTATCTCCTGGGCCTTGTAGCCCTTGACGCGTTCGGCGCCGGAATTCCAGTTCACAACAATCCCCTCCGGATCGATCATGTAGATCGCATGGTCGGTGATGCCATCGACCAGAAGCCGGAAACGTCGCTCGGCGAGACGCCTGGACATTTCGAGTTCACGTTGTTCCGATTTGTCCCGGGTAATTTTCGCAAATCCCAGCAGGGAGCCGTCATCTTCGAAGATCGGATCGATAATCACATGGGCCCAGAAACTGCTTCCATCCTTGCGGTAGCGAAGGCCTTCATCCTCGAAACGGCCCCGTTCCAGGGCGATTTGAAGATTGCGCTCGGGAATACCGGCTGCCTGATCCTGGGAGCTGTAGAAGCGACGATAGTGAAGCCCGACTATCTCCGCAGCAGTGTACTGCTTGAAGCGTTCGGCCCCGGCATTCCAGTTGGCGACAGTGCCATCGGGGTGGAGCATATAGATGGCATAGTCCGTGATCCCCTGGACAAGCTTTGCGAAGACCCGCTCCGAGTTCGTGCCGGTGTCCGATTCCAGCTCATGCACTGCATTCAATTCGTATTGAGCAAACATGGTCCCACCCGATTCATGCACGACACGGCCCATATCTTCCACCCGCCGGAGTGTGCCTTTACCTCAGCAGCACGTGGGTCGATTTGGCCTGACGGCTCATCTCCCAGCGCTGCGCCTGCTACCACCGGTAGTGCTCCAGCCGTTAAGAACAGGTTGCGTGAAAATACCTATCCACACCCAAAATGGCACAAGTCGCGCATACATTGTGAAGAGGGTGAATCAACGCCGAAGGTAGAGCAGGCAAAAACTGGCACTCGTCGGGGTTGCAGGCACAGTCCCCGGCCTGCCCCGCAGTCCAGCGCTCTTCGCGCAGGTGCATTACCGGATTACCGAAAATTCATCGGCCTATCCAAGCTGACGGTTCGCCCCCCCGAAGTCGAAATGGAGCCACTCATCAAACTTAATAGCCTTTCCTGTTTGGAGCGAGTAGGCTCGACTCGGAGCAATTTTTCCGTGCGGCAACAGGGGAAACGAGCCGAGGCATGACATCAAAAGATCGAGCGGTGCGGGCTACAACACCTATCGTCGCTATCGGCGCTTCCGCGGGCGGATTGGAAGCCATCAAAGAATTTCTCTCGGCGGCCCCAAACGATAGTGGTGCATGCTTTGTTTACGTCCAGCATCTCGACCCGTCACATAAAAGCATGCTGGTGGAACTGCTCGCTCGTTGCACCGACATGAAGGTCTTGCAGGCGGAGGACAAGGTTGTTCCCGAGCCCGACACCGTTGTTCTCATCCCTCCCGACACAACGCTGACCTACGCCGATGGCGAGTTGAAGATTGAAAGGCCTGCCCCGCCTCGCCGGCATCGCACGCCGATTGATACCTTTTTCGAATCCGTCGCCTCCGAGCTGGCGGAAGATGCGATTTGCGTTCTCCTATCGGGCACAGGCAGCGACGGCACCCACGGCCTCGGGCTGGTGAAGGAAGGCGGCGGGCTGACCATTGCGCAAAAGCCGGGCTCGGCGAAATATGATGGCATGCCACAAAGTGCGATCGCCACCGGTTTTGTGGATCATGTGCTTCCGCCAGAGGAGATGCCACAAATCATAATTGAACATCTTCAGCGCGTCGCGGACCTGAAGGCGAACGGCGGTGTGGAAAGCCTTCGCGAGAAAATGAGCAGCAACCTTGCGAAGATTTGCAATGTCCTGGGCGCGCGGACCGGTCATGAATTTCGCGAGTACAAGGAAGCGACGCTCCTAAGGCGAATTCATCGCAGAATGCAGGTGCTGCGGATCGATGACGCGGCCCACTATCTCGAGCACCTTCAACAGGACAGTATGGAAGTCGGCAAGCTCTTGAGGGAGCTGCTGATCTCCGTAACCGGCTTCTTTCGCGATCCCGACGCGTTTGAAGAGCTCGATCGTTTGGCAATCAGCTCACTGGTCGAAAATGCCAAGGAGGGGACCGTACGGGTTTGGGTCCCCGGATGCGCCACCGGAGAAGAAGCCTATACGTTGGCAATGCTGATACATGCCCGCTTCGAGAACGCGGGCCACCGCGCCAAAATCCAGCTGTTCGCGACGGATATCGATGAACGCGCGCTCGAGATCGCTCGCCGCGGGTGTTATTCCGAAGCTCTCGTCAATCATGTGCCCGAAGAGTATCGGAAGCGGTATTTCCGCCGTGAGGGAACCGACTACCGGATTGTCGAAGAGCTCCGGGAACTGTGCATTTTTTCAGTCCAGAACGTGATCAAGGATCCGCCGTTCAGCAGGATGGATCTGATCTCCTGCCGAAACCTGCTGATCTACCTCACCTCGCCTCTTCAAGACCGGTTGCTGCCGGTCTTCCACTACTCACTGCGCGAGAACGGTGTCCTTTTCCTCGGGACATCGGAGAACGTCACCCGCCAGTCGGATTTGTTCAAAACGATATCACCGAAGTGGCGCATTTTCCGGCGCGAGCAGGGTGAAACCCCGGTCGGCCAGCGGTTTGCGCACTATTCGCGGGCCGATGCGCCTTCCGACACCAACACACCCAAGCGCGGGAAATCGGCATCCTCTCAAACGCCCACTGCGCTCGAAGCTGCGGAACAACTCATACTCAATCATGTCGGGCCACCCTTCGCAATTGTGGCTGAGGACAGGTCGATCCTCTACACGATGGGCGCGATCGATCGATATCTCAGTTTCCCGCGCGGCGCCCCCAGCCTGGACATCATCAACGCGGTCAAGCCGGACCTGAAAATGGATGTCAGGTCGGTCCTCCATAGAGCCATGTCGGGTGAGGACGCGATCGTCAATGCTCAGTTACTCATGGTCGAACAGGACAAGCGTCGCAGGCGACTTCGCATCGAGTGCCGTCCGGTCGGCTCAGTGCAGGGAAAACACAGCTATCTGATTGCGTTCCATGATTGTGGCGACGTGGATACGATCATCGATGAAACGGAAAGCGGCGCAGGCCGGACCGACATCGAAGCCCTCGAGAAGGAGCTGGCTGCCACCAAGGAGTATCTTCACACAACGACAGAAGAGCTCGAATCCTCAAACGAGGAACTGAAATCGGCCAACGAAGAGCTGATGTCGATGAACGAGGAGCTTCAAAGCTCAAACGAAGAACTCGAGACGTCTAAAGAAGAGCTTCAATCCGTCAATGAAGAGCTCGAAACCGTCAACGCCGAGCTTTCGGCGAAGGTCGAAGAGCTCGCGCAAAGCAATGGCGATCTGCAAAACCTTTTTGAAAGCATCGACATCGCGACGATCTTTCTGGACCAGAACCTGCTGGTTCGCAAATTCACGCCGCGCGCCAAGGAGCTGTTCCACCTTATCGAAGCCGACGTCGGGCGAACAATAACGGATATCACGACGAAAATCACAGGTGACAGCCCGCTGACCATGGTCGGCAAAGTCATCGAGAACCATCAGGGCGCGACGGAAGAGGTCGGCATCGTCGGAGCAAATCGCCGGTTCATGATGCGCATTCTTCCCTATCGCAAGCCGCACGGCTCTTTCGATGGCGCGGTCATGACCTTCATCGACATCACCGATCTGAGCAATGCGGAATCGACGGCCCGGCGACGCGCCAAACAGCAGCACTTCGTTGCGCGTTTGGGCCAATCAATTCTCGAGGGGGTGTCGCGGGAGACATTCTTACCGGAACTTCCGGGTCATGTCGCCCAGTTGCTGGATGCGGATTTCGCCAAAATTCTCAAATTCAGGCCGGAAAGCTCTGACTTCGAACTCGTGGCTGCGACAGGCTTCCCCGAGATTATCGGAACGATCGTGCCGGGCGGAGAGGAAAGTCAGGCAGGATATACCCTTGGAGCCGGAGAGCCGGTCATCGTCGAGAATCTCACCAGAGAGAAGAGGTTCAGCGGACCGGAAATCCTCACCGCAAACGAGGTCAGAAGCGGAATCAGTGCCGTCATCCCGGGACCCGACGGGCAATGGGGCGCAATCGGCGTTCACTCGAAGCATGTGCGCTCGTTTACGAGAGAGGACACCAATTTCATTCTGGCGATTGCCCATCTGGTTTCGGCCAGCTTGAAACAGGAAGCCATCCTTCGGGACCTGCACGAAAGTCAGAATCGCCTCAGCGAGGCACTGAAGGCGGGCAATTTGGGCGTGCACGACTTCGATCCCCAGACGGGAGAGATCACTTTTGACGAAAGGGCTTGCGAGCTTTGGGGCATACCAAGTGGTACAAGGTTCTCGTACGACCAGTTTGTCTCCTCCCTGCATCCGGAAGATCGGGCTCGGGTCGAGACGACGGTCCAGCAGGCTCTCGATGCTGACGGTGCCGGTCACTACCTCGCTGAATACCGTGTGCTTGACGGCGTTTCAGGGAGACCGCGCTGGGTGCGCGCCGACGGAAATGTCACGTTCGAAAGCGGCAAGCCGGTCCGGCTTGTTGGAACCGTAGCCGACATCTCCGAGGAAAGGCGCGCGCAAGAGCAGGAAAAGCTCCTCATGCGCGAGGTCAATCATCGGTCGAAGAACCTCCTGGCGATCGTGCAGGCCATCGCAAGGCAAACGGCCAAAGATCAGAAGCAGGACGTCTTCGTGCAGATTTTCGGTGAACGGCTCGCCGGCTTGGCACATGCCCAGGACCTGATCATCGAAGGGAACTGGTCTTCGGTCGACATGGAAGACCTGGTGCAATCGCAAATAACCCATCTTGGAAGCGAGTTTCTCGACCGCATCTCCCTGCACGGTGACGAAATGCGGCTTTCCCCCGCTGCAGCACAAGGAATAGCTCTGGCTATCCACGAGCTCGCGACAAACGCGATCAAATACGGCTCCCTGTCAAACGACGCCGGGTCGGTGACGATGGACTGGCGAATAAAGGACGACGAGGTCATCATCGAGTGGTTCGAGGTTGACGGCCCGAAAGTCAAACCGCCTGAAAAAAAGGGCTTCGGCAGCAACGTGATCGAACGCCTCGTCGCCAGTTCCGTCAACGGCACGGTAAAGGTGGACTTCAAGCCTACCGGCCTTGAGTGGAAGCTCAGCGCCGCGGCGAAGGCGGTCCTTGCCTCCGAAGAACACGAGTGACAACAGGGCCGAGAGGCCTGCCAAAAGGGAGCGGCGCTTTTCCAAGAAGGTCGGAACGGAACATCTCGAGGGTCGGCCTGTTGTGCAGTTGAGACTAATCGCGAACATGGGAGGCCAGTAGCGGAACCGAATGGCTTCGCCGACATCGCATATGCAAACATCCCGGACCCATTTTTCCCCCGTTCAGCTTGTTCTGATAAGCGGCGCGCTTGTTCTCGGCGTGCTCTTGCTGTGGAAGCTGACCCACCTCGTGATGCTGGTTTTCGGGGCCGTCCTGATCGCGGTCCTGCTCTCGGCCATTGCTGACAAGATCGGAAAGCTCAGCGGTTTGTCGCGCGGACCGTCGCTGGGGCTTTCGATCCTTCTGGTGATCATCTTCGTCGCGGCTTTTGCCTATTTCATGGGATCTCAGCTGGTGGCCGAGGCGAACGCGCTCATCGAGCGCGCACCGGAACTGGCCAAGACCGTCGAGCAATATACCCAAATCGAGGAACTCGAATCCTGAATCGGTTCGCATGTGAAATCGATGATGGGCAGCGGCTCCCTGGTCGGCAATGTAACCGGCTTCTCAACAGGCTTGTTTTCCGTCACGATCAACTTCGTTCTCGTCCTGTCAGGCGCCGTCTACTTTGCCATTCAGCCCGATCTCTATCGCAAGGGTTTCCTTGCACTGTTTCCCGAGGAGATGCGACCGCGGGCGAACGACATTCTCGGCGAAATCGCCACGACGCTCAAATATTGGTTTATCGGCCAGCTCGTCTCCATGACCTGCATTGGCGTGGTGACCACCATCGGCCTGCTTATCCTCGGCATCCCTTCCGCCTTCGCGCTCGGGTTCATCGCGGGCATGCTGGAATTCGTGCCCTATGTGGGGCCGATAGCCAGTGCCGTTCCGGCCATAGCCGTGGGCCTGACGGAGGGCGGATGGACCGCGCTCTGGGTTGTCGTTCTCTACATCGTTATCCAGCAGGCGGAATCGATCCTGCTGACACCGCTTATTCAGCGCAAGGCCGTCGATCTGCCACCGGGGCTGATTATCTTCTCGATTCTTGCCTTCGGAATCCTCTTCGGCATGGGCGGGGTCGTTCTCGGCACACCGCTGACGGTCGTCGCAGTGATCTTGGTCAAGAATTTCATTCGGGAGCGGGACCGCCGGCGGGAAGAAACCAAATCGGAGGGAGACGCCGCCTCATCCTGAAGAGGCGGTTTTCCTCAGCGACCGAACCGGGCCCGCGCTCGGCCGGATGTAGACCGCCCAGATCTGCGGCAGCTGCGACCGGATCGTCTTCTCGATGCGCAGGACACCCTCTTCGATCTGGTTCGTGTCGAGACGGTCCTTGAGTTCGACGTCGACCGTAACCATGACGTCGGTCGGGCCGAGGTGAACCGTCATCAGCTTGTGGATCTCCACCACATCCGGATCGTTGGCGACGATTTCGCGAATACGCGCCTCGACCTGAGGCAAGGCGGGCTCGCCAAGCAGCAGCGCCTTGCTCTCGCGTGCCAGGAACAGGGCAGTCGCCGTCAACACGATACCGATGCCGATCGAGCCGACCCCGTCGAGGACCGGCATGTCGAAATAGTCGGCTGCGCTGATTGCGATAAACGCGATGATCAGCCCGCACAGTGCGGCGGAATCCTCCAGCAACACCGTGAACGAGGTGGGGTCCTTGCTGCGCCGTGCGGCCGCGAGGTAGCTGCGGTTCCCCTTCTCCTTGCCCACGCTGCGCAAGGCGATGTACCAGCTCACGCCCTCGAATATCATCGAGAGGCCGAGTACGATGTAGTTGGTCATGACGTCGCTGACGGGCTCGGGATTGCGGATGTGAACGAAGCCCTCGTAGAACGAGATACCTGCACCCAAAGCGAAGACCAGAACCGCGACGATAAAGGCCCAGAAATAGACCTCGCCGCCGTAACCAAGCGGATGATCGGCATCGGCAGGCTGACGGGAGCGATGGAGACCATAGAGCAGCAGGAGCTCGTTGCCGGTATCGACGAGCGAGTGGACGCCCTCGCTGAGCATGGACGAACTGCCGGTGAACGCGGCCGCAACGAATTTGGTGATCGCAATCAGAAAATTTCCGGCCAGCGCGGCATAGATGACGATCAGCGATCCGTTCTGCGAGGCCATACGGCAAACTCCCTGTCTTGTCCGGTCGGCGCTCTGAAAATTCTGGAAAAATCCGCCGAATCTCTCAGGCGTTCAGTCCGCCGAACGGCCAAGCCTTAACATGTCGCACTGACGAATGTTCCGGAAAGGGAACCTTCAAGCCAGCGATCTGTTGAACAGGCATGGAACACCGGATTTTCAAGCTTATTCCCACCGCCGCCGTCGACGACCCCAATTGGGATCGCGCACACAACCAGGGCGAGGTCGTGGTGCGTGCGATATCACCGGCCGATGCGCGACTCGTGGCAAGCGAAGCCGAGCCTGACTTTCTCGGCCAGGACAGCAAGCCCGGAGGCGGGACGACGACCCGTTTCGCAAGCGCCTTCCGAGACGACAAGCTCTATTCGGTGGTGGAGATCGATGACGCAGCTTATCCCGAGGACGGGCCTCGCGAGGTGCTTTCCGGCACCATCAGCAATCCGATCAAGGGCAGCTAGGAATCGATCAGGGATCGCGCCTCAGACGCGTTCCAGCGCCACCGCGATCCCCTGCCCCACCCCGATGCACATGGTCGCCAGCGCGTAACGGCCACCGGTGAGCGACAATTCGAGCGCAGCGGTGCCCGCGATCCGGGCGCCCGACATGCCGAGCGGATGGCCGAGTGCGATTGCGCCGCCGTTGCGATTGACCCTTTCATCATCGTCGGCAATGCCGAGGTCGCGAAGCGTCGCCAGCCCCTGTGATGCGAAGGCCTCGTTAAGCTCGATCACATCGAACTGGTCTTGGGTCAGACCATGGCGCGCCATCAGCTTTTTCGAGGCCGGCGCGGGGCCGAAACCCATGATACGGGGCGGCACGCCAGCAGACGCTCCGCCGACAATACGCGCGATCGGGGTCAGACCGTATTTCTTCGCCGCAGCCTCCGAGGCGACGATCAACGCCGCAGCGCCGTCATTGACGCCGGACGCGTTGCCGGCCGTCACCGTCCCGCCTTCGCGGAACGGCGTCCGCAGCTTTGCCAGGGCTTCCAAGCTCGTTTCACGCGGGTGCTCATCACGATCGACGACAACCGGGTCGCCCTTGCGCTGCGGAATGGAGACCGGCGTGATCTCCTTCGACAGACGGCCGTTCGCCTGCGCAGCCGCCGCCTTCTCTTGGCTTCTCAAGGCAAACGCGTCCTGATCCTCGCGCGAGACATCGAAATCCTCCGCGACGTTCTCACCGGTCTCCGGCATGGAATCGACGCCATACTGGGATTTCATAAGCGGATTGACGAAACGCCACCCGATCGTGGTGTCATAGATTTCCGCCGAGCGTGAAAAGGCGCTTTCCGCCTTTGGCATGACAAAGGGCGCGCGGCTCATCGATTCCACGCCGCCAGCGATCATCAGCTCCGCCTCTCCGGCCTTGATGGCGCGGGCCGCGTCGATGAGCGCGTTCATGCCGGAACCGCACAGGCGGTTGACCGTCGACCCGGGAACCTCGACCGGCAAGCCAGCCAGCAGCAGCGCCATGCGCGCGACGTTTCTGTTGTCCTCGCCGGCCTGGTTGGCGCAGCCGAAGATCACGTCGTCCACCGCTTCCCAGTCGACGCCCGCATTGCGCTCCATCAACGCGGTGAGCGGAATGGCAGCCAGATCGTCGGCGCGGACTGAAGCGAGAGCGCCGCCGAAGCGGCCGATCGGGGTACGGATGTAATCGCAGATGAATGCATCGGCCATGGCTTGGTATTCCTTCTAAAGGACCTTAGCGACGAGGACGCCGACATCGCCCTTGGTTTTGAGTTCTGCGCCGGTCACCGCCTGCAGATCGTCAAACGAGAGAGCCTCCAGCTTCTCGCGCAGCACGAAATGGCCGTCCTCGATATCGATCACGGCGAGCGAGGTGTAGACTCGCGTCACGCAGCCGACGCCCGTCAGCGGCATGGTGCAGCGCTTGAGAAGCTTCGGCTCACCTTTCTTGGTGACGTGATCTGTGACGACCGCCACACGCTTGGCGCCGTGGACGAGGTCCATCGCACCACCGACGGCGGGCACGCCGCCCTTGCCTGTCGACCAGTTGGCCAGGTCTCCGTTCTCGGCTACCTGATAGGCCCCCAGAACCGCGAGATCGAGATGGCCGCCACGAACCATGGAAAAACTGTCCGCATGGTGGAAAAAGGCCGCACCAGGCTTCAGCGTGATCGCCTTCTTGCCGGCGTTGATGAGGTCCCAGTCCTCCTCGCCCGCCGCCGGTGCCTCGCCGAATCCGAGAACACCGTTTTCCGTGTGGTAGACGACATCGCGGCCCTCCGGCTGGAAGGTGGCGATCATTTCGGGAAAACCGATGCCGAGATTGACATAGGCGCCGTCCTCGAGATCCTGCGCCGCGCGCCAGGCGATCTGCGCATTTGTGAGCTTGATCGTGTCGAGTTGCGTGCTCATGCCGCCACCTCCGGATAGGCCGCGCCTTCGCGATTAAGCGTTTCTTCCTGTTTCGGCTCGGCGACAGTAACGAGACGATCGACGAAGATGCCGGGTGTCACCACATTTTCGGGATCGATCTCGCCGAGCTGCACGACACGCGAGACCTGCGCAATGGTCGTCCCTGCGGCCATCGCCATCAGCGGATTGAAGTTCCGGGCGGCCATGCGATAGGTCAGATTGCCCATCGGATCGCCCGTCTCGGCCTTGATCAGCGCGAAATCGGCCTTCAGCCAGCGCTCCTGGACGTAAGGGCGGCCATCGAATTCAGCGACCGGTTTGCCCTCGGCAATATCGGTGCCATAGCTACTTGGCGTGTAGAAGGCCGGAATGCCTGCCCCGCCGGCACGAATGCGCTCGGCGAGCGTGCCCTGCGGCACGAGTTCCAGTTCGATCTTCCCGGCCAGATAGAGGTCGGTGAACACCTTTGGGTCGGCCGAGCGCGGAAACGAGCAGATCAGCTTGGCGACCTGCCCTTGTTCGATGAGGGCCGCAAGGCCAACGTGTCCGTTGCCGGCATTGTTGTTGATCACAGTGAGGTTCTTCGGACCCGCATCGATCAGCGCGTGGATCAGTTCGATCGGCGCGCCCGAGCCGCCGAAACCGCCGATCATGACGCTGGCGCCATCGCCGATACCGGCAACGGCCTCCTGGAGCGAGGCAACTGTCTTGTCCATGGAATACTCTCCGTACTGCATCCGGACGCGCGCCGGAAAAGCGCGAGCCCGGACACCGGTCGTCAATGAAGGCGCGCTCGTCAGCGCGCCAGAATGGTTTTCAGTACCCGTGTGAGATCAGCTTTCGGATCGTCCGACAGCGAACTGGCCCGCCAGCAGACATGGTGGTCCGGACGCACGAGCAGGCAGCCGCTGTCGCTGATTTCGGCGAGACGCGCCCATTCGCCACTGTGATCGATGTATGTCTGGCGCGGACCGATCACATGGGCCTCGATCTCGATCCCGAATTCCTCGGCGACCTTTTTCACCGCCTCCACCCAAGGCTCACCGCCGAGGCCGGTCAGCAGCGTGAAGCGACCGTGTCCGCAGATGTCGAGCGTGGAGGTCTCGGCCCCGTCGCCGTGGCGGTAGAGCCAGACATGCGGCAGCCGCGCACCCGGCCAGGTGGTCGGCTGGTAATGCAGATCCGCATCGAGCTGGAAGGCCGGCTCGATCTGCCCGTCGGTGACCACCGCATTGGAGCGGTAGCGCTGGTTCATCTCCACCCCGTGGGCGTCGAATTCGTATTTCTTGAAGGCGATCGCCTTGCGGATTGCTTCGCGCTGCGCCTCGGCCGCGGCGGTGCCGTCGGTCCGGGCCTCGAGGTTCTTCTGCATCTGCTCCGGATCGACGCCTTCCGCCATCCCGAGAGCCGCAAAGATCGGACCGGTCTCGCCAATCGACTGGTTGGCGCGGGTGACGATCTGCTTGGCGATCGGCGCGCGCTCGGCATTATAGCTTTCGAGAAGACGTTCTCCCGCCTGTCCCTTCAGAACCATGGCGAGCTTCCATGCCAGGTTGAACGAATCCTGGATCGAGGTATTCGAGCCCAAACCGTTGGACGGCGGATGCCGGTGGATGGCATCGCCCATGCAGAAGACGCGGCCGTTGGAGGTTTTGGTCGCGTAGTAGTTGTTCACGGTCCAGGTGTTGGCCGACAAGAGTTCGATCTCGAGATCCGGATCGCCGATAAGCTGCCTTGCCACGTCGGTGGCGAATTCGGGCGTTACCTCGGGTTCGGGCTCGTTGATGTCGTAGCCCCAGACGATCAGCCACTCGTTCCACGGTCGGACCATGCGGACCAGACCCATGCCGATGCCGCCGACATCGGCGCCCGGCTGCATGACCCAGTAAAGCACCGATGGCCGGTGGGCGACATATTTGGACAGATCGGCCCGGAACAGGATGTTCATCGAGCCGCCGACGCCCATCTTGCCCTCGAAGGGCAGGCGTTCGTTTTCCGCGACCAGCGATTTGCCGCCGTCGGCTCCGACCAGATATTTGGAGCGGATGGTGAATTCCTTGCCGGTCAGGCGGTCGAGGCAGGTGGTCGTCACGCCCTCGATGTCCTGTTCGTGGCGGAGATACTCCGTCGACATCCGGGCCTGGGTGCCGCGCGAGCAGGCCGTCTTGAACAGAAGCGGCTCCATGAAGGTCTGCGGCAGGTCGTTCATCTGGGTCGGCGACGACATCAGGTGCTCGGCCTTGGAAAGCGGATGGTTGCCCCACGCCTTCATCCGTCCGATCTCCTCGCCCGCAAGGCTTTCGCAGAAGATGTTTTCGCCCATCAACTCCTGATGGGTGGCGAACATATAGGCTTCGTCCTCGACCTCGCGGCCCAGATCGCGCAGCACTTCCATGGCGCGCTGATTGGTAATGTGAGCGCGCGGCGTGTTGGCCAGCCAACGATAGCGGTTGATCGCCATGTTCTCGACCCCGTAGGTCGAAAGCAGCGCGGCCGTGGCCGACCCTGCCGGGCCGGTTCCGATGATCAGGACATCGGTTGTGATATCGGGCATGTAATCTCCTCCCAAGGCAACAAAAGAGGGCGGGCCACGGCCCGCCGAAAACTCAGACGACGGGCTCCTCTCCCGCCCATGCGGCCTGCAACAATTTGCGGATCGCATCCCGCTCCACCGGGCGCGGATTCCAGTATGGCTTGGTGACGGCCAGATCTGCCGCGCGATCCAGATCGGCTTCCGAAAGGCCCAGATCCTTCAGCGCCATCGGCGAACCGACCTTCTTCGCGAAGCGATGCAGGCCGCGGCCGGCGTGGCTGTCGTCGAACAGGTCGGCGAGCGGTGCAAGCTGGTCGGGAACAGCCTGTGCGTTATAGGCGATCGAGTGCGGAAGCATGATCGCATGGGTCTGCGCATGCGGCAGATCGAAACTGCCACCAAGCGTGTGGCACAGCTTGTGGTGAAGGGCCATGCCGACCTGACCGAGAACGGTGCCGCAGAGCCAGGCGCCGTAGAGCGTTTCACCACGCGCCGCCGTGTCAGCCGGATTGTCCAGAACCCCCGGCAGTGCATCGCGAAAGGCACGCAGCCCCTCGATCGCCATCAGCGTGGAAATCGGGGAGCGGTCCTGCGCATAAAGACCTTCCGCTGCATGCGCCATGGCATTGAGCGCGGAGGTCACGGTCATCTCGACCGGCAGCGTGGTCACCAGTTCGGCGTCGTAAATGATAACCTCAGGCTGGACCTTGGGTGTCGACTGCGTGGTCTTCACACCGTTTTCGGTCTGGCCGATGACGGGTGTCGCCTCGGAACCGGCATAGGTAGTCGGTACGACGATCTGCGGCAGGTCGGTCCTGAGCGCNATCGCCTTTCCCAGGCCGATCGTCGAACCGCCGCCGACGGCGAGAACAAGGTCNGCGCCNAGGTCGCGTGCCTGCTGGGTNGCCTCCTCGGACACATCGACAGGCGTGTGCATCNTNGCACCCNTATAGGTGCCCGCGACGAGACCTCCGCAATAGCCGGAAAACTCATCCGCGAGGTCTGCTTGCTGGGGTGTGGTCAGGATCAGCGCGCGCTTGGCGCCAAGCGCCTCGATTTCTTCGGCAACCGAACGACGCATGCCGGGACCAAAGCGAACGCGCACGGCTGCGCTGCGCGCGGTAAACTGCTCGCGGAAAAACGACACTGGGCCTCCCCCTCCTCTTTATTTCAGTCCGGATGCTAACCGAAACGCAGAGAAATATTGATCGGATGTGCGGAATATAATATCGCATTGCGTTATGAAGATTGACAGCGAACACCTCGAAATACTGGCGGTCATCGTTGAAAAAGGCGGATTGACCGAGGGAGCGGATGAGCTCGGCAAGTCACAGCCGTCCGTTTCCCGCAGCATGGCGCTTCTGGAAAAACGCATCGGGATGCCGCTTTTCGAGCCGGGGCGCCGCCCCTTGCGTCCCACGGAACTCGGCGCCAGCTTGGCGCGTCTCGGCACCAGGATCCGCACCGCCAACAAGGACGCAAGCCTGCTGGTCAGACGCTTCCGCCAAGGCTTGGCCGGCCGNCTTCGTGTCGGTGGATCACCGATCTTTACCGACGGTGTGGTCGCGACCATGATCGCCGAATTCCAGTCGCGCCATTCGGACGTCCATATCGACCAGTCCTACGGCTATCTCGATGCGCTCGAGGCCGGATTGAAGAACGGCGGTCTCGACATCGCAATCCTGCCGCTTCACCCGCGACAGGTCCCGCCGGACATGGATTTTCTGCCGCTTCTTTCCGGGCGCAACGTCATCGCCTGCCGCCTCGACCATCCGCTGACACGGGTCAAGGCGATCACCCTGTCGCAAATCGCCAACTATCCCTGGATTGCACCGCCCGCCGACAGCCCGCTTTATCGCGACCTCGAGCGCGCGCTGAAATCGATCGGCCAGGAAGACTTCATGGTCAATTTCTCCGGCGGCACACTGGCGTCGATCCAGTCGGTGCTGACGGGATCGGATTCCCTGACCGTATTGCCCTATTCGGTGGTATTTCAGACCCGGCGCACAATCCCGCTCGCCGTCCTGCCTCTGAAGATCGACCATCCGGACCGGCAACTCGGTATCCTGACCAAAAGCGACCGGCAGCGCCCACCCGCGGCACAGCAGTTCATCACTTTTCTGGAGGCCGAGGCACAGCGATTGCAGGCTCGCATGGACCATGCCGAGCAGGTCACCCATCGGCGTCGCTGATCCGTTAGANCGTTTCACCGTAAGGTGCAAACGGATAGCCNCAGCAAACTGNTGANCNCATTTACGCATTNTNATTNTGCCNATTCCGTCAAAATCAAAATTGCTCTAGCGCTGAGTTTTATTTCAAAGTCACATATTTTTCGGGTTCGATCATTGTGATCCTCACGGCCACGTGCTGAGCTGTCGCCTTGCCGACATAGGCGCGCAAATCCTGTGCGAGACCGGACACCAGTTCGCGGGTCCGTTCCGGTCGCGGCAAGAGATTGACCTCGACATTGACCGGAGGCTGACCGGCGATTCCCAGCACAGGGATCACCGCGACCTGAAACGCCGTCTCATCCACACGAAGGCTCGTACAAAGCGCGGTCCGCAGCTCAGGCAACAGGTCGGCCAGCCCGCCCTTGACCGCTCCGTATTCCGCTTCGTCGACGAAGATCTTGATGTTGGGCATCAGAGCCTCACTTCACATCCGGAACGAGCACGAAATCGAAGGGTGAGCGCCAGAGCGTCGAGCCGTTGTCGACCTTTTCGTAGGGCGCAATGAGCGTGTCCTTGACCCCGAACACCGCATCCGATTCCAGATACTCGTCGCCACCGACGAATGTATGGGTCACGAGCTTCTCGTAGCCGGGCGCGGTGACGAGATAGTGCATGTGCGCCGGCCGATACGGATGCCGACCGAGCTGCCCCAGCATCTTGCCGACAGGACCGTCATCGGGGATCGGATAGCTCACGGGCTTGATGCCGACGAAACTGTATTGTCCGTCAGCGCCGGTGATGAAACGACCCCGATTGTTCCACTTGGGCTGGATGCCGGGCTGCTGGACGTCGTAATAGCCGTCGGCATTATCCGACCAGACATCCACCGTTGCGCCCTCGATCGGATTGCCGTCGAGATCGACCACGCGGCCCTCGAACAGACAGCTTTCGCCCTTTCCGTCGAGACTGATCGTATCTCCCATCTGCCGGATCGGGGCGTCGGCGACATGGAAGGGCCCGAAGACCGTATTCTCCGTCGCTCCATCCGGCCGACGGTTGTTGATCGCATCCACCAGCATCGAAAACCCGAGCACGTCGGAGAGCAGGATGAACTCCTGCCGTTCGCCCGAACACATCTGCCCGGTTTTCGTCAGAAAGCCGATGGCGAAATCCCACTCGTCCTGGGTGAGGTTCACCTCTTTGGCAAAGCCGTGCAGGTGCTTGACCAGGCTCGACATGATTTCCGCCAGACGAGGATTGGTCTCGGCGCTCATGCGCTCGTTGACCGTTTCGACAGAAGTGGTTTCGGTGAAATAGCTCACGATCTTTCTCTCCCTGAATGGATCACGTTTTGCCCCGGTCGCCGGTTTCGGCGCTCTTCGGCGGTGTATGTTCGAGCGGAAGCAGGTCGAAACCTGTCCATTGCGTGAAGGCACCCCACAGACCGCGCCGCGCGAAAAGCATGACGACGATCCCGAGCACGCCGAGGACGATGAGGTAGACGGTTCCGTAATCGGACAGCAGGCTCTGCAAGCCGTAGAACACCAGCACACCGATAATGGGGCCGGGCAGCGTGCCGATGCCGCCAATGACGACGATGAAGATGACGAAGGCTGTCCAGTCGATGACCGAGAAGGCCGAGTCAGGCGAAATGCGTCCCGTCTGAATGAAGATCAGCGCGCCGCATATCCCGGTGGCAAATGCCGTGAGGAGAAAGACGAGCGCTTTCAGGCGGACCGGGTCGACGCCTACCGAGCGGGCGGCGACCGGATTGTCGCGCACGGCCTGCAATCCGAGCCCCATGCGCGAGCGCAGGAACATCCAGCTGGCGACAAGCATCGCCACGACCAGTCCCAGCGCCAGCCAGTAGGTCAGCATGTCGACGGCCGCCGCGGGCGACACGCCAAGGACATCGCGGATGAGTTGCACGCCCGGCATGTCGCGGGCCGCACCGCGCGGCAACGCCGTTCCGGTGCCTCCGCCGAGGGCACGCCACTGACTGAAGGACAGGCGGGCAATTTCCGCGACCGCCCATGTGCCGATGGCGAAATAGGCACCGTTGAGTCGGAACACGAAGAAGGCGACAGGGACCGCAAGAACCATCGCGACGAGGCCGCCAATCAGTCCGCCTGTGAGCGGATCGAGCCCCCACAGGATGGCTGCAGCGAACATGACGTATGCGCCGACCCCGACGAAGAGCTGCTGACCGACCGAAACGAGGCCTGCAAAACCCGCCAGCATGTTCCAGTTGAGCGCCAGCACCAGCAGGCACAAGACCATGAACAGATCCTGGACGAGTGCGCGCAGCCCGAACAGCGGGATGATCGCAAGAGCGATGACGATGACGAGAAGGCAAAGGAGGCCAAGGACGTTTTTCATCTCTGATCCTCAATCATAGGCGCGCGGGAAAAGGCCCCGCGGCCGTACCAGCAGAATGAGAACGAAGGCGATGTGGCCCGCGAGTATCTGCCATTCGGGGTTCAGGGCCGCGCCGAAGGCCTGCGCCACGCCGATGACGAGGCCGCCGATCAGCGTCCCCCACAGGCTCCCCAAGCCACCGATGATGACCGCCTCGAACGCATAGAGCAGTCGCGCCGGACCGATCGACGGATCGAAGTTCGCGCGGGCGCCAAGATAGAGCGCGGCGATGGTGGCAACCACAAGCGCAATGCCTGTCGCAAGCGCGAAGACGCGCTTGGGCCGGATGCCCATGAGCTGCGCGGTCACCGCATCGTCCGAAGTCGCCCGGAATGCCCGGCCGAGCGCGGTCCGGTAGAAGATCCAGTTCAGGCACAGGATAACCAGGATGGCCGAGCCGAAGGTGACGAGCGGCATCACGCCGATGCTGACCGAACCGATACTGAACGATTCAGCTTCGATGGGACCGACCGGCAGTTTGCGGCTGTCGGCGCTGAACCCTTCCAGCAACGCGTTCTGGATGACCACCGAAAGCCCGAAGGTCACAAGAAGCGGCGGCAGGATATCGTCGCCGAGCACCCTGTTGAGGAGAACGGTCTGCAAGACCCAGCCGAGAAGGAACATCAATGGCAGGGCGATCAGCGCCGCGACAAACGGGTTGAGGCCGAATGCGGTGCCGATTCCCAGGATGACGTAGGCGCCGAGCACGATCAGGTCGCCATGGGCCAGATTGACCAGCCGCATGATGCCGAAGACCAGGCTGAGACCTGCGGCGAAGAGCGCGTACAAACCGCCGAGCAGCAAACCCTGAAGAAGTGTGTCGAGCCAGATCATGAATGCGTAATCCCGAAATAGGCGTCGTGAATGGCCTCGCGCGACAGGTCGCCCGGACGACCCGACAGGGTGATCCGGCCCTCCATCATGCAATGAACCGTATCGGCAACCTGCAGCGCCTGGCCGATGTCCTGCTCGACAACGATGATCGCCGTGCCGCTTTCGCGGATCGTCGGAAAGGCTGCATAGATTTCACGGATGATGACGGGGGCAAGCCCGAGGCTGAGTTCGTCACACAGGAGAACGGACGGGTTCGACATCAAGGCGCGGCCGATCGAGACCATCTGTTGCTGACCACCCGAGAGCGATGTCGAGGGCTGGTGCCGGCGCTCAGCCAAAACCGGAAAGAGCTCACATACCCGCGCGAGGTTCCAGAAGCCGCTGCCCTTGCGCGCATGCGCGCCGATCATCAGGTTCTCTTCCACCGAAAGGCTGGGAAAAAGTTTGCGGCCCTCGGGCACCATGCTGATTCCGGCGCGGAGGATATCCGGTGCGGTCAGAGGATCGATCCGTTTCCCATCGAGCGTCACCGTCCCGGCGGTCACTTGGGCGATCCCGGTGATGGCGCGCATCAGCGTCGTCTTGCCCGCGCCGTTTGCGCCGATGATGGCGAGGGTCTGACCCTGCCCGAGCACGAGGTCGACGCCGAACAGCGCCTGAAAGTCACCATAATGGGCAGTGAGTTCGCTGATCTCGAGAAGCGCGCTCATGCCTCGATCCCCAGATAGACTTCGCGCACTTCCGGCGAGGCCATGACCTCGTCCGGTTTGCCCACCATCAGCATGCGGCCAAAGTTGAGAACCATCAGGCGGGTGACGACGGCGTTGAGCGCGTGCAGCACGTGCTCGATCCAGAGGATCGCGGTACCTTCGGCATGAATGGCGCGGATGGTTGCGACGAGTTCGCCGCATTCCGCATCCGTCAGGCCGCCTGCGATCTCGTCGAGCATGATGATGCGCGGACGGGTAGCGAGTGCGCGCGCCAGCTCCAGCCGCTTTCGATTGAGGAGCGGCAGCGCGCCGGCCTTGTGGGTCGCCAGATGGGCAAGCCCTGCCCTGTCGAGAATATCCATGCAGAACCGCGGCGCATCCGAAGCGCTCACAGCCCCGCCGAAGCGCGCGGCGACCAGAAGGTTTTCATAGACCGAGAGATGATCGAAGGGCTGCGGGATCTGGAACGACCGGCCGATACCGCTGCGGCAGCGTTGCATCGCCGTTTCTTGGGTAACATCGCGTCCGTCGAGAACCACGCGACCGCCATCGGGCCGCAGATTGCCCGCGATCAGGTTGAAAAGCGTCGACTTTCCCGCCCCGTTGGGACCGATGATGCCCATCGCCTCGCCTGCCGCGAGCTCGAAACTGACATCGTCGGCCACCGTGAGCGCGCCGAAACTCTTCGACATACCCTGTACTGCCAGGATAGCCATGGCTCTCCCCTCACTCTCCCGACCGCGCTTTCGCAGCGGCCTCCTCACTTTCATCTTACCCCCGACACGCCGTAAGCAAGATCGGATGACTGCGTGAAAACATCACCCGCGGTTATAAGTCCGGTCGCTCCGCACCGCCCAAGACCCCGCTGTCAGCGGAAAACGTCGCGGTATTCCTCCTCGAGCGACACGATGCTCGCCTCGCCGTCACTGTTTTCGCGCAGTCGATGCCAACGTCGATCCATATAGACGAGGGATTCCCGCTCGGGCGCGTCGAGCCCCGCAGCAGCACCTGCAAGCAGTTCAGCCGCCACGAGTGTCGCACCTTCCACCGGCAGCGTGCCGGTGATGCGCGCGCGAAACCAGGTGGATACGCTCGTATAAAGCGGTTCGCCGGTCGGCAGCCGCTCCCACTCCACGTCGCTTCCGAACCGGTCGACGCCAGGGGTGGCGCCGAGCCGCGCGAGTTCCAGATCCGGATAGCGCAAGAGATGGATGATCACCGTTTCGGATTCGAGAACAGTCGCGGTCGATCCCGACCGCGCCGACAGCGAAAAGGCGACCGTCGGAGGCGTGGCGCTCACCGATATCAGCGACGATACGGTCATGGCGACGGGCTTGCCACCCGGATCGGCGGTGATCACCGCCACGCCGGCGGGATGGCACCGAAACGCCTCCCTGAAGGCGTCGGAAACGATTTTTGCTGTCTGGGTCATGCGATGTCCTCGATTGCATGTATCCCGGGGCGGCGCGGACATGGCGCCGCCCCGAGTATTCGTTACTTCTCGATCAGATCGTAGAATTGCCAGGTGCGATCGGACCACATGCCGCCGATGTCGCGTCCAGCGGAGGTGACGATCGACGGCGCGATGGTGAAGTGGTTTGCTGCCACCATCATGTCGCGATAGGTGCGCTGGATCACGCCCGCGCGCAGACCGGCACCGCCGGACGCGCGGTAGGCGAAGTTGCAGACATCGACGCCGACTTCATGGATCTGCGCCTTGGCGAGATGGACGAGACTGATCTGGCGTGTCGTCATCTGCTTGCCCGCCTCGGCGCTCGCCTCGATATCGCCCCAGACTTCCATGACGAAGGCGCGCGCGGCGCGGTAGCTGGCCTCGGCCCGACCGTAGTCGTACCAGAACTTCTCGCTTTCACCGAGCATGCCGGCGCGGCCCGACTTGGAGCGGGCAAACTTGGCAATCTCGTCGAGCATGCGACGACCCGCGCCCATGGCCCAGCCGGTATGGCCGATTGAGGCGAGACCGACGATCCCGAGGCTGAAAAGTTCCTCGAGACGCTGCGGCGGCGCGGTGAGAATGGGGAACACGAGGTCTTCGGGAATGAAGACGTCCTCGGCGGCATAGTCGATCGAACCGGTCCCCTTGAGGCCGAGCACGTCCCAGTTGCCGAGCTGCTTGTGTTCCTCGATCGGCGCATGGGCACACATGACCATCACGTCACCGTTCTCGTCCTTGGCCGGCTTGCCTTCACCATCATCGATGAAGCATGCCGAGTGCGACCAGGTCGCATGGCTGAAGCCCGAGCCGTAGCTCCATTTGCCGGTCAGACGATAGCCGCCCTCGACCTTCTTGAGCATGCCAAGCGGTGCGCCCTGGCCGGAGAAACGGTTATCGGTTCCGGGCGCGAACAGGCGCTCCACGGCGCTGTCGGGAAGGAACGCCGCCGACATAGCCCCGATGCAGCAATGGACCATGGACACCCATCCCGCAGACCCCGACCACCAACTCACGGCGGAAAGGAGTTCGAGAACCTCGGTCGGGCGCATCTGGGCCCCGCCCAGCTTTTCCGTGGCAAGCAGGTGCGAGAACCGAAGCGGCTTGAGCGCCTCGAATGTCTCTTTCGTCAGTTCTCCGGCTTCCTCGTCCGCCGGTGCCTGAGCCTCCAGGGTCGGACCGATCTCCTCGATCTTCTTCAGGACATCGCGGTAATCGATACTGTCGCCCCAGTACTCGTGCTTCACATGCTTGTTCATGACATCTCCTCTCACAATTTTTCAGGCGGCGAGAAAATCGCCGATCTTCTTCAGGCTCTCGGGTTTTTCCTGGAGGACCAGATGGCCGGCATCCTCGATCATCAGGGAGTGCCCGTCAGGAAGGGTGTCAGCCCAGAGCGGCAGCTGGCTGGCGGGCAGAAGCGTGTCCTCTTCCCCCCAGACGACCAGGGTCGGATTGGTAATCCGCGCAATCATCCGGCGCAGGTTCGGGTGACCCATGCCGAATGGCGCGCAGAGACGGCCAACCGCCTCCCCCTCCCGCGCACGATCGGCGCCGAATGCCTCCGCGAACGCAGCATCCGAGCCGTCCGGGAAGTATCGAAGCGCCACGGACACGTCATGGGCCAGATAGCCCGGCAGATCCTGCGGCGCGACGGCGCCCAGATCGGTCGCCGGATGGTTGGGGTCGTTCAGCCCGGCCGGTGCGACGAGGACCACACGGTCGAACTTCTCGCGCGCGACCGCGGCAAGTTCGGTCGCCATCCAGCCACCCATCGAGAAGCCCATCAGATGCGGCTTCTCAGTCAAGTCCATCGCGTCGAGAAGGTCGAGATAGTGAACGATCAGATCCGCCATCCCGGAAATGGCCGGCGCGTCGCCGGAATACCCCATCCCGGGATGGCTAGGGCAGTAAACCCTGAATCGGTCGGCCAGCCCTTCGGCAAAGCCGAATCCTTCCAGCGTCGCCGCTCCGTGGAGGAACAGGACAGGCTTGCCATTGCCCACGGCCTTGACCACGGTCCGAACGCCGCCGATCTCGTATTCCAGTGTTTCGAACTGAACAGTCATGTCGTCTCCTTCAGGCAAGATCGGGCTGGATGAGAACCTTGCACTGCGTCGTGCGCCGGCGCAGGCTCTCGAAAATCTGTGGGACCGGCGACAACCCGACCCTGTCGGTGATGAGGACCTGCGGCGCAAACCGCGCGCCCTCGGCCAGTGCATCGAGCGCGATGCCGAATTCATTCCGCTGGTGGAAAAACACCGAGAAGATCAGGTCGATCTCCTTGGAGAGAGCGACGAAGGGATCCCAGGAATCGCCGCCGACGCAGAGCCCCACTCCGATGACCTTGCCCTGCAGCTTCACCGCCTCGGTCGCCGCCTGCAGAAGACCGGGTTTGCCGACACATTCGAAAACGATGTCGGGCGGTCCGCCACACAGATCGGCGAGATTTTCGGACAGCTTGTCGCCCGACAGCGCGAAGCCGGTAGCGCCAAGGGCACGGGCCCGTTCGGCCTGATGATCGTGCAAATCGGCCATCACCACATGCGAGGCCCCCATCCGCCGTGCCCAGAAAGCGACGAGAAGGCCGATCGGGCCGGCTCCCAGGATCGCCACGCTGTCGCCGACCTTCATTCCCGACCGGACGACGCAGTGAAGCGCCACGGCAAGCGGCTCAGCCAAGGCGGCGTCAGTCACATTCACGCCATCGGGAAGAATCTGGCACTGCCGCGCAGCGACTGTCACATATTCGGCATAACCGCCGCCGATCAGGGTCATATCCTCGCACCGTGCCGGATCGCCCGCATTGCAACGCTCACAATGACCGCAGCCACGCATCGGGACGACGGCCACCCGGTCCCCGCTTTTCAAAGTTGTAACCTTTGTTCCCACCGCCACGACTTCGCCGGCGATCTCGTGACCGAGCACGAACTCGCCGCTGATGCCGAAGGGTTCCGGGTCCTCGGTGATATGCAGATCGCTGCCGCAGATGCCGCAAGCCGCTACCCGCAGGACGACCTCGTCGGCTTCCGGCGTGGGGTCAGGCCGTTCGCCAATGCGCAACGGATTGCCGACCTTGTCGAAGATTGCCGCCTTCATGACCGGTCCTCCTTTTCGACCATGAGGTGCCGTCGGATCGGGAACCAGGGCGCATCCCAGTATTTCGAGATCATGCCCCAGATGCCGGTACGGGCGTAAAGCGCCACAAGCACCGTCATGACGCCGAGGACGACGAAATAGCTTGCACCGTATTCGCCGAAAAAGCGGTCTGCCACGAAGTAGATAAGCGCCCCGATTACCACGCCCTCGATCGTGCCAATGCCGCCGATCATGACGATGAAGATCGCCACATTCGACCACATGGGGTCGAAGGCCGACGGAGGATTGATACGTAGCTGCGCCATGAAATAGACCGCTCCGGCAAACCCGCAGCCGACAGCCGCGGCGACGTAGATCATGAAACGCAGACGACGCACGTTGACGCCTTGGCTCGACGCGGCCACCGGGTTGTCACGCATCGCGATCAGCGCCAGTCCGTAGCGCGAGCGCAGGAACCAGTAGCTGCCGCCGATGGCAACGAGGATCATCAACGCACAGAGGATCGACATCGCAACGTTCCGCTCGAAGCCGGAATAGTCGCGCATGACACCGAGCGACATGCCCGCGCCTGCGTTGACCCAGCCAAGATTGGAGGCCACCAGCCGGAAAACCTCGGCCACCACCCAGGTTCCGATGGCGAAATAAGGGCCGTCGAGCCTGTGAAGCAGCAGGTAGCAGGGAATGGCCACGATGGCCGGAACCACGAGCGCCAGCGGTATCGCCAGAAACGGATTGACGCCGAAGGTCTGGGCCAACACGAAGACGGCATATCCGGTCACGCCGATAAAGGCCTGCTGCCCCACCGACACCAGTCCGGCATAGCCTGCCAGCATGTTCCACATCTGCGCGGCGACGATGTAGCAGCACAATTCGAGCACCATCCTGATCGTGCCGGTCTTGGCCCACCAGGCCATGGTGGCGAGCGCCACGATGATAAGCGCGAACAGGCTGAGCGCGATCACGCCGGAAAGCGTCTGACGCCGCACATTGACCACCGGCGGGGTGGCCTGATCGACTGTTGTAGAGATCGAGGTCATGTTCACGCTCTCCCGAAGAGGCCCTGCGGACGCAGCGCCAGCACCAGCAGGAAGACAATATGGCCGGACAGAACCCCGAAGCCGGGATCGATGCGAAAGCCGATCGCCTGCGCGATGCCGAGTACCATCGACCCGGCAAAAGCGCCCCACACCGAGCCCATGCCGCCGATGATGACCGCCTCGAAGGCATAGATCAGCTGTGCACCGCCATCGGATGGTGCGACCGTCGAGCGAAGCGACTGGAAGACGGCGGCAAAGCCGAGGATGCCGACCGCGATGGCTGTCGCCATGGCGTAGACGGATCTCGGGTTGATGCCGGTCATGGCGGCAGCCTCCACATCGGCCGAGGCGGCACGCAGGGCCCGGCCGAAGCGCATACGCTTCAAAACGAGATCCAGTCCGAGCGTGAGCCCGGTGGCGACCAGCAGCACGATCACCGGCAGCAGACCGATATAGATCCCGCCGATCTCGATCGAGCGGCTTTCGATCCCCCCGCCAGGCAGCGAGCGGCTATTGGCCGACCAGATCTGCAACATCAGGTTCTGCAGCGCGAGCGACAGTCCGAAGGTGGCAATCAGCGAGGGCAGCGGATCCTCGCCCACCACGCGGTTAAGCACCGCGCGCTGGAGAATCCAGCCGAGCGCGACGGCGAGCGGCACCAGGGCCGCCATCACGGCGAATGGCCCGAGCCCGAAGGACGACGCCAGCGAAATGCCGATCAGCGAAAGGAGAATGACCAGGTCGCCGTGGCTGACGTTGACGATCCGCATCACGCCGAACATCAGCGCCATGCCGAGCGCATACTGGGCGTACATGCCGCCGAGCAGAATCCCCTGGATGAGCGCGTCAAACCACTGCATGACCACCCCCGAAATAAGCTTCACCGATTTGTTCGCGCGTGATCTCCTCCGAGCGGCCGGTCAGCGTGACCCGCCCCTCGAGCATGCAGTAGAGCCGGTCAGAAGCGGACTTCGCGAGCCCCACATCCTGCTCCACCACGACTATGGAGGTGCCGTGCGCCCGGATTTCAGGAAGCGCGGTATAGATCTCGCGGATGACCCTCGGTGCCAGACCGAGGCTGATTTCGTCGCACAGTAGAAGGCGCGGCTGGCACAACAGTGCCCGTCCGATGGACACCATCTGCTGCTGGCCGCCCGACAGGCTCTGTACCGGCGTTTTTGCCTTTTCCTCAAGGATCGGGAAGAGCTGATAGAGACGTTTCAAAGTCCAGCCGCCCTTGCGGCCGAGACGGCTCGTCTGGTCGATGGCAACGCGCAGATTGTCGCTGACCGACATTCCGGTAAAGAGCCTGCGTCCTTCGGGAACGATGGCGACACCCTTTTGAACCATCCGATCGGTCGGTGTGCCACCGATGGGCTTGCCGTCGAGATGAACCATCTCCGGCTTGACCGGCAACAGGCCCAGAATGGCGCGGAGGAAGGTCGACTTTCCGGCACCGTTCGCGCCGATGAGTGCGACCGCCTCGCCTTCGTGGACCTCGACGTCGACATCGTAGAGCGCCTGGAAATCGCCGTAGCGGGCAACGAGTCCGTGTGTTGAGAGAACTTCCGTCATGCCTCGATTCCCATATAGACGCGCATGACTTCCGGATCGGCGATGACCGTCTTCGGCTCGCCCTCGGCGATTTTCTCGCCGAAATTCAAGACCAACAGCCGGTCGGCCACCGCCATCAGGGCGTTGAGAACGTGCTCGATCCAGACGATGGTGACGCCGCGGTCCCGGATCTGTGCAATCAGTTTGACGAGGTCTTTCGATTCCTCGTCGGTGAGACCGCCTGCGATCTCGTCGAGCAGCAACAGCTTCGGGGAAGAGGCAAGCGCGCGCGCCAGTTCCAGCCGCTTGCGGTCGAGAAGGGTCAGCGATCCGGCCAGCATGTTGGCCTTCTCGATCAATTCGCAATCGCGCAGAACCTGCGCGCAGTAATCATAGCTTTCCGCTTCCGAGCGGCCGCCACCGAAGGCGGAGGCGACGAGCAGGTTCTCGAAGGTCGTCATCCCCGAGTAGGGTTGCGGAATCTGATAGGTCCGCCCGATCCCCATCTGGCAGCGGCGGTGCGGCGGCTCGCCCTTGAGCTGCACGTCCCCAAGCCGGATCTCACCGCCCGACGGCTTGATGTCGCCGCTGATCATGTTGAAAAGCGTTGTTTTCCCGGCCCCGTTGGGGCCGAGGATCCCGAGAATTTCGCCACGATAGACGTCGAAGCCGACATCGTACAGCACCCGGAACGCGCCGAAACTCTTCGACACGTTCCGGGCCTGGAGAAGGCTTTCCCGGGGAATGTTGTCCTGCTGCCCGTGCATGTTACCAGGTCAGCGCCACGATCTTCTGCTCCGGCGGGAACAGCTGGTTGACGGTGTTGTCGACGATCTTCAGGTCATAGGGCCATTTCTCGCCCTTCACCCACTGACCACCGAAGATCGGTGTGGTGCATATATTCTTGTGCGGCTGACCGGTGAAATTGATGCGCCCGACAACAGTCTGCAGATCCGTCGCCGCAAGAGCCTCGCGGTTTGCCTCGCGATCGAGCGGATCGTTGGAACGTTTCAGTACGTCGAGCGCGATCTCCATAACCGCGTGCGAGTAGCCGAGCGGCTGGGTCCACTGCCGCTTCTGTTCGGTTTCCCATTGATCGGCCAGCTGCTGTCCCGTCTGACCGGTGATCGACGACTTGAACGGGAAGGCCGGCGTCCACCAGACTTCGCTGGTCATGCCGTTACCAAGTGGTCCCATGGCTTCGACACTGCCGGGGAACAGAAGTGCTGCGGCGACGGTGACGGCCTTCGGCTTGTAGCCCTGCTGGTTGCACTGGGTGACGAACGTCTTCAGGTCGTCGGGATAGGTGATACCGCCGATGATCTCGCAGCCAGCTTCCTTGAAGGCGGAAATCTGGGCGGAGAAGTCGTTTGTCCGCGGCTGGAAATAGCCCGGGATTGTGACTTCGTAACCCGCCTCGCGTGTCGGCCGCGGCAGACCGTAATCTTCGTTGCCCCAGGTCTCACCATCAATGTTCTGCGGGAACAGCATGCCGACCTTGCGGTTGGTCTCGAGCCCGTTCCACAGACCGACGAAGGTGTTGAGCGCCTCATCGAGCCCCCAGAAGAAGTGGTAGGTCCAATTGAACTCGCCACCGCCGCGCGGCATGATCACGGCCTGCCAGGGCGCGCCCGAGGAAATGCAGGGCGTCTCGTAGAGTTCGGCCTGCTCCATCGACGGCAGGATGGTATCGGTCGTCGACGCCGGCACCAGGATGTTCACCTCGTCATTGAGGATGAGGTCACCGGCGATTTCAGCCGCCTTGTTGGGGTTGGACTGACTGTCCCGTTCGAGAATCTCGAGTTCGTACAGATCGCCATTGGCCGATTGCAGCTGACCGCCGAGCGCCTCGCGGATCTTCTGGACGGTGAAGCCGTCCGTTTCACCGAACAGACCGAGCGGGCCGGTGGCGGGCGAGATGTAGCCCATCTTGATCTTGCCGGCCGTCTGCGCGCGCAGAACAGTTGGCATTGCCAGGGAGCTTGCGGCGACGGATGCCCCGAGCCCCTTGAGCACGGTCCGCCGGTTGGGGCGAATGAGTTTATTGATAAAGGCCATTGTCGTTTCTCCTCTCCAAAACGATCGGCGCCTGCCCGCTTTGCGCGGTTCCTCCAAAGCGCCGTAGTTCCCGTGTCAGGTCATGCGTGTGAGCGAGCCCCCGTCGATCACCACGAGTGATCCGGTCATGTAGGATCCCGCCGGCGAGGCCAGCAGCAGTGCAAGCCCCTTGATGTCCTCCACATCGCCGATGCGGCCGATCAGTGACTGCGCCTCGAAAGCGGCGCGATCTTCCTTGTTGCGCAAACGTCCGCCGGCGATGTTGGTGATGAACGGCCCGGGCAGGATTGCATTGACGCGAATGCCGTAGGCGCCAAGCTCCATCGCCATGTGGCGAACGAAATGGTTCACTGCCGCCTTGGCGGGCATGTAGGACGTGCCGACGATGCTCTCATTGATCTCGGCCGCGATCGAGGAGGTCACGATGATCTTCCCCTCGCCTCTTGGCTTCATGTGCCGCACGGCGTTCTTGACCGTCGTGTAGACCGAGGACAGGTTGATCTCGATCCCGCGGTCCCACTGTTCGTCGGGAATGTTCTCGATAGCACCGTCGGGATTGCGCTCCCCGAGCGGGGTCATGAAACCGGGGCCCGGATCGATCCCGGCATTGGCGTAAACCGTGTCGATCTTGCCGTGTCTCTCCGCTACCTTGTCGAAAGCCGCAGCCATCGCCGGACGATCCGCTACGTCGACCGTCATTCCCCAAACGTCGCCGCCATTCGCCGCGATGTCGGCGACCGTCTGATCGAGGCCGTTAGCGTCGATATCGAAGATGCAAACGCGGGCACCGCCCGCCGCCATGATCTCGGCATAGGCGCGACCGATCCCGCTCGCACCTCCCGTCACGATCACCGACTGGTCTCGCACGTCGAACATCTGTTCCAGCCGGGACATGGCTTCTCCTCCCAATTACAGACAGACAAGGAGGCGGCCGGCCGCAATGCGGTCGGTTCTGCGGGCGATGCGGGGTCGCCCGGTTCCTTTGCTTGTCAGAATGCCCTTCTCCGCCTCCCCGACGGAAAGAGCGTCTCCTCCTCCCCATAACGCGGTCACGAGCCGCACAAGTCAAATTCGGAAAGCGGAGATTAATATGTATTTTCGTTATGAAGTCTCTGTAATCTGGCTGGCAAGATAATAAAACGACAAGGATCGCGCCGAGTGTCCCGGCGCGATCTTGCAGCTTTCGACGATCATCCAAACCGGCCGTCTGGCCGGTTCAGTCACCTCAGGACAGCGGTTCCATCTTGCCACCGGTCGGGATTTCGGTCGCTCCACCGTTCTCGACGATGACGAGATCGTAGCCACCGTCCTTCATGCGCCACTGACCACCGGTCAGCGGCGTCTTGCAGACGTTCTTGGCCGCGAATTCCGGCACGCCCGCACCGTTCCAGGCAACCTTGCCCACGACTGTTTCCATGTCTGTCGCCGCCAGCGCTTCGGCAACGAGATCCCCGTCGGTCGGATCGTCGACGCGGCCCATCACATCGGCCGCGACTTCGAAAAGCGAATGCACGAAGCCGATCGGCTGCGTCCAGGGCCGTCCGGACTGGGCGGTAAAGTCGGACGCCAGTTCCGCCGAGCTCTGACCGGTCAGCGACGACTTGAACGGATGCGACGGCGTCCACCAGACTTCAGAGGACAGATTGTGTCCGGCATCGCCAAGTGCTTCCACCGACTGCGGGAACAACAGCGCCTTGGCGACGGTGACCGCCTTCGGGGTTATGCCCTGCTGGCGCAACTGGTTCCAGAAGGTGGTGAAATCCGGCGGAATGAGAACGCCGGTGATGATGTCGGTGTTGGCCGACTTGAAGGCGTTGATCTGCGCGGAGAAATCGTCCGACAGGTTCTGAAAGCTTCCCGGATTGGTCAGATCGTAGCCGGCTTCTGCCAGCCCCGGCTTCAGGCCGTTTTCCGGATCGCCCCAAGCGTTGCCGTCCGCATCATTGGGGAAAAGCCCGCCGACCTGCTTGTTGGTATCGAGCTGGTCCCACATAGCCGTGAAGACGCGGATCACGTCTTCCATGCCCCAGAAATAGTGATAGGCGTAGTCGAAGGGACGCCAGGTTGAGGGATCGCGCGGGTTGCCCTGCTGGCCGATGAACCAAGGCTGCCAGGGCGCAACGGTGGAGACCACCGGCATGCCTTCGGATTCGCAGACGCCGGCCACCGGGTTCGTGGTTTCAGGCGTCGAGGCGACCAGCATCATGTTCACCTCGTCGCTGAGTATGAGTTCCTTGGCGACATCGGCGGCGCGGTTCGGGTTGGACTGACTGTCCTTGACGACGACCTCGAAATTCTCCCCGTGCGGAGAAGCCAGGAAGGCTGCGATGTTATAGGCGTCGCTCTCGGCGAAACCGGCCAGCGGACCGGTCTGCGGCGAGACATAGCCGAGCTTGATCTTACGGCCTTGCGCGATGGCAGGCGCCGAAAGGCCCGGAGCGGCGAGCGCCAGGCCCGTCGCCGCGGTCGTTGTCATGAACTTCCGTCTGTTGAACATCATGTCTCTCTCCCTTTTTTGTTTTGCACTTGCCCGGCCGTGCATTGCCGGGTTTGCGACATGTCTAGCGTCCCGCCCCCATGGTGACCGGTTTGCCGGCGGCGAGATCGGTCAGGATCGATTGCAGCATCGCGATTTCAGCGTCGGCGACCTCGTGCGCGCGTCCGGGCAGAACATCGGTACGCAACCGGGCCCTCCCCTCCCCGAGCTCGAGCGCCGCCTCACAAAATGCAGTCGTCGGGATCCATAGATCGGCATCCGAGCCGGTCAGATAGACAGGCAATCCGTCGGCCAGCGCGTGCGGACGATCATCGGACCGCACGCCCACGCGACATCCGGTGAAGGCGACGAGTGCCTCCGGAGCGCGGCGACCGGAAAAGGCATATTCGAGCGACAGGCAGGCCCCTTGCGAAAAGCCGGCCAGAACCAGTGGCAGATCTTCGCCATAGGTCGCCCGTGTTTCGGCGATATCCGCCGCCAGTTGTTTCAGCGATGCTTCCAACGCCGCGCGGCCGTCATCGGTCAGCGGATCGACAGCCTTGACCTCATACCAGACCCCGCCTTCCGCGCGTGGAAGCACGAAGGTGACATCCGGCACGTCGAGGCGTTCGACGATATGCGACTGCATTTCCTCGGGCGACTGACCACGACCGTGAACCAGGACGCAAAGCGCCCTGGTTTGCGTGTCGGCCCGAATGTGGAGAGCCTCGGCCGCCATCAGGCGAACTCGGCCTCTTCCAGCCCCTGACGCAGCTCGTCCTCGCGGTCCTTGAACCAGGGTGGGAAGACCAGCGTCTTGCCGATCTGGCCGGGAGGCTCGTCGCGGGCCCAGCCCTCAGGCGTGGTCCAGGCGAGTTCGAACAGAGCGCCGCCCGGCGAGCGGACGTAACAGGACTTGAAATAGTTCCGGTCCTTCTGCTCGGAGATGTCGGTGAAGCCGAGCCCCTCGATATGGGCGCGCAGCTTGAGCTGGTTTTCCTCGTCACCGGTATTGAGCGCGAGATGGTGGATCGTGCCACCAGACAGCGTCCACGTGCCCTGCGGGCTTTCCCGGTCCGTTATGACTTCGACGCGCTGGATGACACCATCCGCATCCGGCACCCGGTAGACCGTGCCCTCGTCGGAATCCGCTTCCTTCTCGAGCGGCAGCGCGATGGTCATGAAATCGTCCATCGAGGTCCGGTCGAAACAGGCAACGACAGCACCGTAGATGCCCTTGATGGCGTGGTCCGGGCCGATGCCCTGCGCCTCGTTGGCAATCGGCGTTCGGTTGTCGCTGTCACTTTCGACCAGTTCGTGGGGAATGCCGCAGGGATGGGCGAACACCACACGGTCCGCGCCGAAGCGCGTGATCTTCGCAGCCTCGATGCCGCGACCGTTCAGGCGATCGACCCAGAAATCGGCAGCGCCCTTGGGAATGGTCTGCATGATCGTGCGCGACTGATTGGTGCCGCGGCGGCCATACACACCCGGCTTGCGGAACGGGAATGTCGTAATGATGGTCGAGGCATCGCCATTGGGCGAGCCGTAATAGAGGTGATAGACGGGAAGCACACCGTCGAAAAGCACCGTCCGCTTGACGGAGTAGAGCCCGAGCGCCTTCGTGTAGAAATCGAAGTCCTCCTGGGCACCGTCCGTCGAAAGCGTAAGGTGGTGATAGCCGCTGATCTGCGCCAAGATAAATTCCTCCCTTCAAAAGCCATTCCCCGACGAGGGATGCCGTCACCGCGGATAAGCGGCCAGAAAACCCCGTCGACGGTGTGACACCGTCACACATGCGCGCCGTCAGCCTTCCGTCCTCCCGACGGATCAAGCTGCCGAACAATTTTTTGGAAGAAACTCTGCATGACGGCCGTCGCCGGCCCGCTGTCTGCCAGCCGCACCAGTAGCCGCGAACCGGTCAGCGCGGGGCATACCCACCGATGGCCCGGACAAATCCGGCAGCGTACGGACATCCATCCATACGTCGCTCCTCCCATAAGATAAATCTAACGGATGAGGAGTGCGATAATTATGCGATGTTCGGCGGCTTGCATCGCGTTTTGTTATAAGTGCAACGGGGAATATGGAAGCGGGATCGGGGGTGGTCGCGGGCGAGCGGCTTCTGAAGATAGACGCGAGATTGGGTACAATCACCCCGCAGCTTGTGTTTGGGCAATCGCAATTCTTGACTGAGGAAAAATGGTGCCCGGAGGCGGATTCGAACCACCGACACGCGGATTTTCAATCCGCTGCTCTACCAACTGAGCTATCCGGGCATCCGGCGGCGGGAGCCGCTTTCAGCGATTTCCTTGGGGTCGCCCCGTCGGAAGCGAGCGCGTTATACCATCTTGTCGGGCGGTGGCAAGCACCCATCAAAACCTTTTTCACCGTGGCGCGGAATAAGGGCAATTTTCTGTGTCGCGACAGAGGTTTGGGAGATCGCGGGACGGGTGAACCGGTCAGCCGCGATCGTCCGGATCGTCCTCGGTGTTTTCACCCGTCTCGGTCACCGGAATGGCGTAGCTTCCGGTGAACCAGCGGTTGAGGTCGAGCGAACGGCAGCGTTCCGAGCAGAACGGATAGCTGTCGCGCGTCGAGGGCTTGCCGCATTCCGGGCAAGGCTGCGGTTTGCGCAGCGGCGTTACATTGTTGTCGGGCGTCATGTCAGCGTGCGCCTTCGGCCCACTTGAAGTGGACGTCATAGCCCTCGCCGGTCAACAGCGAGATGGTTTCGTAGAGCGGCAGGCCCACCACGTTGGAATAAGAGCCGACCATCTTGACGACAAAGCTGCCGGCAATGCCCTGGATGCCGTAGCCGCCTGCCTTGCCGCGCCATTCGCCCGAGGCGAGATAGCTCTCGATCTCGGCGCGCGACAGGCGCTTGAAGCGGACACGGGTCTCGACGATCTTCTGGCGGAACTTGCGGTCCGGCGTGACCAGACACACACCGGTGAAGACACGGTGCGAGCGGCCCGACAAGAGGTAGAGCCCGTTGGAGGCCTCATCGACCAGTTCGGCCTTGGGCAGAATGCGGCGACCGACGGAGACCACGGTGTCGGCCGAGAGCACATAGGCACCCGACCAGCCGTAGTCGCCCTTGAGCGCCTTAACCGCTGCTTCGGCCTTCTCATAGCTCAACCTGCGGGCGAGCGAGCGCGGATGCTCGTTCTTCCCGGGTTTCTCGTCGATATCCATCGGCATCAGGCGGTCGGGTTCGATCGCGGCCTGCGCGAGAAGTTCGACGCGGCGCGGAGAGCCCGAGGCCAGAATCAGTTTTTGCGATTTCGCCATATCCGGGAACGGTCTGCCTGACTGGTGGATGACGGGTCGGACTGCAGGCCTAGCGGAAGCGGTAGGTGATGCGGCCCTTGGTCAGGTCGTAAGGAGTCATTTCCACCTGAACCTTGTCGCCAGCGAGAACGCGAATGCGGTTCTTGCGCATGCGGCCGGCGGTGTGTGCGATGATTTCGTGGTCGTTTTCGAGCTTCACGCGGAAAGTCGCGTTGGGAAGCAATTCAACGACAGTACCCGGGAATTCGAGAACTTCTTCTTTTGCCATGTGCGTGTCTATCGTCCTTGAGATAAGCGGCGTCGGCAGTTTGCCGCGCCAAAATTGCGCGGAACCTACACAAAACGCATTCAATTGTGAACACAGGAGGTTCGCTGGTCAGTGGGTTAATATAGCATCTAGTCTGTCGGCGGCTCAATTGCAAAGAGCTTGCGCAGCCGAAGGGCCAGCATGTCGCGGACTTCGCGGTAGGAGGCGAGGATCTGCTCACGGGTTCCGGCGGCCACCGAAGGGTCCGGCGTGGGCCAGTAGATGACGTCTACGGCATTCCCCCGGTTCATGTCGAGCGCCCTGTGATGGGCTTCGGGCGCCAGCGTAACGATGAGATCGAAGAAATCGTCCTCCAGCTCATCGAGCGATTGCGGCTCGCGGTTGCCAAGATCGAGCCCGATCTCGCCAAGTACCGCATCGACGAAAGGGTCGCGCTCACCATGGCGCACGCCTGCCGAGGCGATATAGGTCCCCTTGCCGACGAGATCCTTGGCGATCGCTTCCGCCATCGGCGAGCGGATCGCGTTCATGCCACAGACGAAGAGAACCGAGCCCGGCGGGCTCTTCTCCTCTTCCCCGGTGCTTGCTACCGCCTCCCCGGACACCTCTCCTCCGCCTAACCGCGCCAGTGCAGCACGCAGACGAGAGTGAACAGCCGGCGGGCGGTGTCGAAATCGATGTCGATCTTGCCCTCGAGCCGGTCCTTGAGCGTCTGCGATCCTTCATTGTGGACCCCGCGGCGGCCCATGTCGATTGCCTCGATCTGGCTCGGGGAGGACGAGCGGATGGCCTCGTAATAGCTTTCGCAGATCATGAAGTAGTCCTTCACGATGCGGCGGAACGGGGTAAGTGACAGGATATGGGTCGCGACCGGCTCGTCCTTCTCGGTGGCGATCGAGAAGACGAGCTTGGAATCGACGAGCGACAGGTTGAGCTTGTAGGGGCCCTTGTCATGACCGACCGGAGCGAAGGCGTTTTCCTCCAGAAGATCGAAGATCGCCACCGCGCGCTCGTGTTCGACATCGGGCGTGGCCCGGCCGATCGTTTCGTCCAGGACGACGTCACACAGGCGCTTGGTGGCGTCGACCGTCATCCACCTGCTCCACTGGTTTCGCCTTGGTTCAGGCGAATGCCGACCGAACGCGCATGGGCGGTCAGCCCTTCGGCTTCGGCGAGCGTAATGGCGGCCGGCGCAAGCTGGCGCAACTGTTCGGGCCCGAGCTTCAGAACCGAGGTGCGCTTGACGTAATCGAGCACCGAGAGCCCCGAGGAGAAGCGGGCTGAACGGGCGGTCGGCAGAACGTGGTTTGAGCCGCCGACATAGTCGCCGATCACTTCAGGGGTGTGACGACCCAGGAAGATCGCACCCGCATTGCGAATGCGGTCAGCCAAGGCCTCCGGATTTTCGGTGGCAATTTCCAGGTGCTCGGCGGCTATGCGGTTGGCAAGCGGAACGGCGGCATCCCAGTCCGGCACGAGAATGACGGCGCCGAAATCGCGCCAGCTCTGGCGCGCGGTTTCCGATCGCGAGAGCGTGCTGAGCTGACATTCGACGGCTTCCACCACCGCATCGGCAAAGTCCGCATCATCGGTCACCAGGATCGACTGTGCGCCGGTATCATGCTCGGCCTGGGCCAAGAGGTCGGCGGCGACCCAGTCGGGATTGTTGTCGCCGTCGGCAATAACCAGAACTTCGGAGGGCCCCGCGATCATGTCGATGCCGACGATGCCGAAGACCTGCCGCTTGGCTGCTGCCACCCAGGCATTGCCCGGGCCGACGATCTTGGAGACCGGTTCGATCGTTTCAGTGCCGTAGGCCAGTGCCGCCACGGCCTGCGCACCGCCGATGCGGTAGATCTCGTCGACGCCCGCAATCTTCGCCGCTGCGAGCACGGCCGGGTTCAGTTCACCTTCGCGCGCCGGCACCACCATGACGATGCGCTCGACGCCCGCGACCTTGGCCGGCACCGCGTTCATCAGGACAGAACTCGGATAGCTCGCCGTACCGCCAGGAACATAGAGGCCGACGGCCTCGACCGCTGTCCAGCGCGAGCCGAGACCCACGCCGATTGCGTCCTCGTAATAGTCGTCCTTCGGCATCTGGCGGCTGTGGTGAGAGGCGATGCGGTCATGGGCGATCTGCAGGGCCTCGATCACCGTCGGATCGGTCGCCTCATAGGCCGCGGTAATCTCGGCCTCGGTCACGCGCAGGCCTGCGGCCCGAGTATCGAGACGATCGAATTTCTGCGTGAAATCGTGAAGGGCCTCATCACCCCGTGCACGCACCTCGTCGATGATCGCAGTCACATCCGCGTTCACATCGGCGGACACCTCGCGCTTCGTCGTCAGAAACGCGTCAAAGCGGGTTGCGAAATCCTGGTCGGAATGATCGAGCCTGAGAACCAATCCTGTCTCCCTCGGGAATGCACGTATCAGGTCAGCGGGTGGCGGGGCTTGAAGTCGGTACCCCACGAGCCGCTGACATCGGTCAGTTGTACTTCGATGCACTCGACATCGAGAAGAATGGATGCCTCTCCAGACAGAACAAGTTCGAGCGTGCCCGCCGGTTCCTCGTCACCAGCCTGAAAGCGGACCGCCAGAAGGGAGAGGACTTCGTCGGGCTTGGAGCGATCGAACCCGCGCGACTTCACGCCCGTCGCCCGCTTGACCGCGAGCACCGTACGGCGACGCTCCCAATCCTTGTTGCGATCGCGCCTCTTGTCACCGGCTTCCCAGACGAAACGGTTGAGTTCGACGGTCAAAACGCCGCCCTGGCCTTTCCAAGACATGTCGCCCACCTTGAAGACGGCATCCTGCAGATAGGCGGAAACGACGGAGAGATCCTCCTCGTCGAGGGCCATCAGTTTGAGCCTGTCCATGAAACCTCCAGTCAGCCGCGTTATGGTTGGCGGATCGCGCGGCTTGTGCTGCACCGCAACATAGGGTGCCGTATCAGCCCATGCAATGATCCGATGGTCATAGCACCGCTCTTATCCTACTCGCTGACACGCTCGACAATGGCGCCGCAGCGGGTGAGCTTCTCCTCGAGACGCTCGAAACCGCGGTCGAGGTGATAAACGCGGTTGACCACGGTTTCGCCCGAAGCAGCGAGACCTGCAATCACCAGCGATACCGAGGCGCGAAGATCGGTCGCCATGACCTGCGCGCCCTTGAGCTTCTCGACACCGGTGATCTTCGCCATCTGGCCCGACAGCGAGATGTCCGCCCCCAGTCGTGCGAGCTCCTGCACATGCATGAACCGGTTTTCGAAGATCGTCTCCGTGATGTGCGAAACACCGTCGGCGCGGGTCATCAGCGCCATGAACTGGGCCTGAAGGTCGGTCGGAAAGCCCGGAAAGGGATCGGTGACAACATCGACGGGGCGGATGCGCTCGCCGCCGTTCATGCGGATGCGGATACCGTTTTCGACCTCGGCGATATGCGCCCCGGCGTGGTTCACGGCCGTCAGCGCATTCTCCAACAGGTGCAGGGAGGTATTCTCGAGCACCACGTCGCCGCCGGTCATGGCAACTGCCATGGCATAGGTGCCGGTCTCGATGCGGTNAGGCAGCACCCGGTGGCGCGCGCCCGAAAGCGAGCTCACACCCTCGATACGGATGGTGGGTGTGCCGGCGCCGGTGATCCTGGCGCCCATTGCCGTGAGGCAGGCGGCGAGATCGGACACTTCCGGCTCGCAGGCCGCGTTCTCGATGACGGTTTCGCCGTCAGCGAGCGTTGCCGCCATCAGAAGCACATGGGTCGCGCCGACGGAGACCTTCGGGAAGACGAAATGCGCGCCCTTGAGCCCCTTGGGCGCCCGGGCATTGGCATAGCCCCCATCGATCTCGATCTCGGCGCCGAGCGCGCGCAGACCGTCGATGAAAAGATCCACCGGCCGGGTGCCGATAGCGCAGCCGCCGGGCAGCGAGACCTTGGCCTCCCCCATGCGGGCGAGAAGCGGACCGATGACCCAGAAGCTCGCGCGCATGCGCGAAACCAGCTCATAGGGCGCGGTGGTATCGACGATCGTCCGGGCTGTGAAATGAAGCGTCCGGGCATAGCCGGCATCCTGGCGCTCGCGGCGGCCGACCACGGAAATGTCAACGCCGTGATTGCCGAGAATCCGCTGCAACTGCTCGACGTCGGCCAGGTGCGGCACGTTTTCGAGCGTCAGCGTGTCGTCGGTGAGAAGCGACGCGATCATCAGCGGCAGAGCCGCGTTCTTCGCGCCGGAAATCGGAATGGTGCCGTTGAGCTGATTGCCCCCGACGATCCTGATGCGATCCATGAAATCCTCGCAAGGTTGCTGCGATTGGTAGGTGGTGCGTGGGCGCACCCGGTGACCGGCCGGAATGCCGGCGCTTTGTGGCGCTGTTTAGACGATACACGCAGCGGCGGCAACTCGGCAGAGAGACCACGCGCGCGCAGGCCCGTTTCAGTTCTCGGACTTCCTGTCCTTTCGCGGAGATGCCGGCAGCCCTTCGGTTTCATCGGCCTCGCCCGAACGACGCGCCCGCACCTGCGCCTTGCGGCGCTGCAGGTTGGCACGCAACTGCTCGGCCAGCCGCCGCGCCCGCGCATCCTTGCCGTCGTTTTTCTTGTCCTCGGTCATCCGTTTTTCTTTTCACCCGTCATACCGGGCAGATAGCGCAGAAATGCGCGGACGGAAAGCGCGAAGGCCGGGATGCCAAGTCGTTGAAAGGAATTGCGCCCAGACTACGTTTTCCCCACCCCGGGAGAAATCGGCGGCATGGACGCGAAAAGCACGACAGGCGGGCTTGCGCTTGCGGAAAAGCTATGGCAATAGCGGGCCGCCTTCAGCAGGTCAGCGATTTTCGACACACGTCAATCGCAAACGGGACGCGCCAAGCGCTCCGCAAACCGGCCGGACGCACGGGCTGCCGTAGCTCAGGGGTAGAGCACTCCCTTGGTAAGGGAGAGGTCGAGAGTTCAAATCTCTCCGGCAGCACCAGTTTCAAGCCTGATATATCAATAACTTGTTGGTTTCGAAGAGCATTTTCTTCGCGCTGCTCCATCAGACTGCTACAGTGGAGCAATGGAAAACATGCCCGGACATCCACGCCTATTCCGCCGTGGTGCAACGTTCTACCACCGCGCAGCTGTGCCGGTTGACATCAAGGATACCTACCCAAAGGCAGAGGAGGTATTCTCGCTCAAGACGAAGGACTACCGAGAGGCCGTCCGCCTTGTCCGTATTCAAGCTGCCCGCGTGGACCGCCTTTTCGAGAAGCATCGCCAAGAGCAGGCCAGGACAAACGCCCCATCGCTCGCGGAGCTTTCTGCGGCCCAGATCCTGCACATTGAGAATGTCTATTTCGCCCATCTCCTTGATGAAGATGAGGATCTACGCCTTGAGGGCTTCGAAGATCGCAGCTTCGAGGAGTACGAACAGGACATCGGAGATCTCGATGCCTTCAACCGGTACTGCTTCGCGAGGGGCACCGCCGACGCCTTCTTCAGGGACGAAGCCGAGGAAGTGCTCGGATGGCAGAACATAGATCTGAAGCTTGCAGCGGACTCGCCAAGCTGGCGCAAGGTCGTTCGTGCGCTCCAAGCCGCGACGATCAAGGCGTCCCGAGCGAAGCAGCAACGGAATGCCGGGGAAGTCGTCGAAACTCCGATCATACCGGCGTCCAATGAGGTACCCTCCGGGGATACTCCTCTGCTCTCGGTCGCGCTGGCGGAATGGATTGCGGAGAAGCGCAGAACAACGTGGGTCGCAAAAACAGCCGACGACCACCGAATCTGGACGGACCGGTTTCTTGTCATCTGCGGCGACAGGCCAATCGAGACCTATCGGAAATCAGACGCACGAGAGTTCAAAGAAGCGCTGATGGCCATTCCCGCAAACTGGACGAACAATGCGGACCTTCGGGATCTGAGGTTCGACGCAGCCGCGAGACGGGCGAAGGAGCTCGAACTCCCTCCGATGTCGATCTCCAACATCAACAAGGTTATCGGATTTGTGGGGGCATTCTGGAATTGGGCGAAAGCCAACTACGATGACGTGAACGGCAATCTCTTCGAAGGCATGAAGCTCGCGCGGAGCTCCCGGGCTAGGGATGAGCGCAATCCGTTTTCGGCTGAGGAACTATTGGCGATTTTCCAAAGCCCCCTGTTCACCGGGTGTCACTCTTCGAGAGCGTGGCGAACTCCGGGCACCTTCATTCCACGAGATAGCGGCCTGTACTGGGTGCCTCTGATAGCGCTCTACACTGGCGCAAGAGCCGGTGAAATCATCCAGCTCCGCACGGAGGATGTGGCGCTCCAAGACGAGATCCTCAGGTTCGAACTGACGGACGAAGGCGAAGAGCAGAACCTCAAGACGGCGACCTCCCGTCGGCTCATTCCTGTCCATCCGGCCCTCAAGGAACTCGGCTTCAATGATTTTCTGGAGCGATGCCGCAAGCGCAAACAGGAGCGCCTGTTCCCGGAGATGTCAAAGGGAAAGGACGGCTATTATTCGTCCTCGTATTCACGCCAGTTCCGCCGTCTGCTCGAAGCTACCGGCATCAAGCACTCGAAGATCTCATTTCACAGCTTCCGCCATAGTTTCGAGGATGCCTGCCGTAACAGCGGCATCCCGACGGACATCATGAACGCGCTTCAAGGTCACGCCGAGCATGGCATGGCAGCTCGATACGGCAGCGGTCACAGCCTCCAACGCCTGTCGGAAGAATTGGGGAAGCTAAACTACGAGAAGCTCGACATATCGCATCTCCTATACCGTTAGTTGGATGTTGTAACTTTTGCACCCATGGCTTAGCACTTGTAACGACATTCATTTCTGTTGTTCGGTGGCGTCATGCGCTCTACCAATTTTGACCATTTAGAACCGCTCAGTCCGGAATTACATAGGCTTGCGGTTCTGGCCGAACGGTTCTTCTCCGCTGATGCGAACACCTCGCTGATCAAGAGCCGGCAGTTTGCCGAGTACATGGTCAAGGAAATCGCCGCGCTCTCGGGAAATTATGATGAACAGCGGCGAGAGACGACGAACGAGCTGCTCCGCCGTTTGTCGCGTGAACAGGTGCTCACACGCGATATCGCGAGCCTGTTTCACGCGATCCGGATCAAGGGGAACGAGGCCACCCACGACTTCACGGGCACACCATCGGATGCTCTGAGTGCGCTCAAGTTCTGCAGGACGCTGGGGGTATGGTATCGGCGAACTTTTGGCCGCGACCCAAACTTCAAGCCCGGCCCCTTCGTCCCCCCGCAAGCCCCCTCGGAAGCGGATGATGCCGTACGGGCGGAGCTGGAAGATCTGCGCGAGAAAGTGCGGCATACGGAAGCCCGCTTGCGGGAGGCTCAGGCGTCCGCCGAGGAGCAGGCAAAAGCGCGAGAGGCCGCCGAGGAACTGGCGCGGCAATCGGTCGAGGAAAGCACGGTTTGGGAACAGTCAGCGCTGGAGCTCGAAGCCGATCAGGCCAAACTGCGTCGAAAGCTTGAAGAGCTTCAATCGCAAGCCAAGGCAAAACCCGAGCACTTCATTGCCGAGTTCAAACAGGCAGCCCAGGAAGCGGCCAATCATCTCGATCTCGACGAGAGCGACACGCGCGTCCTGATCGATGTGCAACTAATGGACATGGGATGGGAAGCCGACTCCAAGGAACTGCGCCATTCGCGAGGATCGCGGCCCGAAGAAGGACGCAACCGTGCCATTGCCGAATGGCCGACCGTGACTGGTCCGGTCGATTACGCCCTCTTCGTTGGACTGGTGTGCGTCGGAGTAGTCGAAGCCAAGCGGGAATCGATTGATGTGCCGTCCACCTTGCTGCAGGCGGAACGCTATGCCCGATCAATCCGGCTCACGAAAGCCGAACTGCACTCCGAGGGGCCATGGCAGGACGGACTGGATGAACCCTACCGGGTGCCCTTCGTCTTTGCCACCAATGGCCGTCCCTATCTTCGGCAGTGGAAATCCAAATCGGGCATCTGGTATCGCGACATCAGGCGTCCAACCAATCAGGCGCACCCGCTTTCGCAATGGTTTTCTCCCCGCGACCTGCTCGACAAACTCGAAACGGATGTGGATGCTGCCGCGCTCGGGCTCGCCGAAGAGAACTATGGCAGGGGCCAACTGCGCCCTTATCAGGAAGAGGCGGTGGAAGCCGTCGAAAAGGCCATCGAGACCGGACAGCGCGACATTCTGGTTTCCATGGCGACCGGCACCGGAAAAACCCGGACAAGCATCGCGCTCATGTATCGGCTGCTGAAGCACAAGCGCTTTCGCCGCATCCTGTTCCTGGTCGACAGGAAGGCACTCGGCAAGCAGACGAAGGACGCCCTTGAGACCACCGAGATGGAAGGGCTGCTGAATTTCGCGCAGATCTACAAGGTGGCCGGGCTGGACCAGAAGGTCCCGGAACCGGAAGATCAGGTGCAGGTGGCGACCGTTCAATCGCTGATCGCGCGGATCACGAACGAGCCGGATGTCAGCAGCCGCCCCACCCCAGCAACATTTGACTGCATCATCGTGGACGAAGCCCATCGCGGCTACACGCTCGACGCGGAACTGTCGGAATCGGAAGCGGGCTACCGCAACCTGCAGGACTATCAGTCGGCCTACCGGCAGATTCTCGACTACTTCGATGCCGTCAAGATCGCCTTGACCGCGACACCCGCCCTTCACACACGTGAGATCTTCGGCCACCCGGTCTATCACTACGGATACCGTCAGGCCGTGGTGGAAGGCTATCTCAACGACCATCTGCCTCCGAGGCGCATCACCACGGCGCTGGCGGAAGCGGGCATCCATTTCGATGGCGGCGAGGAAGTGGAGATTGTCGACCGAAAGACCGGGCAGATTGAGCTGTTCGATCTGCCGGACGACGTCGATCTCGATTACGATCTGGCGGCGTTCAACCGGAAGGTTTACTCCGAGGCCTTCAACAAGATCGTCTGTCGCGCCATAGCCGCAGAGATTCCCACGAGCGCCCCCGGGAAAACCCTGATCTTCGCCGCGCGGGATACCCATGCAGACGACGTGGTGCGGCTGCTCAGGGAAGAGCTGATCGACGAATACGGCGCTTCGGCAGTTCCGCACAACATGGTGATGAAGATCACCGGAAGCGTGGACAAGACAGAGGAGTGGATCCTCAAGTTCAAGAACGATCCGTTCCCGAAATACGTCGTCACGGTCGATCTGCTCACCACCGGCATCGACGTTCCGTCGATCTGCAATCTGGTTTTCCTGCGCCGCGTGAAAAGCCGCATCCTCTACGATCAGATGATCGGACGGGCCACTAGGCTCTGTCCGGAAATCGGCAAGGACCATTTCCGGATCTTCGACGCCGTGAACCTCTATGCCGAACTGCAGGAAATATCCGACATGCGGCCCGTCGTGGTCCGGCCTGACATATCACTGGGGCAACTGGTGGGCGATCTCTTCCGGGCAAGCGAGGCGGAGGACAAGGACTGGGTTGCCGGTCAGGTCGTGGTGCGGATGCGTGGTCTGGCGTCGAACATAGACGCCGAGACGCGGGAGAACTTCGAGCGACACACCGGACAGTCACCGGAGGATGCCATCAAGGCCGCATCCACCAAAACCGGGGAGCAACTGGAGGCGTGGCTGAGAAGCTATCCTCGCGCCGTCGAGCTTCTGCAACGCCGCCCGGTTTCCAGAGGCGACCGCCGGGATGGCGTGGTGATCTCCCATCACGAGGACGAACTGCTGCGGATCGAGGAGGTCTTCGGCAAGAACACCACGCCCGAGGACTACATCGAGAGTTTCGAGCGCTATGTCCGCGAGAACATGAACGTGGTTCCGGCGCTGATTGCCGTGACGCAGAAGCCGCGTGATCTCACCCGCAAGGAATTGTCGGAACTCGCAGGGTTGCTCGACGAGAAGAACTATTCGGAATCCATGCTACGCGCCGCCTATGGCAAGGCGCGGAATGCCGATATCGCCGCCCACATCATCGGCTTCGTCCGACAGGCCGCCCTCGGTGACCCGCTCGTTCCCTATGCCACTCGGGTGGAACAGGCGATCGCCGCAATCGAAGCCTCAAAGCCTTGGACCACCAAACAGAAGGACTGGCTTCGCCGCATAGGCCGCGCCCTGAAGGACAAGCCGGTCGCCGATCCGTCGCTTCTCGACCAGGGCGTCTTCGCCGATAAGGGCGGGTTCAACCGGATCTCGCAGGAGTTCGACGGCGAACTCGATGCGGTCCTCAAGCAGTTCAACGAAACCATCTGGAACACGCCGGCAGCCTAGGCTGCATCCCCGGCGGAATCAGCTACAAGGCCAGCGCCACACACGATCAGGAAGCAGTTGATCCATGAATGCGAATACCATCGTCCAGAAGCTCTGGCGCCTCTGCGCCGTTCTCCGCAAGGACGGCATCACCTATCAGCAGTATGTCACCGAACTGACTTATCTCCTCTTCCTGAAGATGATGGCCGAGCGCAACCGGGAGACCGGAAGCCTGCCGAAAGGCCTGCGCTGGGAGAACCTGCGGGCCGCTTCCGGCCTCCCCCAGCTTGAACTCTATCGCCACATGCTGGTGACCCTCGGCGCGACCAGCACCCGCATCGGCAAGGATGACGAACTGCTCACCCCGCCGGGCGAGAACGCAAGCGCGGACGACCGCAAACGCTATGCCGATACGCGGACACTGCCGGTCATGGTGCAGGCCATCTTCGACAACGCCTCCACCTTCATCCGGGAGCCGCAGAACCTCGCCACGCTGGTTTCGGCGATCGACGACCTCGACTGGTTCTCCGACGAGCGCGACCAGTTCGGCGATCTCTACGAAGGACTGCTGCAGAAGAACGCCGAGGAAACCAAGCGGGGAGCCGGGCAGTATTTCACGCCGCGCGTTCTCATCGATGTTCTGGTCCGCCTGATGCAGCCCCAACCGGGCGAGATCATTCAGGACCCGGCTGCAGGCACCGGCGGCTTCCTGATCGCGTCGGATCGCTACATGAAGGCGCGGACGGATGAGTATTTCGATCTGGCCGATAGCGGGGCTTGGCAAAAGAAGAACGCTTTTCACGGCATGGAGAACGTGCCGGGCACCCATCGCCTGCTTCTGATGAACCTGTACCTGCACGATCTCGACAGCGATCACGTGGATCTCGGCGACACCCTGTCCGACAAGGGCAAGGGGCTGGGCAAAGCCGACCTCATCCTCACCAATCCGCCCTTCGGCCCGGCTGGCGGTGCGCCGACGCGGGACGACCTGACGGTCACGGCCTCCGTCTCATCCTACCAGCTGCCCTTCGTCGAGCACTGCATCCGGTCGCTCAAGCCCGGCGGCCGGGCGGCGATCGTTGTGCCGGACAACGTGCTGTTCGAGGACGGGCGCGGCAAGGCGCTACGCCAGATGATGATGGACTGGTGCGACCTGCACACCATCCTGCGTCTGCCCACCGGCATCTTCTATGCGCAAGGCGTGAAAACCAACGTCATCTTCCTCACGCGCGGTAAGAAAGAGACCGCGAACACAAGCGAAGTCTGGATCTACGACCTCCGCGCCCAGATGCCGAAATTCGGCAAGACCAACCAGTTGACGGACGCCCATTTCGAAGGCTTCGAAACCGCCTTCGGCGCCAATGCGCTGGGCCATGAGCGCGGCCCTGATGAAGGCGAAGACGGCCGCTGGCGTTGCTTCACGCGCGAGGAGATCGCCACACGAGGCGACAATCTCGACATTTCCTGGCTGCGGGAGGCCGAAGAGGAAGCCGAGGAGGGCCTGATTGAACCCGAAGATATCGCAGCGGCGATCCTCGGGCATCTGCAAGCGGCCATGGTGGAGATCGAAGCGCTGAGCGCGGAGATGGAGGAAGTGGCGCCGGTGGATGCGCCGGAGGCGGCGCAATGAGTGAGTTGCCAAAGGGGTGGGCGGACGCGGAATTGGGCGACGCTGTTGTTCCGATAGAAACCGATGACCCTCGGAAAAAGCCGGAAAGCCATTTTGTTTACGTAGACATAGGGGCGATCGACAACAAGACGCAAAGAATTGTTGAGGCCAGGTCCTTATCAGGAGCGGAGGCACCCTCTCGGGCGCGGCGAGTCATTCGAAATGGGGACGTGCTCTTCTCGACGGTCCGAACCTACCTGAAGAACATCGCCATGGTCCCTCCCGAACTCGATGGCCAAATAACATCTACCGGTATTGCGGTCTTACGTGCGTCGGAAGCCGTTGATGCCAGATACATTTTCAATTTGGTTCGCAGTGACGAGTTCATCCGCTCGGTGAGTTTGAAACAGGATGGGACGCTTTATCCCGCGATCACCGACAACGATTTGTTGACGCATAAAATAAAGCTTCCGCCCCTTGCCGAACAGAAGCGCATCGTCGCCAAGCTGGACAGTCTGAGCGCGAAATCCGCCCGCGCCCGCATCGAACTTGCCCGCATCGACACCCTCGTCACCCGCTACAAGCAGGCGGTGCTGTCGAAGGCGTTTACGGGGGAATTGACGAAGAAATGGAGAGTCAAGTCGGTTGCCTTACCAAGACCGGGGTCAATCGACGAAATTCTAAAGATGCCTATCCGCAATGGATTGTCGGTCAAAGGTCGCGAAGCGCCGCCGGGTGTTCGAGCACTAAAATTGAGCGCTCTCCGGGGACAATCCGTCAACATGAACGACGTGCGATATCTTCCCATAGATAATGACCGAGCTCGACGGTTCCTATTAGAGAATGGGGACATCTTGGTCAGCCGAGGAAACGGCACCAAGGAACTGGTTGGGATCTCGTCTCTGGTACCTTCACACAGCGAACCGACGATTTTTCCCGATACAGCATTCCGCATTCGCATCAATATCGAACAAGCTCTGCCAAACTGGCTTGCGCACATCTGGAATGCTCCTCAATGTCGTTTACAGATCGAGAAGGCAGCAAAAACGACCGCAGGAATTTGGAAGATTTCCCAAAGGGATTTATCCGGTACCAAATTGCTTATCCCAAGTGTCGACGAGCAACACGAGATCGTCCGCCGCATCGAGAGCGCTTTCGAGAAGATCGACCGGCTGGCGGCGGAGGCGAAACGGGCGCTGGAACTGGTGGGCAAGCTGGACGAAGCCATCCTCGCCAAGGCCTTCCGGGGTGAACTGGTGCCCCAGGATCCGAATGACGAACCCGCCAGTGTCCTGCTCGACCGCATCAAGGCCGAACGGGCGGCAGCGCCGAAGACGAAACGTGGTCGGGGAAATAAGCATACTACATTGGAAACAAGGCCATCAGCGCATGGCAAGACATAAGGCTAGGCAACAGTCAAATGAGATCGTGGACGTTACGGATTGGCCGGTTGATCCGGAGAACCCCTATTATCCCGAAGGCAAACAGCCAAAGCGACTTCTGATCTCCCCCGGAGAACCCTCTCAGCCATTTTTATTGCCGGATCACAAGTATCTCTTCAAAACACCTTCAGGCTGGCAAGAGCGGCAAGTTTGGTCAGAGTTAATTGCCTATGAACTATCCCGGATTGTTGACCTTGATGTGCCACCTTGTTTTCTGGCCGTGGATCATCGAACGGGGGAGACCGGCGTTCTTGTAGAGTTCTTCTACGGATATGCTGGCGAAGCGCAAATGCGCTTTATACCCGGTAGTGATCCTACACACGCATGGCTGAAACACGGCTACGACCGTCGACGCGGGCGCCCGCATTTGGTGCGTCAGAACTTGACCCTCTCACGGGCTCTTGGGATTGATCGGCCTCGGGAGTGGTGGGCGCGAGCATTTCTCTTTGATGCGCTGATTGGCAATGTTGATCGTCATCCGGATAATTGGGGTTTTCTAGTGAGGCCAACGGCGGGCCGAAATTTCACCTCGCAGATGGCACCACTATTCGATAATGGCTCTAGCCTCAGTTACGGTGAGACCGACGAGCACCTAGGACGGCTTACAGATTTGGACGCGTACATTCGACGTGGGCGCCACCACTGTGGATGGCAAGGATCGGACTCCAAAGGCGCTCGACACCTAGAACTTTGTGAGATGTATCTCACTTCGTACAAACCCACTGGCAATCTAATGGATTTTGTGATTCGATTCACAGATGATGCTATATCTGAGGTGCTGCTGTGGTGCGGCGCTTTTGACAGCTCAATTGAATTTTCGGAACTTCGTGCAAACTTTCTTCGTTCGCTCCTGATACGTCGTCGCAACCACCTCGCCGCACTATGTGGACCCAATGGCTAATCTGATCCGACATACAGTTGAACCGAAGAGGCTGCTGCTAACGTGGCAATCTTCCGATGAGAAGGCCACGCGTACCCGTTTTGCTGTAGGAGAACTGAAAAATCAGAACCCTCCGTCGTTTCGATATTTTGATGCAACGGAATTTGAAGAGGTCAATGGCACGAATCTAGCCTCGATTCACGACATCGGATTCAAGCAATATCCAGCCTTTGACCCAACGCGAGCTGAGCACAACGATGGTGTTCTAGGCGCCTTCATGCGTAGACTACCTCCGCGAGGACGTAAGGATTTCGACCAATATAAGCATCATTTCCGCATTTCTCCCGACCTGTCGGTGTCCGATTTCCAATTGCTCGCAATGACAGAAGCCAAGCTTCCGAGCGACGGATTCGCCCTCGTAGATCCTTTGGATCAGACTTGTTCCGCCCGCGATCTCTTAGTTGAGGTCGTAGGACATCGCCACTACGCTTCAGAGTGCGATTTGAGCAACGGCATGGGGAGGCAGGTTGAGCTGTCCTCAGAACCTGAGAATCCCAAAGATCCCAACGCCGTAGTCGTGATGCTGTCTGGTCAGAAGCTCGGATATATTAACCGCTTTCAGGCCAAATCTTTCCTATTGTGGCTGCGCGAAAATCGAGTGCTTGCGACCGTGGAGCGCTTGAATGGCGAGCCCGGCTATCCACGCCTCTACATCTTCGCCAGAGTTGCTGCAAAGGAAGGGGTGATCGCAGCCTGAGACATTTCCGAGAATCGCAATTGAAACCGCAGTAGCCAGAAGCTCAAGATCGGCAAAGTCTTCTCAGCCGAAGACGTATAACCCGCGACCATTTTCGCGAAAAATCTGTAAGCCCGATTTGATATATTGCAGTGGGATTTACCCCCCCGCCCCCCCAAGGGTCTTCGCGAATTTTTCTTCGGCACTCATGGCCCCGACTGCACCAAGCGACGGACGTTCAACAACGTATACAATCATGACCGCAACGACTGCCCATTGACACGGCGGTCATTTTTCGTTCAACAATTAATGGTCACAAACCTGTAAAGAAAGTTGAAAGATGGCTCTTGTCGGTTATGCGCGTGTGTCCTCAGTGGGGCAGTCTCTCGAAGTTCAGCACGACAAGCTGAATGCGGCCGGCTGCGAGGAGATCTTCTCGGAGAAGCGGTCTGGACTGGAAGCGGATCGGCCAAGGCTCACCGAGTGCCTCCGCTATGTCCGCAAGGGTGACATTCTCGTCATCTCGCGTATCGATCGGCTCGCCCGGTCAGCCGAGCACCTGCTCTCGCTCATCCGGCAACTTGAGGACAAGGGCGTGGCCCTCAAGGTTCTCGACCAGAACCTCGACACCTCCGACGCCCCTGGTCGTGCCTTCCTCGGGATGCTTGCGGTCTTCGCCCAGTTCGAGGCGGACATCCGCCGGGAGCGCCAGATGGACGGGATCGCGAAAGCCAAGACCAATGGCGTGAAGTTCGGGCGCAAACCCCGCCTCACCCCTGATCAGGAAGCTGAGGCTATCCGTCTGCGAACGCAAGAGGGCTGGTCGGTGCAACGCATTGCCGATCACTTCGGGATTTCCAAGGGTCTGGCTCACCGGGTCACCACCGCGAACGTAGCTTAGTTGGCGCTGCTGCAGTAGTCGTTACCGGTCCGAAAATCTGAAACGGCTTCATATAGCACACGCGAACACCTCGGGCCGCTGCCCGGCACCACCCGGATTGGGATCGGATGTGTTTGCACGAAAGCTGTCGCGCCGATGGCTACTGCCCTCCCCCTATACCGATTTTCCACAGCATCGAAGGAGTTCACGCGATGAACCCACCACGACAAATCACGATTTACACCGACGGATCCTGCAAGGGGAATCCCGGACCCGGCGGCTGGGCTGCCGTCCTGACGGGCAGGAAGAGCCCGAAATGTCTCTCCGGAGGCGTCCCGGCGACCACAAACAACCGGATGGAACTCATGGCGGCCATCGAGGGGCTAAAGGCTCTGTCCCGACCATCGGAGGTCCTGATTGTCTCCGACAGTGAATACCTCGTCATGGGCGCACGGGATCGTCTCGGCAATTGGAAAGATCGCAACTTCCGGAACGTCAAGAACACGGACCTGTGGCTTCGGCTCCTGGAGGAAATGGAGCCACATCTCGTCAGCTGGCATTGGACACGCGCTCATGCCGGCGATCGCTTCAACGAGATTGCAGACAGCCTTGCGAAGAAGCAGGCGGCTATGCAGTCGCGCCACCTGGAGGCCCATGCATGAGGAAACCGTTCCGCCCCGCCTCTCCCGGCATTGACACCGTCACGACGGATGCCAGACCCCGGATGCCGCATGTTGCCTGTGGCGCAGGTCCGGACGATGCCGGAGGTCTTCCAGCCGCGAATGTCAGCCGTCTTCGAGAAGCACGTCAGCGACCTCCGCACTGCGCTACGCAACGCCGGGGAACTCGCCTCCATTCTCGTGATGCCAATCGATGATCATGCCGTGGTGATCGACGGGCATCATCGCCTCGAAGCATATCGGATGGAAAATCGATCGACGATCCCCGTTGAATTCTTCGTCGGTTCGGTATTGGACGCTCTGCTTCGCTCAGGTTCAGAGAACAGCAAGGTGACGCTGCCTCTCAGTCTGGAGCAGCGCGGGAACTTCGCATGGAGACTGGTGCAACTGAGAAACGCCGTCGACGTCCCCGGCTGGATTTACAGTCGCCGGGAAATCAGCATCTCCGCAGGGATCTCCGAGGGTACCGTCGCGAACATGAGGCGAGCGGTCCACAAGCTCGGAGATGAAGCCTCCACCCACATCACTTGGCGATCAGCTCAAGAAGCTGCCGCCGGCCTCGAACCACCGGACCTCAAACCATTCGGAGAAGAAGAACTGGAACACCGTGCACAGATGGTCGCCGATCGGTTGGCGAAGTCACTCGGGACGCACCGAGCTCAGCATCACGAAATCATGGCAAGGGGTCTCACCAAGTTCCTGGGTCGCAACACGCCGGAGGTGATCATGGAGATGATCGCACAGTGCGAGGCCGACCCGGCGCTCGCCGAGTTTGTCCCGCGTCTCCATGGGCACCCGGAGTGGGACGATGTGGATGCCGACTATTGATCTAACTCCTCGGTCCAACGAGGGAGCTTTCAAGGCCCCTAGGTGTTCACGGGGGATCATTCCCTAGGCTGTGCAAATTGCACAGAGTGAGCACCCATCGACCCATCGGCGGCAACTCATAGTCGACAAACTGACCCGAATAGACGCCTCGCCGCTTCCAAGCGGCGGGGTATCGCCTTTGCCGAGCGCGAACTCACGACACTTCGTGCCTCCTCCCACATTTTTTGGCTGGCGGTCGATTGAAACTGCTACAGTGACCTGCTACATTTGCCCTCGGAGTAGCGACAATAAAGCATTGATATATAAAGCTTTACGGCGCCAGGTGAGAATTTTCAAATCTCTCCGGCAGCACCAGTTTCAAGCATGTAAGTCCAAGAATTCCGTGTTCTTCTCAAGCCAGCTGCAAATCTCGCTCGCCGCTGTCGTGCACGGGAGATTGCCTTTCTACCGCAGCAGCAGGACGTCTCCGTCCTTTCGGGGCAGGTCGCTTAACGGAACAATCGTATCCGGCTGGGAAAAATGGATGGATCGTGCGTAGCGCGCGGCGAGATGTTCGATCATGCGGTCGGTCTTTTCAGGCCCCATGAACGACGGAGAATATTCCATAAGGATGGGAATACCGAGCGAAGTCAGCGGCTCCATGGCCGTCAGCGCTTCATATTCCGCGCCTTCGATATCCATCCAGACGAAACCGATCTCCGACGGATTCACGCGCAACTCTGAAAGCAGCGAATCGACGCGCCTCAGGGCCACGGTCACGGTTCTCACCGTTCCGTCGGTCGGCATCAGCCCACCACGGCCGTGATTGATATCATCGACATGGAAGGTGGCTTCACCATCCCTGTCGCCAGCGGCGACAGGGATGACGATTGCGCGCTCCGAAAGATCGTTGTCGGCGAGATTTCTGCGCAGGAGACGCAGGTTTCTTTCGTCGGGCTCCAGACAGATGATCCGATCGAAATGTCCCGAGAGCATCAGATAGATAGTTTGTGTCCCGATATTGGCGCCGATTTCGAGAACGGTCGGACCGCCAATCTGGCCGTGATCTTCCAGAATTTTCACAACGCGGTCAGTCAACCCACGCTGGAAACCGCCATCCCTGTAAATCGACTTGCCGACGACTTCATGCGGCGAAAACGTCACCATGTGATCGGAAAAGACCCGCGTCATCCACAATATGTCCGGATCGAGACGACGCAGCGTCTCGCGACGATAGCGCTTGTTACGGTTCAAACGAGCATACACGCGTGATCGCAGCCGATGAAAGGCGTGCTCGACACCGACAAATATCTTCATGCCCGGAAGTATTGCTTAATAATGCAATTCTGCAACCAGTAATTGCTGGCCGTTACTCGTAACTTGCTTGCTTGCGTCTCAAGGCTGCTTGCGCCTCCGAGGCGCGGATCGCTTCGCCGAGCGTTGAAACGCCGGTTGCGGCCAGCGGGCCGAGAAGAGCCAAGAGGACTTTTGCCGTGGCAAGCGAATCGCCCAGGGCGGTGTGGCGCACTTCATCGGGCAACTCGACACGATAAATCTCGGCCAGCCTGTCGAGGGTGAGGCTGTCGCCTGTGCCGTGAACATGGGCGGCAAGCAGAACCGTGTCGAGAACCGGGTTGTGAAACTCCTGACCCGCCGCCTCGCCCGCCATGGTCAGGAACCGCATATCGAAGGGCGCATTGTGGGCCACCAGCACCGCACTCTCGGCAAAGCGGGCAAAACGCTTCACCACCTCGCCGGCCGGCGCTGCATCGGCGACCATATCGTCGGTGATGCCATGCACCTCGGTAGAGCGGCGCGGAATGGCGCGACCGGGATTGACCAACTCGTCAAATAACTCGTTGTCCAGAAGCCGCCCGTTGACGATCCGGACGCCCGCGATCGACACCATCCTGTCGCCGCGGGAGGGCTCAAGGCCAGTGGTTTCGGTATCAAAGACCACCATCGTGAGGTTCCTGAGCGGGGTATCAGCCAGTTCCGCGGGAGGCTTCTCATCGAAAATATCGAAGTCATAGACCGGCATGCGCTCGATGTGGCGCGCGGTGATCACCGGTAGTCGCGACATGTCCCGCATCTGCAGCGGAATGCGGAAGCGCGCGCGACCCGGCGCATCGGGCACCCGGTCGGACCAGATGTCCGAGCCATGGCGGGCAAGCACATCGGCGGCCGTCACCGGTCCGAGATCATGATCGAGCGCGGAGCGGAGCCAACGATCGATCGAGCGGATGGAGACGGGCTCGCCGGTCCATTCGATATCGAGAAAGCCGATATCCTCACCGTGGTCGGCCTTCAAGAGCAATGCCGTGCCACCACGCTTGGCCACCCACTCGCACAACCGCGCCGAGAGAGCCGCGATGGCGGCGCTGTCGCACAAGATCGCAATCTGCTTCGGGCAACGGGTCTCAGGCAGTGTCTTCATGCGCACGCGATCGAGGACGAGGGCAAACAGCGTGGACCCCAGTACCGGCCCCATCGGCCAGGTGCGCGAGAGTTCATCGATGGCGAGACGGTCAAGTTCGTCGCTGGTTTCCGCCAGCAGAGCGATCTCGTCCATGATCGAGCCGGTCAGATCGCGGGCACGACCATCGAGCGCAGGAACCGATGCCAGCAGTTCGCCCACCAACTGCAGCGAACCGGCGTGTTCGCGAATGCGCTCGGCAAGCGCCACCACCTTGCGCTCCGCTTCCGCCGAGGCGGCCAGCATGTCCGTCTCGTCGCTGAAGGCGAGCACATAACCCTGCGATTCCTGGCTGCCCGGCACCAGCGTCAGCGTCATCGTCGCCTCGAGCATGGTCCTGCCATCGGCACCGAGCGCGGCGAAAGGTTGCGACAGGCCCAGATCGTGGTTTTCGTGGCGGTCGTCGCGTACCCGCTTTTCCAGCCGCGCCAGGTTGTGACGCACCGGTTCGGGGGCAAGCACCTCGAAGACCGAGCGTCGGAGTCCGATCCGGCCAATGTCCGAAAGGATTTCGACGGAAGCCGGATTGTAGAGCAGTACCTCGTGCTCTCGATTGCAGATCAGGATGCCGTCCGAGAGATCCTGCAGGATGAATTCGAGCCGGGCCTTTTGTCGCTCGGCTCGTGCGGTCGCTTCCTCCACGGCTGTCTCGCGCTCTCCACGCGCCTTTTCGAGCGAGCGGGAAAGATCGCTGAGAGCGGGCGCCAGATAGCCGAGATAGCGTGCCTCGGGCATGGCGGCAGAAGACAGCCCTTCGCCATGGGCCGTGGCCCGCGCATAGCGCCCCAGCCGCTCGATGGGACGGGCAATGTGACTATCGAACTGGTACCAGATCGCGGTCAGGATGCCGAGAATTCCGAAACCCGAAAAAAGGCCGGCGCGAAGGACGAAAGTGCGATCCTCCGGGCTCGTCGCCATCAGCGCGAAATAACCGGCAATCCCGATCAACGCGATCGAGGCAAGGGCCGCCAACGCGAAGAAGAGAAAGATCCTGAGCCGCAGTGAAAATTTGCCGGCGAGCCGGTCGACGATGCTCATGATGCCTCGCATCGTGCTTTGAGAAGGTCATCCAGCTCAGACAGTCTGAAGGGCTTGGCGATATAGGCATCGGCGCCGGCGGCGAGCGCCTTCAGCCGCGCGACATTTCCGGCCCGGGCCGAGGCGCAGATGATGAAAATGCCCGGCAGCTGCTTGCGGATATCCTGGATCAGCGCGAAACCGTCGCCCTCGCCCAGAACGGCGTCGATGATCGCGGCATCCGGCGGGGTTTCGGTACGCGCCTCCAGGGAGGCCAGCGCGGATGCCTCGTCGCCAGCGCGGATCACATCCCAGCCATCGGCTTCAAAATGGCCGGGCAACCACCTGGCCGTCACCGTTTCATCGACGACGATGAGCATCCGCTTCGCCATCAAGCCTTCTCCGCGGGCCGGAGACTGTGAGATGGAGAGCGACCGGCCATCAGATCAGCCGCCCGTCCGGCAGAGAGAGGCAAAGAGGGGTTCGTCCGGGCTGACATCGGACCAGCTGACGTTTTCCGGCAGACCGTCGTCGGCAAACTTCGTATCCGGCGCCAGGGCGGCAATACGGTCGCTCTCGCAATCGGCCACCTGAAGGATCCGCGCCGTCGGCGTGTGGCGCTGAAACAGCAAGATCTCGCCGATCTTCATGCCGGGCAGGGAGGAATTGGTCTGGATCGAATTGCGGTCGATTGCGGCAAAGCGGACAATCTTCGGGACGACGAGGGTCCAGGGCTCGAGAACGCTTTTCGAGGTTCCGGTCCGGATCACCTCAACACCCTGCGGCAGGCGCGCCTCGAAACGGTCGAACCACGTGTATTCATTGTAGAGATAGGCGGCGAGCATGCCGATCGCAGCACCCGCCGGCAGTGCCCAACGTGGCAACGGCACGCGCAGCACGCGCTTGGCAAACAGCAGCATGCCGGCAACGGCGATGCCGAAGAGAACCGGGCCGAGAAGATTGAGGATATTTGCCATTCAGAGTGTCCGTTACGCGAATTACATTTTGATCAGACGCGGCCATAGCCGAGACTGGACTGCAGGGATTTGACGACGGCAAACGCGTCGCGAAGATGGTTGCGCTCGAGAGCCGAAAGCGTCGAGGGAACGAGAAAATTGTCCGGGTCCACGCCCTCGCGGACCTGTCGGGCCTGATGCTGCAGGCGAACCATGGAGATCAGGTCGAACGCGTCGAGCAGATCCGCGCCGCCGGAATCCGAAAGAACGTTGCGGCGGGTCGCCTCGATCAGGCGTTCGCGGGTGCCGACCGCCTCGATCGCGCCTTTGAGCGCGTAGACCCGCCCGAGATCGACGATCGGCACGACGCCCGAATGCTTCATGTCGATGGTGTTCTTGTGCTCGCCGCCCCGGATCAGCGCGAAACCGCGGAACAGGCCCAATGGCGGCTGGTGCTTCAGTGAGTTTCCGATCATGTGCGACTGGAAGATCGAATCCTGTCGGGCCATGTCGAGCGTCTGCGCCTGAAGTCCCTCGTGCAGGGAGAAATCACCGTCGATGGGCCTGAGATCGAACATCACGCTGGCGAGCATCTGCGCCATCGGCTCGGGCACGCGGATCCATTTCTCGAAGTAGCCGCGCCAGACGGAAACGGGCTGCCGCCAGCGCGGATTGGTCGCCATCATGTCGCCGGGACAATAGACATAACCGGCGGCGTTCAGTCCGTCGGAGACATATTGCGCGAATTCGGTGAAATAGGCGCCGTGCTTCGTCTCGTCGTAGTCGTCCGAGAGAAAGAGACAGTTGTCCTGGTCTGAGACGCCGGTCTGCTCGCGCCGTCCTTGGCTGCCGCAGGCAAGCCACAGCCACGGCACCGGTGCTGGGCCGAGCTTCTCGATCGCCATCACGATCAGACGGCGGGTCACCGCATCCGCGATAGACGTGATCATGTGGCCGACCTGATGAGCGGGCACGCCCGCGCCCACCAGATGGGCAAGCAAGCTCGGAATATTGGCGGTGATTTCAGCCAGGCCTTCGTAGTCGAACTTCTGCGCGATATCGCGAATGAGAAAGACTGCAGAAACAGAGTGTCGTCGAACGAGATCGGTCTGGGTCAGAACGCCGACAGGCTTTCCATCCACCACAACCGGCAAATGCCCGAAGCCGCGCTCGCTCATGGCGACGACGGCATCGAAGCCGGTCTGATCGGGGGAGAGCGCAAAGGGATCGCGCGTCATCACTTCGGAGACCGGCGCATCGCCGGACCGGCCAGCGGCCACGAGACGCGTCATGTCGCGCGCTGTGAGAATCCCTTGGAGCGTTCCATCGGGACCGACAGCAAGAACGCAGGAAAAGCCGCGCTCGTCCATCTGGGCGGCCGCCTCGCGCACCGGCATGTCCGCCGGGCAGGTTGAAGCCGGTTTCGACATCAGGTCTCCGAGAGGGCGGGCCAACCAGCCTTCTGCCACGGTCGACGCGCCTGGCGATGCGGTGCGCCGTTTTCCGGCACGATTGAAAAAGGCGTCGACCACCTGATGGTCGCGCACCAAACCAAGAAACGCCTCCCCGGGAATATCGAAGAGGACAAGGTCGCTAGCCGCTTCGACCGAGTTGACTGCATGGCCATCGCCGAGCAGCGCAAGCGCACCATAATAATCGCCCTCGCGAAGCTGCGAGATCAGCGTCCCTTCACGCGAGACGAGATCGATCGTGCCTTTGACGATAAGCGTAAATTCCGAAACATGTTCGCCGACGGCTATAAGGGTCGCGCCAGCTTCGACCTCGCGCCGGGTCACAATGTCGGCAAGCCGGTCGATGGTTTCTTCGCCGAGCGCATCGAAAGGATGAAGCCGGCGGACAAATCCGGTGAACGCTTCACGCATCGAATACTCCCCCCTCTGCTGCAGTCATCCTCTCCAGAAACAATGAACCCCGGCAAGGCCGGGGTCCATCTTTTTCGGGTTCGGCCCACATGTGGTCCCTGAAAGGGGACTTAGTGGGTGGTGGCAGCTCCGGCACCGCGCGGGACGCGGACCGATTCCACCAGATCCTTGATCTCCTGCGGAGGCTCTTCCGTCGCATTGGAGACGAAATAGGCGACCACGAAGTTGATGATCGCGCCGATCGCGCCGAACGAGGTCGACTTGATCGAGAGCAGCAGCGGATCGGCATCGGTGAAGGAGTTGGTATCCGGAATGAAGAACCAACCCTTGTGCAGGAAGATGTAGATCACAGTGATCAACAGACCTGCCAGCATACCGGCCACAGCGCCCTTGTTGTTGATGCGCGTCGAGAAGATGCCCATCATCAGCGCCGGGAAGATCGATGCTGCCGCGATACCGAAGGCGAGTGCCACCGTCTGCGCCGCGAACCCCGGAGGATTGAGACCCAGATAGGTTGCTACCGCGATTGCCACCGCCATCGCGACACGTGCGGCCATCAGTTCGCCCGCTTCCGAGATGTTCGGGTTGATCGCGCCCTTGATCAGGTCGTGACTGATCGCCGAAGAGATGGCGAGAAGCAGACCTGCGGCGGTCGACAGAGCGGCGGCGAGACCACCGGCCGCGACCAGTGCGATGACCCAGCCCGGAAGGTTTGCGATTTCCGGGTTGGCGAGGACGAGAATGTCACGGTTGAACGTGGTCAGCTCGTTGCCCTGCCAGCCGCGTTCCGCAGCGGTCTGCATGATCGGCGAATCCGCCGGTGCAGCATCGTTGTAGAACTGGATCTTGCCGTCACCATTCTTGTCTTCGACGGCGAGCAGACCCGTCACCTGCCAGTTGGCGAACCACTGCGGCAGATCGGCTTCCGAGATCGCTTCACCCTGCACGCCATTCGGCCACATGGTGGTGTTGATGTTCAGGCGAGCCATGGCGCCGACAGCCGGAGCGGTCAGGTAGAGCAGCGCAATGAACACCAGCGCCCAACCGGCCGAGGTACGGGCGTCAGCCACGCGCGGCACGGTGAAGAAGCGCACGATCACGTGCGGAAGGCCGGCGGTACCGATCATCAGCGACATGGTGAACAGGAACATGTTCAGCATCGAATCGTGGCTCTGCGTGTAGGTCGAAAAACCGAGATCGGCGAGCGTACCTTCAAGCGTTGCCAGGATCGGCTGGCCGCTGCCGACATGGTCGGAGAACAGGCCGAGCGGCGGGATCGGGTTGCCGGTGAGCTGCAGCGAGATGAAGATCGCCGGAATGGTATAGGCGAAGATCAGCACGCAGTACTGGGCGACCTGGGTGTAGGTGATGCCCTTCATGCCGCCGAGAACCGCGTAGCAGAACACCACGGCCGCGCCGATGAACAGGCCGGTCGAGTTTTCAACTTCGAGGAAGCGGGAGAAGGCCACGCCGACGCCGGTCATCTGACCGATGACGTAGGTCACCGAGGCAACGATGAGGCAGAGCACGGCCACCATGCGTGCGGACGACGAGTAGAACCGGTCGCCGATGAATTCGGGAACGGTGAACTTGCCGAACTTGCGCAGGTAAGGTGCGAGCATCATGGCGAGCAACACATAGCCGCCGGTCCAGCCCATCAGGTAGGCCGATGCGTCGTAGCCAAGGAAGGCGATGAGGCCGGCCATGGAAATAAACGATGCCGCGGACATCCAGTCAGCAGCCGTTGCCATGCCGTTCATCACCGGGTGAACGCCGCGACCCGCAGCGTAGAATTCCGCCGTCGAGCCCGCACGGGCCCAGATGGCGATGCCGATGTAGAGCGCGAAGGACGCGCCGATCACCAGCAGGTTCAGGGTATATTGGTCCATGTCTCCCCCCTATTCCTCGTCGACGCCGTATTCCCGGTCCATCTTGTTCATGCGGAAAGCATAGAAAAAGATCAGAACCAGGAAGACCAGGATCGAGCCCTGCTGGGCGAACCAGAATCCGAGATCGGTGCCACCGATCGGAATTCCGGCAAGAAGCGGCCGCAGCACAATGCCGAAGCCGAACGATACGAGCGCCCAGATGACCAGCAGCGTGATCATAAGGCGCACGTTGGCCTTCCAGTAGGCCTCACCATTACCGTTATTCATGTGTTCCTCCTCGACACTCCGATGGCGGCAGGAAGCCACCTGGAGCGAAGTTCCAAAAAAGATGCGGAATGGGCATGAGACCCGAAATTCATGGAGAACCCGACGGCGCTCCAGCACGGAATGCCGTGCCTAACCTCCCCACATCTCCCCCGGCTGCCAGGCTCTTTGAACAAGCGCTCCGCGTCTGCCGCCCGGTTCCTCACCCGGTTCGATTGCGACGTCGGCGGGGCACTTAAACCCATTCAACCGTAGCGAACGGTATCTCAATAATGGCTGATCTCAAACGGGATATTGGCGCAATCCCATGATAACTTCGGAGTACAACTAAAGTCGTACAAGTGCTGTCGGAAGCTATACTTTAACCGCCGGAGAAAGCCCTGAAACTGTTCTCAGAGGCTGGAAATGTAGGCTGCAAGACGACCTGCAGCATCCTCGACCTGATCGATGCGACGGAGGAAACAGGCGCGCATGAATTCCTCGCCGCCGGGACCGAAGGCGGTCCCCGGCGCGAGCCCGACATTGGCGCGGTCGACGATATCGATCGCGGCGGGACGAGTGTCCGTCAGCCCGTCGATCTTGAAGAAGGCGTAAAATGCGCCCGCCGGCTTTTCGATCACCACCCGGTTGGTCGATTGAAGGATATCGCAGAAGACATCGCGTGCCTTGTTGGCGAGGGCGACTTGCTCATCGACGAAGGCATCGCCGTCGGTGATCGCCTTGAGCGCACCCTTTTGCATGAATTGCGCTACACCCGAGGTGGAATACTGAACGAGGTTTTCGAGCGCCTGACCGATCGCCGGAGGCGCGACGATCCAGCCGACACGCCATCCGGTCATTGCCCAGTTCTTCGAGAAGGAATTGACGTAGAGAATGAGATCGTCGTCCTCGGACACATCGAGGAAGGACGGTGCACGGGTGCCCTCGTAGAAGAACCGCGAATAAATCTCGTCGGCGATGATCCAGAGATTGTGCTTGCGGGCAATCGCCAGGATGGCCTTCAGATCATCCTTGGTCGCAACCCACCCCGTCGGGTTCGACGGCGTATTGATGAAGAGCGCGCGAGTGCGCGGCGTCACCGCCGCTTCGAAACGATCCATGTCGATCGACCAGCGGCCATCCTCGACATCCATGACGAAGGGCACCGGCTTGCCGCCGGACAGCGCGAAGGCCGCCGGCAGGTTCGGCCAGGAGGGGGACAGGTAGAGGATCTCGTCGCCTGGTCCGGAGACGGCTTCGATGGCGAGCTTGATCGCCTGCATGCCGGATCCGGTCACGGTGAAGGCATCGAGCGGACGCCTGACGCCGAACTGGCGCCCGTAATAGTCCGCAAGCGCCTGACGCAACTCGGTGATGCCCCGCTGCTGGGTGTAGAAGGTTTCGCCCGCCATCAGCGCATCGGCGCCCGCCTGACGGATGAAATCCGGCGTCGGACGGTCGCCCTCACCCGCCCAGAGCGGAATGAGCCCCTCCTTGCCCCAGCCGTGATTGAGCACCTCGACGATGCCGCTCTCGGGGGCAAGACGAGTGCGTTCGGATAGATGATCGAATGCAGAGGAAGCGGTGGACATGGGCAAACTCCTTCACCTAAGGGCGATACCGGAATTTGCCGCGCTGTCCAGCCGTTCCGAGCGATGGATCAATCGATTTTTGTGATGGATGCCTGTCCGTGCTTACTTCTTCAGGATATCGCGGATCTCTGTCAGCAGGCGCACGTCGGCGGGCGGTTCGGCCGGCGTCGGATCCGGTTTGGCCTTCTCTTCCGCACGGATGCGGTTAACCGCCTTCACCATGAGGAAAATGATCCAGGCCAGAATGAGGAAGTTGAGGACCACGGTGATGAAATTGCCGTAGGCGAAGACCGCGCCCTGCTCGCGGGCAGCTTCGAGTGTGTCGGCGGTCACCGACGAGGACAAAGGCAGGAAGTAGTTCGAGAAATCGAAGCCTCCGAAGATCGCTCCCACGATCGGCATGATGATGTCGTCGGTCAGCGACTTGACGATCAGCCCGAAGGCGCTGCCGATGATGACGCCCACTGCCAGATCCATGACATTGCCCTTGGCAATGAACGCCTTGAATTCTTCGATCATGATACTTGTCTCCCGGGGCGCATAGAGCGGCAGGCGGCTGGCGCACCCCATTTTTCCAACCTGTTGTTCGACGATGAATTACAGGCGAATTTTAAGCAATCGCGATTTTCCGGTTATCTCCACCAAAAGTCCGAAACATTTCCGTTTGGGGGATACTCTCCGCCTCGTGTAAAACGACCCTGAAAGGCCTCGGACGGGGCTGAGGGAGGACACACAATGCTGCCTGGCTGGCTGATCTTCGGATCGGCGCTGTCATATATGCTGCTTCTGTTCGTCATCGCCGCCTATGGCGATCGCGCCGGCACGCGGCGTCTGAGGCAGAGCGTCGGGCGGCCGATCATCTATTCGCTCAGCCTCGCGATCTATTGCACCTCCTGGACCTATTACGGCGGCGTCGGCTTGGCCGCGAGCCAGGGATGGGAGTTCATCGGCATCTATATCGGCCCGGTGCTGATGTTCACGCTCGGCATGCCGCTGATCACCCGTATCGTGACCCTCGCCAAGGCCGAACGCATTACCTCGATCGCCGACTTCATGGCCGCACGCTACGGCAAGAATCCCGCGGTCGCGGCCATCGTGGCGCTGATCGCGGTGATCGGCTCGGTGCCCTATATCGCGCTGCAGCTGAAGGCGGTTTCGAGCTCCGTTTCGACGATGATCAATATCGAGGCGTTCGAGCTTCTCACGGACAACTTCCTGTTTGCCGACATCTCCCTGTTCGTGACCTTCCTGCTCGCAGCCTTCGCAATGATCTTCGGCACACGCCACACGGATGCGACCGAGCACCAGGACGGTCTCATTCTCGCCGTTGCGATGGAATCACTCATCAAGCTCGTCGCATTTACGGCAATCGGGCTTGCGGTGGTCTTCCTTCTGTTCGACGGACCGATAGATCTTTTCAATGCGGCACGCGACAATGCGGACGTTCAGCGCTCGCTGGCCTATGAGACCGGGCCGACTCGCTGGGCGCTTCTGATCGGATTGTCGGCGGTCGCGATCATCCTTCTGCCGCGGCAGTTCCACGTGATGGTGGTCGAAAACCGCACCGCAGCCGAACTCAAGCTCGCACGCTGGCTGCTGCCGCTTTATCTCGTCGCGATCAATCTCTTCGTCCTGCCGGTCGCAATGGCGGGGCTGATGCAGTTCGGACCGGAAGGCACGAGCGATCTGTTCGTTCTGTCCATACCGCTCAACAACGACATGCCGCTTCTGGCGCTGGCTGCGTTCCTCGGCGGCTTCTCCGCAGCCACCGCCATGGTCATCGTCGCCTCGGTCGCGGTCGCCATCATGGCGTCGAACGACCTCATCGTTCCGCTGGTATTGAGAAACCGCGACAAGCGCATGCCGGGCGGCGATTTCCCGCAGACGATCCTCTGGATCAGACGGACCGCGATCGCCGGCGTGCTGTTTCTGGGGTTCGCCTATTACCGCTCCATCGACACTAATGCCGGGCTCGCATCCATCGGTCTTCTTTCATTTGCGGCCATTGCCCAACTTGCGCCTGCCTTCTTCGGCGGCCTGTTCTGGCGGCAGGCTAACGCGCGCGGCGCAATTGCAGGCCTTGTCAGCGGCATTCTGGTCTGGGGCTACATCCTGTTGCTCCCGAGCCTCGGCGGGCCGGACAACTCGCACATCGCGGACGCGGTTCTTTCCTTCCTGATCCCCGGCATCGACAATACCGGCGTCAGCGGCGACCCTCTGTTCACCGCGGTACTTCTCAGCCTCATCGTCAATACGGTCTGCTACATCGTTGGCTCGCTGTCGCGCCGCGCCCGATCGATCGAGCGTGTGCAGGCCGCAGTCTTCATCCCCGAAGGCCGCCGGCAGAAACTGCCCCGGTCGGGCTGGAAGACCAAGGTTACCGTCGGCAACCTCAAGCAGACGATCGGTCGCTATCTCGGCCATGAACGCACCGAGCGCTCGTTCCATTCCTACGAGCGCTCGCTCGGTCACTGGATCCGCGACGAGGACCCGGCCGACATGGGGCTGCTGCGCTTCGCCGAGCAATTGCTCGCGAGCGCCATTGGCTCATCGTCGGCGCGGCTCGTACTCACGCTTCTCTTCCAGCGCGCCGACGAACTGCCGGGCGACGCCGCCCGCCTTCTCGACGAGGCATCGGACGCGCTGCAGTACAACCGCGACCTCCTGCAGACAGCGCTCGGCCAGCTCGATCAGGGCATTACGGTCTTCGACAGTTCGAACCGCCTCACGGTCTGGAACAGGCGCTTCCGCGCGCTCTTCGACCTGCCCGAGCAGGTCGGCCAGGTCGGCACTTCGCTCGAAAGCATCCTGCGCATTCTGGCCGACCGCGGCGACATTGAGGAGGGGACGGAAAGCGATACGCTCAAGCGCTTCCTGACCATGGACACGCCCTTCACGATCACCGCGGGCACTCCGCAGAGGATCATTGAAATCCGCTCGAACCCGATGCCCGACAACGGGTTCGTGACGACCTATGCCGACATCACCGAACGGGTGGCGGCGGATATTGCCCTCAAGCAGGCCAATGAAACGCTGGAACAGCGGGTAGCCGAACGCACCGGCGAACTGACACGGGTGAACAAGGAGCTGGAAAAGGCCCAGCAGGCCGCCGAGGATGCCAATATCGGCAAGACTCGCTTTCTCGCGGCAGCCGGTCACGATATTCTCCAGCCGCTCAACGCCGCGCGGCTCTATTCCTCGACGCTGGTTGAACGGCTCGGAGATTCCGACAATCAGGACGTGGTGCGCAACATCGATTCCTCACTTGAATCGGTGGAGACCATTCTCGGCGCGGTGCTCGACATTTCGCGGCTCGATACGGGTGCCATGAAGCCAAGGATGGCGAGCTTTCCGCTGCAGGACGTGCTCAACCGCGTGCTGACCGATTTCGCCCCGGTTGCGCGAGAGAAGAACCTGCGCTTCACCGTCGTTCCGACGAGCGCCTATATCCGCACCGACCCGAACCTTTTGCGACGGCTGATCCAGAACCTCGTCTCCAACGCCATCAAATATACCCGCGAGGGCCGTGTGCTGATAGGCGTGAGACGCCGCGGCAACACCGCCGTGCTCCAGGTCCTCGATACCGGGATCGGCATCCCCTCGACCAAGTTCCGCACCGTGTTCCGCGAATTCGCCCGGCTGGACGAAGGTGCACGCACCGCGTCGGGCCTCGGCTTGGGCCTTTCGATCGTCGATCGCATTGCACGCGTTCTCAATCTCAATGTGGAGATTTCCTCGGAACCCGGACGGGGCACGCAGTTCCGGGTCGCGCTGCCGATCGAAACCAATGTCAAACGGCTTCAGGCGATCACACAGCCTGCCGATACGAAGCCGGCCAAACCGCTCGACGGCATTCGCGTGCTCTGCATCGACAACGAACCGAAAATCCTCGAGGGAATGGAACTGCTGCTGACTGGCTGGGGCTGCAGGGTGACAACCGCCGCCTCGCTGGAAGAGGCGCTGAAATGCGAAGCTTTGCCTGACGCCATCCTTGCCGACTATCATCTCGATGAAGGCTTCGGTACCGACGCGATCATGGCGGTCCGCGCGAGCTTCGGCGCGGATATTCCTTCGCTTCTCTTGACCGCCGACCGGACGCCGGAGGTTCGCGCCATCGCCGAAGCAGAACGCATCGCGATCCAGAACAAGCCGGTCAAGCCCGCTGCACTGAGGGCATTTCTCAACCAGGTGGCAGCCGTCAGGAAGGCGGCGGCAGAATAGCCGGGATCAGGACCTGTCATTCAATTAAGTTGACAGTTCCTGCTCCTACTCGCCGGTTGCGAGAACTTCCGCGCCGATCTTCTGAAGCTGGATAACCGCCTGGGTTCGGCTGTCGACGCCGAGCTTCTGCAGGACCGCCGAGACATGCGCCTTGATGGTGGCTTCCGAGACAGAAAGCTCATAGGCGATCTGCTTGTTCAACAGCCCCTCGGCGAGCATGTTGAGCACCCTGCCCTGTTGCGGCGTGAGCGTATTGAGACGCTTGATCAGCGCCGTGACTTCCGGATCGTGCTCGGCACCCAGATCGATTCCGTCCGGCGTGTAGACATCGCCTTCGAGGACGGCACGCACGCCGGTGCGGATTTCCTCGATGCTGGCAGATTTGGAGATAAAACCCGAGGCGCCCAGTTCCAGCGCACGGCGGATGGTGGAGGAATCGTCTGTCGCCGAGACCACGACGACCGGCAGGCTCGGGAACTCCGCCCGGAATGCAATCAGACCGGACAGGCCGGAAACACCGGGCATTGTGAGATCAAGCAGAATGAGATCGCAGTCGGGATGATCGGCAGCAGCCTTGCGGGCGTGGTCGAGATCGCCCGCCTCGATAATGGCCGCCTCTTCGCCCGTTCCTTCCAGCGCCTGTCGCATGGCGCCCCGGAAAAGCGGGTGATCGTCGGCGATAATGAACGTTTGTTGCGTCATGTCTCGCATTCCCCCCGTCTTTCGGAATAATCCGGAAATACAGGCTTGGCAAGAAATTGCTGCATCCTGCTACCGCAGCGTGATCAAGCGATTGCTCGCAGACGACGGGCCATTTCGGGCAATCGCACAACGAACCAGACAGCCGTCCAGACATTGCCGAGAAAAGGGATCGGCAGGATCCACAGCGCCGCCACCCACCATTTGCGCTCGAAGAAGAAAATCACGGTCGCCAACAAGAGAAAGCCGAGATAGAGGTCGGCCATGCTGACCAGCCCCCACGGCTCGCTCATCAGCCAGGCGCCGGCTTCCGAAAACGTGCCAGTCCCGATCGCCCATACGATAAGGATCGCAAAAGCGATTGCGAGAGCCGCGATGACGAGGCGCAAAAGTGTCATTCATTGTCTCCAGCTAAGTCATGTCGACCAAACGGCGCGAAAATTCCTTGTGTTCCGACCATCACGTCTTTCGCGGGATGTCATCCCCATCCGGGTCGAGCGGCTTGGGCTCCGGTGGTCTTTCCTTGCGCTCGTCGAGATCCTTGAAGACATCGAAGAAGTGGTAGATGAATTTCTCCATCATGTTGAAAGCTTCATCGAGCTCCTCGTCGCTCGGCAGCGCGTTCTTCTCACTCCCCTTGCCGGGTCCGGTTTCCAATGCTGCCACGCGATCTTCCAAAGCGTCGATCCTGGCTTCGAGATCGGCGATATGCTCGTTGACCGCACGGCGCTCATCGGCAGGCAGTTTGCAGACCACCTGTCCCGATTTCTGTTCACAGACGGTCATCTCTCCGGTGAGCGTATCGAGACGGACAAGCCCTTCGTCGGACTTTTCGAGAACGTAACGGCCCGAAGCCGGATCGGCGCCGTCCTGAGCGGAAACCGGCGCGGAGCCGCAAGCAAGCACCGCGCCTGCAAACAGCATGGGGACAAATGTCCTGTTCATGGCAACCTCCCGTTTGAATCGCCTCACTCTCCCATGCAATCCTGCCGGAAATCGGGTAAGGCCCATTACCGAAAACATAGCAGGCAATCACGGGCGGACAAATGAACCCCATCATCTACAAGATCGCGACGCGCGAACTCTGGCGCGAAGCCGAGGAAAAAGGCGTGTTCGACGGCGCACCGATCGATCATGCCGACGGTTATATCCATTTCTCGACGGCCGAGCAGGCGCAGGAAACCGCTGCCAAGCATTTCAGGGGGCAGGACGATCTGCTGCTGATCGCGATCGATGCAGATCAGCTCGGAGAAAAGCTCGTTTATGAGCCCTCACGCGGCGGCCAGCTGTTCCCGCATCTCTATGCGCCTCTGCCCCTTTCCGCGGTCCGCTGGGTCAAGCCGCTTCCGATGAACGAGGACGGCAGCCACACTTTCCCGGAGTTCGACACGTGAGCAGTTCATTCTACGATTTCGGCCGCGATCTTCTCTTCGCCTTGCCGCCGGAACAGGCCCACAACCTGGCGATCAAGGCCCTTTCTTCCGGCTACGGACCGCGCCCCGACATTCCATCCGATCCGCGACTGACGACCACCGTCGCAGGGCTCAAGTTCGCCAACCCGCTCGGCATGGCAGCGGGCTTCGACAAGAACGCCAAGGCGGTTTCGGGGCTCTTCCGGCTCGGTTTCGGCGCAGTCGAGATCGGCTCGGTGACGCCAAGGGCACAGGACGGCAATCCGGCACCGCGTCTTTACCGGCTGCCCGGTCATCACGGCATCATCAACCGCATGGGCTTCAACAATGAGGGCCATGCCGAGGTGCTTTCGCGGCTCAACGGTCGAAGCTACAAGGGTGTGCTCGGCGTCAATATCGGCGCCAACAAGGACAGCGACGACCGGATCGGCGACTATGTGACGGGCATCAAAGCCTTCAACGATGTGGCCGACTATTTCACTGCCAACATCTCCTCGCCCAACACCCCGGGGCTCAGAAGCCTGCAGACCCGCGAAAGCCTCAGCGAACTCTTCGAGCGTGTGCTCGAGGAACGCGATCGGCATCCGGTCCGCCGTCCGGTCTTTCTGAAGATTGCACCGGATCTGAGCGAGGAGGAAATCGATGCAATCGCCGAGGAATGTGCGGTTCACGAGATCGACGGTATCGTGATCTCCAACACCACGCTGTCGCGCCGGGAAGTCGAAGGCGCACGCAATGCGGACCAGGCCGGCGGGCTGTCGGGCCGTCCGGTCTTTCTGCGGTCGACCATCGTGCTCGCCAAGATGCGTGAGCGCGTCGGCCCTGACATGCCGCTGATCGGTGTCGGCGGTATCGAGAGTGCCGAGACGGCGGCAGAGAAAATCCGCGCGGGCGCAAACCTTATCCAGATCTATTCCGGTTTCATCTATGGCGGGCCACTCCTGGCCGTGCGCATCCTGGAAGGGCTGAAAGATCTCTGCACCACCGAAGGGCTCGCAAGCCTGTCCGATCTGCGCGACACGAAAACCGCCGACTACGCCGGGCGCTCGCTGCTGGCATAGCCTTCGCCGAAGTGTTCCCGGGTTCTGCGCGGCAGGACCGCCAGCAGAAACAGACCGCGACCGGCGAGGAAGATGTTGAGTGCCGCCCAGAGGCCGTGATTGCCGTAGGCGTAGCCCAGATAGTGCGCCGAGGCGATGAAGAGCGCCAGGACCAGCACCATCATGTTGCGCATGTCGCGCGACCAGGTCGCGCCGATGAAGACGCCGTCCATCTCGAAGGCCAGCGCGCCGGTCAGTGCCGTGACTGCTGCCCAAGGCAGGAAGATGTCGGCCATGCGCCGGACTTCCTCGACGGTGGTCAGCATCGCGATCACCCACTCGCCGAACGCCAGGAAGAAGAGCGTGGTCAGCCCGGCGAGGAGGAAACTCCAGAAGGTGGTGAGCTTGATCGCGCGGATGAAGGCCGGGCGGTAATGCGCGCCAATGGCACGCCCGACGATCTGTTCGGCGGCCGTGGCCAGACCGTCCATGTAGTAGCCTGCGACCAGAAAGATGTTCATCAGGATGGCGTTGGCGGCAAGCTGGAGTTCCCCGAGCGCCGCGCCCAATCGTGTGAACCAGAGAAAGGCGAACATCAGTCCGAGACTGCGGATCATGATGTCGGTGTTGAGCGAAAGGAGCCGTTTCAGCGAGGCGATGTCGCGGATGCGCGCGAGAGAGGGGCGCTCCGTGGCGTCGAAGCCGGAAATCACGATGACCAGGCCCACGGCGCAACCGACAACTTCGGAAATCACAGTTGCCCAGGCAACGCCCGGCAAGCCCCATCCGAGGAGAAGACCGAACCAGACGGAGAGAACGATGTTCGTGCCGTAGATGACGGTTTGCAGGAGGAGCCCGAGACCCGAACGGCCCTTGCCCAGCACGAAACCCAGAAGCACGTAGTTGGCAAGCGCGACCGGCGCCGAGAACACGCGGATCTCCAGATAGGTGCGTGCCGCCCGACTCACAGCCTCCCCGGGGTTCATGAAGATCAGTCCACCCCAGATGAGAAGCGGACTGATGAGGATGACCACCGCGCCGAGAACGACCGACGTGATCAGCGCGCGCCAGAAGATCGCCTGCTGCTCGACGGCATCGTCACGACCGATGGCTTGGGCGACCAGACCCGTCGTCGACGAGCGGAAGAAATTGAACGCGGCAAAGATGATATCGAACAGCGTGGCGGCGACTGCCAGACCGCCGATCAGTGCCGGGTCGCCCAGTCGCCCGACCACAGCGGTATCCACAAGACCGAGAATTGGCGTGGTCAGAAACGCAAGCGTCATCGGCACAGCGATCGCGAAAACCATGCGATGCGTGACTTCAAAGGCTTTGCCGGCCGTGCGCGGCTGTTCGGAGAGTTGGTCCATTAGGAGAATCCGGCGGAAGGAAGACTGGCTTCCTACCTGCGCCTTTCGCCTCCCGCTGTAAAGAGCACCGACTGTTGGGTTCCGAGTTCTGCTGACACGTCTCGACGGCAGGGGTGACAGGATACATATACTGGCGACGATGCCGAAGCCGCCGATCATTCATATCCCGCATTACGACGCGCAGTTCGATCCCGAACATCGCTTCCCAATGAGCAAATATACCCGCGTCTTCGAGCTGATCGTCGATCGTGGACTGGCGCTGCCCGAAACCGTGATCCGCCCGGCTCCGGCGCCCGCAGCCTGGCTGTCGCTCGCACACAGCCCGACCTATGTCGATCAGGTTCTCTCGCTCAACGTGCCGCGCGAGATCGAGCGGGAGATCGGCTTCGAAGTCACCGAACGCGTTTCCCTGCGCGCGCAACTCGCTTCCGCGGGAACGGTGCTTGCCGCCCGGCTGGCGCTGGAAACGGGCGTGGCCTGCAACACGGCCGGCGGCAGCCATCATGCGCGGCGCGAATCCGGTGCCGGTTTCTGCACCTTCAACGATGTGGCGGTGGCCGCAAATGTCCTGTTGGCGGATCGGTCCATCGATCGGGCGCTCGTTGTCGATCTCGATGTGCACCAGGGTGACGGGACAGCAAGGATCTGTGCGGGCGATCCGCGTATCCGGACAGTCTCGATGCACGCGGCGAAGAATTACCCCGTGCGCAAACCCGCGTCTTCCATCGATGTAGAATTGCCCGACGGCGTGCGCGACGAGGCCTATCTCGAAATGCTCGACTGGCTGCTGCCGCAGACGATGGACGCTTTCACACCCGATATCGTCTTCTACAATGCAGGCGTCGATCCCCATTGCGAGGACCGTCTCGGTCGGCTGGCGCTCAGCGATAGGGGCTTGCGCGCCCGCGACCGGGCCGTGTTCGCCTATTTCCGGGAGCGCAACCTACCGGTGGTCTCGGTTATGGGCGGCGGTTACTCGCGCGACGTCGATGCGGTCGCCCGCCGCCACCTCATCACGTTCGAGACAGCGGCGGAGTTCACCTGAGCCCTCAGCGGCGGTAATTCAGAAGCCGGATGATGATGAAGGCGGGGATCACGATCGTCGCACCGAGTACGAGGTAGCTGCCGAAACGGCCGAGCGCTGCAAAGCCCATGTTCCACAGGTTCACCACCGCATCGCGGATCCAGTAGAACACATCTTCGGGGTACCAGTTGAAGGCGCTCATGATGACGCCGACGATAAAGGACACCACCAGAAGCTTGAGGATGGTGCGCAGAACTGAATCGCCCAGAAAACTGTTCGCCCGGTCGGACATCATTGTCACTCCGTTGATCGTGCCTTCCAGATAAGGATTTGCGCGACCGGGAGCAAGTCTCGTGCGTCAGGCATCGACCGCAGGGCCGGTTATCAGAGCCTCCACGGCCTCCAACGTGTCAGCCTCCGCCGGTGGCTTGTCCCAGCGCAGCCGGCTGATGCGAGGGAAACGCATGGCGACACCCGACTTGTGACGGGTAGAGCGGTTCACGCCCTCGAAGGCCACCTCCAGCACCAGCCCCTTCTCTGCATCCGCGCGTACCGAGCGGACGGGCCCGAACCGCTCGATCGTGTTGTTACGGACATAACGATCGATCTTCTTCAACTCCTCGTCGGTGAAACCGAAATAGGCCTTGCCAACGGGAACGAGTTCGCGCGCGCCATCTTCCTCGCGCCAGACGCCGAAGGTGTAGTCGGAATAAAATCCGGAGCGCTTGCCGTGACCGCGCTGGGCATAGAGCAGCACTGCATCGATCAGGAACGGATCGCGTTTCCACTTGAACCATTCGCCACGCGGACGGCCTGCCAGATAGGGCGCCTCCCAGCGCTTGATCATCACACCCTCGATCATCGGCAGCGGCGGTTCGGCGCGATGGACGGCGAGATCATCCCAGCTTGCGAAATCCACCAGCGGCGACAGATCGAAACGGCGCGGGTCGAACTGTTCGACCAGTTNTTCAAGCCGNTGACGGCGGTCCTTGAACGGCAGTGCGCGCACGTCCTCCCGGCCATCGAACAGGACATCGTAGATCCGAAGAAACGCGGGATGCTCCTTCAGCATCTTGGCAGTCAGCCGCTTGCGGTTGAGACGTTGCTGCAAGTCCGAGAACGTGCCGATCTCGATGCCGGTCGCATCGGCCAGCGGGCGCGCGATCAGCAACTCGCCGTCCACCGTGCCTTCGAACGTCAGCGCATCCACAAGGTCGGGAAACGCACCGGAGATATCGTCGCCGGTGCGCGAATAAAGCCGTTTGACGCCCTGATCGACCGTCGCCTGAACCCGGATACCGTCCCATTTCCATTCGCCGGCGAAGTCAGCCGGATCGAGCTTGGTGAAATCGGCATCCTCGACCGGGTGTGAGAGCATGACCGGGCGAAACGGGGCGAGAGCCGCACTTTCCGGCTTTTCCGCATCGCCCTCGAGCCAGGCGAACAGGCTTTCATAGGGTGGTTCGAGCCCGTGCCAGAGCTCCTCGATCTCCTCGATCGGAACCTGGCCGAATTCCGCCAGCGCCTGTTTGGCAAGCCGCGACGAGACGCCGATACGGAAACCGCCGGTCACCAGCTTGATCAGCGCATAGCGCCCGGACGGATCGAGCCTGTCCAGCCAGCCTTCCACAAGCGCCGGCCCTTCCCGGCGGGAGGCCGCCAGCAATGCATCGACCACTTCTGACAGAGTCGGCACATCATTGCGCATGTCCCGCTCGCCGCCCGGCACCGGCCAGATCAACGCAATCGTCTCTGCGAGATCACCGACATAGTCGTAGGAGAGGCGGAAAAGCTCTTCATCGACACGTTGCGAGACCAGTTCGCGCAACAGCGCCGGTTTGACCGACGGGATATCGAGATCACGGGTGATCGCGGCCAGCGCCAGTCCGCGTTCGGGATCGGGCACGGAGCGGAAATAGTCGACCAACAGCCGGATCTTGCCGTTACGGGACGGTGTCAGAACCAGCGTTTCAAGAAGTTCGGCGAAGCGGCGCATCAGTCCCCCTCGTCCTCGTAGCCGACCATGTGCAGGGGCCGCGCGACGATGTCGTTCATCGCGCACCACCGCACCAGCGCTTCCTCGCGGCCATGCGTCACCCACACTTCCTGCGGGGCAATGGTCTGAATCGTTTCGATCAGCTCGTCCCAGTCGGCATGGTCTGAAATGATCAGCGGCAGTTCGACGCCGCGCTGGCGGGCGCGCTGCCTGATACTCATCCAGCCAGAGGCAAACGAAATCAGAGGATCGGGAAAACGCCGCACCCAGGCTTCGCCGAAAGCCGAAGGTGGGCCGAGCACGACCGCACCGGCAAACTGCCCCTTCTCTCCGTTTGCCACGGTCGCGGGCTTCAACTCGCCGAGGTCGATGCCTTCGGACTGGTAATAGGTGCAGAGCTTTTCGAGCGCGCCGTGAATGTAGATCGGTTCTGAATAGCCTGCATCGCGCAGGAGCCGGATGACCCGTTGCGCCTTGCCGAGCGAATAGGCGCCGATCATGTGGGCGCGATCGGGATTGCGTTTGAGCGACGCGAGAAGGCGGCCGATTTCGCTGGCAGCTTCCGGGTGACGGAACACGGGAAGCGCGAAGGTTGCTTCCGTGATGAAAACGTCGCAATCGACAGGCTCGAAGGTTTCGCAGGTCGGGTCCGGCCGCGGCTTGTAATCGCCCGAGGCGACGATGCGCATGCCTTGCCATTCGACGGCGATCTGCGCCGATCCGAGAACGTGGCCGGCGGGATGGAAGCGGACGGAGACATCGCCGATGTCGACGATCTCGCCATACTCGGCGGCTTGCGTCGCCTTGGCGTGCTCTGCGCCATAGCGGATCGCCATGATGTCGAGTGTCTGGCCGGTCGCCATCACATGGCCGTGGCCAGGCCTGGCGTGATCGGCGTGGCCGTGGGTGATCAACGCCTTCTCGACCGGACGCACCGGGTCGATATAGAAATCGCCCGGGGGGCAGTAGAGCCCTTCCGGACGGGGATGGAGAAGATCTTCAAAACGCAGCGCCATGCGGCATAGCTAAGGCGGCGGCGGCCCGACGGGTAGTGGCGCTGCAAAAGTCGCTTGCGTTTTTTCGGCGACCGGCTATCAGGCGCTATCCCGTTTTTCCGGAAAATTGAGATGGCACCGACCCAGTTGTCCTCCGGCGACCTGATCGCCGATCGCCGCGCCGATTATGCGCGCATGCTAGCCGAATCCGGCAACCCGGCTGCAGCCGCCGACCTGCAGTCCCAGGCGCTCGAACTCGCGCCGGGCTGGGCCGCGGGCTGGCACGAACTCGGCAACTATCTCGAAGCTGCCGGCGACATGACCGCTGCAGCCGAAGCCTGGCGCAAGGTCCTGGTGCTGACCCCAACCGACGTGTTCGGCGCGGGCCTGAAACTGGCACTTGCCGGCCAATCGGCCATGCCGGAAGCGCCGCCCAGCGAATATGTCGCCCAGCTCTTCGACGACTATTCGGACCGTTTCGACACGGCGCTGGTCGAAAAGCTTGGCTATTCGGTGCCCGAGCAACTCTCCGCGATGGTGGCAGATGCTGCCGGCGCGGATTTCGCCTTTGCGCGCGCCATCGATCTCGGCTGCGGAACGGGTCTTTTCGGCGAGCGCCTCCGGCCGCACGTCTCCTGGCTCGAAGGGTATGATCTCTCTGCAGGAATGCTGGCCAAGGCGCGGACCAAGGGTCTCTACGACGTGCTCGAAAAGGCCGATATCCGCTTCGGTCTGCCCACAAGCACGGAATATCGCGAGAAGGCCGATCTGGTCGCCGCAGCCGACGTGTTCGGCTATTTCGGCGAACTGCGTCCGCTGTTCGAATTGGCGGCAAGCCTGACCGCGACGGGAGGCCTGCTTGCCTTTTCACTGGAAGCCGGCGCGGATGATTGCGAATGGCAGTTGCAAACCTCGCTCCGCTACCGGCACGGCGAGCCCTATGTCCGTCGCCTTCTCGATGAGACCGGTTTCGAGGTCATTGCCATCCGGCGGGAGACGATCCGCCGGGACGGCAACGATCTGATCGGCGGGTTGCTGGTCACGGCTCGCCGGATTGCCGCCGAAAGGTCCATGCCTGCCGTGGAAACGACGGATGCCGCTCTGTCGCCGGTTATTCTGCACGGCTAGGACGCCGGCGCGCGATTTCCAGACTTGGAGAACACAGCAGGAACGACTAGGTTCTCGGCATGTTGGATGCGCCGTCGAGTCCTCCCATCTCGTTCGACCCTTTGCCCGAACCATTCGCGGGATGGTTTGCCGCGCGTGGATGGCAGCCTCGTCCGCATCAGCTTGGTCTCCTAAACGCCTCGAGCAATCGCCAGTCGACATTGCTGATCGCGCCGACCGGTGCCGGCAAGACGCTTGCGGGTTTTCTGCCCGCGCTCACTGAACTGGCGGCGCGCGGCAGGCCGAAACCGGGTGAAGTGCTGCGTGGCCTGCACACGCTTTACATCTCGCCGCTCAAGGCGCTCGCCGTCGATATCGCGCGCAATCTCGGCCGTCCCGTCGAAGAGATGGGGCTGCCGATCCGCATCGAAACGCGCACCGGCGACACGCCGCAGCACAAGCGTCAGCGCCAGCGCACCGATCCGCCGGACATCCTGCTGACCACACCCGAACAGGTCTCCCTTTTGATTGCAAATGGCGAGGCTGAGCGGTTCTTCCGCGATCTGCGCTTCGTGATCTTCGACGAGCTCCATTCGCTGGTCACGTCCAAGCGCGGGCATCTTCTCTCGCTCGCGCTGTCTCGACTCAGGCGTCTCGCGCCGGATCTCGTCACCATCGGCCTTTCGGCGACCGTCGCCGATCCGGATGAATTGCAGCGTTGGCTCGTCGCCCAACCCGAGGATGGCGAAGCGCTGGCCGGACGGATTGAGGTCGATGGCGGGGCCAAGCCGATCATCACGCTTCTGGAAACCGAACAGCGCGTTCCGTGGCAGGGACATACGACGCGCTACGCGGTGCCGGCTATCTACGAGGAGATCAAGCGACACGGCACCACGCTTCTCTTCGTCAATACCCGCAGCCAGGCGGAGCTTCTGTTTCAGGAGCTCTGGCGCATCAATGACGAGACGCTGCCGATCGCGCTTCACCACGGATCACTCGACGCCGGGCAGCGCCGCAAGGTGGAAGCGGCCATGGCACGCAATGCGCTGAGGGCCGTTGTTGCCACCTCTACGCTCGATCTCGGCATCGACTGGGGCGACATCGATCTCGTCATCCATGTCGGCGCACCGAAAGGCGCAAGCCGGCTAGCGCAGCGGATCGGCCGCGCCAACCACCGCATGGACGAACCGAGCCGGGCGATCCTGGTGCCCTCCAACCGTTTCGAGGTGCTCGAATGCGAAGCCGCGATCGAGGCGAGCGACGAGGGCGCACAGGATACGCCGCCTGGCGGCGAAGGCGCGCTCGACGTTCTCTCCCAGCATGTGCTGGGCGTTGCCTGCGCGGCCCCCTTCGATGCGGACGAGCTGTTCGCGGAAGTCCGGAGTGCCGCGCCCTACAGCTATCTCGACCGCCCGACCTTCGACCGCATCGTCGATTTCGTCGCCACGGGCGGCTATGCGCTGCAAAGCTACGAACGGTATGCCCGCATCCGCCAGCGGCCCGACGGGTTGTGGCGCGTCGCCAATCCGCAGGTGGCGCAGCAGTACCGGCTCAATCTCGGCACGATCATCGAAAGCCCGATGCTCAATGTCCGAATGACCAGCCGCAGGAACGGCACCGTCGGTCGTGGCGGCCCGGTTCTGGGACAGGTCGAGGAGTATTTCCTCGAACAGCTGACCCAGGGCGACACCTTCGTCTTCGCCGGCAAGGTGCTGCGCTTCGAGGGCATCCGCGAGAACGAATGCATGGTCTCGAAGGCCTGGACCGAGGACCCGCGTGTGCCCGCCTATGCCGGCGGCAAGTTTCCGCTGTCGACCTATCTCGCCGAGCGTGTCCGTCGCATGCTGGCCGATCCTTCAAGCTGGAAGGCGCTGCCCGGTCAGGTCAGCGAGTGGCTGGAACTGCAGAAGGCCGCCTCCATGCTGCCGCGCCGTGACGAGTTGCTGATCGAGACCTTTCCCGAGGGTCAGCGCTTCTACATGGTCGCCTATCCGTTCGAGGGTCGGCTCGCGCACCAGACGCTCGGCATGCTGCTCACCCGCCGCCTGGAGCGCGCGCGGGCCAAGCNGCTCGGCTTCGTGGCGACGGAATATTCGCTGGCCATCTGGTCGCTCGAGGATATCGGGGCGATGATCAAGTCCGGCAAACTCGATCTCGTCGACCTCTTCGACGAGGATATGCTGGGTGACGATCTCGACGCCTGGCTCAACGATTCCTGGATGCTCAAGCGGACCTTCCGCAATTGCGCCGTAATCGCAGGATTGATCGAGCGCCGGCATCCGGGCAAGGAAAAGACCGGCCGGCAGGTCACCGTCTCTGCGGACCTGATATACGACGTTCTGCGCACCCACGAGCCCGATCACGTTCTGCTTCAGGCGACGCGTCAGGATGCGGCAACCGGGCTTTTGGATATCCGCCGTCTCGGAGATATNCTGAAGCGAATCAAGGGCCATCTGGTGCACCGCCCGCTCGATCGCGTTTCGCCGCTCGCCATTCCGGTGATGCTGGAAATCGGACGCGAGCCGGTGCCCGGCGAGGCCCAGGACACAATCCTTGCCGAAGCGGCCGATGAACTGCTCGCGATGGCCACCATGGGACTGGACGGAATTCGGGAATGAACCAAGCCGCGCGGCAGACTACCGGGGGCGACATGCGCGAAGCAGAGATCTCGCTCAATGGCACGGCGGCCGTCTGTGCCTGCGAGGGCGTGCTCTATCTGCCGGATTCGCAATTGCTTGCCGTCTCCGACCTGCATCTGGAAAAAGGAGCCGCTTTTGCGCGCCGCGGCATGCTGCTTCCGCCCTACGACACGGCGGCGACACTCGCCCGTCTGCACGCGGCCATCGCGCGTTACAATCCGAAGACCATCCTGAGCCTCGGAGACAGTTTCCACGATCGCACGGGGTCGGCCCATATGCCGCCCGCCTATCGCGACGCGCTGAACGCCATCCAGCAGGGGCGCGACTGGATCTGGATCGAGGGCAACCACGACCCGGAAGCCCCCGTCGGCGTATCCGGTGACTGGTACTCGGAATTTTATACCGAGACGCTGGTCTTTCGGCATGAGCCGTCGCGCAACCCGACGCCGGGAGAAGTTGCCGGTCATTATCACCCGGTTGCCCGCGTCGTGCGGCGTGGCAAGGGTGTGCGTCGGGCCTGTTTTGCGACTGACGGGGATCGCCTGCTGATGCCGGCGTTTGGCTCGACGACCGGCGGACTTCTGCTGGATCATCCGGCCATCAAGCCTTTGTTCGACACCGCACGCCTTGCCGCCCATCTGATTGGCTCCGAGCGCATCTACTCCATCGCCTATTCACGGCTTCAGGCCTAAGCCTGCGGGATCCTGACCCTAGTCCTTGCGGAAAATGACGCTCGAAAGCCAACCGGTAAAGAGCGCAAAGCCCACGGCGAGAAGGCCGTAGATCAGCGAATGCTGGTGCGCGAGATTGTAGGTGAACTGTTCGAGACCTGTCTTGACGACGCGCAGGCGGATCCTCGTCTGGGTCACGTACTGGCCGTTGCGGTAAAGTTCGGCACGGACCGTGTGCTCACCGACGGGGATGTTGGCCGGCAGTCGGACGGCCGCTTTGAACAGGTTCTTGGACACGAATTTAACACCTGACGGGTCGCGCTGATACAACCCGGCCTGCTGCATGATCCTCAGCATCGCCTGACGGAAATCGCCGACCTGACTGGCATCGCCCAATCCACCGGTCGGGATCAGCCTGATATTCTTGATGCCGACATCATTGGCCGAGAGCACGATCTGCTTGGCGATCGAATCGAGCGGCCGGGTCGAGGAGATCGAATAGGAGGCCGGAACCGGTTCGAAGCGGACCGAGTGACGATTGACCCAGATACCGGCCACACGCTCCTTCCGGCGGACCGTCGCCGGACGCAGCGGCCCCTCCAGCGCGACGATGATGTCGTAGGCGCCGATTGCGAGCAGGAAATCATCCTGCTCGGCGATCGTGCCGAAGACGAAAATGTCCGCACCGGAGAAATTCGGCGAGATGGCAATCTCGTTGGTCGAGATCCCGATGTCGAGTTGTTCGGGAAAGGACCAGACTGTCCCCTCCTCTGAATCGTCCGATTGCGCCAGGGCATGCGCGGTCAGTCCCAGCCCCAGCATCGGCGCCAGAAGGCAGATCGTCAGCAATGCCGAAATGCGCCCGGTCATCCGAAGCTCCCGGTGACGATGGAGTAGATCTCGTCGGGCGGCAGAACAAGGTTGAGCCCGAGACGGATACCGACGGCGAGAACAAGGAGCGCCAGCCCCGCGCGCAGCTGTTCGCCACGCATGCGCTGGCCGACGCGAACGCCATATTGCGCCCCAATGACACCCGCAATCATCAACAGACCGGCGAGCACGATATCGACTGCGTAGTTGGTCGTCGCCTGGACGATGGTGGTGAAGGCGGTCACGAAAATGATCTGGAATAGCGAAGTTCCGATGACGACGTTGGTCGGCACGCGCAGCAGATAGATCATGGCGGGAACCATGATGAAGCCGCCGCCGACGCCCATGACAGAGGTCAGAACGCCGATTGCGAAACCGAGCACGAGCACGGGGATCACGCTCAGATAGAGTTTCGAACGCTTGAAACGCATCTTCAGCGGCAGACGGTGAATCCAGTTGTGCTGGCCCGGCCGGCGCGCGCTCACGGGTTCGTTTCGCGCTGCGCGACGGATCGAATTGACGCTCTCGAGCAGCATCAGTCCGCCAATGGTGCCGAGGAAGACGACGTAGAGCAGCGAAATGATCAGGTCGAGCTGGCCCATGCGCCTGAGCATGAGGAAGAGTTGCACACCGGCCGTTGCACCCAACAAGCCGCCGATCAGGAGCATGCAGCCGAGCTTGATATCCACGGTGCCGCGCCTGAAATGGGCGAGCGCACCGGAGATCGACGAGGCCACGACCTGGTTTGCGCCGGTCGCAACGGCCACCGCGGGCGGAATATTGTAGAAGATGAGAAGCGGCGTGATGAGAAAGCCGCCACCGACACCGAACATCCCCGACAGGAACCCCACGGCCGCACCCATCCCCAGAATGACGAAGATGTTGACCGACAGTTCGGCGATCGGAAGATAAATGGTCACATCGGGCTCACGAAAAAAAGCGGCAACCCGGTGCCGTACCCGCGGGTCGGAACGATGGGCCGCTACAAGCGGTTCTGCGCATTTTAGCGGCCCAAGTCAAATCAAAGCGCGCCCCTAAAAACAAGGGGCGAAACGTACCTCGCCGGAAAAGTTTCCATCCGGCCTAGTTGTTGCGCTCGAGAAGCTTGCGGACCAGCTGGTCGGTGATCTCGCCATTGGGCTCCATGCCCTCGGCCTTCTGGAATTGTTTGATGGCGGCAACGGTCTTGTTGCCCATGATGCCGTCCGGCTGGCCGGCATCGTAGCCGTTGTTGTTGAGGATCGCCTGGATGTTGCGGATTGCCTTGGACATGTCGACCGATGCCGTCGCCGTCTCGGCACCACCCCAGGACGCCGGCACGTCGACCGCATTCGCGGCCTCGTTGAGCGGCGCAACCTTCCAGGAAGCGACCAGTTCGCGGGCCCGCTCGGTCTGCTCCGGACGCAGCGCATTGAAGACTTCGTCACGCTTCGAAGCCGCGTCCTTGTCGCCTTCGTTCGCGGCAATCGCAAACCACTTGTAGGACTGTTCGAGGTTGCGCGTCACGCCATCGCCACGGGCGTAAAGAATGGCGAGGTTGACCTGGCTGTCACGAACACCGAGCTCTGCGGCCTTCTCAAACCATTTTGCGGCGGAATCGAAATCCGGTGCGGCTCCAGCCGTCGCATAGAGAACGGCAAGATTGTGCATGGCGCTGGCGTTGCCCTGCTCCGCTGCAAGCTGGTACCATTTCTTGGCGGCATCGAGATCGCGCGGCACGCCGCTGCCTTTCTCGTAGAAGTTCGCCAGCCGGTATTGCGAGGGCGCATGGCCCAGATCGGCGGCGCGCTGGTACCAGGTTACGGCCTTGGCAAGATCAACCGCCGTGCCGCGACCTTCGGTGAAGCGGGCGCCGATCTCGTAGAAGGCAACCGGATTGATTTCCTCGGCGGCCTTGCGGAGTTCCGGTGATACCATGCCCTGGGGCAGCGCATCGAGATCGGCCTTGAGTTCGGCTTCAATCTCCCGCACCGGATCCGCAATATCGGCAACATCCTGGCCCGCAGTCTCGCCGATCGAGGCGATTTCCGTCTCATCGGTTGTCGTCTCATCAGCGACGGCAAGGGCCGGTTCACTGTTCATGTCGGCCATGACCGGCGCATCGGCAGGGAGGTCGCTATCGCGGTCGTCGACCACGCGAACCTGAGGCAGTTCGGCAGCCGCTGTCTGGTTCTCGTCCGCGGCAAGTGTTTGCGGCGCCTGGTTTTCGGCGACGTCATCCGTGGCCGGCTCGGCTTCAACGACTGCCGGGGCTTCGGCAACAGCCGGCGCCTGGCTCTGGTTGCCGCCACCCAGAAGATCGGTGATCAGCGGCACACTCATGACAACGAGAAGCACCGCACCGACAGCCATCAGGATCGGGCGTCGCTTGGAGGAACCGCCGGTGGTCCCCGACTTGCCGGACTTGGCTTTGGAAAGCGTTTCGGCTTCGGCTGCAGCGGCCATCGCGGCGCGGCGGGCGGAGGCGAGGAACTGCGACTTGTCGCCTTCCATTTCACCGCCATCCTTGCCGCGCGCCTGAGTCTCGCGCACCTTCTGGAGAATGCGGTTGATGTCGGGCGCGCCGGAACCGGGTTCGAGCGGCATGTTCGCCGTCTCTTCATCGAGTTCAAGCGACGGCTCGAGCGGCGGAATCTGGTCTTCGGTAAAGCGCGGCTCGGCGGCTGTTTCCTCACTGCCCGCCTTGCGCGAGCGGATGCGTGAGGTCAGGCCGGCAAAGAAGGACTTGCCACCTTCGGCTTCATTGGCGTCCGCGTCGCCGGCTTTGTCTCCCGAGGCGTATGCTGCGGCCATGGCCGCAGCTTCGGCCGGAGACCGGTCGGTTTCGACCCGGTGACGGTCATCGCCATCGACGTGACGCTCGATCGAGGTTTCCCACTCGGGCTCCTCCGCCGTCAGATCGTCGAGAATGTTGGTGTCGGCGCGCGGCATTGCGGGCGCTGCCTTCGCCGTAGCGGCTTCAACCGGCGCGTCGGGGACCGAGGCTGCGGCGAGCGCGGCCATGGCATCCGACCGAGCACGATCGGCCTGAGCCGGAGTTGCCGACCGGTCGGAGGTTTGAAGGGCTTCCAGCCGCTCGGCGATTTTCAGAAGCGTTTCCTGCACGCCCTGGAAAGCGCGAAGATTACGCTCCTCGCTCTGGCGGCTCAAATTTTCGAGCGCCTTCAGGTCGTCAGCGAGCGCGGTGATGATTTCCATGTTGCCGGCGGCCTGACCACCGGAAAGATCGGCGCGGCCCGAATAGGCGGCAATCGCGGCTTCGGCTGCCTGGCGGGCGGCCTCGATCACATACTCGTCGTTGGTGGAGAGCTGCTCCTCGATCTCGCCGAGACGACTATCGATCCGCTCCATGTTTTCGGCGCCCGGTACGGACGCGATCTGGCGGGACAGACTGGCGATCTGTTCCTCGAGATTGCGCAGCGCCTCGTCGCCGTCGAAGCCGCTGGTGGCGGCGCCGGCCCGGTCGAGCTTGGCGGAGATGTCGCTCAGGCGTGCCTCGAGATCATCGAAGCCCGGAAAGTGCATCTCCGTGACCGGAGCCGGTGCGGGCGGCGTATCGAGGCGCGCTGCGATCTCCGACAGACGGGCATCAAGCGTTTCGAAACCCGGAAGCGGATCGATGGGGCGAGACGCTTTCTCCTCGACACGGCCGATCAATGCTTCGAGGCGACCGATCACAGCATCGGGCACTTCGGCCTGCTGGGGGACTGCCTGCTGCTGTTGCAGTGCATCGATGCGGGCGACGAGATCATCGAGGCGATAGGCGAGTTGCTCACCGACATCGTTCTCCGCGGAGCCGCCGACCCGGTCCAGCTTTCCGGACAGGGCCGCGATGTTTTCCGACAGTGCCGGGAAGATCGAATGGTCGGCATGCGACGATCCACCTTCGAGCATGGACTGCAGATGGGCCAGCCGCTGGTCGAGACGACCGACGGCGTCCTCGTCAGCCAGCCGGTCCAGACGACTTGCGACCTGATCGAGTCGACCACCCATTTCGGATGCCAGATTGTTGACCTCGAAATCCCCGAGCTTCTGGGCAATCGCATTGATGCGTTCTTCGAGAACCGAGAAGCTCTCGGGATCGAACGCGTAGGCCTGCTGCTGTTCCTGAAGATGATTGACGGATGCCGTGATGCCATCGAGCCGCTCACCGATCGCACTGAAATAGTGGCGCATCTGGTCGGCGGGAATTTCCGAACGGCTGGCAAGTTCTTCGATGGCGCGGGAAATCTCCACGATGCGGTTTTCCAGTTCGCCGGGAACCGCCGATGCGGGAATGGACGAAAGCGCCTCACGCACATCGTCGATCCGGTAGGCGAGCTTGACGAGATCGTCGCGCACACCGCCCATGTCGATAGCGGACACCTGATCCTCGACCGACTGCCAGCGGCTTTCGAGAGACCGCACGCTCTCTTCGCGTGCCAGGCCTTCGATCATCGAGCGCATGGAATCGAGTTCGAGGCGAAGACTGTCGACCTGGCCGCTGTCGCCCAACCGCTCAATGCGGGCGGAGAGGCCGGCGATTTCGCTGTTGAGATCGTCAGGCAGGCCGAGGTCGCGTGAACTGGATGTCAGGTCGCGCACTTCGTGGCGGATGGCGCCGAGTTCGCGGGCGAGACTGTCCTGAATTTCGCTCTTGAGGTCGCGGCGCATCTCGGCGATTGCATCGGCGAGGTGGCGGAGCCCGTCATTGTGGGGTGCATGCTGGGATGAAGGCTGAGGCGCGCGCTGCGGAGCCGGCTGGCTCTGACGCGGCGCGGACGTGGTCATCGGACGCGCGGAAAGCTGGTCCTGGCGGGCCCTGATTTCTGCGAGCGGATCGCTGCGACCTGCGCCCGGTGCCGGGCGCCGAGCTGCGGGCTGCTGGTTGCCGCGCCCGAGCAGGCCCTCAATGCGCGCCTCGAGCCCCTCAATGGTTCGATTGAGGGTGTCGAGCGTTGCGTCCCGCCCACCTGTCTCGTTGCTGTTCTTGCGCGATCCGTACATATTCTGTGTCCGCTCCACCCTTGTGGCGGATCCCCGCCACGGGCACTCCGGTTGCTCGTACGATAGCTCCAGCCCCCGCTGAAACGTATCGCAGTTGGTGCACATCGGTTTCCGGGAAATGACGCTATACTTGATGATCCGGTATTACCGTTCCTGGCGGCACAATCGGTTAAACGTGGTAAACAACCCGTTAACCAAGGTTACTTTTTCGGTTTGCCTCTGGAATTATTCGGGACCAAAAGGTCGATTGAACTTCCTTCTTCCGGTAAACGTCCGTCGACGAATTCCGGATCGAACCAAGCGGCGCAGGCACCAACGGATGAATGACACCAGCCACGAACATGACGATGCCACCTATCGCATCGGCGATCTGGCCCGCGAGTTCGATGTAACCTTGCGAACGCTCCGCTTCTACGAGGACAAGGGGCTGCTGCGCCCCACCCGCAACGGAGTGACCCGGATCTACTCGAAAAGGGATCGCGCGCGGCTCAAGCTCATCCTGCTCGGCAAGCGGCTCGGCTTCTCGCTGACAGAGGTCAAGCGGATGATCGAGCTCTACGATCCGCACGGCAAGAACGAGACGCAGCTGCGCGTGGCATTGGAAAAGGGCGAGGCGCAAATGCGCATTCTCGAAGAACAGCGCGCCCATATCGAAACCGCCATCGACGAACTCCAGCGGACCATCGACGTGGTTCGCGAGATGCTCTCTGATTCCTGATTACCCCTTAGCGTCAAAAACGGCGACCGACCGGACCGATGGCGTCCGGGCCTGTTCGCATGGCGTGAAACCGTGCGGCTTTTCCCTGTCTTTGCTTGGTTTTGCCGAGCGTCAGCGCATCATCTGCATCAGCCAAAGTCGATATTTTTCGACACCCATTGTTTGAAACAAGCCAATTTTTGCCGGATTTCGGGAGTGCACTCACGAAAATCGACTGCGGTGCGTCATTTTTTACGTTTACGCAAACGTCAAAAAACAGTATGAACGCTTCCCGAGGAGCGCTTTCAGCGTAACGGTGCCACACAGGCCCTTATAAACTGGTGAGGAAAACATGCCCGTCTTCAAGGCCCCCGTCGACGATACCCTATTCATTCTCAACGACGTGCTCGGCATCGAGCGCTACTCCAACCTCGCAGGCTTTGCCGATGCGTCCCCCGATGTGGTCGAGGCGATCGTGCAGGAGGCAGCGAAGTTCAGCGAGGAAGTGCTCTTCCCGCTCAATCAGGTTGGCGACCAGCAAGGCTGCAAGCGCGCCGACGACGGTTCGGTGACGACGCCGGAAGGCTTCAAGGCAGCCTACAAGCAGTATTGCGAAAGCGGCTGGCTCGGACTTGCCGCCGATCCCGAATATGGCGGTCAGGGCCTGCCCTACACGCTGCACACCGCGATCGGCGAATATATGAGCTCGGCCAACATGGCGCTGATGATGTATCCGGGTCTCACCCAGGGTGCGATCGCAGCCATCCAGGTTCACGGCGACGACGCGCAGAAGTCGACATACCTGCCGAAGATGATCGAGGGTACCTGGACGGGTACCATGAACCTGACCGAGCCCCATTGCGGCACCGATCTGGGCATGCTGCGCACCAAGGCCGTGCCGAACGGCGACGGCTCCTACAAGATTTCCGGCCAGAAGATCTTCATCTCCGCCGGCGAACACGACATGTCCGACAACATCATCCATCTGGTGCTCGCCCGCATTGAGGGCGCTACGGAAGGAACCAAGGGCATTTCGCTGTTCATCGTGCCGAAGTATATGGTCGGCGAGGACGGCACGCCCGGCGAGCGCAACGCGGTCTCCTGCGGCTCGCTCGAAGAGAAGATGGGCATTCACGGCAACTCGACCTGCGTCATGAACTATGACGAGGCCACCGGCTACCTGATCGGCGGCGAGAACGCCGGCCTGAAGGCCATGTTCGTGATGATGAACGAAGCCCGTCTTGGTGTTGGCCTGCAGGGCCAGTCGATTGCCGAGATCGCCTATCAGAACGCCGCCGACTACGCCCGCGAGCGCATTCAGGGCCGCGCTCTGACTGGACCGAAGTATCCGGACAAGAAGGCCGATCCGCTGATCGTGCATCCCGATATCCGCCGCACGCTGATGACCATCAAGTCGTTCAACGAAGCCGGCCGCGCCTTCGTCATCTGGACGGCGCTGAAATCCGACATCGCCCACCGCTCGGAAGTTGAAGCCGATGCGACCGCTGCCTCCGACATTCTTGGTCTGGTCACGCCGGTCGTCAAAGGCGTGCTCACCGACCGAGGCTTCGACCACGCCGTGATGGCCCAGCAGGTCTATGGCGGTCACGGCTATATCGAGGAGTGGGGCATGAGCCAGTATGTGCGCGACGCGCGCATCGCCATGATCTACGAGGGCGCCAACGGCATTCAGGCGCTCGATCTCGTGGGCCGCAAGCTCGGCATGAACAACGGTCGCGCCGTCATGGCCTTCTTCAAGGAAGTCGGCGATTTCTGCGAGGAAAACCGCTCCGACGAAAAAATGGCGCCCTACACCAAAGCCATCAAGAAGGGTCTCAACGACATGCAGGCCGCTTCGATGTGGCTGATGCAGAACGGCATGAAGGATCCCAACAATGCCGGTGCGGCCTCGACCGATTACATGCACCTCTTCGGTCTGGTCGTTCTGGGCTACATGTGGGGCATGATGGCCAAGGCCGCCCAGCAGAAGCTCGCAGACGGCACCGACAACGCTGCCTATTACGAGACCAAGCTCAAAACGGCGGACTTCTTCATGGCTCGGGTGATGCCTGAAACCGCGATGCGCAAAGCCCGCATCGAGACGGGTGCCGAGACGCTGATGGCACTCGACGCGGAGGCATTCTGATCCATCTTTAAGGCCAGCAAGGCAAGCCAAGGGAGGAAGGCATGGCGACGCGACCGCAAGACATTCTCGGTGTTCCCCATCCGGCATGGATGGAAGAGGACGTCGTCATGCTCTCCGACATGGCCAATCGCTGGCTGGAGACCGAAGTGCTGCCCGATTACGAGCGCTTCGAGAAACAGGAAAAGGTGGACCGCGAAACCTGGGAGAAGGCCGGCGAGGCCGGGCTTCTCTGCGCCTCGATGCCGGAAACCTATGGCGGCTCGGGCGGCACCTATGCCCATGAAGCGGCGATTGCAGACGCGCTCGGCCACGTGGGGGTCGACGGCTTCGGCATCGCGCTCCATAACGCCATCGTCGCCCCCTACATCCTGCATTTCGGCTCCGAGGAGCAGAAGCGGAAATGGCTGCCGCGGATGGCCACCGGCGAACTGATTGGCGCCATTGCCATGACGGAGCCGGGCGCGGGCTCCGACCTGCAGGGGGTGAAGACCACGGCCAAGAAGGACGGCAACCATTATGTCGTCAACGGCTCGAAGACGTTCATCACCAACGGCCAGCACGCGAACCTCATCATCGTGGTGACCAAGACCGATCCCTCCAAGGGCGCCAAGGGCACCTCGCTGATGGTGATCGAAACCGACGAGGTGGAAGGTTTCCGGCGCGGCCGCAATCTCGACAAGGTGGGGCTGAAGGCCAACGACACGTCCGAACTCTTCTTTGATGATGTGCGCATTCCGACCTCGAACATGCTCGGCACCGAGGAAGGCCAGGGGTTCGTCCAGCTGATGACGGAACTGCCGCAGGAGCGGCTGCTGATCGGCAACCAGGCAATCTCGATGGTCGAGCGCGCACTGGCCGTCACCATCGACTACGTCAAGGAACGCAAGGCCTTTGGCAAGGCGGTGATCGACTTCCAGAACACCCAGTTCAAGCTCGCCGAACTGAAGAGCGAGGCCTACATGGCCCGCGTCTTCGTCAATCACTGCATCGAGTTGCATCTGAAGGGCGAACTCGACGCCACCAAGGCCTCGATGGTCAAGTATCTGACATCAGACCTGCAGTGCAAGGTCGTCGACGAGTGCCTGCAACTGCATGGCGGCTACGGCTACATGAACGAATACCCGATCGCACGAATGTTCCGCGACGCCCGCGTCCAGCGGATCTATGGCGGCACCAACGAGATCATGAAACTGCTCATTGCGCGGAGTCTTTGAGGGCGAAACCGCCCGACCGACAATGAGCCTGACACGACCGCGTAAACGGAAATAATAACGGGAGGCCCCGATGACCGACGCATTCATTTACGACCATGTTCGCACCCCCAGGGGGCGCGGCAAGAAGGACGGCAGCCTGCACGAGGTTCCCTCGGTGCGGCTCGCCTCGCATATGCTGGAAGCCTTGCGCGACCGCAACGGGCTCGACACAGCGAAGGTCGATGATATCGTCATGGGCTGCGTGGACGCCATCGGCGAAGCCGGCGGCGACATTGCGCGTGCCGCCACCTTCGAAGCCGGCTATGCGACTGAAGCACCGGGCATGCAGATCAACCGCTTCTGCGCCTCCGGTCTGGACGCCGTCAATCTCGGTGCTGCCAAGATCGCCCAGGGCGCGGACGACATCGTGATCGCCGGCGGCGTGGAATCGATGTCGCGCATCGGCATCGGCGCACAGGGCGGCGCCTGGTTCATGGATCCCTCCGTCAACCTGCCGTCCTACTTCATGCCGCAGGGCGTCTCCGCCGACCTGATCGCCACCAAATACGGCTTCTCGCGCGACGACGTGGACGCCTATGCAGTGGAAAGCCAGAAGCGTGCGGCCAACTCCTGGGAAAAGGGCTACTTCAAGAAGTCGGTGGTGCCGGTCAAGGACATCAACGGCCTGACCATTCTCGACCGTGACGAACACATGCGTCCGAGCACCGACATGCAGAGCCTTGCCGGGCTGAACGCCTCGTTCCAGATGCCGGCTGAAATGGGCGGTTTCGGTGCCGTTGCCATCCAGGCCCATCCGGAAGTCGAAGCCGTGAACTTCGTCCACCATGCCGGCAATTCGTCGGGCATCGTCGATGGTGCCGGACTCGTACTTCTGGGCTCCAAGCGCGGCGGCAAGGCCATGGGCCTCGAACCCCGCGCCAGGATCAAGGCTTTCGCCAATATCGGCTCCGATCCGGCGCTGATGCTGACCGGCCCGGTGGACGTGACCGAAAAGCTGTTGAAGCGCGCCAAGATGAAGCTCGAGGATATCGACCTCTTCGAACTCAACGAAGCCTTTGCGGCCGTTGTCCTGCGCTACATGCAGGCCTTCGACATTCCCCACGACAAGATCAACGTCAATGGCGGCGCCATCGCCATGGGCCATCCGCTCGGCGCCACCGGCGCCATGATCCTCGGAACCGTGCTCGATGAACTCGAGCGGCGCGATCTCAATACCGCGCTTGTCACGCTCTGCATCGGAGCGGGCATGGGTACGGCAACGATCATCGAGCGCGTTTGAGCCAGGGAGGACGACAATGACCGATTACAAGAACTTCAAGATCGACACCGACAAGGACGGCATCGCGCTCATCACCTGGGACATGCCCGACAAATCGATGAACGTGTTCAACGAGGAAGTCCTCGTCGAGCTCGACAAGATCGTCGACCAGCTCGTGGCCGATGACGCCGTCAAGGGCGTGGTCTTCACCTCCGGCAAGTCGAGCTTCTCCGGCGGCGCCGACCTGACCATGATCACCGGCATGTTCTCGACCGTCAAAGAAGAGACCGACAAGAACCCGGATACCGCACAGCAGGTCATCTTCGACCTCGTCGGCAAGATGAGCTGGCTGTGGCGCAAGATCGAGACCTGCGGCAAGCCCTGGGTTTCGGCGATCAACGGCACCTGCATGGGCGGCGCGTTCGAACTGTCGCTCGCCTGCCACGGCCGCGTGGCCGCAGATGCACCGTCGGTGAAGATGGGCCTCCCGGAAGTCAAGGTCGGCATCTTCCCGGGCGCCGGCGGCACCCAGCGTGTTCCGCGTCTGACAAATGCCCAGGACGCGCTGCAGATGATGACCACTGGTCAGAATCTCGATCCCAAGCGCGCCAAGGCCATGGGCCTCATCCATGAGGTCGCCGAACCCAAGAAGCTGATCCCGACCGCCAAGGCGATGATCAAGAACGGCCTCAAGCCGGTTCAGCCGTGGGACGAAAAGGGCTTCAAGCTGCCGGGCGGCAAGATCTGGTCGCCGCAGGGCGCACAGCTCTGGCCGGCGGCCTCCGCCATTCTGCGCCGCGAGACGCAGGGAAACTATCCGGCAGCTGCCGCGATCCTCAAATGCGTCTTCGAGGGCCTTCAGGTTCCGTTTGAAACCGGCCTGAAGATCGAGCAGCGTTACTTCACCCACATCCTGCAGACCCCGCAGGCGCGCGCGATGATCCGCTCGCTCTTCATCTCGCTGCAGGAACTCAACAAGGGCGCGCGCCGCCCGGAAGGCATCAAGCCCGTCAAGCTCAAGAAGGTGGGCGTCGTCGGTGCCGGCTTCATGGGCGCGGGCATCGCCTATGTGACTGCCAAGGCCGGCATCCCGGTCGTCCTCATCGACAAGGACATGGACGCGGCCAACAAGGGCAAGGCCCATTCGGAAGGCATCGTGCAGAAGGGTGTCCAGCGCGGCAAGACCACCAAGGAAGCCGGTGAGAAGCTCCTGTCGCTGATCACGCCGTCCTCCGACTACGCGGATCTTTCCGACGCCGATCTCGTCATCGAGGCCGTCTTCGAGGATCGCGAAGTCAAGAAGACCGTGACCGAAGCGATCGAAGCGCACATCAAGCCGTCCGCGATCTTCGCGTCGAACACTTCGACGCTGCCGATCACCGGGCTTGCCAAGAACTCGAAACGTCCGAAAAACTTCATCGGCATCCACTTCTTCTCGCCCGTCGACAAGATGATGCTGACCGAGATCATTCTCGGCCGGAAGACCTCGGACAAGGCGCTCGCCGTGGCACTCGACTATGTCGCGGCCATCAAGAAGACCCCGATCGTCGTCAACGACACGCGCGGTTTCTTCGTCAACCGCTGTGTCCTGCGTTACATGAACGAGAGCTACAACATGCTCATCGAAGGCGTGCCGCCGGCGATGATCGAGAATTCGGCGCGCATGGCCGGCATGCCGGTGGGTCCGCTCTCGCTCAACGACGAGGTGGCGATCGACCTGTCGCTCAAGATCATCCGCGCGGCGATTGCCGACATGGGCGAGAAGGCTGTCGATCCCCGCCATCTCGAACTGGTCGAGCGCATGGTCGAGAAAGAAGGCCGGCTGGGCCGCAAGAACGGCAAGGGTTTTTACGACTACCCGGCCAAGCCCGCCAAGAAGCACCTCTGGCCTGAACTCAAGACGCTCTACGAGCAGCAGGATGCCGACAAGATCGACGTGCAGGAACTGAAGAACCGCTTCCTGGCCACGATCGCTCTCGAAGCGGCGCGTACCATGGAAGAAGGCATCGTGACCGATCCCCGGGAGGCCGATATCGGCACCATTCTCGGCTTCGGCTTCGCCCCCCATACGGGTGGTGCTCTCTCCTATATCGATGAGATGGGCGCTGCCGAATTCGTCGCCATGTGCAAGAGCCTGCAGCGCAAATACGGCAAGCAGTTCAAGGCGCCGAAGCTGCTCGTCGAAATGGCGGAGAAGGGCGAGACCTTCTATGGCCGTTTCGGTGCAGCGGAAAGTGCCGCGACCAAGGCCGCGGCCTGACCGCGAGCGCCATCGCCAAGACTTCGGAACGGGCCTTCGGGCCCGTTTTCATTTTGTTGCGATCTTGTTCAGCAAGTTCTGGATCATCGGGTGTGCCGTCTTGCCAGTTGGTCTGGGTAAGCGCACTCTCACCCTTGCAGATCCGCGGCCCGGATCTGCCTCAAAGGGGGGAACGATGGCGGCAAACATTGACTACTACTTCACCTGCGCATCGCCGTTCTGCTATCTCGGCCATCGGCTGTTTTGCGACATCGCGGAAAAGCACAAGGCGACCGTCAATTTCAAGGCGGTGAACCTCAAGGACGTCTGGGCCGTATCGGGTGCGGTCCCTCCTGGCGAACGCCCTCCGGTCCGTCAGCGCATGCGACTGGTGGAACTCCAGCGCCAGGCCCATTATCGCAAGCTGCCGATCAAGATCGAACCGAAATTCTGGCCGACGGATCCGGGCTTTGCCGACCGCATTGCCGTCGGCCTCGTCGAAAGCGGGATCGATCCGCGCTATTTCATCAACAAGGTGCTTGGCGGGCTCTGGGCCTATGACGATGACATCCGCGACGAGCACGTTTTGGCGTCGTATCTCTCCCAGTGCGGGCTCGATCCGCTGCCAGCGCTCACCGACGCCAAGACCGACTGGGCCGAGGAAATCCGGAGGAACAATGCGCGCGCTGCGATCGGCGCCGACGTCGTCGGCGTTCCCACCTATGTCTACAATGGCGAGGCGTTTTTCGGACAGGACCGGCTCGAGCATCTGGATCAGGCGCTCAGCGAGGGTCGCGCGCCCTTCGTTGCACCGCGCTGAATTTTCAGACGGAGTCCGGAGGAGAGGATATTTTTCCTATTCCCCCTTATCATGACTGGGGTTTTGGGCTAGAACGCTCCTGTTGGATGACGGCTGACGGAAAGACAGAATGCTCTCTCACGACCGTATCTGGACGGCGATCGACGAACTGGCCGAGCGGCACGGGCTGACGGCTTCGGGTCTCGCGCGCCGTGCCGGCCTCGATCCCACTTCCTTCAACAAGTCCAAGCGCCAGGGTGCGGATGGCCGCGACCGCTGGCCCTCGACCGAATCGCTGTCGAAGGTTCTTCAGGCGACCGGCTCCTCGGTGGAGGATTTTCTGTCGCTCGTGGGAGGCAAGGCTCCGGTTGCGCGCGGCGACCTGCCGGATGGCGCCTTTCCCCCGCAGCAGGGGTCGATCCCGCTTTTGGGTTTTGCCCAGGCAGGTGCCGGCGGTTTCTTCGATGATGGCGGCTTTCCGGCCGGCCAGGGCTGGGACCTGGTCGACTTCCCGGCCAATCCGGCTGCCGGCGGCAACGTCTATGCGCTCGAAGTTCAGGGCGATTCCATGATGCCGCTCTACCGTGACGGCGATATCGTGATCGTCGAGCCGGGCGCCCAGCTGAGGCGTGGCGACCGGGTGGTGGTCAAGACCCGCGACGGCGAGGTAATGGCCAAGGTCCTCTCCCGCCAGACACCCAAGGCGGTCGATCTCGCCTCTCTCAACCCCGAACATCCGAACAGGACATTCGGCACGGAAGAGATCGACTGGATGGCCCGGATCATCTGGGCCAGTCAGTAAGCCTGCCACCAACATGGGCAAGCGCCTCTTGTATGGCCGTTTCCGGGTTCCTATTCTCCAAAAGAACCGTCAACCGGAGACCCTGACAGAACCATGCCCAAGGCCATTTCCTCGCAAGAAGCCCTCATCTACCTCATGGTCGTCATGTCGGCCGTCGACACCGCCATGAACGATGCCGAGATGGCCCGCATCGGACGACTGGTCCGCTTCCTTCCGGTTTTCTCGAACTTTGATGACAACCGCATCGTCGATGTCAGCCGCGATTGCGCCGAGATCCTGAAAGGACCCGAGGGGCTGGATATCGTGCTCGAGGTCATTCGTGACGCCGTGCCGGCCCGGCTTTATGACACGGCCTATGCGATCGCGGTCGAAATCGCCTCTGCCGACTACAACATCCAGGAGGAGGAAATCCGTCTCCTGCAGATGCTGCGCGACCGGCTCGGCCTCGACAAACTCACCTGTGCCGCGATCGAACGCGGTGCCATCGCCCGCTTCCGCTCGGCGTGAACTTTTCCCCTCACGGCAAATTGTCTGGCGGTTGAGCCTTCAATCGGGCGACAAGTTCGCCTGATGACGAACCGGGAAAAACCATGAACGAGGCGTACCAGTTCAGCGAAAGCGAGCCGCTGCTCCGGCTGGCCGCCTTCGGCGTGATCTTTCTCGTCATGGCGATCACGGAGCTTCTCGCCCCGCGTCTGGAGCGACCGGAACTCGCGGGGGCCTACAAATCCCGCCGCTGGATCACCAATATCGCCATTGTGCTCATCTCGTCGCTGGCGCTGCGGCTCGTCTTTCCGCTTGCTGCGGTCGGGACCGCCATCTGGGCGCAATCGCATGGCTACGGCCTGTTTCCGCTCCTTGGGCTGCCAGTGTGGGTTTCCGGTATCCTCGCCTTCATCATTCTCGATTTTGCAGTCTGGCTCGAACATCTCGTCAGCCACAAATGGCCGCTGCTCTGGCGCATTCACCGCATGCATCATGCCGATACCGGAGTCGACCTGACGACGGCTCTGAGGTTTCATCCGCTTGAAATCGTCCTCTCGATGGTCTGGAAGGCCGCAGTCGTGGTGGCAATGGGCGCGCCGGCCGCAGCTGTGCTGGTTTTCGAGATCGTGCTCAATGGCGCTGCCATGTTCAACCACGCCAATATCCGCTTGCCGAAGCCCGTCGACCGCATTCTGCGCCGGCTCATCGTCACACCCGACATGCACCGCATCCATCATTCCACAGATCGCCGCGAGACCGATTCCAATTACGGCTTCAACCTGTCGATCTGGGACCGGATGTTTGCGACCTACACCCGCGATCCGAGGCGTGGCGACACGGATATCGAGATCGGCCTGTCGGAATGGCGAGGGCGCGAAGCTTCGCAACTCGGCTGGTCACTCGCCCTGCCCTTCCACAATTCAAAGAGAGATCAGCCTGCGGAGTGATCGGGATCACGCTCAATAGAGGCCCTTGGGAAACCAGCGCAGATAAAGTTCGGCGAAGCGGCCGTTCCGGTTGAGAACGGAGATCGCATGATCGAAGGCGAGCGCAAGATCGGCATTTTCGGGTGCGACGGCAATCGCGAGCCCCTCGCCGAGGTAGTAGGGCGAGAGATACGGCCCGCCGTAGAAAGTGCAGCAATCCTTGGCGCTCGTGCTCTGCAGCCAGAACGACAATTGCACGCCGTCGCCGAAAAGCGCCTCGACCTCCTTGCTCACCAGCGCAGCATGGGCAGCGGCGGCATCGTCGAATGAGACCTCCTCCATGTCGGCGAACCAGGCCTTGAGCATCGCCTCATGCGCCGAGCCCTTCACCACGCCGACCTTCTTGCCCGACAGTTCCTTTGCAACATTCTCGCCGAGACCGGATTCCCGGCGCACCACGAAACGGGCGGGAAGTTCCATATAGGGCCGGCTGAAGCGGTAGTTCTTCAACGTCTCCGACGTCTGGGACACGCCAGCGATAATCGCCTCGCCCTGTCCGTTCAGGAGGGCATGGTCGAGCTCATCCCAAGGGAGAGCCTGAATCTGGCAGCGATCAACCACATTCAGCACCTCGCAGATTGCCCGCGCCAAATCAACGTTGAAGCCGGCAAGTCGCTGGGACTGGTCAAGGAAGTTGAACGGCGGAAAATCAACCGTGGTGAGGAAACGGATCCGGACACGGCGCGAAATATCCGGCGTCGCAATACGTTCACGCGGATCAACATAATTGGGAGCATCCTGCGCCTGTACATGCCCAATGACCGGATATATTCCGGATATTGCAAGTATAAAACAAGAATAACGCGCAATATTGCAGAAAGACGTAAAGACTCGGTTTGCAACTTCTGGTATCATGGCGGGCGTAACTCCTCCCCGAAGGTTCTTGTGTGTACCAGAGTCATGGCGCCGAGCAAGACAGTTGAAGCGACAGAGACGAACGCTTTGCCGGTCAGGCGTAGGCAACTGGACATCGTCAAAGCATCACCGCGCTTTGCGCCCGCGGATCCGATGGAAGCGGAAGCGCGCTTTTTCCGGTCCTGCGGCATCGGCAAACCGCACCTTGCGCGGGCAATCGAAGACGCCAGGAGAAACGGCACCACCATCGAGGCCGAACTGATTGCCGCGCGCCATATCAGACCGGATATCTATTATCGCTGGCTTGCGGAATGCCTCGGCCTGCCCTTTCTTGAAAAGATCAATCCGCGATCTGTGTTGACCCCGGCTTCGGTCGATATTCTGCTCGTGCGCGATGGTCCTCTGCGCATTCACGACCGGAGGGGCATTCTGACCGTCATCGTCCCCAGTGCGCGCAGTCTGTCGACCGAGCAACAACGCCTGAGCCGACGGCCCGAATTGCGCTCGCAGCTTGCTGTCGCTGCCCCTGCCTCAATACGCGCCGCGGTATGGGCCGCGAATGAAACCGCGCGTGCGCGCTTCACCACGTCGGCTCTTGACGAGCGGCAAAGAGAGATGAGCGCACGCACCGTACTGACCGGCGCGCAGGGTTTCGTCTTGGCGCTCATGTTCTGCGCCATTATCGCGGTCGTCATGATCTGGCCCAAAACCACGCTCGTCATCACGCATGTGGCGCTGAGCCTGCTTTTCCTCTCGGTCACTCTTCTGAGGCTGGTCGCTGCGGCATTGGGAAAGCGCCCGCCCCCGCCTTCTCTCTCACCCCAGGACAAACTGCCGATTTACACCGTCCTCGTTGCGCTGAAGGACGAGGAAGAGACTGCCCAACAGCTCGTCCGCTCGCTGCATCGGCTCGACTGGCCAAAATCGCGGCTCGATATCAAGTTCATTTGCGAGCAGGACGACTGGAAAACAATCCACGCCCTCCGCGCCGCCAATCCGGGTCCGCACTGTGAAATCGTGCGCGTGCCTGATCTGGGGCCGAGAACAAAACCCAAGGCGCTCTCATACGCGATGGCGGGTGCGAAGGGTGATTATGTGGTGCTCTACGATGCCGAAGACATCCCCTCACCGGGGCAGCTCCGCGAAGCCTATGGCATTTTTCAGGGTTCCGATGGACGCACAGGTTGCGTTCAGTCGCCGCTCGTTATCGCAAACTACCGCAAGAACTGGCTGACAGCGCTGTTTGCGATCGAATATGCCGGGCTTTTCCGCTCTCTTGTTCCCTTCATGGGGCGGTTCGACCTGCCGGTGCCGCTTGGAGGTACGTCCAACCATTTTCCGCGCAAAGTGCTCGAGGAAGTCGGAGGGTGGGATCCGTATAACGTTACGGAAGATGCGGATCTCGGCATGCGGCTCTATCGCGCCGGCTACCGCACCGTTGCGGCCTATCATGCAACGATCGAAACCGCGCCTGAAACGCTCTCCGTCTGGATCCGTCAGCGCAGCCGCTGGCTCAAGGGGTGGGCGCAAACCTGGCTGATCCTGATGCGCAACCCGCGACGGACGCTTCGCGAAATGGGTTCATCCGGCTTCATGCTTTCACAAGCACTCATCGTCGGCATGCTGCTCTCCACCCTTACCCATCCGTTCATGTATGCCCTTATCGGCCTTTACCTCGCGAAGTCGGCGCAAGGCACCACCTCGTCCTACGGACAGCTCCATTCCGGTCTCTTCATGCTGGATGTGGCGAGCGTGGCAAGCTGTTACACGGCCTTCGCCATCATGGGGCTGATGCATATGACGGCAAGGGAGCAGCAGAGGATTTCATCCCGCCATCTGGCCATGCTGCCCGCCTATTGGCTCGCCATGGCATGGGCTGCCTGGATCGCAATACTGGAATTGGGCCGCAAGCCCCATCACTGGGCAAAGACGCCACATGCCGTCCATACCGAAAAGCCGGACGGGACGAAGGCGCAGGTAGCCGCTTCAGGCAGATAAGGATGCTGGAGCGGGTGAAGGGAATCGAACCCTCGTCGTCAGCTTGGGAAGCTGCTGCTCTACCATTGAGCTACACCCGCCTTCGCTGAGATCCATGACCGGCGGATCTGCACAAGTCAAGCACCTGATTGGTTTCAATCAACCCGGCGTCCCGGCGCGGTCGAAAATCAGCGTCACGATGTCAGCCGCACCCGCATGATCTCCTTCTTGATCGACTTGAAGATGCTATCAAGCTGCGTCCGCGAGGGTGCATCGAAGAAATTCAGCGGTCCGGTGGCGCATTTCTTCAGCATCTCGCCGGTTTGAACATCGGGCTCCTCGAGCCGGATCGTGAATATCTCGATTCCGTCATTCTTGATGTTGCTACACGCCGTCAGCGTCTTGGCATCAAGTGCAGTGCCCAGGGTTTCGTTAGTGCCGCTGGTCGCGCCGTTCAACCGGCCGTCAACGAGGTAACCCAGGCTTGTATAGCCGGACTTGAGGCTGTTGGGCAGCACGCCGAAGGAGTTCGCGCCATCAGTCAGGAAAATCATCGTCTTGACGACATCCTTTGCGGACTTAGGCTGGCCTTCCGTGAACGGCTCACCGGGCGAAAGGACGCGCCAACCCCACGTGACTCCGGTCAGCGTGTTGGTCGAGCCGTTGGCATAGAGCTGGTTGACCATCTTCTTGACCTTGTTGGCGTTGTCGGTCAGCGGCTGAATGGGCTCGATCTCGCAGCCGTAATTCGGCCCCTTCGGATCGGCTTCGTTCGAATAGAGCTGCGAGGGGGAGTTATCCATCGAAACTCCACGCCAGGTCTGGACCTCAAGGAGCGACGTCTCCAGCGTGCTGGGATAGGTATAGGTCGCCATCCGGCCGTAGCGTTTGAGACGATTGATCTTGTCGCCATTGTTAGTGTTTCCGGGAACGACGGGGTTACGATTGTCGCCGAGATAACTGTTCGGATAAGGCCAATCACCCCTGTTGTCCGGTTCGTCGATGGCGAACATCGGCGTGAACAGGCTCGAGGGATCGGACGCCACGGGCGGGGTATCCTCCGTGTCATGATTGCCCTTGGCGCTTGCCTGGCGGGTTTCCACGCATCCCTTCCAATCCTGCCCCAGATGGTGGAAGAGCGCGAAACGGCTCATCCCCTGAGGCAGGTCCGACTGGGTAATTGGCGCGCGCGCATCCACATCCAGCCAGGAGGCTCCCCGTTTGGTTACCAAGCCGATATTGTTGATTACAGGACCGTATTGAGAGCCGACATTGACGAAGCCCGCATAAGGCACGACCCCATACTTGATGGTTCCGGCGGGAAGGTTTTCCTTTGCGATATCGTCGATCATGCCGGTCACGGCTGCCTGCAGGGCCATCAGCTTGCCGCCTGCCATCGAGCCAGTCGTATCGAGCACGAAGACGATCTCGTACTTGATGGCGGAGTAAGTGGCACGTGAGACTGCGGCAACATCAACCATCGGCGCGCCGAAAACGCCACCGAAACTGGTTGGATAATCCGTCTCCCCGGAAATCTCGACAGTATCATCGCTGATGATCCTGGCCTTCACCTGGAGAGCGAGCTCGGGATAATTCGCCGCAACAAACTGCTTTGCAATCTCGAGTGCCTGTTCCTGCGTGAGGTTCTTCGGGCCTTCTCGTGTCACGGCGAGGGCAGCCGCATCCAACGCCTCCTGGATGCTGGATTTCTGCCGACTGAGATTGATGTAGTCGACTGCCAGACCGCCACCGATCAGCAAGGGGACAGCCAGAATTCCAAACATCATGGCAAAATTGCCGTTACGGTCCGCCCAGAAGCGCTTCATGCATGCCATTGCCACATTCCCCCAACCGCTCAGGAAGGCCTCACCTCCTGATTTTGACCAGGGCAGACTACGCGCAATGATTTGCGCCACCGTTAAATCAACTGGTTAATATTTGTATATCTGGATTTACAGATTGCTTGAAAAGCATCACCTGCTATTCGGGCGCGCGGAAATGCTTCGAGAGCTTGAGCCCCTGCGCCTGATAGTTCGATGCGAGGCTCTCGCCATACAGCCGCTGCGGAAGCGTCAACATGCGCTCATAGACCAGACGTCCGACGATCTGCCCATGCTCAAGAATGAAGGGGACTTCATGCGAGCGCACTTCGAGGACCGCGCGGCTTCCCGTGCCGCCTACGCCGGCATGGCCGAAGCCGGGGTCGAAGAAGCCGGCATAGTGAACGCGGAATTCGCCCACCAGCGGATCGAAGGGCGTCATCTCGGCGGCGTGCATGGGCGGCACGTGGACCGCCTCACGCGAGACGAGAATGTAGAATTCGTCGGGATCGAGAATGAGATCGGCCGAGCCGCGATTGTAGATCGGCTCCCAGAAATCGTCGATGTCGTATTCGGCCTTGCGATCGACATTGACGACGGCCGTGTGGTGTTTGCCGCGGTAGCCGACGAGGCTGCCCTTGCCGCTGCCCTCGAGGTCGATCGACAGGGCGATGCCGCCGCCTGAGACATTCGGATTGTCGGCGGCGACGAGGGTCTCGCTTTCGTGAAGCACGCGCAACTCGTTCTCGCCAAGCTGGCTCGTGCCCTGCCGGAAACGGATCTGCGACAGACGCGAACCGGTCTTCACCACGATCGGGAAGGTGCGCGGGCTGATTTCCAACCAGAGGGGCCCCTCGTAACCGAGCGGGATCTGGTCGAATTCCTGACCGTGATCGGTGAGCACGCGCGTGAAGATGTCGAGGCGCCCAGTCGAACTCTTCGGATTGGTGGAGGCCGAGACCATCTCCGGCAGGTTCAGACTTTCCAGAAGCGGCACCATGTAAACACAGCCGGTCTCCAGAACCGCGCCTTCGCTCAGCTCGAACTCATGAAGCTTGAGACGGTCGAGCTTGTCCTTCACCGTATGGCCTGGTCCAGGCAGAAAGCTTGCGCGGACGCGATAGGCCAACGCGCCCAGCCTCAGATCGAGGCTCGCGGGCTGGATCTGATCATCGTCGAAAGCTTTGCCTGTGAGGATCGCGCCGTTGGCGTGAAGGTCGGCAATGGCGCTGTCGGCAAGAATTCCGGTTGTGGGCTGCATATCGTTCTCCGGGACTTGCCTCTTCATGACAATGGGCGGGAATTGACGCAAGCCGGGGAACGGGGTAAAAGCCCGCTTATCCCGTGGTGATTTGGCCGACCGGCTTGCAGCCACGTAAAACAAGTTGCTAAAAGGTCGGGTGTCTGTGTCACCGGCTTTGCAACTTTGCGGGCCGGTTTTTTTGTTGGATTAAGACAGACAATGACGAACACACGCAAATTGAGACCCGCCACCCAGCTTGTTCACGGTGGTATCAACCGCAGCCAGTTCGGCGAAACCTCGGAAGCGCTCTTTCTCACGCAGGGTTTTGTCTATGACAGCTCGGAAGCCGCCGAAGCGCGTTTCAAGGGCGAGGAACCGGGCTTCATCTACTCCCGCTACGCCAATCCGACCACGGACATGTTCGAAAAGCGCATGTGCATGCTCGAAGGCGCGGAAGATGCGCGGGCGACGGCCTCGGGCATGGCAGCGGTTACGGCAGCCCTTCTCTGCCAGCTCAAGGCGGGCGATCACGTCGTCTCCGCGCGTGCCCTGTTCGGCTCGTGCCGCTGGGTAGTCGAACAGCTGATGCCTAAATACGGGATCGAGACCACTTTCGTGGATGGTCGCGACCTTTCGGCCTGGGAAAAGGCCGTGCGCCCGAACACCAAGGTCTTCTTCCTCGAAAGCCCGACCAACCCGACGCTGGAAGTGGTCGACATCGCAGCCGTTGCCCGGCTTGCCGACCAAGCCGGCGCAAAGCTCGTGGTCGACAACGTATTCGCCACGCCGATCCTGCAGAAACCGCTGGAACTCGGCGCTCATGTGGTCGCCTACTCGGCCACCAAGCACATCGACGGCCAGGGGCGCTGTCTCGGCGGCGTGGTTTTGTCCGACAAGGACTGGATCGACGAACACCTGCATGACTATTTCCGCCATACCGGTCCGGGCATGTCGCCGTTTAATGCCTGGGTGCTGATGAAGGGTCTCGAAACCCTGCCGCTGCGCGTGGGCCAGCAGACCGCCAGTGCAGGCAAGATCGCCGACTTCCTCGCCGACCGCGCGGAGGTCGCCCGCGTCATCTATCCGGGGCGCGACGACCATCCGCAAGCCGATATCTGCAAGAAGCAGATGGCGGGCGGATCGACCATGGTCGCCTTCGAATTCAATGGCGGCAAGGATGCAGCCTTCCGTTTCCAGAACGCGCTCGAGATCATCCGGATTTCCAACAATCTCGGTGATGCCAAGAGCCTGATCACCCATCCGGCGACAACCACGCACAAGAACCTCACCGACGAAGCCCGTGCGGAACTCTCCATCGGTGACGGACTCGTGCGCATGTCGGTCGGAATCGAAGATGCCCAAGATCTGATCGAGGACATCGACAACGCGCTGTCAGCTATCTGAGCGTTCCGTCCCGAAGATCCGGCGCGCCAAAACCAGACGCGAGACGGCCGTATAGAAACAGATCACCGCGAAAATTGTCGCGGTGATCGCAAATCCCGCGGGCCAGAGACAGAAGACGGCAAAGGCCAGATAAGTTTCCGTGGCCTCAGCCAATCCGGTAGTGAAATAGATCGCTTTCGCCCCACGCTGGTCCGTCATCTCCCCGCGTTTTTCCGCGATGATCGCATAGGCGAGAAAGCTCGCACCGTTCACATAGAACGAGAGCAGCAACAGCCCGCCTGCCATGCCGTTTGCCACCGGATCGAGCAGGATGAAGGCCAGCGGAATGATGCCGTAAAAGGCAAAATCCAGCACGATATCGATGAGCCCGCCGAAATCGGTCGATCCCACCTGCCGCGCGACTGCGCCATCGAGCCCGTCGCCGAGTCGGCTCAGCAAGAGAAGCGCCAGCCCCCACCATGTATGACCGGCGGCAATTGCGGCGGCGGCAGCCAAACCGAGTGCGAAAGCGGCATAGGTGATCCCGTTCGCCGTCACGCCGGCACCAGCCAAGCGTCTCCCGGCTTCTGTGAGAAGGGGATCAATCCGTCGTTTCAATTGTCCATCAAGCATGCGGGTCTCTGTAAATCGGCCATGATTAACCGATAGCGTTATCCATGATCACACGCGATTCAACTTCTCGCGCCCGAAACGCTCCAGAATGCTTGCTTCCAGTGGTTCTGCCCGCTACGTCAGTGGTTTAGTAAATGCGGCGTTAATTTTCCCGGAGACGATCATGTACCGCGCGGTCACACGCGGCATCGAGGTTACAGTCGAGCCCTACTATCTCGAAGAGCAGTCTGATCCGGACGAGAACCGCCACGTCTGGGGTTACCGCATCGTGATTGCCAACAATTCCGCGACCGGGGTGCAACTGCGCAGCCGCTACTGGAAAATCACGGACGAGAATGGCGTTGTTGATGAAGTGCGCGGCGACGGCGTCGTCGGCGAGCAGCCGATCCTCGGGCCGGGCGATACCTATGAATACTCTTCCGGCTGCCCGCTCGATGCGCCATCCGGCGTGATGGTCGGCAGCTACCAGATGCAGAGCGATGACGGCGAACTCTTCGACGTGGAGATCCCGGCTTTTTCACTCGACATGCCGGGCCTCATCCGCACGCTGAACTGACGCAGTTGTGTTAGGCCGGAAAAGCACAGGGGAGCCGAAGCTCCCCTGATCAGTCTGGTCTTGCGAAGCGCCGCGGGCTGGGACTACTCCGCGCCGAATTCCTTCGGGTCGAAGAGATAGGCCGTCGAGCAGAACTCGCAGACGACCGAGATATGGTCGTCCTGGATCGTTTCCTGAATTTCCTCGGCAGACAAACCGTTGAGCACGTCGGCGAGCTTTTCGCGCGAGCAGGAGCACTTGTCCGCCACTTCCGAGGGCGGGAAGACGCGCACGCCGTGCTCGTTGAACAGGCGAAACAGCAGCCGCTCCGAACCGACGTCGGGATCGGTGAGCTCGTCGGCCTCGATGGTCTCGGCGAGCGCACGGGCTTCCGTCCAGGCGTCGTCCTCACCGCGCTCCGGCATATCGGCGTCCTCGGGCACATCACCGCCCGGTAGATCGGGCTGACGCATACGCTCGGGCGCTTCGGGCAGGAACTGGATGACCATGCCGCCGGCGCGCCAGGACTTGGTCTGGTGGCCTTCGGCATTCGGACGATACAGTTCGGCAACCGCCATCTTCAGTGCGGTCGGGATCTGCTCGGACTGACGGAAATAGGTTTCGGCCATTTCCGACAACGAACTGCCATCCATTTCCACGATGCCCTGATAGCGCTGCATCATCGAGCCCTGGTCGATCGTAAAGGCGAGGATACCCTTGCCGAGCAATTCCTGCGGCGAGGTCTGCTTGGCATCGATGGCCGCCTGCAGCCGCTCCTCGTCGAAGCGGGCATAGGCGCGCACATCGCCGGGCGTCTTGAAGTCGGCGACGATGAAGTCGATCGGGCCGTCACCCTTGGTCTGGGCGATCAGCTTGCCCTCGAACTTGAGGGAGGTACCGAGCAGCACTGTGAGCGTAATGAGTTCGGCGAGCAGGCGCGCGACCGGTTCCGGGTAATCGTGGCGTCCGAGAATGGTATCGAGCAGCGGGCCGAGCTGGACGGCGCGACCGCGCACATCGAGGCCTTCCACTGCGAATGGAACCACGTGATCGTCACCGGCGAAACCGATGTCGCCGAGGTTGAGATTAGTATCCGTCATTTTGATCCGTTCCGGTCTCAGAGAGCGCCGAGACACCAGCGCAAGACCGCCTTCTGGGCGTGAAGCCTGTTTTCCGCTTCGTCAAACACAACCGATTGCGGGCCGTCGATGACCTCGTCGGTCACCTCTTCCCCACGGTGCGCCGGCAGGCAGTGCATGAAAAGCGCATCATCGTTTGCCTTGGCCATCAGCTCGCTGTTGACCTGATAGGGCTGGAACACATTGTGACCGCGGGCACGATGTTCCTGGTTCATCGACACCCAGGTATCCGTGATGACGCAATCAGCACCGCTGACCGCTTCTTTCGGATCGCGCAACATGTCGATCTCCGCACCCTCGCCGCGCGCCCAGTCGACAAAACTCTGGGTCGGTTCGGAGCCTTCAGGTACGGCGATCTTTATGCGGTAACCAAAACGGCCCGCGCCTTCGATCAGCGAGTGCAGCACATTGTTGCCGTCTCCGGTCCAGGCGAGTGTCTTGCCCTTCACAGGTCCGCGGTGTTCCTCATAGGTAAGTATGTCCGCCATGATTTGACAGGGGTGGGTGTCATCGGTCAGCGCGTTGATGACCGGCACTGTGGCATGTTCGGCCAGTTCGAGCAGGCGGTCATGTTCCATGGTGCGGATCATGATCGCATCAACATAACGCGAGAGAACGCGCGCGGTATCGGCAATGGTCTCGGCGCGCCCGAGCTGCATTTCGGTGCCCGAAAGAAACAGGGTCTCGCCGCCGAGCTGGCGCATGCCGACATCGAAGGAGACGCGGGTGCGGGTCGAGGGCTTCTCGAAGATCATTGCCAGCATCTTGCCGGCAAGCGGCTTTTCGCTCACCGGGCCCTGCTTGGCCGATTTCGCGGCGTCGATCATCGCGCGGAGATCGGTCGTCTCCACGGCGGAAAGATCGAGGAAATGCTTCGGGGTCTTGGCGTCGCTCATGTCGAACCTGTTCTGTATTTCATTCCAACCGGAAGGGCTCAGCCCCTGGTCAGCTTTTCGAGAGCTGCGTCCATCCGCTTCAACCCTTCACGCGCCTCTTCGGCGGTCAGGGTAAGCGGCGGCAGCAGTCGCACCACATTGTCGCCCGCCGGAACGGAGAGCAGATTTTCGGCACGGAAGGCCTGAACGACCTCCATATTGGACTTCGCGCACTTGATTCCAAGCATCAGTCCGTTGCCTCGCACATCCTCGATCAGATCGGGGTAGCGATCCTTGAGCGAAACGAGGCCCTGCGACAGCGCATTGGCGACATCGTTGATGTGGTCCAGGAAACCGTCTTCGAGGATGACGTCGAGAACCGCGTTGCCTACGGCCATGGCAAGCGGATTGCCGCCATAGGTGGTGCCGTGGGTGCCCGCCGTCATGCCGTCGGCGGCCGATGCGGTCGACAGACAGACGCCAAAGGGGAAGCCCGCGCCGATGCCCTTGGCCACAGCCATGATATCGGGTGTGATGCCTGCCCATTCATGGGCGAAAAGGCGACCTGTGCGGCCCACGCCCGACTGAACCTCGTCGAGGATCAGAAGCGCGCCCTTGTCGTCGCAGATTTTGCGGATCTTGCGAAGCACGTCGGGATCGATCGGACGTATGCCGCCCTCGCCCTGCACCGGCTCGATGAGAACACCGGCGGTCTTTTCGGTTACGGCTGCTTCAAGCGCGTCGAGATCGCCGAAAGGCACCTGGTCGAAACCGGGCGCCTTGGGACCGAAGCCTTCGAGATATTTCGCCTGGCCGCCGGCGGCAATCGTTGCCAGCGTCCGGCCATGGAAGGCGCCTTCCATGGTCACGATGCCGATCCGGTCGGGCTCGCCATTGATATAGAAATGGCGGCGCGCGGTCTTGATCGCACACTCAAGCGCCTCGGCGCCGGAATTGGTGAAGAAGGCCTTGTCGGCGAAGGTCGCTTCGACGAGGCGTGCAGCAAGACGCTCCTGGCCGGGGATCTCATAGAGGTTGGACAGGTGCCAGAGCTTCTCTGCCTGCCCGGTGAGGGCTTCCACGAGATGGGGATGCGAATGGCCGAGCGAGCTAACGGCGATGCCGGCTGCAAAATCGAGATATCGCTCGCCCTTGTCAGTGGTCAGCCACACGCCTTCCCCGCGCTCGAAGCGCAAAGGTACCCGATTGTAGGTTTCATAAAGCGGTGCGGCAGATGCCATTTCAGGGCTCCCGAATTGCGAAGTCCCGACTGCCGTTCCGCCGACCCCTTTCAAGGGCCATCGGGCAAGTGCCGGGACATGATGCCAAAAACTAAAACGCCGCCCCTTGGGGCGGCCCGCGCGCACTATTTACAACTCGTTGTTCAAAGTCAATGCGACCCTTGATTTCGGGGGAATTCTGGCGCAGCCGACAAATGCGGTCGCGGTTTCGACACACTGGGCCGATAGCAAGCGCCATATGACAGAAAACCCCTAAGTTGGGGAAAACCGGAAAAACGAATCACAGTGATTCCCGCGACTCTTGTCACCGAGTCAAGCGAACACTAGGTTAAGGCCATGCACTAGGAAGTCGGGGCGGACATCTAGTCATCTTAACAGTATCGGCGTCTTTCAGGCTGCGGGTAGTCCGTGGCCGCGATGAAGGATTCTGACGGTCAAAAATCCGGATGAACGGAGTTATAGAACGATGAACTGGACGGATGAACGAGTCGAAATGCTCAAGAAGCTTTGGGCAGATGGACTCAGCGCAAGCCAGATCGCTGCACAATTGGGCGGCGTCAGCCGCAATGCGGTGATCGGCAAGGTGCACCGCCTGAACCTGCCGGGCCGTGCCAAGAGCAGCGGCCAGACGAAGGTCCGCACCAAGCGGCCGGCGCCCAACGCGCCGCGCTCGTCGACTTTCACGGCACGTGCAGCCAGCCATTCCCACACGACCCGCTCGATCAGCCGCTCCTCCGCGGCGACCGCGCTCAAGGCCGATGTGGAAGCTGTCGCCTATCAGGAAATCGATACCCGTCCGCAAGAGGATGTCGTGGTGCCGATCTCCCGCAAGCTGGAACTGGTGCAGCTTACGGAGCGCACCTGCAAATGGCCGATCGGCGATCCGCTGCAGGAAGACTTCCACTTCTGCGGCAATGATTCCGGGGAAGCCAATCCCTATTGCAGCTACCATTCACGTCTCGCGTTCCAACCCTCCCAGGACCGCCGCCGCAAAGGCTGAGTTTGGAGTACGGCACGCGCGACGACCACGCGGCAACTGCCCGGCGCCATAAGGCTCCGGGCATTTTTTATGGCTGACTTGAGAAGTGATGGAGGGCCTCAGCCCTCGATCGAGTAGCCCGCGCCACGCACGGTACGAACGATATCGCGCATATTGGCCAGATTGAGCGCCTTGCGCAGACGCCCGACATGGACATCGACGGTGCGCTCATCGACATAGACGTCGTGGCCCCAGACACCATCGAGAAGCTGCGAGCGGGAATAGACCCGGCTCGGCGCACTCATGAGGAATTCGAGCAAGCGGAATTCGGTGGGACCGAGCTTGATGTCGCGGCCGCGACGGCGCACCCGGTGGGTTTCGCGGTCGAGTTCGACATCGCCGACCTTGAGCACGGTCGAAATCGTCTCGGGCCGCGCCCGACGCAGCATGGCGCGGACACGGGCGAGAAGCTCAGGCGTCGAGAACGGCTTGACCACGTAGTCATCCGCGCCCGTCGACAAGCCGCGAATGCGCTCGCTTTCCTCGCCGCGGGCCGTCAGCATGATAATCGGGAGCCGCTCGGTCTCTTCACGAAGGCGGAGCCGGCGGCACAGTTCGATGCCGGAAATGCCTGGAAGCATCCAGTCTAGAAGCAGAAGATCGGGAACGCGCTCGCGCAGGCGGATCTCCGCCTCGTCACCGCGCAAGACGGTATCAACCTCGTAGCCTTCCGCCTCAAGATTGTAACGCAGGAGGACGCTGAGCGCCTCCTCGTCTTCCACCACTGTAATCCGCGGTGCCATTGCCATCAGTTCAACTCCATGCAGTCCCGCTCAGGCGACCCGATCATTTGACCGGATCGGCGACGACGCTCGCGCTTTCGTCATCCTTGGGGCGATCCACCGACATCTGCTGGCCGGTCGCGACGTAGAAGACGGTTTCCGCGATATTTGTGGCGTGGTCGCCGATGCGCTCGATATTCTTGGCGCAGAACAGAAGATGCGTACAGGCCGAGATATTGCGCGGATCTTCCATCATGTAGGTGAGAAGCTCGCGGAAAAGCGAAGTGTAGATCGCATCGATCTCCTCGTCACGCTCACGGATCGAATTGGCCTGCTCGGACGAGTGCGAGGAAAACGCGTCGAGAACTTCTTTGAGCTGGGTCAGCGCCAGTTCGGAGAGATGCTCGAGACCCCGCACCAGCTTTTTCGGCTGGGGCATGGTGTGGATCGAGATCACACGCTTGGCGATGTTCTTGCCGAGATCGCCGACGCGTTCGAGGTCGGAGGCGATGCGGATCGAACCGATGATCTCGCGCAGGTCGGAGGCCATGGGCTGACGCTTGGCAATGACGAGAACAGCCTTCTCGTAAATCTCGCGCTCGCCCTGGTCGAGCAGGAGGTCTTCCGAGATCACGCGCTGCGCCAGCCCGGTATCGGCATTGATCAGCGCGGTCAGCGAGTCTGCGACCATGCCCTCGGCGATACCGCCCATTTCAGAAAGCCGACGCGAAAGCCAGCGCAGTTCGTCGTCATAGGCCGTTACGGTATGAGGTTCAGACATTGTTGCGATCCTTCAAATTCAAGCGGCGGCGCGAGGTCATCCCGTCAGCCGAAGCGGCCGGTGATGTAATCCTGGGTGCGCGGATCGTCCGGATTGGTGAAAATCTTGTCGGTGTCGCCCTCTTCGACGAGGACGCCGAGGTGGAACATGGCGGTGCGCTGCGAGACGCGAGCAGCCTGCTGCATCGAGTGCGTCACGATGACGATCGTGTAGTTCTCGCGCAGTTCGTGGATCAGTTCCTCGACGGTCGCAGTCGCGATCGGGTCGAGTGCCGAGCACGGTTCGTCCATGAGGATGACCTCGGGGCTGACCGCGATGGCGCGCGCAATGCACAGGCGCTGCTGCTGACCGCCGGAGAGGCCGGTACCCGGCTCGTGCAGGCGATCCTTGACCTCATTGAAGAGACCGGCGCGGACGAGGCTCTTTTCGACGACCTCATCCATGTCGGCCTTGTTGCGAACGAGACCGTGGATGCGCGGACCATAGACCACGTTTTCGTAAATCGACTTCGGGAACGGGTTGGGCTTCTGGAAGACCATGCCGACCCTTGCGCGCAGTTCCACCACGTCGATAGAGGGATCGTAGATATCCTCTCCGTCGAGGGTGATGTCGCCGGTGACGCGACAGATATCGATCGTGTCATTCATGCGGTTGAGCGAACGCAGGAAGGTCGACTTACCGCAACCCGAGGGTCCGATCAGCGCCGTCACAGTGTTTTCGCGGATGTTCAGATTCACATCATACAGCGCCTGCTTGGGGCCGTAGAACACGCAGACATCCTTGCCGCGCATCTTGATGACGGGTTCGTCGGCGGGCGCATTGACCGCCTTCTCCGTTGCCGCTTCCGACATCATATTCATCCTCGTCTTCCTTTATCCGTTACACGCGGGTTCTGTCGTTGCGGATTACCAACGCCGCTCAAATTTACGGCGCAAGATGATGGCCGCGATGTTCATCGCTGCAAGAAACAGCAGCAGAATGATGATAGCGCCGGATGTCCGCTCCACGAAGGCCCGTTCCGCTTCGTTTGCCCACATGAAGATCTGAACCGGAAGTGCCGTGGCCGGATCCATGGGCGTGGCAGGATAATCGACCACGAAAGCGACCATCCCGATCAGGAGAAGCGGCGCGGTTTCGCCCAGCGCCTGCGCCAGACCGATGATGGTGCCGGTCAGAATGCCGGGTGCAGCAAGCGGCAGTACGTGATGGAAAACCATCTGCATCTTCGACGCACCGACCCCAAGGGCTGCCGACCGGATTGACGGCGGTACGGCCTTCAGTGCTGCGCGGGTCGCAATTATGATTGTCGGCAGCGTCATCAGGGTGAGAACCAGACCGCCCACCAGCGAGGCCGAACGCGGCAGCCCCATGAAGTTGATGAAGACGGCGAGACCCAGAAGACCGAAGACGATCGACGGCACGGCAGCGAGGTTGTTGATGTTGACCTCGATGATATCGGTCCAGCGGTTCTTCGGCGCGAACTCCTCAAGGTAGATCGATGCGGCGACACCGATCGGAAGTGCCAGAACCAGAACGATCAGCATCATGTAGAAGNAGCCGATGATCGCCACGCCCACACCGGCGCTTTCCGCACGCGAGGAGGCGCCGTTGACGAAGATGCCCGTATTGAACTGCTTTTCCATGATGCCGTCGTCGACGAGCTGGTTGATCCAGGCAACCTCGCGATCGGAGACCTGACGGCGCGCTTCGGGGACGTTGAGATCGATGTGCCCCTTCAGCGTCGAGTCCACCAGGCCATTGGCCGTCATGGTGACCGGGATCGTCTTGCCGATCAGGTCAGGGTTATCCATCACCATCGTACGCAGCTCGATGCGCGCGCTGTCGGAGATCAGTCCGCCGACTTCCTTGACGGCGTTCTTGTCATCCGGATCGACGCCGAGCGCCTTGACCAGCGCATTGCGCGCCAGCACCGGATAGTTTGCCATCAGAAGGACGTTGGGATTTTCCGCCCGCTGGTCCTTCGGGTCGATCACGCTCTTCGAGAACTCGACCGGCACCGTGATCATGGTCTGCTCAAAGGCACCGATACCCTTGGAGACGACGGTCCAGAGCAGGATCGCCAGAAACAGGAGGCCAAGGAAGATCGCAGCCTGTCCGTAGAAGCGGAAGCGGCGTTCGGCAGCGTAGCGCTTCTTGAGCCCGATATCGCGGCCTTTGGGTGAAGCGGCATCGCCCGAGCCTGTGGTGATCGTCGCGTCGGTCATTCGTACTGCTCCCGGTACTTACGCACCACATACAGGGCGTAGATGTTGAGACCCAGCGTCAGCACGAAGAGCGTGATGCCGAGGGCAAAGGCCACCAGTGTCTGCGGCGAGTTGAACTCGAGGTCGCCGGTCAGCTGGCTGACGATCTTCACAGTCACCGTGGTCATGGGTTCGAAAGGGTTGATGGTCAGGCGCGCTGCCACACCCGCGGCAAGGACCACGATCATGGTCTCGCCGATGGCGCGGGATGCCGTCAGCAGAAGCGCACCGACGATACCCGGTATCGCTGCCGGCAGTATGACCCGCTTGATGGTTTCGGAGCGCGTCGCACCCAGACCCAATGAGCCGTCACGCATAGCACGCGGAACTGCGGTGATGATGTCGTCGGACAACGAGGAGACAAAGGGGATCAGCATGATGCCCATCACCGCACCCGCTGTCAGAACGCTCTGTGCCTGGATGAAGCTCGACGCACTGCCTGTGAAGATGCCGGCGATCTGCGCGGAGAGATCGCGCAGGAACGGACCGACTGTGACGACGGCGAAGAAGCCGTAGACGATGGTCGGGATACCGGCCAGCACTTCCAGGAGCGGCTTGGCAACCGAGCGCAGCTTCGGGCCCGCATATTCTGCCATGTAGACTGCGGCGAAGAGCCCGATCGGTACGGCCACCAGCATGGCGACGAGCGCAATGTAGAGCGTGCCGGCGAGCAGGGGCAGCAGGCCGAACTGGCCAGCGGATTCCGTCGCACCGGCAGCTGCGAAACGCGGATCCCAGACGGTGCCGAAGAAGAATTCGAGCGGCGGGACGGAGGCAAAGAAACGGCCGGTCTCGCGGACCATCGAAAGCACGATGCCGATCGTCGTGAGAATGGCTATCGAGGAGGCGAGGATCAAAAGACCGAGGATCACACCTTCGACGCGATTGCGTGCCTTCACCCGGGCTCCCAGCTGCGTCCAGGCCCAGCCGCCGCAGATGAGCGCGGCAAGAATGACGACGACCGAGCGCCAGAATGTACTGGTCTGCTGAAGGCTGTTGTAGTGGAAGGCGGCCTCGACCATCGGGTCGCTGGCGTCGGTTGCGATCGCCACACCCTTGGCCGCCAGAAGCGGACGTGCGGCGTCGATGCCGCCTGCAGCTTCCTTCAACTCACTGGCGTTCAGAAGCGACAGTCCATGCGAGATCGAAGAGATGATCCCCATGGTCAGGCCCTCGCGGGCAGCGCTATCGCCGAGCACTTCCTGGCTGACGGAAGCTTTCACCACATTGGAGATGATGATCTGGCTGGATATGGCCCAGATGGCGAGAATGAGAAGAGCGGGCAGCACGGTGGCAATCGCCATGTGCATGCCATGATAGCCGGGCCGGGAGTGATAGGAGACGCTGCTCTCGGTTTCGAGCCCATTGACGCGGCTGCGGGCCAGAACATAACCGACAACACCCAGCGCGCAGACGATGGTGACGAGCAGGAAGATACTCATGAGTTGAAAACTCCCCCGGGCGGGAAACAGGACGTGCAGAATATCCGGCGCGCAAGAACTGCGCGCCGGAAAATGTCAAAGACTGATCAGAGTGCTTCGCCAGCTTCGAAAGACGAACGCTGTGCTTCGCGCTCTTCTTCCGGAGCGGAGACCAGGCCGTATTCAGCAAGCGGGGAGTCCGGGCCGACCATCTGGTCGGACAGGAAGAACTCGACGTATTCCTTCAGACCCGGGATCACACCGATGTGAGCCATCTTGACGTAGAACTGAAGCGGACGCGACACCGGGTATTCGCCCGAAGCGATGGTCTCGGTCGACGGATTGACGCCGGAGATGGTGGCGACCTTCAGCTTGTCGGTGTTGTTTTCGTAGAAAGCGAGACCGAAGACGCCCATGCCGGTCTTGTTGGCATCGATGCGAGCAAGGGTTTCGGTGTAGTCGCCGTCGATGTCGACTGCGGCGCCATCCTTGCGAACAGCCATGCAATCCTTCTCGGCAGCCTTCTTGTCCATGCCGCCTTCGACGCGGACTTCCATGTCGCCGGTGGCTTCACAGCCGGCAGCCAGAACCTTCTCTTCGAAGACTTCACGGGTACCGTGCTTTTCGCCCGGGATGTAGGCGGCGATATCCCAGTCCGGGAAGTTCTCGTTGACTTCCGACCACTTCTTGTAGGGGTTGTCGACCAGCTTGCCGTCGACGACGACCTTGGCAGCCAGACCCTTGTAGACGTCAGCCGGCTCGAGAGCGAAATCCGGGCCGTTGATGTCGGTGGCGAAAACGATGCCGTCATAGCCGATGACGACTTCATGGATGTCGGTCACGCCGGCAGCCTTGCAGGCCTCGACTTCCGAATCCTTGATCTTGCGCGATGCGTTGGCAACGTCGATGGTGTCTTCGCCGACGCCCTTGCAGAATTCCTTCAGGCCGGCCGAGGAGCCGCCGGATTCGACAACCGGGGTTTTGAAGTTCGGGAAGGTTTCGCCGAAGGTTTCGGCAACGATCTTGGCATAAGGCAGAACGGTCGAGGAGCCTGCGACCTGGATCTGGTCGCGAGCGGAGGCCGCGCCAGCGAAAGCGGCGGACGCCACGAGGGCGGCAGCGGCGAGTTTGAGTACGTTCATCAGAAATCTCCCGTAGTGGGCTTGGGGTTCAGGCTCGTCGGTGAGCCCTGTTCAACCGCTTGACGGCTTGCCCTTTCTAGGCCCCGGCAGATTCCCTTTTATGACAGTTACAATACTGTTTTGTGACACATCAAATCATTGAAAATTAATAGATTTTTTAACGACCGTGATCGTTATCCAAGATTCGGGGCGGGAAATCTGACACCAAAGGTCGATCCCTGCCCCGGTTCCGAGGTCACAACCAGGCGAGCGCGGTGCCGCGTGAGGATGTGCTTGACGATCGCCAATCCCAAACCGGTGCCTTTCTTGGCGCGGCTCGAGTCCACATCCACCCGGTAAAAGCGCTCGGTCAGGCGCGGCACGTGCTGGCGCTCGATGCCTGGACCGTAGTCGCGAACGGTGGCCACGATTGCGCCGCCCTCCTCCACCTTCACGGCGACATCAACCTTCTTGCCGCTCTGGCCGTATTTGCAGGCGTTTTCGATCAGGTTTTCCATCACCTGGATCAACTCATCGCGATCGCCGGTCACGATTGCCGGACTCTCCGGCACTTTCAGGGATATCTCGACACCGAGTTCGCCGGCCATCGGGGTGAGTGCGTCGATGACATGGTGGCAGATCGCGCCGACATCGACCTCACCCGAAGGCGCCACATGGGCCCGCATCTCGAGACGGGATAGCGAAAGGAGATCATCGATCAGGCGCGACATGCGCGACGCCTGATCCAGCATGATGCCGAGAAACCGCTCTTGCGCCTTCACATCGTTGCGCGCCGGGCCCTGAATGGTCTCGATGAAGCCCACCAGCGAGGCGAGCGGCGTGCGCATCTCGTGGCTGGCATTGGCGACGAAGTCGGTGCGCATCCGGTCCATGCGGCGGGCTTCGGTCAGGNCGCGGAAGCTCAGAATGTAAAGTCCCTCGCCATCCACCGCCGCCGTCCGCACCTCGAACCAGCGCTCGGAGGGAACACGCTCGGCATATTCGGTCGTGCGCGTGCGCCCGTCGCCGATCACCTGTGCAACGACATCGAGAATTTGCGGCGAGCGGATGCGGCCCGACAGGATGGCACGCTCGGAAAATGCCCCGAACTGGGTGACGGCCGCGGGGTTTGCATAAATCACGCTCATTTCGCCATTGATGACGATGATCGGGATGTCGAGGGCGGAGAGGACGGCATAGCCCTTACGCACGGCGTCGGAGATTTCGAGCGTATCAAGCGGCATGTCTGGCAGTCCTCCATAAGCGCCGGAAGGGGCGGCGCTTGAAATCAATAACGGCTTGTGCCCTCATTCATAAACAAGCGCCTGAAACAGTTTATGACAATTGCACGAACAAATCCGGGGTTTTCCCACGGAATTGGAACGCACCCGCGAAACGGATGGTGGAATGAGCAGGTCCGACAAGACGAAAGCCGACACGGATGGCGGCATCAAGATCATGGTCTCCGGCAAGGAGCGGCTCTTCGATATCGACGATCCGAAACTGCCCGACTGGGTCAAAGACAAGGCTATGGAGTCGGGCGGTTACCCCTATGACGACAAGCTCGACCGCGATGAATACGAGAAGACGCTGGAGCGGCTGCAGATCGAGCTGGTCAAGGTGCAGTACTGGCTGGGCGAGACCGGAAAACGGGTCATCGCCGTTTTCGAGGGCCGCGATGCCGCAGGCAAGGGCGGTTCAATCCACGCCACCAAGGCATACATGAACCCGCGGTCGGCCCGTGTGGTCGCCCTTCCCAAGCCGACGGAGAAGGAGCAGGGGCAATGGTATTATCAGCGCTATATCGATCATTTCCCGACAGCCGGCGAGTTCGTTCTCTTCGACCGGTCCTGGTACAATCGCGCCGGGGTCGAGCCGGTGATGGGATTTTGCACACCCGAGGAACACGAGCATTTTCTGGAGGAAACGCCCAACTTCGAGCGCCTGCCGGTCAATGCCGGAATCCACTTCTTCAAGTTCTGGCTCAATATCGGCCGCGAGATGCAGCTTAAGCGCTTCCACGACCGGCGGCACGATCCGCTGAAGATCTGGAAACTCTCGCCAATGGATATTGCGAGCCTCAACAAGTGGGACGATTACACCGCAAAGCGCGACCAGATGCTGCAGGCAACACACACCCCGCAAGCGCCGTGGACAGTGGTGCGGGCCAACGACAAACGCCGAGCGCGGATCAACATCATCCGCCGCATGCTGACCGAACTGCCCTATGACGGCAAGGACGAAAAGGCTATCGGCGAGATCGACGGAAAGATCCTCGGCGAAGGTTATTCAGCCATACTGAATTGGGGACTCGACTAGTCTTTCCGCTATAAATGGGTGTCTTTGCTTTTCAATAGGGTTCGGACAAGCTATTAGGCTTAGCAGGATTCACCGATACAACCTGATATCTTTCCGGAAGACGACCGTGAAACATCTGTTGGCCGCACTTCTTGTTTCGACAACCGCATTCGGTTTGTCTGCCGCGCAAGCGGAAACGCTCGATAGTGCTTTTGCAACGCGCTACGCAAATCCTGAAGATGTCTTTGTTCTTGGCGAGTATATCCGCACGGCAACTTCGCAGGGCCAATACGACCAGGCGATCTCTTCCATCGAGGAACATCTGGTCCGCTTCGCAGATGATGGTCAGGCGCGGCTGGCAGCGGCACGGCTCTACGCGAATGTCGGCTCATGGGAACTCGCGAAAAAGCAGGCAGACGAGGCAATCGCCTCCGGGCAGCTTTCCGCTGCCGAAACCGTTGATGCCAATGAAATCTCGCGCCGCGCGGCCCAGGCAATCGCCGGGTTCGAATGGTTTGTGGACGCAACTGCCGGGGTCAGGGTAACGAGCTTCGACATTGACGTGCCATTTAATTCCTGGCGCGACCGCACGGTTACGGGTGCCTATGGAGAACTCGCCGGAGCGCTGCGCTACGATCTCGGCACCGCGCTCGGTAACGCCATCATTCTGGCCGGTCGTTTCGGGGTCACACGCGAGTTTCAGGACGCATTTCTGGGATCCGGCTTCATCTACGGCCAGCCCGACGGCGACGTCGTCAATGCCATCGACGGCCGGGCCTCGGCAACTTTCGATATGGGGCTGCCGGTCGAGGCGTTCGACGCGGCGCGTCTTCAGGTCGGCGTCTTTACCGACTATTCGAAACTCCATCCGACGATCCGCTACCGTTCACTCGGCGGCGTAGTGCGCGGCGTCGTCATGCCGACGGTCGATACGAGGCTTTACGCCGAATACAGCTACGAGGATCTTTCGGAATCGGACGGGATCTATTCGGACCACGCACAGAGTTGGGAAGTCGGCGGCAGCATTCGCCTCAGCCAGGCCCATTCGATCGGGATCGCCGGACGCGGACGCTACGAATATGGCATCAACGGCACGATGACCGGCCGGATCGAGGAGGCCGAATTCAGCTATTCGGGCCGCCTGCCCTTCCAGCCGTTCGGGACCATCTGGACCCACGACGTGGTGCTCGCAGCGGGAACCTTCTATGCTGTCGCCATCCCGCCGAGCCTGCCGCAGAACTTTACCGGCGATCACTGGCGGGCGGAATGGATACATCACTTCCAGATCGACGGACACAATCGCATCGATGCATCCTGGGAAGTGACGAATACGGATTTCGATCAGCCGGCCTTGTCCGGCAGGGGCTCCATCATCCACGCGTTCAGCCTCGGCTATACGCACCGGTTCTAGGGAGACCGTCATGTCGCGACGTCCCACGATACTCATAGCTGCCGCCATCCTGGGCGGCCTGTCCACTTGCGCCACGTCCGCGCTCGCAGAAACCGTCGGTCGCGTCACGGCGCTCCAGACAAACGTTTCGCGTGGCGGTCAGGCGCTCGCGGAAGGTTCCGGAATTTCGCTGGGCGACCGGCTCAGAAGCAACGATACCGGCCTCGGCGTGATCCTTTTCAGGGATCAGTCGAGCGCCAAGATCGGTCCGAACTCGTCGCTCACAATCGACGATTTCGTCTATGGCGCCGGCGCGGGCTCAACCGGCATCCGCATGGACCGCGGCATTACACGCTTCTTCGGCGGGCAGATTTCCAAGAAGGGCCGAATGCAGATTACCACCCCGCATGTCGTGCTTGCCGTGCGTGGCGGCATCATCGACCTCGCAGTCGGCAGCCAGACCGTGGCCACGCTTCGGGCCGGCAAGCTCACCTGTACGTCCAATGGCGTAACCAAGGTAATCACCAAGCCGGGATTCTCCTGCGTCGCCGACAATGGCGGGCTTTCGACCACACGCAGCGCATTCGACTTCTCCATCCTCGATTCCACCAACAAAGTGGCAGGCACGAATGAACCTGGTACGCGTGGGCCCGATATAGACGCCAAGGCGCCATGCTCCGGCCCGGCTGCCTTCCTCCTCGACCGATGCCAGAGCCGTGACGGCCAGTTGCCAGGTGGCGTCAACCGTGGTCGTGGCGGTCTCCAAATACCGAGCGTCGGGGGCACCATCGGGAACACATTTCAGTCCCCGACCGACGGCCGGTGATGCCGAGAGCCAGTGGTAACCTGCTGCGCCGGCCGGCAGCCCGCATGGCCTTTCTCGCCCTATTGCTCCTCCTCTGTGACGTCCTCTTCACTTCGACATTCGACAGATTTCGCGGCCGCAGCTACGACCTCTATCAGCAGATCGCGCCGATCGAGACTTCGCTCGATGACATCGTGCTGGTGGAGATCGACGACGCATCGCTGACCAGCGAAGGCCGCTGGCCCTGGCCGCGAACACGGATTGCGCGCCTGATCGAAGCGATTGGCGAACAGGAACCTGCCGCATTCGCGATCGACATCCTGTTTCCAGATCGCGGAACCGAGGAAGGTGACGCAGCTCTTGCGCAAGCGATTGCCCAGACGCAACCGGTGCTCGCCATGAGCCTGACCGACCAGGCGGGCAGCACCGAGCCGGCGCCAATTGCAGGTTGGTCGGTTGTGGGAGAAGCCCCCGACACGCTCGCGACCTTTCCGGGACTTCTCGCCTCGCTGCCGGATTTAACAGACGTCGCCGGCGGGCTGGGGATGGTCCGCTCGGTGCCAGATGACGACGGCGTTACCCGCTCGGTCCCCATGCTCTGGGCCGTTGCGGGACCGGACGGCCTCACGCTATGGCCCTCGCTCTCCCTCGACCTCGCCCGACAGGCACTTGACGAAACCGGTTATACCGTACGGCTGGGGCCGCAAGGCTATGACGCGGTAAAGGTGGGCGACAAGATCGTGCGGCTGACCGCGGGCGGCGCCGTCTCGCTCACCGATACCGCCACGGATTTCACACGGGTGAGTGCGCTCGATCTGCTCAATGGAACCCCGAGCGCCGAACTGCACGACAGGATTGTCATTCTTTCGGTTTCCGCCACCGGCTTCGACAGTTTCCACACCACGCCTCTTGTGGCGACACGGCCCGGCGTCGAGGTCCATGCGCTCCTGACCGCGCAGATCCTGTCCGGCCATTTTCCCTACGAACCGGCTTACGCCAAGACGGTGGAGCGGTCAGGCTTTGGACTTCTGGCAATTCTACTGATTCTCGCGGTCGCGTTCTTTCCGCTCTATCCGCTGCCGGTTCTGGTCGCACTGCCGCTGATATTCTGCGCGCCGTTTGCCGCCGGTCTCCTTGCGTGGCGTATGGAGGGTGAACTCTTCGATGCGCTCAGGCCGACGATTGGGCTGGCCATCGTTGCGGCGGGAGGAGGCTATTTCCTTTACCGTGCCGCAGAGATGCGACGGCGGCAGATCAGCGGGCAGTTCGCCCGTTATCTCTCACCGGAGGTCGTCGAACGTCTCATCCGCTCGGAACAGGAGGTTGGCCGCTCGGCAGAGCGGCGGGAGGTCACGGTTCTTTTCATGGACATGCGCGGCTTCACCTCTGCGTCAGAACGGTTGGCGCCCGAGGAGGTCGTCGCCAACGTCAATCGTTTTCTGACGCTATCGAGCGAGGAGATCTTTCGCACGGAAGGAACGATCGACAAATTCATGGGGGACGCCGTGATGGCGTTCTGGAATGCCCCGCTCGACCAGCCCGACCACCCGGAGCGCGCGATCCGTGCCGTGCGCGCCATCTACCGTCGGCTCGACGCGGAAAACGCACATCTCGCGCAACGCGGTCTCGAGCCGATCCGGCTCGGCGCGGGGCTTGAGACCGGTGTCTGCTCGGTCGGCAATTTCGGCTCAGATATCCGCTATAATTATACTGTCATCGGTCATGCGGCGAACCTCGCCTCGCGGCTTGAAACGGCGACCAAATTGAGCTCCGCGAGCGTGTTGTGCGGGCCGGATCTCGCCAAGCGGATCCCCGGTGAAGTGGAACTGGCGGGGGATTTCGAGCTGTCAGGCTTTGCGGAACGTGTCCCCGGCTTTGCGCTTCGCCTGCCTGACTGACACTTCCTGGCATTGTGATAATTGGCGTGGCCGCCCGCTTGTGCAACTATGCGGCCAGACATCAGGTGGGGCCACCTTACATGGATCAACTCGACAGCATTCCGCTGCTGGCAGGCATTCCCGGCGACGCGCTTGCGACCATTGCGCGGCAGTGCAACTGGGTCAGCTATGATGATCACGAGCTCGTGGTCGATTATGCCGATACAACCACCGACGTGCGTTTCATCCTGTCGGGCGGGGTTCGCGTGATCTTCCGTGCGCCGAGCGGAAAGGAAATGATCCTTGGCGAGATCGGCGACGGCATGTTCTTCGGCGAATTGGCGGCAATCGACGGAGACATTCGTTCGGCCAACGTGACGACGACCGCTAAGAGCCGCATCTGCGCGATGCCGGCTTCGGTATTCCGCAAGCTGCTCGCCGACTACCCGGACGTTGCCATGTCGGTGATGCAGGTTCTGACCCAGCGCATCCGCCAGCTCAACATGAGGGTGGCCGAACATTCCTTCCTCGACGCCAAGTTCCGGCTCTACAACGAGCTCATCCGGCTTTCGCGGCCGCGTTCGGGCAAACCCGACCAGCGTATCATCAGCCCGCCGCCCAACCAGTCGGAACTGGCCGAGCGCATCGGCTGCCGCCGTGAGGTGGTGTCCCGCGAGATTGCCCGGCTGAAGAACGAGGATATCGTCGAAGCCAGTCGCGGAGGGTTGGTCCTCCAGAAGCCCGAAACGCTGTCCCGGCTCCTCACCAGCGCCTGGACAGGCGAATAAAATACTGAAAGTGAAGGTTTATTTCGTTGTGTGCGCTAGCGCACAGCGTGCCGGACAGCTCTCACCTAGTCTCCAATCAACGCCGCAGGAACGAGGCGCAACCCAAAAGGAGACAGATCATGACCAGCATCATTCAGAAGAGCATCCTCACCGTCGCCGCAGCAATCACCATGGCAGCCGCCTTCCAGCCAGCGCTCGCCGAAGCTGCACCGAAGAAATTCATCGCCAAGCCGGGCATCGTACATCCCTGGAAGCCGGGTGGTTTCGCCCCGAACCCGCCGAAGGCACCCAAGCCGCATAACCCGCACCACGGCCACGGCAACGCAGCAGCTGCCGCAGCACTTGGCATCGTCGGCGGCATGATCATCGGCAACGCGATCGCCAACCAGCCCGCCCAGCAGCCGGTCTATGTCGGCGGCGGTTCCAACGCTCACGTTGCATGGTGCCTCAATCGCTACCGGTCCTACGACATCCCGTCGGACACCTACATGTCGCACTCGGGTTACCGGAAATACTGCAACTCGCCGTACAACTGATCTCGGTTGCAGGCTTTCCCACGGGTCTGCACCGACTGTTCCCCGGATCAACACGATCCGGGGAACTCGCATTTCTTACGTTTACGTCAATGTAAGCATTGCCCCGACCTTGCGCTCGTACTAAATTGTTCCCAATACCGGGCGGAGGAGCGCCCGGACACACAACAGCCCGGCGGCAATCGGGCGAACAGGGAGCGAGACATGGATCAGACCACCACCGCAGCCGCTGAGCGCATCTGGCTCAAATCCTATGCCGATATCACACCCGCCGAAATCGGTGAGCTCAAGTATCAGTCGGTCGGCGCGCTGATCGAGGACAGCTGCCGCCGGTATGCCTCGAAGCCCGCCTTCGAGTGCATGGGCAAGACGATCGACTACAAGGAATTCGAAAAGCTGTCGCGCGAACTGGGTGCGTGGCTGCAAAGCCTGGGGCTCGAAAAGGGCGATCGCGTCGCCGTCATGATGCCCAACATCCTCCAGACACCGGTGGCGATCGCCGCGGTCCTTCGCGCCGGCATGACGATCGTGAACGTCAACCCGCTCTATACGCCGCGTGAATTGCAGCATCAGCTGACGGATTCGGGCGCGAAGGCGATCATCATCCTCGAGAATTTCGCCTCCACCCTCGAACAGGTCATCGCCAAGACCGACGTCAAGCATGTAGCCGTCGCGACCATGGGCGACCTGATGGGCCTCAAGGGCCACATCGTCAATTTCGTCGTCCGCAACATCAAGAAGATGGTGCCGTCCTGGTCGCTGCCGGGCCATGTGCCCTTCAAGAAGGCGCTTTCGGCCGGTTCGGGCAAACAGCTCGTGGATCACAAGGTCGGCCACGACGATATCGCCTTCCTGCAGTATACCGGCGGCACGACCGGCGTGTCGAAGGGCGCGATCCTGCTTCATTCCAACGTGCTGGCGAATGCGCGGCAGAACGAGCTCTGGCTCGAGACCGCCTATATCGGCAAGGAAAAGCCGGACGACCTGATCTATATCTGCGCGCTGCCGCTCTATCACATCTTCGCGCTGACCGTGAACGGTGTCGTGGGGATCAATAAGGGTGCGCTCAACGTGCTGATCCCCAATCCGCGCGACCTGCCGGCTTTCGTCAAGACGCTTGAGAAGTTCAAGTTCAACGTCTTCCCCGGCCTCAACACCCTGTTCAACGGACTTTTGAACAACGACGACTTCCGTAAGCTGGACTTCAGTCACCTGAAGCTGACGCTCGGCGGCGGCATGGCGGTGCAGCGGCCGGTCGCCGAACGCTGGATGGAAGTTACCGGCTGCCCGATTTCGGAAGGTTACGGCCTCTCGGAGACATCACCGGTGGCCACGGCCAACCGTTTCGACAAGACCGTGTTTTCCGGAACCATTGGCTTGCCGATCCCTTCGACCGAAATCGATATCCGCGACGATGATGGCAAATCGCTGCCGCTCGGCGAAGTCGGCGAGATCTGCATTCGCGGCCCACAAGTAATGGCGGGTTACTGGAACCGTCCCGACGAGACCGCAAAGGTGATGACCGAGGACGGTTATTTCCGTTCCGGCGACATGGGGTTCATGGACGAGAACGGCTACACCAAGATCGTTGACCGCAAGAAGGACATGATCCTGGTCTCCGGCTTCAACGTGTATCCCAACGAGATCGAGGAGGTGGTGGCCTCCCACCCTGGCGTCGTCGAGGCCGCAGCAGTCGCGGCACCCGACGAACATTCGGGCGAAGTGGTCAAGCTCTTCGTGGTCCGCAAGGATCCGAATCTTACGGAAGCCGACATCAAGGCTTANTGCGCCAAGGAGCTGACGAACTACAAGCGGCCGAAATATGTCGAGTTCCGCGACGAGCTTCCGAAGTCCAATGTCGGCAAAATCCTGAGGCGCGAATTGCGGGATTGATCCGCCATAGGGTTTCGAACTTTGGCTTCAAGCGCTTGATTTAGACAGCGCCACGCACCATTAATCGGGTCACGTCAGAAAGGACTTGCCGTGACCCCATTAACCCGCTCCGTCATCGACAAACTGAAATCACGCCGCGCCGAGGCGCCTCTGGACATGCGTGAGGCCTTCAAGTCCGACCCGGGCCGGGCTTCGCGCTACCGGATCGCGCTCGATGACCTGACGATGGATTTCTCCAAATGTGCGATCGACGAGACGGTCGCGGATCTGCTGATCGATCTCGCCAAGGCCGCCAATATCGAAACGCGACGCGACGCGATGATGGCCGGCATTGCGATCAACACCACCGAAAATCGAGCGGTGCTGCACACCGCCCTGCGCACGCCACGTGACGCCACGATCGAAGTCGACGGGCACAATGTGGTTCCCGACGTCCATGCCGTGCTCGACGCCATGGGCAAATTCGCTGACGGCATCCGCAGCGGCTCGATCACGGGCTCTACCGGCGAGAAAATTACCGACATCGTCAATATCGGGATCGGCGGCTCCGATCTCGGACCGGTGATGGCGACGTTGGCTCTGTCTCCCTGGCATGACGGTCCGAATGCGCATTTCGTCTCCAATGTCGACGGCGCGCATATCGCCGACACGCTGGCCGGTCTTTCTCCGGAAACAACACTCGTCATCATTGCGTCGAAGACCTTCACCACGATCGAAACCATGACCAATGCACGGACCGCGCGCGACTGGATCGTGAAGGCGCTCGGCGAAGACGCCGTGGGCGCGCATTTCGCCGCCGTCTCCACCGCCCTCGACAAGGTGGGCGAGTTCAAGCTCTCCGAAGACCGCGTTTTCGGTTTCTGGGACTGGGTCGGCGGGCGCTATTCGGTCTGGTCGGCAATCGGCCTGCCGGTGATGATCGCGATCGGGCCGGAGAATTTCCGTGACTTCCTCGACGGCGCCCGCGCCATGGATGTTCATTTTGCCGATGCCCCGATTGCCGAGAACCTTCCGATGATGCTCGGTCTGGTCGGTGCCTGGCACCGTCTGGCTTGCGGCTATCCGAGCCGCGCCATCATCCCTTACGACCAGCGGCTCGCGCGTTTCCCGGCCTATCTGCAGCAGCTCGACATGGAATCGAACGGCAAGCGCGTCTCGGTTGACGGCACGCCCCTCGAAACCGCGTCCGGTCCCATTGTCTGGGGCGAGCCCGGCACCAACGGCCAGCACGCCTTCTTCCAGCTCCTCCACCAGGGCACCGACGTGGTGCCGGTCGAGTTCATGATCGCGGCCAAGGGGCAGGAACCAAAACTCCAGCACCAGCATCAGCTTCTGATTGCCAATTGCCTGGCGCAGTCGGAGGCCTTCATGAAGGGCCGCACCTACGAGGAAGCGACCGCCCAGCTTCGCGACAAGGGTATGGACGAAGAGCAGATCGAGAAGATTGCGCCGCACCGTGTCTTCATCGGCAATCGGCCCTCACTGACTTTGGTCTACGAGACGCTGACGCCCTATGCACTCGGCCGCCTGATTGCGCTTTACGAGCACCGCGTGTTCGTCGAAGCGCAAATCTTCGGCATCAATGCCTATGACCAGTGGGGCGTGGAACTCGGCAAGGAGCTCGCCACCGACCTCTTGCCGGTGGTCAAGGGCGAGGCCGACGGATCGGGGCACGATTCCTCGACCGTCGAGCTCGCCGGTCTCATCCGCAACATGGGACGCTGAGGCGCGGCCTAGAATTCGATCTCTTCAGCCCAGGGCGGATTTGCGCCGGGCCGAGAGACGGTCACCGCCGCCGCTTTTGCGCCCCATAGAAGCGCATCGTGAACAGCGTCACCGGAAAGACTGGCGATCGCATCCTTGTGCAAGAGATCGGCCCGGTGAAGGCTTGCCAGCATGCCGGCATTGAATGTGTCGCCGGCGCCGACCGTATCGGCGACCTCGACCTTCATCCCCGTGACATCGATTGTCTGCTCCTTGGTGAAGCCAACCGCACCCTCGGCCCCCCGGGTGATGACGACGAGCTTCACCCCGCGATCGAGCCAGGTGCTCGCCGCCTGCTCCATGCCTTCCATCCCGAACCAGTCGAGATCCTCGTCGGACAGCTTGAGGATGTCCGACATATCGATCATCCGGTCGATGCGGGCACGATGGGCTTGCGCGTCCTTGATGAAGGAGGTGCGGATGTTGGGATCGAGCGAGATGACGCGGCGTTTGTGCTCGCGGCTCATCAGCGCTTCATAGGTTGAGCCGCAGGGTTCGGAGATCAGGCTGATCGCTCCGAAATGCATGGCGGTCACTTCATCCCCGAGGTCCGGCAGATGCTCTTCGGTGATCATCCGGCCGGCGGTGTTCTCGTCGAAGAAGGCGTAGCTTGCATGGCCATTGGTCAGTTTGACGAAGGCGAGCGTGGTATGCAGGTCGAGCGTGGCGCAGAAGGAATGGTCGACCTTGCTGTCCGTCAGGGACTGGCGCAGCACGTCGCCGAACATGTCGGACGATAACCCGGTAAAGAACCCCGAGGGCACGCCAAGCCGGCCGAGCGCGATCGCCGTATTGAACACCGCACCGCCGGCATAGGGCGCGAAAGCCTCCTCGCCCGCCTCGCTCTTGCGCGGCAGCATGTCGATGAGTGCCTCGCCACATGAAATGATCATCGTCGTTCTCTCCTCCCCCGGGCCTCGCGCGCGAAAACTGTATCAGCTTTTTGGCAGTTCGCCGACGCCACCGTGGGCTGCCGACCATTCGAGCGGCGCATCGAGAAACCGGCCGACCGATTCGAGCGTCTCTGCATCGAAGGCCCAGCGCTCGGTCGCCACATCCAGAACGTCGCGCCATGTGGCGATGTGGTGCAGCTTGACCTTGCCGTTCTTGAAGCGCTCCTCGGCTTCCGGAAAGATGTCGTAGTAGAACAGCGCCATGCCGTGATCGACGGTCGAGCCCGCCGCGCGGATGGCATCGATGAACTTGAACATCGAACCGCCGGCTGTCGTCAGATCCTCGATCACGAGAACCCGCGAACCGTCCTTCAACTCGCCCTCGATCTGCGCGTTGCGGCCGTGGCCCTTGGGCTGCTTGCGCACATAAATCATCGGCAGGCCAAGACGTTCGGCCAGGAACGCGGCAAAGGGAATGCCCGCCGTCTCGCCACCGGCGACACAGTCGAACTGCTCGAACCCGGCTTCGGACAGGATGGTGGCGGCGGCAAAATCCATGATCGCCGAGCGGATGCGCGGATAGGAAATCAGCTTGCGGCAATCGATATAGACCGGGCTGACCATGCCGGACGCCAGCTTGTAGGGTTCGGTCGCGTTGAAATGAACCGCACCGATCTCGAGAAGCTGGCCGGCGAACAATTCAGCCATCCGCGCCTTGTCAGGGAAACTGTTGGAAAACATGGGCACCTCTTTGTCGCCCTACCGATTAGCAGCAGACGCGCGCGATGAGAAGCATGGGCGGACAGTACAGTCTGCGCTATCCGATGGATTCTGAACGTGCCCTATCCCTCCACGCTCCAGTAGACCGGCGTCATCGGGTCGAAGACGGTGACGGTGCCGGCGCCGGTCTGGATATGGGAGGGGAATTCCACCGGCTCGTCATGGCGGACGAGGGTGAGTTTCGTCTCATTGACCGGCAGGCCGTACCAGGCGGGGCCATTCTCCGAGGTGAAGGCTGCGAGCTTGTCGAGCGCATTCTCTTCCTCGAAGACCTGGGCGAGGCAGGCCATGGTGTTGGTGGCGGTGAAAATGCCGGCGCAGCCGCAGCCGCATTCCTTCATCGGGTCGACGTGCGGCGCTGAATCCGTGCCGAGGAAGAAGCGCGCGTCGCCTGACGTGGCAGCTTTTCTCAGAGCGAGGCGATGGAGTTCACGCTTGGCGACCGGCAGGCAGTAGTAGTGCGGGCGGATGCCACCGGCGAGAATGGCATTGCGGTTGATCATCAAATGATGGGTTGTGATCGAGGAGGCGAGATTCTTCTCCGCGCCCGTCACATAATCCGCACCGTCTTTCGTGGTGATATGCTCCATGGTGATGGGCAGATCGGGCAGGCGCCGGCGCAGCGGATCGAGAACGGTGTCGATAAAGACCTTCTCGCGGTCGAAGATATCGACCTCGCTGCTGGTCACCTCGCCGTGGATGCAGAGCGTCATGCCGATCTCGGCCATGGTTTCGAGGACGCCCATGACCTTGTCGATGTTGCGCACGCCGGAATGGGAATTGGTGGTCGCCCCTGCCGGATAGAGCTTGACCGCGCGGGCCACGCCGGACTTGAAGGCGTCCGCGACATCGTCGGCGTCGGTGCCCTCCGTGAGATAAAGCGTCATCAGCGGGGTGAAATCGGCGCCTTTCGGCACGGAGGCCAGGATTCGATTGCGATAGGCTTCCGCATCGGCCTTGGTGACGACCGGCGGCACCAGATTGGGCATGATGATGGCGCGGGCGAAGTGGCGGGCGCTCTCAGGCGTGACAGCTTCCATCATGGCGCCGTCACGCAGATGCAGGTGCCAGTCGTCCGGGCGCGGAATTTCGATCGTCTTCATGCCATCCTCGTCTTTCGCCGCCATAGGCCCGGGCGCTTGACCGCCGCCGCCGGATGACGTTTGTGTGTCGCCGAGGCTTTAAGCGCCAGACCAGAATGGTGCAAGGCCGCGACGGAGACAAGGAGAGGACACCCATGGATCTCGGACTGACATCGAAACGCGCGCTGGTGTTGTCTTCATCGCGCGGGCTGGGCCTGAGCGTGGCGCAGGCGATCGCCGCTGAAGGCGCCAATGTTGTGATGACCGGCCGTGACGCGGACACCCTTCAGGCCGAAGTCGATGCGATCAACGCCAAGGGTGTAGGGACGGCGCATGCGATCGTTGCCGATCTTTCGGATCCGGCAACCCCGAAACTGCTTGTCCAGCAGACCCGCGAGAAGCTGGGCGGCATCGACATTCTAGTCAATAACACCGGCGGCCCGCCTGCCGGAACGATGCACGAGGCCGATGTCGACACGGTGCGCGATCAGTATGAAGTCATGGTGCTGCGGGTGATGGAACTGGCCGGGCTGGTGATCCCGGAAATGCGCGAGCGGAAATGGGGCCGGGTGCTCACGATCGCCTCGTCGGGCGTGATCCAGCCGATCCCCAATCTGGGACTGTCGAACGCGATTCGCGCGTCACTGGTGGGTTGGTCGAAGTCGATGGCGAACGAGTTGAGCGGCGAAGGCCTGACCTTCAACATGCTGCTGCCGGGACGCATTGCCACCGACCGCACCCGCCAGATCGATACGGTCAACGCAAAGAAGGCCGGCAAATCGATCGAAGAGATCGAAACGGGTTCGATGACGCAGATTCCCGCGGGCCGATATGGCCGCACCGACGAATTCGGCTCCGTCGGTGCATTTCTCGTCTCGGAACGTGCGAGCTACATCACCGGCTCGCAGATCCGCTGTGACGGAGGGGCGATCCGCTCCGTCTGACGCTTACAGAAGCCGCTTGCGGCTTTCGGCGATGTAGAGTTCGCGCAGCTTGGTGGCGACCGGTCCCGGCTTGCCATCCGACAGCTGAACGCCGTCGATGGAAACGACAGGACCGACGAAGACGGAAGCCGACGTGATGAAGGCTTCCGCCGCATCGCGGGCTTCCTCGACGGTGAAGACGCGCTCCTCGATCTTTGTGCCGGTCTCATCCGCGTAAGCCATCAGCGTGGCGCGGGTGATTCCGGGCAGGATGGAGTTCGACAGCGGACGGGTGACGATGGTGCCGTCCTTGGTCACGATATAGGCGTTGTTGGAACTGCCCTCGGTGATCTCGCCGTCACGCACCAGCCAGGCATCATCGGCGCCGGCCTTCTTGGCTTCCATCTTGGCAAGCGAGGGATAGAGAAGCTGCGTGGTCTTGATATCGCAGCGGCCCCAGCGCTTGTCCTCGACAGTGATGATCTTCATGCCGTTCTTCGCGACGCCGGTATCGATCAGCTCCTTCTTCTGGGTGAAAAGGACGAGCGACGGGGTGAGCGCATCGGTGTCGAAGACGAAATCGCGATCGGCGGCGCCACGGGTCATCTGCAGGTAGACCATGCCCTGATCGACGCCGTTCAAGCGGATGAGCTCGCGATGGATTTCCAGCAGTTCGTCGTCGGAAACGTCAACGCGCATGCCGAGTTCGCCGGCCGAGCGGTGAAGCCGCTTGATATGGGCCGGGAAGTCGGTGAGCTTGCCGTCGAGCACGGCTGCGACCTCGTAGATCGCGTCCGCCATGAGAAAACCCCGGTCGAATACCGAAATCTTCGCTTCGTTTTCCGGCACATACTCGCCGTTCACATAAACTGTGCGCATGGAAGTCTCCTGTTCTGCTTCCTCTCTCTTGCCACTTTTGTGCAGTGCGAGCCAAGGCAAAAACGCGCGGGTCACAATCTCCGCGCAGGTTCGGAGCGTTACGGTGGCGCACAACAAAACCGATGGCTGCACCATGACCGCTTCCGACAACCCTCAGGATAAGAACCACGCGCCGATCGCCTATACGCGTCCGTCGATTTCCGACCTGGAGGTGGAATATGCGACCGACGCGGCGCGCAACGGCTGGGGGCCGCGCTGCTATGATTACATCCATCGCTTCGAAAAGGACTTCGCCGCACATCTCGGGGTCGAGCGTGCGATTGCCACGTCAAGCTGTACGGGCGCGATGCATCTGGGGCTCGCGGCGCTTGGCATCGGCCCCGGCGACGAGGTGATACTGGCCGACACGAACTGGATCGCTACGGCTGCACCCATCGTGCATCTCGGCGCGACGCCGATCCTTGTCGACATCCTGCCGGACACCTGGTGCATCGACCCAGTGCTTGCCGAAGCCGCCATCACGCCGCGCACGAAGGCGATCATTGCGACGCATCTCTACGGCTCGATGTGCGACATGGATGCCCTTCTCGAGATCGGCCGGAAACACGAGATCGCGATCATCGAAGATGCCGCCGAAGCGATCGGCTCGGCGTGGGGCGAGAAGCGCGCAGGCTCAATGGGCACATTCGGCACCTTCTCCTTCCACGGCACCAAGACCGTGACGACAGGCGAAGGCGGCATGTTCGTGACCAACGATACGGACCTCGCCGCACGAGTCGACCAGCTCGCCAATCACGGGCGCGACGCGAACGAGCCGAGACAATTCTTCCCGACGGTGACCGGCTACAAGTTCAAGATGGCGAACGTGCAGGCGGCGATCGGCTGCGCACAGGTGGAGCGGATCGGCGAGCTGATTGCCGGCAAGCGGCGGATCATGGCGGGTTACCGCTCCCTGCTCGGCGATCTCGACGGCGTGACGCTGAACGCCGAACCGGAAGGCACGACCAACGGGTTCTGGATGCCGACAGCGGTGTTTTCGCCCGAGACCGGCATCACCCGCGAAACGCTGATGGACGCCTTCAAGGCCGAAGCGATCGACGCGCGGGTGTTCTTCTGGCCGCTCTCATCGCTGCCGATGTTCGAGGACAATCCGGCCACTGTGAACGCGCATGACGTCCCGAACCGGGCGATCAATTTGCCGAGCTATCACGACATGAGCGAGGACGATCAGCGCCGCGTGGCGGGCGTTATCCGCAAGCTCCGCAACCGCTAGCTTAGCTTTCCGCAGCCTCTGGCTCTCGCCGCGGAGACAACTGGACGAGTTTGCTAAGTTCGTCGTCGCTTACGGATGGATCGTCAGCTTCGGCACGGCGGTCACGAACATCCCACCCCAGTCTGCGATACAGGAAAGCTGGGTCCTGATTTCGCTCTCGATGTTCCATGGGAGTATCACCACCCTGTCCGGTTTCTCTGCGATCAAATGCGCTTCATCCACGATCGGGATGTGTGAACCGGGCAGAAGGCGCCCCTGCTTGGCCGGGTTCTTGTCGACGACGAAGGCGATGTCGTCCGCCGTCACGCCCGCGAAGTTGAGCAGCGTATTGCCCTTGGCCGCTGCGCCATAGGCGGCCACGCGCAATCCTTGTGCACGGGCCTCTGCGAGAAAGCCGAGAAACTCGTCGCGCACCCGCTCTGCCTCAGATTGGAAGCCCGTATAGAAGTCGGCCCGATCCATACCGGCGTCGCGCTCACGCATCCGCATTGCCGCCACTGCCGCGCTTTCCGCATGGGACGCACCATCACGGCAGGCAAAAACCCGCAGACTGCCGCCGTGCCACGGGGTGATTTCGACATCGAAGACCCGCAGGCCGGCAATGCGAAACACCGCTTCCACCGCCATCAACGAGAGATAGGAATAGTGCTCGTGATAGGCGGTATCGAACTGGCTGCCCTGCACCATTTCCAGAAGATGCGGGAATTCAAAGGTCGCCACACCGTCGGGCTTCAGGAGCAGCGCGAAACCGCGGGCGAAATCGTTGATGTCGGGCACATGGGCGAGCACGTTGTTGGCGGCGATCAGGTCGGCCTGCCGTCCATCGCCGGACAACTGGCCGGCCAGCTGCGCGCCGAAGAATTCCTCGACGATGTCGATGCCCAATGCCCGGGCGGCGCGCGCCGTGGAGGCGGTCGGCTCGATGCCGTAGCAGGAAATGCCGGCGGCCTTCACATGGCGCAGGAGATAGCCGTCATTGGCGGCCACCTCGCAGACGAGGCTGTCGGCGCCGAGGCCGAAACGGGCGCGCATGGCTTCGACATAGGTTCGCGCATGCTCGAGCCACGAGGTCGAGAACGAGCTGAAATAGGCATAATCGGCGGAGAAGAACTCCTCGCGATCGGTAAAATCCTCCGTCTGCGTCAGCCAGCAATCTGTGCAGGTGCGGATCACCAGCGGATAGGTTTTCTCGGTTGCGATCGCCGCGGGACCGGAGAGATAGGAGTTCGACGGCGGGGCTTGGCCGAGGTCGAGAAACGGAACGAAATGCGTTCCCCCACAGTGGCGGCAGGTCATCGGCCCAGTCACAGCACGCGCTCCCCTATCAGCGGCCAGCTGCGGTCGCGGTCGGAGAGATTGGCCGGCTCAAGTGGCCAGTCGAAATCAATCGCCGGATCGTCGAAGCGATAACCGGCGGCGGCATCGGGCGCGTAGGCCGCCGAGTGGAGGTAGATGAGTTCCACCTCCTCGGTCAGCGCCTGAAAGCCGTGCGCGAAGCCGTCAGGGATCAGCATTGCTGTCGCGTTCTCTGCAGAGAGGTTCGCCGCCCAGGTCTTGAAACGGTGCGAACTGTCAGCACGAATATCGACCGCGATATCGAGCACCGCGCCGCGAATGCAGGTGACGAGCTTGGTCTCGCCGTGCGGCTGGCGCTGGTAATGAAAGCCGCGGACGGTTCCCTTGCCGGTCGTCGCCGAGTGATTGACGTGGACGATCTCGAAACCGAGCCCCGCCGCTGCCAGTTCCTCGCGGGCGAAGAGCCGGGAGAATTGACCACGCCCGTCGCGAAACGGCGTGCGCCGTACCAGCGCCGGACCGTTCACTCCGCCGTTTGCGAGCTGCTCGACCTCGAGGCTCATGCCACCTCCGCGTTTGCATCCCGCGTTTCAGCCTGTCCGGATTGTTCGGCTTTGAGCATGGCGGCGAAATAGGCCATCCGGTCGGCGAGGCAGAGATCACGCGGATCGGCGCCATCGGCAAAATCGCGGTACCAGGCCGCGGTGCGGGCGATACCCTCGTCGAGCGACCAGACCGGCATGACGCCGAGATCACGGGCCGCCAACGACGGATCGAGCGAAAGGGTTCCAGCCTCGTGCGGGCCCTCGATACGATCGGCATAGGCGATCGGCGCGACATCGAAATGGCCGGCCACCAGATCTAGCACGTCGCGCACTTTCGCGCCCGGCTCGAAGGGGCCGAAATTATAGGCCGGCGCATAGCGCGCGATGCCGCAGAGCTTTTCGGCCAGCACCATGTAGCCCCTGAGCGGTTCGAGCACATGCTGGAACGGTCGCGTGGCATCGGGGCGGCGAACATGCAGTTTCTCGCCGCGCGCCCAGGCACGAACGGCATCCGGGATCAGCCGGTCGGCCGCCCAGTCGCCACCGCCGATCACATTGCCGGCGCGTGCGGCTGCGATGCGGCAGCCTTGTGTTTCTAGAGGATCGCGATAGGCGGAGACCACCATCTCGCAGATGGCCTTGGATCTCGAATAGGGATCCTCGCCACCGAGCGGATCGGTCTCGATGAATGCGCGGCCGGTGCCGTCATTGCGGTAGACCTTGTCGGTTGTGGTGACCACGACCGCGCGGGCGGAGCCGACATCCGCAACGGCCTTGAGCACGTTGAGCGTGCCGCCGATATTGACCGCATAGGTGGCCGACGGGTCGGCATAGCCGCGCCGGACCAGCGATTGCGCCGCAAGATGGAAGACGATCTCCGGCTCGACCTCGGCGACCTTGCGGGCGACAGCCGCCTCGTCGCGGATATCGACGATCTCGCGTTCCAGCCGTGCCGTGCCATGCAGGCCTTCGAAGAGCGAAACCGGGCCTTCGGGCGCCAGCGACATGCCGGTGACGTCGGCCCCCAGCGCCTCCAGCCATTCGAGCATCCAGCTACCCTTGAAGCCGGTATGGCCGGTCAGAAGAACCTTGCGACCCTGCCAGAAGCCCGGATCGGGAAAGCCGTCGGGACGGCCGGAAGCAACCGGATTGCGTCGTTTCACCAGCATTTCCAGGGCGCCTTTCCGTTATCCCAAAGAGCTTCGAGCGTGTTCTTGTCGCGCAGCGTATCCATCGGTTGCCAGAAGCCGCGATGAAAATAGGCGCGCAACTCGTCCTCGTTCGCCAGCTCGATCAGCGGGGTCGATTCGAAACTCGTCTGGTCGCCGGCGATCTTATCAAGCACGCCGGCGGAGAGGACAAAAAAACCGCCATTGATGAAACCGCCCTCGCCGGCGGGCTTTTCGATAAATCCTTCCACCCTGTCGCCATCGATCTGCAGCGCGCCGAAGCGGGCGGGCGGCAAGACCGCGGTGATGGTCGCCTGCTTGCCGTGGCTGCGGTGAAATTTTATCGTGGCGGAAATATCGAGATCGGCAACGCCGTCGCCATAGGTGAGGAGAAAATCGTCCTCGCCCTCGATATAGGGCGCCACGCGCTTGAGCCGACCGCCGGTCAGCGTCGTCTCGCCGGTGTCGACCAGCGTGACCCGCCAGTCCTCGGCGTTCTGCTTGTGGAAGTGCACGGTATTTTCGGCCATGTCGAAGGTCATGTCCGACATGTGCAGCGCGTAGTTGGCGAAATATTCCTTGATCACATAGCCCTTGAAGCCGCAGCAGATCACGAAATCACGGATGCCGTGGGCGTGGTAAAGCTTCATGATGTGCCACAGGATCGGCCGGCCGCCGATCTCCACCATGGGCTTGGGCTTGATATGGGTTTCCTCGGCGAGCCGCGACCCGAGCCCGCCCGCGAGGATTACCGCCTTCACGATCCCCGCCCTCGGGCGCGGCTGATCCCCTCAGCGAAACGCGCCGCCACCACATGCACCATGACCGGTCCGTCCGTGCCCACCCCACGCGCAAATCCGCCCGAAATGAAACCGGGCCGGTTGGGGCGGAAAGGAGAGAAAGCAGTTCGGTTGCAAGAGCTCATGGCCGGGCGCACTTATCGCTGTAGCGTGTGGCCGGAGGATAAGCGCGCAAGCTGACGCGAGGCTGGACCTATTTCGGCATGCCAAGGAAACCTGATTTTTGGGGCTACCCTGTCCGTCGCTCGTAGGCAGCGCTGATCAATTCTCGCAGCGTTTCTATATTATTTATAATGTCGTCTTCCGTAAGTCGCAGCCGATAAAGACCCCAACGTTTATTATACTCAAGCGTTTCGATACCAGCCGCTTCAATCTTGGCATCAGTCTCGTCTGTTTCGGGAATTTTGACTTCGAAGTTAATCTGGTTCCGTTTTGGACGAAAGGTTACGAAATTGAATGGCCGCCCATCCTTTGAAAGGCCGATATAGAATTTATTGTACTTCAATTCCAGCGATGGATCGAACTCGCGAACAACTTTAAGAATTCGATCAGCTAAGGCAACAGTGGATTTGGTTGCTTTCGACTCCCAGAATGAACGATCAGTGGGAGCTGCCTCAGCATCTTCGTCTTCGTCTACCAGCCCTCGAGTAAGCTCATCCATAACTGTCGTAAAGATCAGCGTGACGTGTTTATCAATCCGGAAGGCCTGCATTTGAATGGCAATCAACGGAATCGTACCATTAAATAACGAGACAACATTTAAGAAACGAGAAGTTATATCTTCAGCCACTATTACAGCACAATGATCATACTGGGGGTATCTTTTTCTCTCCATGTCCCAATACTCAACAGTCCGAATAATATGCCTCTCATCGCTCGCTCCAAGTTGAAGCTCGACCTCATACCGACGTTTAGTATCAGGATCTTGAAGCAAAAGATCGAGACGTCCAGCGCGAGGATGAATGCGCTCTTGATCACGGAGCACCAAATCGCCCAAGCCTAGGATGGACGGGTCTTCGGCAATAAGCTTCTGTACCCATTTCTCCGAATACTCAGAATGGGTTTTCAAAATTATTCTACTTGGCTTGATATATGAATTAGCCATATCGCCGAACCCCCGTGAAATTCATCGGCGAGGTTAGGGCAAGCTCCAGGCTCGGTCTAGGTAGGGTGGCGTGGTGCCGCTGATAGGACTCGAACCTACGACCCCATCATTACGAATGACGTGCTCTACCAACTGAGCTACAGCGGCCCGCCTGGCGCGGGGCTAAATCACCCGGCGCGTGGACTGCGGGGCTGATAGCGTGATCGGGCGGCGAATTCAAGCGGCAATCTAAAGGCGATTGCCGCCTTTTGTACCGGACGCAGACGTCAGAGCGAAAGGCGCTCGCGGGCGGCGTTGTATTCGCGTTCAAAGCGGTCGACGAGGTCGGCGACCGGCTGGATTTCCTTGACCGCGCCGATGCCCTGGCCCGAGCCCCAGATTTCCTTCCAGGCCTTGGCGCCGGTCGCGGCTGCACCAAAATCCATCTTGGTCGGGTCGGCCTCGGGCAGGTTTTCCGGGTCCATGCCGGCCTTGGCGATCGAGCCCTTGAGATAGTTGCCGTGAATGCCGGTGAAATAGTTCGAGTAGGCGATATCCTTGGCAGCGGATTCGACGATCATCTGCTTGTAGTCATCGACGGCGCGCGCCTCGGGCGTGGCGATGAAGGGCGAGCCGATATAGGCCAGATCCGCGCCCATCGCCTGAGCTGCGAGAATGCCGCCGCCGGTGGAGATGGAGCCGGCGAGCAGCAGCGGACCGTCGAACCATTCGCGAATTTCGGAAACAAGCGCAAATGGCGAGAGCGGTCCGGCATGACCGCCTGCGCCGGCCGCCACCGCGATGAGGCCGTCGGCGCCCTTGTTGATCGCCGAATGGGCGTGGCGCACCGTGGTGATGTCGTGGAGCACAATGCCGCCATAGGAATGGACGGCGGCATTGACCTCGGGCACCGCGCCCAGTGAGGAAATGACAATCGGCACCTTGTATTTGACGCACATGGTCAGGTCGTGTTCGAGCCGGGCATTGGACTTGTGGACGATCTGGTTGACCGCGAAGGGTGCCGCCGGCCTGTCAGGGTTCCTGGCATTGTGATCGGCCAGACCCTCGGTGATCTCGGCCAGCCATTCGTCGACCTGGGATTCCGGCCGCGCATTCAGCGCCGGGAAGGAACCGACCACGCCCGCCTTGCATTGCGCCATGACGAGCGGCGGATGGGAGATGATGAAAAGCGGCGATGCCACCACGGGCAGGCGAAGATTGTCCTTGAGAATGGCCGGCAGTGTCATGAAGTTCCTCCCATGCGAATTGGTCTTACCTTTACGCGAACGTCAAAACTGATAGCAGAGCTTCGCCCGCGGCGAAAGACGTTCCGGGAAATTGCAAATATCCCCGTTTTGCGGGCTCGGCGGCCATCCCACAGCGGCTGGCATACCGGTGCCAGGAATGTGCGATCCATTTGCAAGTCTTGTCTTTTCGGGGGCGAAACGTTAACCCACAGCAAGGAACCCAAGCCCGTCGCGCTGCTTGTTCTTTGGAAGCTGAAACAACGCGAGCAGAAGGAATGCGGATTTGAAGGGAATGGAAGCGGCTATCCGCAATGCCTTGAGCCGGGTCGAGAACCCGGATGAAACGCAGCGCGCCCGGATTTACCGGACAGCGCATGACGCGCTCATCCGCAATCTCGAAAACCGCGGCATTACGGATCCCGAGCAGGTCCGCCCGCAGGTGAGCCGGCTGAAGGACCTGATTTCCGTTATCGAGCGCGAGTATCACGGACAGGCGCCCATGAGCGCGCCGCATGTGGCCCCCACGGCTCCGGCTGGGGGGACCGTCGCCGCTCCTTCGATCGACGACGTACCGGCCGAACCGCAGAACACGCCCGACATCCGGATGGATGCTGCCGCCGCAACCTCAAACCCTGTACAGCATACCGGCCGCTCCGAGCCGGATTTCGGCTTCTCGCCGGCCGATGAGCGCGCAGAGCCTTCGACCCGCGCACCGGAAATCGACATGGGCGCCCCCGGGCAGACACCCCGCGAACCCTCGGCTCATTTCGAGCCGGTGGTGCACGAGACACCCGAGCCGGCGCGCGCCGAAGCAGCACCCGAGATTATCCGCGACAGGCCGGAAACTGTTGCCGTCGACGACGGCCTGACCCTGCCCCCGCCGCACCGCGCGGCGCAGACCGACGACGCCCGCCGATCGAGCATCTTTTCGCGCAAGAAGAAAACGCCCCGACCGGACACGGATCCCGTTGCGGGAAAGAAGCCGCGTCGCCGCGAGAAGCACCGCTTCGCCTCGGCTTTTTCGAGCCTCGTGCTCCTGTCCTTCCTCGGCATGGGTATCTGGTGGCTCTATTCCACCGGCGCGCTGGATCCGGACTGGGATACGTCCGTGCCCAATCCGCCGCCAAGCGTGAGCTCCGAGGATTTCAGCGGAGACGGCAGCGGTCCGCGCCGGCTCAACCCGGAGAGCGGGTTTTCGGGAAACTGGACGACCATCTACGCGCCGCGCGACAGTGACGCCATCTCCACCGGAAGCCTCGCCAGCGCCGAGTTCCGACAGGCCGGAGACGGCCAGTCGATCGTCGTGACTTCGGCCAGCGCCGGCGAAGACGGGGAAGTGGCGCTGCCGATCGATGCCTCCGCGCTCAACGAACTGGCGGGACGCGCGTCGGTGATAGCGCTCACCGTCCGTGCCGCAGGCGACCAGCCGACGGCGTTCTACGTGAAATGCGATTTCGGCGGGATGGGCGATTGCGGCCGCAGGCGCTTCAATGCGGAAAGCCAGGCGACCGATGCCTTGATCGAGGTCGATTTCACCCGCGCCATGGCGCCCAGTTCCGGTGGCACGATCTCCATCAACAGCGACGTCGAGGGCAATGGCCGGGCGGTCGAACTCTTCGGCATCCGTATCCGCCCGGCAAACTGATCAGGTCAAGCTTCTCTCAGCCGCGCACGAGCAGCGCCCGTATTTCCTGCTCGCTCGGCATGGAGGGCGCCGTGCCGTGGCGCGTGACCGAGATCGCGGCCGTTGCGGCGGCAAACCGCAGAGCTTCCTCGGGCGCCTGACCCCGCGCCAGTGCTGCGGCCAGCCCGCCATTGAAGGCATCACCCGCGCCTGACGTATCCGCCACGCCGCCAGCGTTCATCACTGGCACATGGACGGTTTCCGAGCCGTTGTGGAAGAGCGCGCCCTTTTCGCCAAGCGTCAGGATCGCGGCGCCTGCCCCGCGCGCGACCAATGCCATTGCGGCCTGCTGGGCGTCATCGAGCGAGACGACCTTGATGCCGGTCAGCGCCTCGGCCTCGCTTTCATTCGGGGTGACGTAGTCGCAGAGCTTCAGCATCCCGTCCGGAATTTCCATGGCCGGCGCCGGGTTGAGCACGGTGATCGCGCGCCCCTTGTGGGCAATCTCGAGCGCGTGATGGGCCGGGCCCATTGGCTGCTCGAACTGGGTTACGAAGACATCGGCCTCCGAAATCAGCTTGGCACGCTCATCGATATCCGCATTGGTCATCGAGGCGGCGGCGCCCGGCGCGATGATGATCGCGTTGTTGCCGGAGTGCTCCTCGATAAAGATAAAGGCCGAGCCGGTCGACTTGTCGGCATGCTGGGTGATGACCGGGGTGACGCCGGCATCGCGCCAGATCTCCAACGCCATGTCGGCGAACGCATCCTTGCCCAGACGGGTGATCATGTGGGTATCGGCACCGGCGCGGGCGGCGGCAACCGCCTGGTTCGATCCCTTGCCGCCGGGCCCGAGATGAAAGCTCTTGCCGTGGATGGTTTCACCCATTTTCGGCATGCGATCGGCACGGAAAGCGACATCGGCGTTGAAAACACCGAGAACAACGACCCTGGACATGGCCCTGTTTCCTCTTCTTGCTTCGCCGGTCGTTCGTCGCCGACGCGCTGATTTCTGCTGATCAGAATTCTAGGCTGAATCGCTTCGAAGCGCCACAATGCGCGGCTGCGCATCACACGGACTTTTTGCCTCACGGCCTCAGGCGGCGGATGAAACCAGCGCTCCCGCGGAAGGCGTGTGCAGGGCGTATTTGCGGCTGACGGCCTCCGCGGTGAGCGGCTTGTCGAAAAGATACCCCTGGAAGAGGCCGCAACCGGCCGCGCTCGCCTTTATGATATCCGCTTGTGTTTCCACACCCTCGGCAACGACCTGCCGGTCGAGATGGGTTGCAACGGCAACCACCGCGGAGACGAAAATATCGGTGACCTTGTCGATGCCGAGCGACTGGATGTAGGACTTGTCGATCTTGATGATGTCGAAGGGCATCGTGCGAAGCTGGTTGAACTCGGAATAGCCCATACCGAAGTCGTCGAGCGCAATGCTGAAACCCGCATCGCGCAGCGTCTTGATCCGGTCGTTGAGGTCGCCGGAAGCCTCCAGCAGCGAGCTTTCGGTGATCTCCAGAGTGATGCGCGAGGGATGCACCCCTGCCTCTGTGACGATACCGAGATAATCCTGCTGGAAATGACCGAGCTGCAACTGGCGCGCGGAGACATTGACATTGACCCTGACGTGCGGAAGCCCGGCCATATCGAAGCAGACCTGCCGCAGGACCACCATTCCGAGATCATGGATCAGACGCGAGCGCTCGGCGATGGGAATGAACTCGCTGGGATTGATACGGCCGCGCGAGGAATGATCCCAGCGCACCAGAGCTTCGAGCGATTTGAGCCGCCCGTCGGAGTTGACGATCGGCTGATAGAGAACCTTCAGCTCCTGCATCAGGATGGCGGCACGCAATTCGCGCTCCACGAAACGCTCGTGCCGCTTGTCGGCGAGAATCTCGGGCCGGAAGAAGCGCCAGGTCCCGCGCCCGGCGCGCTTGGATTCGTAAAGGGCGATGTCGGCGTGGCCGAACAATACGTCGGCGCGGGTGGCATCGACAGGCGACAAGGCGACGCCGATCGATGCCGAGACCGTCTGGCGGCGATGACCGACATGGAACCCCTCGCGCAGACTGGCGAGAAACTCACCGCAAGCCCGGTCGACATAGCCATTCGAGATCGGGGCATCGTGCTCCATGAACACGGCAAACTCGTCGCCGCCCATGCGCCCCACGACGGCGCCCGGGAAGGTCTTTCGCGCACACTGAACGCAGAACTCGAGAACAGCATCACCGACGGGATGACCGAAACCGTCATTGATCTGCTTGAAATGGTCGACGTCAAAGACGAGAAGCGCGACGGCGCCGCCGTCGGTACGGCGACGCAGGATTGCCTCCGAAAGGTCCGCAAGGAACCGGTTGCGCACGAAGGCGCCGGTAAGCGCATCGGCATCCTGGCGCGCGTGAGCCAACTTGAAGTCGCCCATCAGCCGGGTCATGTCGACATCGACGCGGCGCTTGAGATAGGCGGCACTCATCAGCAGGAACGCACCCGCAACACCGGTGGCAAGGCCGGCGGCCTCCAGCCACGGCGTGTGCAGCATACCGTAGGCGACGGGCATGGCCACGATCATGAGACCGAGGGCACAGGCGACCATCAACGCCAAAAGCCAGGTGACCTTCCGGAAATTTACAACACGGGATTGGATTTCGCGGCGATAGAAGGCCGTCTCGTCAGTCTTTGCCTGCTGCACTGAATGCCCCCGCATGCATGCTGTTTTTCACGGGCGCGGCTCCCCTGCCGCATCCGGTTTCAGCGCATTCAAACATGCAATGTTGAAGGCACTCTTAAGCAATGCGCGAAACACGCTTGAGCGAGCCGACATATTGACGCAGGCGGCACGCACGTCCTGAAATTCGATACATTCACGCTGCCTTATGCAACCACCCTGTGGTAGGACAAATAGGCCATATTCATGTTTTTCGCGTACCAAGCGAGAAATGAGCATGAATGCATCGCAGCAAATTTGCTCAGTTTTATAAAATATTGCGCGGTGCAAAAGGCATTTCCAAATCAATACCCTATAAATCATACTATTTTTATCTGGTAGGACAAATATGTAATTTTCCGCGCGTTGCGCAGTTGATCGCTCCTCGCAATCATGTACAACTCCCCCTCAGATCCGGAACCTGGAGGCCGGGTCCGGACCCGCGTCTCACCGACGCATTTTGTATTTCGAGGAGGAGCATTCCATGCTTACGAAACTGTTCGGGGCCGCACTGGTCTCGGTGTCCGCACTCGTTGTTGCCGGCGCAGCATACGCCGCCGATTACAACTGGACGTTCCAGACGTCCGAAACCGCCGGCGAGCCCGGCTTCGTGAACAAGCAGAAGTGGGCCGAGAGCGTCAACAAGATGTCCGGCGGCCGCATCGAGATCGAGCTTCTGCCGATCGGCTCTGTCGTTCCGCACACCGACACGCTGGAAGCCGTCGGCTCCGGCATCCTGCAGGGCCATCTGACCGACCCCAGCTATTTCGCCGGCAAGGATCCGGCCTTCGCCATGATGGGCAACCTCGTGGGCGCATGGTCGGACCCGTTCGAACTGCTCGGCTTCATGCAGACCGGCGGCGGCCATGAGCTTTACGCCGAACTGGTCGAGCCCTATGGCGTCCACTTCATCGGCGCCGCGGCTACCGAGCCGGAAGCCTTCGTTTCCGCCGTGCCGATCCGCACAGTCGAAGACCTCAAGGGCGTGAAGCTGCGCGCTCCGGAAGGCATGGTCTACGAGATCTTCCAGAAGGCCGGCGCATCGCCTGTCGCCCTGCCGGGTTCGGAAATCTTCACCGCGCTCGACAAGGGCGTCGTGGAAGCTGCCGACAACACCGTGTTTGCCACCAACCAGGCACTCGGTATGAACGACATCGCCCACTACCCGCTCTACCCGGGCTTCCACTCCCTGCCGCTGATCGACATCTCGATCAACAAGGGCGTGTGGGACGAGCTGCCGGACGACCTCAAGGAAATCCTCAACGCCTCGGTCGACGAGTTCATTCTCCAGCACATCTATTCGGTGCGGAAACTCGACGCCGAAGCGGTGACCAAGGCGAAGGAAAACCCGGAAATCGAGATCATCAACTGGTCGCCGGAAGAGCGCGCGAAGTTCCGCCGCATCGCCCAGGACGAGTGGAAGGTCTGGGCCGCCAAGAGCGACATGACCCAGAAGTACTATGACGCAGTGGTCAAGTACCTCGAAGGCCGCAACCTGCTCTAGGCCTCCAACATTCACATCGGGTAACATCACCCGGCCGCGATAAAATCCGCGGCCGGGTTTTTTCAAATTTCCGTGCAGGAGAACATCATGTCGGATAGTCCGGACGGGGACCTTGACCTGACACCCCCAGATTTCGAGAAAACATGGCTCGACCATGCGCTGGAAACCAGCGGCAAGATATTTGCCTGGGCGATCTTCGCGGCCTTCCTGATCAGCGTCTTCGAGGTGATTTCGCGTTACGTGTTCGATTCCCCAACCTATTGGGCGCACGAAACGACCACCTTCCTGATCGCGGCCGTCTTCCTGATCGGCGGCCCCGTGGCGCTTGCCGGCAACAAGCATATCCGCGTGCGCATGGTCTATGATGCCGTCGGCCCGAAAGGCCGGAAGATCCTCGACATCTTCAACTGCGTCGTCGCCATGCTGTTTTTTGCGGGCCTCGGCTATGCCGGCGCAATCATGGCCTGGAAGGCCACCCACACGCCGACGGGCGAGATCCATCTCGAAGGCACCGGCACCTCGTGGAACCCGCCGACACCGGCACTCTTGAAAATCATCATCCTGTTCTGCGTCATCGTCATGTTCGTCCAGTCCGCGCTGCACCTGATCCAGGTGCTCCGCCGCGACACGCGCGAACAGCGCTAGGGCCTCGGGGAGTATCGTCATGGGGCTTAACGCACTCGGGATTGAAACGGGCACCTACGTGCTCGTCGCATCCATCTTCATTCTTCTTCTGTCAGGACAGCCGCTCGCCTGGGTGACCGGCCTGGTCGCACTCGCCTTCACCTTCGGCTGGTTCGGCGACAATGCACTTCCACTTGTGACCGCACGTATCTTCGGTTTCATCACCGAATATTCGCTGGTCGCCATTCCGATGTTCATTCTCATGGCCGCGCTGCTCGATCGCTCGGGGATTGCGAAGGACCTCTTCAACGGGATGAGGGTTCTCGCCGGGCGATTGCCGGGCGGGGTGGCCATCCAGACGCTGATCGTGGCGATCCTGCTGGCTGCCATGTCCGGTGTCATCGGCGGAGAGATTGTGCTTCTGGGCATCCTCGCGCTGCCGCAGATGCTGCGTCTGGGCTATGACCGCAATCTCTCGATCGGCGTGGTCTGCGCGGGTGGTTCGCTCGGCACCATGATGCCCCCTTCGATCGTGCTGATCATCTACGGCCTCGTCGGCGGCGTTTCGATCGCCGATCTGTTCGTGGCCGCGATCACGCCAGCCATGCTGCTTCTGGGCTGCTACATCGCCTATGTGCTGATCAAGTGCCTGCGCGATCCCTCGCTCGGCCCGCCGATGAGCAAGGAAGAGCATGCCGAGGAATCCGTCACTGACGCCATCAAGTCGCTGATCGCGCCCGGCTTCATCGTCTTCGCGGTTCTCGGTTCGATCTATACCGGCGTCGCCTCGATCACCGAAGCGGCCGCACTCGGCGTCTCCTCGGTTCTCATCATCTCGCTTCTGCGCCGCGAGCTGAACACCAGGATGCTGCAGGAAAGCCTGACGCACACGCTTGAAACCTGCGGCATGATCATCTGGATCGGTATCGCAGCCGCCGTACTCGTCGGTGTGTACAACCTGATGGGCGGCAACCGCTTCGTCTCCAGCGCGATCCTCGGCATAGATGCGCCTCCGGTCGTGCTCATCATGGTGATGATGGCGATCCTCCTGGTGCTCGGCATGTTCCTCGACTGGATCGGCATCGCGCTTCTGACGCTGCCGATCTTCGTGCCGATCATCAAGCAGCTCGGCTACGACCCGATCTGGTTCGGCGTCCTGTTCGCGGTCAACATGCAGGTGAGCTACCTCACCCCGCCCTTCGGGCCGGCCGCGTTCTATCTCGAGAGCGTCGCGCCACCCGAGATCACGCTCAAGCACATCTACACCGCGCTGCTGCCGTTCATCGCGCTGCAGATGCTGGTGCTGATGCTTCTGCTCTTCTTCCCACAGATCGCGACCTGGATGCTGTAAGCACCTAAAAAAAGACACGACAATCGCCGCCGTCCCGGACCTCCGGGGCGGCGGTTTTCATTTTGGGAGCAGGAAGACGGGCGGCCGAAGTCGCGAAAGTCTACTGCGAATGCAAAGTGCAAAAGGCAACGGCAAACGGCCGCCCGGCGGTGGCTGTCACGCGGCGCTTCCCTTGAGGTTCATCACCTTGTCTTCGGGAAAACAGGGCGTCGCGCGACCGCACGATACGGGCCCTCCCCGCACCGCCTGCCACACGAACACCCCGCCTGGGCCGCGCTTGACCGGCGGAGGGACCGCCGTCACGACACCAGCGCTTTGTATTCACGCGCGCCCGGGGAAGGCCCTTTGCGAAAGCCACGAACAGGCAACCTCTTGCCCCTCCGCCCGGCACCGTTCCCCTCCCCGTTGACCGGTGCGCCGCCGGGCTTCCAACGAGAGGACGGGAGAAGGATAAGGGAAGTTGGGGGAAGGTGGATGAAATGGGTTGGGTTTGTCGGGGTACGCCACTCTCNGTCGTCATGCCCGGACCTGATCCGGGCATCCATTCCGTGATGTGGCGGACAACCAACGCCTATCAGTTTGGCGGGAGACCAAATTGCATGGGACACGCGCGAGACCGAAAGGGCCGATCGTCTTCAGGCATGGATGCCCGGATCAAGTCCGGGCATGACGAGCGGCGGGGCATGAGCTCCAACCCCGCTCTTGCGATTTCCGGCACTTCTCCGTTGGCCAAGACGCCGAAATCGCTTTCTCTCCCTCACGGGGAGAGAGGGGAGCAGGGCGCGCCATGGGGGATCCTCGGGTCAGGCCCGAGGATGACGACGGAAGGGCGAGGATCGGGGCTCGGTCTCACCCCTCACACATTCCGCACCAGCCACATCACACATTCCTCTTCAACCCCTCGACCCGGGCCAACACGGCATTTGCGGCATCGAGCACGTTCGAGCCGGGGCCAAAAATCTCGGCGACGCCGGCGTCTCTCAGGAACTGGTAGTCCTGTTCGGGAATGACGCCGCCGACGACGACGGCGATGTCCTTGGAGCTGGCGTCCTTGAGCCTGCCGATGAGATCGGGGACCAGCGACTTGTGGCCGGCGGCCAGTGACGAGACGCCGACGACATCGACGTCGAGTTCGGCGGCCTTGGTGGCTACTTCCTCGGGTGTCTGGAACATGTCGGTGAGGTCGACCTTGAAGCCCATGTCGGCGAAGGCGGTGGCGATGACCTTGGCGCCGCGGTCATGGCCGTCCTGGCCCATCTTGGCGACGAGCACATGGGGCTGGCGGCCCTTCTCGGTGGCGAAGGTCTCGATCTTCTCGCGGATGAGCTGGTATTCCGGATCGCCCTGATAGGCGTCGTCATAGACGCCGGAGATGACGCGGGTGGTGGCGACATGGCGGCCGCCGAAGCCGCGCTCCATGGCATCGGAAATCTCGCCGAGCGAGGCACGGGCACGGGCAGCCTCGACGGCTGCGGCGAGCAGATTGCCCTCGCCGGTTTTCGCGACGGTCTCGAGGTCCTTGAGCGTCTTGTCGCAGAGATCCTGGTTGCGGGTGTCGCGGATCTTCTTCAGCCGCGCGACCTGACCGGCGCGCACCTTGTCGGTGTCGATGTTGAGGATGTCGACGGGGAGTTCGTCCTCGAGCCGGAAGCGGTTGACGCCGACGATGACGTCCTCGCCGCGATCGATGCGCGCCTGGCGGCGGGCGGCCGCCTCCTCGATGCGCATCTTTGGCAGGCCCTGTTCGACGGCCTTGGTCATACCGCCGAGCGATTCCACCTCCTCGATCAGCTCCCAGGCCTTGTCGGCGAGATCCTTGGTCAGCGCCTCGACATAATAGGAGCCGCCGAGCGGATCGACGACCTTGGTCACGCCGGTCTCGTGGCTCAGGATCAGCTGGGTGTTGCGGGCGATACGGGCCGAGAATTCGGTGGGCAGGGCGATTGCCTCGTCGAAGGAATTGGTGTGGAGCGACTGGGTGCCGCCGAGCACCGCCGCCATCGCCTCGAAGGCCGTGCGCACGACGTTGTTATAGGGATCCTGCTCGGTGAGCGACACGCCCGACGTCTGGCAGTGGGTGCGCAGCATTTTCGAGCGCGGCGACTTGGCGCCGAAATCGGTCATGATCTTCGCCCAGAGCTGGCGGGCGGCGCGCAGCTTGGCGGCCTCCATGAAGAAATTCATGCCGATGCAGAAGAAGAAGGAGAGCCGGCCGGCGAACTTGTCGATGTCGAGGCCGCGATCGAGCGCGGCGCGAACATATTCCATGCCGTCGGCAAGCGTATAGGCCAGTTCCTGGGCGAGCGTCGCACCGGCTTCCTGCATGTGGTAGCCGGAAATGGAGATCGAGTTGAAGCGCGGCATTTCGGCGGAGGTGTAGCCGATGATGTCGGCGACGATTCGCATGGAGGGTTCCGGTGGGTAGATATAGGTGTTGCGGACCATGAACTCCTTGAGGATGTCGTTCTGCACCGTGCCGGTCAGCTCGGCCCGCGGCACGCCCTGCTCCTCGCCGGCAACGATGAACATGGCGAGCACCGGAATGATGGCGCCGTTCATGGTCATCGAGACGCTCATTTCGCCCAGCGGAATGCCGTCGAAGAGGATCTTCATGTCCTCGACGGAATCGATCGCGACGCCCGCCTTGCCGACATCACCGCGCACGCGCGGGTGATCGGAATCATAGCCCCGGTGGGTGGCGAGATCGAAGGCGACGGAAAGCCCCTTCTGCCCGGCCGCGAGGTTCTTGCGGTAGAAGGCGTTGGATTCCTCGGCCGTCGAGAAGCCCGCATATTGCCGGATGGTCCAGGGCTGTCCGGCATACATGGTCGAGCGGATGCCACGCGTGAACGGCGCGAAGCCGGGAAGTTCGCCAGCCGCTGCCTCGGGCACGTCGTCCCCGGTGTAGAGCGGACGAACGGTAATGCCTTCCGGCGTCTCCCAATTGAGCTCCGAGGGCTCGCGGCCCTTGAGATCCTTGGTGGCGAGATCAATCCAGTCGCGCTTGGTGTTGGTCATTGCCCAAACTCCATGATGACCTCGTCGACGGCCAGGCTGTCGCCGGCTGCGACGGGGATCTTGCTGACCACCGCGCGTTTTTCGGCCTTGAGGACGTTTTCCATCTTCATGGCCTCGATGACGGCGAGCGTCTGGCCCGCCTCGACCGTATCGCCCTCGTTGACGGCGATGGAGACGACGAGGCCGGGCATGGGGCAGAGCAGCAGGTTCGAGGTATCGGGCGCCTCCTTCTCCGGCATCAGGGCCGCGAGTTCGGCGACGCGCGGGGAATAGACGCGGACGTCGAGATCGACGCCGTGGTGGCTGAGATTGAAGCCGCCGGCGATGGCGCGGACCTTGAAGACGAGCGAGCGATCGTCGAGCTCCACCTCGGCCAGCGTGTCGCCCGGCGCCCAGCCGGTATAGACGACGCCGCGGCTCGCGCCATCGAGATGGACCGCAAATGAGCCGTCGGTGTCGTCGATGCTCACCCGGCGCTCAACGCCCGCGAGGCGAACGACCTTGTCTTCCTGGGCGCGGCGATCGGCCTGCGGGAAGCGCGCGCCGGAGATCCAGGCGTTGCGCTCGGAGCGGATGTGGGACAGGAGCGCTGCCGCGATGGCGAACTCGCCGAGTGCCGCATCATCCGGCTCGGTGGGCGAGAAGCCGTCGGGATATTCCTCGGCGATGAAACCGGTCGAGATCCGGCCCTCGCGCCAGCGCGGATGCGCCATAAGTGCGGAGAGGAACGGGATGTTGTGGCCGATGCCTTCGAGTTCGAAACGGTCGAGCGCCTCGGCCATGGCATCGATGGCGGCGAGCCTGTCGGGCGCGTGGGTGCAGAGCTTGGCGATCATCGGGTCGTAGAACATCGAGATCTCAGAGCCCTCGGTAACGCCGGTATCGTTCCTGAGCGTCACGCCGTCGACATTGCGGATCTCGGCGGGCGGGCGGTAGCGGGTCAGGCGGCCGATCGAGGGCAGGAAGTTGCGGTAGGGATCCTCGGCATAGAGCCGGCTTTCGATCGCCCAGCCGTTGATGGTCACGTCATCCTGCGTCAGCGCCAGCTTCTCACCCGCGGCGATGCGGATCATCTGCTCGACCAGGTCGATGCCGGTGATCAGTTCGGTGACCGGATGCTCGACCTGCAGACGGGTGTTCATCTCTAGGAAGTAGAAATTGCGGTGCTTGTCGACGATGAACTCGACGGTCCCGGCGGACTGGTAGTCGACGGCTTTTGCGAGCGCCACCGACTGCTCGCCCATGGCCTTGCGCGTGTCCGCATCGAGGAACGCGGACGGGGCTTCCTCGACAACCTTCTGGTTGCGGCGCTGGATCGAACATTCGCGCTCATTGAGCCAGAGGCAATTACCGTGGGCGTCGGCCAGCACCTGGATCTCGATATGGCGCGGCTCCTCGACGAATTTCTCGATGAAGATGCGGTCGTCGCCGAAGGAGGAGGCTGCCTCGGATTTCGAGCGATCGAAGCCCTCGCGCGCCTCGGCGTCGTTCCAAGCAATGCGCATGCCCTTGCCGCCGCCGCCGGCGGATGCCTTGATCATCACCGGATAGCCGATCTCGGTGGAAATCTTCACGGCGTGGTCGGCATCCTCGATCAGACCCATGAAGCCGGGCACGGTGGAAACGCCCGCGTCCGCCGCAATCTTCTTCGAGGTGATCTTGTCGCCCATCGCTTCGATGGCTTTCGGCTTCGGCCCGATGAAGGTGATGCCTTCCTTTTCCAGCGCCTCACAGAAGGACGCGCGCTCGGAGAGAAAGCCGTAGCCCGGATGAACGGCCTGGGCGCCGGTTTCCTTGCAGGCCGCGATGATCCTGTCGGCCAGGAGATAGGACTGGTTGGCCGGCGGGGGGCCGATATGGACGGCCTCGTCGGCCATCTTCACATGTTCGGCGTTGCGGTCGGCATCGGAATAGACGGCGACGGTGGCGATGCCCATCTTCTGCGCCGAGGCGATCACCCGGCAGGCGATCTCGCCGCGGTTGGCGATGAGTATCTTCTGGAACGGCTTGGTGGTCATACGTCGAGTACATCCTTGAAGGCGTCGGGATAGGTCTTGCGGGCGGCCTGTTCATCGATCCTGAGAAGAGCCTCGTAGCTTTCCGGGTCGAAGGGATTTTCGGCCGGCACGATCTCGCGGTTGAAGAGCCAGGAAATGCGGCCGGCGTCGAGATTGCCGCGCTCGAAGGGCTCGCCGCCGAAGTGATGCCAGATGGCGTGCAGGAAGGCGGTATCGGCGAGCTTCTCGGTGGAAGTGCGGTCGTTGAACCGCCGCCGCTCGATGATCTTCGTCGCGCCCTTGGGGTTCGCCCGGCGCACGGTGAACTGGAACCCGGTGCCGGGCAGCCCCGAGGGAAAGCCGCGATGTTTGGTCATGTCAGGAAGTTTGGGCATGTCAGGCGGCAGTCCTTGTGCGAGAGCTTGGGGTTCGATGTAGGTGGAGGGCTCGAAGACCCCCTCTCTTGCAATTTCTGGCACTTGGCCTTTCGGCCAAGATACCGAAATTGCTTTCTCCCCCTCCAAGGGGGAGAGGACAGATCGCCGGCATCGCCCAGCCCTCGAGCTTTTGTTTTGCAGTGAGGACTGCGCGGGTGTCCCTCTCTCCCCTCGAGGGAGAGAACGTCATTTCCTGGTTTTGGGCGGCGGCAGCCGACCAAGGCCTTGGAAATGACAAGTGAGGGGGAACCAACCCGACCGCAATGGCGGAAACGTGTGCGGGCGAAGACGAAACGCTAACGCGCCTGTCTTCGCCCGGCCTCCTCCTTGATCCGCGATGCCACCGCATCTTCATCCTCCAGAACCATGTCATTGTCGAAGCGTAGCGTCAGATAGCCCTGCGCCTCGAAGTAGCGGTCTCGCACGATATCGCGCTTCGATCCGATATGTTGGGATCCGTCCACCTCCACAATAAGCTTGCAAGCGTGGCAGACGAAATCCGCTATGTAGGGTCCGAGCGGCACCTGCCGCCTGAATTTCAGCCCCTTCAATCGATGCCCCCTGAGCAATTGCCAGAGGACGTATTCGGCATCGGTCGGCTCCCGTCTCATCGCCTTGGCGAAAGTGCGGAGCCGATCCTCGCCCATCCTCTCCCCCTACAGCGGAATGTTGTCGTGCTTCTTCTTCGGGGGCTCGACCTTTTTGGTCTTGAGCATCTCGAAAGCGCGGAGCACGCGGCGGCGGGTGGAGTGGGGCATGATCACCTCGTCGATGAACCCGCGCTGCGCGGCGACGAAGGGGTTGGCGAAGCGGTCCTCGTATTCCTTCGTCCGGGCGGCGATCTTGTCTGGGTCGCCCAATTCGGAGCGGTAAAGGATTTCGGTGGCGCCCTTGGCGCCCATCACGGCGATCTGCGCGGTGGGCCAGGCGTAGTTGACGTCGGCGCGGATGTGCTTGGACGCCATCACGTCATAGGCGCCGCCATAGGCCTTGCGGGTGATGACGGTGACCTTGGGTACGGTGGCCTCGGCATAAGCGAAGAGCAGTTTCGCGCCGTGCTTGATGATGCCGCCATACTCCTGGCTGGTGCCAGGCAGGAACCCCGGCACGTCGACCAGCGTCAGGATCGGGATGTTGAAGGCGTCGCAGAAGCGCACGAAACGGCCGGCCTTCTTGGCGGAATCGATGTCGAGGCAGCCCGCCAGCACCATCGGCTGGTTGGCGACGACGCCGACGGTGGAGCCGTTGAGGCGGATGAAGCCGCAGAGAATGTTCTTCGCGTGGTCTTCCTGGATTTCGAAGAACTCGCCCTCGTCGGAGACCTTCAGGATCACTTCCTTCATGTCGTAGGGCTTATTCGGGTTGTCGGGGATGAGCGTGTCGAGCGCCATTTCCTGCCGGTCCTGCTCATCATGTGTGGGCAGGACCGGCGGCTCCTCCCGATTGGACAAAGGCAGAAAATCGAACAGACGCCGAATTTCCATCAGAGTCTCGATATCGTTATCGAAGGCGCCGTCTGCGACCGAGGACTTCTTCGTGTGGGTGGAGGCGCCGCCCAGTTCCTCGGCGGTGACGACCTCGTTGGTGACAGTCTTGACCACGTCGGGGCCGGTCACGAACATGTAGGAGGTGTCGCGCACCATGAAGATGAAATCGGTCATCGCCGGCGAATAGACCGCGCCGCCCGCGCAGGGCCCCATGATGACGGAGATCTGCGGGATGACGCCCGAGGCCTGGACATTGCGCCAGAAGACTTCCGCATAGCCGCCGAGCGAGGCCACGCCCTCCTGGATGCGGGCGCCGCCGGAATCATTGAGGCCGATGAGCGGGGCGCCGTTCTGCACGGCCAGATCCATGACCTTGCAGATCTTCTCGGCATGGGTTTCGGACAGCGAGCCGCCAAAGACGGTGAAATCCTGCGAAAAGACATAGACCGGGCGGCCGTTGATGGTGCCCCAGCCGGTGATGACGCCGTCGCCGGGATATTGCTGCGAGGCCATGCCGAAATCGACGCAGCGATGCGCCTTGTACATGTCGTATTCCTCAAACGACCCCTCATCGAGAAGGACATCGAGACGTTCGCGCGCGGTCAGCTTGCCCTTGGCGTGCTGGGCGTCGATGCGCCGCTGGCCGCCACCGAGACGCGCCTCTGCCCGGCGCTCTTCGAGCTGATCGAGAATATCCTGCATGGTAACTCCCCCGGCAGGTCTGCCGGTTTGATTGCAATCCTGACCAACGTTAGCGCGCAACGCGTGAAGACAGAAGGGTTGAAAATGTGAACAAGTTGAAATAGCAAATATTAAAACTATTATTTTGCGAAATTGCGAACATGCGCGCGAGAAAGCTTTTCATCGGGGGCAAGATCCGGGCGATCCGGACGGAAGCCGAACTGACCCAGGCGGCGTTCGCGGCCAAGCTCGGGATATCGACGAGCTATCTCAACCAGATCGAGAACAACCAGCGCCATGTGAGCGCCTCGGTGCTGCTGGCGCTGGCGGAGAATTTCGCCGTCGACATCACCAGTCTCTCTGATCAGGATTCCGNCCGCGTGCTCGCCGATGTGGTGGAAGCGCTGGCCGATCCACTGGTGGGCGCGGCGCAGCCCTCAAGTGCCGACGTGAAACTGGTGGTGCAGAACGCGCCGAGCTTCGCCAAGGCCTTTCTCGCCATGCACCAGGCCATGCGGCGAGCGGGCGAGCAGATCGCCGAACTGGACGAGACGCTGGAGCGAACGGGCGCACTCAGCGAGCCGACGCCTTACGAGGAAGTGCGCGACTTCTTCCACTATGTCGACAACTACATTCATGAACTGGATCTCGCCGGCGAGAAGCTCGGCGAACAGATCACCAAGAGCCGCGGCAGCCCGGTGCGGGGGCTGGCCGAGCATATCGAGCGCAAGCACCGGGTGCGGGTCACGATCGGCGCTGAAAGACAAGGCGGCACCGAACAGGACGGCAAGACGCTCAGGCATTTCGATCCGGTGAGCCGGGTCTTGTGGCTCAACGCGCGCACGCCCGCCTCGACGCAGGCCTTCCAGATCGCCCACCAGATCGGACTTCTGGAACATGAGGCAACGATCGACCGGATCATCGAGAAGGCCGCGTTTCACTCGAATGATGCGGCTGCCATCTGCCGGATCGGGCTTGCCAATTATTTCGCGGGGGCCGCGATCCTGCCCTATGGAGCGTTTCTGACCGCCGCACGCGATCTCAGGCACGATCTCACACTTCTCGCCGACCGGTTCGGCACCTCGATCGAGCAGGTGGCGCACCGACTTTCGACGCTGCAGCGGCCCGGGCACAAGGGCGTGCCGTTCTTCTTCGCCCGCGTCGACCAGGCCGGCAACATCACCAAGCGGCATTCGGCGACGAAGCTGCAATTCGCCCGCTTCGGCTCCGCCTGCCCGCTGTGGAACGCCCACCGCGCCTTCGAGACGCCGAACCGGATCACACGGCAACTGGCCGAGACGCCGGACGGCATCCGCTATCTGTGCCTGGCGCTTGCTGTGACGAAGGCCTCCGGCGGCTGGCGCGACCCTGTGCAGACCTATGCGCTGGCTCTCGGCTGCGAGGTGACGCATGCCAACGAACTGGTGTATGCCGACGATCTGGACCTGAGCCAGGCCTCGAGCTTCGAGCCGATCGGCATCTCCTGCCGGATCTGCGAGCGCCGGGACTGCCACCAGCGCGCCGTTCCGCCGCTCAAGCGCAAGCTGCATGTGGACGCCAACGACCGCGGCATCATCCCCTATTCTCTTGATTGATCGAGACGGCCCGCAAGCTTGACGGAACCCGGGGAACATGGGACGGAGCGATGAGCGGAAGAAGGGCCTGACGATGGCGAAGACGATCTACATTCTCAACGGACCGAACCTGAACCTTTTGGGAAAACGGGAACCGGAGATCTATGGCGCGGAAACGCTGGCCGACGTGGAGAAGTCCTGCGGCGAGCGCGCCTCCAAGCAAGGCCTGGAGATTGCCTTCCACCAGTCGAATTCCGAAGGCGCTATCGTCGACCTGATCCACGAGGCGCGCGAGAAAGCCGCCGCGATCATCATCAATCCGGCCGCCTATACCCATACCTCGGTGGCAATCCTCGATGCGCTCAACGCCTTCGAGGGGCCGGTGATAGAGGTGCATATTTCCAATGTTCACAAGCGCGAAGCCTTCCGGCATCATTCCTTTGTGTCGGGTCGCGCGGACGGCATCATCGTGGGATGCGGCACGCAGGGCTACGAACTGGCGCTGATGCGCGTAGCGAAACTTCTCGCCTGACGGACGCTTTGCCGCATGGTCGGCGGTTGCCAATTGCAGCCGGCGCCATTACATAAAAGAACATAAATATAATGATCACAGGACAGGACGCATGACCTATCCGGTTCACATGGATATCCACCCCGAGGTGACGGCATTCTTCGACGCCGATACCAACACGATCTCCTATGTGGTGCGCGACCCGGGCTCCGAAGCCTGCGCGGTCATCGACTCGGTGATGGACATCGACATGGCCGCGGGCCGCATCACCCACGACGGTGCAGACCGGATGATCGCCTTCATCGAGGCGCAGGGCTACGAAATGCAGTGGCTGATCGAGACCCATGTCCATGCCGATCACCTGTCGGCCGCGCCCTATATCCAGGAGAAGCTGGGCGGAAAGATCGGCATCGGCGAAAAGATCCTCGTGGTGCAGGATACGTTCGGCAAGATCTTCAACGAGGGCACCGAGTTCCAGCGCGACGGCTCGCAGTTCGACCGCTTGTTCACCGATGCCGACAGCTACACGATCGGCGGGATGGACGTCTTCACCATCTACACCCCTGGCCATACGCCGGCCTGCATGACCCACGTGATCGGCGATGCGGCCTTCGTCGGCGACACGCTGTTCATGCCCGACGGCGGTTCGGCACGCGCGGATTTTCCGGGCGGTGATGCCGGTGAACTCTACGACTCGATCCAGAAAATCCTCTCGCTTCCCGACGAGATGCGGCTCTTCATGTGCCACGACTACGGGCCGAACGGGCGCGACATCCAGTGGGAGACCACGGTGGGTGCGGAGAAGCGCGACAACATTCATGTCGGCGGCGGCAAGTCCCGCGAGGAGTTCGTGAAGTTTCGCACCGAGCGGGATGCGACCCTGTCCATGCCGCGGCTGATCCTGCCGTCGCTCCAAGTGAACATGCGCGCCGGCGAAGTGCCGCGCGACAAGGACGGTCGGCCGATGCTGAAGCTGCCGATCAACTCGCTCTAAGCTTCTGCGGCCTCGGGCTCTGCGAGCCGGGGCATGTTTTCCTTCAGGAAGATGTCGATGCGGATGAGTTCCTGCCACGGGTCGTGGGGAACACTGTCGATCTGTGCGCGCAGGAGCCGCACGGAGCTTCTGACCAGATGGCCGGCATCCTGCGAGATCACCGCATCGAATGTGCCGGTCTCGAGTGCATCGCGGGAGACGTCGGTCAGTTCATGGCCGATGACCGTCAGGCTTTTGCCAAGACCCGCGCCTTCCAGAAAACCGACCAGGCCGCGATTGGCGCCGGTCGAGGAATAGACCGCGCAGATCCCCTCCTGCGCAAAGACGCGCGAGAGAAGCTGGCGCAATTGCGCGGGATCCTCCGGCGCCTCAATGGAGGGCAGGATGTGAAGATCCGGATAGTCTCCCTGCATGACGGTGTCGAAGCCGAGACGCCGCTCGATATGATCGCGGGCGAGCCGCGAGCCGGTGAGCACCACCACCTTGCCCTGCCTGCCGCCCAGGAAACGGCCCATCAGCCGGCCGGCGGTCTTCCCGGCGGAGATGTTGTCTATGCCGACGAAATGATCGCGCGCCGAACTCGGCAGGTCGGAGACGAGAGCCACGACGGCCACGCCGTTCTTCTTCAGTCGATCAATCGCGTCGCGCACGGACGGCGTTTCAGGGCCGAATACCGCGACACCGTGAAAGTGGCGCGGATTGATGCGGCTGATGATGCTGGCCACTTCCTTGGGATCGAAGGAGCGGACGCGGATCTTGTGCACGCGGGTGCGGTCGCCGCCCTGCACACGGGTGAAGTCGCGGATCTTCTGCTCGATGGTCGCGACGAACTCATCTTCGCTGTCGGGCAGGATGAAGAGGAGATTGTAGAAGCGCCCGCGGGCGAGATTGGCCGCCGCGCGGTCGCGGACATAGCCCAGTTCCTCGATCGCGGTCTGCACCTTGTCGATGGTGACCTTGCGCACGCCGGGGCGTGCGTTGAGCACACGGTCGACGGTCGCCAAGGACACTCCGGCGACACGCGCGATGTCGTTGACCGTCGGCGCGTCGCCGGTAATTCGCTCTGGCTCGGCTCGACTAGGCATCAGCACGCGTGCTTTGCGCGAGCCCTTGGAAGAGGAGTGCAACGGCTTCCGCGCCGGGATCGTTGTGGCCGGCGAGATTGTCCTCGGGCACGTAGGACGCACGGCCCGCCTTGGCCTTGCGGATGGATGCGGTGGCGTCAGCCGCCTGGCGGGCGGCCCTGGCAGCCGGGCCGAGGCCGCTTTCCAGTTCGTCGAGAGCCGGCTCCAGCGCATCGATCATGGTGCGGTCGCCCTTCCGCGCGCCGCCCACTTCGGAGATGCGGTTGAGACCGAACTTGAGCGCCTCCAATGTCGACATGCCTTTCGCATATGCATCGCCCGTCGCGCCGAAGAAGATCGCCAGGATGACACCCGAGGAGCCCCCCATGGTCTGGGACAGTTCGTTGCCGATGGCAGGGAAAAGCTGCGTCAGATCGGCCAGCGGCATCTTGTCGAGCTTGGCCTTCAGCGCCTTCGAGGCGGTTGCGAGTGTGGACCCCGTATCGCCGTCGCCGGACTTCGCATCCAACTCGTTGAGCTTCCGCTCGGCGGCAATCAGGATGTCGCAGCATTCCTCGATCACGCGGCGGGTGGAAGCGTTTTGCGACGGTACCGGACTGATCGGCGTGAGACCATCCGGCAGGTCGACGGTTTCCACCGGGGATATGGCGTGAAGCCCGGGCCAAGCCGGCATGTCGACAGGGGCGGCCAATGCGCTTTCCCATTCGGGCTTTAGCGGCATCACCGAGACCGAAAAGCCATGCATGTCGAGCGAGGTCATGAGAAGCGCCGGCCCAATAACGGCTTTCACCTTCTCCGCATGTTCGGAGCGCACCAGTTCGTAAGCGAGCACCGACATTTCGAGCGGCGTCGTGGAGCCGAGATTGTTCAAAAGCACCGCACAGCGATCGCCTTCCATGTGAGGGCCAAGGCGATCCATGACCATCGACATGGCGGAACGGGCGGATTCGAAGGCCACCTGTTCGACGCCCGCCTCGCCGTGGATGCCGAGACCGAGCTCACCCATGCCGGGCTTGATGCGATCTTCCTTGCCGACGCCCGGTATGGTGCAGGAATCGAGAGACATGCCGATCGAGGCGATGGAATCGATGACGCCCTGGGCTGTGGCGCGAACCTCTTCGAGTGAGGCCCCGCTCTCGGCCACATGGCCTGCGATCTTGTGCACGAAGAGCGTGCCGGCGACGCCGCGCGGCTGCGGCAGATCCGGCAGCGCGATGTCGTCATTGACGACAACCATCTCAACCTTGACGCCGAAGGCGCGGGCGCGCTCGGCGGCGAGGCCGAAATTCAGACGGTCGCCGGTGTAGTTCTTGACGATGAGAAGGCAGCCCGCTTCGCCAGAGACAGCCAGGATACCGGCAAGAACAGCATCCACAGACGGAGAGGCGAACACCTCGCCGCAGACGGCTGCCGTCAGCATGCCCTTGCCGACGAAGCCCGCATGGGCCGGCTCGTGACCGGAGCCGCCGCCGGAGATCAGCGCCACCTTCGACTTGTCCCAGTCCGAACGCATGACGACCTTGATGTGCGGAAAACCGTCGAGCCGACTGAGCTTGCCGCCCGACGCACTCAAGAGACCGTCGATCGCCTCGGTGACGAGGTTTTCCTTCGAATTGACGAACTGGTTCATGTCGCTCTCCCTATCCGCCGAGGCTTATATCCGCTGACCGTTCGCATCGAAATAGAGCGGATCGCGGGGTTGGATTTTTAGTGTGTCGCCGGTTGCGTAATTCTGGTGCGGGTCGGCGAGCGTAGTGATCGCCTGCCCCTCGAGGTCGAGATGCACGCGCATCTGGTCGCCAAGATGTTCAACGCGAGTGACTTTTGCATCCCTGCCTGCGCCCTGCTCGATCTGCTCGGGCCGGAGCCCGATGGTCGCGGCGTTTGCCGGAGCGCCGGGAAAAATCGAGACAGGCAGCAGGTTGATGCGCGGCAGGCCGAGACGGCTTGCCACATAGGTGCTGACCGGGTTCTCGTAGATATCGCGTGGCGTGCCGAACTGCACCAGCCGCCCCTCGTCGAGCACACCGACATGGGTGGCCATGGTCATCGCCTCGATCTGGTCGTGGGTCACGTAGAGGACAGTGGCGCCGAGCTGCGCCTGAATGCGCTTGAGTTCGACACGCAGCTCCGAGCGCAGCTTGGCATCGAGTGAGCTCAATGGCTCGTCCATGAGGAAGATGGCCGGTTCGCGCACCAGCGCCCGACCGATAGAGACGCGCTGCATCTCGCCGCCGGACAGCTGCGTCGACTTGTTGTTGAGCTTGTGATCGATCCTGAGAACCTTGGCGACCTCGGCAATGCGCCGATCGATCTCCGCCTGCGGGGTCTTCAGGATCGGGGACTTCAGCGGAAACTCGAGGTTCTCGCGCACCGTCAGGTGCGGATAGAGCGAATATTGCTGGAAAACCATCGCGACGTTGCGCTCGGCCGGCGACGTGCCGTTCACTGTCTCCCCGCCGATGGTGACGGTACCGGCGTCGGGGGCTTCGAGGCCGGCAATCAGCCGGAGCGTGGTCGTCTTGCCCGCCCCGGTGGGACCGAGCAGAACGACGAAGGCGCCGTCGGGCACGGTCATCGAGACATCGCGGACGGCTTCGGTTGAGCCGAAATTCTTCGACACGCCGTTGAGTACGACTTCAGCCATTGGCCAGCACCTCCCGGTTTGCTTCCGACAGGACGGCCTTGCCGGTTTGGGTGTCGAAAATGGTGAGAGCGCCTTGCTTGAAGGACAGGCCCACTTGGCTGTCCACCGCGACGATCTGGCTCGAGGGCGCGCGGACCTTCAGGTTGCCGCTTTGGGTGGCAACCGAGATGATCTGGGATGTACCGAGATACTCCGTCGCCAGCACGTTGCCGCGCATGGGCGATGTCTCGTCGATCACGACATGCTCGGGGCGGACGCCGAGGGCGAGCTTGCCGCCCGCCTCGCCTGCCTGAACAGGAATCGCCACATCCACATCGTTAAGCCTGACGGAACCGGTTCCAGGCTTCAGCTCGCCATCGAAGTGCAGAAAATTCATCGGCGGCGAACCGATGAAATCGGCCACGAACATTGTAGCCGGCCAGTCATAGATATTTTGCGGCGTACCGAACTGTTCGACCACGCCGTGGTTCATGACGACGATCTTGTCGCCCATCTGCATGGCTTCGAGCTGATCGTGGGTGACATAGACAGTCGTGGCGCCCATGCGGTCATGCAGTGCGCGCAGCTCCTCCGCCATGCGCTCGCGGAATTCGGCATCAAGCGCGCCAAGCGGCTCGTCCATCAGGAACGCTTTCGGCTGGCGTACGATGGCGCGGCCAAGGGCGACGCGCTGGCGGTCGCCGCTCGACAGGCCGCCGACGGGGCGGTCCAGAATATTGCCGATGTCGAGGATCTGGGCCACCTCTTCGACCTTGCAGCGCACGTCCTTGCGCGCCATGCCCTGGCTGACGAGCGGATAGGAAATGTTCTTGCGTACGTTCATGTGCGGATAGAGCGCGAACATCTGGAAGACGAAGGCGATGTCGCGGGCGCTTGCACGCGTCTGCGCCACGTCTTCCCCGTCGAGCAGGATCTGGCCCGATGTCGGCAGTTCGAGGCCGGCGATCATCCTGAGCGTCGTGGTCTTGCCGCAGCCGGATGGCCCGAGCAGCATAAAGAACTCGCCGTCCTCGATAGTGAAACTCGAGGACTGGACCGCTGTGAAGGATCCGAATTCCTTGCGCAGATTGTTGATGACGATCTGGGCCACGTTCTACTCCGGGAAATGACTGACGACGATGAACATGACTGTTCCCGTCAGGGTGACGATGAAGGAGTAGGTGTAGGCCAACATCACGAATGGCTGCATGAGCATGACGACGCCCAAGGCAATGAGCACGGTGGCGAGCATTTCCCAGGGGCCGCGACGCAGCCGAACAAGGCCGGAGAGAAAATCGGTCATTTGCGAACCGCTCCGAAGGTGATCCCGCGCAGAAGATGTTTGCGCAGCAGGATGGTGAAGACCATGACGGGGACGAGGAAGAGCGTGGTGCCTGCGGCAACCGCCGGCCAGTCCTTGCCCACGCCGATAATGGTCGGGATGAAGGGCGGGGCCGTCTGCGCCGTGCCGGACGTGAGCAGCACCGCGAAGGCGTACTCGTTCCACGAGAAGATCAGGCAGAAGATGGCGGTGGAGGCGATACCCGTCGTCGCCTGCGGCAGCACCACCTTGTAGAAGGCCTGGAAGCGCGTGTAGCCATCGATTAGCGCCGCCTCCTCGTACTCAATCGGGATCTCGTCGATAAAGCCCTTCAGGAGCCACACCGAAAGCGAGAGATTGACCGCGGTATAGAGCAGGATCATGCCGAGATGGGTGTCGGACAGCCCCAGTTGCCGGAACATCAGGAAGATGGGGATGGCCACCGCGATCGGCGGCATCATGCGCGTGGACAGGATGAAGAACATCAGATCGTCCTTCAACGGCACGCGGTAGCGCGAGAAGGCATAGGCCGCGAGCGTGCCCAGAAAAATCGACAGGAAGGTCGAGCCGAAGCCGATGATGACCGAGTTGAGGAAGCGTTCGCCGTAGCGGCTCGGACCCGAGATCACCATATCGTACTGGCGCACGATGCGATCGTACCAGGTTTGCGGCGGGCCGATGTCCTCGAGCGCCTCCGGCGTCATCCGGGTGCGGGTCGTGAAGAGGTTTACATAGCCTTCCAGCGTCGGCTCGTAGATAACCTTGGGCGGATAGGCGATGGCATCGGCCGGCGACTTGAAGCCCGTGGCAATGATCCAGACGAGCGGCATGAGGGTGATCAGCGCATAGACAACGACCACGATGCCGGCGAACCATTTCTGGCCCTTTGAGGGTTCGGTGACGGAAAAGCTGCTCATCGTTCCTTGACCTTGTTCAGGGCCTTTACGTAGATCGAGGCGAGACCGAAGACGGTGACGAAGAGGATCACCGCATAAGCGCTGGAAAAGCCGGTGCGCCACTTCTCGAAAGCCTCACGTTTCAGGTTGATCGAGGTGAGTTCGGTGATCGATCCGGGTCCGCCGCCGGTCAGTTGCACGACGAGGTCGAACATCTTGAAGTTCTCGATGCCACGGAAGAGGACGGCGAGCATCAGGAAGGGCAGCGCCATCGGAATGGTGATGGTCCAGAATTGCCGCCAGGCGCTGGCGCGGTCGCACTCGGCGGCCTCGTAGATCGAGTCCGGGATCGAGCGCAGACCGGCGAGGCAGATCAGCATCACGAAGGGCGTCCACATCCAGGTGTCGACGATGACGATGGCCCAGGGTGCCNGATTGACGTCACCGATCATCGAGAAGGATGCCGGATCGGCACCGGTGAAGAAGGCGATCACATAATTGAAGAGGCCGATCTGCGGCTGGTAGAGAAACGTCCAGAAATTGCCGACCACGGCGGGCGACAGCATCATGGGCAGAACGATGATGGTGGTCCAGAGATCGTTGCCCTTGAACTTCTTGTTGATCAGATAGGCCAACCCGAAGCCGATGAGCACCTGACAGACGAGCGTCCAGATCAGGAAGTGGGCGGTGGCCTGCATCGAATACCAGATGTCGGAATCGGTGAGGATGCGCTCGTAATTGCGCAAGCCGACCCATTGGACCTCGGCGTTCACACGGTTGGCGCGATAGTTGGTCAGGCTCAGCCAGACCGTCCAGATCAGCGGAAAGATGTTGATGGCCAGAAGCAGGAAGATGGTGGGGGCGATAAAGACCCAGGCGAGCGCCCTGTCCGAAAGTCCCCTTACCTTCTTTCCGAGCGCGAGCGGCGCCGCGGCCGGATTACGACCGTTTGTGTCGTCCGTCATGAATTCGTTCCACGGAAATGGATATCATTGCTTTTTCGGGCTGGCACGGGCGGGGTTTAAGGCAACCCCGCCCGCCAGGGAGGCGGAGCTCCTTAGAGCTTGCCGTCATCCTCGAAGGTTTCGGTCCAGTCCTCGACGAGACCGTCGAGCGCTTCCTGTGCCGTGCCGTTGCCGGCAACCACATAGTCGTGGAAACGGCGCTGGGCGGCCTGCAGCAGAATGGCGTAGCTGGGCTCTGCCCAGAAGTCTTTCACAATCGCCATGGAATCGAGGAAGGTCTGCGCGTAAGGCTGACTTGCCGGGAAGGACGGATCGAGAGTGACCGCCTTGAGGCAGGAGAACCCGCCCATTTCCCACCACTTGGCCTGGACGTCGGGTTGGGCGAACCACTTGATGTATTCGAGTGCTGCGTCCTTCTTGTCCGAATAGGAGACAACGGAGATGCCCTGGCCGCCGAGCTGGGCGAACTGGTCGCCCTCGGGGCCGGCCGGATTGACGAAGTAGCCGGTCTTGCCGCCGCCGACATTGGCGTCGTTCTCGAAGCCGGGCCAGGTAAAGGCGAAGTTCATCTGCAGTGCCACCTGTCCCGACTTGAAGGCGTCGATGCCTTCGGACATGTAGCCGTTCGACGAACCGGGCGGGGTGCAGCAGTCGTAGAGCGCCTTGTAGTATTCGAGGCCCGCGACCGAGCCGGCGGAATTGACGTAGCCGTCCATGTCGTAGGGCTTGTCGGGGTTCTGATACTTGAAGCCGAAGGAATAGAGCACGTCCATCACGCCCATGGTGATGCCTTCCGAGCCACGCTCGGTGTAGATCGATGCGCCATAGACGGTCTTGCCGTCGATCTCGCGGTTCTGGAAGAACTCGGCGATGTCCTTGAGTTCGGCGAAGGTCTTTGGAGCTGCGAGATCGCGGCCGTATTTCTCCTTGAACTCGGTCTGCAGCTCCGGACGCTCGAACCAGTCCTTGCGATATGTCCAGCCGACAACGTCGCCGAAGGCCGGCAGGGCCCAGTAGTTCGGCGTGTTCTTCGGCCATTCGGAATAGCCGACGACGGTCGCATCGATGAAGTCATCCATTTTGATGCCATTGGCATCAAAGAAGTCGTTGAGCTTGACGTAATGACCGTTCTCGGCGGCCCCGCCGATCCACTGGCTGTCGCCGATCATCAGGTCGCACAGCTTGCCGCCGGAATTGAGCTCGTTGAGCATACGGTCGGCGAAATTCGGCCAGGGCACGAACTCGAAATTCATCTTGTGGCCGGACTTGGCCTCGAAATCCTTCGACAGTTCAACGAGCGCATTGGCGGGGTCCCAGGACGCCCAGCAGAGCGTGAGATCTTCGGCCTGCGCAGACTGCGCATAGCCGAGAGCGAGCGCCGAAACCGCAGATGCGGCGGCGAGCTTGGCAATGTTCATGTAACTCCTCCCAAAGTGGCGACCAGGCGCGGAACCCTCCAAAGCTCCACCTCTCCCGGCCTGCCCAAACGCTATTTGAGGTACGCACCTCGTGTCAAACAAAAAATGAGGGACGTACCTCAAACTGTCTATTCAACGCACCCTCGCCGGGGATTGCACCAAACCTGTTAGCTTTCCGGATATCCATTTGCACGCCCACCGTAAAAATGAGAATGAATGACCCCGTTGCCAATTCCGTTCGCACGTACTGATTCGGTAGACTGCAACATTACTTAATTATAATTTTTATATTCATAATTTAGTGATTACGATCTTTTCTATGTGCCATTTGCGCAACATTTCCATAGAATTAACAAAATACATACTTGCCTAGAAAATTTTAATAATGAATTTTGTCCGGGGACGGAGTTATAGAACTTCCGTTTTGGGGCTTAACTACCTGCCGGGGAGGCAGACATAATGAAAAATTCATATATTTCCGCTGCGGCGCTTGCTGCAGCGCTCACACTTTCCATATCGCACGCCCAATCGGCTGACATGATTATCGACAACCCGGAAACCGGCTTTCAGTGGAGCGGTTTCTATATTGGCGGCGGCGTGGGAGCCGGCGCAGTCAATCATGAATTCTCGATCGCCGGCGGAAGCTTCGACGGACTGGGCGGTGAAGGTGTGTATGGAGAACTATCGCTCGGCTACGACTACATGCTGACCGACAGATTTCTGCTGGGCGGCTTCATCAGCGCGCGAATGGGCATGGTCGAAACCACGCTTTCCATCCCGACTGTCGCCGACACGACGGCTACGCTCGACCATGGCTTCGACGCGGGCGTTCGCGCCGGCTATCTGATCACACCTGAAACTTTGGGTTACGTGCTGGCAGGTTACTCCTACCAGAACCTTGATATCTCCGTGCCGCCGCTGGCCTTTAGCACGGATGAGGATTTCAGCGGATTTGTCGTCGGTTTCGGGTTGGAGACTGCCATTACCAACCGGCTGACTGCAAAGGTGGAATACAACTATCGCCAGTATGGCGGCGAGGACTTCGGCACCGGCGGTGCGTTTTCGATCGAACCCTCAACCCATACAGTTTTGCTGGGCCTCAATTACCGTTTTGGCGGAAGTGCGGACGCGCCGGTTGCGACTTTTGCCGCGCCTGCGGCAAACTGGACCGGTTTCTATATCTCCGGCAGCGCCGGAGCTGCCGGGCTGGTGCATGAACTGTCGAGCCCGCTTGCGCCGGGGATCAGCCTCAACGGCATCGGCGCCGAGGGCTTGGTGGGAAGCTTGGGTATCGGCTACGATCACGATTTCGGCAATGTCGTTGCCGGTATTCAGCTTCGCGGTCGCGTTTCCAGCGTCTCAACAGACCTGAACTTTGGCGGCCTGTCCGGATCTATCGACGAAACCTATGGCGTCGACGTGATCGGACGCCTTGGCTACAAGTTCACTGATGCTGCGATGATTTATGGCCTTGCCGGCTACAGCCACGCGAAGTTTGATCTGAGCACGAATGTCACCGGCTCGATCACGAAGCCCGACAGCTCCGGCTTTGTCATCGGCGCAGGTATCGAAACCGCCATCACCGATCATGTCTTCGCGGGCGTTGAATATCGCTACGCCGATTACAGCAAGATCGATGTCCTGGGCCTTGGCGCCATCAACGTGGAACCCTCATCCCATAGCGGCGAACTGACGCTGAAGTACAAGTTCTGACGGAACACCTATGTTCAGAAAGGGCGCACAGCCGAATGGCTGTGCGCCCTTTCATTTCGTCGGCTCACACCGGGCGGTCACGTGCCGTAACGCGGCTCCGGCAAGAACCTCGAAATGGATCCTCTTTGCGGAGCCAAAGCTTGTCGAGATGGCAACGCCGGTGAGAAGAGGCAGGCGACACCCTGTCCGCGATTGCCGGTCAGATCGACTGACCGCCGGAGACCTCAACGCGTTGAGCGGTAACCCACCGGTTGTCATCGCCCAGAAGGCTGGCCACCATCGGTCCGATATCGTCGGGAACCCCGACGCGTCCAAGCGCGGTCATGGCAGCGAACTGGGCATTCACATCCGCATTGTCGCGCACGAGACCGCCACCGAAATCGGTCTCGATGGCGCCCGGGGCCACGGTATTGACCGTGATGCCTCGATCACCGAATTCCCGCGCCATATAGACGGTAAGCATCTCCACCGCAGCCTTCGCAGCTGAGTATGCCGCGAAGCCGGGATAGGACACGCGCGTCAACCCGGAGGAGAAATTGATGATCCGTCCGCCGTCGGCGATCATCGGCAGCAGCGCCTGCACGAGGAAGAAGACACCCTTCACGTGGACATCGAACAGGCTGTCGAATTGGGCTTCCGTCGTCTCGGCGATGAGAGCGAATTCTCCGTGCCCGGCATTGTTGACGAGGTGGTCGAAGGCCTCACGGCCCCAGGTCTCACGCAGGCACCCGCCCAGAGCCTCAACGAAGGCCGGCAAAGTGTGCAGCCGCGCCATGTCGAGCTGCAAAGCGGCGGCGTTGCGGCCCAGGGCACGGACTTCGGACACGACGTCCTGGGCCTGTGCCTCGTTGCCGCGATAGGCAACGATGACATCACCGCCCTGGCGGGCGATCGAGAGTGCGGTGTTGCGGCCCAGTCCGCGATTGGCGCCGGTTACGAGTGCGACCTTGGTCATGACATTTCCTTTCGAGATGAGAACGAGCCATGGATAGGCCCGGCTGCGAGGATCGCGTTGCCCGTTCCTCTCTATTTCTTGCCTGTTTCCACTCAGCGATTGCGTTAAGCGTAGTCATAGGCCATGTATCCGCCATGACGCTTGCCCATTCAAATGACACTGCCGATCAGCTTCTCACGCTTTGCCGGCGATATGCGGACGCTCATGCCGACCGCCACGGCATGGTCGCCACACCGGTGCCGGGCCTGACGATGGTGCGTGCGCTGCAGCCCGGCGATCTTCAGGTGGCGATACAGAAACCGCTGATCGCCATTCTCCTGCAGGGACGAAAGCGTGTCTCCACTCTGGATGAGAGTTTCGAATATGCGGCAGGGGAAGCTATGGTCATCGCGGCGGATGTTCCAACCGCGAGCCAGATCACCGAGGCGAGTATCGCCCGCCCCTATTATGCGCTGGTTCTGGAATTCGATCTTCTGCTAGTGCGCGAACTCGCCGAGATGGTGCCGAACGTCGGGGATGGCGAGAGCGCCATTCGGGTCGTCCCCGTCGATGAGAGGGTCATCGGCGCGGCGCACAGAATTGTCGAACTGCTCGACCGGCCGCACGCTCTCACCGCACTCGGCGGGGGACTTTTGCGGGAACTGCATTTCTGGCTTTTATGCGGGCCTCATGGCGCGGCCATTCGCCGGCTCGGCATTGCCGACACCCATGCGGCGCGCATCGGTCGCGCGGTCGACATCCTCCGCGAGAATTTCGCCCGAACCGTCAGGGTGCAGGAACTCGCCGAGGCGGCAGGCATGAGCGAGCCGTCCTTTCACCAGCACTTTCGCGCAATCACGACGGTCACACCGCTTCAGTTCCAGAAACAGTTAAGACTGATAGAGGCCCGCCGGAGGATGCTCGCGGGTGGCGCGGGCATCACGCAAGCCGCCCATGCCGTGGGCTATGCCAGCGTGCCGCAGTTCACCCGCGATTATGCCCGCATGTTTTCCCTTCCGCCCGGGCGCGACATGCGACGGGCGAAAGAAAATGCCTGACGGCGGTCAGCTTACGTTCCGTAACGCGGCTCCGGGATGACCACCTCGTCTGTGACGATGTCGAAGCGGACGAGATTGGCGGAACCGAAGCTTGTCGAGATGGCGACGTCGGTGGCATCCCGGCCTGTGGCGATCAGAATGCGGCCGATCCGCGGATGGTTGTGACGGGCATCGAACGTGTACCAGCGACCGCCCAGGTAGGCTTCGAACCAGGCGCTGAAGTCCATCGGCGCGGGATCGGCCGGCACGCCGATATCACCCAGATAGCCGGTGCAGTAGCGCGCCGGAATGTTCATCGCGCGGCAAAGCGTAATGGCCAGATGGGCAAAATCACGGCAGACGCCGGTGCGATCGTTGAAACCACCGAAGGCCGAGCGGGTGGAATCCGCTTTCTGATAATCGAAGGCGATATGGTTGTGCACGAAATCGCAGATCGCCTGCACGCGCGGCCAGCCGGGTTCGGTATTGCCGAATTGCGCCCAGGCAAAATCGGACAGCTTGTCCGTGTCGCAATAGCGGCTCCCCAGCAGGAAGGGCAGGACGCTATCGGGCAGATCGCGGACGTCATGCTGACCTGCATGCGGGGAAACTGCATCGGGTTCACCCGAATCCTCGATCAGGAAATCCGTTGAGATCGTGGTCACCCCCTCGGGCAGCACGATCCGCGTGCACAGATTACCGAAGGCGTCCTCATAGGCCGAAGTTTCGATCTCGCGATCGTAGGACAGCACCTGCTCGGTCAACAAATCGCCTCGCCTTGAGGGATGAACGTTGAGGGTGAGCAGCATTTCGGTCGGTGTGTCGCACCGATAACCCAGATGAAAACCGGCATGAATTTGCATGAAACCAAACCTCCTGAGCGTCGGCGGATGCACGACTGCTCAAGAACGCCGGCTACTGTCGGCGGTTCCACGCACAAATACTTATTTACCGTTGTAATAATACGTCATCACACGCGATCCGGATGGCGAACCAGCTTTCGCGTGTGCCAATCACGGTCGTCGAATTGCTGGATTTCCACGCGGTATCCGTGCGGACTGATGAACATCGAACTGTAGATCCGGAATTTCTCGCTATGGGCCGGCTTGCGGACATATTCCACGCCCTTGGCGGTCAGGAATTCGTACCAACCATCGACATCGTCGGACACGATCGTGATCGTGACGCCCGCCTGCTCGGTCGGTCGGTCAGGCAGATTGCACACGCCGAGAAAACTCGTCTCACTGAGTTTGTAGATATGGCAGGCGCCCTGATCGACGACGAAATCGAGCTCCATGATCTCGCGGAAGAAGCGCGAGGTGGCATCGAGATCTTCGGTATAGGTGAAGACGATGGACTGGCTGATCGGCGGATGCATGAGCGGCTCCTGACGCGCTGGTTTGCGAGGAGTCTAGAGCCATGTCGGGCAGCATGCCAGCAAGCTGTAAGCTTCGTTCTCGCGTTCACAAGGAAAAATGCCGCCGTACACTGGCCCAAAAAAGCACGGCGGTGAACAATTCGCCACCGCCGTGCCTTCTGAGCAAGCCTGCCGCTCCGGGGACCGAGGATCAAGTTGCCGGCCCGGCGCGCAAGCTTGCTATTGAATAGACTTGGGGCCTGAGTTGTAGCGTCCCCAGGAAATGGTCCTCGTTTCATCGCCCGCCTTGACGGTTAGCTGATAGTGCGAGTTCAGCCGTCCGCCCGTGGTGTTGCAGGGCGGCAGGAAGGCGTACTTGACCACGGTCGTACCGGACGCGTCCGAGGCGACACGTGTGGCGCGGTGATTGAATGTCGAGCCGTCACTGAGCTTGTCCTGCATGTGCAAGCGAATTGGAACACCGGCCGCCGCCGTATGTTTGACAGTCACGGTCGGGGCATTGCCCTTCCCACCCAGGCGTCTGCACAGGTTTGCCGTCGTCAGCGGACTGATGCTCACGCTGCTCAGTTTAAAGGATTGCGCGGACGGCGCGGCAGCTCCGGCGCTATCGCCGGACGTCGAGCAGGCCGACAAACCGAAAGCTGCAATAACCGGAAGCGCGATAGCGGCGACCTTGCGAATGAACATGAATTGTCTTCCCCCCTTGGCAACTGAAAAGCTGACGACGGAGAAGCAATCAAATGAGTGCGCCATCTCCGCGCCAAGTGCGGTCCCGCGTGCCATCCCGGGTCGCAAATGAGGCATAAAACGCTTTGTAAGGGCGGTCAGCGAAAATCGCGGAAGAAACCGAAAATGTAGAAAAAGAAACGGAATAGGTTTTCATCTTCAACACCTTAGGTCTATAGTTCCGTCAAGACGGCGCGGGGGCACGACTTTTGGCAAAACATGACTGGACGGAATTTGAAACCTGGCACGCGCTGCTGGACCAGTTGTGCGTGGAGGCCGGTTATCTCGACAATATGGCACTGGCCGACAAGTTGTGCGAAACGAGCGGCAACCGGACGCAGGCCGCCTACGATACGGCGGTGAGAAACCTTCAGAACTGGCGGCAGGGTAACCATATCCCGCAGCGGCGGAATTTTCTGCTCCTCGGAAAGATCCTCAATGTCGGGGCAGAGGAAGACCTCGCCGGACACTGGAACCGGCTTTATGCGCAAGCGCGGTCAAAACCGACCGCCACTGTGGCGTCCGGGGCGGGAGAGGACACGTTCAAGGACACCAAGCCCGTCATTCCCGGCCCGAGGTGGCCGCTCTTCATCGGTGGGTCGCTCATCGCGGCCACTTTGGGCGCAGGCTTCGTGGTGCTGACCTCAAAGATCAACGAGCCGACTGACCCGGTTGGCAGTTTCGAGGGTGTCGATGCGGATTACCGGCGCGATGTGACGATGAAGGTGGGCGAAGGCACGATTATCCACGGGGCGCGAGGCAAGGAATGCGGCGAAGCGCCCTCATGGGAAATGGCTCGCAAACACCTGCCCGAGCTTGCGACGGGAACGCTGAACGACGGCGGCCCCGGGACACGTTACAGCCGCCAGTGCGGCGGTCGGGTTCCGGCCCGCGCGATCCTCTTCACCGCAAAAGAGGCGGGGACCGAGCAGTTTACACTGTACGGCGATGATATCGTCGTTCATGTAACCGAGTGACTTTGCCGGGCACTTTCCTGCCTGCCCCTATAGCCCCATTGCGGACCATGTGGCGAAAGCGACGATCACGACGGCGAGCGCAGAAAGCGCCAGCAGGGCAGGCATCGGAAGCCGGGTACGGACGGCGGGTTCGGCACCTTCAGTCTCCCGCAGCATTAGTGCAGCGGCGGCAAGGGCTGTGCCGAGCGCGGTACCGATCCATTCGAGCGTTGCGAGGAGCGTGGACATAGGGTTGGGCGGCACCGGGAAGATGCGCCCCAGATCGAGCAGGTAAACGGCAACATAGGCAAAGCCCGCCAGAGCAGCCCAGCCATATCCCCTGCCCGCTTTCGCCACGCGATAAGCCAGGAAAAAACTCCCAAGCCCCAGCACGGTAAGGAAGACATTGAACGCGCCCAGAACGGTTGCCGGATAGGCACTGAAATCGCGGGTTTCGACAAAGCCGCCGGGCACCATGAGCGTGAGATTGACGGCGGAGGCGACCAAAAGTGTCGAGACAACGGTACGAGCGGCTTTCATGCGATTGGTCCTTGCTTATGAGATGTCTGAGACGGGCGCGAGCAACTGCACGAAGAGGGCGAAGACCTGACGGTTGAGCGCCAGCGCGCGGTCGCCATCGAGCTCGCCCGTATTGAGCGCAAACCAGCGATCGGCTTCGCGCACCATGCCGAAAGCCATGTCCGTTAAGAGATCAAGCGGCAGATCGGAGCGGACGGCGCCCAGGCCCCGGCCACGTTCCATCACCTGGACAAAGCGGGCGCGGAGAGTGTCGAGCAGGTCGGCGATGGCTTCCTGCGCGCGGGCCTCGCGGTAAATGCCGCGTCCGAGTTCGGCCAGTCGGTCGTTTTGCCCGAGAATGACCGTAAGCCTTTCAAAGAAAGCGCCAAGCTCGAGCCAGAAGCCGTTTGCGGTCCTCGCCCCTGCATCATCGAACGTGACCAGGCCCGCAAGCTCATCGAAAGCGCGTGCAATGACGGCACGGTAGAGTTCGCCCTTGTCGGCGAAATAGTAATAGGCCTGTCCCTTGCTGAGGCCGGCGCGCGACAGGATGCCATTGAGCGACGCCGCCTCGAAGCCGCATGAGCGGAATTCCGCTTCCGCGATGTCGAGCCATCTGTCGCGCTGTTCGGCCGGGAGCTTGCGCAGACGCTCGCGGGCCTGCAGCCGCTCGTCCAATTGATTTCTGCCGCGCGTGATCATGACAGATGTGCAATTAGACCATTGGTCTAAAATTGTCCAGCTAACCCGACATCCCTTGAGCGGACATAATGACGCGGGATCGAATCCGCCGACCATGGATGCTTGCAATCGGCTGCAGCATTACCCACCTCCAAGCGCCCATCGAAACGGACAAACCGCAGAGCGACAGGAGACGGAAATGGATGCCATCGAGACGGGCCGGCTGGTTCTGCGTAATTTCCGGCGCAACGACGCGGCGGACCTCTTTGCGTATCTGAAGGCGCCGGTCGCGAGCTGCTTCTTCTCCGAAAAGCTCGCGGACATGGATGCGGCCGAAAAGGAAGCGGAGAAGCGAAGCTGCAGCGACGAGATGATCGCCGTCTGCCTGAAGGAGACGGACCGTATGGTCGGCGATCTTTTCGCGACGCCGGAGGACGACACCTATTCGGTCGGCTGGAATTTCAACCCGGCTTTCGGCGGTCGCGGCTTTGCGCTTGAAGCCGCACAAGCCCTCTTTATCCACCTCTTCGAGCGCCTGAACGCGCGCCGGCTTTATGCCTATGTCGAGGATCACAACACCCGCTCGCAACGCTTGTGCGAAAGACTGGGCATGCGGCAGGAAGGGCTGTTCATCGATTTCGTATCGTTCGGCAATGACGAGACCGGAGCGCCGATCTACGAGAACACGATGCAATACGCGCTTCTCCGCCGCGAATGGGACGCGCGGAAGCAGGCGGAGTAAGTGCCCGGATCGCGATGACGCGGCTTCGAAAGGCCTAAGTCATTTCACTTTCGGGCTCGGGCGTCGCCCGCCAAGTTCGCGGAACGATCGGACTGCGAAGCGTATTAGGAAACGTTCAAGGCGACATGTCTTGCGCTTCGCGCAGCCGTTGCCAGGAAGGCGGCGACAAGTGGCGAGCGATCGTCGGCGCGACGCGCCAGGGCGATCGGTGCGTGCGGCGCGACTCCGGCAATGGTGCGATAGATCGTTCCCTCGCTGCGGATCGAGCCGACAGACCGGGGAACAACCGCCACACCGAAACCGGCCGCCACCAGTGGAATGATGGAGGCAATCTGGGACGCTTCCTGGCCAAGGCGGGGGCTGAAACCGGCCTCGTGGCAGGCCGACACGACGCTGTCGTGAAGGCCCGGTCCGATGTCGCGAGGAAACAGGATCAACTCCTCGCCTGCGATGGCCGCAAGGGGTAGCGGGTCTTGCTCGCCCAGCGCATGATCCGCAGGCAGCGCGATCACCATGTCCTCATCGAGACAGGGTCGGACGGTGAGAAGATCGTCCTCCTCGGCGGGCGGACGGATGAAGGCGACATCCAGCCGCCCTTCGCGCAGGCCTGCCAACAGCGCCGGCGTGTTGCTTTGTTCGGGCGAGAGTACGACGTCGGGATGCGCCGTTCGGTAGGCACGCATGATGGAAGGGATAGCGGGGTGGAAATAGGTCGCTCCCGCGAAGCCCAGCCGCAGCCGGCCGCTGTTTCCTCCCTGATGACGGCGTGCTTCAGTCACCGCATCCTCGAAACGCGCAACGATGTCCGCCGCAGCCGTCTGGAACGCGGCTCCGGCCGGAGTCAGTTCCACGCTCCGCGAATGACGTATGAACAGCCGCGCGCCGATCGTATCTTCGAGCTGGCGAATATGCATGCTGAGGGGAGGCTGGCGAATCCCGATCTTTTCCGCGGCTCTGGTGAAGTGAAGTTCCTTCGCCACCATGAGGAAATAGCGCAGCCGGCGCAGATCGATGTCATCCATTTTCATATATGGATTCTCCAGCTTTCATATATTGGAACATATGCGCATGCCGCTCTACTCTTCAAGACGGGAGGTAAACTCGAATTCATTCAGGAGTTCTGTCATGCCTATGACCGTTGCCGACCTGCTAGCCCAGAGCCTCGCCGATGCCGGCGTGGAGCGGATCTGGGGTGTTACTGGCGATAGCTTGAATGGCCTCAACGACAGTCTGAGGCGGCTCGGGCGGATCGCCTGGATGCATGTCCGCCACGAAGAGACCGCCGCCTTCGCCGCAGGCGCCGAAGCTGCCGTCACGGGCCGGCTCGCCGTGTGTGCCGGCAGTTGCGGGCCGGGCAATCTCCATCTCATCAACGGCTTGTTCGACTGCAAGCGCAATCATGTGCCGGTCCTGGCGATCGCTGCGCATATCCCATCCTCCGAAATCGGTCTTGGCTACTTCCAGGAGACGCATCCCCAAGAGCTCTTCCGCGAATGCGCCGACTTCATCGAGCTGGTCTCGAACCCGGCGCAGATGCCGGGCGTGCTGAACCGGGCGCTGAACACCGCGATCGGCAGCAACGGTGTGGCCGTTCTGGTGATCCCCGGCGACGTCGCGCTTGCCGCAGCACCCGTTGAGACCGCACCGGCATCGGCCTTGCCGGCCGCACCCCGCATCCTGCCGCCCGACGCCGAGATCGAGCGTCTCGCCGGGCTCCTGAACAAAGGAAGCGCTGTCACGATCCTCGCGGGCAGCGGCTGCGCCGGCCATCACGACGCCGTCGTCGCGCTCGCCGACCGGCTGAAGGCACCGGTCGTCCACGCGCTGCGCGGCAAGGAACATGTCGAATGGGACAATCCCTTCGATGTCGGCATGACCGGGCTGATCGGGTTCTCCTCGGGCTATCACGCCATGGAGAATGCCGACACGATCCTGATGCTCGGCACCGACTTTCCCTATCGCGCCTTCTATCCGAAGGATGCACGGATCCTTCAGGTTGACCGCGATCCCGGCGCGCTCGGCCGCCGTGCCGCGCTGACGCAGGGACTGGTGGGCGATGTCGGCGAGACGATCGCAGCACTCCTCCCGCACCTGAACGAGCGCAGCGAGCGCCGCTTTCTGGATGCAGCCCTTCACCATTACCGCAAGGCGCGCGAAGGACTGGACGGGCTGGCCAAGCCATCCGCTGCCGGCAAACCGATCCATCCGCAATATCTTGCAAGCCGCGTCAGCGAGCTGGCGGCACAGGATGCAATCTTTACCGCAGATGTCGGCACGCCCACGGTCTGGGCAGCGCGCTATCTCGCCATGAACGGCCGCCGCCGTCTCATCGGCTCATTCAACCACGGATCGATGGCCAACGCGATGCTGCAGGCGATCGGCGCGCAGGCGGCAGCACCGGAGCGGCAGGTCGTCTCGCTGTCGGGCGACGGCGGTTTCACCATGATGATGGGCGATTTCCTGAGCCTGTCGCAACTCGGACTGCCGGTGAAGGTCGTGGTCTTCAACAACGGCACGCTCGGCTTCGTGGCCATGGAGATGAAGGCGGGCGGCTATCTCGACACCGGCACGGATCTCGACAATCCGAACTTTGCCGCCGCCGCCAACGCCATGGGCATCAAGGGCATCCGCGTCGAGGATTCAGCGGATCTCGACGCGGCGCTGACATCGGCCTTCGACCATCCTGGACCGGTGCTGGTCGATGTCGTGACGGCGAAACAGGAACTCGTCATGCCGCCCAAGGTGCAGCTCGAACAGGCAAAGGGCTTCAGCCTCTACATGCTGAAGGCGATCATCAACGGGCGCGGCGACGAGGTGGTCGAGCTGGCGCGCACCAACCTCCGGCGCTGACGGTGTCTGTTGTGACCGAAGCTCGGGCGCGCGATCTGGCCTTCGTCCTGCGCTGTTCGGGCGCGGCGACGGTGTCGTTCCTGCTGGCGGAGGCCGTCGCGCTCCCGCATCCGGTCTGGGCCGCGATGTCGGCCGTGATCGTCAGCCAGGAAAAACTCGGAGATACACGGCAGGTGACTGTCGGACGCTTCTTCGGCACGCTGCTCGGTGTGGCCATCGCCGTCTCGGTTGGCACGCTGGCCGGGCGGCTCGGCGCCAGTATTGTCGCCGAGATGGCGATCGCCGTCGCGCTGGCCGCCATCGTGGCGCGGCGACATCCCGCGCTGAGGGTCTGCATGTGGACGTGCCCGATCATCTTCCTGACGGTGACGCCGGGAACGCCGCTCTGGGAGGCCGGCCTGTTTCGCGGTGCGGAGGTGCTGCTGGGCGGAGTGGTGGGGGCGGTCCTGCATTTCCTGGCCGAGATTGTCATCGAACGAACCTACGATAAATCAAAGACCTGACGACGCGCCCCGTCGCCCGTTCAATCTCGTTCTATTGACATCCCGGAGACGAGACGAAATTCGGCGCGACCGGGTTCGCAACTCAAGACATGGAGCATTCCTCCCGCCACCTCGCGTCGGTCGCGAATGTGTCCGCCCGTGGACACGACCACATCAATCTCGTCACGGGTGCGCAGGAAAAAGTTGCCGCCAGTGTCGCTCTCGATCGTTACGCTCTCCCGAGCGACGCGAACCTCGACCACGTTTTCGATATGCCTTCGATAGCGTTCAGCTGCCTCGGATGTCGTGACGAATTCGAGCCAGGGGAAAAGTGCGCGGACCTCGCCCAGCCAAGCGTCGAGTTCATCGAAGAGCCCGGACAGGCCGCTTTCGTTCCTTTGCCGCCAAAAGCGCTTCTGTGCATTTCGGTGATAATCCGATTCCTCGCCCTCGGGGGGAACATCGTAGACGTCGTCGGGATGAACGAAATGGGACCAAACACCCATTGCGGCCACCTGCGAGAGCATAGCCAGCTTGACCCGGTCGGAGGCCACGTAGCCAAAAGTCTGCCGCGGCAGGCCGAGCAGCGCGTGCCGCCACGGTTCGGGACCGAATTCGCGTTCTTCACCCAGCCGGTACTGGCCGGCGACAGCGAGGCTGCAGACTATATCGATCTCAGGAAAGACCTCGGCTAGGATCGCGATATGCGAAGCTTGGAACCAGTTGTTCGCCGGCACCCAGGAGCGCGGAGGGCCGCCAGGCAAATGTTCGAGCCAGATCTGGCGCGCAAGAAGGAGCTTGGCGCGCAACACTGCCAGGTCCGGCCAGTGGTCATCGACAAGCGGTTCGTGATTATAGCCATGAAATCCGACTTCATCGCCTGCGTCGATACCGAGGCTGCGGGCGAGACGTTCGCGAAAATCCTCGGCCCCCGTCTGGACTGGAAAAGCCTTCATGTCCGCGTCGGGCGCGGTATCGACGTCGAAATAGTTGGCGACCGCGTAATATGTGAAACGCAAGTCGTGACGCCGTTTCAATTCCAGCATGTCGCGATGCCAGATGTCGAACATGAACTTTGTCTGATCAGCGCCGGCATATTCGGAGGCGACAGGCTCCATGACCGCATTCGACAGCGACGGCGGAAAATCGTCGATCTGGAAGATGGCGAAGGCGCCGATGGCGGCGACACCGGTCCGCATTGCGCCCAGCACGGTGTGCAACACCAATCCGCGCAGAACGCGCCGATCAGTGCTGGTGGTATTCCAGAAGACGATCCGTCCCGCCCCAACGTCACGCATCCAAAGGATCGGCTGGCCCTCCCGATCCTCGGCAAGAACTTTGCAGTCGGCCGGAAGGCTGTCCGCGCGGACAGGAATGCGGCTGTGTTCGAAGTCCCAGCCCGGAACATCGCTTTGGAGCGTGGTGAGCCCTGGAAAGAGCTCGCCCCTGAGAACAAGACCTTCCGATGTGTGCAGCGCCGGCTTGACCTCCGGCAGGCCCAACAGGGCGGCCAGTTTTGCATGCCATAGTCTGCAGGCCGCGACCAGGCCGCCGCCAGCGTCGACAAAAGTGCGAATGGCGTCAAAACGCTCAGGGCTGACCTTGGAAAGCATCGAGGTGGAGAGTATGACTACCGAAAATGCATCGAGAGACGGCCACGCCCTCACCTGCTGGAGATCGATAACGACAAAGTCGATCTTCGAGAAGTCGAGGCCGGCGCACACATTGTTCATGGCGCGCATGCCCGCGGTATCATCACTGTGGCAGAGGATGAGGACTTGCTGGAGCGCGCGTCCCTCGCCCCGTTCATCCGCAGAGACCGTCGCCGGCGACGTCTCCAATACTCGCGATCCCATCGTCAAGCTTCTTCCGCCTTGTCAGCGCCTTCAGGTCATCGCTAGTATAGATTTACGGGGTCATTGACGCAGCGATGAAAACCGGCTCCAGACTGCGGAAGATACTTGTTTGCAATGGGGAGACAAGCCGGTGCTGCAAGATGTGCATGACATGAAGGATGTGAAGAGCAACCCGCCCCCGCTCCATATCCTTGTTTGCCCCGACCGGCCGCTTTGGGCTTTCGACAATATTGCCAATAATATTGCGCTTCATTGCGGGGCAAACCGCATCACCAAGCTCTATATGCGCGACGTGATCGGCAATGAGCACCTCTTCTACGAGACCATCCTGCTCAAGCGGATAGATCTGTGCCACATCTTCTGGCGCGAGGACATGTTCTACCTCCTCAATCCCATCATCATCACCAAGGCGGCGCGACATCTGGGGCTGGATTACCCCACGCTGGTGCGAGCGCTCAACAGCTGCGCCTTCACGAGTTCGGTCTACGATCATCTGTTCGAAAAGGAAGCCGACATCCGCGAGCGCCGCGGATCGTTCTCGCTTCTGGACGGCTATACGGTTTCCTCGCAAAAACTTGCGCAGATCTATTCGAGCGTGGCGGACATTCCCCGGCCCGACATCGTGATCCCGGACGGGGTCGACACCGCGCATTTCCAGCCGCGGGAAACCGAAAGGCCCGAGGACGGCCGCAGTGTAATCGGATGGGTGGGGAACAGCGCCTGGGGCCTTGTCGCCAATTGCCATGACGTAAAGGGCTACCATCGGATATTCCGCCCCACCGTCGAGAAGCTGAGGCAAAGCGGCCTGCAGATCACCGAGAAAGTGGCCGATCCGCAGGTTCGCCGCGTCCCCTTTGCAGACATGCCTGCCTTTTACCGGGAGCTCGATGTATTTCTGTGCACTTCGGCGATGGAAGGGACGCCCAATCCGGTTCTGGAGGCGATGGCTTCCGGCATACCGATCGTGGCAACCGATGTCGGCATCGTGCCGGAAGCTTTCGGCGAACTCCAGTCGCGCTTCATCATTTCCGACGGCTCTCCGGAGAGATTCGCGCAGGCGGTGGCGGAACTTCTGGGGGACCCGGAACTCAGGCGTCGGATCAGCGCTGAAAACCGGGCAAGGGCGCTCGACTGGTCGTGGGAGAAAAAGACCAGCGACTGGTGGCCCTTCTGGGAGAAGGTCATCCGCCGGTCCATGGACGACCGCAACGCGATCAGGCGTGAACTCTACCTCCTCGCCAAGGGAGAATTGCTGCTCGGCTAGGGGCCGTTTCCCGAAACCACCTCCCTCCCCCCAATTGGGTAATGTGGCAGGCGAGCGCTTTGATATCTTCCGACTATCGCGAATTCACAATTGCTTAACGAGGTCTCGGAGATGGCATCACAGTGGAATGAATTCCTGGGCGACGAACGCTGCGGCCTGTATTTTCTCGCGGGACTGGACAAGCCGGAGCACCGAACACCCGTGCTGACCATTCATGCCGCGCGCGGCACGCTGAGAAACGAGCACCGCGACTTCATCCGCTCGGCCGCCGCTTTTGCCCGAGGGGTCGACCTGCGCATCATCGAACATTCAGACAAGGATCTCGGCGCACCCGAAAGCCTTGAGGACTTCGCTGATATGTTCGATCACGACCGCATCCTGATGGATCCGACCGGGGCGTTCTCGCGCATGGCTAACCTCATGGAGACCGCACGCCGCCTTCGCGAACGGGCGGGAGACGCCGTCCGCCAGATTCTCTGGCAGGCCGAGGGGGCGACGCTGGTCGTGGTGGCGGATCGCAAGATCGATGAGGTACGCTCGATAGTCGAGGCTGAGATCGACAGGACGGATGGCGTGATCAGAGCTGCGCGTGTCTCGCCGACTTCCCCGGCAGGGCGTTTCACACCCATCGACCGCCTCTCCGTCGTTCCAAAACCGGCACCAGTCGCACCGGCCAAGCCCGGCTTGTTCGCGCGGATTGCGGGGGCGGCCGCTCTGATCGGTCTGGGGGCCATTTCGGCTGCGAACGCGGCCCCCTCTCCAGAACCAAGTCCGCCCGCTGACAGCATCCTGTTCACGCCTGGTATGACCGCGCTCAGCGGCCTGACGACGCTGGGGGAGAACGCCTACGGACGGCGCAACCACTATCAGGCTGTCGGCGGTCTGCGGCTCTATTTCGGCGAGGCCGGCAAGCTGATGGCGGCAGCCCTGCGGCCCGAAGCAATCTATGACGGGCAGGCCGCGAACGAATTCGGCGATCCGAGCCAGGATGATTTCGAACATCCCCTGCCGCTCAGGGTATCCTCCTCCAGTTAAACTGTGGACTCTCCTGTTAAATATGTATCATTACTTGTCATAGAGGGACTTGGGGACAGGATTTAGATGGCGGCATCCAGTCGGGTCAAAGGCGATACGCTCGACGCAGTATTCTCTCTTCTTTCCAGCGGCAATGCAGCGCGCGCGAAACGCGAGATCCGCGAGCGTCTGCAGGCGGTTCCGGGCGTCGATACCTTTTATATCCACTGGGCAGAGTTCGAACTCTCCGGAAAGTTCGTGCGCGGGGGGATCAGCGACGTCTCGGAACTCGAGACCGTGGTCATCACCAACAGCCAGTCGGACCCGAACATCAATCTTCTCGCCCGCCGGGCAGCGGCGGGTGGGCTGACGGCGGGGCTGGTCGAATGGGACAGGGAATGCCGGTCCCTTCTCTGGTTCGCGCCTTTCCGCCATCTCGACCCCACAGGCGGCGTGCACATCCGGCTGCGAGGCATGGTCATCGCCAATCCGCTGTTTGGCGAAATCGTCGAGATGTTCAACCCGGGCTCGAACCTGACGGCCGCGGAAAAGCGCTGCCTCTTCCAGCTGGTCGGCGGACTGGAACTGCGCGAAGCGGCGCGGATCGACGGCGTGACCTATGAAACCAAACGGTCGTTGATCAAGGTGTGCTGCGAAAAGCTCGGCTGCTCGGGGCAAAAGGATCTGGTGCGACAGTTGATGGGGCAGCTCACCCATCTCATGTCGGTGAGCGACACCCACCTCGAACAGGGCGACCCGGCCATTCTCTTTGCCGAGGAATACCTCAACAACGACCTGACACTCGTGATCCGGCGCCACAGCTCCGGTGACGATATGCGCTATCTGGTCGGGGGTCCGAGGAACGGGCGGCCGGTGGTACTGGTTCACGGAATGATGTTTCCAGTGATCCTGCGGGGCGTGGGAGAATTTCTCGACCGGCACAATATCCGGCTCTATGTGCCGTTGCGACCGGGCTATCTCGAGGCGAGACCGCTGGCTCTGCTGATGAGCGAAGAGGACATCATCGAGAAGGGTCTGAACGAAATCATCCAGCTGATCGAAGACGAGGGTATCGGCCCGGTCACCCTGCTCGGCAATTCGCTCGGCGGCTCGATCGCCACCGGATACGCGCTCGCGGCGTCGAAACCGCATTTTTCCAGCCTCGTGCTGCTGTCGACCAATCTCGCGCGCCCGGGCACCGACCCCGACGAGGGCAGCGCCTTCTACAAGGGCATGCACGAGCTGAAGTCGGATCTGGTTCTCTTCAAGCTGATCTATCTCGAATACCGGAAATTCTATTCCAACAGTGACACCTGCCGGGACATCCTGCGCAATCATTTCCGCAACAGCCCGGTCGACATCGCCCTCTTAGAGGGAGGCACCTCAGGTCGCGACGCATATGACATGTTTGCCTCGACCTACCGGAGTTCGTTCTTCGGCATTTCGGAAGATTTCAGGCATGTCATGTCGAGACCCCAGGTGGATGTCCGTTCGCTGTCCATACCGCTGTCGATCATTCACGGCGACCAGGACCCCCTCACCGGCTTCGATGAGGTGACGCAGGTTTTTACCGGCGCGAAACCCGGACTGAAATGCCTCATACCCGGTGGCGGGCACTTCGCCGCGATCACGCATGGCGACCTCACCTGGGGCGCGGTCGCCCGGGCCGCAAATCTTTCCTGAGCCGCCGCCGCCTGTATGGCGCATGAGCCCATGTTTTCCCACCCAAAAACCGTCCTGCCGCAAGCGCGTGCCCCCCAATTGGGTATGGAGGGAATCGCGTGTGCCGTGCGAAATCTCGCCTGATAGATTCGAATCAGCCTTTGTCTTTGGGGGACACCATGCGCCGATATCGCCGCGAGTTTTCACACAGCGCCGCCTGCCTCGCGGTTCTGACGGTCACGCTCGCCTTCTCGCCGGTGGGGGCCGGCGCCGCCGACGCCACCATCGAACAACGCATGGCGGGCGATCCCACATATGACACGGTTCTTTATGGTGGCGTGGACTATGCGAAGAGCGGTTCGAGCAAGCATGATTACGGGGTCGATGTCGGCTTCGTGACCGCGCTCAACGGTAATATCGGCTCCTCCGGCTGGGTGGTGACGGGCAATATCGGCTACGGCAACACGGACGGCATCGCCGATTCCGACGCCTTCTCGACGTCGCTGCTGCTCGGTTACCTGTGGAAGATGCCCGACTACTATTTCACGCTGAGCAGCGGTGTTCACTACGTCGACAACAACGAGGCGGTTCCGGGAAGCCCCACCGACGGTTCCGAAGTGGGCGTCATCGGTCAATATGGCTTCGAGACCAGCGCAGTGAATGCGTTCTATGTGCAATCCTACGGCTCGGTTTCAAGCGTTTACGATCAGGTCTACGGTCACATCAAGGCCGGCTACAAGACCGAAACCCTGCGCTTCGGCGGCGAATTCACGGTCTTCGACGAGACCAACAGCAAGCCGACGCTACGCTACGGCGCCTTCCTGGGCGACATCCCGCTTGGCGATCGCCTGCGCATGGTCGTATCGGCCGGCTACCAGGAAGATCGAGAGCCCGGCAACGACGACGGCTTCTACGCCACGGTCGGCTTCTCGATACCCTTCTCGCTGCGCTGAATTCGGCCGGAAGCACGTCAGCAACTTGTCTGCTTCAAGCGCGCTTGCCATTCTGGGCAGGATGGCTGAGGTTGCTAAGTGGTGCCGCTGCGAGCGACCTGAAACTCTCGCGGGCACGGTGACCTCCGTCAGTTCGCGGCACCAGCTCCTGAGTTCGCTAACCATTTTTCCCAAGCGGCACGTCGGTCACCAGCCGGAAACCCAGGTGGGCCGGAGGCGCTCCGACGGCGCAGCCACCGCGCGCCGGGTCGCGCTCCACGTAGGGCACTGCGGCAATGTGTTCTCCGCCGACCCAGTAGGCCGGGCATAGCTCCTTGGGCACGATGCCGCTGTCGCCGGCATAGCAATCGTCCGTCCATTCCCAGACGCTGCCGTCGAGATCTGCGATGCCTTCCGGGCTTTCGGAGAAACTGCCCTGCACCTGTAGCTTGCGCGGCGCGATCCCCTCGGTGAGATAGGCCGAGGCCCAGCTGAGTTCGCGGTCGGTGAAGATCGGGTTGGGTGTGTCGGGCATCACGTCGCGGGCCATCTGCTCCCATTCCGCCCGTGACGGCAGCCGAAAGGCATGGCGTGAGCGTTTGTTGATCCAGCGCAGATACTGCTCGATATCGAGATGGCTCAGATTGGTGACGGGCGTGCGGGCCGCGGGTTTGCCAGCGGGCGCGCGCCGTGGTTCATCGCAGGCGCCCTCTTCATGGCAGCGGTTCCATTCGGCAACCGTCACTTCGAATTTCTGGACGTAGAGCGGGTGATCGCCGGTCATCATGACGGGATGGGCGGCCATCTCCGGCACATAACGCATGTCGGGGCCGCGTGCGGCGAACGCGGCCCCTCCAGCCAATGCCGCCGCCAGCATCACCGCGATCATGGCGGAGGTCGCCCTTCTTGCAGGTGAGCGGACGGCGGTCATCGGTGGTCCCTCCTTCAGCTTCCAATCTGCCGGGGCGCAACGACCTGTTCCATCAGGCTGTTGTCCCACTCGCCCTCGACGACGAAGTGAGCGGTCGCGCCGAGCAGAGCGGCTTCGATGAGATTGTGGTTCACATAGGCGTAAACGCCGGGCTGCTTGAAGGTGTACATCGCAGCGCCCGAGCTGCCGCCACGGATGAACCAGGTTTCGAGACCCGTCTGCGGCGCGTCGCCGAACGACCCGTTTTCCCAAACAAAGTCGCCATGACCACCGATGAGGTGCGGACGGGTGTCGCGGTTGGCCTGGTTGTGGACCATCAGCACGGTTTCGCCGACCTTGGCCTTGATGGCTCCGTCTCCGGTCAGCGCACCGACCGCGCCGTTGAAGACCGAATGCGTCGGCACCAGGGTGCGCATGGCATCCACGCTGTCGGCATAATCGTCACCGGCGGCCTCGTAGGACTTGAACTCGCCATTCTCATCGCGCGGCAGATAGTAGTCCTGTTCGCCGACATAGACGAGCTTGTCGTAGGTCAGCTGATTGCCGTCCTTGTCCTTCAGTCCGTCGCGCGGCAGCACCATCATCGTGCCGTTCATCCCGTGGGTGACGTGATAGGGGATCATCGCCCCGCCGGGCGCGCAGTGATAGGTGAAGACACCGGGCTTGATCGCCTTCCAGCGCAGCACCGTCTCCTCGCCCGGAAATACATGGGTCAGGCCACCACCGCCGAGCGCGCCGGTCGAGGCGTGGAAATCGATATTGTGCTCCATGGCGTTGCTGGCCGGGTTGCGCAGGGTCAATTCCACATAATCGCCGACATGGGCAATGATCAGCGGGCCGGGCACGGAACCGTTATAGGTCAGGGCCCAAATGCTGGCTCCGGTATCCTCATCGACGACCATGAGCTTTTCCTCGATGTCCATGGTCACTTCGATGATCTTCGGATCGCCGGTAGCGACCTGCTCGTGCTCAGGGGCGAAAGGCGGCTGGACAAGCTCCTGCCTGACCCGGGTGTAGCCGGTCAGATCGGCTGGCTTGGCGTTGGCCTGGGCTGTCTTTTCGGCTGCGACGGTATGAACCGGCAGCGGGCGGGACTTGACGATATTGAGCCTCGGCATGACCGGCTGGGCTTTGGCAGCCGTACCCGCCACCGCAGCAGCGGCCCCGGCCAGCAGGCTGCCGCGCAGCATGTTGCGGCGATTGACTTTCAGGTTTTGGGTGTCGACGAACTTGGTCATTGGTTGCCTCCAATGGTTGGCCGTTGCCGGGCTGGTCTATCCAGCCCGGTCGGCAGTCGAATTCACTTGTTCAGGTTGGCGAGTTGCTCTTCGAAGCGCTTTTTCGCTTTCGGCGGAATGCGGCCGGCGAGAAAGTCGTCCGGGGCCACAGTGACATCGCCGACTGCGACCGTCATCACCATGCCCATGGCGAAGTGCGGCTTGCATTCCACGCCATAGAGGCCTTCGGTATCGAAAGTGACCTCGACTTCCTTGTTGATCTTGCCTGCGAAGGGTTCGGCGCCTTCCGGAAGCATGCCCTTGATGCTTTCCGCGTTGTGGCCCTTGTCTCCGGGAACGAACTTCACGGTGTCGCCGACCGCGATCTTCACGAAGGCCGGTTCGAAGACCATCGTCTCCTTGCCGCTTTTGTTGAGCATTTTCACTTCGACGGTTTCGGCCAGTGCGGTAGCACCGAGAAGAGTGGTGAGAAGGAAGGCTGTTGTGAGTGCGCGGAACATTGTCGTGTCCTTTCGTTGCGGGTTCGTTTGAGCCGCAACATAGCTCCGCGCCGGATGCGAACTTTGTTCTAGCGCAAGGTCCATCGGATTATTCTGATGGGTCGCCGACAAAGAGGCCGTTGGATTTTATGCCCACCCTGATTAGAAGGGAGAATGATCGATGGACCGACCAAGACCCTGCCGCGGCTGGACGAGAGCCTGCTCACGCACATGCCTCCATTCTCTCGGCTTTCCCGCGAGCGGATCCGCCAGATCCTCGATCTGGCGAGTTCGCGTCGCTATCCGGAGGGCCAGGCCGTTTTCGAGGAAGGCGCCGAGGCCGGCCGCTTCTTCATGTTGCTCGACGGCTATATCCGGGTGATCCGGATCACTGAAACGGGCGAACAGATCATCGCGCTCCACATCCCGCCCGGGCAGCTCTTCGGCATTGCCAAGGCCATTGGGCGAAGCAGCTATCCGGCTACCGCCGTCACGGCGTCGGAATCGATCGTCCTTTCATGGCCGATGGAGCTGTGGGACAGTTTTCTCTCCTACGACGGTTTCGCGACCGAGACCTACAAGACCGTCGGCACCCGAATGGGCGAGATGAACAATCGCATCGTCGAGATGGCCACGCAGCAGGTTGAACAACGGGTCGCGAATGCGCTCCTGCGTCTGGTCAACCAGACCGGTCGCAAGGTGGAAGAGGGGATAGAGGTCGATTTTCCGATCACACGCCAGGACTTGTCAGAAATGACGGCTACGACGCTCCACACGGTCAGCCGGCTGTTGAGCGCCTGGGAAAAGGCCGGGATGGTCAAGAGCACCCGCAAGCACATTATTGTCTGCGATCCGCACGCTCTCGTGGTTCTCGGTCATCATTCATCGAAGCACTAGCCACAGACCGGTCGAGTTCGCTCCGGAAGTCGTCTTCGTCGAGGCCATATTCGCGGCACGCGTCGGTGATCGTGTGAAACGGCGTTATGAGACAGCCGACACACATCATCCTGTGGCGGATGAACACGGGAATGGTGCCGGGCCATTCCCGCATGAGCCTGTCCAGGGTCAGATCCGGGTCCGACATGTTGGGGCGGGACATGGGTGCATCCTTTCACGCGACACCATGCGCGCGCCAATCGTCGCGAACTTTGTGCAAGCGCAAACTCACTGACGCTTTTGGGGCTAGGAAGAGGTCTCCCACAGAGCAAGGAAACGAGATGATGTCTTCCGCCGAACAGATGCGCCGCTGGCAGGGCCCCGCCTTGCTCTCCTTCGGCTTCCGTCCCTTCTTCCTTTTCGGCTCGCTGTGGGCGGGTGCGGCCATGATCATGTGGATCCTGGCGCTGACCGGCTCAGCCGCGCCGCCCTCGCGCTTCGATCCGATTTCCTGGCACGCGCACGCCTTTCTCTTCGGCTATCTGGGTGCGATCATCGCGGGTTTTCTTTTGACTGCGGTCCCGAACTGGACGGGCAGGCTCCCCNTGGTGGGTTGGCCCCTCGCGGCTCTTTTCGGTCTCTGGATCGCCGGCCGTTTTGCGGTTCTGGTCTCGGCCAATTTACCCTTCCCACTGGCCGTGGGCGTCGACCTCGCGTTCCCGGTGGTATTGTCGCTCGTCATTCTGCGAGAAATCGTGGCGGGCAGAAACTGGCGCAATCTCGTCGTTCTGGCTCTGCTCATCGTCTTCACCATCGCCAATCTTGTCTTCCATCTGGAGGCCCATTGGGGACACCATCCGGCCGAAGGCTTCGGGCTTCGCCTCGCGGTCGGCGCTGCTATCATGATGATCAGCCTCATCGGAGGCCGGATCATTCCATCCTTCACCCGCAACTGGCTCGTCCAGCAGAAGGCGCCGGAGCTGCCGGTCCCGCCGATGCGACAGATCGACAAGGTCGTACTCCTCGCAAGTATCGGCGCCTTGCTGGCATGGATCGTTTTCCCGGACGCCCGCCTTACGGGTTTGGCGCTCATCCTCATGGGGCTCGCTCAGGCCGTGCGCCTGTCGCGGTGGAAGGGCCACCTCACGACGGCGGAACCGCTCGTGACCATTCTGCACGTCGGCTATCTCTTCTTGCCGTTCGGCGCGCTGGCGTTGGGGCTCGCCACCATCCGGCCGGACATTCTGCCTGCTCCGCCTGCCATGCATCTCTGGCTGGCCGGCGCAATCGGAACGATGACACTTGCCGTCATGACGCGGGCGACGCTCGGGCACACCGGTCACAGCCTCCACGCCGATCGGGCGACCACCGCGATCTATGGTGCCATCATCGGATCCGCAATCGTACGGTTTGTCGCCGGCTTCTGGCCCGGACATATGCTCTTCGACCTGGCAGGATTGCTCTGGTGCGCTGCCTTCCTGAGCTTCGCGGTTGCCTATGGTCCGAAACTCTTGCGAGCGCGGTAATGGAAGTCAGTTTGTTCGCTGAAGAAAGAAATGGCGCACCCGAAGAGATTCGAACTCCTGACCCCCAGATTCGTAGTCTGGTGCTCTATCCAGCTGAGCTACGGGTGCGCGGCAGGCCTGACGGGTCGCTGAAAGGACCGTTGGCTTGCGAGGAGGTGACCTAAACGCTTGCGCAGATGATTGCAAGAGGTTTCGGGGAAAATTCCTCTTCCGATTTCGAGATTGTCGGCAGGCGTGAAGAGCGGCGGCGGCCGAGCCTTTGCTGGGCAGCGGTTGAAGCTGAAATAAGCTAGGCCAGCGCCCGGTAGTTGCTGATCGGCAGCGGCTGGTCGGGCAGCTCGATGCGGAATGTCGTGCCGTGACTGGCCGAATCGGCGAGCGCGATGGTGCCGCCATGGGCGATCACCAGTTCGCGGGCGATGGCGAGCCCCAGGCCGGTGCCGCCCGAGCGGGCGGAGCCGCGGAAGGGCTGGAAGAGGTTCTCGCGCGCCTTCTCCGGCATGCCGGGGCCGGTGTCGGCGACATGGATCTCGACCACGCTGCCCTGCCGGGCGGCGGAGATGGTGACGCGGCGCACGAGGCTCGCCTCGGTTTCGAGATCGGCGCGCAAGGCTTCCACGGCGTTGCGGCTCAGATTGTAAAGCACGCGGAAGAGCTGCTCGGAATCGGCCTCGACCTCGAGCCCCTGCTCCATCTCGATCCTGAACTCGATGGCGCTGCCCGCTTCTTCCGAGAGGATCTCGCGGACTTCGTTGGACAGCGCATGCAGATTGATGAAGCGGCGGGTCGGCTGGGCTTCGCGCGCATGGCCATAGGCGAGCACCTCGCCCGAATAGGCGACCGCCCGATCGATGGAACGCAGAAGCTTCGGCGCCAGCATCTTGACCATAGGGTCCGCAAGCGACGCCAGCCGGTCCGAGACGAGCTGGGCGGAGGCCAGAATGTTGCGCATGTCGTGGTTGATCTTAGAGACGGCAAGGCCGAGATCGGCGAGATGGCGTTGCTGGCGCAGGGTCGACTGCAATTGCGTCTGCATGCCGGCCAGATGCTGCTCGGCAAAGCCGAGTTCATCGCCCACCGGACGCGGCGCTATGATGCGGGCGGGATTTTCCGGATCGCCGGAGAAGGCCTGCATGTTTTCCGTCATCCGCTGGATCGGCCGGATCATGATGCGATTGATGGCAAAGAAGACGAGAGCCGCGGTGATGACGGAGATGAGAAGCGACAAAAGAAAGATGTTGCGCGCATAGATGAGCATCGCCTGATGCAGCGGCGCGTCCTCGAGAACGACGTCGATCACCATATCGGGATTGCCGCCGACCGGCCCGTAAACGCGGATGATGCGGTTTCCACCGAAAAGCAGTTCGTCGAAGGCGTCGATGATGGCCTCGACCGGACTGACGTCGGACAGATCGTACTGGTGGGTCACTTCGGGCGGCATGTCGGAGGAGACCAGCATGCGCGACATGCCGTCCTTCCTCAGCGCAATCGCCTTGGTGCCGGTCGCCATCAGCGTGTCCTCGCGAATCGGCTGCGGCAGACGCATGTCCTGCAGACCATCGATGACCACGCTGGCGGCAGCCGCCGTGTTCAGCCGGTCCTGCAGCCAGCGCATGCGGGTATTGGCGACCGAGGGCACGAAGAGCAGAACTTCGGCGATCATCACGAAGAGAATTGTCAGCCACAGAAGCTTGGTGGAGAGACCCCGGATGGGCGCTGCGCGGACATTCGCCGTGAGCGCGGCCAGTCGGGGCGGCGCGCCGTTTACGGGCTCCTCGCCCGTCCGGTCGTCATCAGCCGGTTCATCTGACTGATTGCTCCGCATCGTCACTCCCCAAGAGCCGGCATCAGCCGAAGCGGCGCAGGAACCGGACCAGCGAGCGGACCCAGGACTTGCGCGCCATCGGGGCATAATAGGCGACGGCCGCGCGTTTTCCAATCTCGCTCATGGTGGGATAGGGCGAGACGTAGGAACGCATCTCGCCGAGATTCATGCCCTTGTAGACCGCGAGCGCCCACATGTTGATCATCTCGCCCGCCCCGGCGCCGACGATGGAGGCGCCCAAGATGCGCGCCTTCCTGTCGGCGATGACCTTGATCATGCCGGTCGTGCGGCGCTCGGCCTGGGCGCGGTCGTTCTCGGCGTAGGGCCAGCGCAGGACCGAAATCTTGCTGCCGTGCTTCTTGCGCGCGGCCTCCTCGTCGAGCCCGACATGGGCGAGCTCGGGATCGGTAAAGGTGACGCGCGGGATGATGGTGCGGTCTTCCTTGGCGGGGAGACGGAAGAGAATCTTCTGGATCGCGATACCGGCGTGATAGCCCGCGACATGGGTGAACTGCAGCCCGCCGGTGATGTCGCCGATCGCCAGGACCTTCTTGTTCGACGTCTGCAGGTCGGAGCCGACCTTGATGCCCGACCGGTCAAACTTGATACCGGCGTTCTCGAGCCCGAGACCGTCGACATTGGGTTTGCGGCCGGTTGCGACGAGCAGCTTGCTGCCGATCACCTCGAATGTGCCGCCCTCGTTTCGCTCGCAGGTGACCTTGACCTGCCAGCGACCGGACTTGCCGACTTCGACGACTTTCACGTTCTCATGAACGGCAATCCCCTCGGCGCGCATCCGGTCCAGCACGATGGCCGCGAGCTCCGGGTCTTCCTTGCCGAGCGCACGACCGCCTTCGATGACGGTCACTTCGGCGCCAAGCCGGCGATGGGCCTGCGCCATCTCCATGCCGATCGGCCCGCCGCCGATGATGACCAGATGTTTCGGCCCCTTCTTGAGTTCGAAGAGCGTTTCATTGGTGAGGTAATCGACCGTGTCGAGGCCCGGGATCGGCGGGACGAGCGGAGAGGAGCCGGCGGCGATCACATAACGGCGGGCGGAGATCTCGTAGTCGCCGGCAACCACACGGCTCCGGTCGACAAAGCGGCCCTCCGCCTCGATCACCTTCACGCCCATCGCCCGGAAACGCTCGACGGAATCATTGGGCTCGATGGCCGCGATGACTTCGTGGACATGGTCGTGGACGCGCTCGAAATCGACGGTCGGCAGGCCGGCATTGACGCCGAATACCGGGGCTTCAGCCACCGCATTGACGTGCTTGGCGGCCGCGATCAGAGCCTTGGACGGCACGCAGCCGTAATTGAGGCAGTCCCCGCCCATGCGGTTCTTTTCGATCAATACCACGCTCACGCCAAAGGCAGCGGCGGCTGCGGCAACCGTCAGGCCGCCGGAGCCCGCGCCGATGACGCAGATATCGGGTGTCAGGCGTTCAGTCATAAAGTTCTCCGGAGCGCGCGACCGCTCAACTGTTCCGCGGGCCGCGCAGCCTGCGTAGCACGGGCGGGATGGCGGCGACCAGTGCCAGGGCGACAAATGCGATGGTGATCTCGGGCGTTACCAGATCGCCGACGGAGACTTCCCTACCCGCATCGGCTGCCGCCAACAACACGCTGTCGACCCCCTGACCGAGCCAGGAATAGGCGAAGGTGCCCGGCAGGATGCCGAAGAAGGTGGCGATCAGATAGGTCCGCAGCGGCACGCCGAAAAAGGCTGGCGCGATATTGATGACAAAGAAGGGGAAGACGGGTGCGAGCCGCAGCACGAAAAGATAGCTCAGCGCATCCTTTTCGAACCCGTCGGCGAGACGATTGAGAAATCCGCCGGCCTTCTGCCGCAGCACATCGCCGAAAGCCGATTTGGCCGCAAGGAAGACGGCGGTGGCGCCGAGGGTCGCAGCAAAGGCCGTGACGATGCCGCCGACGAGCCAGCCGAAGAGAAAGCCGCCGAAGATGGTCAGGACCGATGCGGCGGGGAAGGAAAAAGCGACCGCCAGCACGTAAACGAGGAAATAAACCGCGAGGGACAGCGCATAATTGGCATCGACGAAGCCGAGCAGGTCTTCGCGCTGTTCGGCGAGCACCGAGAGCGAGAGATACTCATGAAGTCCCGCCGCATACCCCGCTGCCAGACCGCCGGCTATGACGAGGATGGGCAGATAGCGTCGCCAGGCGGGCTTTGCAGCTCCAGGGCCGATAGCGCCTTCAGCCTTTCGCGCGGGCGGAGTTGCGCCGGAGCGATCGGCGTCCTTGCGCCGGTCCGGCTGATCGTCCGCCGTGGTCATGATATGGTTCCTTGCCGTGTTCATGGACTGGAAGGTAGTCAGGCTGCCGGTAAAACGCCAATGACGTTCGCAAGAGTTTTCGCAAAAGCTTCGTGAGCGCAATCACGGGGATTCTCACTTCGCCGTGAGATGGCATGACAAAAGAGTTCGGGACGGGAAGGCCGGGGGCGATTGACTTTTCCGGGGTTTGTCGCCTATAAGCCCCACGTTTCCGGGATCGGCTTGCGTCAAAACAGCGCGAGACCCGGCAATCGAACAGCCTCAAAAGCGACAGTTCCAAGAAGGGCCGCACACCGCGGTAATTTAAATAAATGACGAAGCGCACATACCAACCCTCGAAGCTTGTCCGCAAGCGCCGCCACGGTTTTCGCAGCCGCATGGCAAAGGTCGGCGGCCGTAAGGTCATCGCCGCACGTCGCAGCCGCGGTCGCAAGCGTCTTTCGGCCTAAGCGTCCGAGAAGACCCGAATTTCAGGGGGTCACGTGACAAACCTGACCCAAGAGACAAAACCCGGCCGGCTGAAAAGTCGGCCGGATTTTCTTCATGTACAGAAGGGACTGCGCCTGCGCGGACCCTATTTCCTCCTCGAAATGATCGACCGCAACGAGCCCGACGCCGCCCCCCGCGTCGGCTATACGGTGACCCGCAAACAGGGTAATTCGGTGGAGCGGAACCGCATGCGCCGGCGTCTGCGAGAGATCGTCAGACTCGCCGAGGGGGTTTCATTCCGGCCCGGTCACGATTATGTGCTTGTCGCGCGGAGGGACACGCTGTCCGCGCCCTTCGAGGAAATCGGCAAGGCTTTCGCCACCCGCATGGCCGAGGGTCACAGGAAAATTTCGCGCCCGCATCAGGGGACGGGACGAAAACAACACGCTAACGCGCCGGCAGGACCTGCCACGGCGCCCGGGACGAATTGATGGAAAACAACCGCAATTACATGGTGGCGATTGGCCTCTCGATCGTAGTGCTGATCGCGTGGCAGTTCTTCTACGTCACTCCAAAGATGGAGCGCGAACGCGCCGACACCCAGCAGGAGCGGACCGTGAGCGCCGAACAGGCAAGCCCGGGCTCCGATGCGGCCATTCCATCGACCACCACTTCGGACACGGCGACCCCGAGCGCAACGGCCGGCGACCAGCCCGCCTCCCGCGAAGAGGCGCTGTCGAGCGGCGCGCGCATCACCATCGACACCCCTGACCTGACGGGCTCCATCAACCTCAAGGGCGCGCGGATCGACGATCTGTCGCTGAAGAACTACCATGAGGAAGTCGACCGCTCGAGCCCCATCATCCAGCTTCTCAGCCCCGCGGCGACCGATCTCGGATACTTCGCGGAAATCGGTTATGTGAGCGGCACCCAGGGCCAGACGGCTCCGGGACCGAACACCGAATGGACCGCCGAGGGTGCGACCACGCTTTCCCCGTCCTCTCCGGTCACGCTGACCTGGGACAACGGCACGGGCCTGACCTTCAAGCGTACGATCAGCGTCGACGACCATTACATGTTCGCCTATGAGGACTCGGTCACCAACGACAGCGGCGAGGCTGTCACGCTTGCCAATTACGGCCGCGTGACCCGCTACTTCAAGCCGAAGACCGCAGGCATCTACGTTCTCCACGAAGGTCTCATCGGCGTTGCCGGCGAGCATGGCCTGCAGGAAATCGACTACAAGGACGTCGAGGAAGACGGCACCATCGATCCGGGCAGCAGCGTCGGCGGCTGGGTCGGCATCACCGACAAGTACTGGGCCACCGCCGTCATCCCTGATCCCGGCACCGGCTTCGACAGCCGCTTCGGCTACTTCAAGGACGGTCGCGCACGCTACCAGTCCGATTTCAAGTCCGACGACATTTCCGTAGCTCCAGGCGCATCCGCGACCACAACGACCCGCGTCTTCGCCGGCGCCAAGGAAGTGCAGGTCATCGACAATTACGACAAGTCCCTCGGCATCATGAACTTCGACCTGATGATCGACTGGGGCTGGTTCTACTTCCTGACCAAGCCAATGTTCTGGCTGCTGGACTTCTTCTATCACCTGGTCGGCAATTTCGGCGTCTCGATCCTGCTGACGACGATCCTCGTCAAGGCCATCTTCTTCCCGCTCGCCAACAAGTCCTACAAGTCGATGGCGAACATGAAGAAGGTTCAGCCGAAAATGGCGGAGCTGAAGGAAAAATACGGCGACGACCGCATGGGACTGCAGCAGGCGATGATGCAGCTCTACAAGGAAGAGAAGATCAATCCGGTGGCGGGCTGCTGGCCGGTTCTCTTGCAGATCCCTGTCTTCTTCTCGCTCTACAAGGTCATCTACATCACCATCGAGATGCGGCACGCGCCCTTCTTCGGCTGGATCCAGGACCTGTCTGCTCCTGACCCCACCTCGCTCTTCAACCTGTTTGGCCTTCTGCCCTATGACGTTCCGCACGCCCTGATGATCGGCGTCTGGCCGCTGATCATGGGTGTCACCATGTTCCTGCAGATGCGCATGAACCCGACGCCGCCCGATCCCACCCAGGCGATGATCTTCACCTGGATGCCGGTCGTCTTCACCTTCATGCTGGCCTCGTTCCCGGCCGGTCTGGTGATCTACTGGGCCTGGAACAACACGCTGTCGGTCGTCCAGCAGGGCGTGATCATGAAGCGCCAGGGCGTGAAGATCGAGTTGTGGGACAACCTCAAGAGCTTGTTCTCCCGAAAACCGAAGGCCGAGAGCTGACGATGTCGGACAACACCTCCGACGACATGGCCAATGAAGGGGCGGCACCGCCGCCCTTTCCCTATCCGTGGATCTTTATCCGCGGGGTGCCGTCGCTGAAGTTCCTGCCGCCGGAAGGTCCGGCCGAGATCGCTTTTGCCGGCCGCTCCAATGTCGGCAAATCCTCGCTGATCAACGCGCTCGTGGGCGCCAAAGGATTGGCACGGACATCGAACACGCCGGGCCGCACCCAGGAACTCAATTATTTCGTTCCGGAAGGCTATTCGGGCACGGGGGACGACCTGCCGCCGCTGGCGCTGGTCGACATGCCGGGCTACGGCTATGCCAAGGCGCCCAAGGACCAGGTGGATGCCTGGACGCGGCTTGTCTTCGACTATCTGCGCGGCCGGTCGACGCTCAAGCGCGTCTATCTGCTGATCGATGCGCGCCACGGCGTGAAAGCCAACGATGCCGAGGTCATGACGCTTCTCGACAAGGCGGCCGTCTCCTACCAGATCGTTCTGACCAAGACCGACAAGATCAAGGCCGCAGGCGTGCCGAAGCTGCTCGAGGAAACCGCTGCCAAGATCGCCAAACGACCGGCGGCCTATCCGGTGCTTCTCTCGACCTCGTCGGAAAAGCGCGAGGGTATCGACGAGTTGCGCGCGGCGATCATGACGGCGGTGACGAGCTGATCTTGCCTGTCCCGGGCGGTTGAGGCCGTTGAAGCTTGCGGCGATTGCCGCTAAACAGCTTGCCGACACTTCCACGGGATACCCATCACATGACCGATACGACTGAAAGCACTGCCGGTATTCAGGCCCGGCTCCTGGCCGAAGCCCTGCCCTACATGCAGCGCTACGAGAACAAGTCGATCGTGGTGAAATATGGTGGTCATGCCATGGGCGACGCAGCCCTCGGCAAGGCGTTCGCGCAGGATATCGCACTTCTCAAGCAGTCCGGCGTCAACCCGATCGTCGTTCACGGCGGCGGTCCGCAGATCGCCGCGATGCTGACCAAGATGGGGATCGAATCCCGCTTCGAGGGTGGCCTGCGCGTGACCGACGAAAAGACCGTCGAGATCGTCGAAATGGTTCTGGCCGGTTCGATCAACAAGGACATCGTCCGGATGATCAATGCCGAGGGCGAATGGGCGATCGGCCTGTGCGGCAAGGACGGCAACATGGTCTATGCCGAAAAGGCGACCAAGACCGTGACCGACCCCGATTCCAACATCGAGCGCGTTCTCGACCTCGGTTTCGTCGGCGAGCCGGTGGAAGTCGACCGTACGCTTCTCGACCTGCTCGCGAAGTCGGAAATGATCCCGGTGATCGCGCCGGTCGCTCCGGGCCGGGACGGGCATACCTACAACATCAACGCCGACACCTTCGCCGGCGCGATTGCCGGTTCGCTGAACGCCACCCGCCTTCTCTTCCTGACCGACGTGCCTGGCGTTCTCGACAAGAACGGTCAGCTGATCGACGAACTGACCGTGGCCCAGGCCAAGGCGCTGATCGCGGACGGGACGATCTCCGGCGGCATGATCCCGAAGGTCGAAACCTGCATCGACGCCATCGAGCGCGGTGTTCAGGGCGTGGTCATCCTCAACGGTAAGACCCCGCACGCGGTGCTTCTGGAAATCTTTACCGCACACGGCGCGGGCACGCTTCTCGTCCCCTGATCTGCAAGTGTAGAGGCGATCCTCAGTCCACTCCCAGTGGTGCCGACCTAGCGAAGCTTCGCCGGATCGACGCAGCGCACGGAGTTTCCGGTACAGGTTTGCAGGACCGGCCCGGCAACGGGAACGAGCCCACCGATCGTCTCACTCAGGCTACCGTTGAGATTGTTGACCTGATCGTCCAGATTGTTTCGCGTCGAGGGATCGATGATCGAGATGGGCGCCGCAACAGCAACCCCTGCGGCAGCGCCGACCGTATTGGTGACGGAGAGCGCTGTCGCGCCGAGCTGCGCCCCAAGTCCAATATCCTGATCGGTGATGGTCTGGCCTGAGATCAGGCGCTTGCCGAGCAATTGCACCATCTCCGGACTGTCGGCGAACTTGGAATGGTTGAGCCGGTCGCCGCCACGCAGCTTCGACAGGTCGAGAACGGTAATGCCCTCGGCCTCGAGCTGCGCGCGCACCACGGGATCGTCAATATCGATCTGTCCCAAGCGGCTGACATTGCCGGATATCCGGCGGGAGACCTGTAGCGCGCGATCGTCCCGTGAGACAAAGATCGTGAACTTCGGGCGATTGGGCCCCATGTCCACCAGTTGCTGGCGGAAAACGTCGACATCGAGGTCCGGTGAGGCGAGAATGACGTCGGTGATCTTGGGCGCGATACGGCCATTGCGTATGGCCATCTGGCGCAGCGATTCGACCGTCAGCCATGTGCCCATGGAGTGGGCCAGGATCGTGACCTCGCGGACCGACTTTTCTTCCGCCGCAGCCGTCAGGATCGCTTCCAGCGCCGTGCGCGAGTAATTCGTGCTCTCCTTGTCGTAGCCATAGGCGAACACGGAGCCGCGTGACGGCCAGGTAAACAGGATCGGCGCCGAGTCGGTGCCACTGTCATGGATGATCTGGGCGAAACGGTAGACCGAGTTTTCATAGCGCGTATTGAAGCCGTGGACGAAAAGCAGGAGCCGCCCGCTGTGATTCTGGTGCTTGGCCAGCCACTTGCGGGCATCGCCGATGCCGTCGATCTTGCGAGCGGACACGGTGGCGAAATCCCGCTCGGGATCCGGTGGCAGTTTCTTCGGCCACTGGACTTCGCCGATCCTTCGATTGCGGTCGGGCGGGATGGAGACTTCGACTTCGTTGACGTCGACCGCACTGCCGCGCTCGCCGGAATAGGGCTCACCGACCTCGCCTGTCTCCGCGCGGGTGGTGGCCACGAGTATGGAGACAACGGAGGCATCCGGCGCGGTTGCGCCGATCGGCGCCATCACCGCCTCGGGCGCAGTGGCGCAGGCGGCGAGCGTCACCGCCAACAGCGTCAGCATGACCGAGCGCACCGCGTTGCGGCGGGTTGCGGTATTGATATGGCGAGACAAATTATCCCCTTCAGGACAAGCCTGGACTTTCGAGGCCTCTTCAGACCCCGCCCTCATACCAGCAGTAGCACGAGAATACCGGCTACAATAAGGATGCAGCCGATAAATTCCAGCCTGTTGATGTGCTCGCGGAAGAACAGGACGGTCGAGGCGAAGGTGAAGAGCAGTTCGATCTGTGCAAGCGCCTTGACCACGGCGGCAGTCTGCAGCGTCATCGCCATGAACCAGCCGAAGGAGGCCGTCGCGCCTGCCGCCCCTACGAGGGCGGATACCTTCCAGGCAGCCTTGATGCGGCCGATTTCCTCCGGATTCTTCCAGACCATCCAGACCGTCATGACGAGCGTCTGCAGGAAAATCGCCGCCAGCAGCGTGAAGGCCGCCTGCATCATGAAGTTAGGTCCGCCGAGCGACAGCGAAGCTCCACGAAACCCGACAGCGGCGAGGCCGAAAAACAGGCCGGACGCAAGGCCGATACCCGCGGTGCGGGTGAAGATGGACGTCACCAGCGATTTGGGACTGATGGGCGATCGCGCGACCGAGATCAGCATCACGCCGACAAGCGAGATGGCGATGGCCATAAGCGTGACAGTGCTCACGCTATCGGAGAGAAAGATGAGGCCGAACAGTGCGGCCTGCGCCGGTTCTGTGCGCGAATAGGCCGTGCCGACGGCGAAGTTGCGGTGGCTGAACAGCTGGATCAGCAGTGCCTGTGCGGTAATCTGTGCGGTTGCGGCGACGGCTACCCAGACGAAGAAGGTCGTGGGGAAGTGCGGCGGCCAATCATAACCACCGACGAAGTGAAGCGCGAGGACGAAGAAGAGCGCGAAGGGCAGGCCGAAGCCGAAGCGGACGAACGTGGCACCGGTGGTACCCATGGCACCCTTGAGATATTTTTGCAGCGAGGAGCGGATGTTCTGCAGGAAGGCAGCCGCGATCGTGATGGCGATCCATGTGGGCATGGCGATGGTCTTTCGAGAGAGCTGAGACAGGGAGAGACCGGATCAAATCCGGTGACGGCCGTCTCAGCCCAGACGCGCGAGCCGAATACCGAAACAGGACGGGAAAAAGCGCACCGGCAGGCGTTTGCGATCCTGCAGGATAAAAGCGCGGCAATGGTCCGTTCCGGTGATCATGGCCGTTATCTAGCAGGTTTTGGAGGCAACACAAATTCCGCGTGGCTCTGAGAGCCCACGGCATTCCCATAGTGGGCGCGACCTGCCATAAGTCCTCCCATGACAGCAAAGCCTTCCCGCCCCGACCTCGCCGATTTCGAAACCGTGACAGAGTGGGTCTTCGACCTCGACAACACGCTCTATCCCCGCCGCGCCGACCTGTTCTCGCAGATCGACAAGAAGATGACAGGCTATATCCGCGCCCTTCTCGATCTCGATCATGACGCGGCGCGCAAGGTGCAGAAGCAGTATTACCGCGATCACGGCACGACGCTGCAGGGGCTGATGATCAACCACGGGATCGATGCGAACGACTTCCTCTCGGCTGTCCACGATATCGATTATTCGGCGCTCGAACCGGACCCGAAACTGGGTGAAGCGATCAAGGCTTTGCCGGGGCGGAAGTTCATCTTCACCAATGGCGACGTGCCGCATGCGCGCCGAACCGCCGAGGCGCTCGGTATTCTCGATCATTTCGACGACATTTTCGACATCATTGCTGCCGAACTGATGCCGAAGCCCGCGCCCGACACCTATCGGCGTTTCCTCGAAATCAACGGCGTGCACCCGAAGCAGGCGGCGATGTTCGAGGATCTGCCACGCAATCTCACCGCCCCGCACGATCTCGGCATGCGTACGGTGCTGATCGTGCCCAACAACATGGATGAAGTGGTCGGAGAGACGTGGGAACAGGAGGGCGATGACGCCCCCCACATCCATTACGTCACGGATGATCTGCGCGATTTCCTCTTCGCGCTTCGACCCGCCTCCTGAGACTGGTTACTCCGGCGCGAACTCGTAATAGCGCGAGATCGCGTCCCAGGCTTCCTCCGCCGTATCGACATAGTTGAGAAGCCCCGGATCGTCCGGCGAGATGGTGCCGAAGTCGCTCAGCGCTTGGAAATCAATGATCGAGGTCCAGAACTCCTTGCCGAACAGCAGGAAGGGGATCGGTTCCATGCGACCGGTCTGGATCAGCGTCAGCGTCTCGAACATCTCGTCCATCGTGCCGAAGCCGCCCGGGAAGATGGTGATCGCCTTGGCGCGCATGAGGAAGTGGATCTTGCGGATCGCGAAATAGTGGAAGTTGAAGGACAGTTCCGGCGTCACATAGGGATTGGGCGCCTGTTCGTGCGGCAGCACGATATTGAGGCCGATCGACTTGGCGCCGACATCATTGGCACCGCGGTTTCCCGCTTCCATCACGCCGGGCCCGCCGCCAGTACAGATCACGAACTCCGATCCGCCTGATTTGAGCGAATGCTCGGATACCACGCGGGCGAAGTTGCGCGCTTCCTGATAGTAGCGCGACGCTGCGCGAAGATTCTCGGCCTGGGTCTCGTTGTGAGCGGCCCAGGGATCGCCGCCGGGCTCGGGAATGCGCGCGCCGCCGAACATGACGACGGTCGATTTCACGTTCGCCTCGTCGAGCAGCATGCCGGGCTTCAGGAGCTCGAGCTGCAGGCGGATGGGACGCAGTTCCTCGCGGCAGAGGAAATCCATGTCGGCATAGGCAAGGCGATAGGCGGGATGAGCGGTCTGCGGGGTCAGCGGCTGGCGTTCGGCGCGCTCCCGGTCGGAATGGCTATCCTGCAGCGGGTCCCAGGCACCATCCGGACGTTTGGCATTCATGGCATTCTCCTTGTCGAATTGACCGGGCCTGCCTCCTCCCTTAGGAGAAAAGCCGATCACTGCCGGTGAAAGACGAGTTCGCCGCAGAATGCAAGAAATACCCGTTCAAGATTAAGGAAACGCCACGATGAAGCACGACCTGAAAGCCCTTGAGGCGACGATCGAGACCGCTTTCGACAATCGCGACGAGGTCTCCACTTCCACCCGTGGCGAAGTGCGCGACGCTGTCGAGGAATCGCTCAACCTTCTCGATCGCGGCGAAGCCCGCGTGGCCGAGCGCGGCGACGACGGCAACTGGACCGTCAACCAGTGGCTCAAGAAGGCCGTGCTCCTGTCCTTCCGTCTCAACCCGATGGAAATCATCAAGGGCGGTCCGGGTGAAGCGGTCTGGTGGGACAAGGTGCCGTCGAAGTTCGAAGGCTGGACCGCCAACGAATTCGAAAAGTCCGGCTTCCGCGCGGTGCCGGGCTCGATCGTGCGGCGCGGATCCTTCATCGGCAAGAACGTCGTCCTGATGCCTTCCTTCGTCAATCTCGGCGCCTATGTCGACGAGGGCACCATGGTCGATGGTTGGGCCACGGTTGGCTCCTGCGCCCAGATCGGCAAGCACGTGCACCTCTCGGGCGGCGTCGGCATCGGCGGCGTGCTCGAGCCGCTGCAGGCCGGGCCCACCATCATCGAAGACAACTGCTTCATCGGCGCGCGGTCCGAAGTCGTCGAAGGCTGCATCGTGCGCGAAGGCTCGGTGCTCGGCATGGGCGTCTACATCGGCAAGTCGACCAAGATCGTCAATCGCCAGACCGGCGAGATCAGCTATGGCGAAGTACCGCCCTATTCGGTGGTCGTGGCCGGCACCCTGCCCGGCAAGCCCTTCCCGAACGGCGAACCCGGCCCGGGCCTCTATTGCGCGGTCATCGTCAAGACGGTCGACGAGAAAACCCGCTCGAAGACCGGCATCAACGAACTGCTGCGCGCCTGATATCGCACCATGCGCCGACCTCCCGACGCAGACCTGAGATGGCTCCTGTTCGGGATGTCCGGCAGGATCGGGCGCAAGGCGTTCATCCTGACGGTGCTCTTCTGGTTCTCGATCCTCGCCATGCCCCTGGCGATGGCCGGACGGATGGGTGCCAACGCACATGAAGGGGCGGCATTGATCGGTTTTTCGTTGATCATCGCCGCCTTTTTCACGACCTGGTCTGTGCTTGCAGCGACCGTCAAGCGGCTCCACGATATCGGGTTTCCCGGCGGCTGGGCGATCGCATTGTTCTTCCCACCCGCCGCGCTCCCCGCCATTTTCACCCTGTCGCTCTGGCCCACACAAAAGGGACCGAACCGTTTCGGCGCGGGACCGGAACAACCGGGACATTGACTGTATGGCGCTGTTCCCATCAACAAGCGACGAAAAGCGCCATCGCGCACGGATGACACCTCGCGGCCAATCGTCTATGCAAACGTCATGACACTGACCAATCCCTCCGACGTTCTCTCCACCCTGATCCGCTGCCCGTCCGTCACGCCCGACGAAGGCGGTGCGCTTGAAGCGCTCGACCGCTTTCTCTCCGAGCTCGGTTTTGCTGTCGAACGGCCCGTCTTCTCCGATGACGGTACGCCGGACATCGAAAACCTCTATGCCCGCCTCGGCAGCGAAGGCCCGCATCTGATGTTTGCCGGCCATACGGACGTGGTTCCGACCGGCAACCTTGATGGCTGGAGCCATGATCCGTTCGGCGCGGAAGTGGCTGACGGCATGCTGTATGGTCGCGGCGCGGTGGACATGAAAGGCGGAATTGCCTGTTTCCTCGCGGCACTCGCCCGCGTCATCGGCGACAAGGGTACGCTGCCGGGCTCCGTCTCCTTCCTGATTACCGGNGATGAAGAAGGCCCGGCGATCAACGGCACGGTGAAACTGCTCGAACATGCCGCGAACAAGGGCGAGACCTGGGAAGCGGCGCTGGTGGGGGAACCCACTAACCCCAACGAACTCGGCGACATGATCAAGATCGGCCGGCGCGGATCGCTGTCGGCGAAGCTGACGGTCAGCGGCACGCAGGGCCATGTGGCCTATCCGCATCTGGCCGACAATCCGCTCAGGACCGCCAATGCTTTGACGGCAGCGCTGCTCGATCCGCCGCTCGATGGCGGAAATGAGCGCTTCCCCGCTTCCAATCTCGAACTGACCTCGATCGACACCGGCAATCCGGCCACCAATGTGATTCCGGGCTCCGTCGATGTGAGGTTCAACATCCGCTTCAATGACGGCTGGTCGGCGGAAACGCTTTCAGCCGAGATCGAGATGCGTCTCAAGCAGGCAGCAGAGGCTCTGCCTGGCCGCGAGACGCGCGGACCGGCACGCTACGAGATCAGCTTCCAGGAACGCCCCTCCCCGTCCTTCCTGACCCATGACGATGCGCTGATCGGCACGCTGTCGGAAGCGGTGAAATCGGTAACCGGCCGGATGCCGGAGCTTTCGACCACCGGCGGCACGTCGGATGCACGCTTCATCAAGGATTACTGCCCGGTCGTGGAATTCGGCCTCGTGGGCAAGACCATGCACATGGCCGATGAATGCGTGGCGCTTTCCGATTTGGAAACGCTCACGCAAATTTATGAGCGTTTCATCATCGACTGGTTCGACGCACAGGAAAGCCGCGGTTGATGGGCGCCATCGGCTTCCCCTCCCGACAGGAAGTCGGCCGGTCGCTCGGAGGCCTTTTCACCACGCTCGAGGGTGACAAGCGCGGGCTCGAACAGCTCGATTCCAGCCTTGAAGGCACGCTGCGCTCGTTTTTCGCCTATGTCTGGTGCTGGCCGGCGCAGACCTTCCTCTGGGCAGGCATCTGGCAGAACATACCCGATCAGCAGCCCGACACGCTCTGGGGTACGGCAAGCTTCATCCTGACGGGATCCATCTTCGACTTTCTCGCCTGGGTGCTGCCGGCTCTGCTTCTCTATCCGGTCTCTCAACCCTTCGGCTTCCGCAAGCAATATCTGCCGCTGATCGCGGCGACGAACTGGTTCGGGCTGATTGCGACCTATCTGGCCTTCCTGCCGGCGACAGTCAGCTACTTCGCGCCGGTTCCCCAAGGGGTCGACGCGCTTTTGTCGCTGGCGGTCTACGGGGTGACGATCTGGTTCTATTTCCGGCTGGTGCGCGCCGTGCTGAACGACGAGGCGATCCTCGCCGCACTGGTGACGCTTGTGACCCTCGTATCCAGCCTAATCGTTTCGTCGCTGGCCTTTGGCGCCTTGGGCATCTGACACCGATTTCACGCACAAAAAAGCCCGCCGAAGCGGGCTTTCTCGCGAATAGGAAGACGTTGCCGATCAGGCGGCCAGTTCCTCGACATTAGGGAACAGGGCGTCGAGATCGAGGTAGCAGATCATCTCGTTATTGACCGGGATGATGGCGCGGGTGAGCGCGCGCTCGGCTTCCGGCAGAACGTCCGGGGCCGGCTGCAGGTCGGAATTCTTCACCGTGATCATGTCCGAAACGTTCTCGACCAGAAGGCCGACGAGCTTGGAGGCGATCTGGGTGACGATGATGGCGGAGCGTTCGGTGGGCTCGATCGGCTTGAGGCCGAGACGGATCGCCATGTCGATGACCGGGATCACGGAACCGCGCAGGTTGATCACGCCGAGAACGTGGTCGGGTGTGTGCGGCAGCGTCGTAGAGGGCGCCCAGCCGCGGATTTCGCGCACGGCCATGATGTTCACACAGAACACCTGCCCCGCGAGATGGAAAGAAATGATCTCAAGCGTGCCGGTATTGTCATTCGTGGCTTGTTCGGACATCGGTGTGGTTCTCACTATTCCCCTAAGATCAAAAATCCCGGGCGGGTGCTTGATGCATACAGCTCACCCGGTTTGTGAACTCTGCCGATATCCTCTTGATATAGAGTTAAAATGTTGCGCGAAACTTGGGGAATGAGGCAACCGCGAGGGACAGCTCTGCCTCAATAATCGACCTGCATGAAATAGAGCCCGCACGGAGGCGCAACCGCACCACAGGCGCTACGATCACAGGCTTCCAAGGCTGCTTCCACATCGGCACGGTTCCATTTGCCCTCGCCGACCAGTTTCAGGGTTCCGGCGAAGGAACGGATCTGGTTGTGCAGGAAGCTCTGGGCGCTGGCCCGGAGTTCGATGGTGCCGTCCGACGCATTTACCGAGACGTCGAGCCGGTCGAGCGACTTGACCGGCGAGCGCGACTGGCAATGGACCGAGCGGAAGGTTGTGAAGTCGTGCTTGCCGACGAGCGCCTGGGCTGCATCGTGCATGGCCTCCGCATCGAGCGGGCGGGCCAGCCACCAGGCGCGATCACGCTCAAGCACCAGCGGCGCGCGGCGACAGATATAACGATATAGATAGTGACGTTTTTTGGCTGAGAAGCGGGCATCAAAATCGTCAGCCACCTTCTCGGCATCGAGAACGGCAACGGTCTCCCGCGCCATGCCGAGATGGGCGTTGATGGCATTGCGCACGGTCTCGACAGGCCAGTCACGGGTGAGATCGACATGGGCAACCTGCCCGCGCGCGTGCACGCCGGTATCGGTGCGTCCGGCACCGCGTATCCCAACCTCTTCGCCGGAGAACCCCTTGATCGCGGCCTCGATCGCGCCCTGCACACTGGCCGGGCCGTCCTGACGCTGCCAGCCGGCATAGGCGGTGCCGTCATATTCGATCAGGAGCTTGTAGCGCGGCATCAGCCCACGACCGTTCCGGCAGGCACGGTAGAACCGCGCAGGAAATCGGAAGCAGCCAGAGGCTTGCCGCCGGCCTTCTGCAGCCGTTCGAGGTGGATCGCCCCCTCGCCGCAGGCAATCGTCAGCCTGTCGTCGATGAAGGTGCCGGGCGGCGCATGGCCCGGTGCCTCGGGCGAAAGCGCTGAGGCGAGCACCTTGACGCGCTCGGGCGCACCGCCGAGGGAGAGCAGGAACCAGGCTCCCGGAAACGGCGAGAGTCCGCGGATATGGTCGTGCACCTCGCGGGCAGGCCTCGAAAAATCGATGCGGGTTTCGGCCTTGTCGATCTTGGCGGCGTAGGTCACACCGTCCTCGGACTGGGCGATCGTGTCGAGTTGTCCTTCGTCCTGAAGCTTTGCCATCGCCTCGACCATCAATCTGGCGGTCAGTTCCGAGAGCTGGTCGTGCAGCTCGCCGGCCGTTCGCTCGACCGGGATCGCCACCTTTTCGGTGAGTGCAACGGCGCCGGTGTCGAGCCCCTTGTCCATCTTCATGATCATGACGCCGGTCTCGTCATCGCCTGCCATGATCGCGCGCTGGATGGGAGCTGCTCCACGCCAGCGCGGCAGAAGCGAGGCGTGGCCGTTCCAGGCGCCATGTTTCGGCGCATCGAATATGGCCTGCGGCAACAAAAGACCGTAGGCGACGACAATCGCGGCATCCGCCTTGAGTGCCGCAAAGCGGGCCTGTTCGTCCTCGCTCTTGAGGCTGGTCGGCGTGCGGACCTCTATACCGAGCTCATCTGCCGCGGCATGCACCGGAGAGGGCCTGGTCTCCAGCCCGCGGCGACCGGCGGGACGGGGCGGCTGGGAATAGACAGCGACGATCTCGTGGCCGGCATCTGCCAGAGCCTTGAGCGTCGGCACCGCGTAATCCGGCGTTCCCATGAAAACGAGACGCATAGAAATCTCCCGGGGACTGGGCCGCAGGCTCAGGCCTTTGTCAGGCGCTTGCCCGCTGGCGCGCCATCTTGGTGAATTTCTTGACCACCATGTCGCGCTTGAGTTTGGAAATGTGATCGATGAAGAGCACGCCGTTCAGATGGTCGATCTCGTGCTGGAGGCAGGTGGCGAGAAGCCCCTCGGCCTCCATTTCCTTACGCTCCCCGGAAATATCCTGGTAGCTGACGGTCACCTTTGCCGGGCGCTCGACCTCCGCATAATAGTCGGGGATCGACAGACAGCCTTCTTCATAGATGCTCATCTCGTCGCTGCGAGCGACGATTTCCGGGTTGGTGAAGACCAGCGGCGCCGGGTCCTCGTCCTTGCCGGCGACGTCGATCACCAGCATACGGCGTGGCTCACCGACCTGGATCGCGGCCAGACCGATGCCCGGGGCGTCATACATGGTTTCAAGCATGTCCTTGGAGAACCGCTCGAGCTCGGCGTCGAAACGCTCGATGGGGGCGGAGTTCTCACGCAGAAGCGGGTCGGGCAGCAGGATGATCGGCTTGATGCTCATGGAGCCTAGATATTATGAGGGCGGCCGACTTGCAACCGCCCCGAAGTGGCTCAAATCATCGAAATCAGGCAACCTTGCTCGCCCTGGCAATCGCGTCGCCGGAGCGCCGTCCCGACGCGACCGAAACATTCACGCCGTTTGGATCGCGTGTCTTGAAATCGCGCAGCGATGCCGTGAGCCTTTCGACTTCCCCGGTCAGCTTGTTGATCTGCCCCGACGTCTCATCGACCATGTGGGCGTTCTGCTGCGTGATCGAGTCCATCTCGTTGACGGCGGAGGAGATTTCACCGAGCCCCGAGGACTGCTCGCTTGCGGCCGAGGCGATCGACCCGATGATCTTGTTGATCTCCTCGACGCGACCGGTGATGTTTTCGAGTGCCGAGCCGGACTTGCTGACCAATTCGACACCGGTTTTCACCTGATTGGATGAATCGGCGATGATCTTCTTGATCTCGCGCGCCGCTTCGGCGGAGCGCTGTGCAAGCTCGCGAACCTCCTGCGCAACGACCGCGAAACCGCGCCCGGCCTCACCCGCGCGGGCAGCTTCCACACCGGCGTTGAGCGCCAGAAGATTGGTCTGGAAGGCGATATCGTCGATGACCCCGATGAAACGCGAGATCTCACCGGAGGACGTCTCGATGTCCCCCATGGCAGCCACTGCCGAATTCACCACCTCCCCTGACGAATTGGCAAGGTCAAGCGCTTCCGCCGTGACATCGGAAGCCTTGCGGGTGCGCTCGGCGGTCGATGTGACACTTTCCGACAACTCATGCAGGGCAGCCGAACTTTCCTCGATCGAGGCGGCCTGTTGCTCGGTGCGCTGGGAGAGACGCTCGGAATTGTCCTGAAGCTGCTTGGAGAAGGTGAGGATCTGCTCGGCGGCATCCCGAACCTGCGCGATCGACTGCCGGAGGTTCTCGATCGATTCATTGTAGTCGGAGCCCATGCCATCGAACCGGCCAGGCAGACCGGAGGGCAAACGGCTTTCCAGATCGCCGTCCGAAAGCGCCTTGAGGATATTTCCGAGTTTTTCGAGCGCCTGGTTCTGGTCGCGTTCGGCAGCGAGCCTGTTTTCCTCCGCCTCCTGGCGCCGCTTTTCCAGCTCTTCGAGATAGACGCTGATGGCGATATCCATATCGAGCAGAGCGGCTTTCACGACAACCGAAATGTCCGATGCCAGTTCGCCCGACTTCTTTCGTCCAAAACTCCCCGGCCAACGCTCCTTGACGATTGCATGAACGAGCTGCTCGACGATGAGCGCATAGCCACCGATGTACCAGCGCGGCTCAAGACCGATCTTGGCGTGGACCTTGCCGATTGTCGTTACGCCGGTCACGTAACTCTCATCGAACCGGCCCTCAGCCACATTGCTCCAGTGACCCGATTGCCGCGCCTTGGCGGCGTTCATGTGATCGGTACCCGAGAAAAACCTCGAGACTTCCGGGACCTGCGCGACCTTCTTGTAGAAGACATCGAGACCACCGCCGATGGATTTTTCCACCGTTGGCTTCAGATCTCTCAGGCGCTGGCGCTGCGCCGCGTCGAAACCGAGAAATTCCGTGCGTTCAACAATCCCGCTTTTCCGACTACCAAGCTCGCTCATTATCAAAATCGTCCCGTAGAAATACTAATAGCCGCATCATTCACCTCCATGGTTAATATTAGCTATCGCTGACACCCTAATTTGTCGTAGGCGAGAGTTTCAATCTGCGCTGCCACACAGGTGGACGTATTTTTCGTATTGAAAATCAGTTATTTAATAGAACTTTCAGCTGACCTTGACGGCTTCACCCTGTTCCTTTTTGCAACAGAAGCGCTTGCCGGATTCAGGTCCTTATTCGCCTTTGGCTGTAGGCCTGACTGCGATCAAGACCTCAAGCCTTGCAGAGCCAGAGAATACGAATCACACAATCCGACATCACCGGTGTTCTTGTTTTGATCTGTCATCGCTGCGCGAATCTGGTATGAAACGGGGATGAACGAGCAAGCGGCATTTCCAAATCCCATCCTGTTCCGGGTCGGTGAGGTCCCGGTCACGCTGACAGGTCTCCTTGTCGCGACGCTGATGGTTGTGGTGGCCATCACAGTCATTTTCTCGCTTCTTCTGTCGCGAGCGTCACGGAGACGAGCCGCGGCGGAACGGGCCGCCTCCGAACGGGCGCAGCAAGCCGAGGACCGGCTGGGCGATATCCTGAAGGCTCAGTCCGAGTTGCAGGGGCGCATGGGCGCGATGGCGGAGATGTTCGGAACCCGGCAGGCGGAATTCAATCATGCCATCAACCAGCGCATCGACGGCATGACGCAGCGCATCGGCAATACGCTGAGCGAGCAGACTAAATCGACGCACGAGAACCTCGCCCGGCTGCAGGAACGCTTGGCGGTGATCGATACGGCGCAGAATAATATCCAGACGCTTGCCCGCGACGTGGTCGGGCTGCAGGCGATCCTGTCGAACAAGCAGACGCGCGGTGCCTTCGGCCAGTCGCGCATGGAAACGATCGTCAAGGACGGCCTGCCCTTCGGCTCCTACGAGTTCCAGCGCACGCTTTCGAACGGCACCCGGCCCGACTGCACCATCACCATGCCGAATGACTCGCCCGATCTCGTTATCGATGCGAAGTTCCCGCTCGAAGCATGGAATGCGATGCGCGAAGCCGAGCCGGGTGACACAGCCGGCCTGGCCCAGGCTACACAGCGGTTCCGCCGCGACATGGACGTTCACATCCGCGATATCTCGGAAAAATACCTGATCACCGGCGAGACGCAGGATACGGCTTTCCTGTTTGTGCCTTCGGAATCGATCTTCGCCGAGATCCACGAGAACTTCGAGGGCATTGTCCAGCGCGCGCATCGCGCCCGCGTGGTCATCGTCTCTCCGTCGCTTTTGATGCTTTCGGTTCAGGTGGTGCAGGCTCTTCTGAAAGATGCGCGGATGCGTGAGCAGGCGCACCTGATCCAGGGTGAGGTGCTGAGGCTGATGGAGGATCTCTCGCGGCTCGATGACCGTGTCCGCAAGCTGCAGACGCATTTCGGCCAAGCGCAAAAGGATATCGACCAGATCCTGACCTCGACCGACAAGCTGAGCAAGCGCGGCAGCAAGATCGAAATGCTGGAATTCGAGGCAAGCCCGCATGCCGGCGCGTCGTCGCCCACCAAGAGTGACGGCCCCGAAGAGCGAAGCGGCAAGCTCCGCCTTCGGGTGGTCGACGAAGACTGAGTTCAGCCTAGAGGCGGCTCAGGCGCTCGATGAAGAGGTCGAAAAAGCCGTCGTCATCGACATCCTTAATCACGAGCGCGTTCTTCTTCCGGTCCGTCACCCGCCACCAGTCGATTACGGTCATGCCGAGCGTGAGTTCCGATTTCGTCTCGATCTCGACATTGCACTCACGGCCTGAGAACAGTTCCGGCTTGAGGAGATAGGCGATCACGGTGGGGTCATGAAGCGGACCGCCGTCGGTGCCGTATTTCTGTTCGTCGAAACGTTCGAAATATTCAAGCATGTCTGCCATGATCCCCGCCGGCTTGCCGCCATCGGCACGCAGGCGATCGATCCGGTCCTTGCGGGTGAGCACCTTGTGGGTCACGTCGAGCGGCATCATGGTGATCTTGATGCCGGAGGCAAAGACGATCTCGGCGGCTTCCGGATCGACATAGATGTTGAATTCGGCCGTCGGCGTGATGTTGCCGCCTTCGAAGAAGCCGCCGCCCATCAGCACGATTTCGCCGACGCGCTCGGCGATATCGGGCGCCTTCTGCAAGGCCATCGCAATGTTGGTCAGCGGACCGAGGGGGCAAAGCGTGATCGCACCCTCCTCGTTGTCACGGATCGCCTTGATGATGAAATCGACCGCATGCCCATCGGCGAGAGGCACCGGCGGCTCGTAGATGTCGATCCCGTCGATACCGGTCTTGCCGTGAACCTTCTCGGCTGTGACCAGGTCGCGCTCGAGCGGCTTTTCGGCTCCCGCATAGACCGGAATGTCGCTGCGCCCGCAGATATCGAGGATCAGCCGCGCATTTCGCCTGGTCAGTTCGAGCGGAACGTTGCCGGCAACCGCGGTCAGCGCCAGAATCTCGAGTTCGGGGCTGGCAGCGGCCAGCATAATGGCGCCGGCATCGTCCTGGCCAGGGTCGGTATCGATGATGATCTTGCGGGCAGGCATGGGTTATCCTTGTTGTTGGCGAAATTCGTAACGCGAAGCGGACCCTATGTCGCGGCATGGAAGCGGGCAAGTCCTTGCAGCGGGGGTGTCACGCACCCATATTCAAACTGTCCGGACGCCGAAACGGGTCTGGACATGAATGTCGCTTGAAAGAGGACAGACCATGACCCGTATGACCCCGTTTTCGAGTCCGTTGCTTCTGGGCTTCGACACGATCGAAAAATCCCTGGAGCGTATCGCCAAGGGCTCCGAGGGCTACCCGCCCTACAATATCGAGCGAATCCGCGCCCATTCGGATGGCGAACCGGCCGAACGACTGAGGATTACCTTGGCTGTCGCCGGCTTCACCGAGAGCGATCTCGACGTGACCACCGAAGAAAACCAGCTGATCATCCGCGGCCGCCAGGGCGAACCCGAGGGGCGCGAATATCTCTATCGCGGCATTGCCGCGCGCCAGTTCCAGCGCACTTTCGTGCTTGCCGACGGCATGCAGGTAATCGGCGCCGAACTGAAGAATGGCCTGCTTGCCGTCGATCTCATTCGTCCCGAACCGGAACGGATGGTGAGAAAAATTAACATTTCCGTTGGAGATTAATTCGAACGGTAGGCCAAGTATTGCGTTTCACATCCTCCAAGGAGGCAAAATCGATGTTTGCAAGAACCGTTAAATCCCCGTCCGTGACGCCAACCGAGCTCGCTGCTCTCGGTGAAGGGGAAGTCGGCTACATCCGCGAAATGACCTCGGATGAAGTCAATGCGCGTTTCCCTTCCGCTCCGCAACTCGACCCGGGCATGCAGCTCTGGGCGCTGTTCGGCGCAGACGGTACACCGATCCTTCTGACCGACGACAAGTCGAGCACCTTCTATCGTGCGGCAGAAGACGAGCTGAAGACGGTCAGCATCCACTAAAGGCCGCCGATACTTCTGCAGCCCGCCACACAAAAAAGCAGCGCGGATGACGGTCCGCGCCGCTGGGGTCTTCCAGATCAGCCAGGATGGGATCAGGCGGCGTTGGACGCCTGCGAATCCGACAGGAAGGCATAGAGCGAGGCCGCGTCGTCTGTCGCGCGCATCTTCTCCACCAGATCACTGTCACGCATGACACGGGCAATCCGCGACAGCGCCTTGAGGTGATCGGCGCCCGCCCCTTCGGGTGCGAGCAGAAGCACCACGAGATCCACGGGCTCGTCGTCCAGCGCCTCGAAATTGACGGGCTGGTCCAGACGCGCAAAGACCCCGACAATATGGTCGAGATGCGCCATCTTACCATGCGGAATGGCAATGCCATTGCCGACACCCGTCGAACCAAGTCGCTCGCGCTGGAGAATTACGTCGAAAATCTCCCGCTCGGGCAGCCCAGTCAGAGTCGCCGCCTTGGCCGACATTTCCTGCAACAGCTGCTTCTTGGAGTTTGCCTTGAGTGCCGGCAGAACAGCGTTCTGCGCGATCAGGTCAGCAAGCGCCATGATGTCATACCCTCATTGTCCAGCCCCGTCGGGGGCGCGGCATCTGTAGCAATGCCGGCGTCCCCCGCCGGCGTGGCTACGATTTGACGGAACCGGCGTCGATCCAGCCGATATTTCCGTCGTTACGCCGGTAGACCACGTTAAGCGCGTCATTGCCGGCATTCTTGAACATCAGCACACGTTCGTCGGTCATGTCGAGGGCCATGACAGCAGATGCCACGGTCATCGTCCCGACCTGTCGGGTGCTTTCTGCAATGATCGCCGGAGCGTAGTCTTCCGGCGCCTCTTCAGTTTCATCCAGTTCCGCTTCAACGACGGAATAGGCAATCTCGTGCCCGTTGCCGTTGTTGACGTGATGGTCCTTCAGCCGGCGCTTGTAGCGGCGGAGACGCTTTTCGACCTTGCCTGCGGCACTGTCGAAAGCCGGCTGCGGGTCTTGCGCTTCCCCGGTGGCGTGAAGCACCACGCCGGTATCGAGATGCACCCGGCAATCGGCGGAGAACCGCGAGCCGGATTTTTCCACGATGACCTGCGCCGAATATCCGCCGTCGAAATATTTTCGCACGGCGTCATCGATATGGTCTTCGATCTTCGTCCGGAAAGTCTCACCGACTTCCATCTGTTTGCCCGAAACACGCACGTTCATGGATGAACCCTTCTTCTTGTTGATTTGGGTATTCATATTAGGCCAAGGCCATCCTCGTTCCAAGGAGGAGACGAGGTGATTGGCGGCATTTTCCGGTCCGCGGCGTATTTCGGATTGTGTCGCAGGGCTTTCCTCAGGCCAATGCGGGCCGGCTTCTACGCGGCATAAGGGCGCCTGTCAAGTTTGGCATAAATCTTGCCTTAAATATCGAACGTTTTCAGTGCCTTCACCCGACCGCGGCTTTAGCACGCGCACGCTTCTCGCGCCGGCGTTGAACCGAAGACGGGATCGACATGGCCTCGCGATACTTCGCCACGGTACGCCGTGCAATCCCGATTCCCCCCTTCTTCAGGAGGTCCACAAGATCGTCATCGGACAGGACCGCATGGGGTTCTTCCTGCTCTATCAATGTGCGGATCCTGTGGCGAACCGACTCGGCCGAATGGGTTTCGCCATCATTGGTGGCAGAGCCGATGGACACGGTGAAGAAGTATTTCAGCTCGAAAACACCACGCGGGGTAAGCATGAACTTGTTGGAAGTCACACGGCTGACGGTGGATTCGTGCATGCCGATCGCTTCTGCAACCGCCTTCAGATTGAGCGGGCGGAGATGATCGACGCCATGCAGGAAGAAGGCATCCTGGCGTTTGACGATTTCGCTCGCGACCTTGACGATGGTGCGAGCGCGCTGATCGAGCGACCGCGTGAGCCAGTTGGCCGTCTGCAGGCATTCATTGAGAAAATCACGGCCCTCGCCGGCTTTCGGCAATTTTGCCGAGACCTTGGCGCAATAGGTCTGGTTGACGAGAACACGCGGCAGCGTGTCGGGATTGAGTTCGACCATCCAGCCACCGTCAGATGCCTGACGCACAATGACGTCGGGGACGACAATCTCGCTCAAGGTTTCTTCGAAGCGCGTTCCGGGCTTCGGGTCGAGCGCACGGATTTCGGCAAGCATCTGCAGCAGATCTTCCTCGTCGACACGGCAGAGACGTCCGAGGGAATGAAAATCGCGACGGGCCAGAAGGTCGAGATGATCGAGCAGCGTCGCCATGGCCGGGTCGAGACGGTTCTTGCGTTCAAGCTGGATTGCGAGACATTCCGACAGCGAACGGGCGAAAATGCCGGCCGGATCGAAACCGCGCGTCTTCGCCAGGACACGCTCGATCCGCTCGCGGCTGACGCCGAGGCGGATGGCGATTTCATGGGTGTCGCCCTGGAAATAGCCGGCAGGATCAAGGTGATCGGCGAGCTCATTGGCAATGCCGCGATCGGTGACGTTTTCGAATGCGAAAGACACCTGTTCGGCAACATGATCGCGCAGCGTCAGCGGCGTGGCCGCGAAGTCATCGATATCGACGCCCTCGCCGAAGCCGCCCGACGCACTGCCGGGCATCGATTTCCAGCTGGCGGCGAGTTCGGGCGCATCCGGGCGCTCGGCACCGTGATCATCCTGGTAGACATTCTCATAATCTGAATCGAGGGACTCGGTCATCCGCTCGGACGACCTGTCCGGCTCGGACTCATTGACCCTGATCGGAATGATGTCGGCGCTCTCGTGCTGATTCTGCTCGGAGGCTTCGCCGGCGATCTCGAGCAGCGGATTGCGCTCGACTTCCTGCTCGATGAATTGCTGGAGTTCGGCATGGTTGAACTGCAGCAGCCGGATCGACTGCATCAGTTGCGGCGTCATGACCAGAGACTGGCTCTGACGCATTTGCAGTTTCACGGACAAGGACATCCGACGCACTACTCCCCGTATCCGGGTCTCCGCCGCGCATCATGCGGGGTTCGAAGCCCTGAAACCGGCTCCACCCCCTAAAAAAATTCCACGGAGCCGATTGGCCCGAGAATTGCTTGTTTCACCCTTCAGGTCAAGTAAGCCGTCAATTTCTGCCGAAATATTAGTCAAAGAGAGAATTGTTCGCCCAGATACAATTTGCGGACATCGGGGTTGGCCACGATTTCCGCAGGGCGTCCATGGGTCAAGACCTGACCCGCATGAATGATATAGGCGCGATCGATGAGACCGAGTGTCTCGCGCACGTTGTGATCCGTAATCAACACCCCAATACCGCGTCGCGTCAAGTGGCGGACGAGATTCTGGATATCGGCGACCGCGATAGGATCGACACCGGCAAACGGTTCGTCGAGCAGCATGAATGTCGGATCGGAAGCCAGCGCCCGGGCGATCTCGAGCCGGCGGCGCTCACCACCCGACAACGCGATCGAGGGCGCCTTGCGCAGATGCTCGATGTGGAACTCGGCCAGAAGCTCGCTGAGCTTTGCTTCCCGCGCCTTCGCATCGGGCTCGACGACTTCGAGGATGGCACGGATATTCTGCTCGACCGACAGGCCGCGAAAGATCGAGGCCTCCTGCGGGAGGTAGCCGACGCCAAGGCGCGAACGCCGGTACATGGGCAGTTTGGTGACATCGTTGCCGTCAATCTCGATGGCACCGGAATCGACCGGCACAAGCCCGGTGATCATGTAGAAACAGGTGGTTTTGCCCGCGCCGTTGGGTCCGAGAAGGCCGACCGCCTCGCCCCGACGAACGCCGAGCGAAACACCGTCGACAACGCGCCGGGTCTTGTAGGCCTTGACCAGGTTGCGGGCGATCAGGGTACCCTTGTAGCGCTCTTCGGCCACATGCTCGCGGGCGCCGCCCGCGCCGCCTGGCCTGAGCCAATGAAGTCCGATCCGCATGCTGCTACTGACTCTGACGTGATTTCGGATCGAGCTGGATGCGCACGCGACCGCCGCAGCTTTCAAGCTTGGCTTCGCTGGATCCCATGTTCACGGTCAGCCGGCAGCCGATGAAAATATTGTCGCCCTGGGTGAGGACCACCTTCTTGCCCTCAAGAACCGCAGTTTCGCGGACCATGTTGAAGGTGCCCTTGTCGGCAGAGGCCGTCTGGGTCGCGGTGCGGAGCAGCACCTTTTCGGACACGTCGATGCTCTCGATATCGCCGCCGCCACCGGAGGCCATGCCATCGCCGCCATTCTTGTAATGGACGACCATGTTGCCGGCCTGCAGTGTGGTGTCGCCCTGCTGGACCTTGACGTTACCGGTAAAGATGGCGCGCTTTTCCGCTTCCTTGATCTCCAGCTTGTCACTTTCGATCTGGATCGGCTGGTCATTGGCCATCGCCAGCCCCGGCATCCGCGTGGACGTATCCTGCGCATGGGCGGGCGCGGCAGCAAAAAGTGTCGCCGTCATGAATGCCGCAGCGAGAAGCCCGGCTGTTTGCGTCATCTTGAACATTATCTCAGTTCGCCGTTTCGGTTGTCTTGGCATCGTCAGCCGCCTTGGGATCAATGGTCATCCGTACGCGCTTTTCGAGAACAATGGTATTCCCCTTGTCCGTCATTCGCATGGACTGCGCATCCACCACGCCTTGAGGCAGCTTGATATTGATGGGTTTGTCGGTCGACATTCCGCCGCCCTTGATGTCGATTGCGGCATCCTGAAGGCTCGCCTTCATGCCTGAACTCGTCGTCACCGTGAAGGGTTTGTCGAATGTCATGGTTTCGGCATCGCGGTCAAAGATTCCGCTCTGCGCCTCGAGCTTGGCCGTCACCCCGTCGGACACGGGCACATCGGCGGATATCTTTTCGAGCTCGATCACATTGGGGGAGGTGAGATCCTGCATCGCACGATCGGCCTTGAGTTCATAACTCTGGTTTTTGTCGTTCTCGCCGGTCAGGATCGGTCGGTGCATGACCAGTTTGCCGTCCTCGATGGAGGTGGAAGCCACAACCACGCCGTCGGGCACGATCGAGGACACCCAGGACATCGCCACGAAGCCCACAATAAGCAAGGCGGATGCAACGGGCAGCGCGATCTTGAGACGCTTGACGGTTCGCGAATGCTGGAGCGCCCGCCGGTATTCCCGGTCGGAACGGCTTTCCAGCCGGTGGCCTGCCAAGCTATGATTGGTCGCAGCTACGGTCATAGGTCTTTCGTGTAAGGCCGGAAACGGGCCAAATGAGGATTTTCATATCGAATTCTACTCCAATATGATGTTTTTACGGTAAACACCAACCCGAACAGAACTGCCCCACCCGGGTAACCGGAGACCGCATGCCCAAAAGGATCCCGACATGGACGCCGATCAGCTCATCGAACGCCGCCGCCTGAGGCGCAAACTGTCCTTCTGGCGCGCCGCTGCCATTGTGATCGTCCTCGTCGTCATCGCCGTTGCAATATATGCCGTACAGCCGACGAAATCCGGCGGCGACCAGATCGCAAGGATCGAGGTCACGGGCATGGTCACCGATGACCAGAAGCTGGTCGAGCTGATCGAGGAAGCCGAGGAAAGCGATGCCGTCAAGGCAATCGTGGTCTCGCTGAACACGCCCGGCGGCACGACCTATGGCGGGGAACAACTGCGCAAGGCGCTGGTCAAGGCGCGCCAAGCCAAGCCGGTGGTCGCAGATATCCGCACCCTGGCCGCCTCCGCAGGTTACATGATTGCGGCCTCGACCGATCACATCGTGGCCGGAGAAACCTCGCTGGTGGGGTCGATCGGCGTGATCTTCCAGTACCCGCAGGTCGGCGAACTGCTGGACAAGGTCGGCGTGAAGGTCAACGAGATCAAGTCATCGCCGCTCAAGGCCGAGCCCTCCCCCTTCCATCCGGCTAGCCCGGAAGCGGAAGAAATGGTCCGCGCCATGGTCCGCGACAGCTACGACTGGTTCGTGGATCTCGTCGCAGAGGAGCGCAAGATGGATCGCGCCACGGCCCTGCGGATTGCCGACGGCTCGGTATTTACCGGCCGGCAGGGGCTGGAAAACGGACTTGTCGATGCATTAGGTGGCGAAACGGAAATCCGTGCCTATCTGAAGGAACGCGGCGTCAGCGACGATCTCGACATGATCACCTGGAAGCCGCGTCGTGAAGACACCGGAGGGCTGTTGCCTTCGCTCGTCGGCAGAGCGATGGAGCAGCTGACCGGCCCGACCTTCTCGCTGTCGGAGGAAATTCGACAGATCGGGGGAGGCAAGTTGTTTCTTGACGGTCTGGTATCGCTTTGGCAGGCTGGAGAAAATTCGCCGATAACGGTCGAGGGAGGCCACCAATGATCAAGTCCGAACTGGTCCAGGCGGTCGCCGCGCGCAACCCGCATCTCTATCACCGTGATGTCGAGAACATCGTCAATGCGGTGCTCGACGAGATCACAGATGCGCTGTCGGAAGGCAACCGCGTGGAACTGCGCGGCTTCGGCGCCTTCTCGGTGAAGAACCGCCCACCGCGCTCAGGCCGAAACCCGCGCACCGGCGAACCGGTTTTCGTCGAGGAAAAGTGGGTACCTTTCTTCAAGACCGGCAAGGAGTTGCGCGAGCGCCTCAATCCTGACGGCGAGGACTGATACGCGGACAAGCGTATCGCCCACCCATACAATTGCGCCGCAAGCGGATAAAAAATGGTCAAACGCATCATCAGCCTTCTCATCCTGGTCCCGATCGCCATCGTGCTGATCGTGCTTTCCGTCGCGAACCGGCAAAGCGTCACCCTGGCGCTCAACCCGTTTGACCGCAGCGATCAGGTGATGTCGGTCACGCTGCCCTTTTTCGTGTACCTGTTCGGCGCGATCATCATCGGCATGATCATCGGGTCGGTCGCGACCTGGTGGAGCCAGGGCAAGCATCGCGCGCGCGCGCGCTCTTCGAAGAAAGAGGCGGTGAAGTGGCACAAGGAAGCCGACCGGCTGAAGGCCGACACAGAGCCCAAAAAAGAAGAGCGCCAGGGCTTCCCGGCGCTCAGCGGTTCAGGGCGCTGATCTTATTACACAATGACGGTTTCGCTCAGACCTGCTGATCTCCCCGATCTGGGGACGATCGCGGATGTGATGCTGCGGGCGGCCGATGACAAGGCGCAGGCTGACCCAAGGCTCTGGCCCCTCAGGCCGGACGCACGCAAGCACGTCATCGCGACACTGACGAAATTCCTGAAAGACGATCAGTCCGAGGTCGGCCACCGGCTTATCCTCGCCGAGGCGAACGGAAAAGCCGCGGGCGTGGTTCATACGATGCGGTTGCCGGTGCCCCCGATTTATGCCGGGGAGTTTGGAGCGCCCGGCCTCATCCTCGACGACGGATACGTTGCCGAAGACGCACCGCCGGGCACGCGGAGCGCGCTCGTCGCAGCAGCGGAAGCCGCCTTGTATGAGAGCGGCGCCCGGATCCTTCTCGGTGCCTCTTCTTCAGTCAGCAACGCAGCTGCCACCTACGCCGCACGCGGCTACGCGCCCGTAACGCTCTTCATGGCGAGAACGCCGTTCGGCAAGGAGCGTGCCCATCCCGAAGTCCGTTCCGCGGGACCCGAGGACATCGTCTCGATTTTGGCGTTGAGCCGGAAGAACAGAGCGACACTGCGCGACTGCGACGCAACCTTCTGGAAGCCGCATGCGGAAGCTGACGGACGCTTCGCCGAATGGATGTCCCGGTCGCTGACTTTCACTGATCGCGACATGCTGATGCACGCCCCATCGGGAGACGTGACGGGTTACCTGATCGCCCAGCCGGCGGGCACTCTGCATTTCCCAGCAGCGCACGATACCTCGACAACCGGTTTCATCGACGACTTTTACCATTTGGACGCCGGCGATCCCTCGCGTCTGGCGGACGAGGGATCAGGGGCGGCTGCGCTGTTGGCTGAGGGAGAGAAGGCGCTTGCAAGGCGGGGCAAATCGGCCGCGCTCGTCGTGTGCGCGGCCAAATGGCATTCAAAGCGGCAATTGTTGGAGGCGGCGGGCTACCGCTCGGCAATCTCCTGGCACATCAAGTTGTGCGCCGGGAGCGAACCTGAATGAGATCGGCGGTCAGGCGGTTTCCTGCTCGCCCTTTTCTCCGGTGATGACTTCGTTGAGATTGGCGAAGAACTGCGAAGCGAGCTTTTTCGACGTCGAATCGATCAGGCGTGAGCCCATCTGAGCGAGTTTCCCACCGACCTGGGCGGTGACCTCGTAATTGAGGATGGTGATGTCACCTTCCTCTTCGAGCTTGACGTCCGCGCCACCCTTGGCGAAGCCCGCGATACCGCCCTTGCCTTCGCCGACTATGGTGTAGCTTTTCGGGGCGACAATGTTCTCAAGCGTCACATGGCCCTTGAAGTTGGCCGAGACAGGACCGACCTTGACCTTCACGGTCGCGGTCATCTCGTTGTCGGATGTCTTTTCGAGCTCCTGGCAGCCGGGGATGCATTGACGCAGGACATCCGGATCGTTCAGCGCTTCCCAGACCTTTTCCCGGGGTGCCGCGATTTCCTCTTTGCCCATCATTTCCATTCGGTGATCTCCTCGTGTTCCCCGTTCCGCCTAAAACCGCTTTGCCAACGGTGTGGCGGATTGCTATGTGCTCTCACACATAATCATTTGGCGTAATTCATCAAGATCATTCAGGATCGGCACGGCGTGGCAGGCAGAAAGCGGGACAAGGCAGGACGTCCGGGAGACCGGAAGGGCGGACCCGCGAAAACACGTGGGCGGCCGGAACGCGACGGCACGGCAAAAGCCGCAAACAAGAGCCGGGCAAAGCCGGCCCAAGGCGCGCGCGACACCCGGGCCGCACAGAAGTCGAGCCCAAAGCCTGCTCCCAACGCAAGGCCCCAGCAAGACAGCAAGCAGGCACCGCAGCTTTTCGACCGGCCGCTGACCCCGCATAGCGGCTCGCTGCCCGCTGAGCGGATCCCGGTGATCCTCGAAAGCGTTGACGATCAGGGCTATCAGCTTCTCGATTCCGGCAAGGGTGAAAAGCTCGAACGTTACGGCCCGATGCGCATCGTTCGTCCGGAGGCGCAGGCCTTGTGGCCGCGGCGCATGAAGCCGGGTGAATGGGACAATGTCGATGCGATCTTCACCGGCGACACCGAGGAAGACGGGCTTGGACGCTGGGCCTTTCCAAAAGCCCCGCTCGGTGAAACCTGGCCGATGCAGCTCATGGGCGTCGATTTCCACGGACGGCTGACCTCGTTCCGGCATGTCGGGGTCTTCCCCGAACAGCTCGCCCATTGGCGCTTCATGGTCAGTGAGATCGAGGCAAGGAAGGGCGCACCGGCCAAGGTGCTCAACCTCTTCGGCTATACCGGCGTCGCCTCGCTGATCGCAGCCAATGCGGGCGCGGAAGTCACCCATGTGGACGCATCGAAAAAGGCAATCGGCTGGGCGCGCGAGAACCAGGCGCTTGCCGGCCTTGAGAACAAACCCATCCGCTGGATTTGCGACGACGCGATGAAGTTTCTTCTTCGTGAGGAAAAGCGCGGCAACGGCTACGATCTCATTCTCACCGACCCGCCGAAATTCGGACGCGGACCAAGTGGCGAAGTGTGGCAGCTGTTCGATCACCTGCCGTTGATGCTGGACGTCTGCCGGGCGGTGCTCTCCAAGAATCCGATCGGGCTCGTTCTGACGGCCTACTCGATCCGCGCCTCTTTTTATTCCATCCACGAGCTGATGCGCGAAACCATGCGCGGCGCCGGTGGGCGGGTGGAATCGGGCGAACTCATCATCCGCGAGTCGGGCGGCGAGCCTTTCGAGGCGCGCGCACTCTCGACCTCGCTTTTCAGCCGGTGGCTCCCTCATGAATGAACGACGCACGACATCCCGGGTGGGGCAGGTCAAGGAGATCACCAGCCTCTCCAACCCGATCGTCAAGGACATACGCGGACTTCAGCAGAAGAAGCACCGTGACGAGACCGGCACTTTCCTGGCCGAGGGTCTGAAGCTCGTGATCGACGCGTTCGAACAGGGCTGGACCATCCGCACGCTGATTTACGCCAAAGCGGCCCGCGGCAAGTCGGTGGTGGAAGAGGTCGCCGCCAAGACAGTGGCCCGGGGCGGGCTGGTTCTCGAAGTCAGCGAAAAGGTGCTGACGGCAATCACCCGGCGTGACAATCCGCAGGCCGTGATTGCGGTCTTCGAGCAGCAGTTCAAGCCGCTGTCGGGCATCCGCCCGCAGGAGGGCGAGACCTGGGTAGCGCTCGACCGCGTCCGCGATCCGGGCAATCTCGGAACCATCATCCGCACCTCGGATGCTGCCGGTGCATCGGGCATCATCCTGATCGGCGAAACCGTCGATCCGTTCTCGATGGAAGCCGTGCGCGCAACCATGGGCTCGGTCTTCTCGATGCCGCTCGCACGCGCCTCGGTGCCGGATTTCCTTGCCTGGNANAAGAAGGNNGGCGCNAGCATCATCGGGACCCATCTCAAGGGCTCGGTCGATTACCGNACCATCGATTACAANAGCCGCCCGACGGTGATCCTGATGGGCAACGAACAGGCCGGGCTGCCCGACGAGTTGGCGGACGGTTGCGATCAGTTGGCCCGCATCCCGCAGGCAGGCCGGGCGGATTCGCTCAATCTCGCGGTGGCGACCGGCGTCATGCTCTTCGAGGCCCGGCGGCATCTTCTTTCGTTTGACGAGGCCCAGGCATGAGCGGCGCGCCCGTTGCCCGATGGCCCGGTTTTGTCGTCGCCGTCGCAGCCGCGATCGGGCTCGATCAGCTGATCAAGTACCTCGTTGAAACCGGGCTGCCNATGCATGAGCGGGTGGACCTGATCCCCTACCTGTCGCTGTTCCGGACCTANAATGACGGCATCGCCTTTTCGATGCTCGCCGGTCTGGGCGACACCGGGCTCGCCCTGATTGCCGGCGCGGTGACGATTTTCGTCCTGTTTTTGAGAGCACGCACCGATGCGAACCGGCATTTTGCCCATTGGGGCTATTGCATGATCATCGGTGGCGCGATCGGCAACCTGATCGATCGCGTCTGGCACGGCTATGTGATCGACTATATCCTGTTTCATACCGAAAGCTGGTCGTTCGCCGTGTTCAATCTCGCCGACGCCTTCATCTCGGTCGGAGCGGCCTTTATCGTGCTCGACGAATTTCTTGATTGGCGGGCAACACGCCGCGAGGACGTTCCAGACAAGAAATAAGCCTTCCGCCACTCGCGGAGGAGCAAAAGGAGGATCACATGAAAGACCGGTTCAACGGCATCCTGCTCACCCGCAACGAGGCGAAGGAAACGATTGTCGAGCGCAAGGAACTCAGCCTCGATGATTTGATGGATGGCGACGTGATCGTCGAAGTCGAGTGGACCACTGTCAACTACAAGGATGGTCTGGCGATCACCGGCAAGTCCCCGGTGGTACGTCGCTGGCCGATGGTTCCGGGCATCGATTGCGCCGGCACGGTGGTTGAAAGCTCAAATCCCCGCTTTTCCGCCGGCGACAAGGTGATCCTCAACGGCTTCGGCGTCGGCGAAACCCATACCGGAACCTACGCCCAATATGCCCGCCTCAACGGCGACTGGCTGGTCAAGCAACCCGATGGCATCGACGGGCGGGCTGCGATGGCGATCGGCACCGCAGGCTATACGGCGATGCTTTCTGTAATGGCGCTCGAACGTCACGGGCTGACGCCGGACCGCGGCCCGATCGTGGTCACAGGCGCCAATGGCGGGGTCGGAACCGTGGCAATCGCGCTGCTCGGCAAACTCGGCTATGAGGTGATCGCCTCGACCGGACGCCCGGAGGAAGCCGACTTCCTCAAAGAGCTCGGAGCCAGCGAGATCATCCATCGCGATGAATTGTCGGGCCCGGCCAAGCTGCTCAACAAGGAGCGCTGGGCGGGTGGCGTGGACGCGGTCGGCAGCCATACGCTGGCGAATGTGCTCTCGATGACATCCTACGGCGGGGCAGTCGCGGCCTGCGGGTTGGCGCAGGGAATGGATCTGCCCTCCTCCGTCGCTCCTTTCATCCTGCGAGGGGTCTCACTCCTCGGCATCGACTCCGTGATGGCGCCTCTCGCCCTGCGTCAGGAAGCCTGGGCGCGGCTCGCCCGCGACCTCGATCCTGAAAAACTCGAGGCAATCACCACCGAGATTGGTTTCCAGGATGTTATCGAGGCGGCGAAAGACATCGTGGACGGCAAGATCCGCGGGCGCGTCGTGGTCAAAATGGGACAGGAATAGCGTGATCGATAAAATGCGACCGATCCGCTGAAACTTTTCATTACCCGGGCCATGCTACAGATGCAGCATGAGCCCGGAACCGCACCGACTTCAGAAGGAATTGCTGGCCAATCTCGCCGGCGAGGACGCAGCGCCCCAGCCGGCGCGAGAGCCGGAGACGGTTGCCCATCCGCGCAAGAGAAATCCCAAGGCAATCGCGACCTCCGCGGTGTTTCTGGTCACATCGGCAGCACTGCTTGCAAGCTCGGCGGCGGTTCTCGCGTTCGATCTTCCCATGGGTTTTGCAATCGCGGGCGCCGGCCTTGCCGCCGTCAGCCTGGGACAGGCGCTTCTCGCCGGACGCAGAGCGGAGCGGAGACCCGCCAGGCCCGCGCACAAGTTCCATTCGACCCGCAAGGCTTCGAAGTCCGAAGCGGCATCTGAACGGAAACTGGACCGGAGCTGGGAAGCGCAAGAGACGCCCGGTCAGGTGGGCGCCATGTTCGACGCGCTCGGCGACATTTTCGTCGCCATCGGGCCGGACAGCGGCATTCTCTCCTGCAACGAGGTTTTCCGGAAGGCCACAAAGGTCGAGCAACCGATCGGCAAGANCCTGATCGAGACAGGCATCGTGCCCATCGAGACCGACACGGGGCGAGAGGTCCGGCTTGGAGAGGGCGATACCCAGCGCATCTGGGCCTGGCGGCAGACAGCCTCGCGCGACGCCAACGGCAAGCTCGTGACCTACGCAATCGGCCGCGAGGTGACCAACGAACGGTTGGCACGCGAGGAACTCGCCGAAGCCAAGACCCGCGCGGAAGAGGCAAGTACGGCCAAGACGCGGTTCCTGGCCACCGTCAGCCACGAGATTCGCACCCCGCTCAACGGCATTCTCGGCATGACTCACCTCCTGAGCCAGACCGAGACGACTGCCGAGCAGGCCGGTTATCTCAAAACCGTGCGCGAAAGCGGGCATTCGCTTCTTCAGCTGATCGAGGATCTTCTCGATTCGACCTCGATCGAGGCAGGCCGCTTCCATTTGCGGGAGAATGACTGCCATCCGCGCGAACTGGTGCAAACCACCTGCGAACTGATGGCGGCGAGCGCCCATGAGAAGGGCATCGAGATCGCCAGCCACATCGCCTTCGATGTTCCGGAGACGATGACGTCGGATGCCGGACGGCTCAAGCAAATCCTCTTCAACCTGATCGGCAATGCCATCAAGTTCACCGAGGAAGGCGGCATTCAGGTCGAGGTCGACCGTGACGGCGACCGGTTGCTGTTCTCGGTTTCGGATACCGGTCCGGGCCTGAAGCCCGAGGATCAGAAGCGCATTTTCGGAGAGTTCGAGCGTGCCGACAATTCGTCCACGCGCAAGCATGGCGGTGCGGGTTTGGGCCTGACAATCTCGGCACGGATCGTGCAGGCACTCGGCGGCACGATCTCGGTATCCAGTGTGCTCGGCGAAGGCAGCCGTTTCTCCTTCACCATTCCGATCAAACCGGCCGGCCAATCTTCCGCCACGCATCCGGACCTCGCTGGCAAACCGCTCGAAGGCAAGACCGTTCTCCTTCTTGCCCCTGTCGGCCCGGTTGCCGATACACTGATCCGCTCGATCCGGGAACTGGGCGGGCACGCGGAACGCGCCAGCGCGCCGGAGACCGTGCGCGCGGCCATGGCGCGTTTCGGTGACGACGTGACGGATCTCCTGATCGACCGGCGCATTGCCGACGAGAATGCCGATTTTGTTACGGCGACCGCCCGGCAACTGTCCAACGACGTGGCAAAGACCCTACTGATTGCGCCCGAAGACAGCCGTGAGCTTAAACTGTCGCCTGAGCTCGCCGCCGGGCGTTGGCTGGTGCGCCCCGTACGAGCGGTCTCGCTGGTCAATGTGCTCGGCCGCCGTGACGACCGCGACGAACGCAACCGTGCCTCGGGTGTCATCACCACGCCGACGCTTCTGCGCCCGTCCGACACGCCGACCTTCGACATCCTCCTGGCCGAAGACAATCCGGTCAACGCGTTCCTGGTCCGCACCATGCTGGCGCGCCTCGGCCACCGGGTGACACTCGTCGAGAACGGTCTCGATCTCGTCGATGCCGCGCTGGAACGGCCGGACGGCAAGTGCAACTTCGACCTCGTCATTACGGATCTGTCGATGCCGGAACTCGATGGCGAAAGCGCGATCCGCGAAATCCGGTCGATCGAATCGGCGGAAAGCCTCGAGCGATTGCCGATCATCGTATTGAGCGCAAACGGTCAGGCAGAGACGCGCGATGCGATCCTGGCCGCCGGCGCCGACGGTCATGCCGAAAAGCCGATCGACCCGGAATGGCTCACCAAGCTTGTGTCAGTCACCGCCGCCAACGGCCGCAAGGCCCGCGAAGCCTGATTTTCGTCCCGCGTCAAAGTGATGCTTGGACAGATGTCATTCAGTTGTCTTAGAAACATGGTTATAGACCGCCACATCCAACGATGAGGCCATTGCCATGTCCATTGCGGTCGATACCATCCTCGGCGCCCGGCGCGCCACTCTCCCGGCGTTCCCCAGCGAGAAGAAGAAACTATTGGGACGTATTGGCAATCTTGAAGTTCGCGTCGCGGAAGGCACCCGCGAGATCGAAGCGGCGCAGGCGCTGCGCTACAAGGTCTTCGTCGAGGAAATGGGGGCGAAACTTCCCGCCGATGCAATGCAACTCAAGCGCGATTTCGACCACTTCGATGCCTATTGCGATCATCTTCTGGTCATCGATTCGGCGATCGACGGCGACATCGAGGACCAGATCGTCGGCACCTACCGGCTTCTCACCCAGGACAAGGCACTGCGCCATGGCGGTTTCTACTCGCAGAGCGAATATGATGTCGACGCATTGGTCGCCCGTCATCCCGGCAAGCGCTTCATGGAGCTTGGCCGCTCCTGTGTGCTGCCCGATTACCGCAACAAGCGGACGATCGAACTGTTGTGGCAGGGCAACTGGGCCTATGCGCTCAAGCATGATGTGCAGGCGATGTTCGGCTGCGCCTCATTCCACGGCCATCGTCCCCACGCCCATGCCGTGGCGCTGAGCTTCCTCGCCGGCATGTCGGCGGCCCGCGACGACTGGCGCGTCGATGCCATCGAAGGCCGTGGTGTTTCCATGGACATGATGCCCATCGAGGCAATCCAGGCCCGCGCGGCGCTTTCCGCGATGCCGCCGCTCATCAAGGGCTACCTGCGGCTCGGCGCAATGACCTCGACGGAAGCCGTGGTCGATCCCGATTTCGGCACCACGGATATCCTGATCATCCTGCCCGTCGGCCAGATTTCAGAGCGCTACGTCAACCATTACGGCTCCGACGCCGGGCGGTTTTCGGCTTAAGAGGCTTCAGAAGGCTTTGGGCAGGCCCGCCTGCTTGAGCGTTTCGTTTGCCGTGTGACGGGACTTGGTGCCGCGGTCGACCGTAAAATAACGCTTTGTGATCGGGCTGTACCAAATTTCATGGTCACCCCGTCCTTCTCTGTGAAATTGGCAACCGGCATCAGTCAGCAGCTGTTTTAGTTGCCGAAGGAAACCCGCCATATCCGATCACGCCGCAGGGTTGGGTATGCGGGACGTCTGTTCTGCAATTATGTGAATTGGGATCTCAGGAGAATCGAAGGGAGACCCATTCAGTTCCAGTAGGTCCTGGATGGCTGCTGTCACCTTGGGTTCAAGGAGTTCGAGGGATTCAGCTTCGACGCTGAGGCCATCGATATCTTTGCTGCTCGCCACCCAGACGCGGGCTTCGTCATCCCATTCGGCGCGGACGAAGATGGACAACTCGCTCATTTGAAACCTCTCCAGTCTGACTGCCAGACCTCATTACCTCTCAATATAGCAGATTTGAGGCCGCGTTATCAGGTTGCTTCAAGCTTACAAAAAAGCCCGGATAATTGCTCCGGGCTTTTTGCGCTTCGGGTGATCGTGACGTGATCAGCCGGTGGCGTTGTAGGCCGCAATTGCCGCCATGTTGACGATGTCGGAATCCTTGGCGCCCATCGAGACGATCTGAACCGACTTGTCGAGGCCGACGAGCAGCGGGCCGATGACTGTGGAACCACCGAGTTCCTGCAGCATCTTCGTGGAGATAGAGGCCGAGTGGAACGCCGGCATGACGAGCACGTTCGCCGGGGCCGACAGACGACAGAACGGATATTGCTCCATGACCTTCGAATTGAGCGCAACGTCGGCAGCCATCTCGCCGTCGTACTCGAAATCGACACGGCGCTTGTCGAGGATGCGAACGGCTTCACGGACACGCTCGGAGCGTTCGCCGGTCGGATGGCCGAAGGTCGAATAGGCGAGCATGGCAACACGCGGCTCGTAACCGAGGCGACGAGCCATGCCGGCTGCTTCTTCTGCAATGTCCGCCAGCTCTTCCGAGGTCGGCATGTCGATGACGGCGGTGTCGGCGACCAGAACCGTGCGGCCGCGGCAGAGAGCCAGCGATACGCCGATCATCCGGTGCCCCGGCTTGATGTCGATGCAACGGCGGACGTCCTCGAGCGCGGTCGAATAGTTGCGCGTGGTACCGGTGACCATCGCATCCGCGTCACCGAGCGCGACCATACACGCCGCGAAGTGGTTGCGGTCGTTGTTGATCAGGCGCAGACAGTCGCGATGGAGGTAGCCCTTCCGCTGAAGGCGCGCATAGAGATAGTCCGTATAGGCCTCGACGCGGGTCGAGACACGGGCATTGATCAGTTCGATACCTTCACGATCAAGATCAATGCCGGCCGCACGCGCGGTTTCCCGCACCGGCTCCTCGCGACCGAGCAGAAAGGCCTTCCCGAGCCCCTGGTTCACATAGGCGATGGCCGCGCGCATGACCTGTTCTTCCTCGCCCTCGGCAAAAACCATGCGGCGGGGATGGCGGCGAACCTTCTCGTAAAGACGCTGCAGGGTCGAGGCGAGCGGATCGCGGCGGGCGGAGAGTTCGTGCGTGTAGGCATCGAAATTCACGATCGGCCGGGTGGCTACGCCCGAGTCCATAGCCGCGCGCGCGACCGCCGTCGGGATCGCGGAGATCAGGCGCGGATCGAACGGTACGGGAATGATGTATTTCGGGCCGAAGCGCGGGCGATTGCCCTGATAGGCGGCAGCGACGTCGTCGGGCACGTCCTCGCGCGCCAGATTGGCGAGTGCTTCGGCGGCGGCAATCTTCATCGTGTCGTTGATGGTGCTCGCCCGCACGTCGAGCGCGCCGCGGAAGATGTAAGGGAAGCCCAGAACGTTGTTGACCTGGTTGGGATAGTCCGAGCGACCGGTCGCCATGATGGCGTCGTCACGGATGCGCGAGACTTCCTCAGGCGTGATTTCCGGGTCCGGGTTGGCCATGGCGAAGATGATCGGGTTCGGCGCCATGGAAGCGACCATCTCCTCGGTCAGCGCGCCCTTTACGGAGAGACCGAAGAAGACATCCGCGCCCTCGACGGCATCGGCCAGCGTGCGGCGGTCGGTGGTTACCGAATGCGCCGACTTCCATTGGTTCATGCCCTCGGTACGGTCCTTGTGGATCACGCCCTTGGTGTCGCAGAGGATGATGTTTTCGGGTGCAAAACCCATCGCCTTGATGAGTTCGACGCAGGCAATCGCCGCGGCTCCCGCGCCGTTGCAGACGAGCTTGGTGGTCTTGAGATCGCGACCCGTCAGATGCAGCGCATTGATGAGGCCGGCTGCGGCGATGATCGCCGTGCCATGCTGGTCGTCATGGAAGACCGGGATGTCCATGATCTCGCGCAGGCGCTGCTCGATGATGAAGCACTCGGGCGCCTTGATATCCTCGAGATTGATGCCGCCGAAGGAGGGGCCGAGAAAGCGCACGCAATTGATGAATTCGTCCGCATCCTCGGTATCGACTTCGAGGTCGATGGAATCGACGTCGGCGAAACGCTTGAAGAGGACGGACTTGCCTTCCATCACGGGCTTGGAGGCGAGTGCGCCGAGATTGCCGAGACCGAGAATGGCGGTGCCGTTGGTAATCACCGCCACCATGTTGCCACGCGTGGTGTAATCGAATGCGCGGCTCGGATCTTCAGCGATCGCCTTGACCGGCACGGCCACACCCGGCGAATAGGCCAGCGAGAGATCGCGCTGGGTTGCCATCGGCTTGGTGGGCGAAATCTCGAGTTTACCGGCCCGTCCGCGCGAATGAAAATCGAGCGCTTCCTGATCGGTGACAGCCGTCGTACTCGGGGCGGCCTTGTCGGTCCCTGGCATAGTGTTTTTCCATCCCTTGTGGGCGACCGTGGAGAACGCTTGTCCCGGTGCCTCGTTGGTATTGATCCCAATGGTGACCCTTCGTTAGGGTGCTTGGCAAGAGCTGTAAAGCCAATCAATCAACAGACAAGTGACGTTCCGTAAGGAATGTAGACAGGCGAGTGGTCTTGAACGACGTCACCCCTCTCAGCGCGAAGACGCTTACCTCCGCCGAACTGGCGACGGAGGAGAGCCGCGCCTCCGCCACCCCGATGATGGAGCAGTTCATCGAGATCAAGGCCGCGAACCCGGATTCGCTCCTGTTCTATCGCATGGGTGATTTCTACGAGCTGTTCTTCGAGGACGCGGTCGATGCGTCCCGGGCACTCGGCATCACACTGACCAAACGCGGCCAGCACATGGGACGCGAGATCCCGATGTGCGGCGTGCCGGTTCATGCCGCCGACGACTATCTGCAGAGGCTGATTTCGCTCGGTTTCCGTGTGGCTGTCTGCGAGCAGGTGGAAGATCCGGCCGAGGCCAAGAAGCGCGGCTCGAAATCGGTGGTCAAGCGCGACGTGATCCGGCTTGTTACACCCGGCACGCTGACCGAGGACAAGCTTCTCTCGCCGTCTGAATCCAACCACCTGATGGCGATCGCCCGTATCAAGGGTTCGGACGAGGCGCATTACGGACTGGCCTGGATCGACATTTCGACCGGCAGCTTTCGGGTGGCTGAAAGCCGGCAGGCCCGCCTTATCGCCGATGTCATGCGCATCGAGCCGCGCGAAATCGTGCTGCCCGAGCAGATGTTCTACGACGCCGAAGAACATGCGCTCGTCGATCAACTCGGGCGCCGCGCCTCGCCGCAGCCGCAGGTGCTCTTCGACAGCGCCACCGCCGAAGGTCGTATCGCGCGCTATTTCGACGTCTCGTCTCTCGACGGGTTCGGCAGTTTTTCGCGCGCCGAACTGGCGGCGGCCTCGGCCGCGCTCGCCTATGTCGAAAAGACCCAGATCAACGAGCGCCCGCCGCTGGAACCGCCGCAGCGTGAACTCGACGGCGACACGCTGTTCATCGATCCCGCGACCCGCGCCAACCTCGAACTGACGCGCACATTGTCCGGCGAACGCACTGGCAGTCTGCTCAAAGCCATCGACCGAACGGTGACCGGCGGCGGCGGGCGAAAACTCTCCGAATGGCTGATGTCGCCGCTGACCAGTCCCGCGGCCATCGACCGGCGCCTCGAGGCTGTCGGCTGGTTTCTCCACGAGAGCCGGTTCACGGAGGATCTGCGGACCGCCCTGCGCGGGGTCGCCGACATGCCGCGCGCGCTGTCGCGACTGGCGCTTAACCGCGGCGGCCCGCGCGATCTCGGCGCTTTGTTGTCGGGGGCAACTGCCGCGCGCCAGGTGGCAGAATTGTTTGCCGGACAGGAAACGCCGGAGATCGTCTCCGGGGCGCTGGCGGATATCGCGGCCTTCCCCGCAGACTTCACCGACCTGTTGACGGCCTGCCTCGATGACGAGTTGCCGCTGCTCAAACGCGACGGCGGCTTCGTGCGCTCGGGCTACCACGGGGAACTCGACGAGTTGCGTTCGCTGCGCGACGAATCCCGCCGGGTGATCGCGGGGCTTCAGCTTTCCTATGCCGATGAAACCGGCATCCGGTCGCTAAAGATCAAGCACAACAATGTGCTCGGCTATTTCATCGAGGTGACAGCGGCCAATTCCGGCCCGCTGACGGAAGGAGAGGCGCGCGCGCGGTTCATCCATCGCCAGACGATGGCGAATGCGATGCGGTTCACCACAACGGAACTCTCCGACCTCGAAACCCGGATCGCCAATGCCGCCGACCAGGCCATGGCGATCGAACTTCAGCTTTTCGAGGACATGGTACGCGAGGCCGTCGCGTCGGGCGCTGCGATCAAAGCCGCTGCCGAGGCGCTTTCGGTTCTCGATGTGCTCTCGGCACTTGCCCAGCTGGCCGAAGAACAGGGCTATGTGCGGCCCATCGTCGATGAGAGCCTGGCCTTCGACATTGTTGCAGGCCGTCACCCGGTGGTCGAACAGGCGCTCAGGCGGCAGGCGGCCGATCCGTTCGTCGCCAATGACTGCAAGCTCTCCCCGCCCGACGAGGGCATGCTCGCAGGCGCGATCTGGATGCTCACCGGCCCTAACATGGGCGGTAAATCGACCTTCCTGCGCCAGAACGCGCTGATTGCGATCCTCGCGCAGATGGGCTCCTTCGTGCCTGCGGGGTCGGCGCATATCGGCGTGGTGGACCGGCTGTTTTCGCGCGTCGGCGCCTCCGACGATCTCGCGCGCGGCCGCTCGACCTTCATGGTCGAGATGGTGGAGACGGCAGCGATCCTCAATCTCGCCACCAATCGCTCGCTGGTGATCCTCGACGAGATCGGGCGCGGGACGGCGACCTTTGACGGGCTGTCGATTGCCTGGGCAGCGGTCGAGAACCTGCACGAGGTCAACCGGTCGCGTGCGCTATTTGCGACACACTATCACGAGCTCACCGCGCTGTCTGAAAGCCTCGCCCGCCTCGCCAATGTGACGATGAAGGTGAAGGAATGGGACGGCGACGTGGTGTTTCTCCACGAAGTCGCGCCAGGGGCAGCCGACCGCTCCTACGGCATTCAGGTGGCCCGGCTAGCCGGCCTGCCCGACGCGGTGGTGGCACGCGCCAAGGATGTGCTCACGCAGCTTGAATCGAGTGAACGTCATAACCCGGCGCTGACGCTCGTCGACGACCTTCCGTTGTTTTCCGCCGAACTGCACCGCGAGAAGAAGAAGGCGGAGACGGCCGGCCCCTCGCCGCTTGACAAGAGGATTGCCGATATCCATCCCGACGACCTCACCCCGCGCGAGGCCCTGGAACTGATCTACGAGCTCAAGCGATTGTCGGCAGGCAAGCCGGGCGCGTGATCGCCATGTCCCGCTCCGCGCTGGTTGGTGTTTTCAATCATGCGTGTATCGGCTAGACCGGTGATCAACCTTTCACCACTCAAGGGAAATTCATGAGCCAGCTCGACGTTTTGTGTATCGGCAATGCGATTGTCGACATCATCGCCCGCTGTGAGGACGATTTCCTCACCGAAAACGAGATCACCAAGGGAGCGATGAACCTGATCGACGCCGATCGCGCCGAGCTTCTCTATTCGCGCATGGGACCGGCGATCGAAACTTCGGGCGGAAGTGCCGGGAATACCGCAGCAGGTATCGCAAGCTTCGGCGGCAAGGCGGCCTATTTCGGCAAGGTGGCCGACGACCAGCTCGGCAAGATCTTCCAGCATGACATCCGCGCGCAGGGCGTGGCTTTCGATACCAAGCCGCTCGACGAGACACCACCGACCGCGCGTTCGATGATCTTCGTCACGCCCGACGGCCAGCGCTCGATGAACACCTATCTCGGCGCCTGCGTGGAACTCGGGCCGGAAGACGTCGAGGAAGACAAGGTGGCAGCCGCCCAGGTGACCTATTTCGAAGGGTATCTTTGGGATCCGCCCCGCGCCAAGGAAGCCATCCGAACATGCGCAGAGATTGCGCACAAACACGGCAAGCGCATGTCGATGACCTTGTCGGATTCCTTCTGCGTGGACCGTTATCGCGGCGAATTCCTTGACTTGATGCGCTCGGGTACCGTCGACATCGTCTTCGCCAATGCGGCGGAAGCCATGGCGCTTTACGAGACGGACGAACTGGAAACGGCGCTCGAAAAGATCGCCAAGGATTGCGCTATCGCCGCCGTCACGCTGTCGGAGAAGGGCTCGGTGATCCTGTCGGGCGATGACCGTGTGGAAGTCCCGGCGATACCGATCGACAATCTGATGGATACCACCGGTGCGGGCGATCTTTACGCTGCCGGCTTTCTGTATGGCCTGACGCAGGGCAAATCGCTCAACGCCTGCGGACGTCTGGGCAGTCTTGCCGCAGGCATCGTGATCCAGCAGATCGGCCCGCGTCCTCAGCTGTCGCTCAAGAAGGCAGCCGAAGACGCGGCGCTTATCGCGGGCTGATCAGACTTCAGACGATATCATCGGGATTGCGACCGGGGCGCGGACGGTAGGGCGAAATCGACCAGCCGAAGGCGAGCGCCCCGCCGCGCACCATAAATGCCGCCAGAACGCCGATTGCCGAGGCTGCCAGCAATGGCAGCCCGGAGGCGTCCGCTGCCACGAAGGCGGCCGCGCCAATGCCAGCGGCGGTGACATAGATCTCCGGGCGCATGAGAACGGAAGGTTCACCGGCGAGGATATCGCGGAGCACGCCGCCGAAAGTGGCCGTCAGCATGCCGGTCACGATCGCGACGGTCATCGACCCACTGATCGCCAACCCCTTGGCAGCACCCATTACGGAATAGGCGGCGAGCCCCGCGGCATCGAGCCAGAGGAGGAGCTTGTAGCGGGATTCGACGAGGTGGGCGGTAAAGAAGGTGAGGATCGCGACGGCGGCGCAGATCAGCAAATAGACCGGCTTTTCGACCCAGAAGACCGGCGTCGCGCCAAGAAGGACGTCGCGCACGGAACCGCCGCCGGTTCCGGTGACGGCGGCCAAGAAGATGAAGCCGACGAGATCGAGCTGTTTGCGCGATGCCGCCAATGCGCCGGTGGCGGCAAACACCGCCACACCGGCATAATCGAGCCATTCAAGCACCGGCATCGTCCCCTCCCCCGGAGATGGCCGCCTTTAAGAATCAGGCGTCTTTTTCGGCCTGTGCGTTGGGCGGACCGGGTTCGGCAGGCGCTGCCGGCTCCTTCGGGCCGCCCTTGGCGATACCCACCATGGCCGGACGCAGCACACGCTCGCCGATCACGAAACCGGGCTGCACAACCTCGAAAACGGTGTTGTTGGGCACTTCGGGGCTCGGCACTTCGAACATGGCTTGATGGAAGTTCGGATCGAACTTCTCGCCCTTCGGATTGATCTGCTTGACGCCGTGCCTTTCGAGTGCGCCGAGCATACTGCGCTCGGTGAGCTCGACGCCTTCATGGAAGGTCTTGAGTTCGCCCTCGGCCTCTTCGCTCACGGCATCGAGCGCGCGGCGGAGGTTGTCGGAGACCTGCAGCATGTCGCGGGCGAAACCGGCAATCGAATAGCTCTTTGCATCCTGCACATCACGCGCGGTGCGGCGGCGCAGGTTTTCCATTTCGGCGGCGAGCCGGAGGTAGCGATCCTTCAGATCGGCATTCTCGGCCCTGAGCTTTTCGAGTTCGGCCTGTTCCGCACCGGCCTCTTCGCCGGCGACCATTTCCTCGGTCTCCACGGCTTCGGCTTCGGTTTCGCGGTTCTGATCGTCACTCATCATGGTCGTTTCTTCCCGTCATTCGAAGGAATTGAAAGTTGGACCGGATATCATTGTTCGAAGGGCAAAAATCAAGACCTGAGCCGGGAATCGGATCAGTATCCGGCCAGAGATTGCCTGCAGGGCCGCTTACCGGAGCAACCGGGAGACCAGTTGCGCGGTATAATCGACCATCGGCACGATGCGGGCATAGTTGAGCCGTGTCGGACCGATGATACCGACCGCGCCGACGATCTGGTCCTCGCCGTCACGATAAGGCGCGACGATGAGCGAGGAACCCGAGAGAGAGAAGAGCTTGTTCTCCGAACCGATGAAAATCCTGACGCCCGAACCTTCCTCGGCGAGCGTCATCAGCTCGATCAGGCTCTCCTTGCGCTCGAGCTCGTCGAAGAGCAGTCGGAGGCGTTCGAGCTCCTCACCGGCCTGGACGTTTTCGAGAAGGTTGCCGCGACCGCGCACGATGAGGCGCGCGCCGTTCTTGTCGCCACCAGCCCATATCGCCAGACCGCGCTCGACCAGATCGCCGGAGAGATCATCGAGCTCCTTCTTGAGATCGATCTGAAGTTTTTCGAGTTCCTTGCGCCCNTCGCCGATNGTCCGTCCGGCCAGATGGGCGTTGAGGAANTTCGCGGCCTCGGTGAGCTGCGAGGCGGTCACACCGGCGGGCAATTCCATGACCCGGTTCTCGACCTGATCGTTCTCGCCCACCAGAATGGCGAGTGCACGCTGCGGATCAAGGCGGATGAACTCGATATGGCGTATGGCGTGGTCGTTCTTCGCGGCGATCACCAGCCCGGCACCGCGTGACAGACCCGAAAGGATCTGGCTTGCCTCGGTCAGGAAACCGTCGACCGACGGATTGGCGGCGTTGAGCCGGACTTCGCGGTCGATGGTCTCGCGCATTTCCGGCTGTAGATCGCCCACCTGCATGAAGGCATCGACGAAGAAACGAAGGCCAAGCTGTGTCGGCAGCCGGCCTGCGCTGATGTGTGGCGCATAGATGAGGCCGAGATCTTCCAGATCCGCCATCACATTCCGCACCGAGGCCGGGGAAATCTGGGTCCGGAGCATGCGCGAGAGGTTTCTGGAGCCCAGCGGGTCGCCTGAATCGAGATAGGATTCAACGATATGGCGGAATATCTCCCGCGACCGGTCATCAAGACCGGACATCAGATCATGGGGCGGGATTGAACTGACCGTCATGGCGGAAACTCTCGATGCTCCTTTCGCGCGAACTCGTTGCACGGGTGAAATATAAGATGTGACGCCTACAGGTGAAAGGGGCAACCTGCCCTTGAGCCCCCGAGCTACGCCACCTACCAGCACTTCCCCGTTTTCCTTTGCATGGTCTGGCGGCAAGCGCTAGAAGCTGCGCCAAACAACAGGAGAATCCCATGCGACCTTCCGGCCGGAAAACTGATCAGATGCGCGCCGTCAGCTTCGAGCGCAATTTTTCGAAGCATGCCGAGGGCTCATGTCTCGTCAAGTTCGGCGACACCCATGTGCTGTGCACCGCGAGCCTCGAAGAGCGCGTTCCGCCGTGGCTTCGCAATGCCGGCAAGGGCTGGGTGACGGCGGAATACGGGATGCTGCCGCGCGCGACCGGCGACCGCATGCGCCGCGAAGCCTCCGCCGGCAAGCAGAGTGGCCGTACGCAGGAAATCCAGCGCCTTATCGGCCGCTCGCTGCGTGCCGTGGTCGATCTGGAGGCCCTCGGCGAACGCCAGATCAGCGTCGACTGCGACGTCATCCAGGCCGATGGCGGCACCCGCACGGCCTCGATCACCGGCGCGTGGATTGCCCTTCATGACTGCCTGAAGTGGATGGAACAGCGCTCCATGGTGAAGGTCGACAAGGTTCTGAAGGACCATGTCGCCGCCATTTCCTGTGGTATCTTTGCCGGCCAGTCGGTCATCGACCTCGATTATCTGGAGGATTCCTCCGCGGAGACCGACGCCAATTTCGTGATGACCGGCAAGGGCGGCATCGTCGAAATCCAGGGCACTGCCGAGGGCGAGCCGTTCAGCCAGGACGAGTTTCTCACACTCCTCGACCTTGCCCGCAACGGCATCGGCGAACTGGTGACAATGCAGAAGGACGCCATCGCCTGAGGCGACGGACACGGAGCGCGTAAACACCATGACTGTGCCTGAAACTATCCTGGTCGCCAGCCATAATGCCGGCAAGATCGCCGAGATCACCGAGTTGTTTACTCCGCTTGGCGTGAAAGTGACGTCGGCGGCCGAACTCGGCCTGCCGGAGCCGGCTGAAGAGGGCGACACGTTCGAGGCCAATGCGGCGACCAAGGCGCTGGTCGCGGCGCGCGCCTCCGGTCTGCCCGCGCTGTCGGACGATTCCGGGCTCGTGGTCGATGCGCTCGACGGCGCACCGGGCGTCTACACCGCTGACTGGGCGACGCTCGAAGACGGCAGCCGCGATTTTCAGGTCGCCATGCAGAAGGTCGAGGATGCGCTCCAGGCCCGCGGGGCCACCGATCCGGCCAAGCGCACCGGACGGTTCGTGAGCGTCTTGTGCCTTGCCCAGCCTGACGGGGATGTCAGCTTCTATCGCGGCGAGGCCGAAGGCACACTCGTCTGGCCACCGCGCGGCACTCTCGGCTTTGGCTATGATCCGGTGTTTCAGCCGGAAGGCCATAAGCGCACCTTCGGTGAGATGCCGTCGGAAGAGAAACACGGCTGGAAGCCCGGTGACGCGGAAGCGCTGTCGCACCGGGCCAGAGCCTTCAAGAAGTTTGCGGAAGAATGTCTCGGACTGACCCGCGCGTGACGCCACCCAACCTTCCGGATCCGCGCCAGGCCGCCAATGACGCCGGACGTCCGGCCATCAACGGTGATGACGGTACGCCCGGTTTCGGGGTCTATCTGCACTGGCCGTTCTGCGCGGCCAAATGCCCGTATTGCGACTTCAACAGTCATGTCCGCCACGGCGGCGTGGACCAGACGGCCTATGCTGCTGCGTTCCAGCGCGAGATCGCCCACATGCGCGACCTCTCGGGCCCGCGCGAGGTGACCAGCATCTTCATCGGCGGCGGCACACCCTCTCTGATGGACCCGGAAACGGTCGCAACGGTGCTCGACGCGGTCGCCGATGCCTGGCACGTGCCGGAAGGCATCGAGATCACCATGGAGGCCAACCCCTCGAGCGTGGAAGCCTCGCGGTTCCGCGGCTACCGGGCGGCGGGCGTCAACCGTGTTTCGATGGGGGTTCAGGCCCTCAACGACAAGGATCTAAAGTTCCTCGGGCGGCTGCACTCGGTCACCGAAGCGCTGACCGCGATCGATCTGGCACGTGAGATCTTTCCGCGCATGTCGTTCGATCTCATCTATGCGCGGCCCGACCAGAAGCCGGATCACTGGGCGAAGGAACTGGAGCAGGCCATCGCGCTCGCAGCCGATCACCTGTCGCTCTATCAATTGACCATCGAGGAAGGCACGCCCTTCTTCGGGCTCAGGCAGGCGGGCAAGCTGCACGTACCTGACGGTGAACATTCCGCCGAGCTCTACGAACTGACGCAGGACGTGACCGCGCAGTACGGTCTGCCGGCCTACGAGATTTCCAACCACGCCCGACCGGGTGCGGAAAGCCGGCATAACCTGACTTATTGGCGCTATGGTGACTATGCGGGCATCGGCCCCGGCGCGCACGGTCGGCTGAAGACCGACGGGCTGAAGCTGGCGACCGCCACTGAACGCCGTCCCGAAGGCTGGCTCGACATGGTGGGCACAGCGGGCCACGGCATTGTCGAAACCGAAGAGCTGGATGCCGTTACGCAGTCGGACGAGATGCTTCTGATGGGCCTTCGCCTGACCGAGGGGATAGACCTCGACCGCTGGAAAAAGCTGTCGGGCCGCGACCTTGATGCTGATCAGGTGGATTTCCTGACCAGCCTCAACCTGATCGAACGGATCGGCAGAAACCGTCTGCGCTGCACACCGCAAGGCATGCTCGTGCTTGACGCCGTGGTGGCCGATCTCGCCTTCTAAGCCGATTTGCGGCAGTCTTGTCGCTGACAGCCATTTCACCGGAGACAGGATGACCGAACAGGCGGACACGCGCGCGAGCACCTCGAAGGAGGGCACCCGCTCCTTCTTCATCGGACAGGCGGAAGTTCCGGCCCGACCGCTGGAGCCGGGGCTCTATCTCGTGGCGACCCCGATCGGCAATCTCGGCGACATGACGATCCGCGGGCTCGAAACGCTGACCTCGGCCAATGTGGTAGCCTGCGAGGACACCCGCGTGACCCGCGTCCTGCTCGACCGGTTCGGCATCTCCGCACGGCCCTATGCCTATCACGAGCACAACGCCGATACGGTCGGCCCGAAGCTGATCGAACGCCTGAAGGCCGGCGAGAGCGTGGCCCTCGTTTCCGATGCGGGCACGCCGCTCGTCTCCGATCCCGGCTACCGGTTGGCCCAGACGGCAATTGCGGAAGGAATCCGCGTGATCCCGATCCCCGGGGCCTCGGCACCTCTTGCCGCGCTCGTGGCCTCCGGGCTGCCCAATGATGCCTTCCTGTTCGGGGGATTTCTGCCGCAGAAGGACAAGGCAAAACGCGACCGGCTCAATGAGCTGGGCGCAACACCGGCAACGCTTCTGTTCTTCGAAAGCCCCAACCGGATCGGCGCGACGCTGAAGGCAGCTGCGAACGAGTTGGGCCCCGAGAGGCAGGCAGCGGTGTGCCGCGAACTGACCAAGACCTTCGAAGAAGTGCGGCGCGGCACGCTGGGTGAACTTGCAGAGGCCTATGACGGTGCCAGCGTGAAGGGCGAGATTGTGCTTGCGATCGGCCCCGGAACGGCTGAAGCGCCCAGCGAGGCGGATACCGATACGATCCTCGCGGGGCTGGTTTCCGAAATGTCGGCGGGCCAGGCAGCATCCGAGGCAGCCCGGCTGACGGGCCTTCCCCGAAAGGACCTCTACAAGCGGCTTCTGGCCATGAAGGACGGCGGGTGAAGGGCGAAAGGCCCGCGCCTGACCCGAAACGCCGCTCCGCCGAGCGACGCGGACGACGGGCGGAGTTTCTTGCCGCGTTCGCACTTCTCCTCAAGGGCTATCGTATCCGCGCCTGGCGCTATCGCTGCCCTCTGGGCGAGGTCGATCTGATCGCGCGGAAAGGCGATCTCGTGATCTTCGTCGAGGTGAAGGCGCGGGCCGAATTGCGCGCTGGCGTGGATGCCGTGACGCCAACAGCAGCACGCCGTATCAATGCCGCGGGCGAACACTGGATCGCCCGGCAGCCCGATGCCGCCAGCCTCTCATGGCGCACCGATGTAGTGGTCGTCAGCCCGGGGAGATGGCCGAAGCATCTGGAAGGTGCGGTGTGAATTTTTCTGAATCAGCGCCCTGAGCGTTTCCCTGCCGTTGCAATTCCACCCCCCTCAGCCCTATGTGTCTGACCATTGCCGCCGAAGGGCCCTGAAGGGATTGTCATGAGCAAGATCAAGAATGTCGCCGTCCAGATGGACCATGTCTCCTCGATCCATATCGCGGGCGATTCCACCTTCGCCATGTGCCTTGAAGCACAAGAGCGCGGCTACAATCTTTTCCACTACACGCCCGACCAGCTTTCGCTGCGCGACGGGGTGGTGGAGGCAGTCGTCGAGCCGATGAAACTGCGCGATGAGGCGGGCAACCACTTTGAACTCGGCGCGCAGGATCGGGTGGATCTTTCGACGATGGACGTGGTGCTGCTGCGCCAGGATCCGCCATTCGACATGAACTATATCACCACCACGCATATTCTCGAGCGCCTCCACCCGAAGACGCTGGTGGTGAATGATCCGGCCTGGGTGCGCAATTCGCCCGAGAAGATCTTCGTCACCGAGTTCCCGGACCTGATGCCACGGACGCTGATTACCCGCGACCCGAAGGCGATTGCCGACTTCCGCGCCGAACTCGGCGACATCATTCTCAAGCCGCTCTACGGCAATGGCGGTGCCGGCGTGTTCCATATCCGTCCCGACGACCGGAACATGTCGTCTCTGCTCGAAATGTTCGACCTGTCCTACCGCGAACCCTTCATCGTGCAGGAATATCTGCCGGCCGTGCGAAAGGGCGACAAGCGCATCATCCTGATCGACGGCGAACCCGTTGGCGCGATCAACCGCGTGCCCGCTGAGCACGATTCCCGCTCCAACATGCATGTAGGCGGCCGCGCCGAGGGCAGCGAACTGACGACACGCGAGAAAGAAATCTGCGCGCGCATCGGCCCGGCCTTGAAGGAACGCGGCTTCATCCTCGTCGGCATCGATGTGATCGGCGACAAGATGACCGAGATCAACGTCACCTCGCCAACGGGCATCCGCGAGGTCAAGCGTTTCTCCGGCACCGATATCTCGGCCCTCCTGTGGGATGCAATCGAATCCAAGCGCTAGACCGGTTCGGCTTGGGCACCGTTCGACCGGCGCCTAAACCTCTAGGTGCATTTTGAGCTTGCCGGTTCCGTCAAAATCGAGATCGCACCAAGGCGCTTCACTAAAAGTAACTCGCAAGTTTTACCAGTAATGGGTGACTCGCGTTTCCCGTGTGTTCGCACTTGTTCCGTCTTTACAACCACTTGCAACCAGCGAGCACGATAAACGTGTGTTTGTTTCTTTTTTGTTCTTGTTTTAGACCTTTGTACATGCATAATAATTGCCAGATCGCGCAATGAGTGTGCGGAAGCGCCGAGCGTAAGAGGGCATCATGGTTGCACGCGTCGGAACGGTTGCATTTCAGGGCATCGAAGCGGTGCCGGTCGATGTTCAAGTGATGGTTGCGCCCGGCAAGGTCGGCATGCAGATCGTCGGTCTGCCCGACAAGGCGGTGGCCGAGAGCCGCGAGCGGGTGCAGGCCGCCCTTCATGCCTCCGGCCTGGCGATGCCGGCCAAGCGCATTACCGTCAATCTCGCGCCCGCCGACCTGCCGAAAGAAGGTAGCCATTATGACCTTCCGATCGCGCTCGGGCTGATGGCGGCCCTCGGCGCCATCCCCGGCGATGCACTGGAAGGCTATGTGGTTCTGGGCGAACTCTCTCTTGACGGAACGATCGCGGCTGTTGCGGGCGCCTTGCCGGCGGCAATCGGGGCCAATGCGCTCGGCAAAGGACTGATCTGCCCGAAGGACAGCGGGGCGGAGGCGGCTTGGGCGGGCGAGGAAATCGACATTCTCGCTCCCCGCAGCCTCGTTGCGATCGCCAATCATTTCCGTGGCACACAGGTGCTCTCCCGGCCGGAGCCGGCGCGCCGCGCGGACCCGGCAAACCTGCCCGACCTGTCCGAGATCAAGGGACAGGAAAGCGCGCGCCGCGCCCTGGAAGTGGCCGCGGCTGGCGGGCACAATCTGCTTTTCAACGGCCCGCCGGGATCGGGCAAGTCCATGCTTGCCTCGCGGCTGCCCTCCATCCTGCCGCGCCTCTCGGCGGCAGAACTTCTCGAAGTCTCCATGATCCATTCAATTGCCGGACAACTCGCCGGCGGCAAGCTGTCGGATAGGCGGCCCTTCCGCGCGCCGCACCATTCGGCCTCGATGGCGGCCATGGTCGGCGGCGGGCTGAAGGCGCGACCGGGCGAGGTTTCGCTTGCCCATCACGGGGTGCTTTTTCTCGACGAATTTCCCGAGTTCACGCCGCAGGTGCTCGATTCCCTGCGTCAGCCGCTGGAAGCCGGGGAATGCGTGATCGCGCGCGCCAATCACCGTGTCACCTATCCGGCCAATATCCAGCTGGTCGCAGCCATGAATCCGTGCCGCTGCGGCATGGCCGGCGAACCGGGGCACACCTGCGCGCGGGGCCCTCGGTGCCGCACCGACTACCAGGCGCGGATTTCAGGGCCGTTACTCGATCGCATCGATATCCGCATCGACGTGCCTGCCGTTCAAGCCGGTGACCTGATCAGGCCCGGGGTGTCTGAAACCAGCGCCACTGTTGCCGCCCGGGTGGAGCGCGCCCGACGGATGCAGCGGGAGAGATACCGGGAGATGGGGCGGTCCGATATCCGCACCAATTCACAATGCTCCACATCGCTGATCGAGACGGTGGCAGCGCCGGACGCCGGCGGGCAGTCGCTCCTGTCGGAGGCAGCGGAAAAACTGAAGTTTTCAGCGCGCGCCTATCACCGCATCCTCAAGGTCGCGCGCACGCTGGCCGATCTCGACGGAGCGGATACGGTCGGCCGCATCCATCTGGCCGAGGCGATTTCCTACCGGGTGGCCAGTGAGCAGACGTCGGCGGTGGCGGCGTAACGAGGCCTCCTGACAGCGACTGTTATCGCTGCGAGTTTGGTGATGCTCACAAAAAACCGGCGGCATTCCTGGAAATACCGCCGGAGTTCAGAGGTCAGACGTGAATGGGATAAGGCTTATTCACCCAAACCATCGAAGAGCGCCGTCGAGAGATAGCGCTCTGCGAAGGACGGGATGATGACGACGATCTGCTTGCCTTCGTTCTCGGGTCGCTTGCCGAGCTCGATGGCAGCCTTGAGTGCTGCGCCCGAGGAGATGCCAACCGGCACGCCCTCGATGCGGGCGACCTTGCGGGCCATCTCGAAGGCATCCTCATTGGCGATCTGGACGACTTCGTCATAGATTTCAGTATCGAGGATCGCCGGGGCGAAGCCTGCTCCGATGCCCTGGATCTTGTGCGGGCCGGGCTCTCCACCCGAGAGAACCGGTGAGGCGCTCGGTTCGACGGCCACCACCTTGACGTCCGGCTTCTTCGACTTCAGCACCTGGCCGACGCCGGTAATCGTGCCGCCCGTGCCGATGCCGGCGACGAAGATGTCGACATTGCCTTCGGTGTCGTTCCAGATTTCTTCGGCGGTCGTCTTGCGGTGGATTTCCGGGTTGGCAAGGTTCTCGAACTGCTGAGGGATCACCGCATCCGGGTTCTCGGCGGCGATTTCCTGTGCCTTGGCAATCGCGCCCTTCATGCCCTTGGGGCCCTCGGTCAGCACCAGTTCGGCACCGAGAAGGGCCAGCATCTTGCGGCGCTCGATCGACATGGTTTCCGGCATGGTCAAGATCAGCTTGTAGCCGAGTGCCGCTGCCGCAAAGGCGAGGCCGATACCGGTATTACCCGAGGTCGGCTCGACGAGCACGGACTTGCCCGGCGTGATCTTTCCCTGCTCTTCCAGCGAGCGGATCATTGCGAGGCCGATACGGTCCTTCACCGAGGAGATCGGGTTGAAGAATTCCAGTTTGCCGAGCAGCCTGGCTTTCACGCCTTCGGCTTCCGCCAGCTTGTCGAGCCGGACGATAGGGGTATTACCAATCGTGTCGAGTATCGAATCGAAGATGCGTCCGCGGCCGGGTTTGCTCACATTGCTCATGTCTTCCTCCTGAAAAAATATGTTTCGCTGAATGCGACTTATCTTTCATCATCAAATGTAGGGTCGGCACGTCCGTATTTCGAGGAAAGGCCATCACGGGGCGGCCGCACGAACGCGATTTGAATCCGGCCGACGCACTATTCTAGGAAAATTATTCCGCCCCATTATCGCACGAGGAAGCCACCGCCCAACAGATCATCCTCCTCGACGACAAAACTTGCCTCTCCGGAGTAATGCGCGCGGCCCGAGACCCGGACAGTGACAGCGCTGAAATCGCCGGCGGTCGTGATTCTCTCGACGCTGCCGGTGAAACGCGAACCCACGACGCTCTCAAAGTGCCGGACCTCTCTCGCCCTGACTTTCCCCTTGGCGTGCAAGGCCGCCATTCGGGCAGTCACACCGGATCCGGTCGGCGATCGATCCACCTGCCGGTCGGCAAAAACGCAGATATTGCGCGATGGTTTGCCTTCGCCCTCACCGCCATCGGTCAGGATCGAACCATAGAGGAATGCGAGATCCTTGGCATCGGGATGGCTCAAGGCCACGGCCTGCTTGACGGCCTCGGTCAACCGGTCCGCCGCCTCGATGAAATCGGCCACCGGCTCGCGGCCGAATTCGAGACCAAACGCATCTGCAGGCGCCAGCGCATAAAAGGCACCGCCATAGGCAACGTCGCAGTTGATTTTCCCGTGGCCCGGCACATCGACGCGGACATCGCCTGCGAACAGGAAGGAGGGGACGCTTTCGAAGCTCACCTCCGCCGCCTTGCCGTCGCGGATCGTGACGTCGGCCACAACCATCCCGCAGGGGCACTCGATATTGACGCGCGCGGTATCGCCCGCAGCACTCACCAGCCCCCTGTCGACCGCAAACCGGCCGAGCGCGATGATCGCGTGGCCGCACATGGTCGAGTAGCCCTCATTGTGCATGAAGATCACGGCGAGATCGGCTCCCGGCAGGCTGGGCTCGACGAGGAGCGCGCCATACATGTCGGCATGGCCGCGCGGCTCGAACATCAGGATCCTGCGCAGGTGATCGAGATTGTCGCGGACATAGGCGCGCTTTTCGAGAATGGTCGCGCCGGGTATCTGCGGGTAGCCGTTAGTGACGATCCTGAGCGGTTCACCGCCCGTATGCATGTCGGTGACCCGCAGCGTTTCCATCAGCTGGAACCGGTCGAGCCGAAGCCGCCCGCTCCCCGCGCGGTTTCGCCCGCCTCGTCTTTCAATTCGAGAACCACCTGCAGGACCGGCGCAACCACCATCTGTGCGACGCGCGCGCCGCGCGTGATCTCGAAGGCTTCTTCACCGTGATTGATCAGAAGCACCTTGACCTCGCCGCGATAGTCCGCATCGATCGTTCCGGGGGTATTGAGGCAGGTCACGCCGTGTTTGTAAGCCAGCCCGGAGCGCGGCCGGACCTGGGCTTCGTAGCCTTCAGGCAGTTCAAAGACGAGACCGGTGGGCACCAGAGCGCGGGCGCCGGGCGCGAGGGTCAGCGGCTCGTTGTCAGGCACGGCAGCGCGCAGATCCATGCCGGCTGCACCCGCCGTTTCATAAGCCGGCAGATCAAGTCCCTCCGAATGAGGCAGGCGGACGAGGCCGACGACGGGCCGGGCAAGCTGAAGCAATGGATCGGTCATCGTCGAATGATCCGATGCGCGAGGCTTCGCGGTCAATTGCAACTCGCTCGCCGAACCGCTAGAAGTCCGCCCAATCAACAGGATTTGCACCCCATGCCCGAAAGCATTGCCGAAGCGGTGGCGCGCCGCCGTACCTTCGCCATCATCTCGCACCCGGACGCCGGCAAGACCACGCTGACCGAAAAGCTCCTGCTTTTCGGCGGTGCGATCCAGCTCGCCGGTGAGGTGAAGGCCAAGAAGGACAAGATCCAGACCCGTTCCGACTGGATGAAGATCGAGCGTGAGCGCGGCATTTCGGTCGTCACCTCGGTGATGACGTTCGAATATGGCGATCACGTCTTCAATCTGCTCGACACGCCGGGTCACGAAGACTTCGCAGACGACACCTACCGGACGCTGACTGCGGTGGACGCGGCCGTGATGGTGATCGACGCGGCCAAGGGTATCGAGCCGCGGACGCTGAAACTCTTCGAAGTCTGCCGTCTGCGCGACATCCCGATCGTGACCTTCGTCAACAAGATGGACCGCGAGGCGCGCAACCCGTTCGAGATCCTCGACGAGGTGGAAGAGAAGCTGGCGCTCGATACCGCTCCGATGACCTGGCCGATCGGTCAGGGCAAGTCGTTCGCAGGCACATACCACCTGTCGAAAAGTGCGGTGCGTGGCTCGGATTCCGAGACCGAGCTCACGCAGGTCAACGGGCCCGAGGCCGCTCTCGCAGCCGGCCGTCTGCCCGAGAACGAGCGCGATACGTTCATCGAGGAGGCCTCTCTGGCGATCGAAGCCTGCCGCCCGTTCGATCTGGAAGCCTTCCGCGAAGGCCATCTGACGCCGGTCTATTTCGGCTCGGCACTCCGCAACTACGGTGTGCGCGACCTCATCGAGGCGCTCGGCTCCTTTGCGCCGCAGCCGCGGGCGCAGGTCGCCGATGTGCGCACGGTGGAAGCGACCGACGACAAGATGACGGCCTTCGTCTTCAAGATCCAGGCCAATATGGACCCCAACCACCGCGACCGCATCGCTTTCGTGCGGGTGTGCTCGGGCAAGCTTGAGCGTGGCATGAAGGCGCGGCTGTCGCGCACTGGCAAGCCGATGGGCCTTTCCGCGCCGCAGTTCTTTTTCGCCTCTCAGCGCCAGATCGCAGACACCGCCTTTGCGGGCGACGTGGTGGGCATCCCCAACCACGGCACGCTGAGAATCGGTGACACATTGACCGAAGGCGAGGCGCTGGTCTTCCAGGGCGTTCCCAACTTCGCACCGGAAATCCTGCGGCGCGTGCGGCTTGAAGATGCCATGAAAGCCAAGAAGCTCAAGGAAGCCCTGCAGCAGATGGCCGAAGAAGGCGTCGTGCAGCTTTTCACGCCTGAAGACGGCTCACCCGCGATCGTCGGTGTGGTCGGCGCGCTTCAGCTTGACGTGCTGAAGGAGCGGCTCTCCGCGGAATATGGCCTGCCGGTCAGTTTCGAGATGTCGCGTTTCTCTATCTGCCGCTGGATATCGGCAGAATCGAAGACCGAGCTCGAACGCTTCGTCGACCGTCATCGCGGCGACATTGCCCGCGACCTCGACGGCGACCCGGTGTTTCTGGCGGCCGACGGCTTTTCCCTCAACTATGAGGCCGAACGCTATCCCGACATCAAGATGGTCGCAATCAAGGAGTATCACGTCGCCAAGGCGGCGTGATCTTAAGGGACCGCGCAGCCGATAGAGAAAGGGCGCGCCAGGCGACGCGCCCAAGGGCCCGGTCGGGCTTTTCCGTGAGGACCGGAGGGGACAGGCCTCAAGACCCCCGTGCCGGGAGGATCTCAGATCGTGCCCGATCCAAGCTGCTCGGCGATGTAGTCCGCCTGGCGGATCGCCAGCGACACGATCGTCAGCGTGGGGTTCTCGGTGGCTCCGGTGGTGAACTGGCTGCCGTCCGAAACGAAGAGGTTGGCGATGTCGTGGGTCTGCCCCCACTTGTTGACGACGCCGTCCGATGCCTTCTCGCTCATCCGGTTGGTGCCGAGATTGTGCGTCGAGGGATAGGGAGGCGTCGGGAAGGTGCGAATGGCGCCGACCGCCTCGTACATGGCCGCTCCCTGCTTGAAGGCATGGTTGCGCATGGCGGTGTCGTTCGGGTGATCGTCGAAATAGACGTCCGGTACCGGCAGGCCGTGGGCATCCTTGAGTTCCTTGTGCAGGGTGATGCGGTTTTTCTCTTGCGGCATGTCCTCGCCGACGATCCACAGACCGGCCAGATGATCGTAGCTGTCGAGCGCCGATGTGAAGCTGCGCCCCCATCCGCCCGGATCGAGGAAGGCCGCCATGAACGGCAGGCCGAGCGACAGTGTTTCGAGCTCGTAGCCGCCGACGAAGCCGCGTGAAGGATCGTTGCGCGCCTCGTCCTGCATGATCCCCGCCATGATGGTGCCGCGGTAGAAGTGCACCGGCTTGTCAAAGACCGCGTAGACCGAACCCGTCGTATGGCGCATGTAGTTGCGCCCGACCTGACCGGAAGAATTCGCAAGTCCGTCGGGGAACATGTTGGACGCGGAGTTGAGCAGGATGCGCGGACTCTCGATCGAGTTACCGGCCACGCAGACTGCGCGCGCCTTCTGCCGCTGCTGGTTGCCGTCCTTGTCGGCATAAACGACGCCCGTCACCTTGCCCGCATCGTCATGCTCGATCATCAGGACCATGCATTCGGGTCGCACTTCGAGCTTTCCGGTCTCCTCGCCCTTGGGTATTTCGGTGTAGAGCGTCGACCACTTGGCGCCCCACTTGCAGCCCTGGAAGCAGAAGCCCGTCTGCTGGCAGGCGTTGCGATCATCACGATATTCCGAGTTGATCGCCATGCGTCCGGTATGGACTTCCTTGTAGCCGAGCGCCTTGGCGCCTGCCTCAAAGACTTTGAAGTTGTTGTTGCCGGGCAGTCCGGGGATGCCGTTGGTGCGGGTCACCCCCATTTTGTCCTCGGCCTTGGCGTAGTAGGGCTCGAGATCGGCGAGCGTGATCGGCCAGTCGAGAAGGTTGGCACCTTCGATGTCGCCGTAGGTGGTCTTCGCCTTGAATTCGTGCTCCTGAAAGCGCAGCGAAGCGCCGGCCCAGTGGGTCGTTGTTCCGCCGACTGCCTTGACGATCCAGGCGGGCAGGTTGGGGAAATCCTTCGACACCCGCCAGTCACCGGAGGTGGTGCGATTGTCGAGCCAGGCGAGCTGGCTGAACGAGTCCCATTCGTCGTTGATGAAGTCCTCGTACTCGATGCGCTTGCCGGCTTCCAGGATGACGACGTCGATGCCCTTCTGGGCCAGTTCGTTGCCGAGCGTGCCGCCGCCGGCGCCCGAGCCGATGATGACGACGACGCCGTCGTCGTCCAATGCGTAAGGTGCTGCCATGTTCTCCTCCCGAGACTTGCTGGCGCGCGGCTTAGAGCCACTCGATGTCGTTGAAACCGCGGTCGATGTAGCCGCCTTTCGAATAGGATTCGCCCTCGTAGCCGAAGAGTGGCCACAGGTCCTTCTGGTTGTAGAGGCCGGTCACCATGCCGCCGCGAACCGCCTGAAAGAAGGGCGTGTCTTCGATGTCGCGCAGGATGGCGACGCGATCGTCTTCCCAGCCGAGGCCGCGATAGCCCTCGGCTCCGGCACGGGCGTCAAGATCGGCGATGCCCGCCTCGACCATCGCGGCCTTCTCGGGATCGTCGTAGCCCTTCATGGCGATGGCATAGAACTTGTCCGGCACATGGTCGTGCGGATAGACATCGCGCGCCATCTGGATGAGCGTTGCCATCGTCCCGGGCTTGAGCGCCTTGGTTTCCAGGCCCCAGGCATGACCCGGGCTGATCACGGCGCCGCCTGAGACGACGAGAGCAGCGAGCGCGCCCGCCTCACCCACTTTCCTGAAGAGGTGCCGGCGCGAGATGCCCTCTCCGCCCTTGTAGATTGTCACCATTGTCATTTCCTCCCGTTTGATGGACCGAGCGGACCTCCACCCGCCCGGTCCGAAACTCATCTGTAGCGACCGTGGCGCTGCAGAACCTCGATCTGGTAACCGTCCGGATCGGCCACGAAGAAGAAGCGGGCCAGTAGCGCGCCTTCGCGGTTGAAGTCGACGATCTTGCGCGGCGACAAGCCTGCCTCGCTGAAACGCGCGTGCTCGGCCTCGAGATCATCGACACAGAAGGCGATATGGCCATAGCCGTCGCCCAGGTCGTAGGGCTCGGTGCGGCCCTTGTTGATGGTCAATTCCACTTCGAAGTCGTTCTCGCCGTTTCGCAGATAGACCAGGGTGAAATCGTCGAAGTCGAGCCGTTCGGCGATCTCCAGCCCGAAGGCTGTCCGGTAGAAAGAAACCGACCGCTCCTCCTCGAGGACACGGATCATCGAATGGATTGCCTTTGCCACACTTGTCTCCTGTCAGGTGCCGCTTCATCGGCGGCGGTGTTCTAGTCTGGAAGGATTATTGCATCGGGGAGAAGGCGTGGGTGGTAGTTGGCTACCACGCGCAGGAACTGCTTGTTTCAATCGTCATAGGGAACAGTTGCGAAAACTCCGGCGCGCGCGGATAATACCCGCTACGGGCCGTCCTCGTTGTCGCCGGGCGGACCGCAAAAAGACCAAGAAACCGGGAGGAAGACATGTGCAATGTGTTCGCGGCGCAAGACCCAAGCCGCTACCAGAACGTAAACCGGTCGCTGCGCATCGATGGCCATTCAACGAGTATTCAGCTGGAACAAGCGTTCTGGGACCTGCTCGACGAGATTGCCCATTCGCAGGGAATGACGACGCCGAAATTCCTCAGCAAGCTCTATGACGAAGCCGTCGAGATCAATGGCGCGGTACCCAACTTCGCATCATTGCTCCGCACCACCTGCGCACTCTATTTGCAGGGTGCGCGGCCGACCGAGGCGGAACTGCACGCCCTGGCGAGCTGAGACAGGCGCTCCGGCTCAGAACCCGTTGACGAAGGTGTCGTAGAGCAGCTTGAAGTTCAAAATCAGGATCAGTCCGGCGACCAGCCAGGACAGCATCGCCACGCGCTTGGAGATGACGAAGCGGCCCATCTTCTTCCTGTCGGTCACGAAGGTCACCAGCGGAATGACGGCGAAGGGCAGCTGCATCGACAGGACGACCTGACTGAGGATCAGGAGTTCTGCCGTACCGCTTTCACCGTAAATCCAGGTGACCGCGATCACCGGCACGATTGCGATGGCGCGCGTGATCAGGCGACGCACGAAGGGCGACAGCCTGAGGTGCAGAAACCCTTCCATGACGATCTGTCCGGCAAGTGTGGCCGTGACGGTCGAGTTCACGCCGGATGCCAGGAGTGCGATCGCAAAGAGCGTCGAGGCGATGCCGAGCCCCAGAATGGGCGAGAGCAGCCTGTGGGCGTCCTGGATCTCGGCGACATCCTGATTGCCGGACGTATGGAAGACCGCAGCGGCGATAATGAGGATCGCACCGTTGATGAAGAGTGCAAGCATCAGCGCAACGGTGGAATCGATGGTTGCCCACTTGATCGCATCGCGCCGTCCCTCGTCGTTGCGCTCATAGGCGCGCGTCTGCACGATCGAGGAATGCAGGTAGAGATTGTGCGGCATCACGGTCGCGCCGATGATGCCGATGGCGATGTAGAGCATCGCCGGGTTGGTGACGATCTCGGTGCGCGGGATGAAGCCGCCGAGAACTTCCACGATCGGCGGTGACGCGGCCGCAAGCTGGATGCCGAAGCAGACCGCGATCACGGTCAGCAGCATGATGACGAAGGCTTCGAGGAAGCGGAAACCTTTTTGCATCAGGAACAGAAGCAGGAAGGCATCAAGTGCTGCAATCAGTGCGCCGCCGATGAGCGGGATGCCGAAAAGAAGCTGAAGCGCGATCGCGGTGCCGATCACCTCGGCGAGGTCGCAGGCAATGATCGCGAGCTCACAAGCAATCCAGAGCGCGAAATTGACGGGCCGTGAATAATGATCGCGGCAGGCNTGGGCGAGATCGCGTCCGGTGGCAATGCCGAGACGNGCGGCATGNGCNTGNAGNAGGATCGCCATCAGGTTCGAGAGCATGATGACGGCNAGCAGCGTNTAGCCNAACTGCGCACCGCCTGCGAGGTCGGTNGCCCAGTTGCCCGGGTCCATGTAGCCGACGGAGACCATGTAGCCCGGTCCCAGGAATGCNAAGAGCTTGCGCCACCACATGCCGCCTTTCGGCACATGCACGCTGGCATTCACCTCGGGCAGGCTGAGCCTGGAGGACGCGCCCCGCGTGCCTTCACGCCAGCCGTGTTCCTCTCTTTCGTCGATGATATTTTCGGACATGCGGACGCACTTTCTGTCTCAGGNTGTNCGAAGGCTACACCCGGTCTTTGAATTATGCAACAGGCTATATTTCATCGATCNGGCTTGCTGACTGGCNCGGGGGANANGCGNTTNTGCGACCGATTCACCGGTCGGCAAAAAACTGAGCCTGTGCTATGGATCATCCGCGACAGGTGGAAAGCAGGAGCCCTCAAAGGTGGCAAAGTCGGTCAAGAAGGCGGTTCCGGACTTCGTCTATGGCGAATCGCTGCCGGACGCCGATACCCATTCNGAAGGNTTCCGCCAGACGCGGGAAGCCCGCCGCAATGCTCTGGTCGAAGACTATGTCGAGCTCATCGCCGACCTTATCGAGGACGGCAACGAGGCAAGGCAGGTCGATATTGCCGCGCGACTGGGCGTGGCACAACCCACTGTCGCCAAGATGCTGAGCCGGCTAACCAATGAAGGGCTCGTCACCCGAAAACGCTATCGCGGCGTGTTTCTGACCGAGGAAGGCCAGAAGGTGGCGCAGGAAAGCCGCGAGCGGCACCGGACCGTTGTCGCTTTCCTGCTTTCACTTGGCATCTGCGAGGAAACCGCACGCATCGACGCCGAGGGCATCGAGCATCACGTCTCCGCCGAAACGCTGGACGCTTTCCGCCGCACGATGGCGGAGAAGGACTAATTTCACTCGCCGAGCGCGATGCCTTCCCGGCGTGGATCGGCTCCGCCTTGCAGGCCGTCCGGCGTGACCGCAATCGCGTGGAGACCGGAATTGATGTCGCCGATCTTCACCTCGTAGCCCAATGCCTCCAGCGGCGTTTTCAGTTGCTCGGCATCCGTGCCGGCCTCCAGATCGAAGGGTCCGGAGCGGTTGACCAGATGGGCGGCACTGACCGCCTGCTGCGCATCCATGCCCCAGTCGAGGCGGCTGATGATGACCTGGGCGACATAACCGATGATCTGGCTGCCGCCTGGCGAGCCGACCACGAAATCGGGCTTGCCGTCTTTCAGCACGATCGTCGGCGCCATCGAGGAGCGCGGCCGTTTTCCCGGCTCGACGCGATTGGCGACCGGAACGCCATCACGATGGGTGCGGAAAGAGAAATCCGTGAGTTCGTTGTTGAGCAGAAAGCCGCGCACCATCAGCCGCGAGCCGAAGCCGTTCTCGATGGTCGTGGTCATCGACAGCGCATTGCCGTAGCTGTCGATGATGGAGATATGGCTGGTCGAGGGCAGCTCGACCGCCTCTCCATCTGCCCGGCGCGGATATGAATTGAGGGCGTGATCGAAGGCGGGCATGCCGGCTTCCACTGTCTCGAGCGCCTTGTCGGTTTCGAGCAGCCTGGCGCGCACGGCCATATAGGCCTCATCGACCAGTCCCTTGACCGGAACCGGCACGAAATCGTCGTCGGCCATGTAGCGCTCGCGGTCGGCGAATGCGAGACGGCTGGCATCGCCGATGAGGCGCCATGCCTCGGCGCTTTTCGATCCGAGGCCCGCGAGATCCGACGGCTCGACAAGTTTCAGGATCTGCCCGACCGTCAGCCCGCCCGAAGACGGCGGCCCCATGCCGCAGACGTCGTGAGCACGATAGGTCACGCAAACCGGCGGTCGCGCCTTGATCTCATACGTTTCAAAATCCTCGAGCGAGAGAACGCCCGGATTGCCCTCGGCCTCGCGCACGGTGCGGACGATGTCGGCCGCGATCGGTCCTTCGTAGAAGGCTTTTGCCCCGGCTGCCGCGAGCGCGCGGAGCGTGTCGGCATAGGCGGCATTCTTGAGAACGGTACCTTCGGAGAGAGGTTTGCCACCGGGCAGAAAATAATCCCGCGCGTTGCCGTAGCGCGACAGCCGTTCGGCATCACCGGCGATCGAGGCCGCCATCCGCGGCGAGACTTGGAAGCCGTCTTCAGCGAGCGCGATCGCATCGTCGAAGAGAGCAGCCCAGTTGGCCTGGCCCCAACGGCGGTGCGCCTCCTCCATCAGCATCGGCGTGCCGGGTGTTCCGACCGAACGTCCGCCTACCACGGCATCGAAGAATTTCAGCGGCTCGCCACCGTCATCAAGAAAGAGCTTCGGGGTGGCTTGGAGCGGTGCGGTCTCGCGTCCGTCGAGCGTAATGACTTCGCCTGATTTCGCGTCGTACCAGACCAGAAACGCGCCGCCGCCGAGGCCGGAGGATTGCGGCTCGACGAGTCCGAGCACAGTCTGAACCGCCACCATCGCATCAGCCGCGGTACCGCCTTCAGCGAGCACATCGGCACCGGCGCGCACGGCAAGCGGGTTGGCTGCCGCCACCATCCAGTTCTTCGCACTAACGGGCTTGCCGCTTTCCTTGGCCTTCAGCGAGGCAGAAATCGCGGAATCAGCGGCATGCGATGCACCGACAGGCGTCGCGGGCTCGGGCGCGATTGTGTCGGATGCCTGTTCCTGGGCAGAAGCGAAGCTCGCGGGCAACGTGGCGAGAAGGGCCAGAAGGATGCGACGCATGGCGGAGGTCTCCCTTTTCTCCGGCGTCTTTGATGACGCCTCATAAGGGAAGTCTAAACGCATGACCGGCCGCGTCCAGTGCGGACGCGGCCGGTCAAACTCAGAACACAGGTTTCGATCAGGCGCTGGCCTTGATGAAGGTGCCGTTTCTCAGTTCGTTGACGGCCTGCACAAGTTCCTCGCGCGTGTTCATGACGATCGGGCCGTGCCAGGCGACGGGTTCCTGGATCGGGCGGCCGGAGACGAGAAGGAAACGGATGCCTTCCTCGCCGGCCTGCACGGTCACTTCGTCCCCGCTGTCGAAGACCACGAGTGTACGGTCGCCCGACATGTCGCGGATCTGGACTTCCTCGCCGTTAACTTCCTTCTCGACGAGCACGCCGAAAGGCTTGGAGGCATCGCGGAAGGTACCGGAGCCGGCGAAGATGTAGGCGAAGGCCGAGCGGTAGGTGTCGATCTTGAACGTCTTCTTGCGATTCGGCGGAACGGAGATGTCGACATAGCTCGGCTCTGCCGCGATCCCGTCGACAGGGCCCTTCTTGCCCCAGAACTCGCCGGACACGATGCGCGCGACCGTGCCGTCATCATCAACCTCGACCGGAATCTCGGGGGCCTTGATGTCCTGATAACGTGGCGCGGTCATCTTCAGCGACGACGGCAGGTTGGCCCAGAGCTGGAAACCATGCATGCGGCCGTTGGCGTCACCATTGGGCATTTCCTGGTGCATGATGCCGGAACCGGCTGTCATCCACTGCACGTCACCGGCACCGAGCGTACCCCGATTACCGAGACTGTCGCCATGCTCAACCGAACCGGCGAGGACATAGGTGATGGTCTCGATGCCGCGATGCGGGTGCCAAGGAAAACCGCGGATATAGTCTTCCTCACGCTCGTTGCGGAAATCGTCGAACATCAGGAACGGGTCGGTCAGCGACGGATCGCCGAAGCCGAAAGCCCGGCGCAGGTGCACGCCGGCACCTTCGAGGTGCGGCTGGGCAAGCGATTCATGCTTTACGGGTCTGATGGACATTGGTCTCTCCTCGGCCGCATCACGGGTTCTCGGGTGAGCGGCCCTTTTGTTGGCTCCAATGTAGCGACGTGGCGATCGCCTTATAAGAGGGAACAATGAAACGCACTGTTCACGCCATCGGAACCCGACAGCTCGCTTTTTGCAGGCGAAATCCAGCAACAGCAGGGTTTCGGGAACGTGAAAGCCGCAGCGACGTTGTTCCTTGAGCCAATGAAGGAGGCTCTAATGTCCAACGAATCCCTCTCAACCGACGCCATCGTCCATGATGCCAATGCCACGAAAAGCGAAAAGCTCGAGCGGCTGAACGACATGGGTTACGAACTCAAGCGCTTTGCGACCAAGAACGAGGCAAGCGCCGACGAGGTCGAGCATCAGGTCGCGGAGATCAACGCGGCGAAGGCCCGAGTCGAAAAAGAAGGCTGACGGCCGTCGTCTGAAGCTTGCTCGACCCTTGCGCCACAGAAGGTTGCGCCGTTTACAATTGGGCAAACGCCACGCAGTATCATCTCCGAATTGATTTACCGGAGATGAGTGAAGACACATGTGTCGCTGGGCTGCCTATCGGGGTGTTCCGATCCCGCTCGAACAGATCGTTTCCGCGCCCGGCCATTCGCTGATCGATCAGTCACACTGCGCCTCTCAGGCCAAGACGGCGACCAATGGCGACGGATTCGGCATCGCCTGGTATGGAGATCATCCCGAGCCCGGTCTCTACCGCGATATTCTGCCCGCCTGGTCCGACTGCAATCTCAGATCGCTCGCCCGGCAAATCCGCTCTCCGTTGTTTCTCGCCCATGTGCGCGCCTCCACCGGCGGGGCGACCAACCGCGACAATTGCCATCCGTTTGTCCACGGCCGCTGGTCATTCATGCATAATGGGCAGGTCGCTGGATTCGACCGCATCCGCCGCAAGCTCGAAAGCGCCCTGTCCGACCGGCTTTACGCCTGTCGCCGCGGCACGACCGATTCGGAGTTGATGTTCCTGCTGGCGCTGGAGTTCGGGCTTGACGAGGCGCCGGAAGGCGCACTGGCCGAGATGATACGCTTCGTTATTTCGGCGGCGAAGGCGGACGGGAAGGCCATGCTGGTGCGTTTTACCGCTGCGCTGTCTGACGGGGAGACGCTGTACGCAATTCGCTATTCAACCGACACCCACGCGCCGACGCTCTATTCCGCACCGATGTGCGGCGGCCACGGCCATTGTCTGGTCTCCGAGCCGTTCGAAGACAAAGATGCCAAGTGGCACGAGATCCCGGCCGGCAGCTTCGTGACTGTCAGGGATGGCGGCATGTCGGTCAGACGGTTCGAGCCGATGCGCGTCGAGACTGTCGAGCTGGCCGAAAGCGCCTGATCAGGCGATTTTCTCAGCAATCAGCCGCGCCAGTTTTTCGGCGACTTCATCCTTGCCCATGTCGGGCCAGTCTTCCACGCCGTTGTTCGAGACGATGCGCACGGTATTGCGCATGCCACCCATGATGCCTGTGGCGGGTGAGACATCGTTGGCGACGATCATGTCCGCGCCCTTGCGTTCAAGCTTCGAGCGCGCATTGTCGATCACATCGGCGGTTTCGGCGGCAAAGCCAACCACCACCTTCGGCCGTTTTTCGTGATGCCCGACAGTCTTGAGGATGTCCGGGTTCTCGGCGAGTTCGAGCGCCGGAGGTCCCTCGCCTGCCTTCTTCTTGATCTTGTTGTCCGATGATGTCGCCACGCGCCAGTCGGCGACGGCCGCAACCATCACCGCGATATCGGCGGGGAGCTTGGCGGTCACCGCGTCGAGCATTTCACTGGCGCGTTCGACGTGGACCGTGTTCACACCGACCGGATCGGGGATCGTCACAGGCCCGGAGACGAGGGTGACTTTTGCCCCAAGTTTCGCGAGTGCGGCGGCAATGGCGTGCCCCTGCCGGCCCGAGGAACGGTTGGCGATATAGCGTACCGGGTCGATCGGCTCGTGTGTCGGGCCGGAGGTGACGATCGCCGTCTTCCCGGCGAGCGGCTTGTCGCCTTCGCCCGCCAGCAGGGTCTCGGCGGCCGCGACGATGGCCAGCGGCTCGGACATGCGCCCCTCGCCCGCCTCGCCTCGCTCGGCCATTTCGCCGGTTTCGGGACCGACGAAAGTCAGACCGTCTGCTTTCAAAATTTCGACATTGCGGCGGGTCGCGGGATGGGACCACATGGCCGGGTTCATGGCTGGCGCCACGAGGACCGGATTGTTGGTGGCAAGAAGAACGGCGGTCGCCAGATCGTCCGCCTGGCCGGTCGCCATCTTCGCCATCAGGTCGGCGGTCGCCGGCGCAATCAGCACCAGATCGCAGTCGCGCGCGAGCCTTATATGGCCGACATCCTGCTCGTCCTCGCGGTCAAAAAGATCGGTNAAAACCTTGTCGGCNGTCAGNGCACCGACGGAGAGCGGCGTGATGAATTCACNCGCGCCCNACGTCANCACCGCGCGCACGTTNGCTCCNCGCTCGCGCAGACGNCGAATGAGGTCGAGCGACTTGTAGGCGGCAATNCCGCCCGAAATGANNAGAAGAATACGCTTGCCGGCGAGACNCATGAAACCACCGCATCNGGTTTGAAACTACTAGGGTCTATAGCGGCAATTGCGCCCGGAAAGAAGACGCCCGGCNNACAGGCCCNTTCGCCNNGCGCTCGCNCGGGANAGNACCGGNCNTGCCGGGCGACNNATGTCTCAANNCNGTNANGCTCAGGCTGCCTGTACGATNTCGACGAGTTCGACGTCGAAGATCAGGTCCTGGCCAGCCAGCGGGTGGTTGGCGTCGATCGTGACTTCGTTGTCATCGAAGGCAACGACGGTCAGCGAGATCGGGCCCTGAGGGGTCCGTGCCTGAAGCTGCATGCCCGGCTGAAGGTCGATGTCGGCAGGGATCTGGTTGCGGGGCACCTTCTGCACCTTGGCCTCGTCATGAGGGCCATAGGCTTCGTCGGCCGGCACGGTGACGGTCTGCTTGTCGCCGACCTTCATGCCCTGCACACCACGGTCGAGCCCACCGATAATCTGGCCGGAACCGATCTGAAACTCGAGCGGCTCGCGGCCCTCCGAACTGTCGAACTGGTTTCCGTCGGGCAGCTTGCCGACATAGTTGATGCGGACCGTATCTCCGGTCTTGGCTTCCGTCATGAATGTTTCCCAATGCTGGTTTGGATGCCCCGAATGCGCATCTCGCGCAGATGGGCCGGCACGATCAGAGGCCAGCCACGGGGCGTTTGTCGTGATCGCTGCTCACGGGCGCGATCGGCGAACACTGCCTTCAAGCAGCACACCAAGCCTGAAGGAAATGACCGGAAAATGCAAACTTGGGCGGTTTCGGACCGGATTCCGGGTGGAGTCGTCAATAAAGCCGGATCGCGATCGCCACCAGCGCCAGCGCTATCACCCACAGCGCAATACGGCCCCAACGGGAGTGGCGGGCTTCCGCCTTGCCGATGGCCTCGGCGGTCGCGGCATCGAATCGCAGGCCGTGTTCGGCCATGGAATCGATCTCGTCTGCGAACTTCTCCGTTCGAGCGGCCAGTTGCGGAAGCTGTTCGCCGAGGCGGACCGCCGCCTCAAGCCCGTCTCGGAAATCGACGAGCAGGCGCTTGGGGCCGAGATTGTCGCGGATCCAGCTTCCGACCACCGGCTCGGCGGCCTTCCACATGTTGAAGCGCGGATCGAGCGTGCGGGCCACGCCTTCGACGACGACCATGGTCTTTTGCAGCATGATCAGCTCGGGCCGTGTCTGCATGTCGAAGAGCTCTGTCACTTCAAACAGAAGCGTCAGCAGGCGCGCCATGGAGATGGTCTCGGCCGACTGGCCGTGGATCGGCTCGCCGATGGCGCGGATCGCTTGGGCAAAGCTCGCCGGATCGTGCTCGGCCGGTACATAGCCTGCCTGGAAATGAACATCGGCAACGCGACGGTAATCGCGCGTGATAAAACCGTAGAGGATCTCGGCGAGGAAGCGGCGCTCTTTCTTGCCGAGACGCGAGACGATGCCCATGTCGACGGCGACGATGGTACCGGCCGGATCGACGAAGAGGTTTCCCTGGTGCATGTCGGCATGGAAGAAGCCGTCGCGCAGGGTGTGGCGCAGGAAGGACTGGATCAGCGTTTCGGCGAGATGTTCGAGATTGTGGCCGGCGGCGCGGAGCCCCTCCACATTGCTCATCTTGATGCCGTCGATCCATTCCATCGTCACGCAGTCGCGACCGGTGCGCTCCCAGTCGACCAGCGGTACGCGGAAACCGGGATCATCGGCGGTATTCTCCGCCATCTCGGACAGGGCCGCGGCCTCGAGACGCAGATCCATCTCCACCTTGGTGGTCTGTTCGAGGGTACGGGTGATCTCGATCGGTCGCAGGCGCCGGGTCGCCGGCACGTAGCGCTCCTGCATTTCGGCGACGAGATAGAAGGTATCGAGGTCCTTGCGGAAGCGCTTGCGCACGCCGGGGCGGATCACCTTGACGGCGACCTTCTTTTTGCCGGTCTCCGTCTTCACTTCTGCAGGATGAACCTGGGCGATTGACGCAGCCGCAATGGGCGGATCGAACCGCGTGAAGAGATCGGAGATGGGACGGCCCAGCGAATCCTCGATTTCCTTGCGGGCTTCGGCGTCCGGGAACATCGCCATCCGGTCCTGCAGCATGGACAGATCGGCGGCGATTTCAGCCCCCACCACGTCAGGGCGCGTCGCCAGAAACTGGCCGAGTTTCACCCAGGACGGGCCGAGTCGTTCGACGGCGCGTGCGAGACGATCCGAGCGATCGGCATTCATCGCCTTGCGGCGCGCGAACGGNCGGGCNAGCTTCTGGACGAAGCGCATGGCGGGCGGCAATTCCTCGGGGGGGAGCATGGAGACCACACCCTCGCGCACGAGAACGTAACCGGCCCCGATCAGGCGCAAATAGGTCCAGGGAGAATGCACGTCAGAGCTTCCAGCCGGAATGGAGGGCGGCCACGCCACCGGTATAGTCGGTCCAGGTCACGCGGGAGAAACCGGCGCGNTCGATCATCGCTGCAAAATCCGTCTGGCGCGGGAACTTGCGGATCGATTCGACGAGATAGCGGTAGGGTTCGCCGTCGCCGGCAATCGCCTGCCCCATCTTCGGGATACCATTGAACGACCAGGCTTCGTAGAGCTTGTCGAGAACCGGCATCTGGACCTCGGAAAATTCGAGGCAGAGGAAGCGGCCGCCGCGCTTGAGCACGCGATGGGCTTCGCGCAAGGCCTTGTCGATGTCGGGCACGTTGCGAATGCCGAAGGCGATCGTATAGGCGTCGAAGCTCTTGTCCTCGAAGGGCAATTCCTCGGCGTTCGCCTCGACGAATTCAAGATTGGCGGCAAGGCCGCGCTTTTCGGCACGTTCCTGGCCGACACCGAGCATCGAGCCATTGATGTCGAGAACGGTACCAAGCGCTTCCTTCTTCGAGGCCTCGACGATACGGAAAGCGATGTCGCCGGTGCCGCCAGCGACGTCGATGAAGCGCCAGCCGGGCTTCTTCGGCGGATTGAGAACCGAGATCATCGCGTCTTTCCAGACCCGGTGCATGCCGCCCGACATCACGTCGTTCATGATATCGTACCGCTTGGCCACCTTGTGAAAGACGTCGTTGACCAGCCCCTGCTTCTCTCCCTCGCCAACCGAGGAAAATCCGTAGGACGTGGCCATTCCCCCATCGGCGGTGACGCGGTTCTTCGACATGGGATTCCGTTCCTGTAACTCGACTACATACATATAACCGGCAGCAGCAGTGACCAGTCATCCGGGCGGACCATAGCGAAAGTCTTTCCGGCACGCTATCTAACCGCCTGACTGCGTCATGCGGCAAAGCGCGCGGGCCTTATAGGCCAGCCTCCGCGGCATGACCATAGACAGAGACACTTTCGAAACGGAGCCCCCTTTGCCCGAACTGCCCGAGGTCGAAACGGTCCGGCGCGGACTGGCGCCGGTGATGGAAGGTGCGCGGATCATCTCCGTCGCGCAGCGCCGAGCGGATCTGCGCTTTGCATTCCCCGAGAATTTTACCGACCGGCTCGAGGGCACGACGATCACGCACATGGGACGCCGGGCAAAATATCTGCTCGTCGAACTCGACAGCGGCGAAACGCTGGTCTGCCATCTCGGCATGTCCGGCTCCTTCCGCATCGAGGCCGACGCCAGCGCTGAGATCCCGGGTGTNTTCCACATGCCGCGCGGCAAGGAGAGCATCCATGACCACGTCATCTTCGAACTGGACGGTCCGGCCGGGCGCGCGCGTGTTCTTTATAATGATCCACGCCGTTTCGGGTACATGGACCTGATCGCCAGCGCGCAGATCGAATATCACCCCTGGTTTTCCGCACTCGGCGTCGAGCCCGTCGGCAACCAGTTGTCAGCACCTTATCTCGCTGAAAAATTCCGCGGAAAGAAAGCNCCGCTGAAGGCTGCCCTTCTCGACCAGTCNATCATCGCGGGGCTCGGCAATATCTATGTCTGCGAAGCGATGTGGCGCACGGGGCTTGCCCCCAAGCGACAGGCAGGCCTGCTTGTCACCAAGGGNGGCGCGCCCCGCGCCAANCTNGAACGGCTGGTCCCGGCGATCAGGAACGTGATTTCAGAGGCGATNGAGGCTGGAGGTTCGTCGCTCCGAGACCATATACAGGCAGACGGGACGCTCGGTTATTTCCAGCACCGCTTCTCGGTTTACGACCGGGAGGGAGAAGCTTGCAGGCGCGAGGGCTGTGACGGTACGGTCTCGCGCATCGTCCAGAGCGGACGGTCNACTTTCTACTGTCCGCGATGCCAGACCGGCTGACGCGGGCGCATTTCATGTCCGCCCTTTAGGGAGAAAAGGTNATCTTATGGCATCCAAACCGCTGAAGACCGAAACTCGGGGCCGCGTGGCCATCCTGACGCTCAACCGTCCGGAGGCGCTGAACGCGCTCAACAGCGAGATGATGAACGAGGTCTGCGACGCGGTGGAGAAATATTCCACTGACGAGAAGATCGGCGCNATCGTNCTCACCGGATCGGAAAANGNCTTTGCTGCCGGCGCCGACATCAAGGANATGCAGGACCAGAACTACGTCGACGTCTTCATGTCCGATTTCTTCGGTCGCTGGAACGAGCTCGCGGACGCCCGCAAGCCTCTGGTGGCTGCGGTTGCCGGCTATGCGCTCGGCGGGGGATGCGAACTGGCCATGATGTGCGACTTCATCATTGCNGCGGACAACGCAAAATTCGGTCAGCCGGAAATCACGCTCGGCGTCATTCCCGGNATGGGCGGCAGCCAGCGCCTGACCCGGGCGGTCGGAAAGGCGAAAGCCATGGATCTGTGCCTCACCGGCCGGATGATGGATGCCGAAGAAGCCGAGCGTTCGGGCCTGGTTTCACGTATCGTGCCCGCTGACGAGCTCCTCGAGACCGCAATTGCCGCAGCNGAGAAGATTGCCAACTTCTCGCTGCCCGCCGTGATGATGGCCAAGGAATCGGTCAATCGCTCCTTCGAGGTCTCGCTCGACGAAGGTCTGCGCTTCGAGCGACGGCTGTTCCACTCTCTCTTCGCCACGGAAGACCAGAAGGAAGGCATGACCGCCTTCGTCGAAAAACGCAAAGCCAGCTTCAAGCACCGGTGAGGATGACGCGCGGCATACAAAAGCGCCGCGCCATCGGCTGAAAAGCCCCAATTTCGCGTTGACGGAAAGAGTAATTGCCGGTATACGCCCGCCATCCGTTGATGGCCGGTCACGCCGTCAAGAACCAGTTCGCCTTACGACAAAGCTAGATGGAACCGCCGCGAGGGCGGTGTTCGGGCGGTCGCCAGGCGCTTGTGAGAACCGAGAGGCATAAATGGCCAATACAACTTCGGCGAAAAAAGCGACCCGCAAGATCGCCCGCCGCACCGCAGTCAACAAGGCTCGCCGTTCGCGGGTCCGCAATTTCGTTCGCAAGGTCGAGGAAGCCATTTCGAGCGGCGACCAGGCAGCAGCATCGGCTGCTCTCCGCGCCGCCCAGCCCGAGCTGATGCGGGCTGCCGGCAAGGGCGTCCTTCATACCAATACCGCATCGCGGAAAGTNTCCCGTCTGGCCCAGCGCGTGAAAGCTCTCGGCGCCTGATATCGGCACACAGTTTCGAGTTTNAAAAGGCCCGGCATCGTCCGGGCCTTTTTGCGTCGCATTGTCAAAGGCTTGTCATACTATTTGGCTCAAGGATGTTCGCCCGCCTTCACACCGCTGTCACAAGCGCACTTTTTATTGTTTGAATTCAAGGCCTTGCCGGAGGTGGTGTATTTGGACCTCCCCCACCCCCAAAATTTCATAATCCGTTAGGGTTCNATTAACCTTTTTTAAAATTTTAGGGATATTTGATGGCCNCAGCCGGTGGTCAAGTGGAAACGCCAATGAATCCAAGCGACTGCTCACNGCACCCCTTGGACGCTGCTTAGGCGCCATCAAGAGTCAAGCTACGAAGCCCAAAAAAGAGTCAATTTTCACGCTTGATTCACCGATCCCAACCTGCCTAAAAAAGATCAACGAAGGGCGCGGGAGACACATCTCCCAAACCGGATTTTCGGGGGACAAAGACCCGGCATCCTACCTCGCTCTTCGGGTGCAGCTGACTGCTGCACAAACTCAGTTGCAAGTAATTCTCTGCAACGCAGACGTGTCTGCGTGCGGTGAAGCTGTGCCTAAACTCCCGGGCCGTTCCTCGGCACGGCGAGAACTTGTGAAGCAACCGGACTTCATNTGCGTGAATGCGCGGAATGAGAGGTGACGCTGAACGATAGAGTGGTGGGGACCACACCGGAATCCCAAAGGGCGGGATTCCACAACAATGTGCGGCTCGCATGAGACCGCACGATAAAAAGACTNTTAGCGGACATTCAACGCCCAGGGGCGGGTCAGAATGTCTTTGGACAGAATTTAACCGCGATTGCGGTCCAGATATCGATTCAGGGGAGCGGCATGATGCATGCTAGACCGGTGACGCACCAGAACGACAACGACGGAGCCATGAAGGCAGATGTCGGGACTGCAACTGCACAGGGGGCACAGCAGTTGANGACTGGGGCGGAAATGACCAAGCAGAACGAGATCTTCACCAAGGTTCAGGCGAAACTGAAGGCCCAGGTCGGCCAGGAAGTTTTCACGAGCTGGTTCGGGCGCCTCAAGATGCAGGCAATGTCGAAGAGCGTCGTGCGCCTNTCGGTNCCGACCGCTTTCCTCAAGTCCTGGATCAACAACAAGTATCTCGACCAGATCACGACGCTGTTNCAGGAAGAAGATTCCAACATCCTGAAGGTGGAGATCACTGTCCGCTCNGCGACCCGTCCGACGGCGCGCCCNGCCAATGATGCCGACGCACAGGAAACCGCAAGCAAGCCCGCTGCCTCGACGGCGATCCGCAAGGAACCTGCCTCGATCCGCGGCACCTCGGCCCATGTCTCCTCACCGGCCCGCCCCATTGCCGCCAACAACCCCGTCATCGGATCGCCGCTCGANAACCGCTTCACTTTCGACACTTTCGTCGAAGGCGCCTCGAACCGCGTGGCGCTCGCCGCAGCCAAGACGATCGCNGAAGCCGGCACCGGNGCTGTCCGCTTCAACCCGCTCTTCATTCATTCGAGCGTGGGCCTGGGCAAGACNCACCTCTTGCAGGCNATCGCATCGGCCGCCAGCCAGCATGCGCGCAATCCGCGCGTCGTCTATCTGACCGCCGAATACTTCATGTGGCGCTTTGCGACCGCGCTGCGCGACAATGACGCGCTGTCCTTCAAGGAAAGCCTGCGCTCGATCGACCTGCTGGTCATCGACGACATGCAGTTCCTCCAGGGCAAGTCGATCCAGCACGAGTTNTGCCACCTCCTGAACATGCTGCTCGATTCAGCCCGNCAGGTGGTGGTCGCCGCCGANCGCGCGCCNTGGGAACTGGAATCGCTCGACCCGCGCGTTCGTTCGCGCCTTCAGGGCGGCGTCGCCATCGAGATCGAGGCCCCGGACTACGACATGCGCCTNGGCATGCTGCGCCAGAAGACCGCCGAAGCCCAGACCGACGANGCCACCTTCGANATCGACGACGANATCCTNCAGCATGTCGCCCGCATGATCACNTCNAGNGGNCGCGANCTGGAAGGCGCCTTCAACCAGCTTCTCTTCCGCCGCAGCTTCGAACCGAACCTNTCGGTCGACCGNGTCGATGAACTGCTCGGTCACCTTGTCGGTTCNGGCGAACCCAAGCGCGTGCGGATCGANGANATNCAGCGGGTNGTTTCGCGGCACTATAACGTGTCCAAGCAGGAACTGGTCTCCAACCGGCGNACCCGCGTCATCGTCAAGCCNCGCCAGATNGCGATGTATCTGGCCAAGACCATGACGCCGCGCTCGTTCCCCGAGATCGGNCGNCGCTTCGGCGGACGCGATCACACCACGGTTCTTCATGCCGTGCGCAAGATCGAGGACCTGATCACCAACGACACCAAACTCGGCCATGAGGTCGAGCTTCTGAAGCGGCTCATTCTCGAATAGAATCGCGTCCGGCACCNGCGGGGAGATTTTTCCCCAGAAACCCNGCCACGGCAGTCATGTCNTGGCCGGTTTCTCTTGCAATTCCACCTGCATATCTGCCATTTTGCCGTCCCCGGTCAGNACTCGCTGCCCGTGTCGATTNATGCCGGGCANCCCGGCCNTTCCAGCAGACAGAACCGTNCGGAAAGTGCGGNTCAAGAAAGCGGTAATCAGGATCATGCGTGTCACCCTCGAGCGTTCCAATCTTCTGAAGTCCCTCAATCACGTTCATCGCGTGGTTGAGCGAAGGAACACCATTCCGATCCTGTCGAACGTGTTGCTGAAGGCCGATGGTGCGTCGCTCGAAATGAAGGCGACCGACCTCGACCTCGAAATCACCGAGGCAACCGCGGCGATGGTGGAGCAGGCTGGCTCGACCACCGTGCCGGCGCACCTCCTCTACGAGATCGTCCGCAAGCTGTCCGACGGCTCGGAAGTGGCACTGAGCACGAACCCGGACGGCAATTCGATGACGGTCACTGCCGGCCGATCGAAGTTCTCGCTGCAGTGCCTGCCGGAAGCCGACTTCCCGGACCTGACCGCAGGCGCCTTCACGCACACGTTCCGCATCGCATCGAACGACCTGAAGATGCTGATCGACCGCACCCAGTTCGCCATCTCCACCGAAGAAACCCGCTACTATCTCAACGGCATCTTCATGCATGCCATCGAGGGCGACGGCGGGCTGAAGCTGCGCGCGGTCGCCACGGACGGTCACCGCCTGGCCCGAGCCGACATCGAGGCGCCGTCGGGCTCCGAGGGGATGCCGGGCATCATCGTGCCGCGCAAGACGGTCGGCGAGATGCAGAAGCTTCTCGATGATCCGGACGTCGTGGTCACCGTCGAGGTATCCGAAGCCAAGATCCGTCTGACCATCGGCAGCGTGGTGCTGACCTCGAAACTGATCGACGGCACCTTCCCCGATTACCAGCGCGTCATTCCGAGCGGCAACGACAAGGAGCTGACGGTCGATTGCGAAACCTTCGCCAAGGCCGTCGACCGTGTCTCGACCATTTCCTCCGAACGCGGCCGCGCGGTGAAGCTCGCCCTTGATGCCGGCCAACTGACGCTCACGGTCAACAACCCGGACTCCGGCAGTGCGACCGAGGAACTGGCCGTCGGCTACGATTCCGACCCGCTGGAAATCGGCTTCAATGCCAAATACCTCCTCGACATCACCAATCAGCTTTCGGGCTCGGACGCCATGTTCATGCTGGCCGATCCCGGTTCGCCGACGCTCGTGCGCGACAGTGCCGGCGACGACGCGCTTTATGTGCTGATGCCGATGCGGGTGTAGGCCTGGCAGGCCAGCATTTCGCACTGACGATGCCGGGCTGGAGCGGACGATGTACGTAACCCGGCTGAAACTCACCGACTTCCGCAACTATGCGCGCGCCGATATCAATTTCGCGCAGCGCCATGTCGTGCTGACCGGCAACAACGGCGCAGGCAAGACCAACCTTATGGAAGCGCTGTCGCTTCTTTCGCCCGGGCGCGGCATGCGCCGGGCCGCCTATGGCGATCTCATCAAGGCCAATGGGCCTCAGAGTTTCGCGATCTTCACCGAGCTCGACGGCATGGAAGGTCCGGTCGAAATCGGCACCGGCTTCTCGCAAGCCGACGAAGGCGGCCGGAAGGTGAGGATCAATGGCGCGCCGGCACGATCCGCCGACGAACTGCTCGATCATGCGCGCGTCCTCTGGCTGACACCCTCGATGGACGGCTTGTTTACCGGACCGGCGGGGGATCGGCGACGCTTTCTCGACCGGCTGGTGCTCTCGGTCGACCCGGGCCACGGCAAACGCGCCATCGATTTCGAGCGCGCCATGCGCAGCCGCAACCGCATTCTGTCGGAAGGCCGCAACGAGCCAGTCTGGCTCGAAGGACTGGAAAGCCAGATGGCCGAACTGGGAGCCGCGATCTTTGCAGCGCGTCGCGAGGTGGTGGGGCTTCTCGCCGCGCTCGTCGCCGACCGTCCCGATCCGGGGACCTTTCCGGTCGCACTTCTCGCCCTCGAAGGCTTCGAGATCATGTCGGACACCGGCGATGCGACCGACGCCGAAGAGCGCTATGCAGATGCCTTGCGCGCAGGCCGCTATCGCGACCAGGCGGCGGGTCGTACGCTCGAAGGCCCCCACCGGATGGATCTCGCCGTCACCCACAAGGCCAAGGGCATTGCCGCCGGCCTGTGTTCGACCGGCGAACAGAAGGCGCTGATGATCGGGCTCATTCTGGCCCATGCCCGCCTCGTGCGCGACATGGCCGGGCACCCGCCGCTGATGCTGCTCGACGAAATCGCCGCGCATCTCGACGAAGGCCGCCGCGCCGCCCTGTTCGATCTCGTCGACAATCTCGGAGGTCAGGCCTTCATGACCGGGACGGACCAGTCGCTCTTTGAAGCGCTCGGCGACAGGGCGCAGGTCTTTCATGTTTCCGACGGAAGCCTTGCCCTAGCTTCCTGACCTCGGTCGTCATTGACAGCTGCCGGAGCGAAGCGTTTCCTCGCGGTCCACGGACATGCATGCAGGACGGACACTAACCCATGACGGAACCGCTGACAGGCGAAGAGATCGAACGCTATGCGCGCCATATCGTTCTGAGGGAAATCGGCGGACCGGGACAGGCGAAGCTGAAGGCAGCGCGCGTTCTCGTCATCGGCGCCGGCGGGCTCGGCTCTCCTGTTCTCGCCTATCTGGCTGCTGCTGGTGTGGGGCTTATCGGAATTGTCGACGATGACACGGTGAGCCTGTCCAACCTGCAACGGCAGATCGTCCATGACACCGATGCGGTGGGTGAAACCAAGACGCAAAGTGCATCGCGTGCGCTGAAGCGAATCAACCCGCATGTCCGGGTCGTCAGTCACGATGAGCGGATTACCGAAGCCAACGCGCTCAGCCTGATGACCGGCTACGATCTGGTGGTCGATGGCTCGGACAGTTTCGAGACGCGCGAGGTTCTGGCCGCGACCGCCGAGCGCTGCGAGATCCCCATGGTCATGGCCGCCGTCGGGCGTTTTGACGGCTCGGTCACGGTACTCGCCCCGCACCTCACGGATGCGGACGGCAACCCGAACCCGCGGTTGACCGATCTTTTCCCGCAAGCCCCTCCCCCTGGCGCGGTGCCGTCCTGTGCGGAAGCCGGTGTTGTCGGCGCACTGACGGGGGTTATCGGCACCCTTCAGGCCATGGAAGCAATCAAGCTGATTACCGGCGCGGGTACGCCGCTGATCGGCCGACTTCTTCTTTATGATGGGCTGGAGGCGCGATTCGATACCATTCGCTACAAGCGAAAGGGCTGAGCCCATCCCCTGCCTAAAGCCGGCCCGGGATCACCCTATCTGGCGGACGGTGACCGTCGAAGAATGTCCGGATATTGATGATCACCTTGTCGCCCATGTCGATGCGGCCCTCGACGGTGGCCGACCCCATATGCGGCAAGAGCACGACGCGGTGGTGCTCGGCGAGTTTGCGCAGGCGCTTGTCAACGGCCGGCTCGTGCTCGAAGACGTCGAGGCCGGCGCCCGAGAGCTTTCCGTCCTGCAAGGCCTGGATCAGCGCGTCCTCATCGATGATCCCGCCGCGTGCGGTGTTGACGATGTAGGCGCCCGGCTTCATCAGCGCCAGCCGGCGGGCCGAGAGGAGATGGAAGGTGCCGGGCGTCGAGGGGCAGTGCACCGACACGATATCGACGCGGGCCAGCATCTGGTCGAGGCTCTCCCAGTAGGTCGCCTCCAGCTCATTCTCGGTGGCCGGATCGACCTTGCGGCGATTGTGGTAATGGATCGACAGGCCGAACGCCTTGGCACGGCGTGCAACGGCGGTGCCGATGCGGCCCATGCCGACAATGCCCAGCCGCTTGCCGCCGAGCCGGTGGCCGAGCATCCAGGTCGGCGACCAGCCCTTCCATGCCGTGGCGTCTTCCGCCAGTACGGCGGCGCCCTCGGCAAGCCGGCGCGGGACGGAGAGGATCAGCGCCATGGTCATGTCGGCGGTATCCTCGGACAACACGTTCGGCGTGTTGGTGACAGTGATGCCCTTCTTCTGGGCCGCCTCGATATCGATATTGTCGACGCCGTTGCCGAAATTGGCGATCAGCTTCAATTGCGGACCGGCCTGCTCGATCAGCGCGGCGTTGATCCTGTCGGTCACCGTCGGCACGATCACATCGAATTCGCGCATCGCAGCCACCAGTTCGGGCTGGGTGCGCGGCGTATCCTCGATATTGAGCTGCGCCTCGAACAATTCGCACATGCGCGTTTCAACCTGATCGGGCAGGCGCCGCGTTACGAAAACTTTTGTTTTTTTCTTCGAGGTCATTTCTTCCGATCCGGCGTTGAGAGGTCCTTAACCTTGTTCGGCAATTATCATCTCCAATGACAGGCATCTTCTAACAGACCCTCCGGCGTTGACAATGGAAACCGGTCCGAGGGCTTTCCGAAAGCCTGTAGCGTAAGCGTGGCCTTACCCACGTGAAACGCATACCACCGCCTGTGATGCGGGTGACCGGAGCGTTGCGTTCAAGCGCTCCCGGCACGCTCCGACAGGCGCGGTGAAGGAACAGCGCTCTTTGCGGGCGCACCGAAAAAAGGTTGTAGGTAATGCGTCGCCTTTTCCCTTCAAAAGCCATGGCCCTCATCCTGGTCGTGGCAAGCATGTGCCTGCCGGCCGCAGGCGCTGCAAATGCCCAGAACGCCGGGCGCGGTGCCAGTGGATTGCCGCTGCCGCGCTTCGTTTCCATCAAGGCGGAGAAGGTCAATCTCAGGATTGGACCGGGCCGTGACTATGCGGTCGCGTGGATGTACACGCGCTCCGGCGTGCCGATGGAAATCATCCAGGAATACGACAACTGGCGCCGGGTGCGCGATGCCGACGGCACGGAAGGCTGGATCTACCAGTCGCTGCTCTCAGGCCGCCGCACCGGCATTGCCGCCCCGTGGAAGCGGGCTTCGGAAACCGACAATTTCATCAAGATGCACCGCGAGGCTCGCGCCAACTCCAACATCGTCGCCGAACTCGAGCCCGGCGTGATCGTTACGATGATCGAATGCAACGGCGATTGGTGCGAGGCAGAGGCCAGCGGCGTGACCGGCTGGATCGNCCAGAACGAAATCTGGGGCGCCTATCCGGGCGAAGCCTTCAAGGACTAAGCCCGAAACCTCGTCTGAAAAAATTGCGGCGGCGCGAGATCTCGGGCCGCCGTTTTGGTTACAGTGTCTGAAAATCAGCGCTTCGGGCGCAGACGGATGACCACGTCGACATGGGAGATTTCCATGCCTTCAGGCGGAACCGGCAGGTTGCCGACGGTGATCGAACCATCCGGCACGTCGAGTACTTCCGTCGACCCGTCGACCACGAAATGGTGGTGGTCGGAGATATTGGTGTCGAAATAGGTTTTCGCCGTCTCGAGCGAGAGAACACGCAACAACCCGGCATCGGTGAACTGGTGGAGCGTGTTGTAGACAGTCGCGAGCGAGCAGCCCACACCGGCAAGNACCGCTTCCTCATGGAGTTCCTCGGCCGTCAGGTGCCTGTCGCCCTTGGCGAACANCAAATCGGCCAGGGCGACACGTTGCCGCGTCGGGCGAAGGCCCGCATCTCGCAGCCGTGCGGCGGGATCGATCATGTCCTGATATGTGCTCATCGGCTCCAATTGCCCCTNTTGGGGCCGTATTCCGGTGGGTTCAACGCCAAGTATATATCTGCCAAGCGCCGCTCTTTCAATAGAGGCCGGGGTACATGTCCTTCGCGACAGTTTCATGGCATCCGCCCCTTTCACTTGCCACGATCATCCTTTATGCGGTTTCCGATAGGTCAGGTTTTGAACCCGACGGCGATGTGATAGCCTCCGGGCAACTAACCGACAGGGCCGCGACAACAGACGGCCGAAGAGGAGACGCGCACTAGATGACCGAACAGAAGTCCAGCTATTCCTACGAGGAAATCCTGACATGCGGCCGTGGCGAGATGTTTGGCCCGGGCAANGCCCAGCTGCCGCTGCCGCCGATGCTGATGATCCATCGCATCCCCGAGATTTCGGAGGAGGGCGGCGAGTTCGGCAAGGGATTTGCACGGGCCGAGTTCGACATNACGCCCGACCTCTGGTTCTTTCCCTGCCACTTTGAAGGCGATCCGGTGATGCCGGGCTGCCTGGGTCTCGACGCGCTCTGGCAGCTCACGGGCTTCTTCCTCGGCTGGCTCGGCGAGCCCGGCAAGGGCCGAGCCCTGTCGACCGGCGAAGTGAAATTCACCGGCCAGGTCACCCCGGCCACGAAGCTTGTCGAATTCGGTATCGATTTCAAACGCGTGATGCGCGGCCGACTGGTGCTCGGCATCGCAAACGGCTGGGTCAAGGCGGACGGCGAGACGGTGTTTACCGCNAACGACCTCCGCGTCGGCCTGTTCAAGGAAAAAAGCGAAGGATAAGGCCGGCCGTCCCAAGCCGCGTGTACCCGCACAGTGTGACTATCCTAGGCGGGGCGGAGGACTTCCGGTTCATCCGGTCTGAAAGGGCAATGACATGAGACGAGTCGTCGTGACAGGGATGGGGATCGTATCCTCCATCGGCAANAACACCGACGAAGTGACGCAATCGCTGCGCGATGCGAAATCCGGCATCACCTTCTCCGAGGATTTCGCCGAGCACGGTTTCCGCAGCCAGGTCTGGGGNAAACCCACCCTCGATCCGAAAGAACTGGTCGACCGCCGCGCCATGCGGTTCCTGTCGACCGGTGGCGCGTGGAACCACGTCGCCATGGAACANGCGATCGCCGATTCCGGNCTNGAGGAAGGTGANATCACCAACGAGCGNACCGGCATCATCATGGGNTCGGGCGGCCCCTCCACCCGCACCATCATCGANGCNGCNGAAACCACGCTGAAGAACAACAGCCCGAAGCGCATCGGCCCGTTNGCCGTGCCGAAGGCGATGTCNTCGACGGCATCGGCCACGCTNGCGACCTGGTTCAAGATCCACGGCGTGAACTACTCGATCTCGTCGGCCTGCTCGACCTCGGCNCACTGCATCGGCAATGCGGCGGAGATGATCCAGTGGGGCAAGCAGGACGTGATGTTCGCCGGCGGCCACGAGGATCTCGACTGGACGATGTCGAACCTTTTCGACGCCATGGGNGCCATGTCGTCGAAGCACAACGACACGCCGGCAACGGCCAGCCGTGCCTATGATGTGACCCGCGACGGTTTCGTCATCGCAGGCGGCGCGGCGGTGCTGGTTCTCGAAGAGCTGGAACACGCCAAGGCGCGCGGCGCGAAGATCTACGCAGAACTCGTTGGTTACGGCGCCACCTCGGACGGCTACGACATGGTCCAGCCGTCGGGCGAAGGTGCCGTGCGTTGCATGAAGCAGGCGCTCACCAACGTCGAGGGCCGCGTCGACTACGTCAACGCCCACGGCACGGCGACGGAAGTCGGCGACAGCCGCGAAGTCTCCGCCATGCGCGAGGTCTTCGGCGACGACATGCCCTATGTGACTTCCACCAAATCGCTCACTGGCCATTCCCTGGGTGCAGCCGGTGCGCAGGAAACGATCTACACGCTCCTGATGATGGCCAACAACTTCATCGGCGAGAGTGCTCACATCACCGAACTCGATCCCGAATTCGATGGCGTGCCCATCGTCAGGGAACGGTTGGACAAGCCGTTCGACATCGCATTGTCGAATTCGTTCGGCTTTGGCGGCACCAACGCCACCTTGGCGTTTCAACGTTACGGGGGGTAAGGCGCGATGAGTGATCTGATGAAGGGCAANCGCGGGNTGATCATGGGGGTCGCAAACGACCACTCNATCGCCTGGGGCATCGCGAAGGCCGTGGCTGCGCAGGGTGCGGAACTGGCTTTCAGCTATCAGGGCGAGGCCTTTGGCCGTCGCGTCAAGCCGCTTGCCGATTCCGTTGGCGCCAAGCTGCTGCTGCCTTGCGATGTTGAAGACATNGAGACCGTCGACACCATGTTCGACACGCTCAAGAGCGAATGGGGCGGGCTNGANTTNATCGTTCACGCGATCGGTTTCTCCGACAAGAACGAGCTCAAGGGGCTTTACGCCGACACCAGCCGCGAGAATTTCGTGCGCAGCATGGTGATTTCCTGCTTCTCGTTCACCGAAGTGGCCAAGCGCGCGGCTGCCCTGATGGACGACAAGGGCTCGATGCTGACNCTGACCTATGGCGGCGCAACGCGCTCAATGCCGAATTACAACGTAATGGGNGTGGCCAAGGCCGGNCTCGAGGCCAGCGTCCGCTACCTCGCCGCTGATTACGGGCCGCGCAACATCCGCGTCAACGCGATCTCGGCCGGTCCGGTCCGCACGCTNGCAGGTGCCGGCATCGGCGANGCNCGNGCCATGCTCGGCTGGCAGCAGCGCAACTCGCCGCTTCGCCGCACCATCACCATCGACGATGTCGGCGGTTCGGCGCTCTATCTGCTCTCGGATCTNTCNTCGGGNGTNACCGGNGANATCCATTTCGTGGATGCCGGTTACAACTCGACCTCCATGCCCGCCATCGAGCAATTGAAGAAGCAACCNGANGCGCAGTAAGCGCGAAGGACTGCCTCATCAAGNAAANTTCAAAAGCCCGCGNTCTTNGANNGACNGCGGGATTTTTCGGTTTTGACGCGGGTTCGCGACCGGCCGCTCAGGCCCTCCGCCATGGTTCCGGGCGTTTGTCGCTCGAAAAGCCNGATTGTTGGCTTTTNGTTTGCCTGACGGCGAAACACTTCTCACTCTTCGAANACCAGTCCGTCTGCNTCAGCGCCCAGATCCTTGAGGGCNTCATTGATGCTTTCAACCATTTCGTCGGGTCCGCAGACNTAGAAATGCTGGTNGAAGTCCGAGATGTGCTTCTTCAGAAAANCCTTGTCGATGCGACCGTGCTCGAAGCCGTCCTTGTTTTCATCGCTCAGCACATAGATCGTCTCGAGACCCTCCATTGCGTCGAATTCCTCNCGCAGNATGATGTCGGCCTCGGTCTTGTTGGCGAAGATGAGCCGGTGTCCGGAGAGTTCACCGCGGTCTGCCAGCATGCGCAGGATCGCGATAAAAGGCGTGACGCCCGCACCACCGGCAATGAAGGTGCCCTTGCCCTTGTATTCGATGGTGCCCCAGGCATCGCCGACGATGAAGGAATCGCCCTCTGTCAGCTGGCCGATCTGCTCGGTCAGGCCATCGTGACTGGGATAGATCTTGATAGTGAACTGCAGATCGTCCCAGGCGGGCAGCGAGGTGAAAGTGAAGGGATGGCCCGCATCGCGCCAACCATCCTTGTCGATGCCCACTTCTGCCGCTTGCCCCGGTTCGAAGGAGAACGCTTGGGGCTTCTCGAAGGTGAACTGGCGGACATTATGGGTGATGTCGACGATGCTGGAAATGGCAAGCTTGTTGGTCATGAAAATGCGCTCCCTGATGAGGTATAGAGGGAGAAATGCGACAGAGCGCGCATGAGTTCCGGACCGGTGCGGATCAGGAGACGCCGACATATGCGCCGGCGTCTCAATGGGATCAATGAGATCTTCAGAGGCCGAGACCGGTCGCAATGCCCTCGATCAGGCGGTCATGGACAAGCTGCCTGTCGGCACCCTCGGGATCGCTACAGATCGGATCCTCGTCTTCCTCTTCGAGATGTGCGATCGCGGTCGGCTTGCAGAGGCCCAAGAAGGTGAAATGATTGGCGGGTTCGATGACCTCGTAATCCACTTCACTCAACCGGCCGGCGAGATTGTTGCCCTTCCGGCTGAGATCGACAGCGGGCATTCGGCTCTCGGCACCCAGATTGATCAGCATGATTTGCGATGTGACGTCAGCCAGACTGTCTTGCGTAACGGCCCCGCCGAATCCCGGATCGATTNCGACCGTTCGCGNAATCCGCTCATCGTCCATAGCCTGCGAGAAACCGGGGTAGTCGGCGAAGCGNACCCCACCCTTGTGGAAGAAGGCGCAATCGGCAGCCTCCGGGCCGGTCCTGCAAGCCTCATCCTGAGCTGCCCCATCGAAGCGCAGTCCGGCCATCCCGAGCACGGTGGCGCCGCCGAGCGAGAAACCCACCGCCCCGATATGGCTTTCATCGACATGGGAGGCGAAGGCCGGGTCCGCAAGCACGCTGTCGAGCGCCGCGCGCAAGTCCATCGCCCGCGACGCAAGATCGGCGGAACGACGCGGAGAACTGTCCCCACTCGTGGAACCCGGATGATTGACCGCCAGGACAATGGCGCCTTTCGCGACGAGTCCCATCGTCAGCCAGCCGAGCGTCTGCGCATTTCCGCCCGAGCCGTGGGACAAAAGCACGAGCGGATGGCGGCCTGACGCCACTTCGGGACCGATGAAAGCCTTGACGGGCTCGAAGATCGGACCGTCACCGATGGACGCCCGATATGTGGGTCCGGCAGCGGGATACCAGATGGAAGCAGCGATCGGNCGCGCACGATGCGCAGCGAACAGATCAAAGCTGTCGTAGCCGGGCAACGTATCTGCATGTGNCGAAAGGGTCTGTGCGGCGAAGAGTNCCGTAATCATTGCGAAGCGTTTCATGGTGTTCTCCTTTTCCGAGTTCGAGAGAACCGCATGGAGCCGNTTACCGGTCGGNTGGGCGTCCTATATCCGGGATTCAGGTCGTCACGATCCGCATTTGGGACCATAGTACCGTCATGCTTATGTTTCCCGTGCCCCTCTTCGTCGCCGCCGTAACCGGCTACCTGGCCCTGCGGACCCTGCTCTCCGGAGGGCGGCCNTTGCTTGTCGCGCTGCTCTGCGTCTGCGCGCTCCAATCTGTGCTGGTGGCNCTCGTCATCTTCTANCGCGTGGATGTGTTGCGGCCGCTCCTGCCTGTCACCGCAACACTCGTNCCNCCGCTGTCGTGGATCACNTTCCGCGATGCGCTCGTNCATCACACNGANATCCGGAGGTCNTGGAGGCATCTCGCGGCGCCCGNCTTCACCCTGTTTTGCATCGCCTTCGCCCCGGAGACGCTCGACATTGTCGTCCCGCTGATCTTTGTGGCCTACGGCACGGCGCTGCTGACCCACTTGCGCCGCAACTCGGGCATTCCGCTCGCAAAGCTCGCAGCGGGNGAGTATCCAGGGCTGATCTGGAAAGCGCTGGGATGGGCGCTGATCGGTTCGGCCGTCAGCGATGGCCTTATCGCGCTGGCCTACATGTCCGGTCATGCAAGCTGGGCGGAAGGCTTGATCAGCCTGACGTCGTCATTCGCGCTTCTCTTCGTGGCACTGCTCAGCGTGGCGCCGGACGCTGCCGGGCCCCAAACCGAAGCGGACGAAGACGTGACGGCGCCGGCGATCCATGATGAACACCTCGCCGAGTACCCAGCCATTGTGGCCAGGCTCAATTCGCTTATTGATCAGCAGGAGATCCACCTCGATCCGGATCTTACCCTGACAAGACTGGCGCGCCGGCTGCATCTTCCTGAGAAGCGGCTCTCTTCGGCCGTCAACCGGATCACCGGCGAAAATGTCTCACGCTACGTCAACGGTTGGCGCATCCGTCATGCCTGCGCGCTTATCGAAACAGGAACGCCGATCACCGAAGCGATGTTTGCGAGCGGCTTCAACACGAAGTCCAATTTCAATCGCGAGTTCCGCCGGGTGACGGGGATCTCACCGAGCGACTGGCGCGGAAACACCTTTGAAGGGAATGGAAATGAAAGCACNGTTCCGACAGGTTCATNGCCGCTTCAGCCCGACACACCCAAGGAGANCGTGAGCGACATCGCCGTCGGCAGGAATAGATGACGACCNATNTCANGCGATCNAGGGAGGCATGCGNNAGGGCGCGCTTACGTTTTTTCCCTGTCAGCCGAATCGGGCNCGCCAGAGNGGGTGACGGTCCCGGTCGCGAGCGTCATAAGCGCTCAAGGCGGCATTGGCATCCGGGGCGTCATCGAGACCGAAGCCCGGCAGCGGCGCCCCGCCGTGTGCCGCAAGGCGCAGCGTGTACCACGCGGTTACCGCCCCTTCCTGCGGTTCGGTGAAATGCGGAAATTCCGGACCATTGCCTCCGGCGAACCACTCGTTCGGCAAGTCCGGATCGATGACGAGAGCGCGGGCGAGGCCGACCATGTCCAGCGTGCCCTCCGAAACGGCGGCAGCGGCCTGCGCGCGCGTCTTGAACCCGCCCACGGCGGCCAGAGGCTTGCCGGTCAGCTTTCGCGCCTGCCGCGCGAAGTCGAGGAAATAGGGCTCTCCGGGCTTCGCCGCCGCCGGAGGNCTTGGCGCCNGGGAAATAGGTTCCACCGGAAATCTCGATGAGATCGACGGAGGTGTCGCCCAGCATCGCGACGATATCTGCGGCTTCNGNNTCNGANAGNCCGCCCTCGATCCGGTCCGTCGCATTGAGTTTGACCGCGATCGGGAAAGACGGCCCGACGGCCGAACGAACCGCGNTGATCGTNGCCATCAGCAAACGAGCCCGGTTTTCGAGACTGCCGCCCCACCGGTCNGTACGACGATTGAAGAGCGGCGAGAGAAACTGGGAGAGCAGAAANCCGTGAGCGGCATGGACCTGCNCGCCNGTNAAACCNTTNTTGCGCGCCATGAGGGCGCCNGCNGCNAAGAGGGCCGGAACNGTTTCAATCTCGCGTGCTGTCATTTCCGTGCAAGTGAGCCCATCCGTATCGAGNGCCGAAGGCCCTCTGGGGTTGCCAAGCGGAGGATAAGCCAACGCTCCGGCATGGCCGAGTTGGGCCCACAGCCCGGCGCCACNGGCCGTTCCCGCCTCTGCGAGGGCGGCAAAGCGATCTGTGTCGGCAGTTTCGGCTAGGACAAGATTGCCGGGTTTTTCCAGCGCGGTCGGGTCGGACTGGACTTCACCGATGATGGCGACCGCCGCACCGCCCTCTGCCCAGCGGCGATAGAGAGCGATCTGGGCATCGGTCGGGTTGCCCGCGCCGTCCCCCAGCGAATCCGACATGGCGGATTTGAGAATACGGTTTTTCAGTACGATCCCGCACGGCANCGTCAAAGGCCGCTCGAGGATTCCGGCTGTAGCGCCATTGGTCTGGTGATCCGGCAATTCTTTCTCCGCTGACTGGCGTCCAGTGTCCGCCACCAGGCGGATCGGCGCAAGTCAGGCAGCAGAGAGATGCGGCATCACGAGATCGCGCCAGCCGTCGACATCCCGTCGGAAGTCGTCTTCCCGCAGCGCTTCGATGTCGGCGGCGCCTTCAGGGCTCAACGGCAGATGGCGATAGCTCACGCGCACTGTCGTGGTGCCTTCATGGAGAGAGGTGCATGTCACCTCGACCAGACTCGCCTGGTGATCGGATACGGCGCGGAAATAGCGTGCGATCCCGATCGCCGGGAGATAATCGAGACAGGTCCAGACGATGGTCTTGCCGCTCTTGTCCTTGGTGGTGAAGACCATGCCGCGCCCGGTTTCGCCGGTCTTGGGGTGCAGGTAATCCGGTTTCCAGCCCGGCACCCACGCCTCCTCGCCTCTCGGCGTGAAAAGCGGCAGCGCAGTCGCGGGATCGGTGGGTAGTTCGAAGGTATGGGTGAATTGTCTCATCAGGCCTCCGCGCCCGTCATATGACTGTCCTTAGCCGTCAGTTCCAGTCCGTAAATCGAGCGGAACTGTTCGATAACCTCCCGCGTTTCCTCGGAAAATGGCTGCTCGCCTTCGAAAGAATGCAGCACGATTCCCTCAAGAAGGTCACCGAGCGTCATGTCCTTGTACTCGGCAAGCCCCTTGAGGACTTTCAGAAGCGGGGTGGCAATCCTGACGCCTGTCTGGGTTCTGTCTACCATGTTACCTTGGTAACACAGCTTCTCTCAAAAAGCGAACAAAAAAAGCGCGCAACCGGAGCTGCGCGCTTTCGTCTTTTCCGCAATGTCAGGCGGCCTTGGGGGCCGCCTGCAAGGACTGATTAGTCCTGAGCGATTTCCTGGCCGGTTTCCTGNTCGACGACCTTCATCGAGAGGCGAACCTTGCCACGCTCGTCGAAGCCGAGGAGCTTGACCCAGACCTTCTGGCCTTCCTTGACCACATCGGATGTCTTGCCGACGCGTTCCTGGGCGAGCTGGGAAATNTGAACCAGACCGTCCTTCGGACCGAAGAAGTTCACGAAGGCGCCGAAATCGGCAACCTTGACGACGGTGCCCTCATAGATGGTCCCGACTTCCGGCTCGGCGGTGATCGAGTGGATCCACTTGCGAGCGGCCTCGATCTCCTTGCCCGAGGACGAGGCGATCTTGATGGTGCCNTCGTCTTCGACGTTGATCTTGGCGCCGGTCTTTTCGACGATCTCGCGGATCACCTTGCCGCCCGTGCCGATGACGTCACGGATCTTGTCGACCGGGATGTTCATCACTTCNATGCGCGGCGCGAACTCGCCGAGCTGGCCACGGCTCTCGGAGAGGGCCTTGCCCATTTCGCCGAGGATGTGGAGACGACCGTCCTTGGCCTGACCGAGAGCGATCTGCATGATCTCTTCGNTGATGCCGTCGATCTTGATGTCCATCTGCAGGGCGGTGATACCTTCCGAGGTACCGGCCACCTTGAAGTCCATGTCGCCGAGNTGGTCTTCGTCNCCGAGGATGTCGGAGAGAACGGCGAAGCGCTCGTCTTCCTTGATCAGGCCCATGGCGATACCGGCCACCGGCTTGTTGAGCGGNACACCCGCATCCATCAGCGCCAGCGANGTGCCGCAGACNGTCGCCATCGACGACGAACCGTTGGATTCGGTGATCTCGGACACCACGCGCAGCGTGTAGGGGAACTGGTCGGCTGCCGGCATCATCGGGTGGATGGCGCGCCATGCGAGCTTGCCGTGGCCGATTTCACGACGGCCGGGCGAACCCATGCGGCCGGTTTCACCGACCGAGAAGGGCGGGAAGTTGTAATGCAGCATGAAGGTGGCCTTGTAGGTCCCCGTCAGGCTGTCGACATACTGTTCGTCTTCGCCGGTACCGAGCGTGGCAACAACAATGGCCTGGGTTTCGCCGCGGGTGAAAAGCGCCGAACCGTGGGTGCGCGGCAGAAGGCCGACTTCCGAAACGATCGGACGGACCGTCGAGAGGTCGCGGCCATCGATACGGCTCTTGGTGTCGAGGATGTTCCAGCGAACGATCTTGGCCTGGAGCGACTTGAACACGGCGCCGATTTCCTCGGCGGTGTACTTCGCTTCCTCGCCTTCGGCGGGAGCGAAGTGCTCCTTCACCTTTGCCTTGACGGCGTCGACGGCTGCGTAACGGTCGGCCTTGTCGGTGATCTTGTAGGCGTCGCGCAGTTCGCCTTCGGCGATACCGAGCATTTCCTTTTCAAGGTCCGAATAATCCGGAGCGGTGAATTCGCGCGGTTCCTTGGCAGCGGCCTCGGCGAGCTGGATGATCGCGTCGATCACCGGCTGGAAGCCCTTGTGGCCGAACATGACGGCGCCGAGCATGACGTCTTCCGGCAGTTCCTGCGCTTCCGATTCCACCATCAGGACGGCTTCGGAGGTACCGGCGACGATGAGGTCGAGATCGGTCTCTTCCATTTCGTCGACATGCGGGTTGAGCACGTATTCGCCGTTGATGTAGCCAACGCGCGCACCGGCGATCGGGCCCATGAAGGGAACGCCCGAAAGGGTCAGTGCAGCCGAAGCGGCGACCATCGAGAGAACGTCGGGGTTGTTCTCGAGGTCATGCTGGAGAACGGTGATAACGACCTGGGTATCGTTCTTGTAACCATCCGGAAAGAGCGGGCGGATCGGGCGGTCGATGAGGCGCGAAACTAGGGTTTCGTTCTCGCTCGGACGGCCTTCACGCTTGAAGTAGCCACCCGGGATCTTGCCGGCGGCGTAGGTCTTTTCCTGGTAGTTGACGGTCAGCGGGAAGAAGTCCTGGCCGGGCTTCGGCTGCTTGGCCGAGACCACGGTGGCGAGAACAACGGTTTCGCCGTAGCTGGCCATGACGGCGCCGTCGGCCTGGCGGGCAACCTTGCCCGTTTCCAGAACGAGCGGACGGCCGCCCCATTCGATTTCAACCTTGTGGGTGTCGAACATGTCTTGTCCTTTGTCTGCGTTCAGGGGCGGGCGCGCAGCCCGGCCGCCGTAAACGGATCGTTTGTGCGTTTGCGCATCACGGGCAAGACAACAGGAGGCTTTCGGGCAAGGCCGCCCGCACGATGTGCGTTGACGGCAAAAGCATCCGGCAATCCTGCCCCATGACGGGCGGTCGCCTTGGTACCTGTGACCCCGTCGACGGAGCCCTCAGGCGGTTTGCGGCAGTTCGTCCGGGATTTCCGTCCACGCCTGCCAGGCTGGCGTCTGGAGGTTCTTCATGACCTCCCCATGTGACAAGCGGGCCGGCTTGTGGCCGACCCGCCTGAAATCTTAGCGGCGGATGCCGAGGCGCTTGATGAGGTCGGCGTAGCGGGCCTCGTCCTTGCGCTTGACGTAGTCCAGAAGGGACCGGCGCGACGAAACGAGCTTCAGAAGCCCGCGGCGCGAGTGGTTGTCCTTCTTGTGATCCTTGAAGTGCTCAGTGAGGTTGGTGATCCGCTCGGTGAGAACGGCAACCTGGACTTCCGGAGAGCCGGTATCGCCCGGCTTCGTGGCGTATTCCTTGATGAGCTCAGCTTTGCGCTCAGGGGTAATCGACATCGGTCAATCCTTTCGTTCGGGATGAAAGTGGTGCCGGCGGCCGGGATGTCGTCCAGCAGCGGCCTCTCGAACTGACCGGGCATGCCGGACAGTCGCGTGGGCTATAGGCCAATTCCCCTGAAAAAGAAAGGGGTAAGTGATTCGCGGCCCACGCGGCGCGTGCAGCCTTCGGCTCAGCAGCCTCGTTTCACATAGGCTTCCTGCACGGCCTCGCGCCAGGCGACGGAGCCGGCATCACCTTCCGAGACATAAGGCCCGTCTGCAACGCAGTAATAACCGGGATTGAAGCCAGAAATGTAATCGGTCGCCAGAATATGGGTGCCGGCGCCGCCGCCGACCTTGTGACCACCCAATTCGGCAAGAAGCCTGAAGGATGCGCTCGCATCCTTGGTACAGCCAAGAATGATGTACCAGCCGCAGCCATCCGGCTCGGTTCCCGCCATCTGAGCAAATGACGGTGCAATGCTCGCCGATACAATTGCGATCCCGGCAAGCATGCCTTTCAGAAGTTTTTTCATGGGCGATCTCCTCTCTGTCCTCAGTGTGCGGTGGAGAAGAGATCCCTGCAAGTGCGATCGGTCACTGACCGGCGCCGGAGAACACCCTTCGCGGATGGAACTCGCCGCCGGCCACTTCGCCGAGCGCCACCAGACGACCGGCCTGGAAGGCGCAGATCTCGTCGCAGGCGATGGGCGCATCGCGACCGCGCACGATTACGGGATTGCCCATGCGGATGCGCTGCGCCTGATCGGAGCTGACCTCGAGGCGCGGCAGCATGGACAATGCCTCGCCGATATCGATGAGGTACTTGTCGAGGGCTGCCAGCCGCTCGTCTTGATCCTCGATCTCTTCCAACGCGGTCAAAGTCTCGAGCGGGACGAGCTGATCTTCCGAGAAGGGCTCGACCGCCACGCGGCGGAGTTCGGACACATGCCCGAGGCAACCGAGCTGACGGCCGATATCGCGGGCGAGCGCACGCACATAGGTGCCCTTGCCGCACTCGACTTCAAAGACCGTCGTATTCTCGTCGGGGCAATCGACGATATCGAAGCGATGGATCTCGACCTCGCGTGAAGGGATTTCCACCTCCTCGCCGTCGCGGGCGATGTCGTAGGCGCGTTCGCCGCCGATCTTGACGGCCGAGAAGCGCGGCGGCACCTGCTCGATCACACCCATATAGTCGGGAATCACGGCTTCGATCTCGGCGCGCGTGGGGCGCTTGTCCGAGGTCTCGGAAACCTCACCCTCGAGGTCGTCGGTGGTGCGCTCTTCGCCCCAGGTGGCGGTGAAGCGGTAGACCTTGTTGCCGTCCATCACGTAAGGCACGGTCTTGGTCGCATCGCCAAGCGCGATCGGCAGCATGCCGGAGGCGAGCGGATCGAGCGTTCCGGCGTGGCCGGCCTTGTCGGCCTTGAACAGCCAGCGGATCTTTCCGACGGCTTCCGTCGAGCCAAAATCCCATGGCTTGTCGAGGATCAGCCAGCCGGCGACGGGCCGCCCCTTCTTCTTGCCCCTGCGCCCCATCTCAGTTCTCGTCTCCGTGGTCTTCGTCTTCGTCGAGATCGCGGGCGACCTCGGGCGAGCGCAGAAGCTCGTCGATCTTGCGGTAATTGTCGAAACTGGTGTCGTCACGGAAGCGCACCGAGGGGATCGACTTCATCTGGTTCAACTGCCGGCCGATGCGACCGCGAATGAACTTGGCATTGCGGTTGAGTGCGGCAACGAGCGCCTGATGATCGCGCTCGCCGAGCGGCGTGACATAGGCGGTGGCGATCTTCAGGTCCGGCGACATGCGCACTTCGGACACGGAAATCACGGTGTTCTCGATCTCGGGATCGCGGACTTCGCCGCGCTGGAGCACCTGCGTGATCGCTGCACGCACCTGCTCGCCGACGCGAAGCATCCGCTGGGAGGGACCATTCGACATGTATCGGACCTCTTTCCTTCCTCGGCCAGCTCTCGGCCGGCTTGGGAAAACTCTACCTCATCAGGCCGGGGCGATAACACCCCGCCCTTCGGGCGATCAAAATTTCATGAGCCATGGGCCTAAACGAAGGGACGCGATCCGGTTTTCGGAGCCGCGTCCCTTGTTCGTTTCAAGCCAGCACGATCAGAGCGTGCGGGTAAGCATCTCGACGCGGAAGCACTCGATGACGTCGCCAGCGCGGATGTCTTCGTAGTTCTCGAAGGCCATACCGCATTCCTGGCCAGCGGGCACTTCGGCAACTTCGTCCTTGAAGCGCTTGAGCGTCTTGAGCTTGCCTTCGTGAATGACGACGTTGTCGCGGATGAGGCGGACGCCCGCCCCACGCTCGACCTTGCCTTCGGAAACGCGGCAACCTGCAACCTTGCCGACCTTGGTGATCGAGAAGACTTCCAGGATCTCGGCGTTGCCGAGGAATGTTTCGCGGCGTTCCGGCGACAGAAGGCCGGACATCGCTGCCTTCACGTCATCCACCAGATCGTAGATGATGTTGTAGTAGCGGATCTCGATACCGGACCGCTCGGCTGCGTCACGCGCCTGCTTGTTGGCACGCACGTTGAAGCCGATGATCGCGGCACCCGAGGCTTCCGCCAGGCTCACGTCGGATTCGGTGATGGCACCGGCACCCGAATGGATGATCCGGGCGCGGACTTCGTCGGTGCCGAGCTTTTCGACAGCACCGGCAATCGCCTCGATCGAGCCCTGCACGTCGCCCTTGACGAGGAGCGGAAACTCCTTGACGCCGGCGTCGGAGAGCTGGGTCATCATCTGTTCGAGCGAACCGCGCGAACCCGACTGGCGGGCTGCGGCCTTGTCGCGCGACAGACGCTGACGGTACTCGGCGACCTCACGGGCACGGGCCTCGTTCTCGACCACTGCGAAGCGGTCGCCCGCCTGCGGAGTACCCTGCAGGCCGAGGATCTCGACCGGCATCGACGGACCGGCTTCCTTGACCTGTTCGCCGAGATCGTTGACCAGCGCACGGACGCGGCCCCACTCGTCGCCGGCAACGAGAATGTCGCCGGTCTTGAGCGTGCCGGCCTGCACCAGAACGGTGGCGACCGAACCGCGGCCCTTGTCGAGCTCGGCTTCGATGACCACGCCTTCGGCGGTGCGGTCGGGATTGGCCTTGAGGTCGAGCAGTTCGGACTGCAGAAGGATCGCGTCGAGAAGACCATCGAGGTTCGTCTGCTTGAGCGCGGACACTTCCACGTCGAGCACTTCACCACCCATGGATTCGACGAACACTTCGTGCTGCAGAAGCTCGGTGCGGACCTTGTTGGGGTCTGCGGCCGGCTTGTCGACCTTGTTGATCGCCACGATCATCGGCACACCGGCCGCTTTCGCGTGGTTGATGGATTCGATGGTCTGCGGCATCACGCTGTCGTCGGCTGCCACCACGAGGATGGCAACGTCGGTGGCCTGCGCACCACGGGCACGCATCGCGGTAAAGGCGGCGTGGCCCGGGGTATCGATGAAGGTGATCTTCTGACCGTTTTTCTCGACCTGGTAGGCACCGATGTGCTGGGTGATCCCGCCAGCTTCGCCCTGGACGACGTTGGCGTTGCGGATTGCATCGAGCAGCGAGGTCTTGCCGTGGTCGACGTGGCCCATGATGGTGACGACCGGAGGACGCGACTGCAGGTTTCCACCATCATCCTCGATGTTGAAAATGCCCTGCTCGACATCGGATTCCGACACGCGCTTGACCGAGTGACCGAATTCGCCGGCAATGATTTCGGCGAGGTCGGCGTCGATGACGTCGCCCGGCTTCATCATCTGACCTTCCTTCATCAGGTACTTGATCACATCGACGGACCGTTCGGCCATACGCTGCGAGAGTTCCTGAATGGTGATGGTCTCGGGAAGGGTGACCTCGCGGACAACCTTCTCACGCGTTTCCTGATGCTGGGAGCGGCGCATCTTTTCCTGACGGCGGCGCATGGCCGACAGCGAGCGACCGCGTGCATTGCCGTCCTCGTCAAGGGCAGCATTCAGCGTCAGCTTGCCGCGGCGGCGGTCGCCATCGGTCTTGGTGCGGGCCGGCTTCGGAACTTCCGGACGGCCCGGCTTGGCGCTGCGCGAACGGCTCTCGCCGTCGTCATCACCCTTGGCACGGCCGCGGGGAGCGTCTGCATCGCCCTTGGCGGCAGCGGGCTCTTCCTTTTCCTTGTCCTTCTTGGTCTGCGGACGAAGAGCTGCGGCTTCTTCCTCAACCTGGCGCTCGGCAGCTTCACGGGCGAGGCGCTCGGCCTCTTCCTTGTCCTTGCGCTCCTGCTCTTCGCGCTCCTTGGCGAGGCGTGCCTCTTCCTCGGCGCGACGCTTNGCGTCTTCCTCGGCCTGCTTGCGCTCNTCGACTTCGCGGATACGCGAGCTCTCGAGCGCCTTGCGGCGGGCTTCCATCTCACCTGCGGACAGNTTGGACAGCACTGCACCCTTGGCCGGCTGCGGCTTNGGCGCNGTCTTGTTCGGTGCGGGCTTCGGNGCCTGTGAGGCTTCCTGCGCCGGCTGCGGCTTGGGCGCAGAAGGCTGCGGCGCACGCGGCTTCAGCGAAATCGGCTGCTGCGGCTTGTTTTCGTCTTCGGGACGCGTGATCCGGCGCTTGCGGGTCTCCACGACCACGGCCTTGGTACGGCCGCGACCCATTTCCTGGCGCACCGTACCCTGCTCGACCGAGGGCCTCTTCAGCGAGAAGGTCTTCTTGCCGGAGACACTGATCGTCTTGTCGTCGTTGTTATCGCTCATCTACCATCCGTTTCCGGGGGCCGGCCGGCAATTGTCTGCGCCAGCCCCAATTTCCTGTTGCCGGCCCAGCCGGCGTCTTGCCAAGGTCGCCGTTTCCTCAGTCGGAACGGTATGCGGCAAGTCTCTTTGCGCGCTTCACTACACCCTCACCGGCCTGCCCTGCAAGCGCAGTTGCATGGATAAAGCCCCCTTCACCGAAGCAGGCATCCATTTGCTCGCCCGTCATCAGCCTGAAAACGGGTATTTCCGGTTCGTCCAGCGTCAGCGCGCGTGCCTTGACCGCCTGTCCGAGTTTGCGGACGCCGTCGGCGGCCGCATCTGTCGCGTGGAACAGCGCAATGGCCTCGCCCGACCGTATCGCGGCTTCAGCCTTGCCCGATCCGCCGATGAACTGGCCGGACTTGCGCGCCATGTTCATCATGCCGGTCAGATCGGCCANAAGCAGCTGATCGACCGAGGCGCCGAGATCTTCGGGCGGCGCCAGNTTNGTCTTGAAGGCGCGNGCGAACGCGCCCTTNNTTGCAGCCTCNTCGACTGCCTTTCGNTCCGCGCTTACCCAGGCNCCACGGCCNGGCAAGGCATGTTTGAGATCCGGCACCACCGCACCGTCGGGCGACAGGACAAAGCGGATCAGGTCCGCCTTGTCGCCCTTGGCGCGGGTGAGGATGCACATGCGGTCATTCACCGGTTCGATCCCGATCTTCACGCTGTGTGCGCCCTTTCCGACCCGGAACCCTTATGCTTCCTCCGAAGCTTCGGCTTCCTCTGCGGCACCATCTTCTTCCTCGGCGCCCTCGACCTGCATGTCCTCGAGTTCGTCCTCGGTGATCCAGCCGACGGCCAGACGGGACTGAAGGATCATGGTCTCGGCTTCNGCGCGCGAGACTTCCANCTTCGAGAACAGGCCTTCGAAACGCTTGGTTTCGCCGTCCTTGCGCTCGGACCAGCCGCACAGATCGTCGACCGCACAACCGGCAAAGTCTTCGACCGTCTTGATGCCGTCCTCGCCGAGGGCGACCATCATCGGAGTGGTCATGCCGCCGATCTGGCGCAGTTCGTCCTCGACGCCCAGTTCCTTGCGCTTGGCATCGAGCTCGGCTTCCTGGCGCTCGAGGAATTCGCGGGCACGGGCCTGCAGTTCCTCGGCGGTCTCGTCGTCGAAGCCTTCGATCGAGGTGATTTCGTCGAGATCGACGTAAGCCACTTCCTCGACCTGGCTGAAGCCTTCGGACGCCAGAACCTGGCCGACCATCTCGTCGACATCGAGCGCTTCCATGAAGAGAGCGGTGCGCTCGTTGAATTCCTTCTGACGGCGCTGGCTTTCCTCGTCCTCGGTNAGGATGTCGATATCCCAGCCNGTGAGCTGCGATGCCAGACGCACGTTCTGNCCGCGGCGGCCAATGGCGAGCGACAGCTGCTCGTCNGGNACGACAACTTCGATGCGCTCTGCATCCTCGTCGAGCACCACCTTGGCGACTTCGGCCGGCTGCAGTGCGTTGACGATGAAGGTAGCCGGAGACGGNGACCACGGAATGATGTCGATCTTCTCGCCCTGCAGTTCGCCGACGACGGCCTGNACGCGGGAGCCGCGCATACCGACGCAGGCGCCGACCGGATCGATGGCCGAATCGTTGGANATCACNGCGATCTTGGCGCGCGAACCCGGNTCACGGGCAACNGAGCGNATCTCGATGATGCCGTCNTAGATTTCNGGCACTTCCATGGTGAANAGCTTGACCATGAACTGCGGGTGGGTCCGCGACANNAANATCTGCGGACCGCGCTGNTCGCGGCGNACGTCGTAGACATATGCGCGAACGCGGTCGCCATAGCGGAAGTTTTCGCGCGGGATGGTCTCGTCGCGGCGAATGATGCCTTCGCCACGGCCCATATCGACGATGACGTTGCCGTATTCGACGCGCTTGACGGTACCGTTGACGATCTCGCCGATGCGGTCCTTGTACTCTTCGTACTGGTGATCGCGCTCGGCTTCGCGGACCTTCTGCACGATGACCTGCTTGGCCGACTGGGCGGCGATACGGCCGAAATCCATCGGCGGCAGCGGATCGGCGATAAAGTCGCCAAGCTGCGCGTCGGGATTGCGGTCGGTCGCAAGCGCCAGCGGAATCTGGGTCGAATAGTCTTCAGCGTGCTCGACCACTTCCAGAAGACGCTGAAGGCGGATTTCGCCGGTCTTGGAATTGATATCGGCGCGGATGTTGCTCTCGGAGCCATAACGCGAGCGGGCGGCCTTCTGGATCGCGTCTGCCATTGCGGCGATCACGATCTCGCGGTCGATGTTCTTCTCGCGGGCCACTGCGTCGGCGATCTGCAGAAGCTCGAGCCTGTTGGCGCTGACTGCCATTGTCTTCTCCGTTGCCGGCCCCGTGCGGGGTCCGTTTGGTTCAGCCCGGTAAATTGAAAGTCACGGGGCCTGTTGGTTCAAGTCGAAGGCCGCATCGCGTGGACATCATACCACGATCGGCGGCCGGATAAGTCATTTTCGACAGGAGACGATCAGTCGTCGTCCTCGTTGTCGTTTGCATTCTCGATTTCGACGTCATCGCCGAATTCGGTATCGATATCCTCGCCGGCTGCCTTGCGCGCCTGCTTGGCGGCCTTGTCGGCCTTCAGAGCGTCGCGGATCAGATCGTCAGTGAGAATAAGCTTGGCCTCGGCGAGCGCCGAGAACGGAATGACGGTGATATTGTCCTCACCNTCGACCGGCTGGTCNCGCTCGATCGAGAAACCGGCCTCNGTNACATCGCGAATGAAGCCGCGGTGACGCTTGCGNTTGTCGACGAGCTGCGAGGTNTCGCAGCGNGCNAGATGGCCTTCCCAGCGNTTGAAGTCCGAGANGCGGACCATNGGACGGTCGATNCCCGGCGANGAGACTTCCAGATGATACTGCTTGCCGATCGGNTCCTCGACATCGAGCACCGGCGACAGCGCGCGGGAGATCGCCTCGCAATCCTCNACCGTCATGGTGCCGTCNGGGCGCTCGGCCATGATCTGCAACGTCATGCCGTTCTGGGCGGAGATGCGCACACGCACCAGCCGGTAGTCCAGCGAGGTCAGGACCGGCTCGACGATCTGCGCNATGCGTGCGTCGAGCCCGGTTTCGGTAATGATGCGTTCGTCGGTCTGATTGTCCGCCAACTGGCTTTCCGTATCCACTCGAGGCGCTTCGAGCACCAGGTCGAACCCAATGCGAGCGCGTGTTCCTCCAGACGATCGGTAACAAAAAAGAGCGGGTCCGGTGGGGCCCACTCTTGTTCCTAGCGATCAAGATGTGACGCTCATATAGGCGGAATCAACGGAAATGGCAAGGGCGGAGACAGCTCAGCCAATTTCCGTCACCACCGCGCTGGCCGGCACCATTCTAACGCGGCGGCGGCTTGCCGCGATCCTCGAGAAGCTCGAGCTGGATTTCCTGCATTTCCGCTAGCCGCTGCCATTGATGCGCGATCTGGTGGTCGATCTTCTCGTGCAACAGGCGAATCTCGAGTTCGGCTTTCAGATTGATCTTGTAGTCATTTTCAGCCCGGAGCCTCCTTCTGCTCCTGTCGCTGCTGGCTCATCATGATTATCGGCGCCTGCACGGCTGCCACGCACGACAGGAGGAGGTTCAGCAAGATGAACGGGTACTGATCGACAGGTTTGAACAGCCACCCCGTCACGTTGAGAATAATCCAGGCTGTTATCATGAGAACGAAGGTGAGGATGAACGTCCACGACCCTCCAAACGTCGCCACCCGATCCGCCATCCTTTCGCCGAAGCTCATCGCCTCATCGACACGTTCTCCAGGCTGACGGGTGATGATTTCGTGGCGCTCGATGGTGTCGAGCACTTCCTCGTCCAGTCGGGTGAGCTCCCCGCGTTCGTCCTCGAGCAGGCTCTCCACATATTTCCGCCTGTAGGTCGCAAGATCCTCGCGACAGATGAACCGGCCTTCACCCCACTCGGCATCGTCTGCCCGAATGAGGTCGGAAATGTTTGGCCGGACGCCGGGAAACGGCACAAGCTCGTGTCTGGCCTTCTTTTTATGGCAAATATCGCAGGTTGCCTGCTGACCGCGGGAAACCGCGGTCTTGTGACGTGAAGGGCGCCTGGTTTCCAAGGTCAACTCCGTGGCCGAAGCGTGAAGAATTGACCNTTAAGTACAAGACCGCGGGCCGCCGGGCTATCTGTAGTTTCACGAACCTGACAAAGGACTTGCGCCGTTCCCGGAGGGGTATCCCTACCCCTCGACCTTCCGCGGCACCAGCGCNTTCATGATCGCCTTCATTTCCAGCGTGCCAACCGGCTTGCCGTCTCTGGTCACGCGATAGCGCTTGTCCATCGCGCCCTCGGCGTGGGCGATGATGCTCTCGAGNTTGTCGTTCTGGTCGACGTCGCCGGCNAAGTCGTCACCGGACGGCACGCCCTTCGTCATCACCGAGCGGGCGCGCAATACGCGGGCTCGGTTGATGTCGGCCACGAAGTCCTCGATGTAGGGATCGTTCGGGTTGAGCAGGATGTGCTGCGGCTCACCCTGCTGAACCACGCTACCATCCTTGAGGATGACCAAGTGATCGGCGAGCTTGAGTGCCTCATCGAGATCGTGGGTGATGAAGACCACCGTCTTGTGAAGCTCGGCCTGCAACTCGATGAGCAGGTCCTGCATGTCGGTCCGGATCAGCGGATCAAGCGCGGAGAATGCCTCGTCCATCAGCATGATGTCGGAGTTCGAGGCGAGCGCCCTCGCAATGCCGACGCGCTGCTGCATGCCGCCGGAGAGCTGGTGCGGATACTGGTCGCCATAGCCGCCGAGGCCGACGCGATCGAGCCACTTGGTGGCCTCCTCCTCGTATTCGGAGCGGGCAAAGCCGCGGGTGTGAAGCGCCATTGCGGCATTCTCCGTCACCGTCCGGTGCGGCAGAAGCGCGAACTTCTGGAAGACCATCGACATGTTCTTGCGACGCAGCTCGCGCAGCTGGCTCTCGTTCCAGTTCAGAATGTCGTCGCCGTTGAACAGGATTTCGCCGGCCGTNGGCTCGATCAGCCGGTTGAGGTGGCGGATCAGCGTCGACTTGCCGGAGCCCGAGAGCCCCATGATGACGGTGATCTCACCATCACGGATGTCGACATTGATGTCGCTGAGGCCGAGCACATGGTTCTCGGCCTCGAGCAGTTCCGGNTTGCCCATGCCTTCCCTGACCTTTTCGAGCGCGCGCTCGGGGTCNTCGCCGAAAATCTTGTAGAGATGGCGAATGGANACNTTNACCGGGCGCTTTGCGTCTTCTTCGGCCGANGGCAGGCTTTCGTCGCGGNGTTCGGCCATGGCGGTGTTTGTCTGATTTGTCATGACGCTCTCCTCAGCGGCTCGCCTGGCTGGCGTCGATACGGGCCAGCGAAGCCTTGGTGACACGGTCGAGCGCGATGGCGAGAACCACGATGCCGAAGCCGGCTACAAGTCCGACGCCAAGCTCGAGGTTGCGGATGCCGCGCAGCACGAGGACACCGAGACCGGGTGCGGAAACCAGCGAGGCGATGACGACCATNGCAAGNCTCATCATGATGGTCTGATTGACGCCGGCCATGATGTTGGGCAGCGCCAGCGGGATCTGCACGCCGAACAGCTTCTGCCGGTTGGTCATGCCGAACGCGTCGGCAGCCTCGATCACATCCTTGTCGACGAGGCGGATGCCGAGATCGGTCAGCCGGACCACGGGCACGATGGCGTAGAGAATGATGGCAATGCCGTAGAGCTTCGGCTCGGTGACNGANAACAGGAAGATCAGCGGGATCAGATAGACGAAGGGCGGCAGCGTCTGCAGCATGTCGAGTATCGGGATGACNAANCGTTGGAGCTTGTCGTTGCGTGACATGGCGATGCCTATGGGNACNCCNAGTATCACNCANACAAAGGCACAGACGAAGATGATCGCAAGCGTCTGCATCGCCTCGTGATAGTGGTCGACGAAGGCCAGAAGACCAAGCATCAAGGCAATGAAGCCGACGATCTTCCAGGAACGGGTGACGAACCAGGTGATGGCGAACAGCACCGGCATCACGATCCACCACGGCGTCTGCGTCATCAGCCAGAGCATGTCCTGCAACATCCAGCTCAACGGCTGGGAGAGCGGGTCGATCACCCAGCGCAGCGAATCGCGAATNCCCAGAAAGCCGGTTTCGAGGCCCTGNGTGAGCGAACGCGACTGGGGAATGGCCGAGCAGGCATCGTGCANCNCGTCGAGGGACGGGAAGGGGAAATCCCAGGCCGACACCGTCGCTGCGCCGTCGCCCTTGGTCTTGGCGAGAAGGTCGGCCATCGACATCGGTCCGGTATCGGCGCCCTGGTCACACCACGCCCGCAATCCGAGTGCATCGAAAAGCCCGTCATATGTTGCCATGAAAGTTGTCGGACCGGTCGGTCCGCCTCGTCTTTAATTTCAGAAATTTGTTTTGACTTGAGGAAATGGGGAACGGGGCCGAACGAGGGCCCCGCTCCCTGAACCTGCCCTCACGCGTCAGTCAAATGGACGCGTGCGGCTTGCACCAATTACTGGGAGATCAGGTTGCTGAGCTTTTCCTTGGCCTGATCNTTGACCCAACCCGACCAGACGTCCGGGTTGTCGGTCAGGAAGTGGACAGCCACTTCCTCGGCGGACGCATTGTTCTCGTCCTGCCATGCCAGAAGCCCGCTCATGGTTTCGGTCTTGAACGTCATGTTGCGGAAGAAGTCGGTGACTTCCGGGTGCGACTTGGCGAACTCGGTGGTGACCGAGGTCAGGATCGGAGCTGCCGGGAAATCCGAGACCTGCGGGTTGTCGGCATCCGGGTTCTGAAGATTGGCGAATGCCTCTTCGTTGTACTCACCCAGCTTGACGCGGGTCATGTCGTACTTGCCCATCGGGACAGTCGGACCCCAGTAGTAGCCGAACCACGGCTTGCCGTCGGNGACAGCCGAACCCATCGAGGACGCGAGCGTCTCGCCCGAACCATGGTTGAAGACTTCGATGTCAGCGGACTCGAGGTCCAGGGCGCGCACAAGGTTGTCGGAAACGACGCGGCAACCCCAGCCGTCCGGGCAGTTGTTGAACTGATTGCCAACGAGTTCCGGGTTCTTCATCACACCTTCGATGGTGGTGAGTTCCGGATGCTCTTCAGCCAGCTTGGTGGGGATCNACCAGCCTTCGACGCCGCCCGGCTCGAGCACGTTGGTCAGGCGTTCCATGGTGCCNCCTTCCTCGAGCTTCTTGTANGCGTCACCCGCCGAGTTNAGCCACAGGTTGGTCACGACGTCCGGCTCGCCATTCTCGGCGACCGAGGTGATGGCCGGAATGGTATCGGAATTGACCAGGCTCACCGAGCAACCATAGCCCTGTTCGAGCAGAAACTTGGCAATGTTGGTGGTCACTTCTGCGGCGGCCCAGTTCATCTGCGCAATCGACACTTCACCGCATTCGGTGGCGTCGGCGTCCTGCGCATTGGCCTGCATCGGCAGCAGTGCAAGAGCTGCAAGAGCTGCAAGAGTGGTGGAAGCGAAAAGTAGCTTGTTCATCAAATTCCTCCTTCTGAGGTCATTCTTCTTNAAAAAAGACGTGCCGGGAGCCNTGGCCCGGCCGGAAGGCGACCGCAGCAACGCGCTGAGCGCGACGAAGCAGCGGAACACTATAAGTGCCCGCCTGTCCGGTTGTTTTGTCAGGCATGAGAATTCACTAGCACGGCAAAGGGCGCCCATGCAAATTTACCCGCACGAGTTATCACTTATTTATTTCGAGAAGATATGAAATCGTGAACAGATAAATTGCTTCAGTAAAAAGTAGACCGAAATCTATTCTTCAGAATATCCAAATTTACGCTCGAAGAAAGCCGGAAGGAAATGAGAGAAATTTTTCTCTACTTGAGACAGGCGCGAATGGGCGCGCNGCTCAGAGNAGCCCCCGGATTCCCCCGGAAATCAGNCCATTGACCTCGTAGAGAATGCGGGCNGCGTTGGCACCCGGCGCNATGGCGATATAGTTCGGCGACCAGACCGGATCGAATTTCTGCTTGAAGGCGCGCAGGCCCTCGAAATGGTAGAACTCGCCGCCATGCTCGTAGACGTAGCTGCCGAGCCTGTTCCAGGTTGTCGCCAACCGATGGTCAGGCAATCCCGAAAGCGGCGCGGCACCGAGCGAGAACCACGAGAAACCCTCGGCCCTGCCCCACATCATCAACTCGGCGAGCAGAGCATCCATGACGACGCTTGGCGCCTCAGGGTCATAGCGCATGAGATCAAGCGAGAGTTCGGCCTTCTCGCCGCTCTGAAACAGGTTGGCAAAAGCCGCGATCCGGCCGGTCTCGGCATGGCGAAGAATGCCGAAGTCGAAATTCCGCAGATAGGCTTCATCGAAACGGCCGAGCGCAAAATCCTTTTCCGCACCGCTCTTGATCTTCAGCCAGGTGTCGGAGATCGTCTTCGTCTGCTCGAGAATGTCCGGCACTTCCGCACGCGGAACGACCTCGAAGCGATAACCTTCGCGCGCCGCCTTGGAGCGTGCATAGCGCAGCCCCTTTTGCGCAGGACCTTCGAGCGTGAATTTCCGCAGGTCGACGCGCGCCACCTCGCCGATCTTCAGCATCGAACAGCCAAGATCCAGATAGGTCGGCAGATAATCCTCGCCGACCGCATAGAAGGCGCATTTGCGCCCCATGCGGTCCGCCATTTCGCGCAATTGCCAGATCAGCTCGATGCCCGCCTTGTGGTCGCCAATGGGACTGCCCTTCGAGATGAGCGAATGTCCGGTATCGGCATATCCGATAAAGGCCGAATTATCGTCGGACAGCAGGAACCGCTTGTCACCGGTCAGATGGATGTTGGCCTCGGCATTGTCCGAGGCCGCGATCAGGGCGCGTACGGCATCGGGGATTCCCTCGGCGGTCAGCCTGCGACCGGCGCTTGCGAGGAGACTGTTCACGCCGACCGCGATGAGGACGACTGCGGCGGCGAGCGAGGCCCGCAGATAGCGCGGCGCATCGCCATCGAGCGCCACACGCCACCAGAGTTCGTTCCGGTAGGCGACGTTGGAATAGGCGGCCAGCCCGACCCAGATCGCGAAACCCAAAACCATGACGGAAGCGAACAACCAGCGCGGCGACAGGGTCAGGATGGACTGGTCGGCGGCTCGATAGAAGACAGAACGGAAGGAAATCAGGAGTACGAGCGCAAATGCCATGACGGCAGCCTCTTCCCAGTCGAGACCGCGCGACAAGGAAGCGACCATGCCGACAAGCAGCAGGCCTACGGCGGCAACCCAGGCCTTGTGCTGACGGCGGAAGAGACTGCGTGACACGACGATCAACAACACGCCGACGACACTCCCGGCCAGGTGCGAAATCTCGATCAACGGAAGCGGAATGACATCGTCGAGGGCCCTGAGGCGCGGCATTTCGGCGGGCAGGCTTCCGGATACTGTGAGAACGACGCCCGTCGCGAGCGCGAGCGCTGCCGCGATCGGGGGGATCAGATGACCGGCCAGCCGGTGCACCTGCCTGCCCGCGGCGCTCACGGATCGGCGGTTGGCAAAAACCCAGGCGAGCGCCATGGCAATGGCGGCCAAACCCACCGGCATGACATAGTAGACGAGGCGGTACACCACGAGTGCCGCCAGTACATCAGCGCGGCCGGAGGCGCCAAGGCCAGCCATCATCGTGGCTTCGAAGACGCCGACGCCTCCAGGTGCGTGGCTTGCGATACCGAGCGCGATTGCCCCGACATAAATGACGAAATAGGCCGGAAAGCCGGTCGCGAGATCGGATGGCAGAAGGATGTAGAGCACCGCGGAGGAGGCGGTCATGTCGACGATGCCGATCAAAGACTGCGCCAGTGCGATCCTCGTCCCCGGCAGCGGCAGCGAGATCGAACGGAAGGAAAGCGTCCGCGGCTTTCGACCGAGCCAGACCAGTATTGCGGCGATCGCAATCAGGATCACGGCACCGGTCGCGGTGCGCAGGGGCAGAGGAATGAAGCTGAGAACGCCCACGCCATCCTGATGCAGGAACAGCATGACCGCCAACATGATGGCGATACCGACCCAGAAGAAAATCCAGATACTGGCAACGACGGTGGCGATCAGCGCCAGATCGAGCTTGTAGCCGGAATAGATGCGCGCACGTATGGCCGGTCCCGTGATGTAGGAAAATCCCAGCAAGTTGGAGACCGCATAACCGGATGCGCCGGCAAATATCGCCACGCGGGCGGGCACGCGCCCCGGCACAATAGCGCGCAGAGCAAGCACATCGTAGAGCGAAAAGGCGAAATAGCTGATCGNTGTAAAGAGAAGNGCNAGACCGATCGTGGNCCAGGACAGCGACGCAATGTCNGANTTCACCTCGGCCCAGGAGACTTCCGAGGCAATCCGATGGAGCACGAAAAGCGCGCCCAGAAAGATGACGAGAGCGATGGCGGGGAACACGAAGCGCCGGGATTTACTCCAGAGATCCGCGATCATGAGGGCTCAGATCCCCGGCAATTTACCGCTTCGGTATGCTGCATGCTGGTCAATTCCCCGGAGGATGTGGAATCCGATCTACCGGGTCTGCTTAGCGGAAAGCGCCGGACTGCGCCATAGTCCTCCATTGCCATGCGTCATATGATGAATAGCTGAATCTACTGGCACGCCTGCTCGCGGCGGGTGGCTTCGAGAAAGAGACCGAACGTGGCGCGCGCCGATGCCACCGCTGCATCACCATAGGCTTCGTCCGGGTGCCGGCTTGCAAGCCAGGTTGTAAACGACGGCCAGAAGCGTTCGCTTGCTCCATGGGTGATGAACGCGGTCGGTGCATTTTCAAGACCCGCCTGTTCGAGCTTTCGCGCAATCAGTTTGCCGCCGAGACGGGAGCCTTCAAGCACATAGGCAAGACCGGTTGCGGAGCCTGGCCGTTGTGCCAGATCNAACGGGATGGGTGGCGGGGCAGCAATGCCGAGTCCTGAAAGATCGGCAAGCAGAGCCTCGCTTCTGAAGCGGCGATCCCAGTCGGGGAGCGTGCGGTATTCCTGGGATGAGGCAAGCGCGGCTTCCGCAGCCGGAAAAATGCGGGCCTGCGCTTCGAGAAAGCGTCCATATTCGGCAAGGTCGGAAAACGCTCCGCCATCATGGGCCCTGTCGAGCTCATCATGCGCCCCGGCTGTCTCCGTTCTCAATCTCTCAAGCAACTGTACGTACATTCCCACACTATTCCCGCTAAGGATTTATTCACCATGAAAACTTAATGATAAAGCCCGTGAAACCCTTTGGCCGTTGAAGCATTCTCATTTCATGACACACGCTGCGAAAACCATTTTGATTGTTGAAGATGACCCGTTCATCGCGCTGGATGCAGCCGACACGATCGAGGGTCTCGGCATGGATTGCATCATCGCCCATGATTGCAAGTCCGCGCTGCGCTACATCGAAAGCACAACGTTCGATGCTGCGCTGCTGGATTTCAATCTCGGTCGCGAAAGCAGCGTGTCCATCGCCCACCGTCTCGAAGCCGCCGGCCTGCCCTACTGCTTCATCAGCGGCCATGATCCCCACCAGATCAAGGCTGAAAGCGGGCTTGATTCAAAGATCTTCACCAAACCCGCCAACTACGCCGATATCGCACACCGCATTCTAAGCGCCTGACTTGCTGGCCGCGTAAACCGCCTTCTCAAGCCCGTCCTTGTCATAGGGTTTCGAGAGGACGTAGACGTCTTCCGGCATCCCTTCCAACGGCTTGGCATCGCCATAACCCGACGCGAAGACGAACGGCACCCCGAGCTCTTCCAGCTTGCGGGCTATATTCACGCTCGTGTGCGAACCGAGATTGATATCGAGGATAGCGAAATCAGGTTTTGCCTTCTTGATTTCGGCAAACGCCTCGTTCTCGTGAGCGCAAGTGGCGACCGCCTCGGCCCCGAGATCGAAGAGAACCTTCTCGGTATCCATGGCGATAATCAGATTATCCTCCACCAACAGTATGGATTTCGGGAACCAGTCCGCCTCACCGTTGGCCGCCGTTACGCCATTCGCGGTTGCAGGCTGCTCGAGCCGGGAAGCCGATGTGGAACTTTGGCTTTCGGCCGTCATGCCCTCGGTGCGAACATGCGTCCCGGGCAGCCAGAAACGGGCGGACACTCCCGCCGGAGCGTAATCGACCTCCGCGCTACCGCTTAGCTCGAAGGGGATCGAGCGCTCGATGATCGTGGTACCAAAACCACGACGCGTCGGCGCCTTGACGGGCGGACCACCGAACTCCCGCCACACCAGATCAACGGAGCCGTCTTGCTGCGCGTTGACGTCGACATTCACGATCCCGGAGGAATCTGACAATGCGCCGTACTTCGCCGAGTTCGTCATCATCTCGTGAAGAACGAGCGCGACGGTCGAATAGGCTGCCGGCACCAGGAAGATGTCGTCGCCCTTGACCTCGATACGATCGGCCTTGTCGAGCAGATAAGCCTCAGCCTCGGTCGACAAAAGACCGCGCAGCGAAGCTGCCGACCAGTTGTGACGGGTGATCTGGTCATGCGCTCGGGCCAGTGACTGTACGCGGCTTTCGAGCTCGGCCGCGAAGTCCGCCGCCGAGACGGCTTTCTTCGACGTCTGGGCGATCAGGCTGCGCACCAGACCGAGAATGTTGCGAACGCGGTGGTTCAGTTCGGCAATCAGAAGTTCCTGCTTTTCCGAGGCCTTGCGGCGCTCGGCAGCGGTCTCTTCGGCCATGCGAAGGACGACCTCCAGCACAGTGATCCTGAACTGCTCGGCCGCCGCGATTTCCGACTGGGTCCATTCCTCGGACTGGCCCTCGACGATCGATTGCCAGGCCTCGAAACTCTTGCGCGGTGTGAGGCGGATGCCATTGGGGCCAAGTGTCGCCGGCTTCTCCGGATTGCCTGCCCATTTGACTTTCTTGAGCACCTCGCCCCGGAAGAACATGATGTAATCGCGCGGCGATTTGGAAATCGGGATCGTCAGCATGCCTGCTGCGTTATCGGCGAAATTGGAGAATTCCGGCGACACGGCCCCGAGTTCGTTGGTCGCGAAAACGCGACCGGGCGGCATTGTATTGAGCCGTCTGACGATCGCCAGAACATCCTCTTCCCGCGGTGTCCGGCCATGAACGGCCAGCTGCCCATGGCTTGCGACAGCCATGCCGTCTGCAGACATGAGCTGCATGGCAAGGTCGGCGCGATCAATCAGGGTCTGCGCAACTTCACCACTCATGGCGGCCGAACGCGAGAAGGAATTGATCAGTTCGTTGGCGCTCGCCTGATATTCCTTGTCCTCCGCCGCCAGCCGGCCGGAGATGAGCATCGAAAGCATCTGGCCGAACAGGACCAGTGAATTGCGGAAGACCTGCGGCAGATGTTTCGGTTCATTGTGGTGGCAGGCAAGCAGCCCCCAGAGCTTTCCATCCACGATCAGCGAGATCGAGAGCGATGCGTTGACGCCCATGTTCTGCAGATATTCGAGATGTATGGGGGACACACTTCGCAGCACCGCATTCGACAGGTCGAGATAATCCTCGGCGCGCGTTGGGCGCGGCAGCAGGTCAGAGCCGATATTGGCGGTATTTCCAATGGAGCGGACAGGATTGCGGATATAGAGCGCGCGGGCCTGGGCCGGGATATCGGTGGCGGGATAACGCAACCCCAGGAAGGGCTCCATTCCCGGCGAATGTGTTTCCGCCTGCACGTCGCCGGAGCCATCTGGCCGGAACACATACCCCATGACCCGGTCGAAATCCGTCAGGGCGGCAACGAAACGCGTCGAGAACTTGAGGATCTGGCCGATATTGTCCATGCGCGAAATGCGCTGGATCGCTTGCTGTACATCGGCGATCGTCCGGCCTGCCTCCTTGAGGTCGAAATGCGGTTCGAACTCGAGAATGATCTTGGAACCGGAGATATGGACGCTGATATCGAATGTTTCACCCGAGCGACTTGCGACGATCGGCATGTTGCTGACGACATCGGGCAGGTTTCCGGCATGGAGGTTCTGGAGGCGGTTCCTGAGCGTGTGAACGACCTCGGAAGCGAGCACAGCCGAAATGTGCTCGCCGAGCAGGCTTTCGGGATCCCGGTCGATAAAATCGCCGGCATTTTCCGAAATGTCACTGATCATCCAGTCCGAGGTTGCGGCAACGAGGAACCCGAATTCCTGCACACGCCCGAGAAGATGAATTGGCTCCCGGTCGCAATTGCTCAGGTCAACAGCGCCACCGGGCGCCGATGTATTATCCATTTAAAGGGTGTCCTCCACCAACCTGACGATGCCGCCGCACCGAGTTGCCAATAAAACGGTTGAGGCCTCACTGCACAAGCAGCATTTGATGAACGGCCGTTTGTCCGATTCTCGACAACGAAAAATGGCTGTCGCTTAAAAAAGACATATCGCCTTACGTACGAGCACGATTGTCGGATTTAATAACGCGCGATTAAATGTGCAGTTGCAGAAAGTTTGCCAATATCGCAATTTTACCTAGTAATCCTACGGGAAAAATCACGCCAACTCGATCTGGCAGCAGGGCCGAATCGTCTCCATTGGCTGCGGTCTGCCGCAAATAAGGCAGTCAGGCCCGCCTGAACGTCAGATAGGCAGGGGTGCGACCTTCCCGAAATGCCTTCGCCTCGTAGCGTGTTCCTGGCCACCCCTGCCACGGATTACGCCAGTCATCCGCCTTCTCGACCTGCCAGGAAAACAGATCATGGCGCGCGATGTGCAGCAGCGTCCAGTTCACATAGGTATCGATGTCCGAAGCGAAGCGAAATGTGGCGCCGGGTTTGAGTACCCGTGCGAAGCGATCGAGATTAACCGCTGAGACGAACCGTCGCTTCCAGTGCTTTTTCTTCGGCCAAGGGTCGGGATAGAACAGATCGATACCGTCGAGTGAAGCGTCCGGAAGCCAGTCGAGAAGCTGCGTGGCATCATCATCGTAAAGGCGGATATTGCCTATTCCCTCGCCATCGATGACCGCAGCGAGTTTGGCCATCGAGTTGACGAAGGGTTCCACGCCGATAAAGCCAACCTCGGGCCGAGACTTGGCATGATGGGACAAGTGCTCGCCACCACCGAATCCGATTTCCAGATGGATGGTTTCGGGGGAATGCGGGAATAATGCCGCGAGACCGGAAGGCGCAGGTTCTGACAAATCGATCATGCGTGCGCGTGCAACGCTATCCAGTGCCTCGGCCTGGGCTGGCTTGAGCGACTTTCCGCGACGGCGACCCCAGAAGGCCTCCGTCGCACGGCTGCGGCGTTCTTCACTCATGATCGTCTGCCGGTATGCGAAGTCGCCTGTTGTCAGGCGACCTCTTTCACGGCTTCCTTCAGCGCCTTGACCAGATCGGTCTTCTCCCAGGAGAAGGCGCCATCACGGCCGGCCTTGCGCCCGAAGTGGCCGTAAGCGGCCGTGCGGGCATAGATCGGCTTGTTGAGATCGAGGTGACGACGGATACCGGACGGCGAGAGATCCATTGCCTTGCGGATCGCCTTTTCGACGACTTCCTCGTGCACCTTGCCCGTCCCGTGCAGGTCGACATAGACCGACAGCGGCTGGGCCACACCGATCGCATAGGAGAGCTGGATCGTGCAGTTATCCGCCAGACTGGCCGCAACCACGTTCTTGGCGAGATAGCGCGCGGCGTAAGCTGCGGAGCGGTCGACCTTGGTCGTGTCCTTGCCGGAGAAGGCGCCGCCGCCATGGGGTGCGGCACCGCCATAGGTGTCGACAATGATCTTGCGGCCGGTAAGACCGGCATCGCCATCGGGACCGCCGATCACGAACTTGCCGGTCGGGTTGATGTACCAGACGCAGTCGTCAGCGATCGGAAGCTCGCCGAGCGCCTCGCGGATGTAGGGCTCGACGACCTCACGAACCTTTTTCGAATCCCAGCTGCCGTCGAAATGCTGCGTCGACAGCACGATCGAGACGACTTCGACGGCTTTGCCGTTNTCGTAGCGNACNGTGATCTGGCTCTTGGCGTCNGGGCCGAGAAGCCGGCGGCNTCGCCNTCACCCTTCTTGCGGGCNNCGGCGAGCAGNTCNAGGATCTTGTGCGAATAGTAGATCGGNGCCGGCATCAGGTCCGGGGTTTCGCGGCAGGCNTAACCGAACATGATGCCCTGGTCGCCCGCNCCTTCCTCACCCTGACGGTCGGCGGCATTNTCNACGCCNTGNGCGATGTCGGCAGACTGCGAATGCAGCAGCACGTCGATCTTGCAGTTCTTCCAGTGGAAGCCGTCCTGCTCGTAACCGATGTCGCGAACGGCGCGCCGCGCTGCGGACCTGAAGCGCGACGGGTTGATGACCTTGTTGCCGTTCTTGTCGGTCTTCATCAGGGTTTCGGGAACCCGGACTTCGCCGGCGATGACCAGTCGGTTGGTCGTAGCCAGAGTTTCGCAGGCCACACGTACCTGCCAAGGATCGACACCCGTCTTCTTGGCNTCGCGATAAACAAGATCAACGATCTCGTCGGAGATGCGATCACAAACCTTGTCGGGGTGACCTTCGGAAACCGATTCTGATGTGAAGAGGTAGTTCTGACGCGCCATGCCGGGCTCCATCCTGCCAAATTGTACGAGCCTGTTTAGAGAAACACAGAAAGACTGACAAGGTCAGAACGATATAAAGATATCTTGATGTGGGTAATTTTTAGGGATTGTGACGGCCCGGTCGTGCAAAAAATGCGTCCNGAGGGGTCGCCAAACGAAAAACNCCACCGGCAAAACTATCGCCCNGACGGCCGGTATAGCCCTCAAGGTTCATCGTTCTGCCAGTGGCTTTACTTCAGTTGAAGCCGANAAACGGCGTCAATTCATTCGGAATCGTCTTCGGCGGCGAGTGCCTTGACGAGGTCAACGATCTTGCGGCGGACCTTCGGGTCGGTAATCTTGACGAAGGAACGATTGAGCTGGAGGCCTTCCGACGACGACAGGAAGTCAACGACGTAGTTGGAAGAGTTCGCTTCAGCCATTCCTGGCTGTCCACCGGCGACGTCAGCCGGGGCGTCCTCGAAGAAAAAGGAAACCGGCACGTTGAGAATGGTCGAAATGTTCTGCAGACGGCTTGCGCCGACGCGGTTCGTGCCCTTCTCGTATTTCTGGATCTGCTGGAAGGTGATGCCAAGAGCTTCCCCAAGCTTCTCCTGGCTCATACCCAGCATGGTACGCCTCAACCGAACCCGACTTCCGACATGAACGTCGATCGGGTTGGGTTTCTTCTTGTTCTCGATCATTACAGTATCCTGCAAAGAGCCCCGAAAGGCTCAGTGGTAAGACTGCCCCATAATCCGAGCAAACAATGTCCGAAGACCCCCCACAATTTGGATGTTCGGTGCACGGGACGCGGGTTGACGGCGGGACTATGCAATTTCAGGGGTTTTGCGTCAATCGCGGCCGGCACTGGTACTTTTTCGGGAAACGAACCCCAAGAGCACCATTATGACGAGAAGCGCAGCAAAGCCTGTCTGCCGATTTTTATAAGTATATACATGACTTAGCGATGCCGGAAGATGGAAATCGATGTTGCCTTTCGCACCGAGCGGCAGGAGCCNAACGGTGCGTCCGAAGGGATCGAAAACAGCCGAAATGCCACTATTTGCCGCACGTATCAGGGGTAAACCCGCCTCCACTGCACGGATCCGTGCCTGCTGAAAATGCTGGTAGGGCCCCGGCGTATGGCCGAACCAGCCGTCGTTGGTCACGTTCAGCAATAGGCCGCCCCGCTCCCCATCAACTTCCGCCAGAGAGGGGAAAATGGCCTCATAACAAATCAGCGGAACGGCTGCGATACCCACAGGAAGCTGCAAAAAATTGCGCCGCTGGGCCGCACTGAAGCCCCCGAAGCTCTGCGCCACCGTCTCCAGACCGAAACTTTTAAGCACACCCTCGAAGGGCAGGTACTCGCCGAAGGGGACCAGATGGGCCTTGTCGGCCGCTCCAATGATCTCACCGGTGTCGTTGATCATGTAGATCGAGTTGTAATAGCGGTCGCCGGCTCCCGTCTGGCCGTTTTCGACGCGGACTGCGCCGGCAAGAAGGGTCTGCCCCGTCTCAAGAGTATCGGCAATACGGGCGAGCGCGTCGGGATTGTCGGTCAGAAGAAACGGCACTGCCGTCTCGGGCCAGATCACGATATCCGGGCGCGTCAGTCCCGGCTCTGGCGGGAGAGCGGTGAGCCGCAGGAGTTCGTCAAAGATTGCCTCACGGTCACCGGGCTGCCACTTGGCCGCCTGATCGATGTTCGGCTGCACGATGCGGAAAATCGGCGCGTCCTCATCTTCGGCGAGCGGTGTCTGCATGTGCCACCATCCGAAACCGAGGCAGCCGGCAAAGAGACCCGCGCCGAGAACGATGCCGGGCAAGGCACCGCGCCGCGTCGCAAGGAGAGCCGGAGACGCGAAAATGTAGATGGCGAGAACCGTCATCCCGTCGAGACCGACAAGGGACGCCGGCTGCATCATCATCGGCACCGGCATCAGCGTCATGCCAAGGGCGTTCCAGGGAAAACCCGAGAGAAGGAATTCGCGGGCGAACTCGATCAGCCCGAAGGCGGCGGCAAGCATCGCAACGCGTCCGAAACCGTCCGACCAGAAAAGCCGCGCGAGTGCTGCCGCCAGTCCGTAGAAAATCGCGAGAACCGCCGGCAGACCCAGAACCGCGAGCGGCAGCGCCCAGGCAAACACATCCGCCTCGACCAGAAGGGCAGCACCCAGCCACCACAAGCCCCCGACGAAGTAGCCGAAGCCGAAGGACCAGCCCGTGATGAAAGCCGGCCTGAGCCGACCGACCAGACTTGCATTGGCAGCGCCGCTCGCGCCGTCGATCAGCCAGACAAGCACCGGCAGCGAGATGAACATGGCGGGAAAGAAATTGACCGGTGGCAAGGCCAGTACGGAAACGAGCCCGGCAAGAAAGGCGAGCGCCATGCGACGCCAGCCCCATGTGAGCATGATTTTTTCTGCCAGACGTTCCAAAGCCGGTTATTCCCGTCGCCGCCCCGCGGGGATCGAATCAGTTGCCGCAGTCTTTCAGAAATCGAGGCCGTTGTAAGTGGCTGAAAGCGCCCCGGCGTTACTCGCTGCCGGCGGCGCTCTTTTCGACCGGCGCTTCGGGTCTCGTCACCCGGCGCCGCGCCGCAGGCCGACCGCGGACGATCCTGACGCGCTTGATCCGGCGCGGATCCGCATCAAGCACCTGGAATTCGAAACCAGGCACCGCCTGAACCACTTCGCCGCGGGCCGGAACGCGTCCGAGTTCCGAGAAGATCAGGCCGCCAAGCGTATCGACATCCTCGCTCTGTTCGGCGACATCGAAGTCGGAACCGATCTCTTCGACAAGGTCGTCGAGCTCCGCCTTCGCATCGGCCAGCCAGATGTCGTCGCCCGAACGCTTGATCATGATTTCCTCGTCGAGATCGTGCTCGTCGGCGATATCGCCAACGACCATCTCGACGATATCCTCGAGCGAGACGAGACCGTCGGTACCGCCATATTCGTCGATCACGAGCGCCATCTGAATGCGTGTCGCCTGCATGTGCTGCATCAGATCGGACGCCAGCATCGAAGCCGGAACGAAGAGAACCTTGCGGATCAGGCCCGATTCCCGGAGCGTCTTGGAAAGGTCGACGCGTGCGAGATCCAGCGTTTCGGTCGAGGCGGGTTTGCGCGACGAGGGCCCATTGCCATTACCGTTTCCGTTGCCGTTGGATTTCGACGTGCGGCGCTTGGGCCGCGACTGCTTGGCAATCCAGGCGAGCACGTCGCGGATATGGATCATGCCGCGCGGATCGTCGAGCGTCTCGGAATAGACCGGCATGCGCGAATGACCCGATTCCTCGAAGAACTGGAGCATCGCGCCGATCGTGGTGGAATCGTCGATCGCCTCGATATCGGCGCGCGGCACCATGATGTCGTCGATACGGACCTCGCGCAGCAACAGGATGTTGTTGAGCATGGCGCGTTCGCCGGGACTGAACGCCTCGTGCAGGTCGCCGCCCGTTTGCAGGGCGTCGGTGAGGTTCTCGCGCAGGGACTCGCCATCGGAGGGCGGGAAGAAGACGCGCTTCAAGCGCTGCCAGAAGCCGGGTGCGCGCTCGCCCCCGGCGGTCAGAGATCGGCCGGGTTGGCCGCTACTGTCTGCTTCGTCCTGTGAATGCCCCGGCTCGTCCGAGGCATGGCCGGCGCTTTCCGCCGGAGAATCAACGTTGGTCATAGCTCAATCGTGTCAAAGCGGATCCGTACCGCCATAAGGGTCAGATAAGCCAAGTTCGGCCAAAATGCGAGTCTCAAGCGCTTCCATCTCGCGCGCGTCTTCGGCATCAATATGGTCATAGCCGAAAAGATGAAGAAATCCGTGAACCAGGAGGTGGGAAATATGATGGTCGACGGGTTTGGCAAGGTCGGCCGCCTCGCGCTCGATGGTGGTGCGCGCCAGAACGATATCGCCGAGGACCGGGCCGGGGGTATCGCCGGGCACGATCGGGAAGGCCGGGAAGGACAGAACGTTTGTCGGCTTGCCCTTGCCGCGCCACTGGCCGTTGATTTCTGCCATCGGCCCGTCGTCGGTGAAGAGAAGCGAGACTTCCACCGGCTCAGAGGGAAAAGGCTGGCTCTCATGGGCATGAAGATAGCCGGCCGCGACTTCAAGGATGGACTGGGCATTCGCCACGGCTTCATCCTCGCCGGGCCAGCTTCCCGCTTCCACGGTACCGACGCAATCGATGGCTGGCTTGCTCATAGACCGGACGGATCCGTGCCCTTCTCGTCATAAGCCTCGACGATCTTCTGAACGAGCGGGTGACGCACGACGTCAGCGCCCTTGAAGCGACAGGTCACGATGCCCTCGACATTGTCGAGAACGTTCAGCGCTTCCACGAGGCCGGATTTCACGCCGCGCGGCAGGTCGATCTGGCTCGGGTCACCGGTGATGATCATGCGTCCGTTCTCGCCCAGTCGGGTGAGGAACATCTTCATCTGCATCTGCGTGGTGTTCTGGGCCTCATCGAGGATGATGGCGGCATTGGACAGCGTGCGACCGCGCATGAAGGCAAGCGGCGCGATTTCGATGACGCCGGCGGCCAATGCGCGTTCGACACGGTCGGACGGCATCATCTCATAAAGCGCGTCGTAGAGCGGCCGGAGATAGGGATCCACCTTCTCCTTCATGTCCCCCGGCAGGAAGCCCAGGCGTTCGCCTGCTTCCACGGCAGGACGGGTCAGAACGATGCGTTCGACAGAGCCGCGCTCGAGAAGCTGTGCCGCATGGGCAACCGCGAGGAAGGTCTTGCCGGTACCGGCGGGGCCGACACCGAAAACGAGTTCGGCGCGGTCCATCGCGCGAATATAGGCATCCTGCGTCGGCGTACGCGCAATCACCGTCTTCTTGCGGGTGGAAATCTGCGCCATGGCGAGCTTTCCCTTGCGCTCCATGGTCGGCAGCACGAGCTGGTCGTCGGCGGCCAAAGCCATGCGGATCGCGCCTTCGACGTCGGAAGCCTCGACGGCGGAGCCCTTGAGCAGGCGGTCATAGAGATAATCGAGCGTGCGTCTGGCCTGGTTCGTGGCCACCGCGTCGCCTGTCAAAGTCACGGTATTTCCGCGGGCGCGGGCATCGACGCGAAGCTTCTGTTCGATCAAGGCCAGGTTCTGGTCGAACTGGCCGAAAAGCTCGCTGGCAAGTCTGTTGTTTTCGAAAGTAAGCGCGATGTGTGTCGTATCCGAGGCGCCGGCGGAGATGCCCTGAGTGGGCGTGGACAGGTTATGCGCTGGCAAGCGATCTGGCTCCTTTTTGGACCCGTTCAACCTAAACCCTATCTGCGAAAAGGCTGTTGGTACCAGCCTTCGTGATTCGCACTTTCACAATGTCACCTATTTCATCGGGGTTTGCATTAACAATTACTGGCTGTAGCCAAGGAGAACGCCCGATGAGCTGACCGGGTTCCCTGCCCGGCTTTTCCAGAAGCAGATCGATTTCGCGGCCAACGCAGCGCTCGGCGAAATCCCTTTGCTGGCGGTACAGCAAGGCCTGAAGGCGCTCGAGCCGTTCGGACTTGACGTCCTCGTCGACATGGCCGCCAAGGTCGGCGCCGGGGGTCCCGGGACGCGGGGAATATTTGAACGAAAACGCCTGTGCATAACCGACTTTCTCGATCAGCCGCATGGTGTCTTCGAAGTCCTCATCCGTCTCGCCGGGGAAACCGACGATGAAATCGCCGGACAGCGCAAGATCAGGATTGGCTTCGCGGATGCGGTCCACGAGGCGAATGTAATCGTCGGCCGTATGACGGCGGTTCATGGCCTTGAGGATCCGATCGGACCCTGCCTGCACCGGCAGATGCAGATAGGGCATCAATTCCGGTAGATCGCGATGCGCCTCGATCAGCCCGTCATCCATGTCGCGCGGATGGCTGGTCGTGTAGCGCAGGCGTTCAAGTCCATCGACTTGTGCGAGACGGCGCAGGAGTTCGCCCAGGCCCCACTCACGACCGTCAGCACCCTCGCCGTGCCAGGCGTTGACGTTCTGGCCCAGAAGCGTGACTTCGCGGACGCCGGCAGCAGCCAGCCGCTCAGCCTCGGCGATGATGGCGTCGACCGGCCGCGATGTTTCAGCACCCCGGGTATAGGGCACCACGCAGAAGGTGCAGAACTTGTCGCAGCCTTCCTGCACGGTGAGAAACGCGCTGACGCCGCGCTTGCGGATGACCTTCTCCGAGGCCTTCGGCAGAGCCATAAACTTATCCTCGACCGGGAAATCGGTCTCGACCACCTTGGAGCCGTTGCGGGCCTTCGCCAGGGCTTCCGGGAGCCGGTGATAGGTCTGCGGGCCGATCACCACGTCAACGACAGGCGCACGCCGGGTAATCTCCTGGCCTTCGGCCTGCGCAACGCAGCCGGCGACGGCGACCATGAAATCCGAGCCTTCGCGCTGACGCCTCTTCTTGAGCTTGTTGAGGCGACCGAGCTGCGAGTAGACCTTCTCCGCGGCCTTCTCGCGGATATGGCAGGTGTTGATGAGCACCAGATCCGCGTCTTCCGGGCTGTCGGTTGCGGTATAGCCGTCACGGGTCAGCGCATCGCTCATGCGCTCGGAATCGTAGACATTCATCTGGCAGCCATAGGTCTTGACGAAGACCTTGCGGGACGGCGCAGCAGATTTCGCCTGATCCGCCGCTTCCGCGACGCTCACAGGAGTTTCAGCAATTTCGGTATCGAGCCTGTCCATCATGGCCGCCTTTTACCTGTCATGAAACGCGCATGCAATCGGTGGATTTCGGGCGTTTTCAGCCGATCCGCTTTCGTCCGGCCAAACCTTCGGCGAGCAGATCAGCGACGCGTCTCTCGACTTCCTTCGCGGCGGTTTTCCGGTTCGTCGCCCCATCGAACACCACCGGCTCACCGAAACGGACCTCAACCTCGAGCGCACCTTCTTTGAGAACCCTGAGCAGATGCGGCCCGAGCGCCACATCGCCGGGCCAGGCCGCGACCGGCCGGTGATAACGCCCCATCGGCATGCCCTGAATGCCGACATAGCAAATGGCAACAGGCTGCACGACGACACGCTTTTCCGGCACTTCTGGAATTGCGGCGGTTGCCGCTCCGAAAAGCGAGGTCTTGAAGGGCAGAATGCGGTTGCCGTCCGACGTGGTGCCTTCGGGAAACAGAACGACGATCTCATCGGCTTTCAGGCGCCGAGCCATCTCGTCGATCTGGTTGCCCGTGGTGCGCTTGCGGTCGCGCTCTACGAAGACGGTGCGCTGGAGCCGCGCCAGCCAGCCGAAGACAGGCCAGTCGCGCACCTCGGATTTCGCCACATAGACCACGTCGGCGGCAGCGCCCAGCACCACGATGTCCTTCCAGGAGACGTGGTTGGAGGCGAGCATCAGCGGACGATCGTTAGACGGCTGGCCGATCACCTCGACCTTGAGCCCGATCATCGGCGCCATGATGCGGTGCCACCAGCGCGGCAGGCGGCGGCGGATATCGTTCCTGGACCAGAGCGCGAAGAGCTGCACCGGCAGAAGCGCCAGTGTCACGGAGAGGAAAATGAAGGCGACCATCACCAGCCGCAAGGCGGTTATCATGGCGCGCACCGGCTCCGGGCGTTCATCGAGGGCAGCATGGTCGGCAAGTGGGTTTGGTCCGCATTGGAATGACGCCTGCGGAAATAGCCATTTCCAGGCACGAAATCCACCACGAGAGAAGCCGGCTGTCTATTTCAGTTCGCGGCGCATGACCCATGCGGCAGTGCGTGGCTCGCCCGCATGCTCGTAATAGGCGCGGCGCTCGCCGACCTTGGCAAAATTGAGCTTCTTGTAGAGGGCAATGGCGTTCTTGTTGGTCTCGTCGACCTCGAGGAACATCTCCTCCGCGCCCCGGTGAGAGGCCTCGCGCATCGCAGCCTGCATCAGCCGCCAGCCGAGACCTGAACGGCGAACGCCTGGATCGACCCCGATGGAGAGAATTTCGGCCTCGCTCGCGGCTTCGCGGACCAGCACGAAACCCGCCGCGAGATCGCGCGCCCGGGCAGGATCGACAGCGAGAAAGCCGAAGACCGCCGGTTGCACCAGAAGCGAGGCGAATTCGCCATCGGTCCAGCCGCGCGCAAAGGCGAGCTTGTGAAGGCGCGCGGCAATGGCCGCATCCGCCGTCGTCATGGCCGTGATCTCGAAGGCATCGGGCCGCGAGAAGAAACGGGTGAACAACGCGCTCACGCCTTCAGCCTCTCGACGGCGAAACCGGCCTGAGGCTTGGCGTCGGGCGCACGCAGATAGGCCGGTTCGGGCGCATTGCCTGCCGGATCGAGCTCAGCGCCGATCCGCGCCACTTCGGCGATATCGGCGAAGGAACCGCCGCTCATGGTCGGAAGGCTCGGCTCTTCGGCGAGGATCAGCGGCGCGGCATCTCCGACAACAATTGCCGGGATATGGCTCGCCAGTTCGGCGGCCTCAGCCGCTGTCAGTTCTGCGGGATCGGCGTGTGTTGTGCCATCAGGACCGACGACAGCCGCCCAGATGCGTTCGCGCTTGGCATCGATCGTCGCCATGACCGGCAGACCGGCCTCGCGCGCCAAGGGTGCTGCCATGGCATAAAGCCCGGAGACGCCAACAACCGGGATCTTCAGTGCGAGAGCAAGCCCGCGTGCATAGGCCACGCCGACACGAATACCGGCAAACGAACCCGGGCCGATCGTGACAGCCAGGCGGTCGATATCGGAAAAAGCGAGCCCCGCTTCGGCCAGCACCTCGTCGACGAGGGCGGGCAGAAGCTCCGCATGGCCACGGCCGATCTCGGGATCACGGCGCGCAAGCACCTCTCTGCTGTCCGCATCGTAAAGGGCAACGGCGCAGAGGCGCTGGGCACAATCCAGGGCAAGAAGTTTCACGACAGTCTTCGAATCCGGTTGGTCTTGCCCCTATCCAAGCACGAAAGCCGCCCGGAGAAAATCATCCCGGGCGGGTGGAGGGCAAAGGATCGCGCTAAAGCGGTATCAGACGGCTTCGACTTCGCGCACTTCAGGCACGAAATGGCGCAGCAGGTTCTGGATACCGTGCTTGAGGGTGGCCGTCGAGGACGGACAGCCGGCGCAGGCGCCCTTCATGTAGAGATAGACCTTGCCGTCCTTGAAGCCGCGGAAGGTGATATCGCCACCATCCTGGGCCACGGCCGGACGCACGCGGGTTTCGAGCAGTTCCTTGATGGTTGCGACAACGGTGCCGTCGGCCTCGTCGAAGAATTCCTCATCCGTCATGCCCGCTTCGCTCTCACCGGCATTCATCACCGGCGCGCCGGACATGAAATGCTCCATGATGGCGCCGAGAATGGCAGGCTTGAGATGCTGCCAGTCCGGGCCGTCCTTGGTCACGGTGATGAAGTCGTAGCCGTAGAATACGCCGGTGACGCCCGGAATAGAGAACAGCTTCGCGGCTAGCGGCGAGGCGCTGGCGGCTTCATCTTCGGAACGGAATTCAGCGGTGCCGTCCTGCATGACGACCTTGCCGGGCAGGAACTTCAGTGTCGCCGGGTTCGGTGTCGCTTCGGTCTGGATGAACATCGGATTGTCTCCTCGGGGTCTTCGCCCGGGGTCAAGGTCCGGGGGTCCCGCGCACCGGACATGAGCGACCGGTGAATTTCGTAGTTTAGAATGCTTCCAAAATAGGCCCGGATGCTCTCCGGATCAAGCAGGGAATGCATGAACAATCAGCTCAGCGCGTCAATTTCCTCGTCAGTCAACGTATCGGGAACCACGGTCACCGGGATCGGGAAGGCCGCACCGCGCCCCGCAATGGACGATACCAGCGGACCGGGACCTTCCTTGGCGGAGCCCGCCGCCAGCACAAGGATCGCGATATCGCGGTCTTCCTCGATGACGGAGTGAATTTCCTCGTCNGCCCTGCCCTGGCGNATGCGGGTTTCCGAATCGATCCCGATCGCCTGGCGNAGATTTTCCGCTGCCTTGGCGAGNGTCGATTCGGCTTCCTCCATGGCTTCGGCCCNCATGATCTCCTCGACGCCCAGCCAGTGCTGGAAGTCGGTCGGCGAGATCACGTAGCACAGCACCAGTCCGCCGCCTGAATGCTTGGCGCGCATCGCCGCATAGCGCATGGCGCGCTCGCATTCGGGNGTATCGTCCACCACCGCCAGAAACTTGCGCCGGTGTCCGGCCTCTCTTGAAAGTCGTCTTGAAACCATGCGCCGGACTATGCCCCTGCCGTCCCCGCCTCGCAAGATGGGGCATGCGGAAAGTGATGGGGAGAAAAGAATGGCCCTCCCGGAGCTGGGAGGGGCAGTGCTCAGATCGTGACTACAGCAGCCCGATGATGTCCTTGACGTCGGACATCGTCCTGGCCGCGATTTCGCCGGCGCGCTCGCTGCCTTTTTTGAGCACAGCGTCAATATGGCCGGGATCGGCCTCGAGCTTGCGCATCTCGGCATTGATCGGGGCAAGAACCGTGACCGCGAGTTCGGTGAGGGCCGGCTTGAAGGCCGAGAACTGCTGGCCTGCATATTCGGCAAGCACGTCCTCCTTGGTGCGGTCGGACAGGGCCGCAAAAATCCCCACGAGGTTGCTCGCCTCGGGACGGCCTTCCAGACCGTCCAGTTCCGACGGCAGCGCCTCGGGATCGGTCTTGGCCTTCCTGATCTTGCGGCTGATGTCGTCGGCATCGTCGGTGAGATTGATGCGCGACAGATCCGAGGGATCGGACTTCGACATCTTCTTGGTGCCGTCGCGCAGGCTCATCACGCGGGTGGTGGCACCGCTGATCATCGGCTCGGTCATCGGGAAATAGGCATGGACCGGCTGGTCGCCGACAGTGATGTCGGTGCCTGTGCCGGCGGCGCGGATATTGTCCTCGAAGTCCAGATTGAACTTCATCGCGATATCGCGGGTCAGCTCCAGGTGCTGCTTCTGGTCATCGCCGACAGGCACATGGGTGGCGCGATAGAGCAGGATGTCGGCGGCCATCAGGCTCGGATAGGCCAGCAGCCCGAGCGAGGCGTTTTCGCGGTCCTTGCCGGCCTTGTCCTTGAACTGGGTCATACGGTTCATCCAGCCGATGCGCGCGACGCAGTTGAAGATCCAGGCAAGTTCGGCGTGGCCGGACACAGCGGACTGGTTGAACACGATGTGCTTGTCGGCATCGATGCCGGCGGCGAGATAAGCGGCGGCGATCGAGCGGGTCTGTTCTTTCAGGTCCTTGTGAACCAGCTGGGCTGTCAGCGAGTGCAGGTCGACGACGCAATAGATGCAGTTCATCTCGTCCTGCAGGGCCACAAAGCGGCGGATGGCGCCGAGATAATTGCCGAGATGAAGGTTACCGGTCGGCTGGACGCCGGAAAAGACGAGCGGTTTGAAGGTCATGCGATACTCCTGGCGGACTTGTGGAGGGCCCGCGCCCTCTTTTTTTGAAAACGGCTGCGTGTATGAGCCCGGGCGGATGAACCGTCAAGGGCTCACCCGCCCGGTGAAACGACAGGTCTGATCAGGCCGGGTTCCTGGGTTTGCGGCGGATGCCGCGCTTGAGCGCACCCAGATCCGCGCCGCCGATGGCGAAGGCGATCACGAGATAGAACAGGAAGCCGACAGCAAGGAAGCCCAGAAGCGCAATCAACTGCTGCCAGAGTGCCGAGGACGGCTCCACCCACGGCGCGATGTAATCGACGCCGAAATGAAAGAAGGCGGCCATCAGCGCTGCGGCAAAGACGAGCTTGATGATGCGCATCACGGCGACGCGTTCGATCTTCCAGTGGCCGCGCCGGACAAGCGTGACGAAAAGCAGCGTCGCATTGGTCCAGCCCGAGCAGATTTCCGCCGTGGCGATGCCGCGCTCGGCGATGATCGGGAACAGGGTGATCGCGAGCGTCACGTTGAGCGCGACCGAGATGCCGGCAAAGATCATCGGCGTGCGGGTGTCCTCCCGGGCGAAGAAGCCCGGCGTGAACGCCTTGATGAGCACGAAGGCCGGCAGGCCGATTCCGAAGATCGACAGGACACCGCCGACGGTTGCCGTCGTTTCAGGACCGAAAGCCCCACGCTCATAAAGAAGTCGGACGATCGGATCGCCTATGGTCAGAAGCGCCGCGGTCGCGGGAAGTGTCAGGAACAGTGCGAACTCCACCGAGCGGTTCTGCAGCGTGGCGGCTTCCACCATGTGGCCGGCCTTCAGCGCGCGCGCAAGCTCCGGCAACAGCACCACCCCGACGGCGATGCCGACGACACCGAGCGGCAGCTGATAGATCCGGTCGGCATATTGCAGCACCGAGATCGCGCCATCCTTGCCGGAGGCGATGATCTGGCCGATCACCAGATTGATCTGGGTGATGCCGCCGGTCACGGCGGCCGGCGCTGCCAGCCACAAGAGCCGTTTGACGTTGGGGGTCAGCGCGGGGCGGCGGAATCCGATCCTGATCCCGGCCTTCCGCACGGCAAACCCTACGATGCCCAATTGCAGGAGGCCGGCGGCGATCACGCCCCAGGCCATATGGGTGACCACGGTTTCCGGTTCGATNCCCGAATAGAGCGCGTANACCANNACGCCGATNAGGATGATGTTGAAGAAGACGGGNGCGAAGGCGGCNGCAAAGTATTTGTGCAGNGAATTCAGGATGCCGCTCATCATCGCGGCGAGCGACATGCACATGAGATAGGGGAACATGATGATCGCAAGCCGGACCGTCAGGTCNAACTTGTCGGCATCATCGGCGAAGCCCGGCGCGATCACCGTTTCCACCAGGAACGGCATTGAGAGTTCCATGACGATCGTCAGGATCAGGAGNACCGAAAAGAGGACCCCAAAGACCTCCTCCGAGAAGCGCTTGGCGCCGTCCACGCCGCCGCCCTCTATCTCCTTGGCGAACAGCGGCACGAAAGCGGCATTGAATGCGCCCTCGGCAAACAGCCGACGGAAGAGGTTCGGGAAGCGGAAAGCGGCATAGAAGGCATCGGCCACCGGACCGGCGCCGAGCGCTGCCGCCATTAGGGCCTCGCGTCCAAATCCAAGAATTCGGCTCGCCATGGTGGCCGAACCGACGGAGAGGAACTTGGATACGAGGCTCAAGCGGATCGTCTCCGGCTGGACCGGCGCACGGTGGTTCCTGCGGGTGCGATGACGCCGGATGGCATGCGGTCGCGCACTTCGTCCTGTTCATCGGCGAGAACCGCCATCAGCCGTGCGATGATATTGGCCTGCCGCGTTTCGTTGGTGATCTTCATCCCCACCAGGTCCTTCACATAGAAGGAGTCCACCACCTTCTCGCCGAAAGTGGTGATGTGGGCCGACGAAATGTCAAGCGAGAGATCCGACAGCACAGAGGTGATGTCGGACAGGAGACCCGTCCTGTCGAGGCATTCGACCTCGATAACGGTGAGCTTGTTCGAGAGCGTATTGGAGATCGTGACCTGCGGCTTGACCCGGAAGGCTTTCGACTTGCGGCGGTAGGTGCGCTTGCGGGCGATCTCGTCCGGCATGGAGGTTTCGCCGGCCAACACCTGCTCGATCATGCGGCTGACCGATTTCGCCCGGCGCAGCTCGTCCTCGTCGGTATCGAAGGCACGGTTGATCAGGATCGTGTCGAGCGCACGTCCGTCGCGTGTCGTGTAGATTTCCGCGTCGGCAATATTGGCACCGGCCGCCGCGCAGGCGCCTGTGACGATCGAAAGAAGACGCGGATGGTCGGGTGCCAGAAGCGTGATCTCGGTGATCGCGTGGAAGGCGTGGGTGCGGACCATCGTCGCCAAGGTGTGCCCAGCATGATCGGCTTCGCGGATAAACTCCGCGTGACGGACCTGGTCTTCGTGGGACACCGAGAGGAGATAGTTCTCGTAAGGCAGACGAATATAGGCCTTGCGTTCCTTCTCGCTCCAGCCGCGTTCGGCCAGCGCGTCGATGAGGGAGGCGCGGATCGCCTTGGCGCGTTCCTTGCGGGAGGCTTCCGAGAAGCCGCCGGAAATCAGGAGTTCCGTTTCGTAGTAGAGCGTACGGAGGAGCTGCCCCTTCCAGCCGTTCCAGACGCCCGGACCGACGGCGCGGATATCGCACACGGTGAGGATCAGGAGAAGCTTCAGCCGGTCGAGCGACTGCACCCTGTCGGCAAAATCGACGATCGTCTTGCGGTCGTTCAGGTCGCGGGTCTGGGCGACCATCGACATGGTGAGATGTTCCTCGATCAGCCAGGCTACGAGTTCGGTCTGGTTCGGCGACATGCCGAGCCGCGGGCAGAGCTTGCGCGCGACCTTGGCACCGGCGGTCGAGTGATCTTCGGGACGTCCCTTAGCGATGTCGTGAATGAAGACGGCGACATAAAGCACGTCGCGGTGCTCGATGCCCGGCATCAGTTTCGTGGACAACGGAACTTGGTCGGATTGCTGCCCCTTCTCGATCGAGGCGAGCGAGGCCACCGAGCGGATGAGGTGCTCATCGACCGTGAAGTGATGATACATGTTGAATTGCATCATCGAGACGATCTTGCCGAACTCGGGAATGAACTTGCCGAGCACGCCAGCCTCGTTCATGCGCCGCAGGATATCGGCCGGATCGCGTGGCGAGGTCAGGATCGACATGAAGAGGCGGTTGGCCTCCTCGTTCTCCCTGAGCGCCGAGTTGATGAGCCTAAGCGAGCGGGTGACCTGCTTGAGCGTTTCGGGGTGAATGTCGAGCGCGCGCAGATCGGCCAGATGGAACAGGCGGATCAGGTTGACCGGGTCCTTCTTGAAGGCATCCTTTTCGGCAAGCCGGATGCGACCGCGGTCATCGAGAAAATCGAGCGTGCCGGGGATGCGCTTGGGCTTGCCGGCGAAACGGCCGATCACACCGTTAATCAGACCCGGCGCGGCCTTTGCCTGCTCGTCCTCGAGTTCGGCGCAGAAGATGCGGGTGAGATCGCCCACATCCTTGGCCACCAGGAAGTAGTGCTTCATAAAGCGCTCGACGGCTGAAAGACCGGGGTGATCCTGATAATCGAGCGCGGCGGCAATCTCGCGCTGAACGTCGAAGGAAAGCCGCTCCTCACTCTTTCCGGTGAGGAAGTGGAGGTGGCAGCGCACCGCCCAGAGAAAATCCTCGGCCTTGGCGAAGAGGTCGTATTCCCGGCGTGACAGAACGCCGAGCTTGACCAGATCCTCGGTCGATCCGATCCGGTAATAATAGCGCGCGATCCAGAACAGCGTATTGATGTCACGCAGCCCGCCCTTGCCTTCCTTGATGTTGGGTTCGACCAGATAGCGGGTGTCACCGATCTTGCGGTGACGCTCGTCGCGCTCGGCGAGCTTGGCGGAAATGAATTCCGGGCCGGTGCCCTCGACCACTTCGGCACGGAAGCGGGTTTCGAGTTCACTGTAAAGCGCCTCGTCACCGCAGAGATAGCGCGCCTCGAGGATCGCGGTTCGAATCGTCATGTCGGAACGCGACAGCCGCACGCATTCATCGACATTTCGGGTGGCGTGGCCAACCTTCTGGCCGAGATCCCACAACATATAGAGGATCCATTCGGCAACCTGCTCGGTCCAGGGCGTCGAACGGTAAGGCAGAACGAACAAAAGATCGATGTCCGAACCCGGCGCCAGCGTGCCCCGCCCGTAGCCGCCGACGGCGGAAACCGCGAGACGCTCGGAGGTCGACGGGTTTTCGAGCGGATAGACATGGCGCGAGGCATAGTCGAAGACCGCCGAGATCAGCACATCCTCGAGATGGCAGATCCGGCGGGCGCACAGCGTTCCTCCCCCATCATCCTCAAGCATGATGCGGGCGCGTTCGCGGCCTTCGGCGTTGGTTTCCTTGATCTTGGCGAGAACCATGTTTCGCGCCTCGAGGCTCGAACCGCCATGTTCGGCGGCAATCGAATTAAGCGCCTGCTTCAGGTCTTCTGCCTTGACGATGTCGCCAAATTTCAGCTCATCGTCATGTTGGTCTGTCATGAATTGGTCCGCTGTCTTCCCGGGATGGCCCACAGGGGCAGGCCTCGATTCGGCAGCGTTCCCCACCACCGTTCGCGCCTGCCTATAGCCTGTTTGCCGCCCCGGCAAAAGGCCCGGGAGCCAGTTGCGGGGTCCGTGCATCGCTCTACGAAACGATCCGCTCGATGAACCAATTGGTCAGCCGGGTCCAGACCTCATCCTTCTCGGCGGCATCCTCGACACCGTGATCGAGGTTCGGATTGTCGTTGACCTCGATGACAAAAACGCCGTCGTCGGTTTCCTTGAGGTCGACGCCATAGAGCCCGTCGCCGATGCAGCGCGCGGCACGCAGACCCGCATCGAGCACCGCCGGTGGCGTTTCGGCGAGCGAGAACGATTTGAACCCGCCCTCCACCGGCCGACCGCCGGGATCATGCTTGACGATCTGCCAGTGCTTCTTGGCCATCATGTACTGCACCGCGAACAGAGGTTTGCCGCCCAGCACCCCTATGCGCCAGTCGAATTTGGTCGGCATGAACTTCTGCGCGATCAGCACATCGGAGTCTTCCAGCCAGGCTGCGACGAGCTTTTTGAGTTCCTCCAGCGATCCGACCTTGGTGACGCCCCGGGAGAAGGAGGAATCCGGCACTTTCACCACCATCGGGAAACCGAGGAGATCGGCTGCACGGGGGATGTCTTCCGCGCCGATGATCATCACCGTGTCTGGGACGGCGACGCCGTTGGCGCGCATCATTTCGTCGAGATAGACCTTGTTGGTGCAACGGATCATTGAGACGGGATCGTCGATGACCGGCATGCCCTCCTGCTGCGCGCGGCGGGCAAACCGGTAGGTATGGTTAGAAATCGAGGTCGTCTCGCGAATGAACAGCGCGTCGAAATTGGCGAGCCTCGACAGGTCTTTCTTGCCGATCGGCTCGACCGCGACGCCCATGCGCCCGGCAATCCGCGCCCAATGCTTGAGGCTCGCGATCGAGGACGGCGGCAACTCCTCGTTGGCGTCGACCAGTGTCGCAAATGTGTAGCGGGCCGGCGTACGCGACCGCGCATCCTTCCACTGACGCGCCGTATAGCGCTCCATGGCGGCGAAGAAGTGGGCGCGCTCTTCCTTCTCGAGCTTGGATTCCGGCAGAAGCGCGATCTTGGTGATCTGGCACCACTGGCCGGGTTTGAGCGTCACTTCGAGGACCGGCGCGCGGAACCAGTCGAAGAGTAGCCGGGCGAACTTGTCGAGCTTCTGGTCCTCGCAGGAGCCAAAATGGATCCGGAGCCGTGCGGGCGCTTGCGCCGCCCTCTCCCCGAGCCCCTTGTTGAGCGAATCCTCGAGTTCCGGAATCGCGTTGTCGTAGAGTTCGCGCCGCGACAGATCGATGATCGTCTCGACCGACGGAATGACGCGCTGCCCGCGGGCAGCCGCGAGAAGCGAGGCGTAGTAGCCACGGCTCTGATAGGCATAGGAGCGCGACAGGTTGATGATGTTGGGTCGCGCTCCGCGGAACATCTCCGGCTTGGCCAGATAGTCGCGGGTACCGAGCACCTTGTGCCGGGTGGCCGCGTGATCGAAGCCGCTGACGGTGGAGGCGAGGATGACCCAGTCAGACATGGGCAGATTTTCCTTCGAGGAGAACCGCCGCCCTGAGGCCTGAGCGGCCATAACGGGCGATACGGTCGAAAATGGCGTAGGGCACGGGAATGTTGGCGGCGTCGCCGGCGGTTTCGCCGCGCTCCTCCTCCACCCACGGATCGTGAACGATGATGTGGCGGCCGTCATCGGCGTGAGCCAGCACCCAGTGCGGCACTTTCGAGCCCATCATCAGATAACCGCTGACAAGCACGATGGCGACGCGTCCTTGGGCGAGGTTCTCCCGCAGTTCGTCGAGTGTGAAGGCGCGATGGCGGACCGGCACATTCGCCGCAAGCGCGCGGGCGCGAAAGTCTGTCTGCGCCAGTTCCATCACACGGCGCTTTTCCGCATCGCGGACGGTGTCGAGAAAGAGATAGCTTTCCGACGAACACCAGATTTCCGCGGCAAGCCCGTGATCGGTAGCGACCGTCGCCAAGCCATAGGGTTCGCATCCACCGGGCCCTGCCAGCATGAAAACGGTCGTCGCCTCGCGCCAGAAGCGCACTTCCCACACCGGATCGAGGTAATCGGGCGAAACGAAACGGGCGAAGGCCATGGCGAGACAGGCGGCACCACAGGTAAAATCGGTCGTCTGTTCGTAATAGGGCGTTTGCGCGATCACAGGCCGGGCGGCATCGCGGAGCACCTTTTCGAAACGCAGAGCCGCCATGCCGTCCTGGTAATAATCCTCGACGCGGCCGATCGCGCGGTAACCCATCTTCCTGTAGAGCGCGATGGCTCCCTCATTGTCTTCGCGGACTTCGAGCCGGAGGAACAGCCGATCGTGCTCGTAGGCCGCATCCTCGGCGGCCTCCAGCAGCTTGCGACCGATGCCCTGCCCGGCATGATCCGGATGGACGGCGAGCGAGTAAAGCCGCGCCATGCCGGTGCCCGCGCGAAACAGGATCATGCCGTAACCGGCGATGCGGCCGTCGCGTTCGGCCACCAGTGTCTCGGCTGTCTCGCGCGCAATCAAGGTACGGAAAGATCGCCGGGAAATCCGGTCGGTCGCAAACACCGCCTGTTCCAGCGCGTCCAGTTCATCAATGTCGGAGAGAGTGGCGGGTCGGATCCGCTGGGCGGACATCTAGGTTCCGAAGAAGAGTGCGCGGACCCTGTGCCCGCGTGAGAGACGCAGATGGAAATCAAATCACGGCGGAATTGTGTTGAGGTCTCACAGTTTTGCATTTTAATGATCTATCAATCACGATCTCTCGGCGTATCCTGAAACTCCTCCCGGTTTCATCGCTGTAATGATCGCTGAAACGTCGCAGATATACGGGTTTTGGATATCCTGACAGCCCATTTGGGCTGCCCGCTTTTGCCGGCGAGCGAAGTCATGACACCGCGCTGATGAAATGAAGAGAGACGACCTCGTAATGCCCACATCGCCTGACGATATCGACCTGCCCAATATCGACCCCGAATGCCTGTCCCCCGTCGATCCCTCGGTTCTCAGGAGCCCCGATGACCCCGGTCATCCCCCACGCATCCTGCTGCTCTACGGCTCGTTGCGAAAGCGCTCGTTTTCCCGGCTGGTGGCGTTTGAAGCAGAGAGACTTCTCAAATTTCACGGTTGCGAGACGCGGATCTTCGACCCCTCCGGACTTCCCCTGCCCGACGCAGAGGACAAGAGCCACCCGAAGGTTCAGGAACTGCGCGAGCTCGCCATGTGGTCGGAAGGCATGGTCTGGGTCTCGCCGGAAAGACACGGGGCAATGACCGGCATCATGAAGGCGCAGATCGACTGGATTCCGCTTTCCGTGGGCGCGGTGCGTCCGACACAGGGCAAGACGCTCGCCGTCATGCAGGTCTGCGGCGGTTCGCAGAGTTTCAACGCCGTCAACCAGCTGCGCGTGCTCGGCCGCTGGATGCGCATGGTCACCATCCCGAACCAATCCTCCGTCGCCAAGGCGTTCACGGAGTTTGACGACAATGACCGCATGAAGCCATCGGCCTACTACAACCGTATCGTCGATGTGATCGAGGAACTGGTCAAATTCACCTGGATGGTGCGCGGTCGCTCGGGCTACCTCGTTAACCGTTACTCGGAACGGGTCGAGAGCGCCGAGGAGTTGTCGAAGCGGGTCAACCAACGCTCGATCTGAGGAAAGCGCAAACGGTTCATCGTCCGGTTCCGTGTTGAACTTGCCGGCCTATGTTCCCACATCAGCAGCGTCGAAACAGGGATAAAATTCCGAGCCATGATCTTTGAAGCTGCCCGCAGGGGTGCCGCCAATCTCTTGTCGCCCACCTCACGCTCGGCCCTGTTCAAGTCGCTTGGCCTGACAATCCTGATTCTGATCGGATTGTGGTTCGGGCTGAGCGGCACGTTCGAGCATTACGCCATGCCCTGGCTCGAGCAACTGGTGCCCGGACTGCCCGATTGGGCCGGCTGGCTCGGTTTTGTCGCCGGCATTGTCGCGGGATTGGGTCTGGCTCTGGCGCTTGGCATCCTGATCGCCCCGATCACGGCGATCGTTGCCGGCCTGTTTCTCGACGACATTGCCGAGGTGATCGAACGGGAGGACTATCCCGCCGATCCGCCCGGTCGCGCCATGCCGTTGGGTGCTGCCATCACCCAGTCGGCGCAGTTCATGCTGGTGGTGATCGCCGGCAACATCTTCGCGCTGTTTCTTCTGCTGATCCCGGGCATCAACATCGCCGCCTTCTTCCTGGTCAACGGTTATCTGCTTGGCCGGGAATACTTCGAGTTCGCCGCAATGCGCTTTCACTCGCCGCAGGAAGCCCGTCGGCTGCGTTCCCGCAACAGCGGCAGCGTGTTTCTCGCCGGCTTGATCATCGCCGCCTTCCTGTCGGTGCCGATCCTCAATCTGCTGACCCCGATGTTCGCAGCCTCGATGATGGTGCACCTGTTCAAGATGACGGAACGACGGCGGCTGGCGCGGGTGTGAGGGAGGCGGAACGGTGGGGCTGTCACCCCTCTCCCCCTTGTGGGGGAGATGTCCGACTTGTCGGACAGAGGAGGGTAATGCGGTCGGACGAAATTGTAGAGCCCCCCTCTGTCACCTTTGGTGACATCTCCCCCGCAAGGGGGGAGACGGCAATAGACACCCCTACCCGATCACCTGCTGGGGCAATTCGACCAGCGGGGCGGGGATGTCGGTGGTCTTTTCCTTCGACTTGCAGAGATCGGCGATGACGCAACGCTCGCATTCGGGCTTGCGGGCCTTGCAGCAATAGCGGCCGTGCAGGATGAGCCAGTGATGGGCGTGATAGAGCCAGTGGTCGGGGATGATGCGCATGAAGCGCTCCTCGACCTCGTCGGGCGTCTTGCCCGGCGCCAGCCGCAATCGATTGCCGATCCGGAAGATATGCGTATCGACCGCAAGCGTCGGGATACCGAAGGCCATCGACATGACGACGTTCGCCGTCTTGCGCCCCACGCCCGGTAGCGTGACCAGCTCCTCGCGCGTCTTCGGCACCTCTCCGCCGAAATCATCGACGAGTTTCCGGCTGAGCGCGATGACGTTCTTCGCCTTGTTGCGGTAGAGACCGATGGTGCGGATATAGTCGCGCACCTTCTCCTCGCCGAGGGCCAGCATTTTCTGGGGCGTGTCGGCGACCTTGAAGAGTTCCTTCGTGGCCTTGTTCACGCCGGCGTCCGTCGCCTGCGCCGAGAGCGCGACCGCTACAACGAGCGTGAACGGATTGACGTGGGCGAGTTCGCCCTTCGGCTCGGGCCGCTGGATCGAGAAACGGCGGAAGATCTCCTCGATCTCCGCCTTGGTATAGGGAATGCGCGGCGCCCGCTTGCGGGGAGCTGCCTTGGCCCCTGATCCCGGGGCCTGATTGCGGGAGGGCTTGTCTTTTGCTGCGGGCTTATCCATCATTTCCCTATAGCCCTGCGCCCGCCGCGGAGGCAACGCGGTAACCGCCATTGAAATCACGCAACCCGCCCGCCCCGGGAGACGATGATGAATGAAGAACCTGTTTTCGAAGCCACGCTGAGCCCGCACCGGTCACTGGGCCGGACAGGGCTGATCATCCTCGTGGTCCTGACGGCAGGGGCCACGATCTTCCATCTTGGCTTCTTTGCCATTGCGGGCGCATGGCCCATCGTCGGCTTCTTCGGCCTCGATCTCGCCCTTCTGTATGGCGCCTTCTGGCTGAGCTACCGGTCGGGCCGCGCGCGGGAATTCGTCACCGTCAGCCGGACGGATCTCGAAGTGCGCAAGGTCGCGCCCTCGGGACGACAATCGGCGTTTCGCTGCAACCCTGTCTGGGCACGCTTTACGGTGGACCGGCACGAGGAAATCGGCATTACCCATATGCGGGTGTCGAGCCGGGGCGACGGCACGGAGGTGGGCTCTTTCCTCAATCCCGACGACAAGGAAAGTTTCGCCACGGCCTTCCAGCGCGCGCTCTCCACGGCGCGCCGCTGAGGCGGTTCGGACAGGCGTCCAAAATCGGGTGGCGACAGCTTCCGCTCCGTGGTTCAACGCTGGCAAGGAGATTTCGCCATGAACATGCCAGCCACGCTTGAACGCGACATCACGCCCACCGGCAATGACTACGAACTTGTGCGCCAGGTGATCGAGCGTATTTCGATCGACTATCAATCCCAGCCGTCCCTGGAGGATATCTCCGCCGATTTGGGCCTGACGCCTTCGAAACTGCAAAAGACCTTTACCCGCTGGGCGGGTTTGACACCCAAGGCCTTTCTGCAGGCCGTCACGCTCGATCATGCGCGACGGCTTCTCGGTACGGAAGGGCTGCCGCTTCTCGATGCGAGCTTTGAGCTCGGCCTCTCGGGTCCCGGGCGGCTGCATGATCTCTTCGTTACCCATGAGGCGATGAGCCCGGGCGACTTCAAGTCAGGCGGTACAGGCCTCGTCATTCGATACGGCTTCCATCCCTCCCCCTTCGGCACGGCGCTGGTGATGACCACCGATCGCGGGCTCTGCGGTCTCGGTTTTGCCGATCCGGGCGGCGAAGCCGAGGCGCTCGAGGACATGGCCAAACGCTGGCCCGGCGCGAAACTGGAGTACGACCAGCCGGGAACCGCTTCTCTCGCCACGCAGGTGTTTGCGCCGGGAAGCTGGTCAGCGGACCGTCCGCTCAGGATCGTGCTGATCGGTACCGACTTTCAGGTGAAGGTCTGGGAAGCGTTGCTCCGGATCCCGCTCGGATCCGCGAAGACCTATTCCGACGTCGCCTGCGAGATCGGCAAGCCGTCGGCGTCACGTGCGGTGGGAGCGGCGGTCGGTCGCAACCCGATTTCCTTTGTGGTCCCGTGCCACCGGGCGCTTGGAAAGTCCGGCGCGCTCACCGGCTATCACTGGGGTCTGACCCGCAAGCGCGCGATGCTTGGCTGGGAAGCGGGTCAGCTTGGCCAATAGGCGCGGTTTGATCGACGCGAGGGCGGCACCGATTGCGATCAGCGCAAGCCCTGCCATCTCCGTTCCGCTCGGCGCAGTGCCGAAAAGCGTCAGGCTCCACAGCGCGGCGAACACCAGGTAGCCGTTGTCGAAGACGCCGATGATCGAGGCGCTTGCCGAGGAATAGGCATAGGCGACGAGCGCAGCGATGATTGCAAGCAGTGCGCCGAGGCCCGCCGCGAGCATCCATTGGTCGCCATCCAGTTGCGGCCAGAGACCGGTCGTGAAGCCGCGATCGCCAAGTGGCAAAAGTGCCAGGACAATCAGGCCGATCACACTCAGACCCAGCAAGACCACATTGAGATTGAGCGCCATGGCCAGCGGGTTTTCGCGGGCACAGCGGTGGCGCGTGATTATCGCCGCGAGCGCATAGAAGAAAGCTGCTGCCAGCGGCAAAAGAACTTCGATCCCGAGAGACGAGCCGGCAGGGTTCAGGGCGAGAACAACGCCTCCCAGCGCCACCGCAATACCGCCCGCCCGTAACCAGCCGATGCGCTCGGCTCCGGTCAGGTGTGAGAGAAGCGCGATCCATACGGGGGCCGTGTAGTAGCAGGCCGCGGCGAGCGCAAAGGACATCAGGGGAAGCGCTGCGTAGTAGCATAGCCACATGGCGGCGAGCGACAGACTGCGCAACCAGACCCAGGGCGAGACATCGAAGAACGGCGTACCGGGACGGCGCGTGACGGCCATCAGGGCTGCAAGCAGACATCCGGCGAAGAATGAGCGGATGAGGATTAACTGCGCGAGCGAAAACCCGTCGCCGGCGAGCTTCACAAGGGCATCGGAGAATGACAGGAGAAACACGCCCGCGAGGATCGCGAGAATTCCGTTGCGAGGAGACGCAGCTCCGGGTGCGTGGGTCCTTATCCATTCCATGTTCCCATGGAAGCATGATAAGATTACCCTGAAAAGTGAGTTCTCTTCTTTCTTGCATGAGGAAACGGCATGGATTTGGCTCTAACGGCACTCCCTCCGCTTTCGCGTCTCAGGGCGTTCGAGGCTGCGGCGCGGCACGAGAGTTTTACCGGTGCGGGGGAGGAACTGGGGCTGACGCAGACAGCCATCAGCAAACAGATCGCCCAGCTTGAGGCGGATCTGGGCGTCAGCCTGTTCGAGCGTCGAAACCGCGCGGTTTTCCTGACCGCAAGCGGGAGGCGCTTCGGTGATGTGGTGTCTGTCGCGCTCTCCGATATCGCGGCGGAGGCTGCCAGATTGCGCGGCGCGGACGCCGCAGGCGGCATCGTGCTGCGCTGCCAGTTGTGCGAGGCCATTTACTGGCTCATGCCGCGGTTGGCGGACTTTCATCAAAAGCATCCGGAAATCGAGGTTCGGGTGGCGACCGCTCTCGATCCGATCACTCATTCCGAGACGCCGTTCGATCTGGCGATCCAGACGACCGCCCGGCCTGCCGGCTCCGCGCGGCTTCTGTTCACCGCCTCGGATGCGATCTTTCCTGTCTGCGCGCCGGAGTTGATCGGCGAGGACCGGCTGCCAATTCCGGCACGAGAACTCACGAGCCTTCCACTCCTGTCGCACCAAGTGGTGCCGCAGCACTGGATGGACTGGCCGGACTGGTTCGTGGCAGCCGGAATTGAAGCAAGGCAATACCGCACGGTCGATTTCGACAGTTTCCCCCTCGTGCTACAGGCCGCCGTCGCCGGGCGCGGCGTTGCGCTCGGCTGGCGCAGAACCGTCGCGGGCCTTCTTAAGGAGGGCAAGCTCGTGCGGCCATGCACGGAGGAGATCGAGCGTCCGGCCGAACTCTCGGTCTATCGCGGCTCGCGGCGTGGAAAGCGCGAGGGCGTACAAGCGCTTGCCGCCTGGCTGCGCGAACAACTGAACTGAAATGAGGTGAGCGACGGCACGCCGCCGTCGCTATCGATCCGTGGTCAGTGGGCCTTGGACATGTCGCCCAGGACTTCCTTGGACGCCACGGTCGAATCGGCCTTGAGCTTGTAGACCATGGGCACGCCGGTCGCGAGGTTGAGCTTGAGGATCTCGTCCTTGGTCATGCGATCGAGGATCATGACGAGGGCGCGCAGGGAATTCCCATGGGCGGCAACGAGCACCTTCTCACCCGAGAGAACGCGCGGCAGGATTTCGGTCATGTAATAGGGCCAGACGCGGGCGCCGGTGTCCTTCAGGCTCTCGCCGCCCGGAGGCGGGGTGTCGTAGGAACGGCGCCAGATATGGACCTGCTCCTCGCCCCATTTTTCGCGGGCATCGTCCTTGTTCAGTCCCGAGAGATCGCCATAGTCGCGCTCGTTGAGCGCCTGGTCCTTGATGGTTTCGAGATCGGTCTGGCCGGTCTCCTCGAGGATCAGCTTGAGCGTATGCTGGGCGCGGGAGAGATCGGAGGTGAAGGCGATATCGAAATCGGTCAGCCCGTAATCCTTCAGCGCCACGCCGCCGGCCTTGGCTTCCTCGATGCCCTTCTCGGTGAGCGCCGGGTCGCGCCAGCCGGTGAAGAGGTTCTTCAGGTTCCATTCGCTTTGGCCGTGGCGGACTAGGACGAGGGTTCCGGACATGGTGATTTCCTTCACTGGCTGAAATCGGGACTGACGGGTCAGACGGAGGCTGTAAGGCCGAGAACGTCGTGCATGGAATAAAGGCCGGGCTTCTGATCGCGCGCCCAGAGCGCAGCCTTGACGGCGCCACGGGCGAATATCGAGCGATCAAGCGCTTCGTGACGTAACTCTACCATCTCGCCTTCGGTTGCAAAGAGGACCGAATGTTCGCCGACGACGGAACCGCCGCGCAGCGTGGCAAAACCGATGGAGCCTTTTTCGCGGGCGCCGGTAATCCCGTCGCGCACGCGTACGGAAGCGCCTTCGAGATCGACCTCGCGGCCATCGGCTGCGGCTTGGCCGAGAAGCAGCGCAGTGCCAGAAGGGGCGTCAACCTTGTGCTTGTGGTGCATCTCCAGGACCTCGATGTCCCAGTCGGTGCCGAGCGCACGGGCCGCCTGCCTGACGAGAACCGAGAGAAGATTGACGCCGAGGCTCATGTTGCCCGACTTGACGATACGGGCATGCCTGGAAGCCGCATGGATACGGGCGTCGCAATCTGCCGACATGCCAGTGGTGCCAAGTACGTGGACGATGCGGGCCTGGGCAGCGAGATCGGCAAATTCGAGCGAGGCTTCGGGCACCGTGAAATCGACGACACCTTCCGCGTTGGCGAATGCCGCGAGTGCATCGTCCGTCACGAGCACGCCGGAAGACGGCAGGCCGGCCAGTTCGCCGGCATCCTTGCCGATGGTATCCGACCCGGTGCGTTCGATGGCCGCAGCCAGATGCACGCCCTCGATTTCGTCGATGGCGCGGACCAGCGAGCGGCCCATGCGGCCGGACGCTCCGACCACTACCAGTCCCATGCTCGATGTCGTCTGCGTCATCCTTCGCTCCCCTTCTTCTGACTGGTGGACACCTCTGTATCCTCGTCTCCGCCGATCATCTCCATCTTCTGATCGCCCGCAAGCTTCTGCAGACGGGTATAGACGCCACCCTCGTCGCCCAGAAGCTGCTGATGCGTACCGCTTTCAACGATACGCCCGTCCTGCATCACGATGATCCTGTCGGCCTTGTAGATGGTTGAAAGACGGTGGGCGATCACGAGCACCGTACGACCGGCCATCGCGGTTTCCAGCGCCTTCTGGACCGCGGCCTCTGATTCGTTGTCGAGCGCAGAGGTCGCCTCATCGAGGAGCAGGATCGGCGCATTGCGGATAAGGGCACGGGCGATGGAGACACGCTGGCGCTGGCCGCCCGAGAGATTGGCTCCGTTTTCGCCCAACGGCGTGTCGTAGCCCTTCGGCTGTGCCAGGATGAAGTCGTGCGCCTGGGCCCGGCGCGCGGCTTCCTCGATTTCCGCATCGGTCGCATCGGGGCGCCCGTAACGGATATTCTCGCGGATGGTGCCATCGAAGAGGTAGGGCTGCTGCGAGACATAGGAAAGCTTCTCTCGCAGCGAGGCCTTTTTCACCGTCATGATGTCGGTTTCATCGATCAGGATACGGCCCTCGTGCACATCGTAAAAGCGCGGCAGCAGATTGATGAGCGTCGATTTGCCCGCGCCCGACGGCCCGACAAAGGCCGTCATCTTTCCGGGTTCAGCCACGAAGCTCACATGGTCGAGTACGCGCTCGCCGTCGTCATAGGCAAAGCTGACATCTTCGAATGCAATGCGGCCCGCAGTGACGGACAAGTCGCCGGCATCCGGTGCGTCGGCCTGTTTCGGCTTGGTATCGAGGATCTCGTAGATCATGCGCGCATTGACGACTGCGCGTTCGAGAGAAACCTGCAGGCGCGCGAGACGCCGGGCCGGATCGTAGGCAAGCAGAAGTGCGGTGATGAATGCGATGAAGGAACCGGGCAGTTCGCCGGAATAGATCAGCCGGTAGGAGGCGTAAGCAACCACACCGGAGATCGCGAATCCGGCGATCGTTTCCGTCAACGGCGATGTCCGTTCGCTCAAGCGCGCGATCCGGTTGGATTTTTCCTCGGCGGCGCGGATTAGCTCGCCGGAGCGCTTGCTGATCTGCTCTTCCATCGTGAATGCCTTGACGACGGTAATGCCCTGTACCGCTTCCTGCATGGCGCCAAGAACGCGGCTGTTGATCACGATCGACTCGCGGGTGACCGAACGGATGCGGCGCGAGATGTAACGCAGCGAGAGAACCACCGGCGGCGCGATGATGACGGCAACGAGCGACAGGAACGGATCCTTCGCGACCATCACCACCACAAGGCCCAGCAGCGTAATGAGATCGCGCGCGAAGGATGTGATGGTCATATTCATCACATCGCGGATGCCGGAGACGTTCTGGGCAATCTGGGCCGCAATATGGGTCGACCGGTTGTTCGAGAACCACGAGACGTTAAGCGCCATCAGGTGATCGATGACGCGTTGCTGATAGCGCGCGACGATGTTGTTACCGATCTGGGCCAGGGTGACGGCTTGGCCATAGGAGGCAAAGCCGCGAATGATGAAGGCCGCCAGAATGGAGCCGCAGATCAGCCAGAGGGAGCTCGAATCCTTGCTGGCGAAGGCCTCGTTAATGATGTCTTCCATGATCCAGGCGGTGAACGCCGTCGTTCCCGCGACGAGCAGTAGACAGAAGATGGCGAATGCGTAGCCGCGGATATAATCGCGCCCCGTCTCCCGCATGATCCGCGATATGATCGCGGTCATGGTCTCGAGTTCGACATGCTTGGTCTTGGGTTTGGGAAACTTGATCACAGAACGATCCTGGTTCGGAGTCCAAATCGACCGGACTTCGGCCTTGGCGTGTTCCGGCGGGGGCTCTATAGCCCTTTCGTTCCCATTTGCCTATGCCCTCCAGCGGCGGCCTTCTGTCGCCAGTCCGAAAAGCACCGGTGTGCGGGCATAGGCCGCCATGCCGCTCAGGGCGGCCAGCGGGTGAGTGACGACGAAGCTCGGGATCTGGCGCATGATCTCGCCATGCGGGGCCTTGTCCTCGAAAGCCTGACGGAAACCTGGATGGCGCAGCACCGGCAGCACAATCTGGGCGATGCCGCCGGAGAGATAAACCCCGCCGCGCGCCATGAAGACCATGGCCAGATCGCCGGCGAGCCTGCCGAGATAGGTGCAGAAGAGCTCGAGTGTTTCGACCGCCACAGGATCCATGCCGTCAAGTCCGGCGGAGGTGACTTCGGCGGGGCTCGCCGCCCTGACCTCACGTCCGTCTGCCTTGCAGATGGCGCGATAGATGTTCATGAGCCCGCGCCCGCAGATAAGCTGCTCGCCGGAAATGCGTCCGCCAATGCGTTCATAATGCGGAAACAGCTCGAAATCGCGGTCGCTGCGTGGGCCCATGTCCATGTGACCGCCCTCGCCCGGGACCGGGTACCAGGTGTGGCGGGCATGGACGAGACCGGCGACACCGAGACCGGTGCCCGGGCCAAGAACCACGCGGGACGCCGCCTGGCGGACTTCGCCGCCGCCGATCTTCTCGAGATATTTCGATTCCACCGAGGTGGTAGCCATCGCCTGGGCTTCGAAATCATTGATGAGAATGACCTCAGTGAACCCCATTTCGGCAATCATCTGCCGCGGCTTGACGATCCAGGGCGCATTGGTGAGATCGACTTCGTCTTCCTTGATCGGACCGGCAATGGCCAGGATCGCGGTGCGGGGCTGGACCGATGTCTTGTCGAGCACCCCGCGCTGGATCGCCTCGTCGATCGTCGCGTAGGAGGCCGTCGGGATTACGGGAAATTCCTTCGGCGCGGCATAGGCATCGACGAGAATGGCAAATCGCGCATTGGTGCCGCCGATGTCCCCGATCAGAACCGGAAAGGCGATAGAGGGATTGGTTTCGTTGCCAGTCTGCATCTCTTATCCTGTAGTGCTGTTCCGATTGCCTGGGCGATCGCGCCTTCTTGCGGTGGAATGACAGCAGGGCCTTTCAATTTAAACCGATTTGAAAATCGGATTAGAGCTATTTCGTCCCATCTGTAAAGGTGGCGGCGGGCGGAAGCCTTCTGGTTAGACCGCCATCATGTCAGTCAATTGACGGGCCTGGGCGTCGGGATCGGCACGTCGTTCGCGGGAAGCACGGAATAGGCGCTGGCTCTCGCAACGGCCATGCCGGGCTGAAATGTGGCCGCAGCTTCCGACGAAACTGACGGGGCGTCGATGATGCGCGCGCAAGCGGCCGGCAATTCAGAGAGCCTCATTTCGCGCTTCTTTTTCGGCTTGTCTCCGGGTTTGGCTGGCTTGGCCGGTTTCCATGGCTCGTCTGTAAACCACCAGGCGAGCGACTTGTCGCAGCCAGTGCCTGACGGGCTCGGGGCCTGCGACCGGCAATCCGTGGCCCCTTTCGGACAATTGATGCGGATGTGGAAATGGTAGTGATGGCCCCAATAGGGGCGGATCTTGCCGAATGACGAGCGATCGCCCTTCCAGGTGTCGCACAGCTTTTTCTTGATGCCGGGATGGACGAAGATGCGTTCTACTTCCGGGTAGCTCGCAGCGCGTACGATCAGACGCGCATGAGCATCGGTCCAGCGATCAGGATCGACGTAGAGTGTATCGTTCTTCAGCATCGAGACTGCGGAAGTATCCTCGCGCTCGCGATAGCTCAGCTTGCGGCTCGGCATCGGGTTGAGCCAGATATCCGCATCCAGTCCCATCTGGTGGGACGCGTGGCCCGACAACATAGGACCTCCGCGCGGCTGCGAGATGTCGCCGATCAGCAGGCCCGGCCAGCCGTCATACTGGGCGACTTCCCGCGACAGGCGCTCGACAAGCGCGATCATGTCCGGATGGCCCCAACGACGGTTGCGCGACAGGCGCATGGCCTGCCAGGTCGGCCCATCGACCGGAATGGCGACGGCACCTGCGATGCAGCCCTTGGAATAAAAACCGTGCGGCTCGGATGCGATGGCGGCCGGAAGCTTGGCATGGCCGAAAAGCTGTTTGGCGACGGCGTTGCCATCGGCGGCATTGGCTGCCGGGATTCCTGTAGCCAGGGCGCAAACGAGCATGGCTGCGCGCGTCAGCCTGCGATACGGGTTCATGCGGTTCAAGTCTTCCTCCGGCACGGGCCCACCGTGCAAATCACTTGCCGTGAAAGGATACTCCGCGCGGCGCGGGTTGCAACCGCCCGCACGGGTCAAGCCGCTTTAAGGCCGGTAACGGAATATCTCGACCGGCTTGCCCATCGTGCTCTCGATCGGCTGCAGCCAGACCGGGATCTGGCCCTTCTCGAGTCGGGCATAGAGGCCGTCCGGCGCTTCTTCCATCACACGTTCGACCTGCGGGTCGGCAGCACAGAAGGTCAGCAGCGTGACACCCGCCTGATCGAGATAGGATTTCGCCTGCGCCGGCGGCGACATTCCGATACGCAGAGCGGTCAGCATACCGGCCTGATTCCGGTGATAGGGGGCTGAAAGCGTGCGGTGCCCGGTGAACCGCAAGATCGGCGCGCCAAGATTGGAGGCATTGGCGACGACCCCGTCCGGCTCCTCGCGTAGCGGCGCGAGAGCGTCCTCGGTCAAGCAGGCTCCTGCCGCCGTACTCATGGCCGTCCGCGTCTGCTGCACCTCGTCAGCTCCGTCGAAAGCCTTGGACACAAGAAGTCCGAAGATGGCCCAGACGAAGGGCACGCAGGCAAGAGCCATCGCGGCGAATGTCAGCGCCTTCTTCACGTTCTTCGCGTCGGCATGGGCGCGGGCTCGCAGCAAGGCGAGCATCGGCGCGAGAATGAATATCGAAAGGAGGTTGGAGAAGACCGCGCCACGAATCTGGACCAGGGCAATTCCGTAGGCCGCAATGATCAGCGTCAGCAGGATCACATGTTCGCGGACCATCCGGCCTTTGCGAATGGCCTGAATGCCGACGACGAAAGCTACCAGCGGCGTGACGTAAAACGCGCCCGCGGTGAAAGGCTGATACCTGATCTGCTTCCAGACGGGCTGCGCTTCCATGACCCAGTCGAGCCACATCGCCTTGAGGAGCGGGTCGAGACTGTCGAGCGGATTGGACACGCATTGCGGCGCAATCCAGAGGGCCGCGAGCGCTGTGGCAATTCCGACCGCAGCCAGAGCGCCCAGCCTGACGGCACGCGGTTGTCCCGACACCGTTGCCGCGGCCAGCGACAGGCCACCCGCGCCGACGATACCCAAGGCGTAGTAGCCCAGGGACAGCGCGTCGCAGACAACCACCCCATANCGAACCGGTGGAATCGTGAGATAGAAAAACCCNGTGAGCGCGATGGCCAGCGNTACCCCGAACNCCAANGTCGCACCGCGCGCCCGCTCCCCGTACCAGAACCAGTTGACNGCGACGATACCGCAAGCAACNGCAATCAGCGGCGTCGTCTCCGCGCCNATGGCNATAGCAAGTGCAGCNCAAAAGCCNGCNANCCCGTGCAATTTCGCGCGTGCGGGCGACTGGATGAGGCAGGCCGCGAGGACAGCCATGATCGCAAGCTGCACATTGTGATGGTCGATGGAACCGGGACGAAAGCGGTTTGACGACAAGACAAAAAGCACAGCGCCNATGAGACCGATGAAACCGGCNACCNGCCATTCCTTCTGGCCCATACGGCGGGAGCCTGCGGCGACAGCATAAAGGAGCGGTACGNCGGTCAGGAGCGGCCAGACGAGAAGCGCTGCCTTTTCCGCATTCGTCTGCGACAGNAAAAGCGAAAAGAACTGAATGAGGAAGGCAAGGGGCAGGTCGACGAGCCGCGACCAGTGCATCGGTGTACCGCCCGCCATCCCGAGGCGATACTGCATGTTGTCGAACCAGCCCTGACCCTGGAGGAAGTCGCGGACAACGACGAGACGCATGATATCGTCATTGTCCTTGCCGACATAGTCTCCCGGCCAGATGAGCTGCGCTGCGACGAAGACGAGAACGAAAAGGAAGAAGGCGATCCAGACGGGCCGGTGCAGGCCTGTCAAAGCGTCGGATGCTACCTGCGGCCTTCCCCCAAAATCTCCCGAAGGGCCAAGGTTTTCGCGAAATGCCACCGTCAGCTCCCGACCATAATCGAACAGGGCGCAACCTAGCTTTAACCTTCTCAAGAAATAGTAAAGCGGGCGGCGGCGGCTCTCATCCCCCGCCCGTGGAGAACCCTATGAGCGATCGTCTCGTGCATGATCTGCAAATTGCGGTGCTGCTTCCCTGCTATAATGAGGGGCAGACCATCGGCAGTGTGGTGAAGGGGTTTCGCGAGGCGATCCCGGAAGCCCGCATTTATGTCTATGACAACAATTCGTCCGACGACACCGCGCTCAAGGCAGCGGTCGCGGGCGCAATCGTGGTGCGCGAGCCCCGTCAGGGCAAGGGCCACGTGGTTCGCCGGATGTTTGCCGATATCGATGCCGACATCTACCTGATGGCCGANGGCGANGGGACTTACGCGCCGGAAGACGGGGCGGAACTGATCCGGGTCCTCAAGTCNGAACGTTGCGACATGGTCGTCGGCACAAGGCGCGGCGTGACCTCCGATGCGGGACGGCGCGGTCACGCGTTCGGCAATTCGGTGTTCAACCGGCTTTACAGGCTTCTGTTCGGTCGCGGCTTTACCGATATCTTCTCCGGCTACCGGGCCTTCAGCAAACGGTTCGTCAAGAGTTTCCCCGCCGTNTCCGGCGGCTTCGAGATCGAGACGGAAATGAGCGTCCACGCCTCGATGCTGAAAATTCCGGTNGCCGAACTCGAGCTCGATTACGGACGCCGGCCCGAGGGGTCNGAATCCAAGCTTTCGACATTCGGNGACGGCAGCCGCATTCTCTGGATGCTGGCCATGCTGATGAAGGAGACCCGGCCCTTCTATTTCTTCAGCTATCTCAGCCTGGGTGTTCTGGCCGTTTCGATGATCTTCATGACGCCAGTTCTTATCGAATATTTCGAAACCGGGTTGGTCAGACGCATGCCGACCTGGGTGCTCTCCATGGCGCTCGTCATGATGGCGCTGATGCTGTTTTCGGCCGGAATGATCCTTGATTCGGTGGCCCGCGGACGGATGGAGCAGAAGCGTCTGCACTACATGACCTTCAAGCCACTGGGCGGACAACTGGCACACCCGGGCGTCGAGGAAAGTGCAACCGAAGTGGGTCAATTAGCGGAAACTGAACCCGCAGAGCTTGCAAAACATGCGGTGGCGCGGTTAAAGCGCAGCAAATCCACGGCGTGACGTAAGGCCAGATGCGCAAGATCATCAAATTCCTGATTGCCGGNGGGACCGGCTTCATCGTCGATATGGTCGTGCTGTTTCTGGTCCTGCACTACACGCCGTTCGGCCCGTATGTCGGTCGCGCCCTTGCGATCGCGGCGGCAATGACTTGCACCTGGATGATCAATCGACGCTTCACCTTCGATGCATCCGGACGGACGCTCCGATCAGAAGGCGCCCGCTACGGCAGCGTCGGCCTGGCCTCNGCNTTCATCAATTACAGCGTATTCTCNGTGCTCATCGCACTGATGCCGAGTATCTCGCCATTCCTGGCACTCATCATNTCGTCNGCGTCGGCGACGGTGTTTTCCTATCTCGGCTATTCNCACTTCGTCTTCGGCAAACCGAAGACCGAGACCGAGATCCACTGAGCCCGGTCCCGCTGTCATCGGCGCAAACTGATCAGACCTGTTCCCAGCCGTCCTTGTCAGACGCACGATAGATCGCGTCGATGAACTTCTGGTTCTTGACCGAATCCTCGAGCGTGAAGATCGGATTGCCTTCGCCCTCAACGTGGCGGACAAAATTCTCGGCTTCGGTGCGATACTGGCGCACGCCGGCGAAGCGGAAGATCTCTTCCTTGTCGTGGCCTGCGGAGTGNAGCTTNACCTCCGGCATGCCCCACTCGATGGCNTTGAAGGGGGCCGTNACCTCGATGAACCCCTTGTCGCCATGGAAGACCATCAGCTGACGNGCGGCGAGNTGGGTCGAAACGTAGAAGCCCATGGTGAAGTCGCCGAAATCGGCAGTNACGTCGGCAAAGATATCGGTGCCGAAATTCGGGTCGCGATGGACGATCGAACGGACTTTCTGCGGCTCCTTGCCGGTCGAGAAACGGGTCGCAACGGTCGGNTAGACACCGATATCGGGCAGTCCGCCGCCGCCCAGCTCCGGCCGGTTGCGCATGTTGTCGGGATCGACGTTGAAATAGGAGAACGCACCCTGGACGTGGACCAGCTTGCCGATCGCGCCGTTTTCGATGAGCTCGCGCACTTTCAACCACTGCGGGNGGTAGGTGACCATGAAGGCCTCGGAAACAACCACGCCGGCCTTGTCGCGCGCTGCGATCACCGGCTCGATGTCGTCCGCCTTGAGCGCAATCGGCTTTTCGCAGAGCACATGCTTGCCGGCTTCCGCAGCCTTGATCGACCATTCGATGTGCTGCGAGGTCGGCAGCGGAATGTAAACGCCGTCGATTTCCGGATCTCCNAGCAGTTCCTCGTAGGAGCCNTAGGCCTTGGCGATCTGGAAGCGCTTGGCGAATTCNTCGGCGCGGGAAATATCGCGNCTGGCGACCGCGGCGACGATGCCGTTCACGCTGTCCTGGATCTGCGGCACCACNAATTCGCGGCCAATCTTGGCGGTCGACAATACACCCCAACGGAACATGATTTCTCTCCCAATNTCGGCCGTCATGCGGCCTNGACTTGATCGGCGCGCAGAAAACCCNCTTCGCGCCCAAATTGCAAGGCGGCGAAAGCTGACAATTTCTCGTCTTCCCCGATGGACCGGTTCAAACTAGGGTCGGTTCATGCAGACCATTTCCGATCCCGGTTCCGGCCCCGCACATATAAGCACCCTGCCTGCGGCGGGCTCCACCTTCTGCCCGGAGAACCGGCGGCGGCATGTCCTGTTCGCGGCGATCCTCGCTTCCGCGCTCGGCTTCATCGACGGCTCGGTGGTCTCTGTCGCCATGCCGGCGATCCGCGCCGATCTCGGCGCCTCACTCGCCGATGCGCAATGGGTTTCCAACGCCTATGCGCTGACGCTGTCCGCCCTCATTCTGGTGGGCGGCGGAGCCGGTGACCGCTTCGGCCTGCGCAGGACCTTCATCGCAGGCATCATTCTCTTCGTTCTCGCATCGATGATCTGCGCGGTGGTGCCGACTGCCGCCACTCTCATTCTCGCCCGCGGNGTGCAGGGGATAGGTGCGGCGCTGATGATCCCCGGCAGCCTCGCCATCATCGCAAAGGCCTATCCGAAGGGCGAGCGCGGCCGGGCTATCGGCATCTGGGCTGCGGCTTCCGCTCTGACTACCGCCATCGGGCCGGTGCTCGGCGGCGGGGTCCTCTCGGTATTTGGTGACGGTGCCTGGCGGATGATCTTCGCGATCAATCTGCCGCTCGGGGCGATCGCGGTCTTCCTGTTGATGCGGGTGCCCGACGATCCGCCCGGCGAGCGCAGAAGGCTGGATTTCGGAGGCGCAGCCCTCGCGATCATCGCCTTCGGCGCTTTGGCCTGGGGGCTCACCGACATGGTGGCGGAAAGCGGCAATGCGATGCCAGGGCGAGCAATCGTTGCAATCGTCGCCGGGCTCGCCGCGCTCGCGATCTTCGTCGTCTACGAATTGCGCGTGAAAGTGCCGATGGTGAACCTGTCGCTGTTCTCGATCCTGCCCTTTGCGGGTGCGAATGCCGCGACCTTCGTTCTCTATTTCGCCTTGAGCGCCAATCTGTTTTATCTGCCGATGCTGCTGATTGCCGGCTGGGGCATCGAACCTGCAACGGCAGGTTTCGTCTTCTTGCCGCTGTCGGCTTCGATCGCGCTGCTTTCGGGTCCTGTGGGGCGACTGTCGGACCGTCTCGGCCCGAGAATGCCGATCACGGTCGGAAGCGCGATGGTCGGCTGTTCGTTCGCGGGTCTGGCGCTGACGGTCGGCATGGGCCTGCATCTCTTCTGGGAGGCGGTGTTTCCGCTGATGATCGTGATGGGGCTCGGCATGTCGCTCGTCGTCTCGCCGCTTTCGACCGCCGTGATGACCTCGGTCGAGGACGCGGATACGGGGGCCGCGTCGGGCATCAACAATGCGATCTCACGCATCGCCGGACTGGTGGCGGTTGCGGCGATGGGCAGTCTCGCCGCTCTCGTCTATGCCAACCATCTGGGTGGCGCGACGGGGCCAATTCCAGGCTTCGGAGAGCCTGCCAGCGGACTACCCGCAGAGAGCGAAGCACTGCGGCTGGCGGCCAGTGACGCGGCCTTTGCCGCAGTCGTCTGGACGATTGCCGCATGCTGTTTCCTCGCAGCCTTGCTGGCGTGGACCACACAGTCCGCGGTTCAACAGGCCAAGGCCTGAGAGCCTAGTTGCCGTTGGCGCGGTCGCGGATTTCCGAGAGCTTCCAGTCGACCAACAGCTCGCCATTCTCCCAGACAGGCTTGAGCATGTTCTCGCGGTCGCCGAGATCCTTTAGCGGCACGGCGACAGGCGCGCCGTTTTCCATCACCACGGCCTGACGGTAGCGCTTGGAGGCCTTGCCGGGATCGGTCTTGGGGTTCTTGTTGATGCCGTGCCATTCGCCATCCTTGTCCTGCCGGGCATTGGCCTTCATGGCGAAGCGCAGCGTATCGCGATTGACCTTCTGAAGAAGACCGGCGCCCATACCGAAAGCCATGTTTTCAGCCGACCAGCCGAGATCTTCCATGCGGCCGAGAATGATACGGATGGTCTCGGGGGTAATGCCGTCGCCCTGGATGACGCGGACGGCGGGGTTCAGAACCTTGAAGCCCTTTTCGTTGGTGGTGAAGCCGAAGATCTCGCCNAGCATGACGAGCGTGTCGACCGGNACNCGGCTGGCATCGCCNGAATCNGGGCGNACNACCAGCGTACCGCCNGTNGCCTCNACNTCNGCCTTGAGTTCNTCNCCCCAGATGTTCTTGACCGCNCGNTAGAGNTCATAGGAATCCGAGACGACNGCGACCAGTTTNCCGGGNCCNCCGAACTGGGTNAGCATGTTGCGATAGGCTTCCGTCTCGCGGTCCTCGCCCCAGCTCGTCATNGTCGAGTGCTCNGCNGCGGGGATCGAGAAGCCNGCCATCGGCTCGTGGTAGTAGCGCCGGGCGGCAACGAGGCCGGCCACGGTGTCGGTACCGAGGAAGCTCACCAGATGGGCGACCCCGCCGAGTCCTGCCTGTTCGAGTGAGGTTGTGCCACGCGCGCCAAAGTCATGGAGGCGGAACGGCAGCACCTCACCGGGCGTGTCGCAGGTGCGTTCGAGAGACGCCGNAATGATCTCGCGGACGCTGTGNGAGAGCGTGGCTACCGTTGACGGATACCAGATCGCNCGCAGGAGCGCGGTTTCGAGGAAGGTCGGAAGCCAGAAGAAATCGGGATCCGTGTTGCGCACCTGAATGAGCGGCGTGCCGACGGGCACGATCTGCCCCTCCGGCAGCGCCTCGATCAGGAGCGGCAGCTTGCCCCCATGGCGCTCGACCAGCGTTTCCCACCCTTTACGATTGAACGGCAGACCGTGGGCGGTGATCAATTCGTCAGCTTCCTCGACATCCTCCATCGTCACCCGGCCCGAGAGATACTCCTTGAGGAACATCTGCAGNCCGAAAAACAGCACATTCTCGTAGGGCCCACCGCGCCGCGCCTCGGCATAGGCCGAAATCGTCGCCGTCTCCGGCGGGTACTGCAGGAAGTGGGAATATTTGTAGCTGTCGGAGTTGAGAATGAGGTTCATNAAANGGCCTTCCAAGGGAATGTCCGCGGGGTTTTACAACCATCCTGCATGTTTCGGCTAGCCTCATGANATGTTCAATCGGGCCGCCAGTTGCGCCGGGCAGACTCGATATCGGTCNTCCTCGGGAAAAGTGAAGAGGTNCTTGTCACATCATTCAGCTTCGTCTAATTCAAATTCGTTACGTAATAACGTTACGATTCGCATTTGAGCGGGTCGCCTGCATTTCAAAGAGGTCACGACATGACAAATTCACTTCCCACGAACATCTTCCGCGCTTGCGCTCTCAGCCTGGCTCTCATCGCAGTCCCGGCCGCCGCAGGCGCTTCCGACAAGGCAGGGCATTCGCACGAGCACGCACATGCCCATGGCGATGAGAACAAGGATGTTCACGCGGGCTACTTCGAGGACGACCAAGTCGCGGCGCGCGATCTCTCCGACTGGGAAGGCGACTGGCAGTCGGTGTACCCCTATCTTCGCGACGGCACGCTTGATCCTGTCTTCGCGCACAAGGCAGAGCACGGCGACAAAAGTGCCGAGGGCTACAAGGCCTATTATGAAGCCGGCTACAAAACCGGTGTCGACGGCATCGAAATCGATGGAGGCAAGGTCACCTTTCATCGTCCCGAGGGCTCGGTCAGCGGTCGGTACGAGAGCGACGGCTACGAAATCCTGACCTACAAGAAGGGCAACAGGGGCGTGCGCTTTATCTTCAAGAAGGTGGAGGGCGACGAAAGCGCGCCGAGCTACATCCAGTTCAGCGACCACAAGATCGCGCCCGAAAAGGCGGACCATTACCATCTCTATTGGGGTGACGACCGGGCCGAGGTTCTCTCGGAACTGACGAACTGGCCGACCTACTATCCCGCATCGCTCAACGGCAAGGAGATCGTCGAGGAAATGCTGGCGCACTGACGCGCATACAACAAGTACGGGGCAATTTGCCCCGTACTTCATTCGCCGGGATCATCCTTTTGGGGCGACAGGTTCGTTTCCGACCGGGACGGGGAAGTACTGCTCGATCAGAAGCCCCTCGGTGAGCGCATCCTGCGCGGTACCAAGCGTGGTCACTGTCGTCAGCCACGCGGACGTCTCGCCGCCGATCCGGAATTCAATCGCAAGAGCGGGCTCCGCCGGCAGAATGCTCGCCTCGACCGGCAGGTCGGACAGGTGTGGCGCGATCTCNGCATAGCGCCGTGCNAGCAGGNTTCTTGNACCGAGATNACGCATTTCCCGCAATATCCNCCGATGGATCAGCGCCGCGAGCGCCTCCCAATTGACGATGGCATCGCGCACCGGGCCGGGATCGAAGATGAGATGCAGCAGATTTCCGCCTGGCGCGACAGCTAAAGAATCCGCGAGCCGTCCGAAGCCTGCATTCGCGGCGAGGATATCATAGGCCGAATTCAGGCAGAGCGCAGGATAGGGATCATGATTGGCCAGAATAAGCGCAGCGGCATTCCTGACTGCTTCGGGCAACGCCTCCAACCCGCTTGCCGGCTCCACACCGAAGCGAGGATGAAATCCTGCTTCCGCCAGCATCTCGTTGCGCGCTTGGTACGGCAGATCGAGTGCATCGGCCAGGCGCAATACCATGCCTTCGCTGGCGCGCGCCCGCCCGGTCTCCAGAAATGACAGGTGCCGGGTCGAGATGCCGGCCCGGTTGGCGAGGGTCTGTTGACTTTCGCCGCGATGCTGCCGCCAGTCGCGCAGACTCGCTGCGAAAAGCGGGCGCGTGGATGTGTGGGGCGTCATCCGGTTCATTCCTCCATTACCCGACAGGTAATTGTGAGGATTACCTCATGGCGCGACAAGTGGCGTATCGCAAAACCTGTTCATCGGAGACACACATGCGCCCTGTCTATGCCGTTCTTGCCCTTGCAGGCACCGTTATTCCCTGGATTTTCTTTTCCCAGTTCGTTGCCCGAAACGGACCGGATATCTCCGGCTTTATCGCCGGAGGGTTCGCCAATCCGGTCGCTGCCGGTTTTTCCGCGGACCTTCTCCTATCCGCCCTTACCTTCTGGATCTGGTCGGGTCTCGACGCGAGACGAGAGGGCGTCGCGGGGTGGTGGATTGTCCTCCCCGCAACGCTAGCCGTCGGGCTGTCGCTGGCGATGCCGCTTTATCTGATCATGCGGATGGCCAAGAGACCGGCTATCAGCCAGCCGTCCTGAATATCTGGACCACCAGGCGGGGCTGCCGGTCAGCCCCGCAATGTCCCGCCGGTCGATTTCTCGACATTGGCGACGACCTTAGCCGAGACCTTTTCGAGTTCTTCCTCGGTTAGCGTCTTGTCGCGCGGCTGAAGCGTGACCTCGATCGCCACCGACTTCTTGCCTTCGCCCAGCGAGGCACCCTCGAAAATATCGAAGACCTTGACCCCGGTGATCAGCGCCTTGTCGGCGCCGGTCGCGGCGCGAACGATGTCGCCGGCGGCCACGTCGCTGTTCACCACGAAGGCGAAGTCACGGCGTACGGCCTGGAACGGCGAAAGGGCGAGCACCGGCTTGGTGCGGGTCGCCTTGGCGCGCGGCTCGGGGATCGCGTCGATATAAACCTCGAAGCCACAGAGCGGGCCCGAGACATCGAGCGATTCGAGCGCCTTCGGATGGAACTCGCCGAAATAGCCGAGCACCACCTTGGGGCCGAGCTTGATGACGCCGGAACGGCCCGGATGGAACCAGTCGGGCGCGCCGCGTTCGATCATCAGGCGATCGACCGGTGCACCGCAGGCTTCGAGCACCGCGAAGGCATCGGCCTTGGCATCGAAGACGCCGACGGCTTCCGCCGCACCATCCCAGTGACGACCCGCGCCTTCGAGCGTCGCCGTTCCGCGGCGAATACCGCCGGCCACACGGCGCTGCCCCTCGGGCGCATCGCTTTCATAGGTGGCCGCGACCTCGAAGACTGCCGTATCGCCAAAGCCACGGTCGGCATTGCGGCCGGCAGCGGCCAAGAGACCCGGCAGCAGCGAGGGGCGCATGTCGGACATGTCCGCCGAGATCGGATTGGACAGCTTGAGTTCGGGCTTGCCGCCGCCGAAGGCCTTCGCGTGATCTTCCGGTATAAAGGACCAGGTAACGGCCTCGTGCATNCCGCGNGCNGCNAGCGTGCGGCGGGCNAGACGGGTGCGGATCTGCAGCGTCGTCAGGATCTTGCCGTTGACCGCCGCNTGNCCTTCNAGCGGCGCAGGCTCGATCTCGTTGACGCCGTGNATGCGCATGACCTCTTCNACNAGATCGGCCTTGCCNTCGACNTCTGGACGCCANGAGGGAACNACGAANCGGATNGTATCGCCGTCAGTCGTGCCCTTNGCCTTGAANCCGAGCTTTTCGAGAATGGCGATGCTCTCCTCNCGGTCGACATCGAGACCGGTCAGGCGNTTGGTTTCGGTNAGCGGGAAATCGACCTCGTGATAGTGATGGCCGGTCTCGCCGACGAGNTCNCCNTCCTTCGAGGTGGGNTCGCCNTANTTGATGAGGGTTTCGGACGGNGTGCCGCCGCANAGATCGGTCACCAGACGNGTGGCNANCTGGATGCCGTCNGNCATGAATTCCGGNTCGACGCCGCGCTCGAANCGGTAGCGTGCATCGGTGACNATNCCGAGGTCNCGTCCGGTGCGNGCCACGTTCATCGGGTCCCAGAGNGCGGATTCGATNAGCACGTCGGTTGTCGTCTCGTCGCAGCCCGAATGCTCCCCGCCCATGATGCCGGCAATGGATTCGACACCATTGTCATCGGCGATCACGCACATGTCGGAACCCAGTTCATATTCGCGAGTGTCGAGTGCGAGAACCTTTTCACCGTTTCTGGCGCGGCGAACCACGAGGTCGCCCTTGACCTTGGCAGCATCGAAGACGTGCAACGGACGACCGCGATCGAAGGTGACGTAGTTGGTGATATCGACCAGCGCGTTGATGGGCCTGAGGCCGATGGCGATCAAGCGCTTCTGCATCCACTGCGGCGACGGGCCGTTCTTCACGCCGCGCACCAGACGCAGCGCAAAACCGGGGCAGAGATCAGTCGCTTCGATGGTGACATCGACGGGGCATTCGCCCTCACCGGCGACCGGTTCGACCGAACCGTCCTTGAGCTTGCCGAGACCGGCAGCGGCCAGATCACGGGCAATGCCGTAGATGCTGGTGCAATCGGGACGGTTGGGCGTCAAGTTGATGTCGATGACCGGATCGTCGAGACCGGCATAAGCGGCGTAAGAGCTGCCGACCGGCGCATCGTCCGGCAGGTCGATGATGCCCTCGTGATTGTCGGAAATCTTGAGTTCGCGCTCGGAGCACATCATGCCGAAGCTCTCGACGCCGCGAATGGCGGCAGCACCCAGCGTCACGTCGATGCCCGGGACATAGGTGCCGGGTGCCGCGAAAGCACCGATGAGGCCCGCACGCGCATTGGGCGCGCCGCAGACGACCTGCACCGGATCGCCGGACCCGGTATCGACCTTGAGCACCTTGAGCTTGTCGGCATCGGGATGCTGTTCGGCGGAGACGATCTTGGCGATCGTGAAGGCCTTGAAGGCTGCCTTGTCATCGACGTCTTCGACCTCGAGGCCGATCATGGTCAGCGTCTCGACGATCTCATCGAGCGAGGCATCGGTGTCGAGATGGTCCTTGAGCCAGGAAAGCGTGAATTTCATTTCAATTGTTCCCGTTCATAGCCAAAGGGCGGGATTTCGGTGTGTATCGGCTCACGCGCTCANCCCCGCAAACAGGGTGGGNATGTCGAGCGGGCGGAANCCGTAATGGTCGATCCAGCGCACATCGGCNTCGAAGAAGTCGCGCAGGTCCGGCATGCCGTATTTNAGCATGGCNATACGGTCGATGCCCATGCCCCANGCAAAGCCCTGATAGACGTCNGGATCGAGCCCGCANGCGCGCAGCACGTTGGGGTGGACCATGCCGCAGCCGAGGATCTCCATCCAGTCNTCACCCTCGCCGAAGCGCACTTCGCCCGGCTTCGAGCGGTCGCACTGGATGTCGAGCTCNAGGCTNGGCTCGGTGAAGGGAAAGAACGAGGGACGGAAGCGCATGTTCAGCGANGGCACTTCGAAGAAGGCCTTGCAGAATTCCTGCAGCGTCCACTTGATGTTGGCCACATTGGCTGTCTTGTCGATGACCAGGCCTTCGAGCTGATGAAACATCGGTGAATGGGTGGCGTCGGAATCCTGCCGGTAGGTCTTGCCGGGGATCACGATACGGATCGGCGGTTCCTGGCTTTCCATCGTGTGGATCTGCACCGGCGAGGTGTGGGTGCGCAGGAGCTTTCTCTTTCCGTCGGCATCCGGCGGGAAGAAGAAGGTGTCGTGCATCTCGCGGGCCGGGTGGCCCTCGGGGAAATTGAGCGCGGTGAAGTTGTAGTAGTCGGTCTCGATATCCGGGCCTTCGGCAACCGCAAACCCCATATCGGCAAAGATGGCGGTGATCTCGTCGATCACCTGGCTGATCGGATGGACGCGACCGCGTTCGGAGGGCGATGTGCGGACCGGAAGCGAGATGTCGATGGTCTCGCTGGCCAGACGCGCGGTGATAGCGGCATCCTTGAGTTCGACCTTGCGGGCCGCGATCGCGTCGGCGACGCGGGCTTTCATGCCGTTGATCGCGGGACCGGCGGTCTGGCGCTCCTCGGGGCTCATGCGGCCAAGGCCCTTGAGCAGTTCGGAGACAGAACCCTTCTTGCCGAGCGCGCCGACGCGGACAGCTTCGATCGCCGCTTCATCGTCAGCCTTTTCGATATCGGCCATGATGGCCTTTTCGAGGTGTTCCAGGTCGCTCATCGTCTCATCAGCCCTTTCCGGCTTTGTTCATTGTCGATGCGCCGCGCAGCTCCGGTTGAGCGGGCGCCTCTTCACTGCCCTTGCCGGCGCCATGTTGCAAGGCATCGGACAGAAATCGTGTGGCATTGAGGAACCGCTTGCCGTCCTTGCCGAGCCCGCGATGCTCGAAAAGGCCGATCAACGGCAGAAATGGCTTGAACGGCGCGATGACCGGTCCGACCCGTGGCAGCACGATCGATGGTGCGGTCTCGCAGTAGGCGGCAAGCGCCTCGTCAGGGGTGTCCGGCTTCGGTGGCGTGGCGCAGATCTGCATGAACAGAAGCCAGACGTCACGCGCCTGTGCATCGGCCAGCGGCATCCGCGCCTCCGGCTCTTCCTCGAAATCGTAATAACCGATCCGCCCATCGGCGGCGACGAACATGTCGCGCGGATGCGGCCGTCCGTGGCACAGACCCGCAGTGTGAACCGCACCAAGTGATGCGGCGATACGCAGGACAAGCTCCTCGGCCAGTTCCGTCTCGCCGGCGGCCATGAGCGTCAACAAACGCCTGTGCGCATCCGTGCCGGTATCGGACAGGACCAGCGCCCGGTCGCCCTTCAGAACGATGCGTGGAACGGGAATGCCAGCTGAAGCAAAGGCGTTGAGCTTGCGCACCTCGCGATCGAGCTGGGCTGCGGGGTCGGGGAGTGCTGCGGAGCGCAGTGCTGCCACCGGGATCAGCGGGCTGAGGGCTGCATGCGCACGCTGGGCAAAACGTTGCTCTTCGATGCCGAAGCGCTTGACCCAGAAAACCCCGTCATTGGCTTCGTTGGGAGCCGCTGACTTGGACGCTTCCGGCAAAACGACGCGCACGACGCGCTTACCGTCGTCGGCCGTCAGCACCTGCATCAGCAGAGCCAGCGTATCCGACGCCAGGTCGTTTTCAGAAATGTTTCCGGTTTCGTCCATTGTGTCCGTGCAGATGTCAAAAACGAAAAGATCCCGCGTCAGCCCAGGCCGACGCGGGATCCCAAATGGTCAGATTGTATGCCTCAGGGAAAGCGCCGGCTTATTGAACCGCGCCTTCAAACTCGTTCGGCGTACCGGTTTCCTTGAGGTACTCGAGAGCCTTCTTGGAAGCATCGACGAGGGCTGCGAATGCTGCCGGCTCGTGGATAGCCATGTCCGAGAGAACCTTGCGGTCGATCTCGATACCAGCCTTGCCGAGGCCATCGATGAAACGGCCGTAGGTCAGGCCGTGCTCGCGGACGGCAGCGTTGATACGCTGGATCCAGAGCGCCCGGAAATTCCGCTTGCGCGCCTTGCGGTCGCGGTAAGCGTACTGCATCGAGCGATCGACAGCGGCCTTGGCCGTGCGGATGGTGTTCTTGCGACGTCCGTAGAAGCCCTTGGCTTTCTTGAGGACCTTCTTGTGCTTTGCGTGGGCAGTAACGCCCCGTTTTACGCGTGCCATGTCATGATCTCCTTAGATTGGGTCCGGTTCTCAAAGTCCGTTGGGAAGGAACTTCTTGACGATCTTGGCATCCGGCTCCGAAAGAACCATGGTGCCGCGAGCGTCGCGGATGAACTTGTTGGACCGCTTGATCATGCCGTGGCGCTTGCCGGCCTGAGCCGACTTGACCTTGCCGGTCGCGGTAATCTTGAACCGCTTCTTGGCAGACGATTTCGTCTTCATCTTGGGCATTTCGCTACTCCTTACAGGCATTGTTCGCTCGTCCCTTGCGGGTGAACGACAGCCCTTGTTGTTCGATTGAGACGGCTGAAGAGACCGTCAAGCGTGTAGAACCGCCTCGGCATGCCCTGCCGGACGGTTCGGACGCGGCCTTATAGAGTGAAGGCGCTCAGGATGCAAGGGCGAAACAGAACGGAAAAGGACACCAAGGGATTGCTGCTCCGCTCACCATGCACAAAAGAAAAAGACCGCAGTGAATGCGGCCTTTTATCGGAAAAGGGCGCGAGGTTCGGACAGACCCTCGCATCCCGATCGCGGTCAGGGCCTCAGCGCGGCGCCAGGACCATCATCATCTGACGGCCTTCAAGCTTCGGCTCGGCTTCCACCTTGGCGATTTCCTCGGTTTCACCCTTGACCCTCTGCAAGAGCTGCATGCCGAGTTCCTGGTGAGCCATTTCACGACCACGGAAGCGCAGGGTAACCTTCACCTTGTCGCCATCGTCGAAGAAGCGGCGCATCGCCTTCATCTTCACCTCATAGTCATGGGTGTCGATGTTCGGACGCATCTTGATCTCTTTGACTTCGACCGTCTTCTGCTTCTTGCGGGCCTCGGAGGCCTTCTTCTGGGACTGATACTTCAGTTTGCCCAGATCGACGAGCTTGCAAACCGGCACCTCGCCATTGGAATTGATCTCGACGAGATCGAGTCCCGCTTCCTCAGCGAGGTCAAGCGCCTCGGGGGTCGGTATGACGCCCCGGTTCTGGCCTTCTGCGTCGATAAGCTGAACCTTGGGGGCACGAATATCTCGGTTGGCGCGCGGCCCGTCATTCGTGGTAGGGGGCGCTCTGAAAGGTCTGCGAATGGCTCTGGTCTCCTGGACTATTGATAGGACATGCTTCTGACAGCAAGCGGCTCCACTTAGGGCCGCGCACTGCCATGTCTATAAGACAACGCCGGTGTCAATAGCATGGTTGCGTGGAAAAATCACCTGTCACGCAATGGGTACTGTCAAAAGTCACGTCTGCGCCGCGAGGACGCCAGGAACGCGCATTCGAGAGGTGCACCGACTCGGCACCGGCGTGACGAGAGATAAGAAGTGAGGATCACGATGACAATGAGCGATGTCGAAGAGAAACGCATCACGGTTGGCGAAAACGGGCAAGCGCGCGAGATCGCCGCGCTGATCCGTCCGGCAACGGCTATCGGGCGCCCGGGAACAATCTGGCTCGGCGGATACCGATCCGACATGAGCGGCAGCAAGGCGGAAGCGATCTGCGTTCATCAGGGATCCAAGGCAGCTGCCAGCATTCGTTTCGACTATTCCGGCCATGGAGCGTCGGGTGGAGAGTTCACCGATGGCACCATCTCGCGCTGGCTCGAGGAAAGCCTCGCGGTATTCGACCGGTTCGCCGAAGGCCCCCAGATCCTCGTGGGTTCCTCGATGGGCGGATGGATTGCGCTTCGCATGGCGCAGGAATTGAGAAACCGCGGCGAGGCCGACCGCATCGCCGGCTTGGTTCTGATCGCCCCGGCGCCGGACTTCACCCACGAACTGATGGAGCCCGAGCTTTCCGAGGAAGAACGGCAGTCGCTGGAAACCCGCGGCTATTTCGAGGAGCCGACACCCTACGGTCCCGATCCCAACGTTTTCACCAAGGCACTCTTCGAGGACGGCCGCGCCAACCGGGTTCTCGACGGCATCATAGAGGTCGACGCCCCCGTGACGATCATCCAGGGAATGGAGGACCCGGATGTGCCGTGGAAACATGCGCTGAGGCTGGTCGAGCACCTTCCCTCGACCAATGTCGATGTGCAGTTGATTCGCGATGGCGACCACCGCCTCTCGCGTCCCGAAGACATTCAACGCATTCTCGCCGCCGTCGACAGGATCGCCGAACCGGTGTGATATCAGGGTTTGAGGGGTCATTTATGGCCCCTCAACACCCCATTGTGTGACTTATTTCCCCCACTCCCCTCCGGACGGTAACCATATTCCCAGTCAAATCCGGGGGCGGAATTGACAGTTCATCTCCGTCGAATTTACCCTTCGTTAACTATCGGGCATGGGTAGGACGGGGAACTAAAGCATGATCAGCCTTCACCGGACGATGGTTCTCGCTGTCGGCGTACTCGCCGGCGCGGCAGCCAACCAGGCGGCCTCCGCGCCTGCCCTCTCGGCGTCCGTCACGCCGGACGTTCCCGCTCGTACGATCGCCATGAAGACCGGCCGCATCACGTCCCAACCCATCGGCCATTATGATTTCTGCAAAGCCTACCGCTCGGAATGCGGCCCGGTCTCCAAACCGGCTGCACCGCCGCGCGTGACAGATTACGGCTGGAAGGTCATCCATGAGGTCAACCAGGCGGTCAACTTCTCGATCATGCCGAGGACCGACATTGAGATTTACGGCGAGGAAGAAGTCTGGGCTTACCCCGATGTTGCCGGCGACTGCGAGGACTATGCGCTCCTCAAGCGCCACATGCTCATCGAACGCGGCTTCTCGGCCGGCGACCTCCTGGTCACAGTCGTGCGCAAACCGGACGGTGAAGGCCATGCCGTCCTCACGCTCCGCACTGCCGAGGGCGATTATGTTCTCGACAATCTCGAGGACGAGGTTCTCGCCTGGACCGATACGCCCTACCGCTATCTCAAGCGCCAGTCGTCGGAAAATTCCGGTCGTTGGGTGACCATCGAGAACGGCACGGACCTGCTGGTCGGCTCTGTCGAGTAAGAGCCTTCACGGTTCCACCTGACAAAGTCTGCGGGAGCGCAGTCAGAAGCTGCCAATCAGCATGCCCGCGGCAAAGACCAGCGCGCCGCCCAACACGACCTGGATGATCGCCCTGCTCCACGGCGTTTCCATCCAATGGTTCTGGATCCAGGCAATGGCCCACAATTCCACGAAGACGACTGCGATGGCGACGGTGGTTGCCGTGCCGAAATGGGGAATGAGGTAAGGCAGCGCGTGGCCGAGACCTCCGATCGTGGTCATGATGCCGGATGCGAGCCCGCGCTTGACCGGCGACCCTCTTCCCGAAAGCACGCCGTCGTCATGTGCCGCCTCGGTAAAGCCCATGGAAATACCCGCACCTACCGATGCCGAGAGACCGACGACGAAGGTGGTTGCGGTGTTATGCGTGGCGAAAGCAGTCGCGAAGATCGGTGCCAGCGTGGAAACGGACCCGTCCATGAGACCGGCGAGACCCGGCTGGACATAGGTGAGGATGAAGCGCTTGCGCTCGGTGGCTTCCTCTTCCTTCGCGACATCCTCGGGCGCATGGGTTTCTGTGAGCCGGCGCGCGAGCGATTCATGCGCTTTTTCCTGCACGGCAAGATCGCCGAGCAGCTTGCGGGTTTCGGCATCGGAAGCACGCGCTGCAGCAGCCAGATAAAAACGATGCGCCTGGTTTTCCATGTTTTCGGCTTCCGCGCGAATGCGGTCGAGCGGAAGGTTCTTTGCCAGCCAGTCGGGCTTGCGATCGTAGTACCCGCGCACATGCTCACGGCGGATCAGCGGAATGCGGTCGCCGAATTTCTTCTGGTGCATTTCGATCAGGCGCGCCCGGTGGGTATGTTCCTCCGCCGCCATCTCCTCGAATATCTTGGCGGAATGCGGAAAGTCGCCGCGCAGCATGTCGGCATAGGCGAGGTAGATCCGGGCATCGTCCTCTTCGGACGAAATGGCCAAGGCCAGCACTTCCTGCTCCGACAGCGAGTCGAAGGAACGTTTGCCGAGGCCGAGAATACGGGTGAACATTGGGTGATACCTTTTTAGAACAATTCTAAACTAGGATCATTCCAGCCAGACGTCAATATGAATGGCGGCGCATTTGACGCGGATAGCGTCTTGAAACAGACGGACTTGGCTGCGATGAAACAGCATGACTGACGAGATGAAATCCGGCGGCGGAACAGTGCTCGACTGGATCGGCCACAAGCTCGCCAACTGGCTGGATGAACAGACATCGGGTTACGAGCCCTACACGCCGTCCGATCCCGACACGCTGCGCCGCACGCTCCGGCCCGGCGACGTGCTGCTCGTCGAGGGCAACCGCCGCATCTCCAAGACCATCAAGTATCTCACCCAGTCGACATTCTCGCATTCGGCCCTTTACGTCGGCGATGCGCTCGATGAGGAAGGCGACGACCGCAACGACAGGCCGAGCCTTATCGAGGTCAATCTCGGGGAGGGTTGCATCGCCGTCCCGCTTTCCAAGTATGAAACCTACAACACCCGGATTTGCCGACCCGTCGGCCTGACACCGGAAGATCGCGACCAGGTCGTCAATTTCATGATCGGCAAGCTGGGTTTGAAATATGATCTCAAGAACATTTTCGACCTGATGCGCTACACGTGGTCGGCTCCACCCGTACCCGTCGCATGGCGCAGGCGGATGCTGGCTCTGGGCTCGGGCGATCCCACGCGGGCGATCTGCTCATCGCTGATCGCCCAGGCCTTCCAGAGCGTGAGTTACCCGATCCTGCCCGAGATCACGCTGGCGCCGGGCCGGGCGGCTGCGACATCCGATCACTCGCGGCGCGAGATCCTGCACATCCGCCACTACTCGCTGTTCACCCCACGCGATTTCGACCTTTCGCCCTATTTCCGCATCGTCAAACCGACCATCGAGTTCGGCTTCGACTACAAGCAAATCGAGTGGGGGCCGGCGGGAGTGCCGGAAAACCGAAAAGGCGGCACCAAGCCCGCCGGTGATTGACAAGCCGGGCAGCCGGGGCGCATCACACGCACCGGGGAAGACGGGAAGTGCCATGAGCGACAACACCAGCAACGAGCCAGCGACCAATCCGGTGAGCGAGGACAAGTCGGTCCGCGACAGCGCCTTTCATCCCAAGATCCTGACCACGCTCCGCGATTACAATCTGCCGACGCTCGGTGCCGACCTGATGGCCGGGCTGACGGTTGCGATGGTCGCCCTCCCGCTCGCAATGGCCATTGCAATCGCCTCGGGCGCCGAACCCGGCGCGGGCCTGATCACCTCGATCGTCGCGGGCCTGGCCATCTCGGCATTCGGCGGCTCGCGCATCCAGATCGGCGGCCCGACCGGCGCCTTCATCGTCGTCGTCTATGACGTGATCGCGCGACACGGCTATGACGGACTGCTGGTCGCCACGCTCATGGCCGGAATCATCCTGATCGTCGCCGGGGTCTTCAAGGCCGGGCGGCTGATCCGCCATGTGCCCGAGCCTGTGATCAACGGTTTTACCATCGGGATCGCGATCATCATCGCCGCGAGCCAGATCTCCGATTTCTTCGGGATCAGTGCGGGCAAACTGCCCGCCGATTTCCTGCCTAAACTTGCAGCCTTGTGGGAGGCGCACGGCACCTGGTCCGCCGCAAGCACCGTCATCGCACTCGTCACCCTGGTGCTGATCGTCATATTCAGGAAAGCCGCGCCGAGACTGCCGGGCCTGCTGGTCGCCGTGGCCCTCACCTCCGCCGCGGTTCCGCTTCTGGGGCTGGAAGTGGATACCATTGCCAGCCGTTTCGGCGAGATATCCTCGTCGCTGCCCACCCCTTCCCTGCCGGCCATCGATCTCGGCACGCTTCAGGAACTGCTTCCATCGGCCATCATCATTGCGTTTCTGGCAGGCATCGAATCCCTGCTCTCCGCCCTCGTCGCCGACAGGATGGCGGGAACGGCCCATCGCTCCAATACAGAACTCACCGCCCAGGGCCTGGCAAACTGCATCTCCGTCGTCTTCGGCGGACTGCCGGCCACCGGCGCGATCGCACGGACGGCCACGAACATCCGCGCCGGGGCGAAAACACCGGTCTCGGGCATCGCGCATTCCCTGTTTCTTCTCGGCTTCATGATGCTGGCGGCACCTTTGGCCGGCATGCTGGCGCTTCCCGCACTGTCCGCCGTTCTCGTTCTCACGGCCTGGAACATGGCCGAGCCGCAACACTTCAAGGAACGTTTCCGCGGCGATCGCGCCGATATCTTCCTGCTTGTGATGACCTTGCTCTTGACGGTTCTCGCCGATCTGACGATCGCGATCGGGGCCGGCGTGGCAGTGGGCCTCATGCTCCGGCTCCGGCGGCGGAAAACTCCGGAGCCGGACTGGAAGGTGCCGGACCGCTAGACCTCGCATGCCACCCTGCTTGCGTTGTCTCGGTCCCCCCTTCTAAGGCTGAGAGCCCCCAACCCCGGTGTTTCAGTCTATCGGGGCTTTACCCCACAATTCAAAGATTGCCTTTTTCCTAGGGACTGATAAATCCCGCCTCATGACCGACACCCCACTTTCGCACATCCGCAACTTCTCGATCGTCGCCCATATCGACCATGGCAAGTCGACGCTTGCCGACCGGCTGATTCAGAGCACCGGTTCGATCGAAGAACGCGAGATGAAGGAACAGATCCTCGACTCGATGGATATCGAGCGCGAGCGCGGCATCACCATCAAGGCGCAGACTGTGCGGCTGGAGTATGACGCCCAGGACGGCCAGCATTATGTGCTTAACCTGATCGACACACCGGGACACGTCGACTTCGCCTATGAGGTCTCGCGGTCGCTTTCGGCCTGCGAAGGCTCGCTGCTGGTGGTCGACGCGTCGCAGGGGGTGGAAGCCCAGACGCTTGCCAATGTCTACCAGGCGATCGACAACAATCACGAGATCGTCACGGTGCTGAACAAGGTCGATCTTCCGGCCGCCGACAGCGACCGGGTGAAGGAACAGATCGAGGAAGTGATCGGGCTCGACGCTTCCGATGCGATCCCGATCTCGGCGAAGACCGGCGTCGGCGTGCCCGACGTTCTCGAAGCCATTGTGAAGCGATTGCCCGCACCGAAGGCCGGCAATCCCAACGCGCCGTTGAAGGCGCTTCTCGTCGACAGCTGGTACGACGCCTATCTCGGCGTGATCGTGCTTGTGCGGATCATCGACGGCAAGCTCCGCAAGGGCCAGCAGATCCGCATGATGGGCACCGGCGCGCGCTATCCGGTCGATCGCGTCGGCGTCATCACGCCGAAGATGGTCATGGTGCCGGACCTTGGCCCCGGCGAAATCGGCTTCATTACCGCTTCCATCAAGGAAGTGGCCGATACCCGTGTCGGCGATACGATCACCGAAGACAAAAAGCCGACGGCGGAAGCGCTGCCGGGCTTCAAGCCGGCCCAGCCGGTGGTGTTCTGCGGTATCTTCCCGGTCGATGCGGCGGATTTCGAAGACCTGCGCTCCGCTGTCGGCAAATTGCGCCTCAACGATGCGAGCTTCTCGTTCGAGATGGAGACCTCGGCAGCGCTCGGCTTCGGCTTCCGCTGCGGCTTCCTCGGCCTTCTTCACCTGGAAATCATCCAGGAGCGGCTGGAGCGCGAGTTCAACCTCGATCTCATCGCGACGGCGCCGTCGGTGGTCTATCACATGACCATGACCAATGGCGACGAGATGGACCTGCACAACCCGGCCGACATGCCGGACGTGGTCAAGATCTCGGCCATCGAAGAGCCTTGGATCAAGGCGACGATCATGACGCCGGACGATTATCTCGGCCCGATCCTCAAACTCTGCCAGGAGCGTCGCGGCCTGCAGATCGACCTGTCCTATGTCGGCACCCGCGCCATGGTGACCTACGAACTGCCGCTCAACGAAGTCGTGTTCGACTTCTACGACCGGCTGAAATCGATCTCGAAGGGCTATGCCAGCTTCGACTATCACATCATCGGCAATCGCGAGGGCGACCTCGTGAAGATGTCGATCCTCGTCAATGACGAGCCGGTCGATGCGCTGTCGATGCTGGTCCACCGGTCGGCTGCGGAAAAGCGCGGCCGCGCGATGTGCGAAAAGCTCAAGGAGCTCATCCCCCGCCACATGTTCAAGATCCCGGTCCAGGCCGCGATCGGTGGCCGCGTGATCGCCCGCGAGACCATTGCCGCACTGCGCAAGGACGTGACCGCCAAGTGCTATGGCGGCGACGCCAGCCGCAAGCGCAAGCTTCTCGACAAGCAGAAGGCGGGCAAGAAGCGCATGCGCCAGTTCGGCAAGGTGGAAATCCCGCAGGAAGCCTTCATCGAGGCGCTCAAGATCGGCGAGTAAGCCTGGCTTATTGCCGATCGAGCGCGATGCGCCTCTATCTGAGAAGCGGCACGTTGCCACAGATGCGGTCGACCGCCTTGCGCGGTCCTCCCAGAAGAATCGCCTGCGGTGCGTGTCCGGCCAGCGGCGCCGCAGTTATGCGGTCCGTATAGTCGGCGTAATTGCGCGCCTCGAAAGCTGCGCGCATGTAGGCCAGCCTCAAGGGCAGGTCAGCACCAGCCTCGAATAGCGAAGCAAGGTCTTCGGCCGCAGCGCCGAGAACCGGAAGCGCAACCGTGGTGATGCCGCGCAGCACCACCCGATCCTGTGTGGGTGTATCCGGCCCGACGAGTTCCGGGTGAAAACGTCCGAGGCTCATGCCCAGAACGGCTGCGAAATTTGCCTTGAGGCCGACCGGCAGGTCTCGGGAGAGAATGATGACGGGTTTGAATGACATGGCGTGATCCTTTCGGATCTTGCCTTGCAACGTAACGCCCTTCGATGGATTGGACGAAATTGACCTTTCAGTGCCTGATGATTGCGCCTGGCGTCACCCCGTAATGACGCCGGAACTGGCGGATGAGGTGGGCCTGATCGCAAAAGCCCGCGGCCAACGCAGCTTCCGCAGCCGGAACGCCGGCGAGCAGCAGCCGGCGCGCCAGCTCGACACGGGCACGCAGCACATGGCCGTGCGGCGTCAGTCCCGTGGCCCGCAGGCTACTCCGGATAAGGTAGGACGGGGTTAAACCGGCCTGATCTGCCAGATCGGCAAGACTGAGGCTGTCACCGCTTTCAACCCCGGCTTCAACCCGCTCTATCATATTGCGAATAGCCGCAGGCTCGCGTCCCGGACGACGCAACTCGGCCCGGCCGTAAAGCGCAAATACATGGGAGAGCACCTCATGCACGCTTTCCTCGCAGGCGAGTTGCCAGTCGGTTGCGTGGTTGTCATTCAGGCTGCGCGCCAGCCTTGCCAGCGCGCCCGAAACATGCGCCTCGCGATCGCGCGGTGCGACCTCGCTGAAACCGCGCAGCGTCTTGAGATCGAGCACCTGGCGCACGGCGGTCTCCGAGACATAGAGCATGTTGTAGCGAACCTGCCCCGCCGCCGCATGCCCCGTATGCGCTTCTTCCGGGTTCATCAGGGACAGGACGCCCTTTGGAAGGATCATGTTCTCGCCACGGCAGAAATAGCCGCCGGCGCCCTCGGCGATGGCGCCGATGGCAAACCCTTCATGGGCATGGCGCGAAAAGGTCTGTGTGCTGAACGCAGCCTCGAACAAACCGATGTCGTGATGCCAGCCGAGATGATGGTAGCGATTGCCCTGCATGAGTTGCCTATATCATCGGCGGTCGCGCGCCGGAATGGCATGGTTCACAGAGACAGGCCATTTCATCCCAGGTCGGCGGGGAACTTTTGCGGGTGATGAGGCGCAACAGCGGTTCCGAGTCTGATGGGCGGATACCCCCCGAAGCGTTTCCGCGCACCTCACCGGACTATTTCCGAGCTAATTTCATCTCCCCCCGATTATGAAGTTGACATGACGCGCCGCAGCCCCTAAATCCGGCCCCGTCGCCCAGATGGCGGAATTGGTAGACGCGCCAGCTTCAGGTGCTGGTACTGGCAACGGTGTGGAGGTTCGAGTCCTCTTCTGGGCACCAATTCTTTGTTCCGGCTCGCCCCGGAAAATCCAAGAAACCCCGCGAAAGCGGGGTTTTTTGTTGGGTTTTGTCGAGTTAGGTGTCTCTCACCATCCTGCGTCATCCGGCCACAGCCGCCCTGACCGACGGGGCCGCAGGGTTGGTGCATCTTGCGGTCCGGTTCGTCAGTCGAGCCGTTTTCCGCTGTCCGCGTCGAAGAAGTGCGTCGCCCCCTGGCTCAGGTCGAGTGCACGTTCATCGCCGATTGAAAACTCGGGGCGCTCACGCAAGACAACGGATATGGAGACGCCGTCCCGTTTCATCTCGACGAGGGTTTCGGCACCGGTGGGTTCGAGATTGTTCACTTCGGCCATGATGGCACCGCTGTTCGCCAGGCGGATATCCTCCGGGCGCTTGCCGAGCAATATCGACTGGCCCTCGCGTGCGGCCGCGGGTGCCTCGATACCGGTCGGCGTGCCGCCTTCGAGATAAAGGCCTCCCCCGCTTGCTTGTGTCGCGAATAGGTTCATTGCCGGGGAGCCGATGAATTGCGCGACGAAGGCGTTTGTCGGGCGATCGTAAAGCTCGAGCGGCGAACCGATCTGCTCGATGCGGCCGGCTTGCATGACGACGATCCGATCGGCCATCGTCATCGCCTCAACCTGGTCATGCGTGACATAGACCATGGTCGTGCCCAGGCGCCGGTGCAGCGCCTTGATTTCGCCGCGCATCTGGACCCGCAGCTTGGCGTCGAGGTTGGAAAGCGGTTCGTCGAACAGGAAGACCTGCGGATTTCGCACGATCGAGCGACCCATCGCGACCCGCTGACGCTGACCTCCGGACAGTGCCTTCGGCTTGCGCTCGAGCAACGGCACCAGACCCAGGATTTCCGCCGCCTCGCGTACCTTCCTGGTTTTCTCTTCCTTCGAAGCCCCGGCAAGCGTCAGCGAGAACGCCATGTTCTCCTCGACGGTCATATGCGGATAAAGCGCATAATTCTGGAACACCATGGAGATGTCGCGGCTCTTCGGCGGGAGATCATTGACCACCTTTTCGCCGATGGAAATCTGCCCGCCGGAGATTTCCTCCAAGCCGGCGATCATCCGAAGCAGTGTCGACTTGCCACACCCCGAAGGTCCCACAAGCACGACGAACTCACCATCGCTGAAATCGGCGTCGATACCGTGAATGACTTCCACGCTGCCGTATTTCTTGATGACGCCGTCAATGGACACACTGGCCATGATTGCCTCCTCTTCCTACGTGCTGCGGANNTGAATGCGGGTTGCCGAGAGCGCCCCTTCGTGGATCACCAATCCAGCGGCACCGCCGGCAAAGGCGGAATCGCTGGCCGTGACGNCTGTATCGCCNACCGTGNCCGACAATTGNTCNNCCTTGGCGGAGACGACCATCTGGAACGCNGTTTCGAANGGNATNGCCAATGCCGTNGANGCGAGAACGGTCTCCTCATCATCCTTGCGGCGCATGATNTGCAATTCACCCTTCCGGGTGATCCTGGCCGCATAGTAGCGGCGCTGNCCTTNGGCGCGAATGACCAGTCCGCCATAATCGCCAAGGTGAAGCATCAGGTCGGCTTCAACCGTATAGTCCGTCCACTCACGTGTTCCCTGCAGGATAAGGCCTTCGCCGCGGTTCTGGCTGATGCGAAAATCCTGCGGAAAGTTCTTGGANAAGAAATGCACGCTGCTCACCCAGGCCCGGCGCCAGAAATCGCCGTTGCCTGCGGGTCGCCGGAAGGTGACGTCAGGGATGCCGTCCCAGGTCANGCNNTCGACGAGAACGCGNCCCGTGCTGCGACCAGNGGNGCTCGTCAAAACTATGCCGACNTCGGCAATCGGCTGGTAGCCCGTCTCCGGGACCACCCATTCCANTTCGCAGGGCTTGCCCGGCTTGAGGGCNACGGCACTTTCCATGTCGAGTTCGACAAGCTGGTCATCGCCGTCATAGTGGCGGATCCTCAGCTTCGCTTCGAGCGCTCCGGTCGTCTGCGGGTCCGCGGTGAGGGTCGCCCGCAGCGTCTGCCCGGCGTGGATNCGGGGNCTNGCCATCAGGTCATAGGTGCGCATGCCCTTGACCTCCGGCGGCGTGAAGACGGGTGTGGTGGCGGCCGCTTCCAGCCCGGNGGCAAGAGCCGCGAAGTCGATCGCCAATGCTTCGCCAGTGCCGCTGACTGAGAGACCGCCCAGCGCCGTTTCTCCGGGTTGAGGGCGAAACCCCTGCACGGAACCTGGCAGCGAGAAATGAAAGATGGCGCCGTTCTTCGGCGCAGGCTCGGGCGCTTNGCCGGCGAGCTTGCGGCCAAGATTGGCNAGCCAGAGCGAAATCTCCACCGCATCGGAGATCGATCGGCCGCCATCCGCGGTCGACATGTAAAGCCGGTCGGCGACCGGGCCNCGCCANTCGGGNCCTGCTTCGAGGCCNTCAAGGCCGAGCATNATGCCCTGCAGGCAGCCCAGATTGCCGGCATTGCAATCGGTATCCCANCCCGAGGTATTGACGATCATTTGTCCGCGCTGGAAGTCGTGCGGCGCATGAAGGAGCGCCATGATCATCAAGGCATGATTGGGCACGACATGACAGTTGCCCGGATATTTGTCGTAGCCGTAATTGTCCTCNATCTTCTGTCGCGTNGCCTCCCAGTCTTCGTTGCCGGACGTCCATTGGCGAATGTCNGCCACCAGTTTCGCAATNAGGCTGTCCTTCGGAATGAAGGAGAGGCCNGTATCGATGAGATGGTCGACNTCCTTGCTGACAAAGGCTTCGGCTTCCATTNCCGCCCAGAGAACCGCTGCATTGACGGATTCACCGTCATGACTGACGGAACCGGCCGCACGGGCGAGTTTCGCCGCCTGCGCCGGATTACCGGGAGAAACCAGCGCCCAGCCGTCGATGAAGATCTGCGCGCCGATCTGCTCGGCGACGGTCGACCCATTGGTTTCGGTCGAGCCGGAGGCGGGGGCCGGGATACCCTGTCGCAGATTGAGCCATGCGGTATGCTCGGTGGAATTGCCGGCTCCACCCCACCACAGGATAGAGCGTTCCTCGATGATGTAGTTGAGCCANGCCTTGCCGATATCCTTCGACGAGAGGTCCGCCGAAACGCCATAATCGTCAAGCGCGCGCGGGAAGGTAAAGGTGCCGGCCACATCGTCATCGGTCACCACCAGNGGATCGCCGAGCCGCTCATGGACGTAATAGGTGATCGGCCCCAGCTTTTCGAGAATGTCGCGATAGCGCCAGTTCTCGAACGGCCGGCCGAGATAAACGCCGATCAGCTTGCCGAGCACGCCGGCGTAGACGCGCTCCTGATAATCTGCGGGAATGGACATTGAACGCTCCTTGTCAGCCCTTCACCGAGCCGCCGGCCATGCCTTCAATGAAGCGGCGCTGCAGCAGGACGAAGAGAATTACGATAGGCAGAATGATGATGAGAGCCGCCGCCATGACGACGCCCCAGTCGGACGAATACTTTCCGGACAGCAGGAAGAAAGAGACCACGGCGGTCAGCCGGTCCTGCCCCTGCAGGAAGGTGGTCGCGATCAGGAATTCGTTCCACGAATANAGCCCGATGATCAGCGCCACAGTCAGGATGCCGGGCGAGACGATCGGCAGGAACACGCGGGAAAACACCTGCCAGTGGCTTGCCCCGTCAATCAGCGCGGCCTCCTCCAGCTCCTTCGGCACGGCCAGGAAATACGTGCGAAGCAGCATGATCGCGAAGGGCGAATAGACCGCGGTGTAGATGAAGGCGACGGCCACCGGGTTGTTGATCAGTCCCAGCCGTGCAAAACCGAAATAAAGCGGAAACAGGAACAGCTGGATCGGCGCGGTGGTGCTGGCGAGCAGGTAGAAGGTCAGGATCTTCCACGTCTTGATCTTGCGCCGGGCGAGCACATAGGCCGTCAGCGAGCCGGTGGTGCACACCAGCACGATTGTCATGCCGGTCAGAAGCGCGGAGTTCAGCAGCGTGCGGCTGAAATTGGCNTCGGACCAGGCGCGGGTGAAGTTGTCCCAGCGCAGTTGTGATGGCAGGGCCAACGGGTTCTGCACGATCTCCTGCGACCCCTTCAGTGAGTTCAGCACCAGGAGGGCGATCGGAAACAGGGTGATGGTGAGCAGGACACCGAGCGTGATGTAGGCGATGATGCGGGTCAGGCGGCTTTCGGTCGTGTTCATGATTCGAACTCCTTCGCCTGGCTGCGGATGTAGAAGATGGTGGCGGCAAGACCGAATAGGCTGATCACCACGGAAATCGCCGCCGCCTTGCCGACCGCCAGATCGTAGAAGGCGGACCGGTATGCGAAGGTCGACAGCACTTCCGAGGAGAATGCCGGACCGCCCTGGGTGAGGATGTAGACGAAGTCGAATACCAGAAACGACCAGATGATGGTCATGATCATCATCAGTGTGATCGTCGGTCGGATGCCGGGCAGCAGGACGTAGCGGATGATCTGGAAGAAGGTCGCGCCTTCGACGCGCGCCGCCTCGACCTGTTCGGCCGGAACCTGCCTGAGTGCCGCGAAGAAGATGACGCAGAGAAAGCCCCACCAGTGCCAGAGATCGACGGTCGCGATGCCGTAAAGCGCGGTCGATGTTTCTGCGAGCGGATTGGCGACGTCCAGGCCCATGCGCTGCAACAGCCCTGCAATGCCTGTGATCGGGGAATAGATCATGCCCTGCCATATCCGCGCGGTAATCGCGGTCGCGATGATCACTGGCAGGAAGTAGATCACCTGAAAGTAGGTCGACCCGCGACGCGCGACCAGCATCATCGTTGCGGCCAGCAGGCCCATGGCGATCGGCACCGTCAGGAAGATCAGCGTCCAGATGATGTTGTTGNTCAGCGCCGTCCAGAACACGCTGTCATTCCAGAGGGCCTCGAAATTTCCGAGCCCGACGAAGCTGGGCGTTGTAATGCCGTCCCATTCGAAAAAGGCCAGAAATATGGTCAGAAGCCCGGGGACGGCGATGATCACGACATTGATCAGCAATGTCGGCAGGACATAGAGACGGTGCATGCAATTACCTTTCCAGAGCGAAGACCGTGCTTCTTTCCGGCTGCGACTGGCGCATTGGGCGGTGCGCCGCCGTGACGGCGCACCCGTAGTTTTCCGAGTTTATCGAGCCGGAACAGCCGGCGCCTTGCCGTCCTTGAATTCCTTCTCGAACGTATCGTTCAGCTTGTTCAGGAAAGCCTCGGTGTCGATCTTGTCGAGCCAGACNTCCTCGATGCCGTTGATGAGATAGCTATCGGTCGCGGGCGGCAGGAAGGTCCAGGTGGTGTAGCCGTAATTGCCGTCATTGACCGAAGCTGCGAGCGACTTCATCGTATCGGTGAACAGCGGCGACACATCGCTCGCCATCGTCACGTCGGAAATGTCCTTCAGCGGAATGTTCCACTCGCCCTGCCAGGCCGAATTCATCGAGCCGTAGACTTCCGGCGAGAACACGAAATTGATGACGGCAGCTGCGCCATCGGGATCTTTGGCCTTTTCGGCAATAGAGAACGTCGAGCCGACGCCGAGCGGGAACACCGGCGCGCCCTCGGCACTCGGGAAGCCGACAAAACCCGCCTCGGAGTTGTCCTTCCTGGAATAGGTCGCGACGTTCTGGAACTGCCAGGTCCCCGTCGGCATCATGCCGGCTCGACCTGATGCCATCATGTCGGCGGCCTGCTCGGAGCCCTGCATGGAAAAATAGTTTTTGCCGAAGTAGCCCTTTTCCCACCAGCTGTTCAGCCGGTCGATCGCTGCCACGAAGGGTTCGGCGGTCCACGGCATTTCGCCGCGCAGNGCCTTGTTCAGATTATCNGGGCCGGCGACGGCGTTGAGCGCCATGGTCACGAACCATTCGTTTGTGCCGCGCCAGTCNGCATTGCCGGCNGCAAANGGNGTGATNCCTTCNGCCAGCATCTTGTCGGCGAGCGCTTCGAGTTCATCAAGGCTCGTCGGTGCTTCCCAGCCTTTCTCCTCAAACAGCGTCTTGTTGTAGAACAGGCCGAGCGTCTCGTAGGTCTTNGGCANCGCGTAGAGCTTGCCGTTNTAGCGGCCCATCTCGAGGAAGGCCTGAAGGACGCGGTCGTTCCAGCCGTATTTGGCGGCGTAATCGTCCAGTGCCATCAGCTGGCCGGACTGGGCCATCGGCGCGACATAGCTCGGGCCGGGCGTATAGACCACATCCGGACCATTGCCCGACAGCATGGCGACGCGCAGCTGCTTGTCGAGTTCGTTGCCGCGATAATCGACCACCAGATTATAATCCGGATTGGCCTTGTTGAACGGTTCGACGATGTTTTCGGAGATCAGCTTCTGCTGATCCGGCGTCGCCTGCTCATACCACCAGCTGACGCGATCCTGGGCGAGTGTCATTTGGCTCGCTGCAGCGATCATAACGCCCGCGAGCAGGATTTTCTTCGTGATCATTGGGTCTCCTCCCTTGATGATGATTTTGTGACCGGCATGGCCTTCGGCCTTCCGACAGACGCCCGAACGACGAGTTCGAACGTCATTTCCTCGGCCTGGCCGGGATCGCTNCCGCCATTTGCCAGGCGGGCAAGCAGGAGTTCCGCGGCCCGCGCGCCGAGGCGGTCCTGAAACTGAGCGACCGTCGTAAGCGCCGGCGTTACGAGTGCCGACGCCATGATGTCGTCGAAACCGGCAACCGATATGTCGTCCGGGATCGACAGGCCATGAGACGACAGGCTCTGCATGACACCGATCGCCATCAGGTCGTTTGCAGCCATGATGGCGGTGACCGGATTGCCGTCTTCGATCAGACGGTCTGTCACGTCTCGACCTGCTTCGAGGGTGAACTGGCTCGCCTCGAGAACAACAGGGTCGGCGCCCGTTGCCTCCATGGCCGCGAGATAACCGCGCAGGCGAACACGCTGGGGCCCGCCGGGNGCGGCTATCATGGCNATGCGGCGGTGACCCAAATCCAGAAGATGCTGGGTCAATTTNCGGGCCGCGGCCTCGTTGTCGATAAAGAGGTCGTCAATCGGCAATGCGCCACCGACCTTCCGGCTTACCTCGATGCGAACCACCGGAACGCCGGCCTTGCCAAGCGGCGAGAGTTCTCGTGCGCCGATATTGAAGAAGATGCCGACAATACCGTCNAAACGCCCCCTGAGGGCGGAATCGACCACATGCCGCTCAGCNTCCGCCTTTCCTTCGGTATCGATGGTCATGACCTCATAGCCCGCNGCGCGCGCGACCTTTTGCANGTGAACCACGAGAGAAGGATAGAAGGGGTTTGTCAGATCCGGCACGACGCAGGCAATGACGTAGCTACGCTGCGTGCGCAGAGCCTGGGCGAACCGGTTCGGCTGATAGCCCAGCTCCTTGATCGCTGCCTCTACCCGGTCGGCAGTTTCGGGAGCAACTTTCTCACGCCCGCCATTCAGGATCAGCGAGACCGTCGCCTGCGCGACACCCGCCTTTTCCGCCACCTCTTTTTGCGTGATCCTCCTCCGGGCCACCGGCATCAACTCCTCAACTGATACGTAACAACAATCCATTGATACGTATCAGTAGTCAACAGGAAATAATTTCTTGCTGCGGTCCAGCTATGGTTCGCGGCTCCCGTATAGCTGCCGTGAGGACGAGATTTGCGACGCGACCAGGCACCGCAATCTGACGGCCAGTGCGGTGTCTTGGACGGGCATAAGGTGACAGGCAAGCCGTACCAGTCTGAGGAACTTTCCATGGTGCCACCCGTTGGGGAACTGACGCATATAAAGGAGACCAACATGGCGATGAACTCGCTCAAGGACATTTACCTCGACCAGCTCCAGGACATCTGGAGCGCCAACACCCAGTCCCTGCCCGTCGTGACCGAACTCGGCCGCGCCGCAAAGGACGAGGAACTCTCCGAGGCGCTGATCGACGGCGGCAACGGCATTGCGGAAGGCATCGCCGAGATCGAGAAACTCTGCAACGACCACGGCATCAAGCCGAACGCNGAGCANTGCAAGGNCATGGAAGGCCTCGTGANNGAAGCNCGCAAGCANGGCCTGTCCGACGAGATCACGGACGACGACGTACGCGACGCCGCCATNATCCCGCAGTACCAGCGCATGGTCCATTATGCGCTCGCNGGCTACGGCACNNTGGCCGCCTTCGCCAACCGCCTCGGCNTGGACGGNGACGCNGCNGTTCTGAAGAANTGCCTCGATCAGACCTATGACGGCGACCGCCGCATGACGGCAATTGCCGTGAAGGGCGGGGTCAACAAGGACGCTGCCGCGTAATCCAAGTCCGTTATCGGCAACAGCCGGCAAAAGGGGCCACACGGGAGAGCGTGCGGCCCCTTTTCTCTAATCAAGCATAGCCCTTGGATAAAAACTTGACGGCACTTCAAGCAAGGATTTCCACTGCCTATCAAACGTATGGATGGCGGGCCGTCGAGTTGCGCTCCTGGAAGCAGCGCCGTCAGCTCTCACTAGTGCTCCAGATGCGAACGCTTCCCACGATCACAGGNAGACGTCTGGTCAAGCCGACGTCTTGCTTGCGAGATTCCTGAAATAGAGAACTTCTACCGCACGCAGGATGTCCGTCGGCTCGTCCTCGTAGCTTTCCGAGAAGGTGCCCTCATCGCTTTCCACGGTAATCGCCCACCTTCCGGGATGCGGATTGAGCGCGCAGTCGGGAAAGTTCATGTGATGATGCCAGGCGATCCGGCGATGATCGATCTCGCCGAGCCGGCGCAGCATGGGAGACGTTTCGGCGAGCTTTGCGGGATCGCTCTCGGCCTTTCCCTCATCGAGAATATCGTCGCCGTGAAGCCGCTTGACGAACTCCTTGTCGACTTCCGGAAACCCGTCAGAAGGCGCGACATAGGCACGCCTGGCATCGTCGTTCTCGACGACGATGGCGTATTTGCCCTTGAAGGGATTGAACGAACAGCCCGGCGACAGGACGTGGGAGTGCCACCTAACGCGTTTCGCAATGAAGTCGTCAACCAGCGGAAGACACTCCTCCAGAGCGATGAAATGATACTCGAGATCGCCGTGGACGATCGTTCCGTTACACATGTCACGTCTCCTGTTTGACGAGGTCAGAGCGGATGGCAGATCCGCGCGGCATCGAGCATCGCCGCNTGCAGGTTGCGGGAGGACCATGCGTCGCCGATCTTGTAGAGGGAAAAGCTCCCTTCGGGATTGTTGACGACATCCTGCGCGCGGGCTTCAGCCAGGGCGCGGAGATCGANCTCGCCGAGATTTCGTGAGTGCGGCTTGAGGGCAAAATAGAGATCGTCATTGGGCAGCGTGCCGTTGTCGCCGATCACCTGGTCGACGACCAATTCGCGCGGNACCTTGCTGTAGGTNTTNTCGANCGTGGCCACGAGCCTGTTGTCNCGGCGGGCNATCGAAACGAGCCGTGTGTCGGTCTCGATGCGGACATCGTATTTGTAGAGTTCAGTCATGTGGGCGCCGAGATTGGTNCCGCCGATCTCGCGNCCGAACTCCCGGTCNGGCGANACGATCCGCANCTTCGCGCCCTTCTGGGCGGCGAATTCCGCGCAGGATGCNGATGACGCCGTGCCATTCTCGTCGGCCAGAAGCACTTCGGCACCGATCGACACCTGGCCGGAGAGTACATCCCACACGGAGACCGCAAGGTCCGCGCCTTCGAAACGGCCGAGATTGGGCAACCCGCCAGTGGCGATGATCACCGCGTCCGGTTTCTCGGCCAGAACGTCGCTCTCCTCGGCATAGGCGTTCAAGCGGACATCAACGCCAAGTATNTGCATCTGCCGGGCAAGCCAGGCGGTAATGCCCGAGAGGTCACGCCGCCAGGTGGCACGCGATGCAAGCAGCAACTGTCCGCCCAATTGGTCCGCGGCTTCCATCAGGACCACATCATGACCCCGACGGGCGGATACGCGGGCGGCTTCCATACCGGCCGGACCGCCACCGACCACGACGACCTTCTTCTTCGTCGGCGCCGGCCGCACCTCCTGCGGGATCGTCGCTTCGCGGGAGGTCGCGACATTATGGGCGCAGAGCGCGTCGATCCCCTTGATGGCACGGTCGACGCAATAGCCGACACCGACACAGGGACGAATGTTCTCTTCGTCGCCTGCCTTGAGCTTGTTGATATGATGCGGGTCGGCAATGAAGGCACGAGTCATCCCGACCATATCGACATATCCGCCGGTCAGCGCGTGAACCGCTGTCGCCGCATCTGTCATCCGCGAGGCGTGGAACACACGCACCATGTCGCCCACGGCATTGCGCACCGCCTTGGCCAGAGGCAGGTAGGCCGCGGAAGGCACCCACATGGTGGGCCAGAGGCGGGCTTCCGATTGATAGTCGCTCGCCTGCCCGCCCACGACGCTGATGAAATCGATCAGTCCGCTCCGGGCATAGGTGGTTGCGATCTCGACGCAGTCGTCCCGGCTGAGCCCGCCCTTGAGCATCTCGTCGCCCGGCATGCGGATCCCTACCGGAAAGTCGTCACCGACCCGCAGTCGGACGGCTTCCAGGATTTCCAGGCCGAAGCGCATGCGGTTTTCGAGCGATCCGCCGTAACTGTCCGTGCGCAGGTTCATCGCCGGCGACCAGAATTGTTCGATGAGCGTTCCCGCCTGACAGGAAATCTCGACCCCGTCCACATCGCCCTCACGGACCCGCGCCGCGGCGTCCGCATAGTTCGCGATCGTGCGGCGGATATCGTAATCCTCCATCGTCGCCGGGAACGTGCCGTGAATGATCTCGCGCAGCGGCGAAGAGGAAAAGGTGGGAAGCCAGTTGGTGAGATCCCAGCGCTCGCGCCGCCCGCCATGGGTCAGTTGAACAGTGCAATGGGCGCCATGCGCATGGATCGCCGCCGCCATTTTCCGGAACTGCGGGATGACCTTGTCCACCGAGCCGTTGATCTGCCCGTAATAGAACGAATTCTCCGCCGAGACAGCGGTCGCCCCGCCGAACTGCGTGAGCCCGATCCCGCCCTTTGCCTTTTCGGCCTGGTAGTCGATGTAACGGTCGGTGATGTCACCGGCCAGCACGTAGCCGGGTTCGTGACTGGTGCTGAGAAACCGGTTCCGGATCGTCAGATTGCGGATCGTCAGCGGCTCGAACAGTGGATCATAGATGCTCATCGCCGACTCCTGGGGCGTTGCTGGGCGCGGGCCCCGGCTCAGGTCAAGCCGAGCCGGTCACGTATCTGGTAGATCGGGAAGATATAGCGGGCTGCGCGCGCCTTGATCGGCCAGTAGGCCACGTCCCGCCGCTCGTCGAGCAGGTCGACGGGGATGTCTTCGAGGCCGATCTTGCCCGCCGCGAATTCGCCCACCACCCGGCCTAGAACCTGGGCGAGGTTGACGCCGCGGGTGGAGAAGCCGCCGACCGAAAAGACGTTCGATCCAAGCCGAAGGACATGGGGCAGGAAAGTGTCGGTGACCGCGCAATAGCCTTCCCAGTAATCATCGAGCTCCAGGCCCGATTTGGCCAATTGCGGGAAGAGAAGCTTCATCCGGTTCAGCGCGTGCCGCCGTCCATAGGCTTCCTTGTTGCCGAATGCGAAGACCGCGCCGCCCGAAATCAGGCGGCCATCGGAATCCAGGCGACCGAAGCCGCCCGACTTGCGCAAGTCGGTAAAGCACTGACGTCCCGGCAAGATGGTTCTTGCCGCCTCGCCATGGAGTGGCTTGGTGGCGACGTGATAGAGATAAACGGGAACGACCGATCGCTGCACCGCAGGAAGGAAATCGCCGGTGTAGGCATTGGTGGCGAAGATGGCCATCGGCGCGCGCACCCGCCCCTTGCCGGCAGAAACCACCGTGCCGTCGCCATCCTCGATTACCCCGTCGACCGGGCTGTTCTCAAAGATCCGAACGCCGAGGGACGTGCAGACGCGAGCGAGGCCCAGACACAGCGAGTACGGATTGACCGTCCCGCCCGTCGGATTGGTCCACCCCCCTATATAGCCGGATGCATCGAGCACGTCCGCGACGTCGGCAGCCGACATCCAGTCCACCTTTGCACCGAAGGCCTTCCACTCGTCATGGACCTTTCGCACTTTTTGGAGCGAGGCGTCGGAGTGCGCCGGCTGCACCCAGCCTTTCTGTTCCGCGGAACAGGAAATCCCGTATTCATCGATCTGCCGGAAGACGGCATCCGCACCGTTGACGACGAGTTCGGCGAGTGCGCGGCCCTTCTTCGGGCCGAGAATTTTTTCTACGGCCGAGGGCGCCAAAGCACCGGGGAAGTGAGGCACGTTATAGCCGCCGTTGCGGCCCGATGCGCCGCCCCCGACGCGGCCTGCTTCCAGCAATATGACGTTCAGTCCCGCCTTGGCGGCATGAAGGGCGATGTTGAGACCGCAGAACCCGGCGCCGACGACGACGAGGTCGGCGACCTCCTCGCCTCGCAGATGAGGATGGTCAAGCACTTCCTCCCCGAGGGTTTTCTTCCAGACCACACCTTGAAGCGTGGTATCGATCGGGCTTGCCATGGTCATGAGACGGTGCCTTGAACGGAGGAGCTAGATGAGGGAGAGGTTTTCGCGCTGGCGGTCGAGCGCATCGCGCGGCGGCGCCTTGAGATTGAGCCGGTTGCTCTTGAGGAAGCCGAGGGACTGGTGGATATCGACCATGGATTCGACCTGCTTGAGCGCCACCGACGTCGAATCCAGCACCATCACCCCCGTGCCCGGAATTTCGGTATAGCCGGCTGCCCGGAGCAGCGGACCGTAATAGGCGCATCCGATGAGGATGACTTCCGCGCCATCGCGAATGCAATCTGCGGCAACGGCTTCGAGGCGCGGAATGAATTCCTTGTAAGGATCCTCGACGGCGCCGAGAAGCAGATCGGCATCCGACTCCGGTTCGATGGTGCGGACAGGGCGATTGATGGCCCGGTTCGTCAGGCCATAGGCGCGAAGGTCGTTCTCGATGGCGATGGTCGTCTTGTGCGACACCGTGATGACGGCAAAACGGCGCCCCATGGGCAGGGCTGAAAGCATCGACTGCTCGCTGACCGAACCCACCGGAACCGAGAGGATCTCCCGGGCTTCCCAGAGCGGGTCGTTCCAGCATCCGATGAAGACCCCGTCGAAGCCGTCGGCTTCGGCCTTCATCGCCGCCTCGACGATATGAACGGAGTTCAGGTGCTCTGCATAAAGCGAACGGACGAAATTGCCGCTCTTCTCGAGAAACCGGAACTCGAGCTCCGTACCGTCCCGGAGGATCGGGCGGATGACATGGTCGAGCTTCTCCCACAGCGAGGCGAGGGAATCATTCGTGGTCGTGGGGTGGATCCAGCAGAGCTTCAAGACGCAAACCTCGTTCATACTACCGAGACATTGTCATATGTTATAAAAAAAGGTTTGGCAATCTCTCCCTGCCGGGTTATTGAGACTGGAATTCGATTGTAGCCTCAGCCTCGATTGCAATTTGGCAACCGCAGATAGTCTGCTATATGTCGCAACGAGGCCCCTCTAAAATTTGGCAGTTTCTATGGTTGATGCACTAAGCAATTTATCTCCGTTTCAACGGACCGAGACGCTTGGTGTCAGGGTCAGAGAAGAGCTCCGCAATGCAATCATGGCGGGACTTTTCAAGCCGGGCGAAAAGCTCACCTTGCGCGCCGTTGCCGCAGCCTTGGGAGTGAGCCTCACCCCGGCGCGCGAAGCGCTGTTCAATCTGGCGGCGGAAGGCGTGCTGGAACTCGGGCCGAACGGCTCGATCTACATTCCGCTTCTTGATGACGAGAAGCTCGGCGAACTGGTGAAAATCCGGACCGGGCTAGAGGGACTGGCGACCCGTGAGGCCCTTAAATATCTGACGCCCAAAGATATTATCGAGATCAGCGACCTCAACGATCAGCTGATCGAGGCGAACCAGCAGAAGAATTACGAGAAAGTAATTGAATTCAACTGGTCCTTCCATTTCCGTATCTACCACGCATCGCGTATGCCGTTGCTTGTGAAGATGATCGAGAGTTGCTGGCTGAGAACAGGCTCTTACGTGAACATGATCTATCCCGGCTTCGCGAAGACCGATTCAGGCGTGCTCAATCACATCGCGATCCTTCGCGCCATCCGCGAGGGTGACGCCGAAAAAGCGGCGGCCGCGATCATCCACGACATCGAGTTCTCCTCCCAGGCGTTCTACGCAGCGGTCCGCCAGGAGAAGTGATTCTCTTCCCGTATTCCGTGAAACCGGTTTTCTGAGCGAGAACGCTCGGACCGTTCATTTTCATCGTCTCTCCGGCCGTAAGCCCCACTTGCCGATGCCAGGGGTTGAGATTCCGCTTGACGAAGTTTTGATATAACAAATAACGTTACTTTGAGTTGACCGAACGGTCTCACCTTGAAGGAGCGGTGGAATGTTGAAGAAGGGTATGACGGCGCTGGTAACAGGCGGCAGCGGCGGCATCGGGTCGGCAGTCGTGAAAACGCTGGCCGCGAGGGGTGTCACAGTAATCGCCGCCTCCAACGACGACGACAAGCTCAAAGCCCTCGAAGGCATCGAGAATGTCGAGACCTGTCTCGTCGATGTCCGCGACTTCACAAAGCTCAAGGAGCTGTTCGGCGGTCGCGAGATCGACGCTGTCATCAATGCCGCCGGTGTGCTCGGCGTAACCGGCACGATCTATTCGGTACCGCACGAATCCGCCCAGGAGATCCTCGACGTCAATGTGGTCGGTATCCACAACGTCCTGTCCTCGGTCGTTCCCGGCATGGTGGAACGAAACCGCGGTCACATCGTCAATATCGGTTCCCTGGCGGGTCCTTATCCCTCCGCAGGACAGCCGATGTATTCCGCCTCGAAGGCCGCCGTTCACAACATGAGCGCCAATCTGCGGATGGAACTGTTCGGGACCGATGTGAAGGTGACCGAAATTCGTCCCGGCCGGGTTCGTACAGGCATGCATGCGGAGATGTTCGAGGGAAGCCACGAGCGGGCCAACGAAATCCTCTACGATCCCTACGAATGCCTCAATGCCGAGGACATCGCCAACGCGATCGACTATGTTCTCTCGACACCTCCGCATGTCTGCGTCGCGCAGATCGAAGTGGTTCCGACGCATCAGGTCGTCGGCGGCACCAAGATGCACCAGCGCGAANCCGCCNANTAGCCATCGACGGAGGCGCACGGGATGGGGCNNAGCAACAAATCCAGNATNGTGGTTGTGGGTGCCGGNATCGTCGGCATCTCCTCCGCCCTTTATCTGCAGAANGCNGGNTTCGAGGTNACGCTCGTNGATCGCGACGCCCCCGGCAACGGNGCNTCCTTCGGCAACGCCGGAGCGATNGCGCCGCATGCNTTNGTNCCGGTCAACAGTCCGTCGATCCCGAAACGNCTACTGAAGCTGATGTTCGCCTCCGGCAGCCCGCTGAGCGTCAACTGGAGCTATGCGCCCCGGATGATGCCATGGCTCCTGTCGTTTCTCCGACACTGCACGGAGAGCGAGGTGACGCGAATCTCGGAAGCGCTTCATACGCTTCTCTCCCGCAACATCGAGTTCGCTCTCCCGCTNTTCAAGGAGTCNGGNGCCGACAGNCTGATCCGNTCCGGCGGCTACCTGCACCTTTACGANAACGAGGCGGATTACAGGACGCTTGCGACGGAAATCGCGCTCTACAAGCGACTGGCGCCCGACGCGCANGAGATCGACGCCGCGGAAATCNAGCGNCTGGAGCCCAATCTGGCGCGNGTCTTCACCAANGCGCTCTATTTTGCCGACGCGCTCCACTATCGCAGCCCTGTCGACACCTGCACCGTGATGGCGCGCCATTTCGCCGTTAGCGGCGGCACCGTGCTGCGCGATGAAATCAAGTCGATCGAAAAACGCCCTGACGGCACGATCGCAGTCAGAGGAGCGAACGATCTTGCGACCGATCAGGTGGTCCTTGCNGCNGGNGCCCATTCGATGAGGATCGGCGGCAATGCCATCGAAAAGCTGCCGCTCGAAACCGAGCGTGGCTATCANGTNGTTTTCGGCGGTCAGGGCAACATTATCAGTCGAACCTGTTCGAGCGCGACGGCTGGCTTCGCGATGACGCCGATGAACCAGGGGCTGCGCTGCGCGGGCATGGTGGAACTCGCAGGCCTCGACAAGCCGCCGAATTCCGCCTGCCACCGCTATCTCGAGCGCACCGCACGGCGCTTCCTGCCGGACTTGCCATCAAGTTCCTCGACCCAGTGGATGGGCTTTCGTCCGTCCATGCCCGACGCCCTGCCGGTGATCGGCCGGTCGCGCCGCACGCCGGACGTCATCCTTGCTTTCGGTCATCACCATGTCGGCATGTCCAGCGGTTGTGTCACCGGAAAGATCGTTTCGGCAATTGCTTCCGGGGAAATGCCGCCGGTCGACATCGCCCCATTCTCACCGGCGCGTTTCTGAGCGCGCATCAAAGAGGGAGAACCCCATGAATGTCCCGTATTTCAACAAGGACCGCATTGCCGAAGTCCTTGATCTCGACAAGCTGATCGACGCGATGGAACAGGCTCTTATCGCGTTTTCGAGCGGCAAGGTGATCCAGCCCGTCCGCATGCGCGTGGTCGACGAAAAAGCCGGCGGCGATGTCTGCCTGATGCCGGCCGTGACCGACATCTTCGCGGTTAAGCTCGTCGCAAACTATCCGGGTAATCATGAGCTGGGCATCGAAAGCCACAACGGCCTCATCGTCGTGTTCGACCGGTGGACGGGTGTCCCGAAGGCGGTGATGGATGGCGCCTACATCACGCAGATGCGCACGTCGGCGGTCTCGGCGATGGCCGCGCGCCGGCTTGCATCCCCCGACGCGAAAGTGCTGGCCATCCTCGGAACCGGTGCACAGGCCTACGGCCATTTCGAAACCATGCGCCGCATCCGGGATTTCGAGGAAATCCGGGTCTGGGGCCGGACGCCCGAACATGCCAGTGCTTTCGCCGAGAAGACAGGCGCGCGGCTTTGCGCCACGAGCGAAGAGGCCGTGCGGGGCGCCGATGTGATCGCGGCCACGACGTCGGCGAAGGAGCCGATCATTCACGGCGAATGGCTGAAGCCAGGGGCCCATATTTCAGCAGTCGGATGGAATGGAGTGGACGGACGCGANCTCGACGCCGCCGTGATGACGAACCCCGTNTACGTCGAATCCCGCGATTCCGCCGGCCAGGANTCNGGCAACATCCTGATGTCGAATGCGACGATCACCGCCGAACTCGGCGAAGTNCTCGCCGGAAAGATCGANGCCGACCGCTCGAAGACGACCGTCTTCATNTCGGTCGGCATNGCCACCGAGGACGCCTACGCGGCGAGCCTCGTTCTCGACGCCCTGAGCTAGGACGGGATCGCAGACACGACGAGAAGCCTTGCCGCGTCAATTATAATTTGATATCAAATTTGTTATAACAAAAAATACGGTCGCCTCGCTTGCGGATGCGGCAGCTTTCGAAGGAAGCCAGATGAAGAATTCACCGTCGATCGACGAGCAGATCGAGATGTACCGCAGGATGGTGCTCGTGCGCCGCCTCGAAGAAAAGCTCGGCGAGTTGCACAAGGCGGGCAAGACGCGCGGCCCCATCCACCGCTGCGACGGACAGGAAGCCGTCGGCGTTGCCGCCACCGCGATGCTGAGCGCGTCGGATTTCGTAACCAGCACTCACCGCGGCCACGCGCACTACATCGGCAAGGGACTGAATGTCGAAGGCATCGCCGCTGAAATTCTGGGACGCGAAACCGGCTATTGCGGCGGTCGCGCTGGCCACATGCTCATCGGTGACAAGTCGCAGGGGCTTATCGGCGGCAACGCCATCGTCGGCGCCAGCATTCCCGCCGCCGGCGGCATGGCGCTATCCATCCAGATCCGCGGCACGAACGACGTCGCCATGTGCTTCTTCGGCGACGGCGCGGCGCAGACCGGCATCTGTCACGAGACGATGAACATGGCCGGGTTGTGGAAGCTGCCGATGGTCTTTCTGCTGGAGCACAACCAGTACGGCCTGACCGTTCATCACTCGGTGCAGTCGCCGGTGGAAGATCTTTCCATCCGAGGCGCCGGCTACGCGATCCCCAGCGAGATCGTCGACGGCAACGACTTCATCGCCGTCTATCGCGCCGTCGCGAAGGCCGTCGAACGGGCGCGGCGCGGCGAAGGTCCCACGATCATCGAGGCCAAGACCTACCGGATCGAGGGCTTCTCGACGTCCGACATGGGTGGCTACCAGAGCGAGGACGACCTCGCCGCCTGGAAAGCGCGCGATCCCCTGGTGATCGCTGCCNGGACGCTGGCCGAGGTTATCGGCGAGGACAAGGTGAAAGCCGTGTTCGACGGCGCGATCGAAGAGGTCGACACGGCCGTCGAGACGGCGCTCACCGCCCCGCTCCCGACCTTTGCCGTATTCGAGAAAACCTCTCCCTATTCCGAGGCCGTCTGAGATGACCAAATTGCGATATGCCGAAGCCCTTAACCAGGCGCTTCGCGAGGAAATGACGCGCGACGAGACGGTCTTCCTTTTTGGTGAGGACATCGGCCGGTACGGAGGCGTGTTNAAGGTTTCGAAGGGCCTGATGGANGAGTTCGGCGAAAACCGNGTNCGNGACACGCCGATCTCCGAACAGGCGCTCGCCGCGATGGCGGTGACCGCNTCGATGACCGGCACCCGTCCTGTTCTCGAGATCATGTATGCGGACTTCATGCCTCTGGTTCTCGATGCCCTNATCAACCAGGCCTCTATCTACGAGTATCTCTGGAACGACGTGACCATGCCTTTCGTGTTGCGCACCCAGGGCGGCGGCGGCGCNGGCGCCGGTGCGCAGCATTCCAANAGCCTCGACTCCCTGGTCGCGCACATTCCCGGGGTGAAGGTCGTGGCGCCGGTGACNCCGGCCGANGCGAAAGGCCTCCTNAAGGCGGCGATCCGCGACCCCCAACCGGTNATCTTTCTNGAGCACAAGCTTCTCTACAANCTNCGCGACGACGTTCCCGACGACGATGATTTCACCNTCGAGATCGGCNAGGCCCGTANGGTGACCGAGGGCCGTGACGTCAGCATTTTCGCGACATCGCGCATGGTTCTNGAGAGCCAGAAGGCGGCCGAGTTGCTGNAGAAGGATGGAATNTCNGCCGAAGTGATCGACCTGCGGAGCCTGCGCCCCCTCGACCTCGGCGCNATCAAGGANTCGATTGCGCGCACGCACAATGCGGTCGTGGTCAACGAGGGCTGGAAATTCTGCGGCTACGCGGCGGAGCTTTCCGCGACGATCATGGAGCACGCCTTCGACGAACTCGATGCGCCGGTCGCCCGCGTCACCCTTCCCGACATGCCCGTGCCCTACAGCGAGCCCCTCGAAATGGCGGTCCTGCCGAACGCGATGAAGATCGCGCAGGCCGCCCGCGACACGCTGAAATAGGAGATTGCCGTGACCGACATCACCGTGGTGGGCGCAGGCGGCGAGTACATGGAGTCCGTCGTCGTCGTCGAATGGCACAAGAAGCTGGGGGACATGGTTTCCGAGGGCGACCTCGTCGTAACGGTCGAGACCGCCAAGGCAGCGACGGAGATCGAAGCGCCCGCCAGCGGCGTGCTTTCGGAAATACGTGCCGAACCCGGCGTGGAGATCGATGTCGGCGGCGTTCTCGGGGTCATCGGCAACGAGGCCGCGTCCAGCGACAAGACCACATCGGACGATGCGGCTCACGCCACCNCCGCGCCACAGGAACCGACGGAGCCGGCTCGTTCCGAACCCGCCGAGCCGCCTGTGACATCCTCGGGTCGGCGGATNGTCGCCTCCCCCCTCGCCCGCCGCGTAGCCGCCCAGCGCGGCATCGACCTCTCCGGCATCTCGCCCACGAGCCCTTCAGGCCGCATCCGCCTGCGCGACGTCGAGGCNCAAGGCGGGAGGAGCACTTCCGCAGGGCCGACTGCCGCACCTGCGACGCCGCCGCCCACGGCTGCGGGCCCATTGAGCGCCGACAGCGGTTCGCTCAATCTCACAGTTCGCGGCAAGGGCATTCAGGGAGACATCGTCTTCCTGCACGGTTTCGGTGGAGACGGTCCGTCATGGCAGCCCCTGCTATCGGCGCTGGGCAACGAATATCGGGCAATCCTCGTCGACCTGCCCGCACACGGCAAATCCGCGCCGCATGACGGTCCGGTATCGGTGGACGCCATTGCCGCATCTGTCGCAGAGACGCTGGAAACAGCCGGGATCGGCGCCTTCCATCTGGTGGCGCATTCGCTTGGCGGCGCTGTCGCGCTCNCTCTTTCCGGTATCGGTCGTCTCGACATTCTCTCGCTGACACTGCTCGCGCCCGCCGGCCTCGGTCCGGAAATAGACGGCGACTTCATCAGCGGCTACAGCAGGGCGGAAAGGCCCGAAAGCCTCAAGCCGTGGCTCGACCGGCTGTTCGCCGATCCGACGCTTGTCACGCCCGCCTTCGTCGCCGCCACGATGGGCGCTCGACAAGACGCAGCTCTTCGTCACGCACAAGCCAAACTCGGCGATGCGGTATTCCCGAACGGCACCCAGACGGGTGATCTGACGACGCAACTGACGACAAACCAGTTTCCGCAGAAGATCGTGTGGGGACGCGAGGATCGCATCATCCCGATGCGCCATGCCATGCGTGCCACGGGCATGGTCGGGCTTCACCTGCTCGAGGCGACCGGCCACATGCCTCACATCGAAAAGCCGGCGGTTGTCGCGCAATTGATCCGACAGAACATCAAGTCGAGCATCTGATCGAGAGGACCCATGAAACCCACCGCAATCGTCACTGGAGCCACCGGCGGAATTGGGCGGCACGTCGTCCATAATCTGATCGCCGCAGGCTACCCGGTCGTCGCGATGGGGACGAGGGTCGAAGCGCTTGAGGCCTTGGCCGCCGAGACCGGTTGCAGCATTCGCGCAGTCGACATTACCGACGCCTCGGCCGTCAAGGAGGCCTTGGCGGATGTCGATGCGGATATCCTCGTCCACGCGGCAGGCATACTCGGTCCGCAAATAGCGATCGAGGATACGCCTCCGGAGACCGTCGCCAAACTCCTCGACATCAATATCGTCGGCACCATCAACCTCCTGCGCGCGGTGCTGCCAGCCATGAAGGCGGATGACACCGGAACGATCATCCTTCTCGGTTCAATCTGCGGCACGGTGGCGGGCACCGGACCTGGCGTCTACAGTGCCAGCAAGGCCGCACTCGCAGCCCTTGCCGCGAACCTGCGCTACGACCTGCGCGGGCGTTCGATTCGGGTGTCGGAGGTCAGGCTCGGCCGGGTTCAAACCGGAATCCACGACCAGCTGTCCGTCGAGGACGAATTCTACAAGGGCTATGATTGCGTATTGCCGGAGGACGTCGCNTCGACGATCCGGCACATCATCGAGAGCCCTNCNTATGTCGATCTGTCNACGATCGAGATGATGCCGACCCGCCAGGTGGTGGGCGGTGCGCACTTTACCAAAGCATGAGGTCCGAAATGCCATCGATTTACTTCAAGCTCGGCGACCAGGAGCACGAGATCGAGCTCTTTCCCGATCTCGCACCTCAAACNATCGGCAAGCTGATCTCCACCCTGCCCTCGGACATCGACATTCANTGTGCGAANATCGCCGGACAGCACATCTTCTGGCATGCGCCGATCGTCACGGACATCGAGAAAGCACAGGACATTCTCTCGCTGCCGGCTGGNACGTTTCTCTACTGGCCGGAACGACAGTTCCTCGAACTGATCTACGGCGAACTGCAGGCCGAGAAGGCCCAGGTTTCGGTTCTTGGCAGACTGACCGGGGACATCGCATGGCTGAAGGATTTCGGCCGCAAGGTGGTCGAGGACCACGGCAAGGGGCTGATCACCGCCCAGCTTTTNCCCGGCGAAGGCCTCGACGGNCTNGCGATCGNGGAAACGCCTGTCGCGGACCCCGACCTGGNCGCTNTCAGAGAGGCGCGGANGGCGATGTGGAAGGAGCCTCCGCAGGAGTTCCTTTCACTCCTCAAGCGCGATGGCATGATGATGCCCTANGGCCCGCTGGCGATGGCGGAGGGCGAGTTNCGCAAATTGCACGAGCTGATCTGGCGGCTGCGCAGCGAAGCCTACGGCGTTGCCTTTGAGGATCGCGCCAAGGTCGCGACATTCCTGATCGACGCATTCAATGCGAGGATCGATGGCTTCTGCGGTCTCCATAATTGCGGGGCAGAACTGGACCGCGCAAAGTCGCTTCTTCAAAAGCCGGAACTCGTGGGTGAGACCATTGAGGAGCTCGTTCTCTTCACCGGTCGGGCCGCTGCCTGGCTCGATGATTTCATACCGTGGAACGAACTGACAAAAGTAACTGTCGGAACGCTTGAGAACCAGGGGCGGCGCTGATGCAGCCTCTTNACGGAGCACTGCAATAGGGTCCGGATATTCCAGTCCCCCCATCGTATCCGGACCCGTAATCACCAGGCCGATTTCTGCTGGCCGCTGGTGATTGCTCCTACATCGATGGCAATTCGAGCGGCCGATCTCTCCCCCGGTCGCTCTTTTTTTATCTCCGCGACAAACATGAAAGAGGCCGGGCGCTCAGCATCCGGCCTCTCCCTCNTTGACCTGCGATGACGTAGCCGGGCGACGGGTGTGGGGGATGCCGCCCGGCGAGGACACGCCGCACGCCGGCTTAGAGCTTCATCTTGCTGAGAAAACCCTGCTCGTAAAACGTAACGATACGAGTCAGCGAGAANGCGATGATGAAATAGATCACCGCGGTCGCCGTCAGNATCTCCACCGGCCGCGCCGTGGCGTCGGCGATCATCTGACCCTGATACATCAGGTCCGCCATGCCGACCGCGGAGACAAGGGCNCTTTCCTTGAANAGGGTCACGCAGTTCGACAACAAGGTCGGTACCGCGCGCATCACCGTCTGCGGCAGGATCACATAGGCGAGGGAAACNCGCTGCGGCAGACCGAGCGCAATGCAGGCGTCGCGCTGTTCGGCGCCGATGGACTTCAGCGCCGAGCGGAAACTCTCGCTCGAGATCGCGCCCATATACAATGACAAGGTGGCAATGGTGGAAAACTCGTTGCCGATTTCGATTCCGAGAATTGCCGGCAGACAGAAAAAGAACCAGAAAAGCTGGATGAGAACCGGGGTGCCGCGGAAAATCTCGACGTAGCCGCGGGCGATGGCCGCGAAAACCGGGTGGGCCATCTGCCGGATTGCGGCGACGGAAAAACCGATTGCCAACCCGATCGCGAGGCCGAGGAGGGTGAAATGGAGCGTGTTCAGGAGACCGGTGAGAAGCGCATTCCGGTAATCCCAGAGAAAGCTCAGCGACGTTGAAAAATCGACCATTCCGGCGTCCTCAGGATTGCATCCAGCGCAGACGCGCNTCGATATAGCTGACNACCTGCGACATCGGCAGGGACAGCGCGAAATAGATCAGAGCGACGAGCGTGTAGATCTCGATCGGCCGATACGTCTGGGTAGCAAGGCTNTTGCCCTGGTACATCAGGTCGGCGATCGCCACNATGGCCACGAGCGAGGTCTGCTGCANAAGGCCGATCGTGTTGGTCAGCAGTACCGGAATGGCGATCATCACCGCCTGNGGCAGCACCACATAGATGGTCCGCTTGGCCGCCGAGAGACCCAGTGCAGTCGAAGCGTCATAATGGGAAGACGGTATCGTCTGTATCGCGGCACGATAGGCTTCAGCATTGAAGGCCGTGATATTGAGGCCAAGGGCCAGCACCGCCATCGTGAACGGATCCCAGAAAATGCCGAAGAAAATCGGCACGCAATAGAAGATCCAGACGATTTGCACGAGGGCGGGCGTACAGCGGAATATCTCGATGAAAGCGATCGCCAGCCAGCGCAGCGGNGCGATCTTGCTCATGGCCATGAGGCAGACAAGAAACCCCGCCACGAGGCCGATGACCGCCGATATCGCGGTAAGCTGAAGCGTCAGNCCCAGCCCGCTCATCAGTTTCGGGAAACTGTTGAAAACGACGTTCCAGTCCCAGGTGAAAGAACCCATTGGTTTCCCCGTCAGATCGTGTCTATCGTTTCGACATGGAGAACCTTCTTGAGGAACTCGGCGGTGCGCTTTTCCTTCGGCTGCTTGAAGATGATCTCCGGCGGAGCATCCTCGACGATCCGCCCGTCCGCNCAGAAGATNACGCGTGTTGCAATGCGCCGGGCGAACCACATGTCGTGAGTGACGATCATCATCGACATCTGCTGTTCGGCGAGTTCAAGCATCAGGCCTTCGACTTCCGCCACGAGTTCGGGGTCGAGCGCTGAGGTGACTTCGTCGAAAAGCATGATCCGAGGGTCGAGAAGAAGGGCGCGGGCGATGGCGACGCGCTGTTTCTGACCGCCGGACAGCATGCCCGGATAGGCTTCGGCGCGATCCTGCAGTCCGAGACGACCGAGTAGCTGCATCGCACGCTCGGTGGCGGCCTTGCGGTTCTCACCGCGGGCGCGGATCGGAGCCAGCGTCAGGTTGTCGAGCACCGAGAGATGCGGAAAGAGCGTGTAATGCTGAAAGACCATACCGATCTTCGAGCGCACTTCGGTATCGAGGAAGTTGTCGCGCTTCCGGTTGGAATTGGCAGCGATGTAAGGGTTGCCCTCGAGTTCGATCTTGCCGCTGTCGATCTTTTCCAGTCCCATGACGCAGCGCAGGAGGGTGCTCTTGCCGCTGCCGCTCTGGCCGATGACAACGACGCGTTCACCAGGCTCCATCTCGAAATTCATGCCGTCGAGAACCCGGACGACGTCGCCATAGGATTTGACGAGATCGGTAATCTTCAGAAATGCAGGGGGCATTCCGCCTTCTCCTTCAAGCGCAAAAGCGGATGCCGCCCGAAGCGGGCGACATCCTCATTGCGGCAGAATGAATTACTTCGCGCCTTCGAGGTAGACCTCACCCCAGTGTTCCAGCGAGCTTTCGACCTCACCAAGGGCGACTTGCTCCTCAAGGAAGATGTTGAGGACAGCGAGATCGTGCGCATCGACCTGCGGCGGCAAGCCGAAGGAGATGCCCTGCTTCATGAGAGCCGGCTCGGCTTCGAGAAGTTCGACCTTGCCCTGATGGGCGACCGAAAGAAGCATGTTNGTTGTCGAGTCGGCGGCGGCCACGTCGACGCGACCTGACAGGAGCGCGAGGTTGAGGCCGTTCGCATCNGGAACACGGATGATCTCGGCCTGCTTGAAGCGGTCGGTGGTCTTGTGGTCCTGNGCGGAGCCAGACATGACGCCGACACGAATTCCCGGCTGATCGAANGTCGACAGATCCGGGTTCGGATCCTTCAGCTTCTCGTTGGAGCTGAGATAGGCGAAGTTCATTTCGTCATATCCCGCGATGCCGGAATAGGAGATGGCGAGCGCGCGCTGCGGGGTGCGGTTGAGGGCCGGAGACATATCCCACTTGCCTGCCTGCAGACCGGCGATCACGTTGTCCCAAGTGGTGTCCACGAACTCGACATCGACGTCGAGAACCTTCGCGAACTTTTTGCACAGATCGAGATAAGCGCCACCGTATTCGCCGGTCTTGAGATCCTTCATCACATAGGGCGGCGAAATAGCCGCAGCGCAACGCAGCGCGCCACGCTGCTGAACCTGTTCCCAGAAACCTTGGGCGGACGCTGGTGCTGCAGCGAGAGTGGATACGGCTACGGCGAGGCCGGCCAGCCCGAACACACCGGCGCGCCGGCTGGATGTTCCGAGCTTCTTGAGAGCGGACATGAAGGCCATAAGGAATTCCCCTTTTCGTTGTGACAGGCAGATCAAGACGCATCNTTCGCCTTTCGTTATATCGTATAAATTTTCTTTCTTCTGTCAAACGGAGTCTGTTTGCGCATCTCATCAAANGCCAATCGAAATCCTATTTAGTTGTTATATAAAGCTTTATTAGNNCGNNNNACCCATTNTACCGCACNCTGANCCGCAGGCTTNTCCNGTTTCCACNTCGGCTCNGACTTGCGGANAAANGCAAAATGTAATTTGTTATATAATTATCATNATGGCCAGCGGAGGCGAAATTGCAGCGGCATTCCAACAGACGGATCCTGATCACGGGCGCAGCCAACGGTATCGGACGCGCGACTGCCGCCTTCTTTGCCCGTGAGGGCGCAAAGCTTTGCCTNCTCGACCTGCCGGATACCGGGATCGCCGAGGTAGCACGGGAATTCGGCGATCCTGCCACTATAATGTCCTTTGAGGCGTCGGTCACCGAAGAGACCGCTGTCGAAGCTGCGGTCGAGGCCATGGTACAGCGTTTCGGAGGCATTGATGCCGTCGTCAACTCCGCCGGCGTCGTGGCGGTCGAGCCGGCCCTGGAAGTGGCGGCGGACGATTTCCGTCGGGTNATCGACATCAACCTCGTCGGAACCTGGCTCGTCTGCAAGGCNGCCGCCAGCCGNATGATGTCGCAAGGCGGCGGAGCGATCGTCAACATCAGCTCNGTCTACGGCTTCCAGGGCGCNCCCAAGCGNACCGCGTATTGCGCNTCCAAGGGCGCCGTGATCTCGTTGACGGATTCACTCGCCGTCGAATGGGGCAAGCTCGGCATCCGGGTCAACTCCGTTGCGCCGACGGGGACAAGAACCCCGATGGTCCGCGATCTGATCGACCGAGGCATTTATGATCTCGATGGCGTTTCCCGGAAGACCCCGCTCGGTCGCCTGGCCGAGCCAGAGGAAGTTGCCGCTGCCTGCGGCTATCTCGTTTCCGACGATGCCGCCATGGTCACTGGTCATCATCTCCGGATTGACGGCGGCTGGCTCGCCAACGGCTATCCTACCTGAACTCCAACTCCACACAGGACACTCCATCATGGTNAAACGACAGAACATCTCCTCCGGTTCGAAATTCGAGGAAGCTTATGGCTATTCGCGTGCCGTCAAGGTGGGAGACACCCTCTATATCTCCGGCACGATCGGCATGGACTATACTGCTGGCGAAGTACCGAAGGAACCCGCCGCCCAGGTGCGCCAGATCATCAAGAACTTCGAACCCGCGCTTGAGGCCGCCGGCGCGAAGCTTTCCGATATCGTGCAGATCACAACCTACGTGACGGCGCCGGAGATCTTCCANGAAGTNGGTCCGGAACTCGGCAAGATTTTCGGCGACATCCGCCCCACCAATGCCGCACTCGTGGTGGCGTTCCCGGTTCCCGACGTTGTGGTCGAGATCGCTGCAGTCGCAGTGATCGGCTGCGAATAGGCCGGATGCCGGAGCCGATATCGATGTGCAATTCATGTGATACGGGACTCGGTTTCGATCCCGAAACCCTGCCCGAGGCGGATATGGCAGAAGCGGCTCGCGCGGCCCACGCGGCAGGCGAAGCCTGGCACTTTCATGTGCTCGCGCCCGACTGTGCCTTCAATCCGAACAAGGAGAAATACACCTTCCTTCTCGAACTGACCGCGCAGAAGCGAAATATCTGCACGGTGTTCGACGAGAGGCCGACAGGGGTCAACAAGGAACTTCTGGCCCTGCTCCATGGCGAGGCTGCACTTTCAGAAAAAGCGCCCGGAGCCGACGAACTCTCTGCTGAAGAAAGCGAGCTTCTCGACACGATCAGCAAGGTTGCGGATCTCGATAAGCGCTGGCACCATCACATGATGTTTCCGGCCTGCGGCCTGAACACGTCAGACGGCAAATGGCGCCTTTTCGTCGAGCTCGAAGGCGAGGAAACGCGTCATCTCGATTCCGATTCCGAACCGTCCGCCCTGCTCAACCGTATCGAGAGGATCTATTTCGGCATGGCATGAGCCGCCATTCGGCGAAACGATCCGGGCCGGCGAGAGACATCCCGCCGGTCTTTTTTTGAATTGTCACGGCGCGCTGCTGGGCAGGTCGTCCGGCTTTATCGGTTCGTTGAGGCGCGCCTTTCGCCTGACGATGAAGAGGCCAGCCAGAACAATGATACAGGCGCCGATGATGATCCGTGGCGCGGGAACGTCATCGAAGAAGATGTAGCCGAGCACGATTCCCCAGATGAGTAATGTGTACTGGAACGGCGCCAGCAGGGAAACGGGAGCAAGCTTCATCGCACGGGTGATCGTCAGATGCGCCAAGCCGCCGATAACACCGAGCAGCAGCAGCAACATCCACTCGACAGGCGTGGGATCGACCCAGCCGAAGACGGCGAGCGCACCGCCGCCGATCAGCATGCCCGTCGCCTGATAGATGCCGAGCGTGGTGTCGGATGTCGANTGGAGNACCTTGCTCAGGACAAGCCAGAATGCNCATGACAAGCTGCCNGCCAAAGCCAGAAGCGCGCCCATNGACAGTGATGCGGATGACGGGCCGAGCGCCACGATGACACCCGAAAATCCCACGAGAATCGCGGCCCACCTTTGCCAGCCAACTCTTTCTCCCAGGAAGAAGTGCGACAGGACCGCCACGTAGATCGGCCCGGCCATGTAGAAGGTGAAGACATCTGCGAGCGGCAGATAGACGATGGCGGCATAAAACAGCAGCGTGTCCAGCGTGATGAAGATGACACGCAAGACCTGTGTCCAGGGACGCTCGACGTTCCGAAAGGGCTTCTTTTTCTGGCCGGCGGCGGCAGGCGCCAGTAGAATGAACGCACCGACGGCGCGGATCGCCACCACCTGCCCCACACTCATGCCGGCGACGAGAAACTTGCCGAGCGCGTCGCTGGCNGCAAAGAGAAAGTTGCCTGAGATCATCAGCATGATCCCGACGGCAACGGCAGCCGCGTTACCGGGNGTCAGCAGTCCGAGAAAGCGTGCGNGCATGCGAAACCCTCCAACCGTTCCGCAATGCCATGCGGTGTCCATCGCGTGAGGAGCGGGCGATCGCGTCCGGTCCGGTTCTNGGNAAACCCCGGCGCCGGCGCGGCGCGGGAGNGAATTTTCAGCCCGCTTGNCCGAGCTCGATCGACCGGTCTCTCGCGGCTTCTGCCGCGCGCNCGACGAGGNGNGCGAGTGCATCCGGCGCCATCAGNACATCNAGCGCGGCGGCGGTCGTTCCATTTGGACTGGTGACCTGGCGGCGCAGCTCCNGNGCACCGACATCGCTCTCGCGAGCGAGCTTTCCAGCGCCGTAAACGGTNTGNAGNGCNAGTTCCGAAGCAAGTTCCGCCGGAAGGCCGGCAGCTTTGCCGGCCTCNGCAAGNCACTCGATAAAATGGAANACGTAGGCCGGTCCGGANCCGGAGATCGCCGTCACGGCATCCATCAGCGACTCATCTTCGACGAAATGGACCGAACCGCAGGTGGAAAGAAGCTGTGACGCCATTTCGACTTGCGCATCCGTCGTGCTGGAACTCTTGCAACACACAAGCGCTCCGGCGCCAATCTGCGACGGTGTATTGGGCATGCAGCGGATAATCCCCCCATCTTTTCCCGCTTTGCCCTGCATGGTTGCGATTGTCACGCCCGCAGCAACCGATAGGGCGACCGCTCCGGCAGCCAGATACTCCCGGCACTCGGCCAGAATGGCGGCGGTCAAATGCGGTTTGACCGCGAGCAGTATCACCTCGGGCACGAATTGGTGCGGCACTGTGAGCTCGGCACTTGCAGAAGCGCCAAGCTCGACAGCCTTGTCTCTCAAACCATCGGCTGGCTCGACCACATGAACCCTTACCGGCCTGGAGAGCGACAGGCAGCCCTTGAGCAGGGCCTGCCCCATGTTGCCACACCCTACCAACAGGACAGACAGCTCGGTTGCTTCCATGGTGTTGCCTCGCNTTCCNTACNTTCNANTTTTTACATCATATATGTTATGACANTNTTGGCGAATCGTCCAGTATCCGGCTTTCAAGCGATGCCTCCAAATGNNCGGCTCGCANCATGACGGTTTTTCCCAGTGCNAGANNGTNGGTGTGCTGATTACGCTGNGGGGACGCTGCCAATGCTGCATTNCCAGGAGACTGCGGACCGGTAAGCTGCGATGTNGCCGGCCGGCCCNGGACTTCGTCAGANTGANTGCTCGCAAACNATCGGCCTGCGGNACTGCCAATGTGTTGNCAGTGGTCTNTCCGAGTTCCACATGAAGCGCAANTCGGAGGTCACGATAGTTTGGACGTAGATCCGCTGATCGTGCGCATTACCGTTCAGGCCACGCCCATGGGGGAACCTCGACATTGGCAACGACCGTTTCCCCGTGTTCCTTCTCCAATGCNAGCATTTGCGCGCCATGGTCGCAGAGCGCTTCGACAAGCGGTCTGGCGTGACTGACGACGATGATCTGGCTACGCTCACTCGCCGCGGCGATCATCCGTGCGAGTGGATCCAGCAAGTCTGCATGCAGACTGCCTTCCGGTTCGTTCAGCACCATAAGTTCCGGCGGACGCGGGGTGTGGAGCGCTGTCGCCAGGGCAATGTAACGCAAGGTGCCGTCCGACAGTTCAGATGCGTCGAGGGGGCGGTTAAGACCATCCTGACGGACCGAAAGACGAAATANTCCNTTCACTGCATCGATCTCGATCGCNGATCCGGGGAAGGCATCCTCGATCGCCCCATCGAAAGCTGATCCGTTGCCGATCTCACGTATTGTCTGAACGGCGGGAGCCAGATCCGAGCCGTCGGACGCGAGAGCAACCGTGCGCGTGCCGATCCTCGGAATACGCGATGGAGCGTCGCGATCTATGCGGAAGTGGTCGTAGAAGCGCCAAGCTCTCATGCGCTCGCGCAGAAGAAGCAGTTCGACCGCGTTGGTCGGGTCGGCCGCGCGCATCATCATGGTTTCGAAGGGGGCGAGATCGGTCACGACGGGCCGCAGACGACCACTATCATCCTGAATGAGCACCGATGCATTGCCGCGCCGCGCAATGGCGTTGTGCCTCGAAAGCCGCTCTCCTGCCCAAACGGCTTCTGCCTTCACAACCGGATCGTCCCCGAAGAGCGAGGCCTCCTCCCGGCTCACACCAGGTCCGGGAATCGGAAGCCCAAGATCGATGGCGTANCCGTAGTCTTCCGATGCGAATCCGAGACGAAGAGCCAGCGGGCCACGCCCGATATTGCCCTGCATCGGCGATCGGCCCGAACGCATTGCGGAGGAGTAGCCGGAGCTCCCGGCCCACATGGTCGATCGCAATCCCCCTTCCGCAGCAAGTGACGCGATTGCCTGCCCCTGTGCGACATCCGCAAGGAGCCGCAAGGAACGGTAAAGGCTGGATTTGCCGCTACCGTTCGCGCCCGTGACCACATTCAGTCGCTGGAGCGGGAGCACGAGACTGCGAAGCGAACGGTAGCCGGATACGGCAAGGGTTATCAGCGCCATGGCCGGTTTGTAGCATGCGAGCGGATTGGTTGCGCAAGGGATTGCTGTCGTTCGCCCGTCTACCGGAGATGGCCGCTAAACGAAATCCCACCCGGCGACTTCTAACTTAGCCCCTTAAGCCGGACATCTCACAGCGGCTCCACCGACCTTGGCCGACGATGGACAGAACAGCCCCCCGCGATCAAGCGCTGGCCCGTCTTGCATGGGCCGCATTGTCGAAGATCCGACTGTCGCTGCCCGAGTCCAGCTGCACGTAAATGTCTGCTTTACTCACTCTCCGGCCTCGAACACGCCTGTTCGCTCCGCGCCCAAATCGGCAGTTCTCTCGCGTATTCCGGGACGGCACAGATCACACCGCCTGACTCCGCCTTGAAGCCGAAACCCGACGCCCTACAATTATTCCAACATGTGAGGGGCCGTCTCTGACCGCGTCTCGAGAGCCACCCTGCACCGTGAAGGAACAGCCCCATGGACGTCACCCAGATCATTCTGCACGATCACGCCGAACAGCGCCGTCTGTTTGCAGCGATCAGCGAGATCGACCCGAGCGAAACCGAAGCGCTTGCCGCCATATGGGGACGCTTGAAATCCCTGCTCGACTCCCATGCTGAAGCCGAAGAGCGCTTTTTCTACCCTGACCTGCTGAAGACAGGCACCGGTGCCGCAGACGCCGACGATGCGGAGGAAGAGACACGCGACGCCATCGACGATCACAACGAGATCCGGGATACGGGCGAAGAGGTGCAGAAATACGAGGTGGGTTCGCCGGAGTGGTTCTCGGCAGTCGCTGCCTGCGAGGTCGCCAACAGCGATCATATGGGTGAAGAAGAGCGTCAGGGCCTGGTGGATTTCCGCAAACGCAACTCCCTGGAGGTGCGCCACAAGCTGGGCGTCCAATTCCTTGCGTTTCAGTGCGCCCATCTGACCGGCGTTCCCGTCGAGGACAAGGACGTGGACGACTACGTCGAGGATCCGGCGCAGACACTGGGCAAAGTCTGATCCGCATAGCGACGGGCGCATTGAGCGCGTCTGGTTGACAGACCAATTGCGGAGTTTGCGCTCGCCGCGAGTGCCGATGCCCTTATCCTGCTTGTCCGAAGCCCGATGCGGACGGCGATCGCCACAGAAATTCGGTCGTCGACCCCCTAAAACGTCTCACTGCGGATTATTCGCCGGGAACGAAAGTGCGCATTCGAACCGCTTCTCTGGGCCCTGTGTCTCGACCACGCGGAGGGTCATCGTACCGTTCATCTGTTCCATCAGCTTGTCGACGATCGTCAATCCGAGACCCGAACCCCGCTCGGTCGTCTGACCGCGTTTGAAGCGTGCGCGATAGACATCGACATCCGGATCGATCGGTCCATTGACGGCATTGGCAACAACGATGCTCCCGTCCGCAGCGATAGTCAGGGTGATAGGTTTGGCAGGCGCGCCATAGCGCCGGGCGTTTTCCAGAAGGTTGTTCAAGACAATTGCAAACGCGTCCGGATCGACCGTGCGCGGCAGATTGGCCACGCCTGGCGCCAGTTGAACATCCACGTCGGCGTCCGTATGGGACCGGCGAAACCCTTCGACGAGAAGCGTCACGAGACCCACAAGGTCCACCGGGGTTTTCGACAAACCGATGCCGGCCTCGGCGCGCGAAAGCTGCAAGAGCTTTTCCAGGATCACGGACAGGCGACGCAGCGCCGCCAGCACCTGATCCGCACGCGATTTGTCCTCCGGCCTGGTCAATTGCCCCGACAGGAGTTCCATCTGGGCAAGCGCGCCGGCAACCGGCGTGCGAAGTTCATGCGCGCTGTTGGCCGCCAGATCCCGTTCGGCATGGAGCGCGTGCTTCAGGCGGCCGAGCAGCCTATTCACTGAGCTTGTGATCGTGGCAATTTCAGTTGGCAACCCCGCGGGCGCTATGGGTTCGAGATTGCTGCCGTCGCGCTCTCCGATCGCATCGCGCAACTCGTTGACAGGCCGCGTCGCCAGCATGACGACCAGGCGGGTGGCGACCATGCCGATCGGAAGCAACAGAAGGATCGGGACCAACAGCGTGAGAGCGCTCTCGAGCGTAGCCTCGCGGCGGTGGGCGAGCGAATCCGCGACCTGTATGAAGACCGTGTTGCTGACCGTTGCGATGGTATAAATTCGCAGGTCTTCGCCGCTCCAGAAGCCGTGCCGCAACGGTGCGGGATAAGCTTCCGCACCGTTGTTGTGCGAATGCAGGACCACCCGTCCCGACGCATCGCGCACCTGGTAGGTCAGGTATTCGTCTATCTCGCCCGGATTGAGTGCGGAGACTTCGTTCGGCCCCGTGGCGTTGTTGCGGCGGAAATAATCGTCGATGACGAGCGGAGCCAGCCGTTCGGCCGTTTCTTGAAGCGCGCTGTCGAAGACCTCGTCGAACTCCTCGCGCATGACGTGGATGGAGAGGGCGACACCGATCGTCCAGAAGAGCACAAGCAGCACCGATATCGACAGGACGAGCCGTCCGGCAAGGCTGCGGGGCTTAAGATGCATCGGGGGACATCCGGTAACCGACGCCACGGACAGTCTCTATGGCGTTCTTACCCAGTTTACGGCGCAAGCGGCTGACATAGACTTCGACCGTATTGCTCTCCACTTCTGCTCCGAAGGCATAAAGCGCCTCCTCGATCTGCGCTTTCGAGATGATTGCCCGCTTGTGGGCGACCAGACGGTCCAGCACCGCCCATTCACGTGAAGACAGAAGGATCTCTTCGCCGTTCCCGCCCACGATCCGCCGTTCGGACGGATAGACGGTCATATCCTTGATGGTGAGGGCGGGAAGCGTGTGTGTGCCGTAGCGCCGGGACACGGCGTGAATTCGGGCCTGCAATTCACCGAGATCGACCGGCTTCACGAGATAATCGTCGGCTCCGGCATTCAAGCCGGCGATCCGGTCGGAAACCTGATCATGTGCGGTCATGATGATGACGGGCGTTTCGTCCCGCCGGCCGCGAAGCCCCTTGAGAATATCGAGCCCGTTGCCATCCGGCAGGCGTAGATCGAGAAGCACGAGATCGTAGGCGACGGCGTCGAGGCTGGCCTCGGCGTTGTCGCGCGAGAGGACCCAGTCGACGGCATGCCCCTGGCGATGGACATGGGTCTTTACCGCATCGCCCAGAAGCTCGTCATCTTCCACCAAGAGCACACGCATTCAATTGTTCCCATTCACGAGATCGCGACCTCTCGTCGGGCCTGAAACTGACAGGCTGCCGGGCAGCCCGCAAGACCGGAGAGATACCTTCAGGTGGCTGTCAGCTTGGTCGCCGAAATTCAGCTCCATGCCCGAAACAGGAAAGGAGCATACATCATGCAAAAGATCATCCTCGCCCTCACTATCGTAACCGCTTTCGGCGGCACCGCTCTCGCTTCGGAGAAGTGCAGCGTGGCCATGGCCGACTGGCAACCGCGCGAAGCCCTGCAGACCAAGCTCGAAGGCGAAGGCTGGAAGGTTCGCTCGATCAAGACGGAAGATGGCTGCTACGAGGCTTATGCCATCAATGCCGAAGGCAAGAAGGTCGAAGCCTATTTCAACCCGCAGACCTTCCAATCGGTCGCAATGAAGCTCGAGGACTGACCGGTGCCGCAAACGGTCAGGATTTGGGACCGTCCGGTCAGGCTCCTTCATTGGGGCCTGGCCGGCAGTGTCGCCGTGTGCTGGTTGACGGCGGATGAGCTGCAGGGTGTGCACGAGGTGGCGGGCTATACGGCTGCCGGGCTCGTCGGGCTGCGGCTCATCCTCGGTCTTGCCGGAACGCGATACGCACGCTTCAGCCAGTTCATCCGCTCGCCCGGGCGCACATTGAGCTATGCCCGCGAGATGTTCCGCCACAGGGAGCCGCGCTATCTGGGGCACAATCCGCTCGGAGCGGCGATGGTCGTCACGCTGCTCCTCATGGTGGGTGCGACCGGCCTCACCGGCTGGATGCAGACCACCGATGCCTATTGGGGTGTCGAATGGGTTCAGGAAACACATGAAGTCCTGGCNGANCTNCTGCTGGTGGCAATCGGCCTGCATGTGGCAGGCGTCATNCANGCGAGCTTTCGCCATCATGAGAACCTGGTTTTCGCCATGATCAANGGTCGCAAGCGCGCNCCGGAGAGTNNCGATATTCTCTGAANCCNNANCGAAGCCAGACAGACAGGACGCCGCAGCCCGCGGCGTCCTTTTTTGTTTGNCATTCAGCATCAATGGGTCGCGGGCGGGANAACGGAGTTGCCCNACCTTCACNCCCANAATTGAATGGCAAGGGCATAGACGAACAGGATGGAATTGGCGGCGATCAGGCAGAAGACGGCCAACGAGCCGAGATCCTTGGCGTGTTTTCCCGTCTCCGAGATTTCAGGCGAAATCCGATCGATGATTTCCTCGATCGCCGTATTGACCGCCTCGATGGCGATCAGCAGGAGAAACAGGATGGCGGCGGACAGGCGGACTTGAGCGGTGACGTCGATAACCGCGTAGACCGCCGCCAGTCCGACGCCCGCCGCGGCCTCGTGCCGAAAGGCAGCTTCCCTTGCCAGACGCACGAGACCGCCAAGCGAATAGCATGCGGCCGCCCAGAGATGGGCAAGACCGGTTTGCTTGGGTGGCGCGGATCCCACATGATCGGTCATGAAGACACGCCGTCGCGGCAGGAGGCGAAGATGTCGAGAGCTGGGTCGTAGACCTTCGTCTCGACGCGCATCAGGCCGAGAACGCTGTGAAAGAGCTTGTCCTGCGATTGAGGCGCATCCGTCTTCGCCGAGAGACATGACCTATCGATCCCTGTCGACTGCCGAAGTCCCTGTGAGGTCCAGAGGACGAACGGAATGTGGGTCTGCTCTTCGGGCGCAAACATGTAAGGCGCGCCGTGCAGGTAAAGTCCCTTTTCCCCGAGCGACTCNCCGTGATCGGACATGTAGATCATGGCCCCGTCGAGCCGGTCGGCGTGCGCACCGAGCTTGTCGATCACCTCCGACAGAATGTGATCGGTGTAGAGTATCCCGTTGTCATAGGCGTTGGTGATGGTTTCGGGCGTGCAGGCGTCGAAGTCCACGGTACGGCAGTCCGGCACGAACTTCCGGAATTCCTCGGGATAGCGCAGATAGTAGGCCGGGCCGTGGTTTCCCAGTTGGTGCAGCACCAGCACGGCGTCGCCCTTGACGTCGTTCAGCCAGGCATCAAGCCCGTCCACCAGGATCTGGTCGAGGCATTCGCCACCTGAACAGTAGCGCGGATCGCCTGAACTGAAGAAATCGATCTTCTTGATCCGATCGGCCACCTGCTTGTCGCCGGTATTGTTGTCCCACCATTCGGTCTTGATGCCGGCATGGGTGAGGACGTCCATCAAATCCTCGGTCGCGAGCGCTTTGGCATGGGAGTAATCCTGACGGCTGTAGACCGAGAACATGCACGGCACGGATACCGCGGTTGCCGTACCGCAGCTCGAGGTGTCCTTGAAATAGAGGATATCGCGCTTGGAGAGTTCCGGATTGGTTTCGCGCCCATAGCCGCCGAGCTGGAAATTCGCAGCCCGCGCCGTCTCGCCGACGACGACGATGGTCACCCGCGGCTTGCGATCGACATTCTTGGTGTCGTCCACCACCCTCGCATCCGTGCCGAGCGGCTGGGCGACGATGGTTTGCTCCTCGCCTTTGCGGATGAAGAGCTTGGCGGCACTTCCGATCGGGAAAAGCGGATTGAGCGTGTGGAACCAGTCACGATGCTGGCGGATGTTGAACGTGAACGTGCCGCTTTGCGAGTAGCCGGCCAGCGCGAACACCAGCAGACAGGGAATGATGATCATCAGGTTGACCGCGACCTTCTTCAGGATCGGGCGGTGCACGATGTCGACTGATGCAATGAACAGCGACGGCAGAATGCCGAACACCACCATGTGCAGAATAAAGGCGCGCGTGATGAGGTGGCCAGCTTCCGCCTGATTGGTCTCGACCGCGTTGCGGACCATCTCGCTGTCGATGATCACGCCGAACCGGTCCATGAACCAGGCACCCGCGACGCTTGCCAGAACAAGCAGGATTAGAACCGGCTTGGTGAGATACTTGACCGACAGCGAGACAAAGAGGGCGATGAAGATCGCGAATATGCCGACCCCGAGCGCAAGCAGGGCCATGACGTCGCCGTTGAGATAGGCAACCGACTTGTCCCAGAAAGTCGTGTTGAGGAAAACAAGGACGTAAACTGCGGTAAGGATGGACAGCCACTCGCTGCGCATCCGGGGCCTGAAGCGCAAAAGCGATTTGAACAAGCCGCTTCCTTCCATGCATCGACTACGGGAGCCGGTGCAATGGCTGCGAAACCTGACAGGTACCTGAACGGCGCCAAGGAAGGTCGCTCCGGCATCAGCACGCGCCCGCTTGATGGTGGTCCCCAACCGCCTGGAATTCTCCGGACTGCCGAAGTTCGATCATTCCATTGCTTTTCCATGACGGGTTTGCCGGCAAACTGACCGAATTTCGCCTGCGGCGGCGGCTCTTTCCGGAAACGTTTACCTGTGATTCATCACATCCTAATAAGCAAGTATTTGCGGCGGCTTTCATCATTCCATTTTGGACGGACGAGATCCGTGCTCTCGTCGCGATGCGCAGGAAGTTGCATCGCCAGAAGTGAATCACGCTATCGGGGAACTGAAGATAAAATGAAGATCAGCGGGAAAATCCAGCTTGTGGTCGGGGTGATGGGCCTTTCGACGTTGCTCATGGGGGCAATCGCCGTCGGAGTGGTTTTCGGCTACGGCGTCAAGATGAAAGAATATGAGAACGCTTCGGACCGGTCTTTCCTGGGTGAATCCCTCAACAGGCAGGTCGGCGCGGTCGCTCTGGACTCGCGCGGTATCTACACCGCCAACACCAAGCGCGACGCGAAGCCCTTTGCGGAAGGCATCCGGACAAGCCTTGCCAAGATTGACACGATCCTGAACGACTGGGCCCCGATGGTCCCCGCCAGCCAGACCGACGACTTCGCCGAAATGGCGACGGAAGCGAAAGCGTTCGCGGAGCATCGTGCCGAAACCGCCCGGCTTGCGCTCGAGATGTCGCCGCGCGTGGCGAACCTTCAAGGCAACACGCTCGAGAACCGGAAGAAAATGGAGGCATTTCAGATCGCGATCGATGACGTTGTGGCGCAAGACCGGAAAAACCTGAAGGCCATCAAGGACGAAGTCGCGCAGTTTCAAGACATCATGCTCGCGGTGGTCGGGCTGACCGGTATCCTCGGTCTCGTGGCCGGGTTCGGCGCAGCTTCGTTCATTGCCCGGCGTCACCTGAGCCAGCCGATCCAGTCCATCACCCATACGATGACCAGGCTGGTGAAGGGTGATCTCGACACGGAAGTGCCCTATGCGGGCCGTCCGGACGAGATCGGAGAGATGGCGGCCGCGGTCGAGGTGTTCCGCGAAAACGCCATCGACAACCGTCGCGTCCACGCCCAGGAAGAAGCCCTGCGCGCCAAGAGTGCCGATCTGCAGTCCTCNATCGCAGGCGTCGTCAAGGCNGCCGCCGCGGGCGACTTCTCGAGCCGCATCACCAAGGACTACGAGAACGAAGACCTCAACCGCTTCGCCGNTTCCATCAACGAGCTTCTGGCCGGTGTCAGCGACGCAGTGACCGAAACCCAGCGTGTCATCGGCGAACTTGCCAACGGCAACCTGACGGAGAGCATGAACGGNGCNTTCCTCGGNGTNCTCGGCGACCTGCAGCGCGACGTCAACATGGCGCTGTCGACNCTCAAATCCACCATGCTCGACGTTCGCGCCTCCTCGGACTCGGTCAATTCGAGCGCCAGCGAATTGAAGGTCGCCTCCGACGATCTCGCCAAGCGTTCCGAACAGCAGGCAGCCTCGCTCGAGGAAACCTCGGCCGCTCTCGACGAGATCACCGCCGCGGTGAAGAACTCGACCGAGCGCGCGCAGTCCGCGACCGTGATGGTGGGTGACGCCACCCGCTCCGCCAAGCAGTCGGGCGAAGTCGTCCGCAATGCGATCAATTCCATGGAGCGGATCGAACAAGCCTCGCACGAGATCACGCAGATCATCAACGTGATCGACGAGATCGCCTTCCAGACCAACCTGCTGGCGCTCAATGCCGGCGTCGAAGCAGCGCGTGCAGGTGAAGCCGGCCGCGGCTTCGCCGTCGTCGCCCAGGAAGTGCGCGAACTGGCCCAGCGGTCGGCAAATGCCGCCAAGG
>PANK01000002.1 GCA_002707605.1 Hoeflea sp.
CGCCTGAAGACGTTGAAGCGAGCAATGTACGGCCGCGCCGGCCCAGAATTGATGAGGGCGAGAATGCTACCGTTGAATCACAGACTTTGAGGAAGAACCGTCAGATACTGCACCAGGCGGGGCGATGATGCCGACCTTCGGGCGCGCATGATTGCAATTGCCCGAGAACGTCGCCGTTTCGGCTACCGGCGACTGCATGTCATGCTCAAGCGTGAGGGGCACGTCGTCAACCACAAGAAGCTGTTCCGGCTCTACCGGGAGGAGAAGCTTGCCGTTCGCCGACGCGGCGGACGAAAGCGGGCGATTGGAACACGAGCACCCCTGTTGATCCCGCTGCGCCCGAACCAGCGCTGGTCACTGGACTTTGTCTCAGATCAGTTCACGGACGGTCGCCGCTTTCGGATTCTGGCCATCGTCGATGATTGCACGCGTGAGAACCTGGCGCTTGTCGCAGACACTTCGCTATCAGGGCTGCGGGTAGCCCGTGAGTTGGATGGCCTTGTCGCCGAGCGTGGGAAGCCGAAGATGATTGTCAGCGACAACGGGAGCGAGTTCACCAGCAATGCGATCCTTGGCTGGGCCGATCGGACGAGGGTCGAATGGCACTACATCGCCCCCGGAAAGCCGATGCAGAATGGCTTCATCGAGAGCTTCAACGGTCGCCTCCGGGACGAACTGCTCAATGAGACGCTGTTCTCATCTCTGGCGCTTGCTCGGGAGAGCTTGACCAAATGGCGGTTGGATTACAATGGCAGCCGACCGCACTCGCAACTCGACTGGCAAACGCCAAACGAGTTTGCATCAACCTTCCCACCACGACGGGCATTGGCGCTGCGCAACATGGAAAGCTCCGCGCCACCGCCCGTCTCATCAACCACCTATCAGGGCAAAACCAACGCCGGAAACGAACTCAAGGTTGGATAAAACATGGGGGCAAGGTCAGCAGCGACGGCGGGGGCAGGACGTGGGCGACAATCGCCACCCTTCTGCAGACGGCCAAGATGAACAACGTCGATTCGCAAGCCTGGCTTACTCAGACCCTCGAGCGCATCGTCAACGGCTGGCCCAGCAGCGATCTCGATGCACTCATGCCGTGGAATTACGCAGGCTGAACGGTCTCAGCTTGCCGCTTACACTCAAATGAACAACGCACCCAAACCAAACATTGAAGACCTGCCGACCAAGGCGCAACTGTTCCGCTCCAGCATCATCGCAGGCATCGGCGCCGTCGCAATCCTGATCACGATCTACCTGCCAGCGGAATATGCGATCGACCCGACAGGAGTTGGCCGCGCGATTGGCCTGACGGAAATGGGCGAGATCAAAGTCCAGCTTGCTGAAGAAGCCGAGGTGGATCGCTTGCTGAACGAGCAACTTGGTCAAGACCAGTCTTCAAGTGTTCTCGACGGCTTCTTCGGCCTGTTTGTCGGCACGGCACATGCACAGGAAGCTCAGGCCTGGCAGGACACACTCACATTCACGCTGACACCCGGCGGCTCTGCCGACATCAAGATGGTCATGGCAAAGGGAGCCACGGCGGACTACGAATGGACAGCCGACGGGGGCCGGATCAACTTCGACCTGCATGCCCACGGCGGTGACGATTCCATCACCTACGAGCGCGGCCGCGGCGAAACCTCGGGAGAAGGGACACTTAATGCGGCTTTTGACGGCAATCACGGCTGGTTCTGGCGCAATCGGGACAGCGTAGACGTTACCATCACGCTGCAACTGCGCGGTAATTACAGCGAAATTACCCAGAGCAACTGATACCGCGGATGCGCCTGCGGAGGAAACCGCAGGCGCACAGCGATCTATTCCGGCGTTATGATAGGCCGCTCAGCAGACGGTTGGTGTCGGCAGCTGCACCAACTTGATTGAACCTAGTATATTGCAGGCGGAGAGTACGTCACGGACGCTTCTGAAGCTGACATTTCGCTTCTGCTTTCGTCAAACGCCGTGCGTTTGATTATAGATCTCAGGTCAGCGCCGCCATGAGCGGCGGCTTGCCAGTCTTGAGCTCCGAAAACATGCCTAAGATCGCTCCTTCGTCAAAGCCGAGGCTGATTCATTTCGGAAAAGACCACCACCGCCTCGCCCGCCCGGGAGCGAAGCGACAGCGCCGTCACCTTTGGGAACTGATCAGTGAGAAATGTAGTTCCAATCCACGCATATATCTACCGAGCGTTCATGGTTTCACCACTCGATACAGGCTGATCCAGCGTGGCACACTCGCGGCGTAGCGGTCATAGTCCGGCCCCAAACTCTGGCGCAGCGCAGCCTCTTCAGACCGAACCTGTGCGGAAGCAGACCAAAAGAACATCAGGGGCGCAAGGATCGTCGGGATGGCGGGAATCGCGAGACCGACACCTGCAAGGAGCATGAATTGGCCGACGAAGGTGGGGTTGCGACTGAACCGATAGAGACCTTCTGAGACGAGATTACCCGTTGCGCCCTCGGCAACGCCGACCCTCCACGAACTCCCCATCGACATCTGCGCGGCAAAGGCCAGCAGCGCGCCGATCCCGGCCACGAACAGGCCGATCACACCAAGCATTACTGTCGAGCCTTTGTCCCAGAACACGTCCATATCGCGCAGAACGGGCGACGCCCACCAAACGAGCGGCCCGGTGAAAGCGAGAACAAAAGCCACGCGGAAACCGATTGCCGCCCAGCGGTCACGCCCTTTTGCCCGGGCGAACAGCCAGACCGGCTTGCCCGCCGCCCGAGCCGCTATCGCGCTGCCCCAGAAAAAGAGAACAAGGTAACCCAAAAGCAGGACCAGGGCGGCCCAACCGAAGCCGGAAATCATGTGTCAGCCCTCGCGTTCCGGATTGAAGCGCAGCAGCCGCAATGCGTTCAGCGTGACTAGAACCGTGGCCCCCGTGTCGGCCATGATCGCGATCCAGAGACCGGTCAGGCCCAGAACCGAGGTCACCAGAAACACTGCCTTCAGGCCCAGCACCATGGTGACATTCTGGCGGATGTTGGTCATCGCCGCGCGGGTGAGGCGGATGGTGACCGGGATGTCGGTCACCCGGTCGCGCAGGATGGCTGCATCGGCCGTTTCGAGCGCGACATCAGTGCCCGATCCCATGGCCACGCCAACGCTCGCCTGTTTCAGCGCCGGTGCGTCGTTGATGCCGTCGCCGATCATCATCACGCCGCCATGCTCGCTCATGTCGCGGATGGCCTTGATCTTGTCTTCGGGCATCATGTCGGCCTGGTACTCGACGCCCAGGCTACCCGCAATCGCCGCTGCCGTACGGGGGTTGTCCCCGGTCAGGATGAGGGGCGTGATGCCCATGGCTTTCAACTGACGCACGGCTTCGGGCGCATCCGCGCGCGGTTCGTCACGCATGGCGATGACGCCAAGCGGGGTCTTTTCGCGGAACACCACGACGGCGGTCTTGCCCTGTTCCTCGAATACTGTCGTCTGGGCGAGACCCGCGTCGTCAATCCCAGCATTGTCCTTGGCATATCCTGGTGAAGCCACCCAGGCGGAAGCGTTACCCACCGTGGCGATCACACCCTTGCCCATCAACGCTTTTGCATCGCTTGAGGGCAGGATTGTTATGCCTGCCTCCTCCGCCTTGTTCAGAATGGCGATGGCCAACGGATGGCTGGAGCCGCTTTCGACCCCGGCCGCGACAGCCAGAAGTTCGGCCTCGGTCGTTGTGCCAAAAGTTACGATATCCGTCACCACTGGCCGCCCATCCGTCAGCGTCCCGGTTTTGTCAAAGGCAACCCGAGATACCTTCGCAGCCGCCTCGATCACTGCGCCGCCCTTCATCAGAATGCCGCGCCGCGCGCCTGTTGACAGCGCCGAAGCAATGGACGCGGGAACCGAGATCACGAGCGCACAGGGGCAGCCAATCAGCAGCAGCGCCAGCCCGCGGTAAACCCATGTGTCCCAAGGCTGGCCAAAGGCCAGGGGCGGCACCAGCACGACCAGAGCCGCAACAGTGACGATAGCGGGCATATACCAGCGGCTGAAGCGGTCAATGAACCGTTCGGTCGGCGCGCGTGCCTCCTCGGCCTCTTCCACGAGGCGTATAATGCGCGAGATGGTGTTGTCGGCGGCGGCTTTGGTCACCGTGACCCGCAACGCGGCTTCTGTGTTGATGGAGCCTGCGAAGACCGAATCACCGGGTCCCTTGTTCACCGGAACACTTTCACCAGTCACCGGGCTATCATCCACGCCCGAGGTGCCTTCTTTGATCTCGCCATCCGCCGGGATGCGATCGCCGGGACGGACGAGCACGGTCTGCCCCACGGCAAGACTTGCCGCCGGCACTTCGCGTGTGGCGCCGTTCATCTCCAAAAGCGCCGTCTTCGGAACCAGATTGGCAAGAGCGCGAATTCCATCACGCGCCTTGCCTGCGGCCACGCCTTCCAGAACCTCCCCCACAGCGAACAGGAAAACGACCAAAGCCGCTTCTTCCGCGGCATTGATGAACAATGCGCCGATCGCGGCAATTGTCATCAGGCTTTCGATGGTGAAGGGCTGTCCCATGCGCAATGCTGCAAATGCGCGGCGGGCGACGGGAGCAACCCCGATCAGACAGGCTGCAACGAAGGCCCAATTGCCGATCTCCGGAACGATCAGTTCCACCCCCCAGGCAACCACAAGAAGCAGGGCGGTAAAGATCACCAGCCTCCCCTTGGCCGTCTGATACCAGCGTTTGTCCCGATCGGCGGGATCGTCATGAACATGGCCGGAACTGCCGTGGCCGAAATCGTCCTTTGAATTGCCGTCCGCATGGGAATGGCCGGTACCACTTCCACCATGGTCATTATCTTCGACCGGGTCCGCCGTCACCATCCGCGGTGAAATGCCGTAGCCAAGCGCCCGAACGGTTTTTTCAATCTTGTCGCGGCCAGTCTCGCCCTCGTCCAGAGTCAGGCGCAGACGTTCGGACATGATACCGACCTCGACACCGGTAACTCCTGGCAACCGTGCCAAAGCATCTTTTATCTTTGTGGCACAGGACCCGCAGTCCATGCCAGACACCGTCCAGTCGCAACTGATTTTGTTGTTTGCTTCCATTTCCGTCACCGCTTTTCCTTCCCCCACAGGGAGTTTCCTCGGGCCTTGTCTTCGTCAGTCACTCTCTCTAATGTCTATAGCCACTGTAGCTTCAAGAGAAATTTTATGCTGACCATCGGAAAACTTGGACAGGCGGCAGGGGTCAAGGTGCCGACCATCCGCTATTATGAACAGATCGGCTTGTTGCCGGAGGCTGAGCGAAGTGCAGGCAACCAGAGGCTCTACAGCCGCAAGGCGCTTGATCGACTAACCTTCGTCCGGCATGCGCGGGAACTTGGCTTCACGCTCGATGCGATCCGCGATCTGCTCAGCCTCTCGGATCATCCCGACCAGCCATGCGCGGCAGCGGATGCTATTGCCAAGGCTCAACTGGCGGAAATTGAGAAGCGGCTCGCGCGTCTTGCCTCGTTGAAGGTCGAATTGAAGCGCATGGTGGCGCAATGCGCGGGCGGCAGCATCGCTGACTGCCGGGTGATCGAAGTGCTGGGCAACCATTCGCTTTGCGCGGCCGAACACGGTCCCCGGGAAAGCGAGGGCGATTCGTGACCCCGTTTGGCACGCTCTCCATCTATGCGGCCGCGGCTCTGGCCGAGATAGCAGGCTGTTTTGCCTTCTGGGCCTGGATGCGGCAGGGGGCCAGCGCCCTCTGGCTTGTCCCCGGCCTTGTGAGCCTTGCAGCTTTCGCCTGGCTGTTGACGCTTGCCCCGTCAGATTTCGCAGGCCGTGCTTATGCGGCCTATGGCGGCGTCTATGTTGCGGCCTCGCTGCTCTGGCTTCTGACAGTGGAAAGACAGCGGCCCGACACCTGGGATCTGACCGGTGCAGCGATCTGTGTCCTTGGCGCTGGGATCATCCTGTTCGCTCCACGGACGCTGGGAAGTTGAGAAACGTCTGCCGTTTGACGGCCATTGGATAAGGCTACTGTGAACAGCATGAAAAAAAACAGATTGCTGATCGTTGATGCTGCACGAGGAACGGCGATCGCTGGCGTGGTGCTTTTCCATCTCGTCTGGGATCTGGAATTCACCGGCTTCATATCTGGCGTGGCCTTTCATCCACTGTGGCTCGTATTCGGACGTTCGCTGGCTGGAAGCTTCATGTTCCTTGCGGGAGTGAGTCTGGTTCTGGCGCATGGCGTCCAGTTCAGGACAACGACATATTTTCGCCGACTCGGCGTCATTGTTGCTGCCGCCATGGCGATAACAATCGTCACTTTCCTGGTATTTCCCGGTGCGTTTGTGTATTTCGGCATCTTGCATTCGATCGCCATTGCAAGTCTCATCGGCGTTGTTTTTCTCAGACCCCCGGCTTCAGTTAGTCTGCTGACCGGATTGGTGATGATGGCGCTTCCATGGTTCGTCTCGCTGTCGGCCTTTGACCCCCGATGGCTGGCGTGGATCGGCCTTTCAGCCACCCCGCCGCTCAGCAATGATTTCGTACCAGTGCTTCCCTGGGCGGGCGTGACGCTTCTTGGCATCGCTTTCGCCAAAGTGTGTGACGTTGGATTGCATCAGGTAAAAAGCGCGAGTGTGGACAGCACTTTCCTGGCCAAGCTCGCTTGGTTGGGCCGCCACAGCCTCGCAATATATTTGCTGCATCAGCCGGTGATGCTCGCAATCATTGTTCCCTTGTCGCGCCTGCTTTGAGGGGTTGCCGTCGGGCGACGAAGGGGTCGGCGAGCGCTGCTTGCGGACGGCTGACCGGGACAGCAGTCGATGAAGTGATTTCCGACAAATACTGCGGGCCTTTCTTGGCCAGAATCTTGCGGAAGACCGGGTTCATACCGCCATCCGAATAGGCGAGACCAGGACTTTGGACATCGTTGAGGAGGCTTTTCATCTTCTCGATGTCGCCCGTTGATTTCTCGGCCACTTGCTGAACTTCCGGTTCAAAAGCCGGGCATTGTCCAAGCGGGTCGGTGGGCGAATTGCCGTTGAGGGGTTCGCCGAACCGGTAGCGACCCTCGCAGAATTGAAACCGGGGTGGTTGTCGCAGAACTTCAAAGCGATCATAGCCCGCCTTGAGATCCATCCAGAAGTCGAAATTCGGGTTGTCCTTGTGCGCCGCAAGGTTTTCGGGCGTCATCCGAAACGGATAGGACTGGACCTGAAAGTCCTGCTGGCCGCCTTTCAATGCTTCTCTGACGACCGCGTAAACTTCCGCGACATACTCATCGGAAATCGCAAAGCAACCCGACGATGAGCACGCGCCATGCACCATCAGGGCGGAACCGGTGTAGCCCTTTGCCCGCTCCAGCCTGTTCGGATAACCGAGATCGAAGGAAAGGTAGTATTGCGATCTCGGGTTCAGCCTGCCGGAATTGACGGTGTAGAATCCTTCAGGCGCCTGCCGGTCGCCTTCGAATTTTTTCGGACCCAATACGCCCGACCATCGGCACATTGGATAGGTTTTCATCAGTGCATACTTGCCGGTTGAATCCCGCTTCCAGACTTCGAGTTCGCTTTCCTGCTTGAAAATACGAACCAGCACCGGGTCTGCGGGCCTCATTCCCATATCCCGCATTTTGGCGACAGTCTTTTGCGGGATAGGAACATCGCCTCGGCCATCAAGCTCCAGCGTGCTCGTCACACATCCGGTCAAGACCAGACCTGCCATGAGAATGCCGATCACACTGAATCGAAATCCCCGGGTTGCACGGCGCTTTTTTCTGATCATAGGCAGCATCAATTTCCGTTTCTTGCCCCTGGCTTCAGACAACAATCAGCCTGGCGCCATTGGTCACGCGGCCGTAAAGGTCGACAACATCCTGATTGATCATCCGCACGCAACCGCTGGAAACCGATTTGCCGATGGTCCAGTATTCCGGCGATCCGTGGATGCGGTAAAGCGTATCCTCACCATTCTGGAAGATGTAGAGGGCGCGGGCGCCGAGCGGATTGTCAAGACCAGGCGGCATACCGCCATTGCTGGCGCTCCATTTTGCAAGCTCGGGTTGCCGCGCGATCATTTCGTCGGGCGGGGTCCATTTCGGCCAAGCCTGTTTCCACTGGATCACGCCTTCACCCGACCATTCGAAACCTTGCCGACCGAGGCCGACGCCATAACGCATGGCTTTTCCGCCTTCCTGGATCAGATGAAGGAAATATGTCTTTGTATTGACGATGACCGTTCCAACTGGATACGGACTGGTGAAATTCACCTGCCGCCTCCAGAATTTTGTTGGCACCTTGTTGATGTCGATAGCGGGCAGGGGAAACCGTTCGCCGGGCATCGGTCCATACATTGCCCGGATTGTGGCTAACTTCGGATTGGGTGTCGCTTCCTCAACCGGTAGGTCGGTTCTGGTTGCAGTGGTGCATCCGGACAATGCCAGGACTGAGGATCCTGCGGCTCCACATATGAATTGGCGGCGGTTCATATCGTTTCAACTTTCACAACTTCTTGCATGGTGGACCTGTTCAAATTCATCATTGGTGGAGTGCGAGCCGCAAACTCCGGAACTGGTTTGCGGCTCTCGGTAACGTGCATGTGAAGAATGGTTTTGGCGCTACAGCACCACAACCCGAGCGCCGACTGGCACCCGCTCAAAAAGGTCTTCGACATGTTCATTGATCATGCGGATGCAGCCATTGGACACCGAGCGCCCGATCGAAGATGGCTCCGTTGTGCCATGAATGCGGTAGAGCGTATCGCGCCCATCCCTGTACAAATAGAGAGCCCGCGAGCCCAAAGGATTGGTCGGGCCGCCAGGAACACCCTTGGCGAAGCGCGCGTACTTCTTCGGATTGCGCTTGATCATATTGGCTGTAGGGGTCCATGAGGGCCACTTGGCTTTTCGTCCGACCTTCGCCTGTCCCTTGAAAGCCAGCCCGGCCCGGCCCACTCCGACGCCATAGCGGCGCGCCTTTCCTGCAGCAAGCTGCAAATACAAGAAGTGGTTTTTCGGGTCGATTATGATTGTACCGGGGTTGTAACCGCTGAAGCTAATTAATTGCGGTTCGTATTTTTCGTCCAGTTTGAACTTCTCGGCGTGGGCGTAGGCTGGTAGCCCGTACGATGTGGCAAGGCAGGCGCCAACGCCAAATAGCATTTCTCTTCTTGAAATCATGTTTCCCACTCACGTCTTTGAAGGTTTCCTATCTGCACGGGAATGCGCAGGTTTACATTCATGCGTGAGCGTTTGGTGGTCGTGGGACTACATTTCCGATGTTGAAGAGAAGCACGGGTTTGAATTCGAAGTCATGCTCCTGTGTCTCGGGTGCCACTGTCGGAACATTCATCACAGCAAAAATTGCACAGTGCATCGGACAGTGGGCAGATATCTTGCTCCCGGTTTCCTCGCCGAGCGGCTTGGTGTCAGAGCCAAGATCACTGTCAACGGCAATTGAAGTGCATTCGATCGCATCAGTTCTGCTTTGGCAGTCAAAAAGAACATTGTCCTCATCCAACGAATGCGCGAGCGCCGGAAGCGCCAGCAGCAATGCTAGAATGAAGGTCAGCACACGGATCATGACACTCTTTTCGCTTCTAAGGCCTTCTTTGTCTATATGATCTATGGTTAACTTTTTGTGAGAATATGGTTATCGTCATAAGTCTGGGGGTTTTTCCGAGTGCTGATGGGCAGCAGCACGATCGGTAAAGAGATCAGCTTCGATTTGATCACCGGAGATCATCCGTCGGTACGATACAGGTCAAAATCCTTGCCTTATCGAGATACCGGCCTTTACCGAGGTCCTGCCCATCCTGTCATCAATCGATACGCCAACCGACCGGATAGCTTTGAACTGCCGGTTTACCGACGAAGACGCCGAGGTTTAGAACAAGCCTGCCCCTGCGGCAACAGCGACGCCGGCTCACCAGTTTAGTCTTTCTCTTATATCGCGGGGCAGCGATCCGCTTGTGAGGGGCCGCAGTTTCGTCGGATCGGAATTAAATCTTCACGAGCATAGCTGTCAGGTACATGAACCCTACACCTACAGCGAGTCCCGCCATCACCGGCATCGATCCGAGGCGGGCGCTGTCGCCGCCACTTCTACGCACCAGCAGCGCGCTGACCTCGAAAATGACCTGAAGAATTGCACCAGCGCCGATCGCCAACGCCAGCGCCGACCATTGCGGCGCATAGGCAAGGCTGCCGATCCAGATACCCACCACAGCTGGCCCTCCTGCCAGCAGCGCCAGCGCCGCGAACGTCCATAGCGGCGGTCGCACCTTCAGGATCGGCGCAGCTATTCCAATGCCTTCCGTGATGTTGTGGAGTGTGAAGCCAATCACAAGGAATGTTCCAAGTCCTGCGGCGCCTGCCGCGAAGGCAGCACCAATGGCCAGCCCTTCGCCAAGGTTATGGAGGCCTATCCCGAGCGAGATGTAAGTTGCGAGCGCCAATCCCGTCGGACTACCCTGCCGCCGTGAGACCGCCATCAGGATGAGGAAGCTCGCGGCCGCCGTCAGCACGACCATGGCTTGGCCCTGGAATATCGCAGCCGCTTGCGATGCGAACTCCAGCGAATCCTCCAGCGTGTCGACTATTAGAAAGCCGAGCAGGCCGACAGTCATGGCGAGCAAGAATTCCATGGTCGACGGACCCGCGCCACGCAGCGCCGGATAGAACATCACCCCGACCGCGACCGGCAGAATGCCTACGAATGCACCGAGAATTGCCTGCGATACGAGATTCCCCGACGTGACGGACGGAGTAGCTACCGCCACTGGTATCGCGTGATCAAACGTCGCGCCGGTGTTGGTTACGAAGGTGACACGATGCGCCTCTCCCGTCACCCAGGGGAACGGCAGACTGACCCATGCGGTCTCGCCTCTGGCGATCGGCCCGGACGGTTCTTGAACGAACTCCCAATAGGCAGCATCAACCTGAATCTGCGCGATTATCATCGGCTCGGAGCCACCGGCGCGGACCAGCAGACGCAACCCGTTGAGGTCGAGGATGGTACGTTCGACGGTCAGGGATTCCAACGGCGGCGCGCCATTGTCGAACCGAGCCAGGGGATTGGTGGCGATCAACCACCAGATTGCGACAGTCAACACTGCGAGTGGCAGGATCACCCAGATCGCGGACAGCCAGCTAGAGCCTTTCGGCGGGGTCACCGGGACGGCGCTCGGGTCAGTCGTTAAATCCTCGTTCATGACACTGCCTCGACGACGTCGAACATCCCCATCCAGCCAAGCTCGGTGAACTCCGACTGGTGGGCATGGAACATGTAAAGGCCTGGCTCGTGGTCGGCGAATGTAAACTCCAGAATACCCCGCTGCGCCTGGCATTGCATAATGACATCGACGGTCTTTAAAGTCGGCGTGAGGGTGGTACCCTGATCATAGTAATCGAAGAAATTGGCGTGCAAATGAAATGAGTTAATGGGGTCGAATTCGGTGATGTTCACGAGGTAGACGCGCACCGGACGGTTTTTCTCGATCCGAATCGGCTTCTTGGCGTAGCAATGCGCGATTGTGTTGCAGGCATAGAACTCATTCTCGCCATCAAAGGTGGTGTCGAAGGCGTTCATCACCATGGCAAGCTCCTGCCAGCGGGCGTTCTCAGGCGTTCCAAGCAGTCGGGACCGTGCCACATCTTCAAAGTCGGGATGACGTTCGGGGTCCGGGTCGACAACAAACAGTCCGTACATGCCCTTGTGGATGTGCCGCGCGAGCGGCAACGCGTGGCAATGGTACAGATGGCAACCGAAGGGCTTTGCCTCGAACTCGTATACAAACTCTTCCCCTGGGCCTATCAACCCTGCGCCAGGAATGCCGTCCATGCGCGCGGCATGAATGCCGTGGAAGTGCATCGTGTGAGGGTGAGAACCATAGTTACGAAAGACGATGCGCAACTGCTCACCCTCGATGGCTCTCAATGCAGGTCCGGGAACCCGACCATTGAACGTCCAGGCTGGAAACATGACGCCCGGTGCGATCTCAATCTCCTTGTCTTCTGCCGTGACTTCAAAGGTTCGCAGGCGCCTGCCGTCGGGCAAGGTCGAAACTTTGCCGGTGTCCCAGTCCGTCAACATGGCGGTAGGATCGAAGCCGTTTCGGACATCGTCGACCTCTCCCGTCGTGATCATCGCGCCATGGGCGGCGCGATGAGCCGGGACGCCCGCCTTTGCGGCGCTCTGGGCTGTACCCCCGCCATGTCCAGCCGGGTGGGTGGATTGGCCAAAGGCCTCACGGCCACTCAGAGCCGCGCCTCCTGCGGCAAGCAGGCCGGCGCCGAGGAGTCCTCGACGTCTGAGATCAAACGGCAGCCAGTTTCTCATGCGCTTCTCCTTAGCTCCTGCAATCTAGAAAAGCACATCATTTGTATTATAGCAATTGCTATATATGGCATTTTCCCTTTTCCGATCAGTCGTCTCGCTTGGAATAAGCTATAGCTGCAGCTAAGATGTTTACTCACACGGTGAGAGTACGATACGGGAGCAACCTAGATGGACGATCCGGCAACAGGTGAAAATGTGGGATTGGTGGACGCTGGCACGCACGTCGAAAGCTTCCGTCAGACTCGCAGCAATCGGCGAACGGAACTCATTGAGGACTATGTAGAGTTGATCGCCGACCTGATTGATCATGACGGCGAAGCCCGCCAGGTCGACATTGCTCAAAGGCTCGGTGTCGCGCAGCCGACGGTAGCCAAGATGCTCAAGCGTCTGGTCGCCGAAGGATTGATCCAGCAACGGCGCTATCGTGGGGTGTTCTTGACCGATGAGGGAAAGGAACTTGCACGCGTCAGTCGTGAGCGGCACCAGATCGTGGAATCCTTCTTGTGCGCCCTTGGCGTCAGCCTTGAAACCGCGCGCATTGACGCCGAGGGGATTGAGCACCATGTCAGCGCCGAGACGCTTGAAGCGTTCCGCGCGTTTCTTAAGAGGTAAAATGAGAGGGCCATGGCCGATATGCTCGCACATCGTACCTCCGTCACCTGATCTCCACTCAAGTTATCATGCGGGTCGAGAAAAAGTTTGCCACAATGGCACTGGCGGTTGCTCGCCCCGCATTGGCCCCTCGAGATTTCGACCATGCCTATCGATCCATTTTCCTGCCCCAGCGCTATCGGCAGCCCGAAAACCCGCCCGGATCTTCGTCACTGTTGCCCTCCAGGCGTTCGCAGACCAGCAATCTGAGATCCCGGAACAGTTCGGCGTTGGAGTAGTCGATCGACTGACTCTGGCAAACCAGACAGCGGAATTCGAGCGACCGCGCCCTCGCTTCCAGCGCTGGCGCTACGCTCTCACGCCGCGGCCTCAGCGGGCTTCCTGGCTGGCTTGTTGGAGCGGACCCGGTTGGGTGCGCCAATCCGCAATCGACGGTCGGACAGCGACAGCACGCCGCCGATCATCATCAGCACGGTGCCGTACCAAATGAAGGTGATCCATGACTTCCACCAGACCCGAACCACAAGGCCGCCATTGGACTCAGGATCACCGAGCGCGATGTAGAGCTGGCTCGCGCCGAAGGTCAGGATGCCGGCCTCGGTTGTCGGCATGCCGCGCGCCTGGTAAAAGCGCTTGGCCGATGCGATCGTCGCCACTTCGACGCCGCCGCGCGACACTGTGAATTCGCCGGACTGGGCCTCGTAGTTGGGGCCGTCATACTGGCGAATGCCATCGAAGTGCAGCTCGTATCCGCCTGCCGTGACAGTGTCACCGGGCTTCATGGCGACCACGGTTTCAGTCGAGAAAACGCTCGCCATGACAACGCCTATGACCGTCACGCCCAGACCCATGTGCCCGAAGGCCGAGTCAAAAGCCGAGCGCGGAAGGCCGGACAGGCGGCTCCAGGCAACGCTTGGACTGACCCGGCCGATGCCGGCTCGCAAGGCCAGATCCGTGAGCGCGCCGAAAATGAGGAACATTCCGAGCGCAATGCCGAGACCGGCCAGCACCGGAGCGCCGGTTTGCAGGAACACCACGCCAAGACCGACCAGCAGCGATATCCCGATAGCGAAATACAGCCTGTGCGCGGCGCCGGCCAGGTCGCCGCGTTTCCAGGCGAGCAGCGGGCCGAACGGCACGGCCAGCAGCAGCGGTAACATCAGCGGGCCGAAAGTCAGGTTGAAGAAGGGAGGACCGACCGAAATCTTGGTGCCGGTGACGGCTTCCAGCAGCAGCGGATAGAGTGTGCCGATCAGCACCGTGGCGGCCGCCGTGGTCAGGAAAAGGTTGTTGAGAACCAGCGAGCCCTCGCGCGAGATCGGCGCAAACATACCGCCGGCCTTCAGGGTGCCTGCGCGCAGGCCGAACAGCGCCAGCGCGCCACCGATGAAGACCACCAGGATACCGAGAATGAAAGCGCCGCGCGCCGGGTCGGCAGCAAAGGCATGCACTGATGTCAGGATGCCGGAGCGCACCAGGAACGTGCCGAGCAGCGAAAACGAAAACGTCAGGATGGCAAGCAGCACCGTCCAGATCTTCAAAGCCTCGCGCTTTTCCATTACCAGCGCAGAATGCAGCAGCGCGGTGCCGCCCAGCCAGGGCATGAACGACGCGTTCTCGACCGGATCCCAGAACCACCAGCCGCCCCAGCCGAGCTCGTAATAGGCCCAGTAGCTGCCCATCGAGATGCCTGCGGTGAGGAAGATCCAGGCGGTCAGCGTCCAGGGCCGCACCCAGCGCGCCCAGGCTGCGTCGATCCGGCCCTCGATCAGTGCGGCGATGGCAAAGGCAAACGAGATCGAGAAGCCGACATAGCCGAGATAGAGCAATGGTGGATGGATCGCGAGACCGATGTCCTGCAGGATCGGATTGAGGTCGTTGCCTTCCGCCGGCGCGGGATCGAGCCTGAGGAACGGGTTGGAAGTCAACAGAACATAAAGCAGGAACGCAACCGTGATCCAGGCCTGAACCGAAAGCACATTTGCCTTCAGCGTGTCGGGCAGATTGCGGCCGAACAAGGCGACGAGCGCCGAAAACAGCGTCAGGATCAGCACCCACAGCAGTATCGAGCCTTCATGATTGCCCCAGACGCCTGTGATCTTGAAAAGCAGCGGCTTGAGCGAATGCGAGTTCTCGACCACATTCTGGACCGAAAAATCGGAGGTCACATAGGCGTAGGTCAGCGCGGAAAACGAGATCGCCACCAGCGTTACCGAGACCAGGGCCGCCACCGGACCGATCGCCATCAGCCCGGCGTCGCGGCGGCGGGCGCCGATCAGCGGCGCAAATGACTGGACAATCGACGTGGCCAGAGCAAGGACAAGAGCGAAATGGCCGATTTCTGTGATCATGGCGTCCTCACCTCCCTAAGCTTCAGGCCTGACTTTCAGGCCTTTGACCGCGAACGCGGCCTATTGCGTTTGAACACCGACGCCCGGCGTGGGATCCACATCCTGCCAGACGCCCTGGGCCTTGAGCGTATCAGCGACTTCCTTCGGCATGTAATTCTCATCATGCTTGGCCAGAACCGAATCGGCAAGAGAGAAGCCCTCATCCGGGGAAACACGCCCTCGGTCACCACGCCCTGCCCTTCGCGAAACAGGTCAGGCAGAATGCCGACATAGCGCACCTTGGCCGATGCACTGGTGTCAGTGACCTGGTAGGAGACGGCGGGATTCTCGCCGCGCTCGACAGATTCCTCTTTCACCAGACCACCGAGCTGCACGCTGGCGCCCGGAGCCATAACAACTGCGATTACCCTGGGTAACATGTGGCTTCAATATCCGAGGATTGTTTGTTTTCCAACAGCAATCGGCGCTGAAGGGGATGCATCTTGGATAGTGGCATTTGGCTGCACTTAACATTGCCGACGGCACGTCATTGAGGCAACTGCCGTTATAGGGGCGTCGTTTCGACGCAGACACAGAGAGTGATTTGCTTCGGAGGCAGAACGGTAGCTAATACCCGGACACTCGACTTACGGAGCCTGAAATTGCGACTTACAGAGCCTGATTTGTCCGACGCCGAAATGCGTCGGCTCATACGAACCCGAAAGCGCCGGAATGTGATCACGATGGGTGCGCTGCTACTCTTCGTTACAGGGATGTTCGTGGCAAGTTTTTCCCACATGCAATCAGAAGTACGGCCCGGCGGCGCTTCCGCATCCCAAGTGCCCGCGATCACCAATTAGTGAGTGGCTCTCGCCCAACCGTCCGACCATACTTGCGTATCGATCAGAAACGGTTGCGAGAATTGCAATGTCGGTCATAAGGTGCTCCTGGCTTTTCGTTCTTTCAGGGTCAACAACCTTTCTTGGGCTTTCGACCGTATTCGGACTCTATTGCCTGATTGGTGGCCATAACTTCACCGAGATGCTTTATGGCGATTTTGCCACCTACCTGCTTTCGGCGGTAGCAGGCGTTCAGTTTACTTTGCTGGAGGCCGAATAGAGCTGCAAACCGACATTTCCGGTTTACCGGGCAGTTAGGCTAACCCAGCGGTTTGGATCTTCCTGCGCTTGGCGTTTGAGATAATAGATTTCCGTGTCCTTCCACAGCAGAATTCGTTTCTCGACATTGTCGAGCACGAAATCTCCAAGATCGGTGACGACGGTTAGAACAGCATGACCCCCACCGTCGGCGTCCCTACCAACTGTCATCAGCAAGGCCCCGAGCGGGAAGCCCATTTCGTTGAGCATCTTGCGCTTCATCAGGGCGTAATCCTCGCAGTCCCCCACCACATCTGGGTACTCCCACATCTCTTCGACACCGAAAATTTCGCGGTCAGTTAGGGGCATTACCTGCGTGTTGACTTTATTGTTCGTCTCCAACATCAGCTTCCAACGTTCACGTGAAAGCTCGACCATGGAACTTTCGGCCGGACGCTCGCAACGATCCTGATACCTTTGGCAGTACTCGAAGTAGCCGATCGGAATAGTCGTTCGGCCAAAAGTTCGCATGTTCCACCCAGATTCGGGTTGAGTTGGATTGAGATGAAGGGCATTGGCGTTTGCATAAGCGCACGACATCACGAGCGCCATTGCGCCCAGCAAAATTCTTTTCATATTGACACTCTCCCCTGAGCATTTCTTGCAGGGAGGAGCCTACATGCCGTGTCTCAAAATGAAGCAAAATCAGGCATTTGCATTCGAATCAAACAATCTTCAAATGCCGATTGTCGCGTCAACATTCAGTTAAACAATGAATGGGTCATTCGACACCGGGTCGATCGCTCCCGCCATGATGGTGGTCGGTGATCTGGTCACCGGATGCCAGCACCTCCACCTTGACAGCAATGCGCCTTCCGCCATCGAAATTCAGCACAAGGTCTGTTATGTCGCCAGGCTCAATGTCTCTGTTCGGTTCGCCCAAGAGCAGATGGACGCCGTCCGGCTTCATCAGCAGTTCGGCCTGACTGGGGATAGATACGAAGCCCTTCAATGGACCTGAACTCGCTTCAACTTGTCCAATTTCACCTTGACCAATAGATATCTTGCCGAAAATCTCGCTTTCGATGACCTTGAGGTCCGCTTGTTGCCGGGTTCCGTTCCAGATCGTGAGATATGCGCTAATTGACCGGCCGCCGGGCGTTGGTGGCAGCATCTCTGCATGCTCGACAACCAGGTCTGCAGGGGTGTCCTGATGTATGGGTTGGCCCATACTCTCGTTCGACGTGAACGCGGAAGCCAGTAGGCAAACCGCAGCGTTAAAGACAATTGGCTTCATTGGTGTTCGAAACCCTTCCGGCGTTACCATTCGTATCCAAAATTACCACAGACGACGAACTTGGCCCTTGTTGCTGGTAATTCGAGAATGTGGCTACATCATTGCTGTTAAAGTGTATGATTGCCACGGCAAAGCCAGGACTTTCCCAATGTGGTTTCGGGCGGAGCAGTCGCGCTCCAGCGTATATCTGGCCTCATGTTGCAGGCGTTCAGACCACGGGCCGTCATGGCAATTTTGCAGGTCGGGGCCGTATCGGCGGATCGCGCCCAAAGACACTTTGTTGAGTGTTTCCATATGATTTTCCCGTCTGATTGCTATTCGCTTTCCATGACACCTTGTAGCCGAGGCTTTCGATACGCGTCTTGATCAGGGACAGGTCGACCTCCGCTCCTTGGCTGACAGTCGCAGTTCCCGCAGTTGCGGATCCAGCGATTTCTTCTATCCCCTCAATCCGCCTTACCGCTGTGTCAATCTTCTGCGCGCAACTCGCGCAATCCATGCCTTCGACGCGATATCGGCTTTGCAAAAGCTGTGGGGCGGGGCCATGATCGGAGTGGTCGTGTCCCGTGTGATCCTGTTCGGAATGATTGTGAGCGGTATGGTCCTGAGCACAGCCATGACCTCTGTCCGGTCGACCCTGCCGTCGAGGACTTTACGATGGCAGGAGCTACCTTGTAGCCTATGCTTTCGATGCGTTCCGACAAGCTTGCCAAATCGGCAACAAAGCCGGTGTGTAACCGTCATTGTTCCGGCGGTCACGGAAACGGAAACGTCCTTGACGCCTTCGACGCGCCTGGCAGCCGAATCAATCTTTTTGGCACAACTGGCGCTGTCCATCCCGTCGACCCGGAAACAGCTTTGCGAAGTAGACGTGCTCATAAATGGTGCCTCTCGCCCAAATCAAGGCACCATGTTAATTCCTTTAGCGGCTAGAGAGGCAAGCCGTTTCTATGAATTTCCATGGCTTTCCGACGAGCGACGAGATGGTCGTTTGGGTTAACCCTTCATCAAGGTTAATGCTATATTTCCACTCGTAAAGAACTTGGTTGGAGGGAGAAATTGGGTAGAAAAAGCGGGCGTCTGCCAGCAACCTCGTTTCGCACGCGATGGTTTTCAATCACTTCGCTATTCCTCATGTTATGGGTCGTCATTGGGGCAGCATCGCCTACCGCTTTGCAGGGTATAGCCAACGCAGTGGCGGATAACGTGGCTAGCGCGCGGTGGGCCACTGTCCTGGCTAAGCCTCCAATTTACTCGCGTACCACCTTACCCAAATCCGCCGGTGCACTCGCCGATTTGAATTTGTATATGCCGTTCCTTGGTGATGGTGGGCTTCGCGAGAGCTCTACGGAAACGACGCGCGGCAGTGACCAGGAACGAGTTGTTCGCAAGTACAAAGGAGCTCGAATTCTCAGCATAAGAAACCAGGAGTCGAACGAGACGTTGCAGACGGGCGCTATTCCGGACCTGCAAATGCCTTCGCTGCGCCCATCGTTTGACCACGGAGGTTCGTTCACTTCCACCGAACTATGGGACGAACCTCAGGTTGCGGCATCATTTCATAGCAAGGAAGATGATCGGCTGGCGGGTGTGCCTTCGACTCTTGCCGACCTTGTGACCAATGACGGCGCGGACATCCTCGCAACTGCTTACGCGCCGACGGATCCCTATCATCCACCGGCATCGCCGTTCGACAGCCTCCTACAAAGTAATGAAGATCTAGGGCGTTTTGTGCCGCCGATGGCAAATGGGGACCATGACTGGATGAAAAACCCGCTTCCCGCCGCCGCCTTCTCCGAAGATGAGCAGAAGTGTCTTGCGACGGCGGTTTATTTCGAGGCACGTGGCGAAAGCATCAAGGGCCAGGCTGCAGTCACGCAGGTTATCTTGAACAGGGTTAGAAATCCCGCATATCCGAACTTTATCTGCGACGTGGTTTATCAGAATGCTACGTGGTCCAATAGGTGCCAGTTTTCCTTTGCATGTGATGGCATACCGGATCGGATTGCAGACCGCCGAGCCTACCGTCTCGCGCGCGACATCTCGATGGCCGTCACTGGAGGGAAAATATTTCTTTCTGAGGTCGCATCGTCAACACATTATTATGCAAGCTACGTAAATCCACGTTGGGCACAGACCATGGAAAAGATGACCAAGATCGGCTCTCACCTGTTCTTCCGCACTTATGGCGGAGGCTGGAGTTGACCATGCGCTAAATTCTCAAAGCCCTTGTCTTGAAGGCGCAATCGGACCAGTTGCAGCCGGCTGCGTTTTACACTCGCTTGCTCGAAACGCGAGCTCAAATCAATGGCAGAAGGGGCGCTGAAGATCACCCAGGAAATGGGCTTCGATAGCGACAAACGCGAAATGGGTTCGAAAAATCTCTTGGTTCAGGCGGCAATCGACAGGAATCGCGCGCTCGACCAGAAACTGGGACTGACTGTAACACCATCCCTCATCATCGGAACCAATGTCGTCGAAGGAGCGGTCGGAGTCTCCGCACAGCAAGACGAAATCAAGACGGCATGCGACTGCGATGGAGCAGTCTCGTGCTGATGGCGCTTCAAGAGAAGAAATGGCGGCTCAAATGATCGATCGAAAGTCTGGCCTGTCCATGATCGCTGCTGCTGCAATCATGATCGGCTTCGGCCTCGCCTTCTATTTCATGCCTCGCATGATGATAGCAATTGGAGAAATCTCGACCATCGCCGCGGCGCTGTTCGCTGCGGCATTGGTCGGGGCATTCTTCGGTGTCTTCTGGCTCCGCTCTCACTTCCAGCGATGAATGAGTCTTCAGAAAGCGCCTTAAACTGGCAGCGTTGACCGAGACCGGTAATTTCTTCGGGGTCAAGCGCTTCGCTGGGATCGCACGATGTGATCGGTGCTGGCGCTTGCGACCTTAGGTCTGATCGGGTCGTAACGGCTCAGTTTTTCCGTCTTGTACAACTCGTGGTTTGCCAGAAACTGGATCCGGCGGGCCGTGTAGTCCTTGATCGGTCGGAACGCATGGCCGTCCGGGCAGACCCGGCGAAAGAGAGAATAGGTCTCTGCCTCATGGTTCACAACGGCGCTCTGCAGCGTGGACATGGTCTTCTTGCCATCGTTGACGGGGCAATGGCGATTAGACCATCGAAGTTGTCAGGCGCTGCAACGATCAGAAGGGCTTCACAAGACGAAAAAAGGAGTTGAAAGTTGTAGAATACGCTTGAACCTACAGTAACTAGAGGGTGTAGCAAACGTCCAAAATGCAAAAACGCATCGGGCGAGTTACGTGCAACTGACAGCAATTCAGAAATTTTTATGGGTCCTAGTGGGCATCGCAGGACTGACTTTTGTCTGGGGCCTGCTTTGGATGGGCCCCCGATCCGATCAATCTGGATCTTCGCAGGACCCTGCATTCTCTGCTGCATTCGAACTCACTGACCATCAAGGTCAGATCCGGTCCGAGGAGGATTTCGCGGGCCGCTGGATGCTGATCTTCTTTGGCTTCGCGAACTGTCCAGATGTCTGCCCCACGACCCTGGCCGAGGTCGCCGCCGTAATGGACGGGCTGGACGGTGACGCTGATAAGGTACAGCCAATCTTTATTTCGATAGATCCCGAGCGCGATACACCGCAGGCACTTGCCGAATTCGTGCCCCTATTCGATGAACGGATCATCGGACTGACCGGCACGCCCGAACAGATCGCTGCGACGTCCGATACCTTCCCGATCTATTTCGAGCGGATTGATGACGCGAGCGCACCAGACGGCTACACAATGGGGCACTCCTCGCATCTGTTCCTGTTCGACGGCCAGGCAGGCTTTGTCGACTCATGGCCTTATGGCACCACAGCCGAGGAAATCCTCACCGATCTGCGGAAAAGGATGTAAATGCATGACACGGGTTTCCGGCGATACGGCCCTTGGGCTGGCTTGGGCGATAGCGCTCGCCTCCTCCCTCGCGATTCTCTTCATCGGAGAAGTTCTGGGCCAGATGCCTTGCCTCCTGTGCTGGTATCAGCGCGCCTTCATGTTCCCTTTGGCCGTGGTGCTCGGACTTGGCTTCTGGTGGCGGGACCGACGGGTGGGTCGCTATGGTATTGCGCTGGCCATTGGCGGCGCGGTCATTGCGTTCTGGCATGTGGGGCTTTACGCAGGGCTGATTCCCGAACCGATCCAGCCCTGTACCGCCACGGGCCCGTCCTGCACCGACAATAACCAGATCATACTCGGTTTACCCATCCCAGGCCTATCGCTTGTCGCTTTCGCCCTCATAGCATTGTTTTCCGCCCTGTCCCTCAAGGAGACCACCCCATGAACCGCCGCGCCGTGATTCTATCAATTCTTGGCTTAGGCGCCGCTACGTTTGGCGGTGCTGCGTGGTATGTTACCCGCCCCGCGCCCTTCGCCAAGATCGAGGCCCAAACCGAGCCGCCAATGCCGGCCAAACAGCCCGAGGCGCTGATGCGGTCCTACTCGCCCAGCTTCGGGCCGGAGGACGCGCCTGTCACCATAGTGGAGTTCTTCGATCCCGCTTGCGAGGCGTGCCGCTCCTTCGATCCGATCGTCAAGGACATCATGGCCGAGCATGGAGACGCTGTGCGCGTCATTATCCGCTACACGGCGTTCCACGGTGAGGCCTCTGTCGAGGCTATCCGCGTGCTTGAAGCTGCGCGAATGCAGGGCGTCTTTCGCCAGGTTATGGACGCGCTGCTTCGCGAACAGCCAAACTGGGCATCGCATGGCGCACCGGCGCCGGGACTGTTGTTGGACATCGCTGGCAGCGCTGGTCTCGACGTGAATGCCGCCCGGACGCAAATGCTAGCGCCCGGTGTCGTTGCAATCCTTAACCAGGATAGCGCAGATGTCGAAGCCATGGGCGTGCGGCAGACGCCGACATTCTTCGTCAATGGCCGCCTGCTTGATCCGTTTGGCGAGGTGGAACTGCGCAGGCGGGTGGCCGCCGAAGTCGCCGCCACGCAACGTTGAACTGCAGAAGAGAAAGGCAACATTGATGACAAAAGTTTATCTGAGCGCGGTCACCGCGCTTATGCTCGCCGCTGGGTCTGGTGCCCCCGCCGTTGCCGGGTCGAAGGATGTGGTCGTTGAGGGAGCCTGGTCGCGGGCGTCAATCGGCACCAACCGACCGGGTGCGGCCTACATGACAGTCCGCAATGCTGGCGACGAGGCAGTCACGCTTACCGGCATCGAAACCGATCTCGCGATGCGACCAGAAGTGCACCGGACCTCTACCAGCGACCAAGGTGTCAGCTCGATGGCACCCGCAGGCGACATCAGGATCGCACCCGGTGAAACGGTCGCATTGGAACCGGGCGGCTTGCATGCCATGTTGATGATGCTCCAGCGGCCGATGGTTGAGGGAGAAGCCTTTGAGTTGACGCTGAGCTTCTCGGATGGCGGTGAAGTATCGGTGGAGGTACCCGTCCTGGGGATGACCGCGCGCGGGCCCAAGGACTGATGCAGCGGCGCAAGTTTCTCCTCTGGGGCGGCGCGGGGATCGGTACGCTCGGTCTGGCACTCGTCGCGGGCTGGTGGCGGGTAGACGGCCCCGGCGCCCCGACGTCCGTCGACCAGCGACCCATGGCATTATCGGACATGGCGTTCCGGCTCACCGACCACCGGGGCAACATGGTAGGACCCGAAACGCTTATTGGTCGCCCCTCGATGGTATTCTTTGGCTTCACCTATTGCCCGGATGTTTGCCCGACGACGCTTTCGGACATAACCAGCTGGCTCGATGGCATGGGCGAGGCCGCAGACCGACTCAACACGGTTTTCATTACCGTGGACCCGGCGCGGGATACCTTGGACGCCATGGCCGAGTATATCGGTTATTTCCATCCGACGGTACGCGGCTGGACGGGACAGCCCGAAGAAATCGCGCGTGCTGCGGAGGGGTTCCGCGTGACGTATGAGCGGGTGCCGACCGATAGCGGCGACTACACGATGAACCACACCGCGAGCGTGTTCCTCTTTGATGCCGCGGGGCGTTATGTGACAAATGTGGACTATCATGAATCGCGCGAAACCGCTTTGCCAAAAATCCGCCGCGCAATGGGTGAGTAGATGTGGATGGCAGGAGACACAGGCACCTTGACATATGCATTGGCCCCTGACCGGATCGCCACGACCACCGTCGAAGACATGGCGGCGACCGCGTGTAGGCAAATTGCCGCACGCCTATTCCAAATATGCTTCGATCCGGCGCGTAATCCGCCGATAGGCGATCACATAGAGGACAACAAATACGACGAGCAGGGTAAAGCTCGCTACTCCCCAACCGTCTTCAATATAGTCGAGAAGGTGCTCGCCCAAAAGGTAGCCGCCGCCGACAAGCAGCGCGGCCCAGAGCCCTGCAGAAGCCGCATTGAGGAGGGTAAACGTCGTCCATTCCATGGATGTCAGACCTATGGGCAGTGCCCCGATCGTGCGCATCCCTTTAGGATAACGATACGCGAATATGTAAACGCCAGCATATTTTTCAGCAATTGGAACGGTACGCAAAATCCAGTCGCTAAACCTTGGAAACCTGCCGAGGCCGCCAAGGCCGTAACGCCGCGTCAACATGAAACGCGCCTCATCCCCGAGGTAGCCGCCGGCGAAGGCGGACGTCGCGGCGAGTGCGCCGTCGAGAAGCCCGTATCCTGCAGCAGCACCGGCCAAGAACGGAAGCGCCCCACTCTTGAGCGCGCAATAGCCAAAGAGAAGCAGATAGAATTGCAAAGAGTTTTCCGAAATCAGCGCTTGAATATTATCCATAAGTTTTCATCTCTTTGCGTTTTCAAGTCAAAAAGTGGCGTTGCGCGGCGCCTGGTCAACTCGGGGCAACCGATTTTTTCTGCCTCATGCGAAGAGGGAAGCGATGGACATCTAGCGAATCAGTTTGCCTCCGGTATGGCGCTGGCAAACTTCTCCTGGGCGTTCCCTTGCCCTGCCTTAGCGGCGGGCAATGGTCGAACTTATAAAAGTGATACCAAGTTCCAACTGCAGAAGCCCCGCGCTCCTTTCGAGAATCGGTTCGCCCCCGGCAACATCTCCCCACGAAAGGATTCGATGCCATGAAACCAATGACAGCGCTTCTCTCCGTCACACTCGTCATCGCATCCGCAGCTCACGCGCTGGCGGAGGCGACCCCGATCCACGTCCGGAAAACCAATGGCTGCGGCTGCTGCCTTGCCTGGATGGAGCATCTCGAAGACAACCGTTTCGCGCCCACAGGCGAGAACATGGCTGCGGTGCTGCTCGTGCGCTACAAACTGGACAACGGTATACCGCAACGCATGATCTCCTGTCACACGGCTGATGTCGAAGGCTATATCGTCGAGGGTCATGTGCCCGCCGCGGATATTCGTCGACTGCTGGAGGAACGCCCCGATGCGATTGGCCTGGCCGTCCCTGACATGCCCCTCGGCTCTCCCGGCATGGATCAGAGCCGCCGGACGGAAAGCTACGACGTCTTCCTGATCCGCAACGACGGTACCACTGAAGTTTTCGCAAGTTACCCGGGCGAATGACCCGTTTACCCAAGAGAAATACATGGACGTGACGACGCTTTCACCTATTGCTCTGGGCTTTCTCGGAAGCCTTGCGGCGGGGTCTCTCACGGCTGTCGGTGCGATCCCGGCGCTGTTCGGGCGTCTGCCGTCGCGGGCCACGCGGGATCTGTCGCTTGGTTTCGCCGCGGGCGTCATGCTGGCCGCGTCGTTCTTTTCGCTCATCATCCCGGCGCTCGACGCCGCCGAACTGCGTTATGACAACGGCGCTGTCGTACCCGCGCTTGTCTGCGTCGCCATCCTGCTGGGCATGGGTGCGGTCGCATTGATGAACGAGCGCTTGCCGCACGAACATTTCCGCACCGGGCGCGAAGGGCCAGAAGCAGCCTCGCTGCGCCGGGTTTGGCTCTTCATTATCGCAATCACGATCCACAACTTTCCTGAGGGCTTGGCCGTGGGTGTCGGTTTCGGGTCGGGCGGCTACGAAAACGGGCTGCCACTCGCCATCGGAATCGGGTTGCAGAACGCCCCCGAAGGTCTTGCCGTTGCCGTCTCGCTTCTGGGCGAAGGTTACACGAGGCGGGGCGCTTGGGGAATCGCGGCGCTAACCGGCATGGTCGAGCCGGTGGGCGGCCTCATCGGCGCAGGCGTCATCCCGCTCTCCGAGCCGCTCCTGCCATGGGGCCTCGCTTTCGCGGCGGGTGCGATGCTCTACGTCATTAGTCATGAGATCATCCCAGAGACGCATCGCAACGGCCATCAGAACAGGGCGACGCTCGGCCTGGCCATCGGGCTCGTGCTCATGCTGTTTCTTGATATCTGGCTGGAGTGAGGCGATACCGATTTACCTCCGATCCACCTTCATAGGACTGAGCGCAGGGGGCATCGCCCTCGGGTTCGATCAGACGACCAAAGCGGTGGCGACGGCAAATGCCGAGACGCTGACAGGTGGTGTGTCGGTCTTTCCCGGCTTCAATCTCGTATTCTTGCGGAACGACGGGGTAAGCTTCGGCATGCTCAGCGGGTCTGTACCAGGGTTGCTGGTCGTGCTCGCGCTGGCAATCTGCTGCTGGCTCATGGCGATACTGTTGCAAACGCGGAACCGTATCGAGGCCGCAGGATGCGGGCTTATCATCGGCGGCGCACTCGGGAATGTGCTTGACCGGCTTCGCCAGGGCGCTGTCACGGACTTCCTCGATTTCTATGCGGGCGCCTGGCACTGGCCAGCCTTCAACCTCGCGGACACTTTCATTTTCTGCGGGGTTGCGGCCCTCTGCACCAGCATGTCGAGAGCGAAGCCCTCCTGATAGACCGCTCGCAACAGCCGGTGTTTCTTGCCGCCATTAGAGACGACGACCTGATCGAGGTAGCATTTCTCGCCTAGTCGACCATCAGCAGACTGAGCGGGAATCGGATATAGAGCCAGACAACATGAGCAATCACTTCATCTCGGAGCCGAAGGTGGCGATAAAGACAATCATGGACGATTGGGGTCATGCCACAAAATCGCACACGTCAATTGCCGGCTAGGTGCTTGCGTTGCAATGTCGCTTCAGGTTGGCGCGCTAACATTGGGTTCCCGCTCGAGCGCAGCGCAGGTGCCGTTTGGGGCCAATTTGGGCCAGAAATCTGAGTGGCTATCACGCCGCCAACGAGATATTGCCAAGCCGTCTTTGTATTCATTGAACCCGCCAGGGAGCCCAATTGTGGTTATTTCGAATGTCCCCTGCGCGTTCCTCAGAAACCTGCGCCTGGAGCGATTGTGGCGATGTTCTTGAGGGACGCGACGAGGTCTGGTTTTCCGCCTTTGTAGCCGAAGACAAAGTTTGCGGATCCCGATAGTGAGAATAGCGGGGCGTAGTCTGGCTTTGCGGTGTCGGCTTCAACGGCGTCGGTCACGTTGTCGAGGATGAGGCTGCGGTTGCCGACCGCAACCGAGAGGACGGCGTGGAACAGGCGGCGGCTGGTATCCTTGAGGACGACGATCTCCATGGCGTTTACGGGGACGCCGAGACGAGCGAGCAGAGCCATTTTCACGATGGCGTAATCCTCGCAATCGCCGCTGGCGCGGCCGAGTGTCTCGTTGGGCGTTGACCATTGGTCAACCCGGCCGTAGTTGTCAGCATCGGTGCGGTAGGCGACCATCCGATTGACATTGGCGGAGATATGGCGGAGCTGCTCGGTGACGGAGGCTCCCTCGAGCGCCAGGCTGTCCGCCAGCTCGGCGCACTGGTTGATACAGATGGCCGAGCTGCCTGAGGCAGCCGCCTTGCGGATCAAGCCGGCGATGCGGCCGCCGCTACCGATCTTGCCGAAACGGATCCTGTGGGCACCGAACAGCGGAAGATCCGGGCGAATGGTGCGGCTGAACTGCGCAGTCGCGGCCCCTGCCGTGGCGGTTGCTGTGGGAATAGTGACGGTGGTGATGCTATCAATAGCGTTTGCCTGGCCATCTAAAGGAGCGGCTGCGGCGGTCCACGCCGCGGTGAGGAACGCAATCGCAGGAGAGGCGGATGCCTTGACGTCGGCGCCAGAGGTGGCAATGCCGTTCTGCGTCAGGCGCAGAGTGGTGGAGAACTGCGTCGAGGCCAGCCATGGTACGTTCCCGGCCACGCCTCGAGGCGGAACCCGGGATAGAAAGAGCGGACTGGTTACATTGGCTATTAATGAAGACGCAGGTCTAACCACTTCCTTTCCGTAGACATTTGCATGTGCGCCCGTTGCACACAGCAAAGATAATACTATTATTTTGCTTTTTATGTATATTCCATTTCTTTTCATCATAATCATAGCCATTACCTTCCCAATTTGTTGGGAATATAATGCATGAAGAATTCTAATATCTGAGAAAGAAACAGTATTAATCAATTAATACTTATATAGATAAAATTGACCCGATTTTTTGGCAGGAGTAGTGTGCCGTTTCGATTGGCACTCGGAAATTGCGGAGCTTGCCCCGAGTATGGATGCCCGCCGCCCAGCGCCAGCCTAGCGGGTTCGAAGCGGCATCGCCATCGACGAGGTGGCGATAAAAGAAATCTGCGTGTTGATTTCCACCGAGAACTGACCCGGTAGCCCAGGATATTTCCATCGAGAATTGACCCATGTTTGAACCTTGCCCTCGTGTTTTCAACGAGGGCTACGGAGTGATCGACATGGCATTACTGAGCGTGATCCGACGCTGGCATTTTCGACAGAAACTATCGATCCGGGAGATTGCAAGGCGCACGGGCCTTTCCCGGAACACCATCCGCAAATATCTACGTGATGACAGCGTTGAACCGAAGTTCAAGCTTCCTTCTCGACCAAGCAAGCTTGACCCATTTGCCGACCGATTATCAGCTTGGCTGAAGACGGAAGCCAACAAACCTCGCAAACAAAAGCGAACCCTCAAGCAGCTGCACGCCGATCTGTTGAGCCTCGGATATGAGGGGTCCTACAACCGCGTGGCAGCCTTTGCCCGGGATTGGAGGGTTGAACGGCAAAAGGCTTTGCAGATATCGGGACGCGGGACATTCGTGCCACTGGCGTTCGATCCAGGAGAGGCTTTCCAGTTCGACTGGTCAGAGGACTGGGCGATCATCGGCAATGAGCGCACCAAGCTGCAGGTGGCCCATACGAAGCTGAGCTACAGCCGGGCCTTCATCGTTCGAGCCTATCTGCTGCAAACGCACGAGATGCTGTTCGATGCCCACAACCATGCCTTCCGCGTTTTGGGCGGCGTGCCTGGGCGCGGCATCTACGACAACATGCGCACGGCGATCGACAAGGTCGGCCGCGGCAAGGGGCGCGATGTCAACGTCCGCTTCATGGCGATGGCCAGCCACTATCTCTACGAACCTGAGTTCTGCAATCCGGCGTCTGGCTGGGAGAAGGGTCAAGTCGAGAAGAACGTCCAGGATGCTCGTCATCGGTTCTTCCAACCGATCCCGCGCTTTCCGTCACTGGAAGCCTTGAACGATTGGCTGGAGCTTCGATGCAAAGAGTGCTGGCAACAGACCGCGCATGGAAAAATGCGCGGCACCATTGCCGATATCTGGGCTGAGGAAGTGCAGGCTCTCATGCCGGCACCACGACCGTTCGACGGCTTTGTCGAATACACCAAGCGGGTGACCCCGACTTGCCTGGTGCATCTGGAGCGCAATCGCTACAGCGTTCCCGCATCCTTCGCCAATCGTCCGGTCAGTCTTCGGGTCTATCCAGATCGCGTCGTGGTCGCCGCAGAAGGACTGGTCATCTGCGAACACAGACGCATCATCGATCGCTCTCACGATCGGCCGGGACAGACAGTCTACGATTGGCGGCACTATCTGGTCGTCTGTGAAGAACGACCTCTTTCAGATTTCGAGCATGCGGTGACGGTTTGAGGTTGCGAGGACGATGCACAGGATTGCGCACAAAAGAGCCCTGAACCATGCGAGCAGCAGGTGTGACTTGGCACTTAATGAGGTTCTTTCTCAAAGTCTGTGGTTAACAGAGTGTTAGCGTCGCGGTTGCTATCTGCGGTGATGCAAACGAAATCGAAATGGTCGCCCGGCCCAGGGGTCAGAGTTCTGGGTATCACCCTTCAAGATGAAGAAAATTGGGTTGTTTCCGCCGCTGCGAAACCGATCGGCATTTGCCCGGATTGCGGCATGCGAAGTCGGCACCGGCATGGTTGGCACAACCGCTGCCTCCGGGACTTGCCGGTTCAGGGTCAAGTGGTGAAAGTCAAGCTCTCGCTGATCCGGTGGCAATGTAGACACGGGAAATGCCAGCGGCGAACGTTCACAGATCGTTTGCCCAAGATTGCCTTGCCCTATGCGCATCGAACAATGCGGATGGCCGAGATCGTAGGTTTGGTTGGGCACAAGATGGGCGGTCGCCCGGCCGAAAACTTGATGCATCGGCTGGGCATGCCGATCAGTGACGACACGATCTTGCGACAATTGAAGCGCAACGTCGGTGCCTCAAGGCAAGATAATGATATTCGAGTTGTTGGCATTGATGATTGGAGCTGGCGGCAGTCCTCGCACTACGGCACCATCATGGTCGATCTCGAACGCCGAAAAGTAGTCGATCTTCTGGATGATCGTAGCGTCGAGAGCGCAAAGGCATGGTTGCAGGAACGTCCTTCTATTGAGGTCGTCAGCAGAGATCGCTGCGGCCTCTATGCCCGGGCCGCCCGGGAGGGTGCAGCGCAGGCCCGGCAGGTAGCCGATCGTTTTCATCTGGTCCAAAACCTTCGGGCTGCAATCAAAGAACAGATGAGCCTCTCTGGCTACGCTAACGTCAGGCCGATCTTGTCAGAAGATGCTGTTGCTAGCGCTGCGGCACAACACCGCCGCGCCCGTTTGGCACACAGACAATCCCGTCAGGAAATATTTGAGATGCTTCATGCTCTGCGCCGGCAGGGCCTAACCTATAGTGAGATCGCAAGGCGGACCGGATACGAGCGCCGCAGCGTCGCAAATTGGCTTACGTCCAACACACCACGGGACAGAAACCGGGCAGCATTGAACCCGACATCGCCATTGTATTTCGAAGCCTTCCTGGCTGAATGTTGGAAAGACGGAAACCGCACTGGACGCCACCTGTTTTACGATATCAAGAACCGTGGATACACGGGTAGCCGTTCCAATCTGGAGCGCTTGTTGAAAACATGGCGTAATGCTGAAAAGGGTCAGCCCGACGATGGCTCCTTTGAAGAGCATACTCCAGAACCGGTTCGTGACCCCGATACCGGCCATGCCATTTCTTCTGTTGTTGCAGCAGCTTTATGCATCAAGCCGCGCGGTCAATTGACGGACTGTCAGGCCAGAAAGGTCGATGCCTTGAAGCGGGGTTCGGCAGCGTTCGCCATGATGCGGAGTCTGGCCATGCGCTTCAACGGCATCCTGCGCAGCAAAAAACCGGAAGCGCTGGATGAATGGATCGACGGCGCTATCGACACCGAACTCACCGCAATCATGCGTTTCGCCAGCGTTCTGCGGCGGGATATTGATGCCATCAAGAATGCAATCGAACTCCCCTGGAGCAACGGGCAGGCAGAAGGACAGATCAACCGCCTGAAGACGTTGAAGCGAGCAATGTACGGCCGCGCCGGCCCAGAATTGATGAGGGCGAGAATGCTACCGTTGAATCACAGACTTTGAGGAAGAACCCATTTAAGTGCCAAGCGACAGCAGCCGATCCTCGCCGCCGCCAACGGCGTCATCGGTCTCGCCCAGGAGCGGTACACAAAGGATCTCTGGACCGAGCGCGCCTCCAACGAAAAGCCACGACTGGTGACGGTCCGCGATGAAGGCGACCAGGCATGTTTCGTCGCTGACGAGGTCCTCGACAACCGTGAGGGCGGCATGCGGCTGAAGGATCAGGCCGTCCTGTTCCGGGCGAGCCATCACAGCGGCCCGTTGGAGGTGGAACTGACCCGCCGCAACATCCCCTTCGTCAAATTCGGCGGCCTGAAATTCCTCGATTCTGCCCATGTGAAGGACATGCTGGCGGCCCTTCGCTTTGCCCAGAACATGCGCGATCGCGTGGCGGGCTTCAGGCTGATGCAGCTCCTGCCGGGTGTCGGGCCAGCCTCGGCGCAAACCGCCCTCGATTCGGTTGCCGAGACGGCCGATCCAGTCGAAACGCTGGCCGCCCTGCCCGCGCCGTCGCGCGCCGCAGCCGACTGGCCGGGTCTGGTGTCGTTGATTGCGGACATCCGCACTGCAAACATGGGCTGGCCGGCAGAAATCGGCCGGATCAGGGCTTGGTACGAGCCGCATCTGGAGCGCATCCACGAAGATTTCGAGATGCGACGCGCCGATCTTCTGCAGCTCGAGGATATTGCCGCCGGCTATCCCTCACGCGAGCGGTTTCTGACCGAGCTGACGCTCGATCCTCCGGATGCGACCTCCGGTCAGGCTGGCGTACCGCTGCTCGATGAGGATTACCTGATCCTCTCCACCATCCATTCCGCCAAGGGCCAGGAGTGGCGCTCGGTTTTCGTTCTCAACACCGTCGATGGCTGCATTCCCTCCGATCTTGGCGTCGGCACGACAGACGAGATCGAAGAAGAACGGAGATTGCTCTACGTGGCGATGACGCGGGCGAAGGACAGTCTCAATCTTGTCGTTCCGCAGCGTTTCTTCACTCATGGGCAGTCTTCGACCGGCGACCGGCATGTCTATGCCTCGCGGACACGGTTCATTCCCGCTATGTTGTTGCAGCTTTTCGAGAATAGGACCTGGCCGGTGGCCGCGCCGGGCCAGACAAGCAATGCCGGACCGCGGCAGATGCGTCTCGATGTCGGGGCGCGGATGCGCGGGATGTGGCGCTGACGGGAGAAGGATTTGTGCAATCTCTATAATTTGACGACGACACGGGACGCGGTTGTCAAGTTCACCAAGGCGATGGCAGACAAGGCCGGCTGGAACGAGCCTTCCTTGAACGTCTATCCGAACACGTTGGCGCCGATCGTGCGCGTCGGCGATGACGGTAATCGCGAGATCGTCAGCGCGACCTGGGGCATGCCAACGCCGCCGGCCTTCGTCAAAGGCAAGGCCGATCGCGGGGTCACCAACATCCGCAATGTCGGATCGCCGCACTGGCGGCGCTGGTTGGGACCGACGAGCCGCTGTGTGGTCCCCTTCACATCATTCGCGGAACCCGATCCCGCAAGCAAGGTCGAGGGCGGGCGCGTGCCGAACGCCTGGTTCGCGCAGAACCCGGACCGGCCATTGATGTTCTTCGCCGGTTTCTGGACACGCTGGAAGGGTGTCCGAAAGGTCCGCGACGGCGAGCAGGAATATGAGCTCTTCGGGTTTCTGACGACCACCCCGAACGAGATCGTCAAGCCCATCCACGAGAAGGCGATGCCAGCAATCCTGACGACGCCGGGAGAGGTCGACCTCTGGCTGACCGGGGAATGGGCGGACGTCAAACACCTGCAGCGGCCGCTGCCTGGCAACATGCTGGTCCTCGTGGAGCCGCCGGCCAATCCCAAGGATGACGGTCTGCTGCTCTGAGGCCCTGCCCTACAATGTTGAATGATGACGAGGAAAGAGGCGTGCATGAGCCGGAGAGCGAAGGGATCGACTCTGTCGTCCCGGTCCGCAAGATCCTGCACGTCGACATGGATGCGTTCTATGCGTCAGTCGAGCAGCGCGACAATCCGGAGCTTAGAGGAAAGCCGGTCGCCGTTGGCGGGTCGGCGGCCAGAGGCGTCGTCGCGGCAGCAAGTTACGAGGCGCGTGCGTTTGGCGTTCGGTCCGCCCTGCCCTCGGTCACGGCAAAGCGCCGTTGTCCCGAGCTGATTTTCGTGAAGCCCCGCTTCGATGTCTATCGGGCGGTCTCGGCCCAGATCCATGAGATATTTGCCGAGCATACCGACCTGATCGAACCGCTCTCCCTGGACGAAGCCTATCTCGACGTCACCGAAAACAAGCAGGATATCGAGTTCGCCACCGAGATCGCGACGATCATTCGCGCCCGCATCAAGGAAGTGACCGGCTTGAACGCCTCTGCCGGAATTTCCTATTGCAAGTTCCTGGCGAAGCTGGCGAGTGATCTGAACAAGCCGAACGGCCAGGCCGTCATAACACCGAAGAACGGGCCGGCGTTTGTCGCCGATCTTGCGGTGAAGAAATTCCACGGAGTGGGCCCGGCGACGGCCGAGAAGATGCAACGGCTAGGCATCATCACCGGCGCCGATCTGCGGGAGAAATCACTGACCTTCTTACGCGACAATTTCGGGAAGTCTGGAGTCTGGTATTTCGGGATTTCGCGAGGCATCGACGAGAGACCGGTTCAGCCTGACCGCCAGCGGAAATCAATCGGCGCCGAAGACACCTTTGCGGCTGACATCTTCGAACTAGAAGCTGCAATGGCAGTGCTCGCACCGCTTGCCGAGAAAGTCTGGCGCCACGCGGCATACAAGCAGATCAGCGGGCGCCCTGTCACGCTGAAGGTGAAATATGCGGACTTCCAGCAGATTACCCGCTGTGGGACGACAGCGTGTTCAATTGGGGACTTGGAGGAACTCTTGGGCATATCCCATGTGCTCCTACACGGCCTGCTTCCCGTGGCAAAAGGAATACGGCTTTTGGGCGTCTCACTTTCATCCCTCAGCGAAAGCGACCCAGAACCGAGGAGAGATCAACTGGCGCTGTTTTGAGTGCTTGGGGACGGTCGTTCGTATCGCTAAGAACGGATTGTCGAAAGACAGGCCGAGGAGGTTCACGACTTTCCTGTAAACAGGGACTGATATCCTTCGAAGCGGTGGCAGCTATAACCGAATTCTCCGTGAGGATGCTGCTCCGCCCAGGAAAGAACCTCAGCCCTTGGAACCAAGAGTGAGGTTTGGCCTTTCGGATGGAAGCAGTTCTTTCCGTGCTTGGAATTTCGGTTGATTACGTCGTTCAGTCACAATAGCACCTTCGCGGATGTTTGGGTATTGGGGCCTGCTACGACAAAGAAGCGACAAGACCAACGGCAACAGACTGACCAAAATATATATCGAAACTTTGGTCGGTAACACCGTACCGTGCGGTCAGTAGTCGGCAGGCGAATTCTCTGTCACCCCAATTGGTCGGAAAGGTCTTGGAGACCTCCAACCAGCTACCATCGTTGCCAGAGCTATGGTTCGCTCCCATGCACGAACATTGACACTCATGATCGAGGGCCTCTTGGCAGGCGCGCGCGCATATTTCCTGCTCTCGGTAAGGCTGGAAAATGTAGATGTTGCCAAAACGCTCCAGAGTCCGGTCTACGGAATCATTGAACCACGCTTTAGGTAGTTCCTAATAAACGTGCTTACCACCTATCCATTCGGGTTGGGTCCTTCGACCGTTCTGCGACCAGTGCCCTTTCGTCTCCGCAAATGGCAGTTTCACCCTGAGGTGCTCTCCCTTCCCGGTGCGTCGCAGGACGACCTGAGTCTTTCTCGGCACCAATTCTTCGTCGCAGCTCGTCCCGGAAAATCCAAGAAACCCCGCGAAAGCGGGGCTTCTTGTTAGATTTTTCCAAGCTCGGCGTCTCTCACGATCCAGCACCATCCGGCTGCAGCCAGAGATTCTGATCGCATTATTGATAGCATCAGATCCACGAGTCCGATGCCATCACATGCCCCTCCCTGACACTCGAATTCGCGCTCTCAAACCGAGAGGCAAGCCAGCCAAGCCGGGAGACGGCGGTGGTTTGTTGCTCGTCGTCAATCAGAATGGCAGCAAGCTTTGGCGAATGGTCTATCGCTACGGCAGCAAACAGAAACGGCTCTCCTTCGGCGCATGGCCCGCCGTTTCCCTTGCCCAAGCGCGCGCCCAAAGAGATGAGGCAAGGAAGCTGCTAGCTGAGGAAATCGATCCATTGCAGCAAAAGAAGCGCGACAAGATCGCGAAGGCTGACGCTGCGGCGAAGAGCTTCGAGGCGTCGGCCGACGAGTTTATCGATAAAAACCGGCGCGAGAACAAATCAGAAGCGACGCTGAACAAAAAGCGCTGGCTGATCAGCCTCGCGCTCAAGGATCTTCGAACAAAGCCGATTGGTGAGATTGACGCCGCAGATATCCTCGTGCCTCTGCGTCGGGTGGAAGCACTTGGAAACTACGAGACGGCGCGCCGCCTTCGCGCCGTCATCAGTCAGGTCGTCAGATACGGAATTGCGACGGCACGGGTGAGCAATGACCCCACGTTTGGCCTGAGAGCCGCGATCATTGCCCCAAAGGTCACCCATAGAGCCGCTAAAACGGACTGGGAACCGCTTGACCCTCCCCCCAAGAACTGGACCCTTTGAAGCGAGAATTTTCTCATAATGTCCCTGGTTGGGTACAGGAGAGAAGACCATGAAGAAGTCCCGTTTTT
>PANK01000003.1 GCA_002707605.1 Hoeflea sp.
ACCCGAACCCGAACCCGAACCCGAACCCGAACCCGAACCCGAACCCGAACCCGAAGCGAAGCCTTCCGGTTATTCCGGATCGACGCAGGTTCGTATCGGCCGCGAGTTGACGGATGCCGGGGCGGACTCCGGCGCGCCTGTCGAGCAGGATGCCTCGCCCGAGCGGCGGAGCTGGTGGCAGCGCCTGCGCGAGGGTCTGTCGCGGTCTTCGGCGCAGTTGTCGAACCAGGTCACCGGCATCTTTACCCGCCGCAAGCTCGATGAAGACACGTTGCAGGATCTCGAGGACGTGCTGATCCAGGCCGATCTCGGGCTTGAGACGGCGCTCAGGATCACCGACACGCTGTCGGCAGGCCGGTATGGACGCGACGTGTCTTCGAAGGAAGTTGCGCAGGTGATGGCGACCGAAATCGAGAATGTGCTGACGCCGGTCGCCAAGCCGCTCGAACTCGATCTGAGCCACAAGCCGCATGTCATTCTAGTCGTGGGTGTGAACGGCACCGGCAAGACCACCACGATCGGCAAGCTGGCCGCCAAGCTGACCGCTGGCGGGCTGAAGGTGACCCTGGCCGCCGGCGATACGTTCCGCGCCGCTGCCATCGAGCAGCTGAAGATCTGGGGCGAGCGCACCAATTCGGAAGTGGTGGCGACCAAGCTTGGCGCGGATGCCGCGGGTCTCGCCTATGAGGCGATCGAGCGGGCGCGCGAGAACAAATCGGATGTCGTCATCATCGATACGGCCGGCCGGTTGCAGAACAAGGCCGAACTGATGGACGAGCTCGCCAAGGTCGTCCGCGTGATCGGCAAGCTCGATCCGGATGCGCCGCACACGGTGCTGCAGACGCTCGATGCGACGACGGGACAGAATGCGCTCAACCAGGTCGAAATCTTCCGCAATGTCGCGGGTGTTAACGGTCTGGTGATGACAAAGCTCGACGGCACCGCGCGTGGTGGAATCCTTGTGGCGATCGCTGCCAAGCACAAATTGCCGGTCTATTTCATCGGCGTCGGCGAGGGGGTCGATGATCTCGAGCCCTTCGAAGCGAAGGACTTCGCGCAGGCCATCGTTGGAGAGACGGAATGAACACCCAGCCCGATAACGAAGAGCATATCTTCGAGCGCGACCCGAACGATCCTAAGCGCAAGCACATCAACCCCATGCTCAAGCTGGCGCTGGAACTGGGGCCGCTTCTGGTCTTCTTCTTCGCCAATTTCCGCGGCGAATGGCTCGGCGAGAAATTGCCGTTTCTGGCCCAGCTCGGCGCACCGATCTTCATCGGCACCGCCTGCTTCATGGTCGCAACCGCAATCGCGCTGACGATCTCATGGGCGCTGACGCGGACCATTCCGATCATGCCGGTTCTTTCGGGTGCGATCGTGCTCGTCTTCGGTGCGCTGACGCTTTGGCTTCATGACGAGACCTTCATCAAGTTGAAGCCGACGATCATCAATACGATGTTCGGTGTCATCCTGCTCGGCGGTCTGGCGTTCGGAAAGTCGTTTCTCGGCTACGTCTTTGATTCCGCCTTCAGGCTGGATGCCGAAGGCTGGCGCAAGCTCACGTTCCGCTGGGGGCTGTTCTTCCTGTTCATGGCGCTTCTGAACGAGTTCATGTGGCGCAATTTCTCGACCGACACCTGGGTTGCCTTCAAGGTTTGGGGCAACATGCCGCTTTCGATCCTGTTCATGGCCGCGCAGATGCCGTTGATGATGCGTCACGCCCTGCCGGAAGAGGGTGAGGAAGAGCAAAAATGACGATCTATCGCGGTGGATGCCTGTGTGGAGCCGTACGCTATGAATGCACGGAGGCGCCGATCAATGAGCGTGTGTGCCACTGCCGGCTGTGCCAGAAGGCGATTGGTGCCGCCTTCAACGCCCGCCTCCTGTTCCGGATCGACGATCTCAAGGTGACAGGCAAGGTGAACTGGTTCGCCTCCTCCGAGGCCATCGACCGTGGCTCCTGTCCCGAGTGCGGCACCCCGCTGTTTTCCCGCCGGAACGCCGGCGGTGTCATTGGCGTCACGTCGGCCACGCTCGACGACCCGGCGCTCTTCAAGCCCGACATGCATATCTGGGTGTCGTCCAAGCAGCCCTGGGTGCAGCTCGAGGATGGCATGGCAGCCTATGAGGAAGGCCCGCCAGCTTGAGGATCGGTGACTTATCTGTCCCACGTTTGCTGTTGGAGTTGATTAGTTTTGTTGCTACTATGTTCTCTCCCTGAGGACGGTGTATTCTTATGAATGATGGCAACGACGGCCCGGTTCATCTCGTCGAGGACGCTACCGGCGACCGGTTTCTCGTCTACGATTCCGAGCAAGGACTGAAACTCGATATCCGTTATCAAGGCGACACGCTCTGGATGACCCAAGCCCAGATAGCAGAGCTATTTGGCCGCGATGTGTCGACGGTTTCGAGACACGTATCCAACATTCTGGAGGAAGGTGAACTCGATGAATCGAGTTCTTTGCAAAAAACGCAAAGAACTCCGGGTCGCCCCGCGATCTTCTACAGTTTGGACATGGTGATTTCCGTTGGCTATCGCGTCTCCTCGGCCAAGGCTACCCTTTTCCGGCGATGGGCGACGGGGATTCTCGTTCAATTTGCCAAGCAGGGTTTTGTCATTGATGCGCCGCGGCTCAAGCAGCCGGAAAACGCGGATCGAATCGCTGAGCTTCGCGAGATTATTCGCGACATTCGTTCCGACGAAGCCAATGTCTATCGAGAGCTTAGGCGAGTTTGTTCGATGTGCCAGGATTACGGCGGCAACGCCGACGCAGCCCGCCAGTTCTATCAGCGAACTCAAGCGAAGCTCATTTATGCCGTCACATCCCATACACCGGCTGAGATCGTCACGACCCGCGCCGATCACGCGAAGGAGAATATGGGGCTTCAAACTTGGCCAAATACAGAAATCCGAAAAATGGATGCGGGTGTCTCGAAGAATTACCTGGCGGAAGGCGAGCTCAGAGAGCTGAACAGACTGACGACAATCTTGCTCGACATTTTCGAGGATCAATTGGACATGGGGAGACTGGTCCTAATGCAGGATGCGCAAGAATTGTTGGACCGACAGCTTGATCAGCTTGGACGTACGGTGCTCCGCTCAGGTGGCAACGTCAGCGCGGCTGATGCCCAGAAGGTTGCGGACACTGAGTACGAGAAATTCAATGCACAGCGAAAGCTGGGCCGGCATCGTGAAGCGGATGAGAGGATTGCAGCTTTGGCCAAGGAGGCTAAAAACCTACCAAGAGGACCGAAGCGGTAAGACTCACTTCACTGCGTGCTTGGCTATCAGCGGCTGGAGCTTTTCCTTGATCGCCTCGTCGGTGAACGGGCCGATCTGCTTGAACAGGATCGTGCCGTCGGGGCCTACCAGATAGGTTTCCGGGATGCCGTAGACGCCCCAGTCGATCGATGACTGGCCGCGNGGATCGATGCCCACGGCGGCATAGGGATTGCCGAGTTCGCCCAGAAACCNCAGCGCGTTTTCGGTCTTGTCCTTGTAGTTGATCGCGACCACCTCGATGCGCGGATCCTTCGACAANTCGAGAAGATANGGGTGCTCCTGNCGGCAGGGCACGCACCAGGACGCAAACACGTTGACGAGCGCCAGNTTGCCGGAAATCTCGCCGTCTGTGAGCGCGGGCACCTGTGTNCCCTTGTGNTTGAGCCCTTCGAGCGGCGGCAGGTTGAGCGAGGGCGCCTTGGTGCCGATGAGCACGGAGGGCACCTCGTTGGCGTTGCGGCCGGAATTGAGCTGCACGTAGAAGAAGACGGCCAATGCGCCGAATACGATTAGCGGCAGGAAAGCGAAGATGAAGCGGCTGCGGCCGCTCTTCGCTGGCGCCGCCTCTTCGTCGTGACCCTGTTCGGTATTGTCTGCGCTCATTTGGAGGCGGGGTCCTGCGGTGCGGACGAACGGCGGCGGATGCCCTGGGCTTCCAGTTCGGCGAGGTCGCGTTTGCGGGCGCGACCGTCGAGAATGGTCATCAGCACGAGGCCGCCGATCAGGATAACCGCCGCGCCATAGGACAGGGCGACATAGGTCGCATGCGTCATCATGATTTCGCTCCGATGCGGCGGGCGGCGTTCTGGCGCATGATGGTGACCCGGCGACGCCAGATCTCGTTGCGCATCGCCATCAGATGCAGCGTGAAGAACATCAGCGTGAAGCCGATTGCCATCACGAGAAGCGGATAGAGCAGTGTCGGATGGATGGTCGGACCGTCGACGCGCAGCACGCTTGCGGGCTGGTGCAGCGTGTTCCACCAGTCGACCGAGAATTTGATGATCGGGATGTTGATGAAGCCGATCAGCACAAGCACCGCAGAGACGCGGGCCGAGCGACTTGCATCGTCCATGGCGCGGTCGAGTGCGATCAGGCCGAGATACATCAGGAACAATACGAAGAAGGATGTCAGCCGAGCGTCCCAGACCCACCATGTTCCCCACATCGGCTTGCCCCAGAGGCTGCCGGTTATGAGCGCAAGGGCGGTGAAGACCGCGCCGATGGGCGCTGCGGCCTTGACCGAGACGTCGGCCAGCGGATGACGCCAGACGAGTGAGCCGATGGCTGAAACAGCCATGATGGAATAGCACATCATCGCAAGCCAGGCCGCTGGCACATGGATGAACATGATGCGCACGGTCGAACCCTGCTGGTAATCCTCAGGTGCGGCAAAGGACATGTAGAGCCCGATCGCGAGCACGATGGCCGTCAGCCCGGCAAGCCACGGAATCAGCCGTCCGGCCAGACCCAGAAAGCGGGTCGGGNTGGCGAGACTGGTGAACCAGCCGGGGCGGGATGCGGTTGTTTCACTCATAAATCACTGCACGTCTTNGCGACGGTTTCCATGGCGTGCGTTGGTCCTGAATTGCTNNCCTNTCTAAGCTATCAGGCNTTTCATAACAATGATCTCAATCAAAGGTGATCAATCCGNCGCAGCCNTNAGCGCCAGTGCNGCGGCNAGCGGGCCGATNACGGCNAAGAANANNGTNATCGCNCAGAGGATNAGGAANGGCGGCATGAAGGGGTCNGGATCGGTGACGGCGGCNTAGGCAGCGCTCACCCCGAAGATCAGCACCGGGATCGCCAGCGGCAGGATCAGCACCGANACCAGAAGTCCGCCNCGCGGCANNGAGACNGCNATNGCGGCCCCNGCGGCCCCGATGAGCGCCACAGCCGGGGAGCCGACGAGAAGCGTCAGCAACACCGCGCCCGACGCNGNCAGNTCCATGTTCATCATCAGCGACAGNAGNGGCGANGCGATGACCAGCGGCAGCCCGGTTGCGACCCAATGGGCGGCGGTCTTGACGAGAACCGTGATCACNAGGCCGGCGAANTCCTGCATCAGGAGAATATCGAGNGANCCNTCNTCCCGGTCGGCCTGAAACAGNCGNTCGAGCCCGAGAAGCGAGGCCAGCAGCGCGCCGATCCAGAGGATTGCCGGTCCGATGCGCGAGAGAAGGTTGAGATCGGGGCCGACGCCGAAGGGAATGACGGCGACGACGGCCATGAAGAACAGCAGCCCCAGCATGGCGGCCCCGCCGGAGCGTCCGGCAATCTTCAGATCGCGGAAAAAGAGGGCGCTCACAGCCAGCCCTCCGCTTCGGTTTCATGGGGAATGGCGGCGGGAGCGATCTCCAGATTGCTGACGCCTGCAATATCAAGCGGCAAATGGGTGGCGGCGATCACCATGCCGCCATTTGCGAGATGGTTGGAGGCAAGCGAGCCGAAGAGCTTATCGGACCGCTTGTCCAGAGCTGCCGTCGGTTCATCGAGGATCCAGAGCGGGCGGGCGGTGACAAGGAGGCGTGCGAGTGCGATGCGGCGCTGCTGACCCGCCGAGAGATAGCCGAAGGGAAGATGGCCGATCCCGTCCAGCTCGACCGCTGCGATCGCGTCGGGGACCGAAAGTCCCTGCGGGGTTTCGCCGGCCTGGAAGGATTTCCAGAAGGCGAGGTTTTCGGAAACCGTCAGTTCGCGCTTCATCGCATTGCTGTGGCCAAGATAGTGGATGGCATCGGCAACAGTCAGCGGGGTGTCATTGTAATCGAGGATGGTGAAGGTGCCGGCATCGGCGGGCAGCAGGCCCGCGATGATTCGCAGAAGAGTGGATTTGCCGACGCCATTCGGGCCCGTGATCGTCAGCCCTTCGCCGGAATTGAGCGCAAACCCGACATCGGCAAACAGCAAGTTTGCACCCCGCCGTCCCGCCATGTTTTCCGCTATCGCGCGCATCTCGCCCCTCGGATAAATCGATTCGTCCCGGCGCGATCGGCGTGCCGTAACGACCCTCGATCTCATACCCAAGTCCAAATGCCAAATCGACAATAAGCTCTGGATCGTTTTTAGGAAATTATCTATAAGGCCAGCAACACGCCAACGGCCGGCGTGAATGTCATTTAGAGCCGAACATGGCGGTTTTTCCCAACCGTCACGGGCGGACAGCGGAAATGGTCGTACCCGCACCCTCGTCGCGTTCAGCGTGGCAGGTGTTCGCCAGTGATCCCGAGGGATCCACAGCGTCGGCCGAACAAGAAGAAAGCGGGTAGCAAGTGGCCAACTCACTCGACAGCTTCAACTGCCGGTCAACCCTGACGGTTGACGGTAAAGATTATACCTATTTCAGCCTGACAAAGGCCGAAGAGAACGGACTGAAGGGCATTTCCCGACTGCCCTATTCGATGAAGGTTCTGCTCGAGAACCTTCTGCGCAACGAAGACGGCAATTCGGTCAAGAAGGCCGATATCGAAGCCGTCGCCTCCTGGCTCAACGACAAGGGCAAGGACGGCTACGAGATCGCCTACCGTCCCGCACGCGTTCTCATGCAGGACTTCACCGGCGTTCCGGCTGTGGTCGACCTCGCTGCCATGCGCGACGCGATGGTCTCGCTCGGCGGTGATCCGGAAAAGATCAACCCGCTGGTTCCCGTCGACCTCGTCATCGACCACTCGGTCATCGTCGACGAATTTGGCACNCCNCGCGCCTTCGCCCAGAACGNGGAGAAGGAATATGAGCGCAACGGCGAACGTTACCGCTTCCTCAAATGGGGTCAGCAGGCGTTCAAGAATTTCCGCGTCGTTCCGCCCGGCACCGGCATCTGCCACCAGGTGAACCTGGAATATCTCGGCCAGACGGTCTGGACCAAGGAAGAGGGCGACGAGACGATCGCCTATCCGGATACCTGCGTCGGCACCGACAGCCACACGACCATGATCAACGGTCTGGGCGTTCTCGGTTGGGGCGTGGGCGGTATCGAAGCTGAAGCCGCCATGCTCGGCCAGCCGATCTCCATGCTGCTGCCGGAAGTCATCGGCTTCAANCTNACNGGCAAGATGAAGGAAGGCGTGACCGCGACCGACCTCGTGCTCACCGTCGTCCAGATGCTGCGCAAGAAGGGTGTGGTCGGCAAGTTCGTCGAATTCTTCGGCGACGGCCTCGATCATCTGACGCTTGCTGATGCGGCCACCATCGGCAACATGGGTCCGGAATACGGCGCGACCTGCGGCTTCTTCCCGATCGATTCGGAAACGCTGAACTACCTCAACATGACCGGTCGTGAATCCGACCGCATTGCGCTTGTCGAGGCCTATGCCAAGGAGCAGGGCATGTTCCGCGAGACCGGGTCGGAACAGCCTGTCTTCACCGACACGCTGGAACTCGATCTCGGCGACGTCGTCCCCTCGATGGCCGGTCCGAAGCGTCCGGAAGGCCGCCAGTCGCTCGAAGATGTCGGTGCGCGCTACCGCGAAGCCTTCACCGCCGAGTACCGCAAGGACGCCTCCGAGATCGACAAGCGCTATCAGGTCGAAGGTGAGGATTACGACCTCGGCCATGGCGACGTGGCAATTGCCGCCATCACGTCGTGCACCAACACCTCGAACCCGAGCGTGCTGATCGGCGCCGGTCTTCTGGCGCGTAACGCCAANCGTCTCGGCCTCAAGCAGAAGCCGTGGGTGAAGACNTCGCTGGCACCCGGATCGCAGGTCGTNGCCGAGTATCTCGAGAACTCCGGCCTGCAGAAGGAGCTCGACCAGATCGGCTTCAACCTGGTCGGCTTCGGCTGCACCACCTGCATCGGCAACTCCGGCCCGCTGCCGGCGCCGATTTCCAANACNATCAACGACAAGGGTCTGATTGCGGCCGGCGTCCTGTCGGGCAACCGCAACTTCGAAGGCCGTATTTCGCCGGATGTGCAGGCCAACTACCTTGCCTCGCCGCCGCTCGTGGTGGCCTATGCGCTGGCCGGTAGCGTCAACATGGATCTGACCAAGGAGCCCCTCGGTCAGGACAAGGACGGCAATGACGTCTTCCTCAAGGACATCTGGCCCTCCAACGAGGAGATCCAGGAATACATCCTGAAATACGTCACCCGCGCCCTGTTTGCGTCGAAGTATGCCGACGTGTTCAAGGGCGACGAGAACTGGCGGGCCGTGGAAGCCCCGCAGAGCCAGACCTATGCCTGGGACGACAACTCGACCTATGTGCAGAACCCGCCTTACTTCGTGGGTATGGGCAAGACCGCCGACGCCATTTCCGACATCAAGGGCGCACGCATCCTGGGCCTCTTCGGCGACAAGATCACCACCGACCACATTTCCCCGGCCGGTTCGATCAAGGCGCAGTCGCCGGCTGGTGCCTACCTCATGGATCATGGCGTCGGCGTTGCCGACTTCAACCAGTACGGTACGCGTCGCGGCAACCACGAAGTGATGATGCGCGGTACTTTCGCCAATATCCGCATCCGCAACCACATGCTCGGCGAGAACGGCCGTGAAGGCGGCTACACGATCCANTATCCCTCCAAGGAGGAGATTTCGATCTACGANGCCGCCATGCGCTACAAGGAAGANGGTGTGCCGCTGGTCATCTTCGCCGGGGGCGAATACGGCAACGGCTCGTCGCGCGACTGGGCGGCAAAGGGCACCAACCTTCTCGGCGTCAAGGCCGTGATCGCCGAATCCTACGAGCGTATTCACCGCTCGAACCTGGTNGGCATGGGTGTGGTTCCCTTCACGCTTGAAGAGGGCACGTCGTGGGAATCGCTGGGCCTGAAGGGTGACGAGACNGTNACCATCGACGGNCTGTCGGATATCAAGCCGCGCCAGAAGATGGTNGCCAAGGTCACCTTCGCGGACGGCNNNACCAAGGACGTTCCNATTCTCTGCCGCATCGATACNGCCGACGAACTCGGCTACGTCAACAATGGCGGNATCCTGCAGACNGTGCTGCGCGANCTCGCNGCGTAAGCGAGCGCGACATAGCTGAACAACGAAAACCCGCCGGGGGCAACTCCGGCGGGTTTTTTGATTCGCTCCGNTCTCACCACGACTAGAGGCCGTCAAACGTGATCGGTCTCACCCCAATGTGATTTGGACGTGTGCGAAGGCGGGGCGTAGGAAAAGACAGTTGCCGGGATTGCCTCCCGTACCGGTCGAACACGATAGTGCCTTTCATGATCCGTCACNTGCACCTTGCCCTGCTTTTTCTGTCTCTCGTCCCGTTCGGCTTGCCGGCGCAGGCGGGTGAATTGCGCGGCGTGGTGGAGCTATTTACCAGCCAGGGCTGCTCGAGCTGCCCGCGCGCGGATGCGGAGCTCGGGCGTCTGGTGCAGGAAGGTGATATTCTCGCTCTCTCCTATCACGTCGATTACTGGAACTATCTCGGCTGGAAGGACACGCTGTCGGATGCGGATAATACCGAGCGGCAGAAGGGCTATGCCCGCACGCTCGGGACGGCCTCGATCTATACACCNCAGGCGGTGGTGAACGGCCGTGACCATGCCAATGGTGCCGACGATGCGGCGATCAAGGCCTTGCTGGCTGGTTTCCAGAAGACAGGCAAGGGCCTGACCGTCGATGTCGAACTGAAGCGGAGCGGCGACACGATTGATGTCACCATCGGCGATCTGCCGAGCGGTGGAGAGGCTGCGGGCCATGCGGAAATCGTGGTTGCCTATTTCGACAAGGCGAACACNGTGGAGATTCCGCGCGGCGAGAACCGAGGCAAGCGGATCACCTATCACCACAGTGTGCGCGATCTCGAGATCATCGGCATGTGGTCGGGCGAGAAAATGGAGATCAAGCTGCCGCGCTCGGTTCTGGGTGACGNCGGCAAGCGNGGTTGNGCNATCNTTCTCCAGCNNNTGGATGCNAAGGGCCGTCCGGGCGCAATCTTGGGCGCGGCCATGCTCCCTGCCGATCAGCCAAGCTAAGACCTTCTCACTCAAAGACAAAAAAAGACCGGCACACGGCCGGCCTCTGAGCAATGATGGGGGTGTTGCCATCCACCGACCCGGGAAAGAATCGGAAGATTTCGACCCGGCCTGATATGGGCTTCGAGGGGGCTGGGGGGCAATTTGGCCGAAGCCCTCAGACCGGGTCGATGAGGCAACGAAGACAGAGTGTCGGCGAATTTCGGCGGCGATTTGTTTGAATTGAGGCTAAAATGCGTCTCGACTCATATTCCACCTTCCCTATGGTAAAGTGACGAAACGAAATGTTTCGGTGCGTGATCCGAGTGCAGGAAATCATCGGGAAGAATCAGTAGAGGTCGCAGGCTCTCCGGCAGCGAACCGCGCCCCTTGCATTCCGCACATCATCGGTCAAACTGTCACTAGCGAAACAAATCGGATGGACCATGGTGGACAGAGGCAATTCCTATCTGGCGAAACAATCCGCGGAAGGCACTGGGCAGGCTGAACTGGTCGACCTGTCCGAGCACCGCAAACGCCAGAAAGTCGAGATCGTCACTTTCCAGCGCCGTGAACTCGATCTGATCTTAAGCCTCTACGGTCGCAAGGTTGCCGACGGTGAATGGCGCGATTACGCCATCGACCATCTCAAGGACCGGGCTGTCTTTTCGGTGTTCCGGCGCACAAGCGAGGTGGCGCTCTTCCAGATCATCAAGGATCCGTCCCGTGCGCGCAAGCAGGGGGCGTTCTCAGTGGTGGCGGCATCGGGCGCCATTCTCAAGCGCGGACACGAGCTGGCACAGGTGCTGAAGGTCTTCGACAAGCCGACNCCGCGGATCGTTTGAGCNNCNCGTTCGCTCAGGTTCGGTAGAGCGTAGCCGGGTAGGTNTCGATGTCGGGATCNNTNGCAGAGCCGTCGCCNAGCGCNATTTCCATGAAGGTGGTATCGAGCCANCGNCCGTGCTTGTAGCCGGTCGCTTTCAGTGTGCCGCGATGTTCGAANCCGGCCTTTGCGTGAACNGCGACCGAGGCCGGGTGTGCGCCGCCGATCACCGCCANCATCTGACGNAANCCCANNGCNTCGCAGCGGACGAGCAGTTCCGCGAGCAGTGCGGATCCCACGCCTTTNCCTCTGGCTTCNGGNGCNAGGTAGATCGAATCCTCGCAGACCCAGTTGTAGGCAGGCCGGGTCCGGAACGGTCCGGCATAGGCGTANCCNAGGATCNCCCCGTCGTCTTCGGCCAGGATAAATGGATAGCGGTTGCCGGTGATCGTGCCGAAGCGCGCNGTCATTTCCGTGATGCTCGGTGGCTCCAGTTCGTAGGTGGCGACGCCGTTCTTCACGCTCTCGGCATAGATATCGGTAATGGCCGAAAGGTCGGTCGGGGTGGCGTCTCTGATGATCATCGGTAAAGCGTCCGCAGTCTGATTGGTCGGCAGATCTTATGCGGACAAAACGAGCAGCGGTAAAGAGTGCTTCAGCTTGCCTGTGCGGCAAAGAAAAAGGGCGACCCGGAGGTCGCCCTTTTGATCGTCAGGTTCCGTGCGCGATTAGTCGCGATTGCCCATGAACTGGAGCAGGAACATGAACAGGTTGATGAAGTCGAGGTAGAGGCGGAGGGCGCCCATGATGGCGGCACGGCCGGTCATGGTCTCGTCAGCCTGGACTTCATAGTACATGTCCTTGATCGACTGGGTGTCGTAGGCGGTCAGACCTGCAAAGATCAGCACACCGATCGCGGAGATCGCGAACTGCATGGCGCTCGACTGCAGGAAGATGTTGACCACCATCGCGATGATCAGGCCGAACAGACCCATCATCAGGAACGAACCCATCGCCGAGAGATCACGCTTCGTCGTGTAGCCGTAGAGCGACAGGGCGCCAAAGGCGGCCGCGGTGACGAAGAAGGTCTGGACGATGCTCGTGCCGGTGAACACCAGGAAGATCGAGGAGAGCGAAAGACCCATCAGGGCCGCATAGACCCAGAAGGTTGTCTGTGCCGCAGCCACGCTCATCTTCTGAATGCGGAAGCTCAGGAAGAAGACCATTGCCAGCGGAGCCAGCATGACGACCCATTTCAGCGGGCTGTTGAAGAGCAGGTTGCCGAACTGGGTGAGCTGGCCGTTGGAGACGGCGGCAGCGAATGTGCCGTAGGCGGCAACGCCGGTAATGGCGAGGCCGAGGGCCATGAGATTGTAGACCCGCAGCATGTACGTGCGCAGGCCTTCGTCATAGGCTACACCAGCGGTCTGGCGGGACGCGGTGTGGACGTTCGTATTGCGAAAGTCAGCCATGTTTTCCTCTATCAGCCCCGGATTGAACAGATGGGATATTCCCAGGTGCCGCTGCGGGGCTCAGCATCACTCGACATAATATGTGCTGTCTGCGGTGTTGCCGCAAGGTTATTCGGCTTCAAATTCGCGTCAGAAATCAGCCAAATGGCCGGTTTCGTTAATCCCGGTGATTGATTCCGCTTGGAATCCTAAAGCTCACGCAGCATCGGCGCGGCTTTTTGTCCCAAGATACGCCATGTGCCGATGAGCCCGATGCCGATGGTTGTGACCAGTGCGGCGATGATCGTCGTGATGGCAATTTCCGGTACAAAGGTGAACGGCAGCGTCATGATGCGGGCCAGCACGTACCAGGAAGCAATTGCTCCGAAGGCCAGCGCGAAAAGCGCCGTGGACAGCCCGATCAACCCGTATTCCAGCGAATACGCGCCGATCAGTGTCTTCCGGGTGGCGCCGAGTGTCTTCAGCACGACCGCATCGTGCCCACGGGCACGGTTTCCGGCAGCAAGCGCACCCGAAAGAACCAGAACCGAAGCAATCAGCGCGATGGCCGCGGCGGCGCGGATCGCGGTGCCAATCTGGCCGACAAGGCGGTCGGCGAGTTCGATGGCATCCTTGACCCGCACAGAGGTCACTGTCGGGAAATCGGCAGTGATGGCGCGCAGCAGCTGGCCTTCCTGTTCGTTCGTCGCAGCGGGCTCGGTCAGGGTCGCGAGCCAGGAATGCGGTGCGCCGGCGAAGGCCGAAGGCGAGAAGACCATGACGAAATTGATCGAGAGCGATTCCCATTCCACGTCGCGCAGATTGGCAATCTTTGCCGTGATCGTGCGTCCGAGCACCGAGACGGAAACGGTGTCGCCGAGTTTGAGGCCGAGTTCGCCCGCTTCCTCGGCGGAGAAGGACACGAGCGGTTCACCGGTGTAGTCCTCCGGCCACCACTCGCCCGCCGTCAGCGTCGAGCCTTCCGGCAGCTTCGGCGCATAGGTAAGACCTCTGTCGCCGCGCAGCACCCAGCGGCCTTCCGGGGGCACGTTCTCGGCATTGGGCGTTTCGCCGTTCAAGGCGGTAATGCGCCCGCGCAGCATCGGCACGGTCTCGATATCGCCATCGGGGGCGAGTTCGGCGAGACGGGTGCGGAAGGCATCGATCTCGCTCGCCTGGATGTCGACGAAGAAGAAGTTCGGTGCGCGATCGGGCAGGTTGCCTGATATCTCCCGACGCAGATTGGTGTCGATCTGCGCCAGTGTCACCAGGAGGGCGAGACCAAGGCCGAGCGACAGCACCACCGACGGCGTCAGCGCGCCGGGTCGGTGAATGTTGCCGATGGCGAGCCGAAGCGGTGTCGAGCGCACGGTGGGCGCGCGTTTCGCGATTGCCTGCACAAGACGACTGACGAGGTTGAGGACGACGAAAGCGGCGGCGACCGCGAGCAGGAAGATGCCGGCCACGCGATGATCGTCGGCAAGCAGCACGGCGAGGGCGCAGAGGATAGCGAGTGCGGCCCCCGAGCCCAGGAGATAGGGCCAGCGCGGCCAGGCGGTCCCGTCGAAGCTCAACTGCCGGAAGAGGGCGGTTGCGGGCACGTCTCCGGCGCGGCCGAGCGGCGCGAGCGCAAAGGCGAAGGCGACCAGGAGCCCGAAAACGGCCGCCTGAAGAAGCGCTGCCGGATAAAGGGCTGCCTTGCCGGCGACTGGCAGAATGGCGGACAGGGCGCCTGCCGCAAGGAAGGGGATCGCTGCACCGATCACGAGCCCGATCAGGATGCCCGCCGAGGCGATCAGCATCACCTGGATCAGATAGACGAGAATGACGAAGCGGGAGGAGGCGCCGACGCATTTGAGCGTGGCGATGACGCCGCGCTTGCCGTCGATGAAGGCGCGCACGGCATTGGCCACGCCCACGCCGCCGACAATCAGGGCTGTCAGACCGACGAGTGTCAGGAATTGCGAGAAGCGCTCGATGTTGTTGGACAGCGCGGGGGCTGCGTTGTCGCTCGTGCGCACGGACCAGCCCGCATCGGGGAAATCGGACTTGGCTGTCTCGGCAACCTGTCTGGCGGTTTGATCGCCATCGAGCCGGACGCGGTAGGAATATTCGACAATGCTGCCGGGGCGGATGAGGCCGGAAGCTTCAAGCCCGTCCATCGAGATCATCAGCCGTGGCGCAAATCCGAATCCCTCAGACAACGCGTCGGGTTCGTTGGTGATCTCGGCGCGCAGTTCGAACTCCGAGCGCCCCACCGTGATGCGGTCGCCGACCTTTATACCGAGGCGCTCGAAGAAGATGGGGGCTGCGACCGCGCCGTAGACTCCGTCGGTTTCGGACAGCGCTGCCTGAGGCGTAATGTCGGGCGACAGGCCGAGTGCGCCATAAAGCGGATAGGAACCGTCGAGCGCGCGCAGTTCGACGAGCGTCTGGTCGCTCTCGTCGGCGGTGCGNGCCATCGTGCGCATGCCCACGCCNTCGGTCACATTNCCGAGGGATTCTATGAATTCGCGCTCGCTGCCTTCGGCGGGCTGGCCGACNGTCTCGAAGCGGATNTNGCCGCCGAGGATCGTCCGGCCTTCGGAGCGGATCGATTCCGTCATCATCTGCGAGACGGAATTCACGCCNGCGATNGCCATGGTNCCCAGAAGCACNCAGGCGAGGAAGATGTAGAAACCCGAAAGTCCNCCACGCATTTCGCGCAGCGCCAGTCTCATAGCNAGGGCNAAGCCGGGGCGGGACGGCGCGCTCACGCGGTAACCGTCTNGCGGTCTTCGGTGCGGTTCAGGCTGTCGCCGATCACTTNGCCCGAGCGGACGGANACCTGNCGGTCNCAGCGGTCCGCAAGCNTCTCGTCATGGGTCACGAGGATCAGCGTTCCGCCGCGCTCGGCCTGNTTGGAGAAAAGAAGATCGGCGATCTGGCGGCCTGTATCCCCGTCGAGATTGCCGGTGGGCTCATCGGCCACGATCAGCGCCGGGTCGGGGGCGAGCGCGCGGGCAATCGCCACGCGCTGTTGTTCGCCGCCGGAGAGCTGTCCGGGGAAGTGCGACAGGCGCTCGCCCANGCCGACGGCTTCGAGTTCGGCGCGGGCGCGTTCGAAGGCATCCGTGCGACCGGCGAGTTCCAGCGGCACTGCAACGTTTTCGAGAGCGGTCATGTTCGGAATCAGGTGAAACGACTGGAAGACGATGCCGATGGAGCGNCCGCGGACAGCGGCGAGTTCATCCTCGGCCAGATCGTGAAGCGGTTCGCCGGCAACCTGGATCTTGCCGGAATCGAGCCGCTCAAGCCCGGCGATGACCATCAGCAGCGTCGACTTGCCTGATCCGGATGGGCCGACGATGCCAACCGACTGTCCGGCCTCCACTTTGAGGTTCATGCCCTTGAGGACGCGTACGGAAGATGCGCCGGATCCGAGGGTGAGATCAGCCGATTCAAGCTCAACGATGGTTTCCGCCACGTTTGGGCTTCCTATATTGTTCGGGAGATGCACCCGGAAATTGCATGAATTTCAAAGTTAGGAGCGGAACCGTGCGTTTTAAAGTCCTTCCCGCCCAATTCCTCGTGATCGCCGGGCTTGTGCTCGCCTTCGCGCTGCCCGTCCGCGCCGAANCGCTCAAGCTCGTCGGNTTCGGCGACAGCCTGATGGCAGCCTATGATCTTGCCAAGGAAGACGGCTTTCCGGCGCAGCTTCAGGCGGCCTTGCGCGAGCGCGGCCACGATGTTGAGATCGCCGATGCAGGTGTTTCGGGGGATACGACCTCGGGCGGATTGTCGCGGCTCGACTGGTCGATCCCCGATGGCACCGACGGCGTCATTCTCGAACTCGGCGCCAATGACGCGTTGCGCGGCGTATCGCCCGACAAGACCCGCGAGAATCTGGAAGCCATGATCAAGCGGCTCGATGAACGCGGCATTCCCGTGCTTCTCGCCGGCATGCTTGCGCCGCCGAACATGGGGCCTGGCTATGAGGANAAGTTCAACGCGATCTATCCCGACCTCGCGAAAGAACATGATCTTATCCTCTATCCGTTTTTCCTCGATGGGGTGACGGGAGAGCCCGGGATGGTTCTGTCCGACGGCATGCATCCGAGTGCCTCGGGTGTAGAGGAAATGGTCNAACGCTTCCTTCCGGTGGCGGAGGAATTCATCGCCCGTATCGAGGAGACGCGTCCACAGGGCGACGGCGGCAACCAAATTCAGTAGGCGAAATAGCTTGCCCCGCCGCCNTGGGCATGATTCGCTCGGACTATCACGTTGATTCGGGGGATCCAGCCATGCCAAGGCTCTTTACCGCTCTCGAAATTCCGGCTGACGCGGCCATGTCGCTGTCATTGCTCCGGGGTGGATTACCGGGTGCCCGGTGGATCGACGTCGAGAACTATCANCTGACNNTGCGCTTCGTCGGCGATATCGANGGCCCGGTCGCCGACGAGCTNATNCATGCGCTCGACAGGATCGACCGAGCCCCCTTNACCATTTCGCTCAATACGGTCGGGTCCTTCGGNTCGAAGAANCCCCATTCGATNTGGGCGGGCGTCAGTCCCTCGCCGGAACTGATGGCGCTGCAGGCGGAAATCGCCCGTATCTGCGAGCGGCTCGGGCTACCCGCAGATCCGCGAAAATTCGCCCCGCATGTGACACTCGCGCGGCTTCGCCATGCCCGTCTCGAGGACGTGGTGAACTATCTCCATGCTTTCGGCAATTTCCGCACCATGCCGTTTACGGTGAACCGGTTCGTGGTCATGTCGTCGAAGGATTCGATCGGCGGCGGGCCCTATATCGTCGAGGAGCCCTATCCGCTCACCGATCGGCGGCCGGCGAGCAGGTTCTCGACCAGTGCCGAACTGCCCTCGACCAGCATCCGGTAGACCGTCTCGAACCCNTCGCCCTCGCCATAATAGGGATCGGGCACATCCTGCGCGATTCCGAGCGTGTGTTCCATGAACAGATGAATCCGGCCCCGGGCCTCCTTGGGCGCGCGTGCCAGAAGCGTGTCCCTGTTCGAACGGTCCATGGCGAGGATCAGGTCGAAGTCGCGGAAATCGGCTTCCGTCACCTTGCGGGCGCGCTGGCCGGTGATGTCGAGGCCGTGACGCGCGGCGGTGGCAATGGAGCGGCTGTCGGGCAGGCCGCCGACATGCCAGGCACCGGTNCCGGCGGAATCGATATGCACGATATCCGNAAGCCCGGCCTNNTCGAGNTGANNGCGAAATANGCCTTCCGCCAGNGGCGAGCGGCAAATGTTCCCNANGCAGACGAAGAGAACCGATGCGGGGGGCTGTGCGTTAGAATCCCGAGAACTATCTGTCATTCAAGCAACCAGAAGGAGGAGGATCATCATGCCGGCCGAAAAGCTCGACGGTGACACCCTTAAAACGAGGCTGTTAGAGACGCCAGACTGGGAGCTCGATGTGAGCGGCAACGCCATTTCCCGGACGTTCACTTTCAAGGATTTTTCCGAGGCCTTCGGCTTCATGAGTCGTGTTGCGCTGGCGGCGGAAAAGCTCGACCATCATCCCGACTGGAGCAATGTGTACAAGACCGTGGAAGTCTCGCTGTCGACACATGATGCCGGCGGGCTGACGGAACTCGACTTCAAGCTTGCCAGAAAAATGGACGCCTTTGCCGGCAAAGCCGGATGAACGGAGCAAGCGTGGCTGACAGTTGATTGGGCGAATGTTCATGCCCATATTCAATCCAACCAGTGTTATTGCGAAATCGTCGCCTGAGGAAGGAGCACCGGAGTATGCCCGCACTCGACGGAGAAATTCTGCAGCCCGGTGACAAGCCGGATCCAGCGGACGAAAAAACCGTGCTGGACGGCTTCTGGGCCACGTTCGGAAAAGCTGCCAAGCGCATTCCCTTCGCCGAGGATGTGGTTGCAGCCTACTACTGTGCCTTCGACCCTCAGACCCCGAGCCGCGTGAAGGCGATCCTGATCGCCGCGCTGGCCTATTTCGTCTTTCCGCTGGATGCCATTCCGGACATGCTCGCCCTGGTCGGTTTCGGCGACGATATCGCCATTCTGACAGTGGCGATCTCCTCGATCCGATCGCATATCACCGATGCCCATCGTGACGCGGCCCGGGCTGCGATCAAGCGCATGGGCGAGGGAAAGTCGCCCCTCAAGGCGCGCTAAATTCACGAACGTTAAATATCCTCGACACGTGCCTGACCCAGATTGCTGCGCATGCGAGTGAATGCGAGGCGAATGCGTGATTTGACGGTGCCGAGCGGCAGTCCTGTTTCCGTGGCTATTTCGTTGTGTGACTTGCCGAGAAAAAAGGCCATGCGCAACAGGTCATATTGTTCGCGCGGAAGGTCGGTCATGGCAGCGCGGACCTGTTTGTCGCGATCCTCGGCCTCCAGCATGTTCTGGGCCGACTCGATGGGCTCGGGCAGGATCATGGGGTCGTCGAGGTCGGCGTTACTGCGTGACTTCGCGCGCCTGACGGCATCGATGCGACGATTTCGCGCAATCCGGAACAGCCAGGTCGAAAGTGAGGATTTGCCAGGGTCGTAGAGGTCCGCGCGATGCCACAGGACCATCATCACTTCCTGCACCAGCTCTTCCGCGTGCAGCGGGCTCGTACCCATACGCATGAGATAGGCCTTCAGCCTCGGGGCGAAATGATCGAAGATTTCTGCGAAGGCGGTTTGGTCGCGATTCTTCGCGACGCTTAGCGCCAAATGCGAAAAATCTCTTTCAACCCCGTCGGTCATGCAGTGTTTTGTTATCTCGTTCGGGCTGCCCGTATTAGGTCCAATTTTGAACCTTGCGTCAATCATCGGATGCGAAAAGTTGTAATCGCCCTTTATTGGTGTGGACGTAAGGACAAACTCTTGCCTGATTCCAATTGTTACAGAATGTCATGACGAGAGAGGGCTGCAGGGTCAATTCGCCTTTTGGATCGGTATCGATCCGGGACGGAAAATCTGTGCAATTGACGATTTGGTAACCTGAATTAAGTCAAAATGAATTGATCGATCCGGGGCAACGCGTCCTGTGCGCTGCACGGCGCGGTCCGGCCCTGACAACTCACGACTACCGGTAGGACAGCTATGATTGGGAAAACCATTGCAACCGCGATTACGGCCCTCTTCGTCTTGACGGCGGCCGCCGCTGCGCAATCTCCGACCCGCATCAAGCAATTCGACGCGTGGGGTGCCTATTCCTACAACTCAGGGAACTCCAAGGTTTGCTACGTGCTTTCGGTGCCGACCGCGAAGAACCCCGCTAATGTGGATCACGGCGACATCTTCTTCCTGGTTTCGCAGCGACCCGGCCAGAACATCAGCTACGAGCCGCAGGCCATGATGGGCTACCCGCTCAAGGAGGCCTCGAAGGTCGAGGTTGATGTCGATGGCAACAAGTTCACGCTGTTTACCCGCGGAAATTCCGCATGGGTGGAAAATGCAGCCCAGGAACCCCAGCTTGTTGCAGCGATGCGCGCCGGTTCGACGATGACCGTGAAGGCAACGTCGCGTCGCGGTACCGCCACCTCCTACAGCTATTCGCTGAAGGGTGTGACGGCCGCGCTCAACCAGATCAACTCCTGCAACTAGCCGCGTAGCGTCCGATTGGGCGCACTCGGCAAGCGCAGATCAGAGAAACAGCCGGAGAGCCGCTGCGAACCAGCGGCTCTCCGGTCTTTTGCGTATTCCCCTTGCCGCGCCACGGGATGACCTGAGGCGCGAAAGCTGGTACAGGGGCGAAAACGGATCATGGATGCCATGGCACTTTCAATCGACATCGATCACAAGACAGACGCCGCCAATGCGGCTTCACGCGCGCCGGCGAAATCCGTCGAGAAGACCGAACTGATCGGCCTTGACCGTGAAGAACTCGGCGCGGCCCTTGCCGACCTCGGAATTCCGGCCAAGCAGATTCGCATGCGGGTCAGCCAGATCTGGCACTGGCTCTATGTGCGCGGCGCCTCCGATTTCGCCGACATGCACAATGTCGCCCGCGATCTGCGCGAGCGGCTGGCTGGCGCGTTCACCATCGCCCGTCCGGAAATCATCGAGGAGCAGGTGTCCACCGACGGCACCTGCAAATGGCTAATGCGTTTTCCCTCCCGTGGCGCCGGACGCCCGGTGGAGGTTGAAACGGTCTACATTCCCGAGGAAGGCCGCGGCACGCTGTGCATTTCGAGCCAGGTCGGCTGCACGCTGACCTGCTCCTTCTGCCACACCGGTACGCAGAAGCTGGTGCGCAACTTGACGGCGGGCGAAATCCTCTCCCAGCTTCTGGTCGCGCGCGACCGGCTCGGCGACTTCCCGGACAAGGATACGCCCGCCGGCGCCATCGTGCCGTCGGAAGGCCGCAAGGTCTCCAATATCGTGATGATGGGCATGGGCGAGCCGCTCTACAATTTCGAGCATGTGAAGAAGGCGCTGCTGATCGCCTCCGACGGCGACGGCCTGTCGCTGTCCAAACGCCGGATCACGTTGTCGACTTCGGGCGTCGTGCCGGAGATCTATCGCACCGGCGAGGAAATCGGCGTGATGCTGGCGATCTCGCTGCACGCCGTGCGCGACGAATTGCGCAACGAACTGGTCCCGATCAACAAGAAGTATCCGCTCGAAAAGCTGATGGAAGCCTGCCGGGCCTATCCGGGGCTTTCCAATGCCCGGCGGATCACGTTCGAATATGTGATGCTCAAGGGCGTCAATGACAGTCTCGAGGACGCGCGCGATCTGGTGAAGCTGCTCAAGGGCGTTCCGGCGAAGATCAACCTCATCCCGTTCAACCCGTGGCCGGGTTCGGCCTATGAGTGTTCCGATTGGGAGCAGATCGAGAAATTTGCCGATTTCGTCAACCAGGCGGGCTACGCCTCGCCGATCCGCACACCCCGTGGCCGCGATATTCTCGCAGCTTGCGGTCAGCTCAAGTCGGAATCGGAGCGCATGCGCAAATCCGAGCGGCTGGCGCTCAAATCGATGATGATCGCCGGCCACGGTGCCGAGTAATCCATGGGTTCGATCGGTGACCTCATCATCCGCTTCATCGCGATCGGGTTCGGCTATCTCATCGCCTGCCTCGGTGCCGGGATTTCCTACGTCTTTCTCTCCGGCTTGATCAGGCCGGAGGATTTCGGCCGTGTGCCGGGCGTCGAGATCACTTTTACCTTCATTGTCGGCGTGATCGGTGTGTCAGCAGCTTTCGGGCGTGCGGCGCTTCTGCCCGCGCTTCTTCTGATCGGGGTGCTGGAACTCACTGCGCGGCGCGACTGGCTTTATTTCGCGATCGGCGGAATGCTGATCGGCGCGACCACCGGGGCATTCGCCATATCAAATTCTGTCGGCGAGGCAGTTGCATGGCCGCTTGCGGTGTCAGCCGTGGCTGGCGCGGTGGGCGGTAGCGTCTACTGGCTGATCACCGGGCGCTCATCCGGTTCGTGGCTGCCGAGCGAACGGCGTCGGCGGGCCGAGCAGTGGATCGTCAAACACGATGCGTCCAAAGCGGCCAAGGCCGGCACATCCGGCAGCCAGCCGCCGCCGCTTGCCTGATCGAGATTGCTCTAGCGCGATTGTGCGAGCAGAATTCTAACAGCAAAAAGTGAAAACACGCCGGCGAAGAGCCAGTCGATGGCGCGTGTGACGGACGGCCGGGCCTTGAGCCAGTTGGTGAGCTGGTACGCGCCAAGGACGATCGAGNTCATCAGCGGGATCGACAGCACGGTAAANAGGCCGCCCAGNAACANCAGCTTGCCAGNGATGTNNGGATCGCCGGCGCGGACGAATTGCGGCAGGAAGGTCATGAAGAACAGCACGATCTTNGGATTGAGCAGATTGACCGCCACGCCTTGCGAANAATGCGAGAACAGCGAGCGTTTCCGTGCCGGTTTCGTCGGTNGGAGGTCGAAGGTNGAGCCATGGCGGATCGCCTGGATGGCCAGCCAGAAGAGNTAGACGGCTCCGCAGATCTTCAGCGCCAGGAAGGCGAGGGGCGCCGCAACCACCAGAGCCGAGATCCCGAGCGCGACCAGCAGCGTGTGAATGGCAAGGCCGGTGACGGCGCCGAAGCCGCAGGCGAGTCCGGCCGCGCGGCCGCTCGACATCACCCGGGCGATCTGAAGCGTCATGTCCGGGCCGGGCGTGATCCCTATGACGAACCATGCCGCGACAAATGCGAGAAGGGTGGGCGTGTCGGGGAGGTAGCTCATCACATTCATCCATGCGGAGTGGTTACAGGGCCCAATTCCATGCCTGCACGCCGAAAGCAAGCTTGTGTCAGCCAAACTTATGACTAAAGTGCCGCCCGATCCGCGGCCCGAGGCTTTTGGCTTTGCGTGGAGGCCGCACGACACGACAGGATTTTAGCAATGGCATCGCACAAGGACGTCAAAAAGGTCGTTCTCGCCTATTCGGGCGGTCTCGACACCTCCATCATTCTCAAGTGGCTGCAGACCGAGCTCAATGCCGAAGTGGTCACGTTCACCGCCGATCTCGGTCAGGGCGAAGAGCTGGAGCCCGCGCGCAAGAAGGCCGAGATGCTCGGCATCAAGGAAATCTACATCGAGGATGTGCGCGAGGAATTCGTCCGCGACTTCGTTTTCCCGATGTTCCGCGCCAATGCGGTCTATGAAGGCACCTATCTGCTCGGCACCTCGATTGCCCGTCCGCTGATCTCCAAGCGTCTTGTCGAGATTGCGGAAGAAACCGGCGCGGATGCCATTGCCCATGGCGCGACCGGCAAGGGCAACGACCAGGTTCGTTTCGAACTGTCGGCCTATGCGCTGAACCCGGACATCAAGATCATCGCGCCGTGGCGCGACTGGCAGTTCAAGAGCCGCACAGATCTGCTCGAATTCGCCGAGAAGAACCAGATCCAGGTGACCAAGGACAAGAAGGGCGAGGCGCCGTTCTCTGTCGACGCCAACCTCCTGCACTCGTCCTCCGAGGGCAAGGTGCTCGAAGACCCGGCCGAATCCGCGCCCGAATACGTTCACATGCGCACCATCTCGCCGATGGATGCGCCTGACGAAGTCACCGAGATCCAGGTCGGTTTCGAAAAGGGCGATGCGGTTTCGATCAACGGCGAAAAACTTTCACCGGCCACCCTTCTGGCGCGCCTCAATGATCTCGGCCGCGACAACGGCATCGGCCGTATTGACCTCGTCGAGAACCGTTTCGTCGGCATGAAGTCGCGCGGCGTGTACGAGACCCCGGGCGGCACCATTCTTCTCGCAGCTCACCGCGCGATCGAATCGATCACGCTCGACCGCGGTGCCGCGCACCTCAAGGACGATCTGATGCCGCGTTATGCGGAGCTGATCTATAACGGATTCTGGTTCTCGCCCGAGCGCGAAATGCTGCAGGCGGCCATCGATCACAGCCAGCGCGATGTGGAAGGCACTGTCACCCTGCGTCTTTACAAGGGCAACGTCATGGTCGCGGGCCGCTCGTCGCCCAAGTCGCTCTACTCGGATTCGCTGGTGACTTTCGAAGACGACCAGGGCGCCTACGACCAGAAGGACGCGGCAGGCTTCATCAAGCTCAACGCGCTGCGTCTGAGAACGCTTGCGGCCCGCAACCGCAAGGGTTGATCGGTAAAGGCTTCGGCAATTCGAAGCCAAAGAGACAAAAACGGCCCTGTCGCACCGGTGGCGGGGCCGTTTGGTTGTGCGGCGCTATCCAATCCAGCGTCAAGGCCATAGGGTGGGGTTCGATCAGCGAAGGGAGAGGCGCGAATGATCAGGCATACGGTTGTGTTCACGTTGAAGCATGAGGCCGGTTCNCCGGAGGAGCGGGATTTCCTGGANAGCGCCCGGCAACTGGCCGGCATNGCCACNGTGGAGAAGTTCGAGCAGCTTCGGCANGTCAGCCCCAANTGCGATCATGCCTTCGGCTTCTCGATGGAATTTGCCGATCAGGCCGCCTANGATTTCTACAANGATCATCCCNTGCACCGCGATTTCGTGGAGAACCGGTGGATGAGGGAAGTCGCGGACTTCCAGGAGATCGACTACCAGCCGCTTTAGGCCGGTAGTCACTATCCCTTCGGGGTTTNGGAGCTCGCCGTTTCCGGCGTCAGCTGGCCCTGGCGAGCTCCGCGACGTCCCCCCCGGACCTCTGGCCGATGACNAACTGGGCTACGCGCTTGCGCAGATTTGCCGCATCGGAGGTGAGTGTGTGCGTGGCTGCGGTCGTTTCCTCGGCCATGGCGGTGTTCTGCTGGTTGACCTGGTCGATCGAGACGATGGCCTGCGAGATTTCCTGCATGGCGACCAACTGTTCGCGGGTCGAGGAGGCCATGTGCCCGATCAGTTCGTCGAGGCGGGCGACATCGGCACCGATTCCTTCGAGTGATTGACCGGTCTCGCCCACCAGTTCGACACCCTGGCTGACCTTGCTGCGCGAATTGGTGATCAGTTCCTTGATCTCGCGCGCTGCATCGGCCGAGCGTTGGGCGAGTTCGCGCACTTCCTGGGCGACGACCGCAAAACCCTTTCCGGCTTCACCGGCGCGTGCCGCTTCGACGCCGGCGTTGAGCGCCAGAAGATTTGTCTGGAAGGCGATGTTGTCGATCACGCCGATGATCTTGACGACCTCTTCNGAGGATTGCTCGATTTCCGCCATGGCCGCAACAGCGTCCCGGACGATCTCAAGCGACTTGGCCGTTTCTGCGCTGGTCGTCGAGGTTTTCTGGCTGGCTTCAGTCGCTGTTGTGGTCGAAAGCTGGAAATTGGTCTTGAGCTGTTCGACGGCAGCGGCCGTCTGTTCGACCGATGCGGCCTGCTGTTCGGCCCGGCGGGACANTTCNTCGGANGCNTGNCGGATCTCGTTGGCGATCGAATCCATGCCGTTGGCGCAGATGCTGATCTCNTCCATGGTCATCGACAGCNTGCTGGATGCCATNTTGTAATTGGTGCGCAGCGANTCCATNGCGCCGGGGAACTCGAAGGTGATCTGGTGGCTGAGNTCGCCNTTGGAGAGGGCNGTCAACGCCTCTCCGACGGTGCCACAATAGGATGCGAGACGTTCCTTCTCTTCCTCTTCAAGACGGGCACGTTCCTGCATGTCCGCGGCTTCCTTCTCCGCGCGACGCTGGCGTGCGAGTGCCTCACCGGCTGCCTTCTCGCGCAGGGCTTCGCGAAGATTGCCAACCGAACGGGCCATTGCACCGATCTCGTTCTTCTCGGTTGCCATGGGAATCTCGATATCGAACTCCCCCTCGGCCATCCGGTCGAGATAACCGCTCATGGCGGAGAGAGGCCGAATGATCGAGCGCGCAATCGCAAAGACAAGCACTGCGATGAAAAGGAAGACGGCAATACTCGCTGCTCCGAGAACAAGAAGCTGGCTGCTTTTTTCCGCNACGATATGATTGGCTTCCTCAATGATCGTGGTNGCGGCCATGCCGCCGGCTTCGTTGAGCTTGCCAAGCCATTTNGTCATCTCGCCGAACCAGATGCTGGCGTCGAGACCTGTAAAGTCGCGCTGGATCATGGCCGCACGCATGGCTGCCAGTTCAGGCGAAATGCCGTCTGCCANAAGGGTTTTGGACNCTTTCGAAACTTCGGGTGGCATGACGGAAAGGAAACGGCTGATGAGAGCCGTTTCGGCTTGCTTCTTGCCGGCGAAAGCTTCGAAGGCGGCCGGGGTGAAGTCACCGGCGCCGATCGCGCCAGCGCCGATTCCGCGTTCCTGGCCAGCCAGTTCCTTGGCGGACATCACATCCACGTAGCCGGCCATCATGATCGTCATGTGCCGTTCCTCGACATGCGTAACGATCTCGTCGGCGATGTGCGACATGCTGGCAATAAGGTCGGAATACGCCTTGATGGCCTCACCTACCGGAATGTCAAAGGCGTCAATACGGGTGCGCATTTCAGGAATCGCAGCGATGCGTTCGGCGGATTCGGCGAAATCGCCCCTCATGTGTTCGCCACCNATGTGACCAATGGCGCCAGCTGCGACGGCAATCCGGTCCAGGTTCGCGTTCACATCGGCGCGCGCCTTCACCAGCGCATCGCTCATTTGCGCCCCTCGCGATCCAATGAAACCTGCCGAAATGCCGCGCTCAACCTGGAGTGTATGCATCAGTTTGTAGATGGAGACCATCTGCTCGGCGTAAGCCATCGTACGTGTGGCGGATTCCTTCTGCTTCCAGAGAATGTTGATCTCGATAGCGATGAAGGCAGCGAGGATGAGAAACGGCAATGNAGCAGCCGCAATCACCCGCGTGGAGACGCGAAATGACTTCATGATCTGGAACCCTTTACTCGAAGTTCGATTGCCTCGNCTGCCGGGACGAGTACACGCCCTGGCTGTGCCGTTTTGGTGCATACAAGTTCGGTGTTTTGACTTAATGGAAGGTATATTCTGCCCTCCAAGATTTAATANTCGTAGTAATTCGCGGTGAGGTTGTTGNCATGGTCGGCGGGAAATAAACTCGCCGATCAATGATTTGCGCCAATTGCTCATGCNNCCACCTTGCCGGAGCCTCGGNACATGCCTAAGTCGGGATGGCCTGAAAGGATATCTCACCCATGACCACGCACNTTAACGAAGCGCTCTTCACCTGGACCGGCCCGCTCGGTCTNCCGGATTTCAAGGCAATCGCCGACGAGGATTTCGCGCCGGCCTTCGATACCGCCCTTGCNGCGCACGAAGCGGAGATCGAGGCAATCGCCTTGCGCGAGGATGCNCCGACGTTCGACAACACGGTCGTGGCGATGGAACTGGCGGGTGAGGAGCTCTCGCGCGTTTCGGCGATTTTCTGGAACCGTGCCGGTACCGATACCAACGACACGATCCAGGCGCTCGAGCGTGAGATCGCGCCGAAGATGTCGCGGCATTACTCGAAGATCGCGATGAACAAGCCGCTTTTCGCACGGATCGACGACCTCCATGCGCGGCGCGCCGACCTCGGGCTGTCCGCGGAAGCGGACCGGCTGCTCGAGAAGATCTGGAAATCCTTCGTCAAGGCGGGCGCCAAGCTCGACGACGCGGGACAGGGTCGCCTTGCGGAAATCGGTGAGAGGCTTGCGGGTCTCGGGGCCCAGTTCGGCCAGAACGTGCTGGCTGACGAGCGCGACTGGATGATGTTGATCGACGAGGGCGAAGAGCTCGAAGGCCTTCCCGACTACCTGCGCGATGCAATGGCGGCCATTGCCGCTGACCGCGGTCACGAGGGGCGTTTCGCGGTAACCTTGTCGCGTTCGATNATCGAACCTTTTCTGGCCCTGAGCCCGCGCCGTGATCTGCGCGAAAAGGCATTCAATGCCTGGATCGCGCGGGGCGACAATGGCGGCGATACCGACAACTGGTCGATCATCTCGGAAGTGGTGAAGCTGCGCGACGAGAAGGCGAAACTCCTTGGTTACGCTTCCTATGCCGCTTACAAGCTCGACGACACGATGGCCAAGACACCGGACGCTGTGAGCCACCTTCTGGGCGATGTCTGGAAGCGCGCCACCGCAAAGGCAGACGAGGAGCGCGAGGCGCTCTCCGAGCTTGTTGCCGAGGAAGGCGCCAATCACCCGGTGGCGGCTTGGGACTGGCGCTATTACGCCGAGAAGCTGAAGGCGCGGAAGTTCAATTTCTCCGACAGTGAACTCAAGCCCTACCTGTCGCTCGATCGCGTCATGGACGCCTGTTTCGATGTGGCCGGGCGGCTGTTCGGGATTTCGCTTGAGGAGCGCACCGATCTCTCCGGTCCGCATTCGGATTCCCGCGTTTTCGAGGTGAAAGACAAGTCCGGCCAGCAGATCGCGACTTTCATCGCCGATTACTTCGCCCGTCCCTCGAAGCGGTCGGGAGCCTGGATGACCGGGCTGCAGGGCCAGCACAAGCTTGCAACGCCTGACGGGCAGACAGGCCAGAAGCCGATCATTCTCAACGTGATGAACTTCTCCAAGCCCGCCAAGGGGCGTCCGGCGCTTCTGTCTCTCGACGACGCGCGCACGCTTTTCCACGAATTCGGCCACGCGCTGCACGGTATGTTGTCGAACGTGACCTATCCGTCACTCGCAGGGACCTCCGTCTCGCGAGATTTTGTCGAACTGCCCTCGCAGCTTTACGAGCACTGGCTGACGGTGCCCGAAATCCTGTCGACCCATGCGCGCCATCATACAACCGGTGAGGCCATGCCGAAGGAATTGCTCGACAAGGTGCTTTCCGCGCGAACCTTCAACTCGGGCTTTGCCACNACAGAGTTNACGGCTTCCGCCCTTGTCGACATGGCCTGGCACACCGGAGAGACAGACGGTGACGAGCCCAAGGCTTTCGAGGCGGCCAAACTTGCCGAACTCGGCATGCCGGAGGCGATGGTGATGCGTCACCGCAGCCCGCATTTCCTGCATGTCTTCTCAGGNGAGGGCTATTCGGCCGGCTACTATTCCTACATGTGGTCGGAAGTGCTCGATGCCGACGCCTTCGCCGCTTTCGAGGAGACCGGCGATCCGTTCGATCCGGCGATGGCCGAAAAGCTGAAGGCCAACATCTATTCGGCCGGCAACAGCCGGGACCCGGCGGAGCTCTATACGGCCTTCCGCGGTCGGATGCCGACGGCCGAGCCGATGCTNGCCAAGAAGGGTCTGGCCTAGCCCNAAGCCAAGACAGAATGTGCGATTNAGGCCGGTCAGTCTAACTTGCCGGGCGGACAGCGTTGTGCTTTCAAAATGTCGTGATCGGCGGCGTGGCTATCAATATCCGAAGATATTTCGCGAGGTTTGGAAAGATATTGCTAAAGTATTGCAACCTGAACCCTTTCCTTACGTAATAGCTTACCCTAAGTGAGTCTACGTCAGTAGTGGGGTAAGTGATGCGGAAAGTCAGGCTTGGACAGAACGGTCCCATGGTCGGGGCTGTCGGCCTTGGATGCATGAGTTTTGGTGGAATATATGGTTCAACTACCCGTGAAGACAGTCATGCGACGTTAAGGAAGGCGCTTGACCTAGGNGTCAATCATCTTGANGTCGCCAATATCTACGGTGCGGGTGTCTGNGAAGAGGTCATGGGNGACTTCTTTCGTGCCAATGGTAATCGCGATCAATTTGTCATTGCGACAAAGGGCGGTATCGAAACCGGGCCGAACCGCGACTTCATCAATACGAAAGCTTATCTTACCGAATGTCTCGACGCCTCGCTGAAGCGTCTTGGCACNGATCACGTGGAACTCTACTACATCCACCGCCGCGACCATCGCGTGCCNATAGAAGANGTAATGGAAACTCTCGTCGGCTTTATCGAGGCAGGCAAGATCGGAGCTATCGGATTTTCCGAGATCGCACCGACCACGCTTTTTCAGGCTTCGGAGATTCATCCCATTGCTGCGGTTCAGAGCGAGTANTCGTTATGGACCCGGCTTCCGGAACTGGGCATGCTTCGGACCTGCAAGTCGCTCGGCACGAGCTTCGTGTCGTTTTCGCCGCTCGGTCGCGGGATGCTGACGGATGTCGATCTCGACCCGTCGAGCTTTGCAGAAGACGACTTCAGAAAGTCGAACCCGCGTTTCAAGGATCCGCATTTTTCNTCCAATGCGGCACGGGTGCGNCAGCTCAACGCAATTGCCCGGCGTGAAGGGGTGGCAACGGCGACCCTGGCCTTGGCCTGGACCTTCCAGCGGGCGCAGGGCTCGATCGCCATTCCCGGCACGCGCTCGGCGGGCCATCTGGCNGAGAATGCAGCGGCGGCCGATTTCGTGATGTCGTCAGACCTGCTCGACGAAATCGAGGATGCGCTGCCGCTCGGATGGGCGGANGGCCAGCGCTACAACGAAGCGCAGAGCCGNGGNGTGGAAGGCTACCTGACCTGACGCGTCCACAGCGTATGCCGGTGTAGCGAATTCACCACGTCTGCGGGCTTTTGTCGCGACCCCCATTCCGTTTTGCGGCAAACTGGTTTATGTGCGCTGCAAACAAAACCTGACGCACGCCCATACCCGCTCCCTTTTGGACCCGGCTTGCGCAATCCCGAGACCAAGATCCATGTCCTCCATTCGCAACATCGCGATCATCGCACACGTCGACCATGGCAAGACCACACTCGTCGACGAACTTCTCAAGCAGTCCGGATCGTTCCGCGAGAACCAGCGCGTCGATGAGCGCGTGATGGATTCCAACGATCTGGAAAAGGAACGCGGCATCACCATTCTCGCCAAGGCGACCTCGGTGATCTGGAAAGGCGTCCGCATCAACATCGTCGACACCCCTGGCCACGCCGACTTCGGCGGCGAGGTCGAGCGTATCCTGTCGATGGTGGATGGCGCGATCGTTCTCGTCGATTCCTCTGAAGGCCCGATGCCGCAGACCAAGTTCGTGGTCGGCAAGGCGCTCAAGGTCGGTCTCAAGCCGATCGTTGCGATCAACAAGATCGACCGCCCGGACGGCCGCCACGAGGAAGTCATCAATGAGGTCTTCGACCTCTTTGCAGCCCTCGACGCCACCGACGAGCAGCTCGACTTCCCGATCCTTTACGGTTCAGGCCGTGACGGCTGGATGAACGTCAATCCGGAAGGCCCGAAGGAAGAGGGTCTCGGCCCGCTTCTCGATCTGGTGCTCAAGCACGTGCCGGAGCCGAGCGTCGGCGACGAAGACGGCGCNTTCCGCATGATCGGTACGCTGCTTGAAGCCAACCCGTTCCTCGGCCGCATCATCACCGGCCGTATTCATTCGGGTTCGATCAAGCCNAACCAGGCGATCAAGGTGCTCTCCGCCGATGGCAAGACCGTCGAGACCGGCCGCATTTCCAAGATCCTGGCTTTCCGCGGCATCGAGCGTCAGCCGATCGAGGAAGCCCATGCAGGTGACATCGTGGCGATTGCCGGCCTGTCGAAGGGCACTGTCGCCGATACGTTCTGCGATCCCTCGGTGGCCGAGCCNCTTCAGGCACAGCCGATCGATCCGCCGACCGTGACCATGTCCTTCATCGTCAACGACAGCCCGCTCGCCGGTACCGAGGGCGACAAGGTGACGAGCCGCGTCATCCGCGACCGCCTGTTCAAGGAAGCCGAAGGCAATGTGGCGCTGAAGATNGAGGAAGCCGAGGGCAAGGATTCGTTCTATGTGTCCGGTCGCGGNGAACTCCAGCTCGCCGTGCTCATCGAGACGATGCGTCGCGAAGGCTTCGAAATCGCCGTTTCNCGNCCGCGCGTGGTCATGCACAATGACGAGAACGGCAACCTGATGGAGCCGATCGAGGAAGTCGTCATCGACGTCGACGAGGAGCATTCCGGCGTCGTCGTGCAGAAGATGTCCGAGCGCAAGGCGGAAATGACCGAGCTGCGGCCTTCGGGCGGCGACCGCGTGCGGCTCGTCTTCCTGGCCCCGACGCGCGGCCTGATCGGTTACCAGTCGGAACTGCTGACCGACACACGCGGCACGGCGATCATGAACCGCTTGTTCCACGACTACCAGCCGTTTAAGGGCCAGATCGCGGGCCGCACCAACGGTGTGCTGCTGGCCAACAATCCGGGCGAGGCGGTGGCCTATGCGATGTTCAACCTGGAAGATCGCGGTCCGATGATCATCGAGCCGGGCGACAAGGTCTATGCCGGCATGATCATCGGCATCCACTCGCGTGACAANGACCTCGAGGTCAACGTGCTCAAGGGCAAGCAGCTGACCAACATCCGCTCGGCCGGNAAGGACGAGGCGGTGAAGCTGACCCCGCCGATCAAGATGACGCTCGACCGGGCGCTGTCGTGGATCCAGGACGACGAGCTNATGGAAGTGACGCCGAAGTCGATCCGTCTGCGCAAGCTGTATCTCGATTCCAACGACCGCAAGCGTTTCGAAAAGACCCGNGCCGGCGCCGCGTAAGTCGCTGCCGCNGTTTGAAGACGATGANCCCGGCCTTGCGGCCGGGTTCTTTTTTGCATGAAAGGTCGGCGTGCTCGCATTAGACTTGAGCCATCCCGCCATCTGCGAAGATTTCGCCGCCGGTCATGAANCTNGAATCGTCNGAGGCAAGCAGAAGCGCNGCCGCAGCCACTTCCGATGCGTNCGAGATGCGACCCATGGGAACCTGGGCTGCCAATCCGGTGAGCATCGCCTCCCGGTCGCCGGTCGATTCCGCCACGCCCANGAGNGCCGGTGTTTCCGTCGGTCCCGGGGAGATGACGTTGACNCGGATNCCCTTCTCCTTGAGATCCAGCGCCCAGGAACGGGCGAAATTCCGGATGGCGGCCTTGGTGGCGCTGTAGACGCTGAAGGCCGGCGTGCCCATGACGCCCGTGGTCGAGCCGGTGAGTATGATCGTCCCGCCCGAGCGCATGAGTGGCAGCCCCTTCTGCACCGAGAACACCATGCCGCGCACGTTGACGCCGAAAAGGTGGTCGAAATGCTCGGGCGTGATCTGCCCCAGCGGCGCGAACTCGCCGACGCCGGCGTTGGCGAAGAGAATGTCGATGTGGCCGGCTTCCTCACGAATGGTCTCGTAGATACGGTCGAGATCANCGAGGTCGGTCACATCACCCTGGATGCCACGCGCGCCGTGCCCGATCTCGGCCACGGCCGCATCGAGGGCCGACTGCCGCCGCCCGGTGATGAAAACCGTCGCGCCTTCTGCCGCGAAACGCTTGGCGCTGGCCAAGCCTATTCCTGTTGAGCCGCCGGTGATGACGGCAATCTTGTCTTTCAGTCTCATATCGGTTGTCTCCATTGTCGTGGAGACAGACATCTGGGGAGGCGCTTGTTTTTCCACCAGTATGCACCATTTGGTAAGTGCCCAAGTTTTTCCGGAGATAATGAAATGAGCGGCGATGCAGAGTCATTTACCTGCGGCCTTCACGCGACATTGGCGTTGATCGGTTCGAAGTGGAAACCGCTCATCCTTCACTTCCTCGGTCAGCAGCCGCGTCGATACGGCGAACTGAAGCGCTGCGTCAGGGACGCCAGCGACAAGGTACTGATCCAGCACCTGAAGGAACTGGANGCTGACGGCCTTGTGAAGCGGAACGATTTCGGCGAAGTCCCGCCGCGTGTCGAATATTCGCTGACCCCGTTTGGAGAAAGCCTGGTGCAGGCGTTAAAGCCCCTTTGCGGATGGGGCGAGGAGAACCGGNAGGATATCGAAGCCTCCATGGTATCCAGCCGCACCAGGAAAATTCCCCTCAACACGACCTCGACGTGACGCTCGCATTCCTCAGATCCCGAAGGGCGGATGATTGCCCCGGGTCCGCTCCGCAATGAGGCAAATCACCTGCCTCTTGCGCCATCTCTTAACAAAGCGTTAATTTCTTATAAGCACGCCACTGCATAATGCTGTGGGCAAAGCACGCGCGCCCTCGCGTGATGGATTCCTGGGAATCACTGCAAAAGGTAGTGTGATTCGATGACCACGCTGACGATCGATATCAGACCGGCCGAACCCGACGACGCTGTCGACGTCGCGGAAGTGCATCGCGCTTCCTGGCATCATGCCTATACGGGAATCCTGCCCTACAAGACGCTNCGCTCGATGATCGAGCGGCGCAATGCCCGTTGGTGGCAGCGGGCCATCCGGGGATCGACCTCGATCCTCGTTCTCGATGTCGGCGGCGTCATCGCCGGCTACGCGACGCTGGGGCTCAACCGGGCCCGTTCCCTGCCGCAGGAAGGCGAGATNTACGAACTTTACCTGCTGCCCGAATATCAGGGCATNGGGCTCGGAAAGCGGCTGTTCTCGGAAACCCGCAAGCTGCTTGCATCGCTCGGCTGCAAGGGCACTGTCGTATGGTGCCTCGAGGACAATGAAGGCGGCGTCGATTTTTATCGCGGCCGTGGCGGACGTGATATTGCCGAGGGCACGGAAGTGTTCGACGGCCAGCCGGTNCGCAAGGTCGCCTTCGTCTGGAAATAGCTGAAAATCCATGTAAAAGGTCGCTTGGCTACTTGGGCGCACGGCGAAAGTACAGTTGCGCTTGATGGCAATTGGCGCTATCCGCGCCTGCAACAGGTTTTATCGCAGTCGCGAAGTAGACAGAAACGGAGTTTCCATGCGTATCGACGCCATCGCAATCGGCAAGAACCCGCCGGAAGACGTCAACGTGATCATCGAGGTGTCCGTCGGCGGCCATCCGATCAAGTACGAGATGGACAAGGAAGCCGGAACGTTGGTCGTCGACCGCTTCCTCTACACGCCGATGACCTATCCAGGAAACTACGGTTTCGTGCCGCACACGCTTTCCGATGACGGCGATCCGATCGATGTTCTGGTCTGCAACACGCGTCCGCTGGTGCCGGGCTGCGTGATCAATGTGCGNCCGATCGGCGTTCTGGTGATGGAAGACAATGCCGGCCAGGACGAGAAGATCATTGCCGTGCCCGCACCGGAACTGACNAAGCGTTACGAGAACGTCCACAATTACACTGANCTGCCTTCGATCACGCTGCAGCAGATCGAGCACTTNTTCGAGCACTACAAGGATCTCGAGCCCGGCAAGTGGGTGAAGATCGGTGACTGGCAGAATGCCGANATGGCCAAGAAGCTGATCGTTGAGGCCATCGAGCGCAACAAAGCCAAGAAGGACGCCTGATTCTCGCCCGAAGACGAATAGCTAAAAGCCGGCGGAAACGCCGGCTTTTTTCNTTCTGCNCNGATGCTCAGAAATCGCGGGTAAGCCGCANCTCGATCTCATGTTTTTCGATGTCGTCGAAGGCGGCGTTCGAGACNACGCGTTCATAGTGGTAGAGAAGCTGCGGCGCGAAGCCGGCAAAGCTCAGGTCTCGCTTGGTGATCGTTATGTCGCCCGTATAGCGGACATCCTCCTGACCTTCGGCCAGGCCGGGATAGAGACCGCGATAATCGCGCCATGCGATGCCGCCCTGGGCATAAGCGTTGATNCCGAACGGAAGCGGNCGNGCATAGCCGNCAAAGACCCCNACCTCGTCGTAGGAATAGCGCTCGACACGAAAGCGCGTCANCTCGCTNCGCACNCCCAGNCGCAGGAAGTGTCCGGTNTCAAAATAGCGGTCCAGATTNCCGCCAAGATTGACGATGACACCGTCGCGGGANCCGGTTCTCAGATCGTCCTGCAGTCGCGCCTGACCGTTGAGAGCCCACAGCCAGCGNGGAGCNTTGGCGAACCGGCCGGANANTTCGCCCCTGATGCCGCCCTGCAATACGTTGANNTCTNCNGTGGAGGTGCCGGCNGCACCGGTCAAAGCGATGCTGGCGCGGGTCTGGCCGAANCTCTTCTCGACNCCGAGCGCAGNTTCGAAGTTGAAGGATGANAGNGAGGTTTCCGAAGGATAGATGCGACCGACCGCGCTGCCGACTGCAAAGAAGCGCTCGGTCGGACTGAATTGTTGCTGGAAGATCACCTCGCCGCCGAGCAGCAGCCCGATCCCGGACTTGCGGCGCGAGGCAGGGTCGATCTTCAGATTGAACGGTCCGAGCGGCACGGTGTCGTTATCCGTTCCGCGATTGACGTTTGTCGATGGCAGAACCGAGGCGTAGCCGCGAAGNCGGAAGGGGCGATTGGCATCCACNAGATCGGCGAGNCGGGTGAGGGCGCCGCCNAGGCGNTCATCGANGCCNGAGGCGCGAAGCATCTCNGCCTGCGCNCGNACGCCGTCCGCATCATTGAGGCGTGCCAGCGAGCGCGTCAATTCGATCCGGACCACGTCGTTGGTCGGTTCCGCCGCCAGTATGCTGCGATAGATGGCGGAGGCCCGGGCGTGGTCACCGCGTCTGGCGGCAATCAGTCCCTCCACGAATATGACGCGTGTTTGGTAGCCCTTGTCTCCGTGACGCCAGTCGCGGATGAAGGCGCGGGCCGCCTCGTATTGGCCCTGATCGACGAGTGAACGGACCTCCATGACCGCAGAGGCCGCGCGCTCGCTCGCAGCGCTGGCATTGTGGATCGGGGCGGCCAGCGAAAGAGCCGCAAGAAGCGCCAGGCGGTGAAGCCGCCAATTGGTGAGTTTCATACGCAATACGGAAAGCTGACAGGCGGCCCGGTTTGCACCGGGCCGCCTTTCAGTCTTTGTTTCTCTCACGGCGCGGTTGCCGGGACTTCGTCGCCAAGGAACCAGCCCTTGATCATGCCGGGATTGTTGCCGTTGATCGATCCCACACCCTGGAAAACACCGCCCGCGTGATCGGCGGCGTCGCCGAACAAAGCGCCCGCATAACCCGCGTTGGTACCGAAGTTCGAGATCACCTGACCGTTGGATTCGTCCCTGAGAACCACCGTGCCGCCGGCGAACTGGGTGCCGTTCAGCGTCGCGCCGGTCATGTTGACGGAAATCTGCGACGGACCCTTGGTACCTGCGTAGCGCTTGGAATTGTCGATCGTGGCATCCACCGTTCCGTTGGTGAAGTCGGCGACGATCGTGGCGTCACCGGTGAAGGACGCCCCTTGCTGGGTCAGTCCCGGACCGGTCTTGTACTGGAACTCCGCTCCGCCATCCGAGCGCGAGCGGCGGTAGGTGGCCGTCTTCTTGCCGGCAATCGCGCTCTCGGGCGCGATATCGCCGCCATACATGGTGGTTATGGTCTCGGTCGGTCCCGAAAAGCTCGAATAGCCGATGTGCTGTTCGACGACGAAGAAGTCATCGGCGTTGTCGCCGTCCAGATCGTGCGAGGTCACGCGCAAAAGATCGGATTTCGCGTAGGCATCCGGGTCCTCGGTGTTTTGATAGAAGCCCTGCTGTCCGGTGTAACGCGGAAGAACCTGTCCGTTCGTCGCGTCTACTGTGCCTGCATCGCTGACCGCCTTGGCACTGCCGCCATTGGCCTGCTGGCCGCCCGGCAGGGCGAGAGAGCCGGTTGTCTCCACCGGACCGGATGCGCGCGGATCGTCCGAGATGAAATATTCGCTCGATTCGTAGATCGTAGGCGCCCCGACAACGACGGGGGATTGCTGAACTGTCTTGGTGTAGCTGGACTTCAGACCGAAGAGCTGGATACCTCCGCCACCAGTTCCTCCCCCGGTTCCGCCGCCGCCCGTGCCACCTCCGGTACCTCCGCCTCCGGTGCCTCCCGTGCCTGTGCCGCCGCCACCAGTGGTTGGCGCAGTGCCGCCGCCTGAAGTGCTGCAAGCCGCGAGGCTGAGAGAGACAAGCAACAAAGCAGTGCTCGCTACGAAATTTTTCATGATCTCTATCGCTTTTCTGATCTAAGTCGTTTCCACGCAGCGTCGTGCGGCAGCCGTTTACTCGGAGCCGCAGAAAAAGTTCTGCAATTCGATGTTCTTTTTCTAAAAAGGGAAGGCGATCGGCGATATCACCCGGTCGGGTGATAAGGGCGAAGACGACGTGCTCATCCTGAAATCACGTCGATGTGTGACGGCTTGAATTGATCGCGGCGCAAGGTGAATTAGGTTCTTCCCAAAAGGAGATCGCCATGAGCTTCAAGAGCGCGCTTATCGGCCTGTCGGCCGNCATGACACTGACATTNGNCCCCGCAGGCCTCGGNGCACGGGCNGCGGACAGCGAGACCGCCATTTTCGCTGGCGGTTGCTTCTGGTGCGTCGAAAGNGANTTCGATCANGTCAAGGGCGTGACGAAGACCACGTCGGGCTACATTGACGGNAAGGGCGACAANCCGACCTATGAAGATCACTCACCCGCGGGNTTCCGCGAGGCNGTCGAGATCGAATTCGATCCNTCGGTNGTTTCCTANGACGCNCTTCTGAAGACCTTCTTCCGNACGGTCGATCCCACTGATCCCGGCGGCCAGTTCTGTGATCGCGGGCATTCCTACACGACAGCTGTTTACGCCGTTGATGACNCGCANCTGGCTGAGGCCAAGGAGGCGAAGGCGGAAGCANGCGAGGCNCTCGGCAAGGCGATTGCCACCGAGGTCAAGCNGGCACCGAAGTTCTGGCCTGCCGAGGGCTACCANCAGGATTATTACGAGAAGAATCCGATCCGCTACAAGTACTATCGCTANGCTTGNGGACGCGACCAGCGTGTTGAGGATTTGTGGGGCAAGGATGCCAACTTCGGCGTCGGCTCCTGATTTTCCNTCAATTCAAGCGCCTGCTACGATCGCACTCTTCCCGTGTGCCATGTGCTGCCTAAATACCATATGGCGCACGAAAAGCCGGCCTTGAACCGGCTTCATTCCGCCCGACTGCTTGCAATTTCGCAATTTAGTCCATTTTATGCGGCTGATTTGGCGCAGCGTCCGGATGTCGTCCGGGGGATTATGACGCAAGCGAGGGAGCTTACTGGATGAATATAAAGGTATCACTGGCCGTTGCGGCGGCGATCGTGCTGACCGTCAGCGGTTGTCAGCGTTCGGTCGGGCAGCTGGACACACGCCAGCCGACACCGCTCGCGCCCGCTCCGGTGGGTGGGGTCCAGTCCTCTCAGCTTCCGCCAACCACGCCGACGGCGCCGACAAATCCGTCCCAGTTCCCCGATGCGCCGACCCAGCCGGATGCGCAGGCAAGNCTTCAGCAGGAAACCGAACTTGCGGCCAATGCGCCGGAGGTGACCCGCGAATCGCTGATCGGCCGCTGGTCGGTNTCCTCGGGCGGTTCGAGCTGTGATGTGTTCCTGGCCCTGACCAAGTGGACCGGCGGCTACCGCGCGGCCTCACGTGGTTGCGCCGGTGATGCATCCACGATCTCGGCNTGGGATGTGCAGGGCAAGCAGGTNATCCTTTCGGACAATTCCGGCAACCAGGTCGCGCGCCTCTACCAGTCGGGCAACGAGCGCTTCGACGGTTCGACGTCGAATGGCGGCTCGATCTCGCTGTCGCGCTGAGCCAAGTCACGGAATTTTCCCATGCCGCAGCCCCAGGACGCGGCGCTGCTAGCCGCTTACAAGGCGAAGATCGAACGGGGCGAGATCAAGAANGATCCCGCCCAGCTTGACATCGTCGAGCGGCTGGACGCCATTCTCGAAGACGTCAGTACTCATCGTCTCGCCTCGAAGAAGAGCGCTCTCGGCTGGCTGTTCGGTCAGAGCAAGAAACAGCCCACCCCGCGCGGGCTCTATGTCCATGGCGATGTCGGGCGTGGCAAGACCATGCTGATGGACATGTTCTTCGAGAAGCTTCCCGTGAAACGGAAGCGACGCGCTCATTTCAACGACTTCATGGCCGATGCGCATGACCGCATCCACGCGCATCGCCAGAANCTGGCGCGCGGCGAAACCAAGGAGAGCGATCCGGTTCCGCCGGTGGCCGACAGTCTCTTCGAGGAAGCCTGGGTTCTGTGTTTCGACGAATTCGCAGTGACCGACATCGCGGACGCGATGCTTTTGTCGCGGCTGTTCGAGCGATTGTTCGACCGCGGTGCGGTGCTGGTGGCCACATCGAACGTGGCGCCCGACAATCTCTATCGCGATGGCCTCAACCGTCAGCTTTTCCTGCCNTTCATCGATCTGCTCAAGCAGAATGCCGATATCGTCAGCCTCGACGCGCCAACCGATTACCGCTTGGAGAAGTCGCGTCGCNTGCCGGTCTTTCATCACCTCGAGCCCGGNGAGGGGGAGGCGGGTCTCGACGACGCCTGGACGAAGGTTGTCGACGGACGTCCGGTGAGCGCCGACCGGATCGAGNGAAAGGGCCGGTCGATCGTGGTGCCGAAGGCGACGTCGGACGCGGCGCGGTTCACCTTCTCGCAGCTGTGCGACGCGCCGCTCGGCGCATCCGACTATCTGGCGATCGCCGACAAATATCCGACGATTTTCATCGACAAGGTGCCCGAGATCAAGCGCGGCGACCGCAATCGCGCCAAGCGCTTCATCCTTCTGGTTGATGTCCTATATGACAAGCACAACCGCTTGTTCCTNTCGGCCGAGGTGCCTATAGAAGATATCTATGCAGCNGGAACGGGAACCGAAAAGTTCGAGTTCGCGCGGACGGTTTCCCGCCTCACCGAAATGCAGGATGAGGCCTATCTGGACTCGAGCCGNGCCGCCTGAGTGCTGAAATACGTCAAAAGTCGGACAAAAATTTTGACGTTTACGTAAATCATTTANGTGTTAAACGATTGAAATTTCTGGTNACGGAAAAATCGGTTGCGATGTTTTCCCCCTAGGGCTATGCCAACTCCCGGATCCGGAAGCAATCGCCGCTTCCCGGAGATTATTGAATCGCGGAGACGAATTCATGGCACGCAACAAGATTGCTTTGATCGGTTCCGGCATGATCGGCGGCACGCTCGCCCACATGGCCGGACTGAAGGAACTGGGCGACGTCGTCCTTTTCGACATCGCTGAAGGCACCCCTCAGGGCAAGGGTCTCGACATTGCCGAGTCCTCCCCGGTCGATGGTTTCGACGCCCGGATGACCGGCGCCAACGACTACTCCGCAATCGAAGGCGCTGATGTCTGCATCGTCACCGCCGGCGTGCCGCGCAAGCCCGGCATGAGCCGTGACGACCTTCTNGGCATCAACCTCAAGGTGATGGANCAGGTCGGCGCGGGCATCAAGAAATACGCGCCCAACGCTTTCGTNATCTGCATCACCAACCCGCTCGACGCGATGGTCTGGGCGCTGCAGAAGTTCTCGGGCCTGCCGACCAACAAGGTCGTGGGCATGGCCGGCGTGCTCGACTCGGCACGCTTCCGCTACTTCCTGGCCGAGGAGTTCAACGTTTCGGTCGAGGACGTCACGGCTTTCGTGCTCGGCGGCCACGGCGATTCCATGGTTCCGCTGGCGCGCTACTCGACCGTTGCCGGCATNCCGCTGCCNGATCTGGTCAAGATGGGCTGGACGTCGAANGAAAAGCTCGAAGAGATCATCCAGCGCACCCGCGACGGCGGTGCCGAGATCGTCGGCCTGCTCAAGACGGGNTCGGCCTACTACGCACCGGCAGCCTCNGCGATCCAGATGGCCGAAGCCTACCTCAAGGACAAGAAGCGCGTGCTGCCATGCGCCGCCTATCTCTCGGGCCAGTATGGTGTGAAGAACATGTATGTCGGCGTGCCGACCGTAATCGGCGAAGGCGGCATCGAGCGCGTCATCGAGATCGAGCTCAACAAGAGCGAGCAGGAAGCCTTCGACAGTTCGGTCGCCACCGTGGCCGGCCTCTGCGAAGCCTGCATGAACATCGCTCCGAACCTGAAATAAGCATCAGCCGGGTCCGTTCAGGGCCCGGCCCCGCAAGAGGGACATGCCGATGAACATCCACGAATATCAGGCCAAGGCACTGCTCAAGAGCTACGGCGCCCCGGTTGCCAATGGCGTACCGATCTTCAAGGCCGACGAAGCCAAGGCTGCCGCCGAATCGCTCCCCGGACCGCTTTATGTGGTCAAGAGCCAGATCCATGCCGGCGGTCGCGGCAAGGGCAAGTTCAAGGAACTCGGTCCGGACGCCAAGGGCGGCGTCCGCCTCGCCAAGTCGGTCGAGGAAGTGATCAAGAATTCCGAGGAAATGCTCGGCAACACGCTGGTCACCAAGCAGACCGGTGATGCCGGCAAGCAGGTCAACCGCCTCTATATCGAGGATGGCGCGGACATCGACCGCGAACTCTATCTCTCGATCCTGGTCGACCGGTCGACCGGCAAGAACGCCTTCGTGGTTTCGACCGAGGGCGGCATGGACATCGAAGCCGTTGCCGAGGAAACGCCCGAAAAGATCCTGACGCTGCCGATCGATCCCGTGGCCGGCGTGACGGCCGACGACTGCGCCAAGCTGTGCGAGGCGCTCGAACTCGAAGGCGATGCCCGTGACGACGCGACCAACCTCTTCCCGATCCTCTACAAGGCCTATGTCGAAAAGGACATGAGCCTTCTGGAGATCAACCCGCTTATCGTGATGACCGACGGTCATGTCCGCGTGCTCGACGCCAAGGTCTCCTTCGACGGCAACGCGCTGTTCCGCCATGACGACATCATGGAACTGCGTGACAAGACCGAGGAAGACGAGAAGGAAATCGAGGCGTCCAAGTACGACCTCGCCTATGTCGCGCTCGACGGCAATATCGGCTGCATGGTCAACGGNGCNGGNCTNGCCATGGCGACCATGGACATCATCAAGCTCTACGGTGCAGAGCCCGCCAACTTCCTCGACGTCGGCGGCGGCGCTTCGAAGGAGAAGGTNACGGCTGCCTTCAAGATCATCACNGCNGACCCGGCTGTCGAGGGTATCCTCGTCAACATCTTCGGCGGCATCATGAAGTGCGANGTCATCGCNGAAGGCGTGGTCGCNGCNGTCAAGGAAGTCGGCCTCAAGGTTCCGCTCGTGGTTCGCCTCGAAGGCACCAATGTNGATCTCGGCAAGAAGATCATCAANGAGAGCGGCCTGAACGTGATTGCGGCTGACGATCTCGACGATGCCGCGCAGAAGATCGTCAAGGCGGTCAAGGGCTAAGCGTGATGGAGTTCGTTGCCACCTGGGCGCCGCTTGCTCTTTTTGTGGCGTTTTTTCTCTTCATCGCATCGCGGATGTCGAGGAAGCAGATGAGCACCTACAGCGAGCATGTTGCCGAGGTGAAGGCGATCAATGACGAGCTCATCGCGCTCAATCGTGAGGCCGTCGCCGAACTCCGCGAGATCAAACAGATTTTGAAGGACAGGAACTGATGTCAATTCTTATCAACAAGGACACCAAGGTCCTCGTCCAGGGCCTCACCGGCAAGACCGGTACNTTCCATACGGAACAGGCACTGGCCTATCACGGCACCAAGATGGTGGGCGGCATTCACCCGAAGAAGGGTGGCGAGACCTGGGAAGGTTCGGGCGGCGACAAGCTTCCGATCTTNGCCTCGGTCGCCGAGGGCAAGGACGCGACCGGNGCCAACGCCTCGGTCATCTACGTCCCGCCGGCAGGTGCGGCTTCGGCCATCATCGAGGCGATCGACGCCGAGATCCCGCTGATCGTNTGCATCACCGAGGGCATCCCGGTTCAGGACATGGTCAAGGTNAAGGCACGGCTCGACGCCAGCTCTTCGCGCCTCATCGGCCCGAACTGCCCGGGTGTGCTGACGCCGGACGAATGCAAGATCGGCATNATGCCGGGTTCGATNTTCAAGAAGGGCTCGGTGGGCATCTTGTCGCGNTCGGGCACGCTGACCTACGAAGCNGTGTTCCAGACCACNAATGAAGGNCTCGGCCAGTCGACGGCTGTCGGCATCGGCGGCGANCCGGTCAAGGGCACCGAGTTCATCGACATGCTCGACCTNTTCCTCGACGATCCGGAAACCGAATCCATCATCATGATCGGCGAGATCGGCGGTTCGGCCGAGGAAGATGCGGCCGAGTGGCTGAAGGAACAGGCCAAGAAGGGCCGCAAGAAGCCGATGGCCGGTTTCATCGCGGGCCGTACGGCACCTCCCGGACGCACCATGGGCCATGCAGGCGCCGTGATCTCCGGCGGCAAGGGTGGCGCGGAAGACAAGATCGCGGCCATGGAATCGGCCGGTATCAAGGTCTCGCCGTCCCCGGCACGCCTCGGCACCACGCTCGTCGAGGTCCTGAAGGGCTGAGGCGAACAGCGCCGGACGAACTGGCGCTGATACGACATTCCCGCCCGGTTCGCCGGGCGGACAGGAACGAGCCGGAGCCGGGCCCTTTCGAGGGTCCGGCACTGGCGTAAGTTCCGGCATGAAGCCGCCGTGTTTCCGTCAGGTTCGCGGTGCAAACCGAGGGAACGGCCCGCCGCTTGTTCCCGAGGCGCGGCAAGATGAAACACAAGCGAGGCTGATCTGATGGATCACGATTTTGACGCTTCCCGCCCCGACCTGTCGGCCCTTTCGGGTGACAGCGCCGCCTATCTCGAATCCCTTTACGGCGAGGAGCCCCAGCAACCTTCATGGAAGCGCGACAACTGGCCGATCGCCGAGGGCGGCGAACTGGTCTCCGCGCTCGACGGCAACTGGGGCGACGTCGAGGCTCATGTCGGCGAGAAGCTGAAGAACAAGGCCGCCACATCCGGCGGCGCTGTCTCGACCGAGGAAATCCAGCTGGCGACGCGCGATTCGGTGCGCGCAATCATGATGATCCGCGCCTACCGCATGCGCGGCCATCTGCATGCCAAACTCGATCCGCTCAACATCCTGCGGGAAGAAGACGACTACAACGAGTTGTCGCCGTCGAACTACGGCTTCACCGAAGCCGACTATGACCGAAAGATCTTCATCGACCATGTGCTCGGTCTGGAATACGCCACCATCCCCGAGATGCTGGACATCCTCAAGCGCACCTATTGCTCGACGCTTGGCTTCGAGTTCATGCACATCTCCAATCCGGAAGAGAAGTCCTGGCTGCAGGAGCGCATCGAAGGTCCGGACAAGGGTGTCGACTTCACCGACATGGGCAAGAAGGCGATCCTTCAGAAGCTCATCGAGGCGGAAGGCTTCGAGCAGTTCATCGACGTCAAGTACAAGGGTACCAAGCGCTTCGGCCTCGATGGCGGTGAATCGCTCATCCCTGCGCTCGAGCAGATCATCAAGCGCGGCGGCAATCTCGGCCTGAAGGAAATCGTCTTCGGCATGGCTCACCGTGGCCGCCTCAACGTGCTGACCCAAGTGATGGGCAAGCCGCACCGCGCGGTCTTCCACGAGTTCAAGGGCGGATCGTTCGCACCGGACGATGTTGAGGGCTCGGGCGACGTGAAGTACCATCTCGGTGCCTCGTCCGACCGCGAGTTCGACCAGAACAAGGTTCACCTGTCGCTAACTGCCAACCCGTCTCACCTGGAGATCGTCAACCCGGTGGTGATGGGCAAGGCCCGCGCCAAGCAGGATCTTCTGGCGATCGACATGGAGAAGGAAATCGTTCCGCTCACCGAGCGCGTGAAGGTAATGCCGCTGCTGCTGCACGGCGATGCCGCTTTCGCCGGCCAGGGTGTGGTTGCGGAAATCCTCGGTCTGTCCGGCCTGCGCGGTCACCGCGTCGCCGGCACCGTCCACTTCATCATCAACAACCAGATCGGTTTCACGACGAACCCGGCGTTCTCGCGTTCCTCGCCCTATCCTTCGGACGTGGCGAAGATGATCGAGGCGCCGATCTTCCACGTGAACGGCGACGATCCGGAAGCGGTGGTCTACGCGGCCAAGATCGCTACCGAATTCCGCATGAAGTTCCACAAGCCGGTCGTCATCGACATGTTCTGCTACCGGCGCTTCGGCCACAATGAAGGCGACGAGCCGTCCTTCACCCAGCCGAAGATGTACAAGCATATCCGCAGCCACGAGACGGTCGTCACGCTCTATTCGCGCCGGCTGATTGAGGAAGGTCTGATCACCGAGGGCGAATTCGAGAAGATGAAGGCCGACTGGCGTTCGACGCTCGAGACCGAGTTCGACATCGGTCAGTCCTACAAGCCGAACAAGGCCGACTGGCTGGACGGCGAGTGGGCGGGTCTCAGGACCGCCGACAACCAGGACGAACAGCGCCGTGGCAAGACCGCGATGCCGATCAAGCAGTTGCGCGAAATCGGCAAGAAGCTGTCGGAAGTGCCGGAGGGCTTCACGGCCCACCGCACCATCCAGCGCTTCATGGACAACCGTGCCAAGATGATCGAGACCGGCGAAGGACTCGACTGGGCCATGGGCGAAGCGCTTGCCTTCGGCTCTCTGTGCACGGAAGGCGTCAAAGTCCGCCTGTCGGGTCAGGATTGCGAACGCGGCACCTTCTCGCAACGTCACTCGGTTCTCTACGATCAGGAGACCGAAGACCGCTATATTCCGCTGCAGAATCTGTCGCAGAATCAGGCGCCTTACGAGGTCATCAACTCGATGCTGTCGGAAGAGGCCGTGCTCGGCTTCGAATACGGCTACTCGCTGGCGCGCCCGAATGCGCTGACGCTCTGGGAAGCCCAGTTCGGCGATTTCGCCAACGGCGCGCAGGTGATCTTCGACCAGTTCATCTCCTCGGGCGAACGCAAGTGGCTGCGCATGTCGGGTCTCGTCTGCCTGCTGCCGCACGGTTACGAAGGGCAGGGTCCCGAGCACTCCTCGGCTCGTCTGGAGCGCTTCCTGCAGATGTGTGCCGAAGACAACATGCAGGTTGCCAACTGCACCACGCCGGCGAACTACTTCCACATCCTGCGCCGGCAGATGAAGCGCGACTTCCGCAAGCCGCTCATCCTGATGACGCCGAAGTCATTGCTGCGCCACAAGCGCGCGGTTTCGACACTGGCCGAGATGTCCGGTGAAAGCTCCTTCCACCGTCTGTTGTGGGATGATGCCGAGATGCAGAAGGACGGGCCGATCAAGCTCGTCAAGGACAACAAGATCCGCCGCGTGGTGATGTGCTCGGGCAAGGTCTACTACGATCTTCTCGAAGAGCGCGAGAAGCGCGGCATCGACGACATCTACCTGCTGCGTCTGGAACAGCTCTATCCGTTCCCGGCCAAGGCGCTGATCAACGAACTGTCACGCTTCCGCAATGCGGAGATGGTGTGGTGCCAGGAAGAGCCCAAGAACATGGGGTCCTGGTCCTTCATCGACCCCTATCTGGAATGGGTGCTTGCGCATATCGACGCCAAGTACCAGCGTGTACGCTACACCGGACGTCCGGCTTCGGCCTCCACGGCCACCGGTCTGATGTCGCGTCACCTGGCGCAGCTGGAAGCCTTCCTGGAAGACGCGCTGGGCGGTTGAGCCCGCGGCGGAACAACAACAGGTCAGAACGAGAGAAACGGAAACACCCATGGCTACTGAAATCCGCGTTCCCACTCTGGGAGAATCGGTCACCGAGGCGACGATCGGAACCTGGCTGAAAAAGGTCGGCGACACCGTTGCCGTCGACGAAGCGATCGTTGAACTGGAAACCGACAAGGTTTCCATCGAAGTACCGTCGCCGGTTGCCGGCACGCTGAGCGAGATTTCCGCCGAAGAGGGCGACACGGTCGAACTCAACGGCCTTCTGGGCATGATCTCCGAAGGCGAGGGCGCCGCCCCGGCAAAGGACGAAGCCAAGGGCGGTGACAAGCCGGCCGAGAAGAAGGCTGAAGAGAAGCCCGCCGACGACAAGAAGGACAAGCCGTCCAAGTCTGAAGGCACCGACATGCCGCCTTCGCCCTCCGCTTCCAAGATGATGGAAGAAAAGGACATCAAGGCCGAGAACGTGTCCGGCTCCGGCAAGCGCGGCCAGGTGCTCAAGGGCGATGTGCTCGACGCCATCAACAAGGGTGGTTCGTCCGCCTCTTCGGCTCCGGCTGCCAAGCCCGCGCCGCGGCCTGAATCCAAGCCCGATGATGCCGCTCGCGAGGAGCGCGTGAAGATGAGCCGCCTGCGCCAGACTATCGCGCGCCGCCTCAAGGACGCACAGAACACCGCCGCCATGCTGACCACCTATAACGAGGTGGACATGCAGGCGGTGATGGACCTGCGCAAGAAGTACAAGGACATCTTCGAGAAGAAGCACGGCGTGAAGCTCGGCTTCATGGGCTTTTTCACCAAGGCCGTGACCCACGCGCTCAAGGAGCTGCCCGCGGTTAACGCCGAGATCGACGGCAACGAGATCATCTACAAGAACTTCTGCCACATCGGCGTGGCCGTCGGCACCGAAAAGGGCCTCGTGGTTCCGGTCGTGCGTGATGCCGACCAGATGTCGATCGCAGAAGTCGAGAAGGAGATCGGTCGTCTCGGCCGGGCGGCTCGCGATGGCGAACTGACCATGGAAGACATGCAGGGCGGTACCTTCACCATCTCGAATGGTGGCGTCTACGGTTCGCTGATGTCCTCGCCGATCCTGAATGCGCCGCAGTCGGGTATCCTCGGCATGCACAAGATCCAGGAGCGTCCGGTCGCCATCGGCGGTCAGGTCGTCATCCGTCCGATGATGTATCTCGCACTGTCCTACGATCACCGTATCGTCGACGGCAAGGAAGCCGTGACCTTCCTCGTGCGCGTCAAGGAAAGCCTCGAGGATCCGGAGCGTCTGGTTCTCGACCTGTAAGATCCAAACGGAACCGGGCCGGTTGTTCGCAGCCGGCCCGGTTTTGCAACCGAACGGGATGGACGATGAGCCCGGAATTCCTGCTGACAGCGCTGATTGTCGTTCTGGCTCCGGGCACAGGCGTTCTCTATACGGTTGCCACCGGTCTTGGCCGCGGCCGTATCCCGTCCTTTGCCGCCGCCTTTGGCTGCACAATGGGGATCGTTCCGCACCTTCTGGCTTCGGCGCTGGGTCTTGCTGCCATTCTCCATACCAGTGCGGTTCTCTTTGACGGGCTCAAATATCTGGGTGCCGCCTATCTCGCCTATCTGGCCGTCATGACGCTGCGCGACAGCGGGCCCGTGCGGTTCGAAAGTGAGGCTCCCGCCCCCAAAAGTCTGGCCCGGATCTCGATCACCGGCGCGCTCATCAATATCCTGAACCCGAAGCTTTCCGTCTTCTTCCTTGCCTTTCTGCCGCAATTCATTCCCGCCGGCAGCCCCGATACGCTCGCCCTGATGTTTGAGCTCGGCGCGGTGTTCATGGCGATGACCTTTGTCGTGTTCGTGCTTTACGGGCTTTTTGCCGCGCATGTGCGCAGCTTCGTTCTTGCCAGCAAACGTGCCATGACTTTCATCCGCACCACTTCGGCCATGGCGTTCGGCGGGCTCGCCATGAAGCTCGCCCTGTCCGACCGCTAGATTTTCGGAGACCGCGACGATGCACACCTATCTGATCGAACTGGCCTCCCTGATGGCGGTGTTCTCCTTCGCCATCGTCGTTCCCGGCGCGGACACTGCCATGGTCATGCGCCAGGCGATCGTGCACGGGCGCAAGGCGGCGATCCTGACGAGCTTCGGCGTCGGCACCTCGCTGATGTTTCACGTCACCTACACGATCCTCGGTTTGGGCCTGATCATTTCCCAGTCGATCTTCCTCTTCAACATCATCAAATGGGCGGGTGCTGCCTACCTGATCTATCTCGGCATCCAGTCGCTGCGCGCAGGCCCGGTCAAGATCGATGCGGAACAGCTGGACGTGAAGCCGCGCAAGGCTCAGTCGAGCCTCAAGGCCTTCTCGCTCGGCTTTCTCGCTAATGCGCTGAACCCGAAGCCGGTCATCTTCTTCCTGTCGATCTTCTCAGCTGTGGTCGGCCACGAAACGCCTGCCGGCATCAAGTTCGGCTACGGACTGGTGATGGCGAGCTGCCTGATCGCCTGGTTCGTGTTGGTTTCGGTGTTTCTCACCGCGCCCCGCATGCGCCGGGCGTTTGAGAAGGCCAGCACATGGATCAACCGCGTCAGCGGCGCGGTCTTCATCGGCTTCGGTCTGAAGCTCGCCACTGAAAGGGCGAGCTGAGATGGGGGCGAGAAGACATCTTCTTCTTGCCGGGCTGCTTTGCACGCTGGCTGCCACGCCGGCGCTCGCCGCCTGTCCGCAGGAGCTCGCGGTCTATGAGGGTGCCGACGGCAGCGGTGCCCTTGAATTCGCCGGCGGCGGTGCCGGCATGTTGTCCGAGATGCGGCTTCTCTATGATGGCGTCGAGCCGGTGACGGTCTATCTCAGCCATGACGAGACCCATGATCGCACCGAGGCGATGATCCCGCTCAACTGCCCGGAAGGGGACGTGACCGGTGAGGAGCTCGCCGCCTGTCTCGTCTATCAGGGGACGGTCTACACAATCGATGGAGACGGCGTGGGACTGCTTCCGCCTCCCGGCGAAGCGGCAGCCACGCAGGTCTTCCTGCCGAACCTGCTGCCGGCGCTTTGGAACAATCCGCAGTTCGGAGATGCTGCTCCCAAAGAGCCGCCGGCTGAAATCTTCAAGCTTTCGGGGTGCCAGGAATGAGTGACGCACGTACGCTTCTGGTGACCGGCGGCTCGCGCGGCATCGGTGCCGCGATCTGTCGCAAGGCGGCCGAGGACGGCTGGCGCGTGGCGGTGAACTACGTCTCCAATGACGCCGCCGCCGCAAAGGTCGTGGCAGACATCGAGGCGAAGGGTGGCGAAGCCTTTGCGGTGAAGGGCGATCTCGGCTCGGAAGAGGAGATTCTGTCGATCTACAAGGCGATCGACGATCGCTGGGGCCGGATCGACGGTCTCGTCAACAATGCGGGTGTGCTGGGTGACAAGGCCCGTGTCGAGGATTTCGATGCCGCCCGTATCGAGCGTACCATGCGGGTCAACGTGACGGGCCTGATCCTGTGCTCGCGCGAGGCGGTGCGGCGCATGTCGACCCGCTTCGGCGGCAGGGGTGGGGCGATCGTCAACATCTCCTCGGTGGCAGCCCGGCTCGGCAGCGCCGACGAATATGTCGATTACGCCGCCTCGAAGGCCGCGGTCGATGCCTTCACGCGCGGCCTCGCGCTCGAAGTCGCCGAGGACGGCATACGGGTGAATTCGGTGCGCCCCGGCACCACATATACCGATATCCATGCGAGCGGCGGCCAGCCTGACCGGCCGGAGCGCGTGCGTGGCGCGGTGCCGATGAAGCGGATCGGGGAGCCGGAGGAAATCGCCGACGGCGTGATCTATCTGCTGTCGGATCGTGCGAGCTACGTGACCGGAACCTTTCTCGAGGTTTCCGGCGGGCGATAGGAATTGCGGGATGCGGTTGGCGCATCCCCGAAACAAAATCGATGAAGGGCGCGGGAGAAATTTCTGCGCTCGGCGAGCGAAAGGGAAAAGACAATGGCTTATGATGTCGTCGTGATCGGATCGGGACCGGGTGGATATGTGTGCGCGGTCAAGGCTGCTCAGCTCGGTCTGAAAGTGGCGGTGATCGAAAAGCGCGCCACCTATGGCGGCACGTGCCTGAATATCGGCTGCATTCCTTCCAAGGCGCTGCTGCACGCGTCCGAAATGTTCGAGCAGGCCGCCCACAACCTGCCCGATCTCGGTGTGAAGGTCGGCAAGCCGGAACTCGACCTCAAGGCGATGATGGCGCACAAGGACGCGACCGTTAAGTCGAACGTCGACGGCGTGGCTTTCCTCTTCAAGAAGAACAAGATCGACGGGATCATCGGGACCGGCAAGCTGGTCGGTCAGGGCAAGGTCGAAGTGACCGATGCCGACGGCAAGACCTCGACCGTCGAAGGCAAGAACATCATCATCGCCACCGGATCCGATGTGGCGGGCATTCCGGGCGTCGATGTCGATATCGACGAGAAGACGATCGTCTCCTCGACCGGTGCGATCGCACTCGACAAGGTGCCGGAAAAGATGGTCGTCGTCGGTGGCGGCGTGATCGGCCTCGAACTGGGTTCGGTCTGGGCGCGTCTCGGCGCCAAGGTGACCGTCGTCGAATATCTCGACAAGATCCTGGGCGGCATGGATGGCGAGGTCTCCAAGCAGTTCCAGCGCATGCTCGCCAAGCAGGGCATGGACTTCAAGCTCGGCGCCAAGGTCACCGGTGTCGAAAAAGACGGCAAGAAGGGTGCGAAGGTCACCTTCGAACCGGTGAAGGGTGGCGATGCCGAGACGATCGATGCGGACGTCGTTCTGATCTCGACCGGCCGCAAGCCCTATACCGCGGGCCTCGGCCTCGAAGAAGCCGGTGTGGTTCTCGACGAGCGCGGCCGGGTGCGCACCGACAATCATTACCAGACCAACGTCTCGGGCGTGTACGCTATCGGCGATGTGATTGCCGGACCGATGCTTGCTCACAAGGCCGAGGACGAAGGCGTGGCGCTTGCCGAAATCCTCGCGGGCCAGGCCGGACACGTGAACTACGACGTCATCCCGAGCGTGGTCTATACGAGCCCGGAAGTGGCCTCCGTCGGCAAGACCGAGGAAGAGCTCAAGGAAGCCGGCGTGAAGTACAAGTCCGGCAAGTTCCCGTTCTCGGCCAACGGCCGGGCACGCGCCATGCTGGCAACCGACGGCTTCGTGAAGTTCCTCGCCGATGCCGAAACTGACCGGGTTCTCGGCTGCCACATCGTCGGCGTCGGTGCCGGCGAGATGATCCACGAAGCGGCCGTTCTGATGGAATTCGGCGGTTCGTCGGAAGATCTGGGCCGCACCTGCCACGCCCACCCGACCATGAGTGAAGCGGTGCGCGAGGCAGCACTCGCCACCTTTGCCAAGCCGATCCATATGTGATCGAGAGAGCGGGCGGATGAAAGTCAGAGCTGCTTCCGCCCGTCTTCCGCATCCGTCCCTGCCAGGGGCGGATTGGGTAGACCGTTACGAGGTCATCGTTCCCGGCGTCGGCCTCACAGCAGAGGAAGCGGCGCGACATCTGTTCGGCCGCATGCCGGCATGGGCGAAGCAGCTTCTTGCGCTACGGAATATCATAGTCGCGCCCTTGGGCCTGAAGGAAGCGTCGGAGGAAGCCGTCGCCGACTCCTCTCCCGGAAGCCCGCGTATCGGCATATTCCCCGTCGTGTCGAACGCGGTGAACGAGATCGTGCTTGGATTCGATGACCGCCATCTCGATTTTCGCGTGGTCGTCGATACGTTCGCGCTTAAGGAAGGGACAACACGTGTCGGCGTCCAGACCGTCATCCGCCGGCACAATTTTTCGGGCCGCGCCTATCTTGCGCTGATATTGCCCTTTCACAAGGTGATCGTGAGATCGTCCCTTCGCCGGTTTGCAGAGGATGCTTCGAAGGAAAGCCGAGCCGGTACCAACGTCTGATCGCCTCTGCGGTGATTTGCATTAATTCTACGTAATATAAGGACTTTTCCGTTGTCGAGGCCATTTGGCGGGTCTACCAATTCGGTACCTGCCTGCATCGGAGGTGCTAAGATGACGACGTCCCTGTCCTACTCGATCGCGCAGCGTGTCCTTCACTGGACCATGGCGCTTCTAATCTTCTTCAACCTGCTGTTCACTGACGGCATCGAACAGTGGAACCGGATTTCCAAGCGTGGCGGCGAACTGGCGGCCAGCGACGCGTTCAGCGCCAACATCCACGCCTATGTGGGTATCTCGATCCTCGCCCTGGCGGTGCTGCGGCTGATCCTGCGCAAGGTGCAGGGTGTCCCGCCCGAGCAGGCTGAGGAGCCGGCCATTGCGCGGCTGGCGGCGAAGGCGACCCACGTTCTGTTGTATCTGATGTTCTTCATCATGCCGCTGAGCGGCATCGCGCGCTATTATTTCGGCGTCGACACGGCGGGAGAACTGCATGCAGAGGTGTTCAAGGTGATCCTCTGGGCGCTGATTGCTGTCCACGTCGCCGGAGCTTTGGCGCAGCGTTTCTACTTCAAGACGGATTCGCTGAAACGGATGACGAGCGGGGTCTGACCCCTCACTCGACGAGGGTAACGTCGTAGCCGGACTGGCGGAGCAGGGCGACGACGCCCTCTTCGCCAGGCAGGTGCAGCGCGCCGACAGCGATAAAGGCGCCGCCTTCTGCAAGAATGGGGGCGGCGCGCTCGGCCATCACATGGTTGCGCATGCGGATAATGCGATCCTCGAACTGAGCGTAGGCTTCTGCTTCCTCGTCGAGATTCTCCGGCGAGGCGGCGGTGATCACCGGCATGATCATGGCGATGTCGCCCTTGAGGTAGAGATCGGTCATCGTCGCCATGATGTCGGGCATCAGGTCGCCAAGCTTTATCGTTTCCACCAGACCCTGAACATGGAATTCCATCGGCAGGCTGTTCATGGCTTCCAGCTGTTCGCCGATCGATTCCAGGCCCTTGAGGGTCTTGCCCTTAGCCTGGGCGGTCTCGGCGAGCTTCTGGTCGAGGAAGGCAACGCCGGCCTGCTTGTTGACCGTTTCGCAGTCGGGCAGCGCGATCATCCCGGCAATCATCCAGGGTTTCATCCGCGCCACCAGCGGCAGCGGTATGCCGCGGCGGTCGAGCTCGGACTTGACCAGTTCCAGGTCGTCCTTGTCGAGAAGCGTGTCGAGCGACGAGCCGTCGGTGAACATGGTCAGTTCGGGCTTGCCTAGAAGGGCGAGCTGGGCCTTTTGCGGATCGAGGATATCGATCGTCTCGATGACGACGGTCTTGGCGCCATCGAATGCCTTTTCCGCAGGTGCGGGCAGTTCGGTCACGCGCGGGTCGGTCACATGCATCGTGCCGAAAAGAAAAGACGGGTCAGTGCCCGCCTTCTCGATGCGCCAGAGCTTGCCATGCCCGTTGGGTATCGCTTCGCCTTCGGCAATCGCCTCGGCATACCGCTTCGGTGATTCCGTCTTCAGCGACTGGACGAGGCTCTTTCCCTCGCAGGCGACAGGTGTCGCTGCATGGGCGAGACGAGGGGCAAAAAGCATCGCGCAAACGAGCGCGAAGAGCAGGAGATAGGGAACGGCAAGCGCGATTGCGGCCACCACGTCGCGCAGCCGGAATGCGAAATGCATCTGGCGATGGTCGTCCAGAGATAGTCTCATGCGCATGATCCCCATTGGTTCATCCTCTCATCCTTAGACGGGAATACGAAAGGAAAGCGTTAAGGATGCACAATCACCGCACGGCATGGTTAGCGAATGGTTTACGGACGATCACGTCTGCAGATCTAGGCGCGCGGATGGGCGCGGTCGTAGATCTCTAGAAGCCTTGCACTGTCGACACCGGTATAGACCTGCGTGGTCGAAAGACTCGCATGGCCCAGCAGCTCCTGAATGGTGCGCAGATCGCCGCCGCCAGCCAGAAGGTGGGTTGCGAAGGAGTGCCTGAGCGCATGCGGGGTTGCCGAATCGGGCAGGCCGAGAGCACCGCGCAGCAGGCGCATCTGTTTCTGAACGATCGCCGGCTGTAATGGTCCGCCACGTGCACCACGAAAAAGAGGCTCGTCGTCACCGGACTTGAAGGGCGAAAGGCTGAGATATTCTTCGACCGCCGCAAGGGCCGCCGGCAGAAGCGGTACGAGCCGCGTCTTGCCGCCCTTGCCGGTGACCCGCAGCGATTGTGCGTCTTTCGGGAAATCAGCCGGTGTGAGGCCGAGCGCTTCGGATATGCGCAGGCCGCAGCCATAGAGAAGCGTGAGCACGGCTGCATCGCGGGCGGCGATCCAAGGCTCGGAGGCCATCTGCTCCTGCGCGTCGATCACCCGGAGCGCGGCATCGGCCGACAGCGGCTTGGGCAGTGATTTCGGCTGCTTCGGCGCGCGCATGGCGAAAACACCTGCGGCATTGGCGAGGCCGCGCTTTTCCAGATGCCTAAGGAACGAGCGGATGCCGGCAAGTCCGCGGGCCAAGGTGCGGGCGCCCGCACCCTCGCGGCGGCGTTCGGCAAGAAAGGCGCGCATGTCGAGCGGTTTGAGGTTGGCGAGATCCCCGAGTTTTGCCGGTCCGCCGACATGAGTGGTCAGAAAAGTGAGAAACTGGCGCAGGTCGCGTTCGTAGGCCTCGACCGTCTTGACGGACAGGCGGCGTTCATGCGCCAATTGCGCCAACCATCGCTGTTTTTCGGCGAGCACATCGGAAGCGGCAAAGATGAGCGGCGCATTCATCGGCAGACCTTCGTGGCCGGGCAAGGACCCGCACCCATTGACAGATACCTGCGAGCTTCGCATTTACAGCTTATCGGGTGGTAAACAGTGGATGGAACCCGTTGGCGTCATGACAGTTTCACAATCCGCTGTAATAGAGCGTCAAGCCCCAAGGGAGCTTTCATGACCAGTCGGCGATCGACCCTTACCGAAACGCTTGCGCAGATTTCCTTCGGGAATCCGGGTCATATCGTCGACCAGCTGATTACCGAGCGCGGCGAAAAGCTGGTCCGCAATCCGGCCTGGCCGTTGCTTCGCCCTTTCCTCTATTCCGTATTCAAGTACCGCCAGGCGATCGAACTCGCCGATAATCTGGCCGGCAAGTCCGGTTTCGAGGCCTTCACCTGTCTGTCCGATCTTCTCGATCTCGAAATTCAGGTGCGCCACGCCGAGCGTATTCCCCGTGAGGGCGGTTTTCTCCTGGTGCCGAATCACCCGACGGGCATCGCCGACGGTGTCGCGGTCTTCGATCTTCTCAAATCGATCCGCCCGGACATGATGTTCTTCGCCAACCGGGACGCGATCCGGGTCAATCCGCGGTTTTCCGAGATGATCATCCCCGTGGAATGGCGACAGGAGCACAAGACACGCGGCAAGGCGCGCGAGACGCTTGTCCTGACCAATCGCGCCGTTCAGGAAGGAAAGGCAACGGTGCTGTTCCCGTCAGGCCGCATCGCCTACTGGCACGAGGGCAAGCTCACTGAACGGCCCTGGAAAATCTCGGCCGTCAGCCTGGCGCGCAAGCACAATCTCACCGTCGTTCCGGTGCATGTGGTGTCTCGCAATTCCGGCCTGTTCTACTGGCTGGCGAAGCACTCGACCGAACTCAGGGACATGACGATCTTCCACGAGCTTCTCAACAAGAAGCGCCAGACCTTCTCCTTCACGATCGGTCATCCGATTTCGCCCGACGATCTGGACGGCGATCCGATGGACGTGACCAAGGCGCTCGAGGATCACACTGTGCATGCTCTGGCAGCAGACAGCGAGGTGCGTTTCCAGCCGCTGCCCCTGCCGGAACAGGCGCAGAAGCAGGCCGCCGAATAGCAGCCGGTCGCACAACTCGGACAAACAAAAACGCCCGCCTTCTTTCGAGGGCGGGCGTTTCGCATTTGAACCGCTTGTCAGATCAGCCGATCTTCTGGCCGGTCTTCTTCCAGTCGGAGAGGAAAGCCTCGAGGCCCTTGTCGGTCAGCGGGTGCTTGACCAGCGAACGGATGGTCGCCGGCGGCACGGTTGCGACGTCGGCGCCGATCAGGGCGGCTTCCTTGACGTGGTTGACGGTGCGGATCGAGGCCGCGAGGATTTCTGTCTCGAAGCCGTAATTGTCGTAGATCACGCGGATTTCGCGGATCAGGTCCATGCCGTCGATCGCCATGTCATCAAGACGACCGATGAAGGGCGAGATGAAGGTTGCGCCGGCCTTGGCGGCGAGGAGCGCCTGGTTGGCAGAGAAGCAGAGCGCGACGTTGACCGCGTGACCTTCACCAGAAAGGGTGCGGCAGGCGCGCAGGCCGTCCAGCGTCAGGGGCAGCTTGATGCAGATATTGTCTGCGATCTTGGCGAGCACCTTGCCCTCGCGGACCATCTCGTCATATTCCGTCGCAGCCACTTCGGCGGAAACCGGTCCATCGACGATGTCGCAGATTTCCTTGGTGACTTCGGTGATGTCGCGGCCGGATTTGAGGATGAGCGAGGGGTTGGTGGTCACGCCGTCGATCAGCCCCAGTTCCGAGAGTTCGCGAATGTCTTTCACGTCGGCTGTGTCGACAAAGAATTTCATGTTTGACTCCCTGGGTGCGGATGCCGGGCCAAGCCCGGGTCGGTATCTCTTTGCGGCTTTCCTTTAGACCAAAGCGCGGGCAAGGTCACGGCATATGGGAAAAGATTCGCAACAATTGCTCGATCTGCCGGGCGGAGAGGTTTCCGTGCCGGTCCTGGTGCCGACGCCGCTCGACCGCGCCTTCAGTTACGCGGTGCCGCAAGGTCAACATGTCGCGCCCGGCCAGATTGTCCAGATCCCGCTCGGTCCCCGAAAAGTTGCCGGTGTTGTCTGGGATGGCGAGGCCGATATCGTCGATCCAAAGAAGTTGCGACCCATCGAGCTGGTGTTCGATTGCCCGCCGCTCGACAAGTCGATGCGTACATTTATCGACTGGGTGTCGCGTTACACCTTGTCGCCGCCCGGCTATGTGGCGCGAATGGCCCTCAGGGCACCGGCCGCTTTCGAACCCGAGCCGCCGATCCAGGCGCTGCGGCTGACCGATACGCGGCCCGAGCGCCTTACCTCGGCGCGCGAACGGGTGATCGAGCAGGCTTCCGACGGTTTCGCGTGGACGAAATCCGGTCTGGCGCACGCCGCCGGCGTTTCGGCGAGTGTGGTCGACGGACTGGTCACCCAAGGGGTCTTCGAGCCGGTGCAGATGCCGCCTCCGCCCGTGGTGGCGCCGCCCGACCCCGATTATGCGCAGGCCGAACTTTCTCGCGATCAGGCTGCAGCCGGCGCGCTTTTGCGCGAGGATGTTGAAGCGGGCGGCTTCAAACCGACATTGCTCGACGGCGTAACCGGTTCTGGCAAGACGGAAGTCTATTTCGAGGCGGTGGCCGAGGCCGTTCGGCAGGGCAAGCAGGTTCTGATCCTGCTGCCGGAAATTGCGCTCACCTCCGCCTTTCTCGATCGCTTTCACAGCCGCTTCGGCTCCAAGCCCGCCGAGTGGCATTCGGAAATGGCGCCGCGGATGCGCGAAAAGGTCTGGCGGCAGGTGATCACCGGCGAGGTCAAGGTGGTGGCGGGCGCACGCTCGGCGCTGTTCCTGCCATTCAAGGAGCTGGGCCTGATCATCGTCGACGAAGAGCACGATCCCGCCTACAAGCAGGAAGACCGGACCTTCTACAATGCCCGCGACATGGCGGTGGTGCGCGCGCATATCGCGCAGGTTCCGATCGTGCTGGCTTCGGCAACGCCGTCCATCGAGAGCCGGGTCAATGCCCAATCGGGCCGCTACGAACATCTGAAGCTCCATGCCCGTTTCGCCGAGGCCGCACTGCCGGACCTCAAGCTCATCGACATGCGGACACATCCGCCCAAGCGCGGCGGGTTTCTGTCTCCTGTGTTGCTCGACGCCATCGGCAAGACGCTCAAGCGCGAGGAGCAGTCGCTTCTGTTCCTCAATCGCCGCGGCTACGCCCCGCTGACGCTGTGCCGGGTCTGCGGGCACCGTTTCCAGTGTCCGGATTGCTCAAGCTGGCTGGTGGAGCACCGCTTCCGAAACCAGCTCCAGTGCCACCATTGCGGCCACGGAGAACCGGTGCCGCAGGCGTGCCCGGAATGCGGAACGCTCGATCATCTGGTTGCCTGCGGTCCTGGGATCGAGCGGATCGCCGAGGAAGTGGACAGCCATTTCCCCGATGCGCGGACCATCGTNCTCTCATCCGACATGGTAGGCGGGACNAAGCGCCTCAGGATCGAACTCGAGGCNATCGCCAAGGGTGAGGCNGANATCATCATCGGCACCCAGCTNGTNGCCAAGGGNCANAACTTCCCGAAGATGACGCTGGTGGGCGTGGTCGATGCCGATCTGGGGCTTGCAAACGGNGACCCGCGGGCTGCCGAGCGGACCTATCAGCTCTTGAGCCAGGTGACGGGGCGNGCNGGCCGNACGGGCCTGAAGAGCCATGGTCTGATCCAGACCTATCAGCCCGCCCATCCGGTGATGCAGGCGATAGTTTCAGGCGATCCGGAAGCATTCTACGAGCGTGAGGCCGATGAGCGGCGGCGGGCGATCCTGCCGCCTTTCGGACGGCTCGCTGCGGTGATCGTGTCTGCGGCCACCCGGCCTGAAGCGGAGCAGCATGCGCGGGGTTTGAGAAACGCCGCACCGACCGGAACCGCAATCTCCATTCTCGGTCCGGCGGAAGCGCCGCTGGCGCTGATCCGCGGTCGCTACCGGTTCCGNCTGTTGGTGCATGGCGACAAGTCCGCCGATCTTCAGTCCTATCTCCGCGCGATGCTGGCCGCCGGGCCNAAATTGCGCGGATCGGTGCAGGTGCAGGTGGATATCGATCCTCAGAGTTTCCTCTAGGGCGTTCCGGTTTTGACNGGATCGNCAAACCGGACTGCGTAGTTGAACTCCGCAGCCTCTTGAGGCTGTCCGTTTACGCCTGAAGGCGAAACGGCCTAGGCTTCGATNCCACCTTCAACCCGCGCCGATCCGCGCTCGCCGCGTCCCCAGCGGACAAGGTCCCAGATGCGTTCGTGGATGACGAAGAAAATCATGCCGCTGGCTGCCGTGGTGAGTGCCAGCGAAAGCGCGTTGCCGATCGACCCGGTATAGAGCCAGGCAAACATGCTGGTGGTCAGCAGGCCCAATGCCTGCCAGGAAAGTGCCTTAACACAGGTTCTCGTCTTCGATTCCATTAGTCTCGGTCCTGAAAAGTTGCGCGAATGCGCCTTGGTGGAATGGCCGAGAAATACGCTTGTTTTTGAATCGCCGGAATTCTGTATCTTTGCATCGAAAAGTCCTGATTGTTGACAATTATCTACGGATAGTGATTTCTGTCAGCATGAGGAAAGAAGATCGCGCAGACCTGTTTCGGACCCGGCTCAACCAGCGGCTGGCGGCAAGCGGCAAGAGTCGCAGTGCCTTGGCGCGGGAAGCCGGTGTCGACCGGTCGACGATTGCGCAGCTCCTGTCGGGCGATGACGTGCGGCTGCCGAACGCGCATCTGGCAGCCGAATGCGCCGCAGCGCTCGGTGTCAGTGCCGACTGGCTTCTCGGACTGTCGGAGCGGCCGGAGCCTGCCGCCGAGGTGCTCTCGGCAAGTTTCCGTATTGCCAGCGCGCGCCGGACGCCTGCCGACGAGCAGATCATCGCCTGGCACCAGGAAGCGGCGGGGCACAAGATCCGCCACGTGCCGGCGACCATTCCCGATCTTCTGAAAACCGAGGCGCTTCTCGAGTGGGAGTATGCCGCCTTTCTCGACAAGACGCCGGAGCAGGCACGCCGGGCCATGCGCGAGACCGTGGAATGGTTGAGGGCGCCGGGGTCCGACTACGAGATTTGTGTGCCGATCGACATGATTCGCGCGCTTGCCCGCGGCGAGGGCTATTGGGCGGGGCTGGATGAGGATGTGCGCGCCGCACAGATCGATTTCATGGCGGAACGTTGCGAGAAGCTCTATCCCTCGCTCAGGCTTTATCTCTTCGACACACGGAAAGTGTTCTCCGCGCCGATCACGGTGTTCGGGCGGCTTCTGGCGGTGGTCTATGTCGGCCAGTTCTATCTCGTCTATCGCGAGCGCCGGCAGGTGCAGGCGCTGACCGAGCATTTCGACATCCTCGTCCGGGAATCGGNAGTCGAGGCGCGCAATGCAAGTGCCATCATTCGCGGATTTCTCGACGAGGATCGGGAAAGCCGCCCAGGCGCGCAGGCTTGACCGCCGGATGACGAAAACCAGTTTACATGCGGACGNGGCAGGGCGCCGTGCCGAAGGAGGACCGACATGATTGAATTCTACTGGCCATCGAGTGTGGGCGAATGGCTTGCCTGGACGTCGGCCGCCATCACCATCTTCTTCGGCCTGCTTCTCCTGTTCGCGCCCCGCGTGTCCTACCGCATCATGCGGATCACGACCGAGCCTGAGCACCCGGAAGCCGTNTCCGAGGGCAGGGCGACGATGGCCGGCTTCTATCTCGGGGTTGGCATCTGCGCGATGCTGTTTGCCCAACCGCTTCTTTACATGGCGCTCGGCGCCGGTTGGGCCTTTACCGCTTTCGGCCGGCTGGTNTCGATCTTTGNCGACCGNGGCAACACCACGTTCAACTGGATTTCGATNAGCTGCGAGGCCGCACTCGCGGCCATGCCGCTCGCCTTCGTGTTCGGGCTGGTATAGCTCCGGGTATAAGGTTCAGACGCAACCCTCGGACGCGAGGGGGCGCGGGCAATCGTCAATTCAGCCTAAAGCAGGTCGGATAAGCTGCCTTGCGCGTGTTGCGAGTCCTTCCGCTCTATGCTAGACGAACCGCGAAATTTGGGAATTGGCGACCTGCCGGTCGTGACTACTCAAAAAAACGATTAATAATTTCAAGAGTTTGCAAACGGACATCGAATCCAGATGCAAGGTCTTGAGTTCAGATGAGGGACAAACACGCCCGTGGCCGAAAAATCCCAGCGAATTTCCGGTGTCGCCGAACGTTACGCCTCCTCGCTTTACGAGCTTGCGAGTGCTGCCAATTCGGTTGATGCCGTTGGCAAGGATCTCGACCTGTTTTCCTCGATCGTCGAGGGCAACGATGAACTCAAGCGGCTGGTCTCCAGCCCGGTNTTCGCTTCTTCCGAGCAGCTTGGCGCTATCGCCGCTCTCGCCGAGAAGTCGCAGGTTGGTGAACTCACCGGCAATTTCCTGAAAGTCGTGGCGCGTAACCGCCGGCTCCAGAGCCTGTCGGAAATCGTCGCCGCTTACCACGAGATCACTGCGCGCGAACGCGGTGAGGCAACTGCCTATGTGCAGACCGCCCGCCCGCTGACCGCAGCGCAGGAAAAAGAACTCGCCGCAACGCTTTCGAGCGCCACCGGCAAGAAAGTCGCGACCCGCGTGACCGTCGAACCCGCTCTTCTCGGCGGCATGATCGTCCAGGTCGGCTCGCGCCAGATCGATACATCGCTTCGCACGAAGCTTTCCACGCTTAAGCACGCACTCAAAGAGGTTGGCTGATGGATATCCGCGCGGCGGAAATTTCCGCAATTCTCAAAGACCAGATCAAGAATTTCGGCAAGGAAGCCGAAGTTTCCGAAGTCGGTCAGGTTCTGTCCGTCGGTGACGGTATTGCCCGTGTCTACGGTCTCGACAACGTCCANGCGGGCGAAATGGTCGAGTTCCCGGGCGGCATCATGGGCATGGCCCTCAACCTCGAAAGCGACAATGTCGGCGTGGTTATCTTCGGTGCCGACCGCGACATTAAAGAGGGCGACACCGTCAAGCGGACCGGTTCCATCGTGGACGTTCCGATCGGTCCGGAANTNCTCGGCCGCGTGGTCGACGGTCTCGGCAACCCGATCGACGGCAAGGGCCCGATCAAGGCCAAGCAGCGTGCCCGCGTGGACGTCAAGGCCCCCGGCATCATGCCGCGCAAGTCGGTGCATGAGCCGATGTCGACCGGCCTGAAAGCCATCGACGCCCTGATCCCGGTCGGCCGCGGCCAGCGCGAGCTCGTCATTGGCGACCGTCAGACCGGCAAGACCGCCATCCTGCTCGACACCTTCCTCAACCAGAAGCCGATCCACGACAACGGCCCGGACGAAGACAAGCTNTTCTGCGTCTACGTCGCTGTCGGTCAGAAGCGTTCGACGGTTGCCCAGTTCGTGAAGGTTCTCGAAGAGCGCGGTGCTCTCGACTACTCGATCGTCGTTGCCGCAACGGCTTCCGATCCGGCCCCGATGCAGTTCCTGGCTCCGTTTGCCGGCTGCGCCATGGGCGAGTATTTCCGCGATAACGGCCAGCACGCCCTCATCGCTTACGACGACCTTTCCAAGCAGGCCGTCGCTTATCGTCAGATGTCGCTTCTGCTCCGCCGTCCGCCGGGCCGCGAAGCTTATCCGGGCGACGTTTTCTACCTTCACTCGCGCCTTCTCGAGCGCGCCGCGAAGCTCAATGAAGACAACGGCGCCGGCTCGCTGACCGCACTTCCGGTCATCGAAACCCAGGCGAACGACGTGTCGGCCTACATTCCGACCAACGTGATCTCGATCACCGACGGTCAGATCTTCCTCGAAACGGACCTGTTCTATCAGGGTATCCGCCCGGCCGTGAACGTCGGTCTGTCGGTGTCNCGCGTGGGTTCCTCGGCGCAGATCAAGGCCATGAAGCAGGTCGCNGGCTCNATTAAGGGTGAACTGGCGCAGTACCGCGAAATGGCNGCCTTCGCACAGTTCGGTTCCGACCTCGACGCCGCNACCCAGCGCCTTCTGAACCGCGGTGCACGCCTGACCGAACTCCTCAAGCAGCCGCAGTTCTCGCCGCTGAAGACNGAGGAACAGGTNGCGGTGATCTTCGCCGGCGTGAACGGCTATCTCGACAAGCTGCAGGTCAGCCAGGTCGGCAAGTTCGAACAGGGTCTGCTCGCTTACATGCGTGGCGAGGGCAAGGACATTCTCGAAGCGATCCGCACCGAAAAGGCGCTGACCGACGAGATCAAGTCGAAGCTCAAGGATGCTATCGACACCTACGCCAAGACCTTCGCCTGATCGAAACGACCGTTAGGACGACGTACGGATGCCTTCACTCAAGGATCTGAAAAACCGGATCGCCTCCGTCAAAGCGACGCAGAAGATCACCAAGGCCATGCAGATGGTGGCCGCGGCGAAGCTTCGGCGTGCGCAGGAGGCGGCCGAGGCCGCGCGGCCTTATTCGCAGCGGATGGCAGCGGTGATGTCGAACATCGCCCAGGCCGTCGGCGGCGGAGACGACGCACCGCGTATCATGACCGGCACCGGCAAGGACGACGTGCATCTGCTCGTCGTCGCTGCTGCGGACCGCGGCCTGTGCGGGGGCTTCAACGGACAGATCGTCCGTCTGGCCCGCGAACATGCCCGCCGCCTTCGCGCCGATGGCAAGACGGTCAAGATCATCACCGTCGGCAAGAAGTCGTTTGACCTTCTTCGCCGCGACTATGGCGACGCCATCGTCGAGCGCATCGATTTCCGCGAGGTTCGCAAGATCAGCTTCGCCGAGGCTGAACTTGTCGCGGAAAAGATTTTCTCGATGTTCGATGCCGGTGAGTTCGACGTCTGCACGCTGTTCTATTCGGAATTCAAATCCGTCATCAGCCAGATCCCGACTGCCCAGCAGCTCATCCCGGCCGCACCGGTGGAACAGGACGAGCAAGAGGGTGAAGGTTCGAACGCGGCCTACGACTACGAACCCGACGCCTCGGCAATCCTGGCCGATCTGGCGCCGCGTTCCATCAAGGTTCAGATCTTCCGCGCGTTGCTTGAAAACGTTGCCGGCGAGATGGGTGCCAAGATGTCGGCAATGGACAATGCGACCCGCAACGCGGGCGAGATGATCGACAAGCTGTCAATGAGCTACAACCGCCAGCGACAGGCCCAGATCACCAAGGAACTTATCGAAATCATTTCGGGTGCGGAAGCGCTCTAAGGAACGGACAAGAGGGTAAGAATTATGGCTAAGGCAGCTACCCCGGCAACCAAGACCGCAGCGGCTAAGAAGCCCGCGGCTCGCAAGGCTCCCGCCAAGAGCGCGGCAACCAAGACCCCGGCGAAATCCGCTGCGGCGTCCGGTGCAACCGGCCGCATCTCGCAGGTCATCGGCGCCGTTGTCGATGTGAGCTTCGACGATCACCTTCCGGCGATCATGAACGCTCTGGAAACTGAAAACATGGGCGGTCGCCTGGTTCTCGAGGTTGCCCAGCACCTCGGCGAGAACACCGTGCGCACCATCGCCATGGACTCCACCGAAGGTCTGGTCCGCGGCCAGGCCGTGACCGACACCGGATCCCCGATCTCGGTNCCGGTCGGNGAAGAGACCCTNGGTCGCATCATGAACGTCATCGGCGAGCCGGTTGACGATGCAGGNCCGATCAAGACCAAGACCACCCGCGCGATCCACCAGGACGCTCCGGAATATGTCGACCAGTCGACCGAAGCCGAAATCCTCGTGACCGGCATCAAGGTCGTGGACCTTCTCGCGCCTTACGCAAAGGGCGGCAAGATCGGCCTGTTCGGCGGCGCCGGCGTGGGCAAGACCGTTCTCATCATGGAACTCATCAACAACGTCGCGAAGGCGCACGGCGGTTACTCCGTGTTCGCAGGCGTGGGNGAGCGTACCCGTGAAGGTAACGANCTCTACCACGANATGATCGAATCCGGCGTGAACAAGGAAGGCGGCGGCGAAGGCTCGAAGGCAGCCCTCGTTTANGGCCAGATGAACGAGCCCCCCGGTGCCCGTGCCCGNGTTGCTCTCTCCGGTCTGACCGTNGCCGAGCACTTCCGCGACCANGGCCAGGACGTGCTGTTCTTCGTNGACAACATNTTCCGCTTCACCCAGGCNGGCTCNGAAGTGTCCGCNCTTCTCGGNCGTATTCCTTCGGCCGTGGGTTACCAGCCGACGCTTGGTACCGACATGGGCGCCATGCAGGAACGCATCACCACCACCACCAAGGGTTCNATTACCTCGGTGCAGGCCGTGTACGTCCCCGCCGACGACTTGACCGACCCGGCACCGGCTTCGACCTTTGCCCACCTTGACGCAACGACCGTGCTTTCGCGNTCGATCGCTGAAAAGGGCATCTACCCGGCCGTTGACCCGCTCGACTCGACTTCGCGTATGCTCGACCCGATGATCGTCGGTGAAGAGCACTACGAAACCGCTCGTAAGGTTCAGCAGACCCTGCAGCGCTACAAGTCGCTTCAGGACATCATCGCCATTCTCGGCATGGATGAGCTGTCTGAAGAAGACAAGCTGGTCGTGGCACGCGCCCGCAAGATCGAGCGCTTCCTGTCGCAGCCGTTCTTCGTGGCCGAAGTGTTCACCGGTTCGCCGGGCAAGCTCGTCGACATNGCNGACACCATCAAGGGCTTCAAGGGTCTNGTNGAAGGTGAATACGACCANCTGCCNGAGCCGGCCTTCTACATGGTTGGCAGCATCGACGAAGCCATCGAGAAAGCCCAGAAGCTGGCCGCAGAGGCCGCTTGATTTCAGCGGGACGCGAATAGGGAGTAGCGAATAGGGATATACAAATGGCCGGCGGGAGAATTCCACTCGTCATGCGCTATGTCGCTATTCGCTAAAATCACATGGCCAACAGCTTCAAATTCGAACTGGTTTCGCCCGAAGAGCTTCTCGTTTCGACGGAAGTGACNTCGGTCGTCGTTCCGGGTTCGGAAGGTGACATGACGGTNATGGCCGAGCATGCGCCGACCATGACCACNATNCGTCCGGGCATCGTCTCCTTCACCGGNGACGACGGCAAGGAAGAGCGCTACGTCGTCTTCGGCGGCTTCGCCGACATTCTTCCGGAAGGCTGCACCGTGCTNGCCGAGAAGGCNATTCATGTCGACGACATGAACTCCGAGATCATCAAGGAGCAGATCGCGGCAGCCGAAAAGGCCGTCCAGGAAGCCAAGCATGATCACCAGGAGCAGCGCGCACGCGAATTCCTGGACCAGCTGACCACGCTGGAAGGCGCAATTCTTCCGGCCTGATCGGACGGGCAAAGACAGAGAAATTGATTGACGGGCCTTCGGGCCCGTTTTTCGTTTGGGTTCAGAGCCTGGAAAAGGGCTCGGGATAGACGAGCGGTCCCGACCAGCCGGCAAGCGCGTCGGGCTTCAGTTCCAGCGCCAGGAGATATGGCCCCTGCCATTCGACCACGGCGGGATCCGCGAGCTCCGAACGGAANCCGAAGCGGCAGTAGTAATTCGGTTCNCCNAGNACNAAGACCGATTTCCAGCCGGCTTCGCGNGCCCNCTTCAAGCCGTGNCGCACCAGCTCGGTGCCGACATACATCTCNCGGAAATCGGGATCGACGGCGAGCGGCGCAAGNGCAAGGCACTTNGACGGGCCNTCNANNCGGCTGAANAGCACNTGGCCGACGATGCGGTCGTCGCGGACGGCAACCAGCGAAAGGGTCTCTACGGGCCNCACCATGAGATCGAGTGCGAGGTCGGCCTCTTCGGATCGTCCGAAGGCGTGGGCCGCAAGCGAGTGAATGACGGAATCTTCCTCGGGGGCACTATCCCGAAAGGTGATCTGTGAAACGGCGACGCGTCCGTGCGGCATCAGCTTTTCACCTCCGCAAGATGCCCGAAAGCCCCCACTACCTCGCGATATACGCCTTTCTTGAACTCGACCACGATCTCCGGCAGCCCCGCCATGTCCGTCCATTTCCAGGCGTCAAATTCGGCGGAATGGCCATCGGGCGGCGGGTTGATGGCAATCTCGCTTTCGTCGCCTTCGAAGCGGAAGGCGAACCANCGTTGCTTCTGGCCGCGAAANTTNCCCTTCAGGCCGATTCCGATCAGGTGTTCCGGCAGGTCNTANGTGATCCAGTCCGGCGCCTGCTCGATGAGCGTGACCGACTTCATGCCGGTCTCTTCGTAAAGCTCCCGGCGGGCCGCTTCTTCCCAGTCCTCACCCTCGTCGATCCCGCCTTGCGGCATCTGCCAGAGTTGCGGGTTGCCGTCATATTCGGAATTGTCGATGGCGAGACGCTGGCCGACCCAGACATGACCATCCTTGTTCAGCACCATGACGCCGACACAGGGGCGATAGGGCAGGTCCTTGGGGTCACGCACTACCTTGTCCTTCTTGCCCACCAGCGGCCTCCTGTATCGGTTCTTGTTGTCTATCGTTCCGGATCGTCGGCGACGGCGGCGACGCCCACGATCTCAATGCCTCTTGCCTTGGCCTCATTGGCCCAGGCGGCGATGGCATCGACGGAAACCTCGAAGGCGGATGCCACGCCGATCGCCTGGCCGTTGCGGCGGGCAATGCGTTCGAGATCGTCGAGCTTTTCGAGAATGTAGCCGCGCTCCTGCGTGCCGTCGAGGATGATGTCGGATGCGGCGAAGGGAATTCCGAACGTCTTCGAAAACTGATCGGTCAGGGATTGGGCGGACGAGCCGTCATCGAGGAACATGATCCCCCGTTTNGCGAGGTCGCGCATCACCGGTTCGAGCGCATCGGGATNGGCGAGAAACCGGCCGCCCATGAAATTGGTGATGCCGGTGTAATTGGTGATCTCGCCCATCGCGGCATGCAGGTCTTCGATGTTCTGCTCCGNGCCNGCTTCNACNGTCAGCGTGCCNCGGCCGGGATCGTTGCGCGGATAGTCGAAGGGCTCGAAGGGAACCTGCAGCATGATCTCGCGGCCGTCGAGACGGGCCTCCTTCATCCAGCGCTGAAGACTGTTGCCGTTGGCGGCAAACGCCACGGTGACTTCGGGCGGAAGTTTTTGCAGCGCATATTGCGTGCCGGTCTGGCTCAGACCAAGGCCGCCGACAAGGATCGCGATCCGCGTGCCGCGTGCGCCTGACCATGGGCGGGCATAGATATTGAAGGCACGCTCGCCGGAGGCACCGATAACGGGGAGTTCGCCGTAGGGCGTATCCTCGGTGATGGCAGGGTCCGGCAGGTGAGCGAGGCGGGGATCCTGGCCGACGCGATCGGGCGGCGAGAGAAGGACGGCGCCGGGCTGTTGGCGCGTGGCAGGCGTGAACTTCGTGACCGTGTCACCATTCTCATCGAGGCTGGTGGTGATTTTCGCGCCCGAATGCCCGGACTGGCTTTCCATGCCGCCGCTTCCGGGCTTAGACGCGGGCGCCTTGCCCTCGTCGATGATCTCGATGTTGGCGGCTTTGTCGGTATTCCCGTCTTCGGTCTGCGCGACGGCAACCTCCGCTGGCTTTTCCGCGGGCGTGGGGATTTGGCTCTGCCANGCNANAAATGCACCGCCNCCAAANAGGAGNAGGACTGCAAGNGAGATCGCAATCGTCTTGCCATGGCCACGGGANCCGCGCGTGCCGGCACGCGGCCGGTCCTTCCCCAATGGCTGATGAATNTCCGTGTTCAAGGTCCCGCAGCCCGATTCGCGTTATTCCGGCCATTGAATCAATCCGCGCCGATACAGGCAAGCCCGATCAGCGGCGCATTNCAGGCCATGAAAAAGCCGGCCGCCTGATGGCGACCGGCCGGATTTCAATCCGCCNTTGAAAGCGGGATCAGTTCTTGTTCTCAGCGGTTTCCGGGCTGGGCGGGAACGCGGCATTGGTTTCTTCGCCGCGAATCAGCTTGAGCGCTTCGCCGAGCTGGACATCGTCCTTCGGATCCGGCGGGACGTAGGCGATCGAGCCCGAGCCTTCTTCGTCCTCATTCTCGCCCTGGATGTGGCCACGCAGCTTGGATTCGCCCGAGCTAGCCATGCGGCCGCGCAGTTCTTCCGGGACCGGTTCCTCGACCTTGATATCCGGCTTGATGCCCGTGCCCTGGATGGAGGTACCCGACGGCGTGTAGTAGAGCGCCGNGGTNAGTCGCAGAGCGGTNGANTCATCGAGCGGAATGATGGTCTGGACNGAGCCCTTGCCGAAGGACCGNGTNCCGAGCACGGTGGCGCGGTGATGATCCTGCAGNGCNCCGGCCACGATCTCGGATGCCGAGGCNGANCCGCCATTGACNAGNACGATCATCGGCAGNCCATCGATCAGNTCACCNTCGCGGGCGTTGAAGCGACGGGTNTCTTCCGGNTTGCGNCCGCGTGTCGAAACGATCTCGCCCTGGTTCAGGAAGGCGTCGGAGACGCTGATGGCCTGGTCCAGAAGACCGCCCGGNTTGAGGCGCAGGTCGAGNACGAAGCCCTTGAGCTTGTCCTCACCGATTTCGTCCTTGAGCGTCGCGATGGCATCCTCNAGGTCGCCATAGGTCTTCTCGGTAAACGAGATCACGCGGAGNTANCCGACATCGCCTTCGGCGCGGTATTTCACGGCCTTCACGGAGATGATGTCGCGGGTGACCTTGATCTTGATCGGCGCATCGGCGCCATCNCGCAGGATGGTCAGCTCGATCGCGGTGTTGACCGGGCCGCGCATCTTGTCGACGGCATCGGACAGGCTCAGGCCGCGGACCGGCTCGCCGTCGATNTCGGAAATGAAGTCGCCNGAGAGAACGCCGGCGCGCGAGGCGGGCGTGTCGTCGATGGGTGCGACGACCTTCACGAGTTCGTCTTCCATGGTGACTTCGATACCGAGGCCGCCGAATTCNCCGCGCGTCTGNGTGCGCATGTCGGTGGCGGCTTCCTGNTTGAGGTAGCTCGAATGCGGATCGAGCGAGGTCAGCATGCCGTTGATGGCTGCTTCGACCAGCTTGTCCTCTTCCGGCGGGGTGACATACTGGGCGCGGACGCGCTCGAACACATTGCCGAAGATCGCCAGTTGGCGGTAGGTCTCGCTGCCGGCAGCTTCAGCCGAGCCGCTATAGGCCTGAACCGCTCCCAGCGCCGTCGCACCCATGAGGGCGCCAACGGCCATGTAGGTCACCTTACGTATCATTGCTTGCCCTTCCTTGAGACGCACCATCTCTCCACCAGGGACGTGGATCGACAGCTTTTCCGTCTTTTCTGAATTCAATGTAAAGCGTCGGCTTGTCGGTTGCCAGTGTCAATGCGGCTGCTCCCGCCATTCGCGTCGGCCCCATGGTCGCTACCGGTTCGCCGGCAAGGACAAACTGGCCTTCAGCGACCGAAATTCGATCGAGTCCGGCAAGGACGAGATGGTACTTGTCCCCGGCATCGATGATCAGTGTCTGGCCGTAAGAGCGGAAGCCGCCTGCATAGACGACCCAGCCATCCACCGGTGCCGAAACCGTTGCACCCTGACTGGTGGCGACGAGTTCGCCACTCAAGCCATGTCCGCTGCCATCGGCTGCGCCGAAATAGCGGAGTGTTTCGCCCCTGACGGGATAATAGAGCGTTCCTTTGAGCGCCGAAAATGCATATGCGGGCGCAATGCGGTTTTTCTCGGGCAGCTTGGCAAGGGCCAGCTTGTGCGCGCGTTCAAGCTGCTCGGCGATGCGCTGCTTGCGTTCCTCCTCGGCGCGCCGTGCCGCAAGGGCCGCCTCGCGCTGGCTGGCGATTTCGGCTTCCAGCGAAGCGATCACGCTCTCGAGTTCGCCGGACCGTTCCGCCAGCGAAGCGGCGCGTTTCCGCTCGAGCTCGAGGCGGCGTTCGCTTTCTTCCTGCAACTCCAGTTTCTCGGTGACCAGAGCCGCCAGACGTTCGCTTTCGCTGTCGTTTTCCTCGAGTGCCGCAGCGAGTTCAGTCCGTTCCGTGGCGATAGACTTGCGAAGCCGTGCCAGTTCGTCGAGGTCGCGGACGAGTGCTTCCGTCTCGGAGCGGATCTCGGGCACCACGGCGCCGAGCAGAATGGCGCTGCGGACCGAGGACAATGCGTCATCGGGAGAGATCAGGAGGGCAGGGGGCGGATCGCGACCGATTCGCTGCAGGCCTGCCAGCACCTCGGCCAAGACGGCGCGACGATCGATCAGCGAGCGGCGCAGCACCATCTGACGCTCGTTCAAGGCGGTCAAGCGTTCCTCGCCCGCCGCCACGCGACGGTCGAGCTCGGTACGGCGCGCGGTCGTCTTCTGCAGCGAGGATTCCAGTTCCTGCTGCTCGTCCTTCAGTCCGGCCAGATCGTTCTCAAGTGATTCGAGCGCCTTCTGGGCGGCTTCCGCGTCGGTCGCCGCAGCTCGCAGTTCCGTGAGGTTTTCGTCGCGCTGTTCGAGAAGTTTCCGCTCCTCCGGGGTCAGCGCATCGGCATCGGCGGGCACGGCGGCTTCGGCCTGTACCGGATCTTCCGTCCCGTTCTCGGTGGCACCCAGCGGGANGGGCGCGGTGCCGATGATGAGGCCGAGCGTCACCACCGCAGCCACGCGCGGAGAAGCAAACGCAAAGACCTTGAGGGACGGGAGGCCGGAATTCATGAGCAACCCTTAGCTGATTTGCGGCCCTTTCACCATGAACCTTTCCGTGAGCGAAAATGAAAGGGACAGGGTCCTTCAGCTCATGAGCGGTGGTAGGGATGGCCGGACAGAATCGTGACCGCGCGGTAGAGCTGTTCGGCAAGCATGATGCGCACGAGCTGGTGCGGCCAGGTCATGCGTCCAAAGGAGATGGTGAGATCGGCGCGCTGCCGCAGATCCTTGTCGAACCCGTCGGGCCCGCCGATTGCGAGCACGATGTCGCGCTGNCCGTCATCGCGGATCTGGCCGAGCCGNTCGGCGAACTCGACCGAATCAANGGTCTTGCCGCGTTCGTCGAGGAGAACGAGAAATGCGCCCTTCGGCAGGTTCTTCTCGAGCTCGGCCGCTTCNTCGGATTTTCGCTGGTCTGATGATTGGGCGCGGCTTTCGGTGAGTTCCACCGTGCGGGCNAATTCGATGCCTATCGCCGGCCCGGCCTTCGCCATCCGGTCGATATAACGGGCCGCAAGCTCCGCCTCCTGGCCCGCCTTGAGCCGGCCGGTCGCAATGAAAGTCACACGCATTTCGTAACCCGGTCAGTCAGTCAGCTTCCTCCGTCGGGCGACCTGAGCCGCCCGGACCACACAGGCTACGACCACGTTCCGCCTTACCGGGTCAACCGGTCAGTGCAGTTTTTCGCCATCCACATCGGGAGCCTGCCACATCTTCTCGATGTTGTAGAAATCCCGGATTTCCGGACGAAANACGTGAATGATCACGTCGCTCGCATCGATGAGAACCCAGTCACCCGCTTCCAGGCCTTCGACCTGGGGCGTGCCGAAACCNGCATCCTTGAGATCGCGAATGAGGTGATCGCAGATCGCCGACACATGACGATTGGACCGGCCCGACGCAACCACCATGTGATCGCCGAGTGCCGATTTGCCCGCAATGTCGATGTGGACGATGTCTTCCGCTTTTGAGTCCGCGAGGCTTTCGCGAACGAGCTCGAGTTGACGGAGTGCTGCCTTTGCGCCGCTATCCGCAACCGCTGAGAAATTGCCTTCGGCATTTCCCTTTTGATGTGCTGTCCTCAGTGTCGTTCCTTTCGATTTTCGAACAGACAGGATGCGGCCAACGACATCACTAGCAGCCGCATGGTTAAAGATAGGCATGCAAGTGTTAACTTTTCAAGACGTCGGGTCAGGCTGATTTTACCCGGGCTTTTCTGATGGCTGTCGACGACAGGGTGGAGCGGGGCCCGTGTATGAAGGTCCAGGCGGGTGCGCGCGCCGTCGGCAATTGCCGGGCATCGCTCTCGTCCATGCGGTGGCGCGAAAAGACCTTGGCCATCGGCGCGGAGAGGTAGGAGAGNGTCGAGCCGGGACGGTCGATGACCGCAATCGGGAAGGTCTGGGCGATGCCGCGCCAGTCCTGCCAATGGTGAAAACTCGCCAGATTGTCGGCGCCCATCACCCAGACGAAATGAATGCCGGGGTTGTAGCGCTTGAGAAAGCGCAGGGTCTCGGCGGTNTAGCGCAATCCGTAGACGGCCTCGAAGGCGGTGATCTTGACGCGCGGGTCCTCCACCATGGCGTTGGAAGCGGTCACACGNGCATCGAGTGCTTCAAGGTCGGAATGATCCTTGAGCGGATTGCCCGGCGAGACCATCCACCAGATCTGGTCGAGACCGAGACGGCGGAGCGCGATCTCGGAAACCAGCACATGGCCGGCATGGGGCGGATTGAAGGAACCGCCGAACAGGCCGACCTTCATCCCCCGCTCGACATAGGGCATGCGCANATAGGGAGCGGGGTAAGACGCGCGGAAAACGTTCAACTCACGGCCTGGTCTGACCGCTGCCGCGGACGCGATACTTGAAGGACGTCAGCTGCTCGACGCCGACAGGGCCGCGNGCGTGCATCTTGCCGGTNGCAATGCCNATCTCGGCCCCCATGCCGAATTCGCCGCCATCGGCGAACTGGGTCGATGCATTGTGCAGAAGGATNGCCGAATCNATCTCGTTGAAGAACTTTTCGACCACCTNGGCATCCTCGGCAAACACGGCCTNGGTNTGGNTGGACGAGTNGNGGGAGATATGGGNGNNCGCGCCNTNAATGCCGNCCNCTTCGCAAGCCGAGATGATGGCGTCGAGATATTCGGTCGACCAGTCGGCTTCTTCCGCGGGTTTGACGTCCGGGGATAGCGCCTGAACGGCTTCGTCGCCGCGAACCTCACAATCGGCTGCAATCAGATCGGTGACGAGCGCGCGCTTTGTGTCGGTATCGAGCGCCCGGTCGAGAAGCAGGGTTTCGGCAGCGCCGCAGATGCCGGTGCGGCGCATCTTGGAATTGACGATGAGCTTGCGCGCCATCTCCGGGTCGGCCGACTTGTCGATATAGACATGGCAAAGGCCTTCGAGATGGGCGAACACGGGAACACGCGCCTCACTCTGGACGCGCGCGACCAGGCTCTTGCCGCCGCGCGGCACGATGACGTCGATATTGCCGTTAAGCCCCTTGAGCATCTCGCCGACGGCAGCGCGATCGGTGACCGGCACGACCTGAATGGCCTCGGCGGGAAGGCCAGCCGATTTCAGACCCTCGACGAGGCAGGCGTGAATCGCACGGGTGGAGGCAATGGAATCCGAGCCGCCGCGCAGGATCACCGCATTGCCGGCCTTCAGGCACAACGCGCCGGCGTCCGCGGTGACATTGGGCCGGCTTTCATAAATCACGCCGATAACCCCGAGCGGGGTACGAACGCGCTCGATTTCGAGGCCGTTGGGGCGATCCCATGCGGCGATCACATCGCCCACCGGATCTGCCAGCGCCGCCACTTCGCGGATGCCGTTGGCGACACCGGCGAGGCGGGCTTCGTCGAGCTTGAGGCGATCCTTCAGCGCAGGCGACAGATCGGCTTCCTCGGCGCGCTCCATGTCCTCGGCATTGGCTTTCAGGATCGTCGCGACATTCGCCTCGATGGCGTCCGCCATAGCAAGAAGGGCCGCATTCTTGGTTTGTGTCGAAGCGATGGCCAGTGGCTTGGCAGCGGCACGCGCATTGCGGCCGATCCCGGCCATCAGCGTTTCGACGTCTACCTTGGTGTTTGCCTTGTCCAGCATGGGCCACTCCCAGAATTTTGCGGGTCCCGAAGGGGACCTGTTACATACGCAATAGGCGGTGAAGGGTAAAGCCGCGCGGCGCGAGCCGCCTGAATTCGCGTGCGCGAGCGGATCAGCCGCGTGGCGGTCGCGGGCCGGTGATGACGAGATCGTCGCGGTGGATCATGGCGGCGCGGCCGGGATAGCCCAGCACGGTTTCGATCTCTGCGGATTTGCGGCCTGTGATGCGCGCGGCTTCCTCGCTGTCATAGCCGCAGATGCCGCGCGCGATCTCGCGGCCCGCCGCAGTGATGACGGCAACCGTGTCGCCGCGATGAAAGGCGCCCTGGCAAGCCGTGACGCCCGCGGGCAGCAGGCTCTTGCCGGCATGGAGCGCGCGTTCGGCGCCTGCATCGATGATGAGGCGGCCGGCAGGCTCGAGCTGGCCGGCAATCCATGTCTTGCGTGCGGTCACCGGAGTGCCTGACGGCGCGAACCACGACGAGCGGCCGCCGCCGTCAATGAGCGAGAGGGCGTGGTCGGGCTTTCCCGAGGCGATGATCATCGCGCAACCGGCACCGGTGGCAATCCGCCCGGCGTCGATCTTGGTCTTCATGCCGCCGCGCGAGAGTTCCGATCCCGCCCCGCCGGCCATCGCCTCGATTTCGGGCGTGATGGACGCAATCTCGGAGAGAAATTCCGCATCGGGATTTGTGGCGGGCGGCGCGGTATAAAGCCCGTCGATATCGGAGAGCAGCACGAGAAGGTCCGCGCCTGTCATGGTGGCAACACGGGCAGCGAGCCGGTCGTTGTCGCCGTAGCGGATCTCGGTCGTCGCCACCGTATCGTTCTCGTTGATGACGGGAACAGCACCCCGGCGCGAGAGTTCGCCGATCGTCGCGCGCGCATTGAGATAGCGGCGGCGTTCCTCGGTGTCGGACAAGGTCAGCAGGATCTGGCCGGCAACAATGCCGTGACGCGAGAGATTGTCGGCCCAGGCCTGGGCCAGCGCGATCTGGCCGACGGCTGCCGCGGCCTGGCTTTCCTCGAGCTTCAGCGCGGTCGAGGGCAATCCCAGCACCGTGCGGCCCATGGCGATGGCGCCGGAGGAGACGACCAGCACATCCGCGCCGTTCGTCTTCAATGCCGCGATATCCGCGCACAGGGCTTCAAGCCATGCGGCCTTGAGCCCGGTCGTGCGGTCGACGAGCAGCGCCGAGCCGATCTTGATGACGATCCGCTTGTGGGCGGACAGAGGTTTGCGCCGCGCCGTCATTCTGGTCAGTCTTTTCCGGAGGATGTGGTGCTGGTTCCGGCTTTCTCGGCTTCCGCCGCCTTGTCGGAATCGATGACCTCGCGCAGAGCGCGCAACAGGCCCGTCATGCCTTCGCCGGAAACGGCGGAGATTTCATGCGGGGTCTGGCCTGTCGCCTTCTTCAGCGCCTTGACCTTGTCGCGGCGGGTTTCGGGATCGAGCACGTCGACCTGGGACAGTGCCACCACTTCAGGCTTGTCGGTAATGCCGTGACCATAGGCCTCGAGCTCGTTACGTACGGTCGTATAGGCCTTGGCCACATCTTCCTCGACGGAGGACACAAGATGGCAGAGCACGCGGGTGCGCTCGACGTGTCCGAGGAAACGGTCGCCGATGCCGACGCCCTCATGGGCACCTTCGATGAGCCCCGGAATGTCGGCGAGAATGAACTCCTTGCCATCGATGGTGGCAACGCCGAGATTGGGGTGGAGCGTGGTGAAAGGATAGTTCGCGATCTTCGGCCGGGCTCGGGTCACCGTCGCCAGGAAGGTCGACTTGCCGGCGTTCGGCAGACCGACGAGGCCGCCATCGGCGATGAGCTTCAGGCGCAGCCAGATCGTCTTTTCCTGACCTTCCTGTCCGGGATTGGCATGGCGGGGCGCCTGGTTGGTCGAGGACTTGAAGTGGGTGTTGCCGAAACCGCCGTTACCGCCGGTCGCCAGACGATAGCGATCGCCGACATTGACGAGGTCGCAGATGAGCGTCTCGCGATCCTCCTCGAATATCTGCGTACCGGCCGGGACCTTCAGCGTCACGCTGTCGCCACCCGCGCCGGTGCGGTTGCGGCCCATGCCGTGCATGCCGGTCTTGGCCTTGAAGTGCTGCTGATAGCGATAGTCGATCAGGGTGTTGAGACCTTCGACGGCCTCGACCCAGACATCACCGCCGCGGCCCCCGTCGCCGCCGTCGGGCCCGCCGAACTCGATATATTTCTCGCGCCGGAACGAGACGGAGCCCGCGCCGCCATCGCCGGAACGAATGTAGACCTTGGCTTCGTCGAGAAATTTCATCTGGTTTGACCGATCAGGTTTGGAAATGAGAATTGGCCCGCATCATGCGAGCGCTGGTTTTGCGGGCATCGATAACTGCCCGGAGCGGCAAGGTCAAAGCCTATTGCCTCTGACCGCTGCGCCCGGACGCGCTGTCACGGTCGGATTGCTTTTGCCTTGGCAAGGCTGCGGGCGAAATTGATCTTCACGCGGGCAACTGGAAGGGCAAACTTGGTGACCAGGGCCGTGTTTCTCAGCGTGCCATCATTTTTCAGGACCAGCGTGTCGAAGAAGCGGACGATATTCGGTTTGCCATCGGGATCGAGATCGACCCGATAGGTGAAATGGGCGGTATTGCCGGAGATCCGGACCGTGGTTTCGCCAAGAACATCATCCCGTGTGCCCGAATAGGTCGTCGGGCCGGTGCGGGTGAAGACCCAGGTCTTGGTGTCACGCTCGCCGTCGTCGTAGCGGAAGTCTTCGCGCAGCTTGAGAACATCGCCACGCACCGTGCCAGTCAGATCGACCCGGAAGGAGCGGGATGTGCCGTTGATCGCNCCGAACGTGCCGTAGGCATAGGTCTTGCCGCGGAAGAAATCCTCAAGCCGCAGGTCGGCGGCGTGGGCCGGTAGCGCCAGCAACGTCACCAGAAGCGGAAGAGCGAGGCAGACAGTCAGCAGTCGGTTGGCAAGGGTCATGACAAATCCTTTCTGTTCATGGCAGTCATACGCCGCCTGCCGAACGCTGGATCGAAGGGCCGGTTCCCCGGCCCTTCGTCTGGTTTCGTGTCAGCGCCGCGCAGGCCGCGCGTGCCAGCTCAAGAGCGAGGCCCAGGTCTTGCGGTCGAGCCGGAACCGTTCGGCGGCGACCGAGGCATTGAGCGCCATGACGTGGATCATGTCGGTGCCCTGGAACTGGAAGCCCGACTTCTGCAGGACCCGGCGCGAGCCGGCATTGGTCACCCGGCAGGCGCCGTCGATATGGTCGATCTCGGTCGTCTTGAAGGCCATATCGACCAGTGCGTGAACCGCTTCCGTCGCATAGCCGCCGCCCCAGTAGGGCTGGCCGATCCAGTAGCCGATCTCGAGGCCACGCGGATCGGCGACTTCATGAAGGGCGCAGCAGCCCACGAAGGTACCGGTATCGGCTTCCGCAATCGCATAGACGCTATTACCGTTCCCGCGGGTCGCCGTTTTTCGGACGAACTCGGCGGCATCTTCCCGGGTATAGGGATGCGGCATGCGCGATACCATGGTGGCGATGGCCGGGTTGTTGGCGAGAAGGGTAATGGCGTCGATGTCCTCGACGTGGGGCGCTCTCAGAACGAGCCGTTCGGTCAACAAGACCGGACAGTCTATTCTCAACCGTTCATCGCTGGGAGGCTGAGGCCTCCGGGAAGGTGCTTCCTGTATCATCGTCATTCTCCTTGGGTTCGACGAAAGAAAAAGGGAGGCGGAACCTTGGTCCCACCTCCCGTATCTCTTTTCCGGAGAATGCCGATTTTTTGAGCCGGCCGGTCGATGAGACGCCGGCCCGCTTTTGTCGGATCGGCTTTATTCTGCGGCTTCCGCCGTCTCCATTACGGAGACATACACGCGGCCATTGGCCTTGGTGCGGAATGCCACGGTGCCCGGTTTGGTCGCAAAAATCGTGTGATCCTTGCCGAGACCGACATTGGTGCCCGGGTGCCACTTGGTGCCGCGCTGACGCACGAGAATATTGCCGGCGAGAACCTGCTCGCCGCCAAACTTCTTCACGCCAAGACGCTTGGATTCGGAATCGCGACCGTTACGCGAGGAACCGCCAGCTTTTTTGTGTGCCATGGGTCTGCTCCTTTTTCGTCCCTACAGGACGGAAACTTTGCCGGATGGACCGGCCGGTTGATTACTTCGCGAGATCGGCGGCCTGGGCGCGCCAGTCGGTGATCTGGTCGGCGCTGAACGGCAGGTCGGCGTCGATCTTTGCGATTTCGTCGTCGCTGAGAGCGGCGAGCTTGGCGAAGGTGTCGATGCCGTGGTCAGCGAGCTGGCCGGCTGCGACCGGGCCGATGCCCTTGACCTTGGTCAGATCGTCGCCCTTGTCAGCCTTGGCCTTTGCCGGCTTCTTCTCGGCGGCCGGCTTGTCGGCAGCCTTGTCCTCGGTCTTGGCCGGCTTTGCAGCGGCCTTCTTCGAGGGCTTGGCGCCACCGGTCAGGATGTCGGTGATCTTCAGCGTGGTCTGGTGCTGACGATGACCGCGGATGCGCTTCGAGTTCTGGCGGCGGCGCTTCTTGAAGGCGATGACCTTGCGGGCGCGGCCCTGATCGACGACTTCTGCGACGACCATGGCGCCTTCGACGAAGGGTGCGCCGATGGTGGCGGATTCGCCTTCGCCGACCATGAGAACTTCGGTGAATTCGACGGATGCACCGGCGTCGCCTTCGAGGCGCTCGACAGTGAGAACGTCATTGGCGGCAACGCGGTACTGCTTGCCACCGGTCTTGATGACTGCGAACATCGTTTTTCCTTTCGTGTTCAGTCCGGCTCTGAATGTTTCCCCGGGAACCCGGAGCATCAAACGGCCGTCTTTTTGCCAGTCTGGATACCAGTGGGGGCGATCAAACCCCCGGTGAAAGTCCTGCCCGTCTGTCGTGCCGCCGGCCGGGTTTCAAGGAAAACCGTGGCGCTCGCGCGCGGGACAAAAACAAACGGCGCGGAAAGGCTCCACGCCGCCTGCCGGGTCCGATACAAAAGGTTCAGTCCCAAGTCAAGCTTTTACAGGGCTTCCGGGCGCTTCGGCCTGCATTTTCGTGCGGCGCGATGAAAATTGTGCCTTGTGTTCCAAATCATCCGCCGTTATGGAGTGCGCCGATCGCGCCAAGCGATGACCACGCGACGCGGAGAGGTGGCTGAGTGGTCGAAAGCACCGCATTCGAAATGCGGCGTACGGGCGACCGTACCGTGGGTTCGAATCCCACCCTCTCCGCCATTGCCTGCCTTTCAGTGATTTCGCCCATTTCGGCGTGTTGCGCTGCCTTGAAATTTTCCTCTCAGCTCTGACCCAGAAACCGGGCGCGCCACTCGCGACTTGTCTCATCTGCGAGCTTTGCCGTCGGCACCTCGACTGTCTGGGCCTGAGCGGGGTCGAGATCCAGTGCGGTCAATATCTCCGCCAGGATCTGGTTTGGTTGCTGAGCCAAGGCGTCATAAGTGATCCGCAGGGGGTCTATCGCTTCGCGCTCGAACCAGGTCTCCCAAGCCGCATCCATCCCCTCGGAGGCCGCGATATGGTGCCGAAGGGCTGCTTCATCATAGTGCTCTTTCTTGGGCGGTGACAGACGCTCCAGCTCCGTGCCGTCGGCGTTGCGGTGCCACAGGCCGGATTGTTCGGCGCGGATGCGCGAAATCGCCTGCCCCAAACGGTCCGGGCGCGAAAGATGAATGAACAGCGTCGGACCGAAGACGGTCTCGATGCGGTCCACATCACTCATGCGACCCGGTACGATGCACTCCAATTGCTGCATGAAGTGATCGAAGCTGCCGCGTTGCATGCGCAGGCCGAAGATATTCGACCCGCCTGTCCCGCGACGCAGGGCGGCTTCGAACACGGCGCGAACGGCGTCCTCATGCGAATCGTAATCCGTCTGGTTGAGGCCGTAGTCGTCCAGCCAGTCCGCGAATGCCGGGTTATGGAAATGCGAGTCGGGATCCCCTGCCGTCTCTGTTGCAGCGAGCAGCCCGCAGAGCATCGTGCTGCCGCTGCGTGGCGCGGTACAGATCATGTAGGATCGAACGGGTTTGTCTTTCACGGTTCTGCCCTCTTCCGGTGTTGCTCACATAGCAGGCTTTTCCCGGCACCGGGAATGGCGGAGCCGATTAAGCCGGTCCGCGCTGACCTTGCGGAACCTTAGCGCGAGCAGCTCTTTCTTCCTTGTGATCTTTTGCCAGCTTGACAATTTTGATACTCAATCGATACGTTTCATATTCTGAACCGTGTTCAATATATTGAACAATTGCTGTGATTTCCGGTCCTGGATCAAGGCTGGTCATCCCGGACGCGGTTTTCACGACCCACGGCCCGGATGCGTGACATGCATCCGGTTTGCGATAAAGGACCCCTCCATGACACTGACACTTTCCGATCCCTCTTTGCTCGAGACGCGCGGCCTTCTGGGCGGCGAGTGGGTTGAGGGCTCGAAGACTTTTGCGGTCATCAATCCGGCCACCGGCGAGACCATCGCCGATGTGGCCGACCTGACCGCCGAGGATACCAGGAAGGCGATCGACATCGCCTACGAGGCGCAGAAGGAATGGCGCAGGAAGACCGCCAAGGAGCGCTGCGCGATCCTTCTCAAGTGGAACGACCTGATGCTCGAGAACCAGGAGGATCTCGGCAAGATCCTGACCGCCGAGATGGGCAAGCCGCTTGCGGAAGCCAAGGGCGAGATCGCCTATGGCGCCTCCTTCATCCAGTGGTTCGCCGAGGAAGCCCGCCGCGTCTATGGCGACGTCATTCCCGGTCACCAGGCCGACAAGCGCATCGTGGTGATCAAGCAGCCGGTCGGTGTGGTGGCCTCGATCACGCCGTGGAACTTCCCCAATGCGATGATCGCCCGCAAGGTGGCGCCTGCACTCGCCTCGGGCTGCACCTTCGTGGCGCGGCCTGCCAAGGAAACCCCGCTTTCGGCCATCGCCATGGCGGTTCTTGCCGAACGCGCCGGGGTGCCGAAGGGTGTGCTGTCGATGATCCCGGGCAGCGATTCCAAGGGGATCGGCGCAGAGATGTGCTCGAACCCGAAGGTGCGCAAGCTGACCTTCACCGGCTCCACCGAAGTGGGCCGCATCCTGATGAAGCAGTGCGCCCACGACATCAAGAAGCTCTCGCTGGAACTGGGCGGCAATGCGCCGTTCCTGGTCTTCGACGATGCCGATCTCGATGCGGCGGTGGAAGGCGCGATGATCGCCAAGTTCCGCAATTCGGGCCAGACCTGTGTCTGCGCCAACCGCATCTATGTCCAGCGCGGCGTGGCCGATGCCTTTGCCGAGAAACTCGCGGCAGCCACCGCCAGGCTCAAGGTCGGCAACGGCATGGATGACGGGGTGCAGATCGGCCCGCTGATTGACGAGAAGGGTGTCGAGAAGGTCGAGGACCATGTCGCGGACGCCGTCAGCAAGGGGGCCAAGGTCGTCACCGGCGGCAAGCGGTCGGAACTGGGCGGCACTTACTTCCAGCCGACGGTTCTGAGCGGCGTCTCTAAGGGCATGAAGGTTCTCTCCGAAGAGACGTTTGGCCCTGTCGCCCCGATCATCGCCTTCGACACGATCGACGAGGGCATCGCGCTTGCCAACGACACCGAGTTTGGCCTAGCCGCTTATTTCTATGCCCGTGACATCTCGACGGTCTGGAAGGTCGCCGAGGAAATCGAAAGCGGCATGGTGGGCATCAACACCGGCCTCGTCTCGACCGCCGAAGCGCCGTTCGGCGGCATCAAGTCCTCGGG